>NZ_JAMTCT010000014.1 GCF_024171995.1 Promicromonospora umidemergens | reverse complement strand
CAGCACGGGAGGGCACAGCTGTGACGAAGGGTGCAGCGCAGGGTGCGGGGCGAGGAACGAGCCACGCGCCCGAAGCGGAACACAAGGAACAGCACACCAAAGGACAGCCTGTGCGCGGGACCGCACTCGTGCTTCCCCTGTTCGACGCCGACGGCCGGGTCACCGGGTCCGAGGCCATCGAGCTGAACGCCCCGGGACCCTGGACCACACCGGCGCGGCCCATCGAGTCCCGTGTCGCCTTCGCCGCGGCGCACGTGGTGCCGCAGGTCGGCGCGGAGAACGTCCCGGGCGCGCCCGCCGTCGTCGACTGGGACTCGACCCTCGCCTATCGGCACCGGATCTGGGAGCACGGTCTCGGTGTCGCGGACGCCATGGACACGGCCCAGCGCGGCATGGGGCTCGACTGGGCGGCTACGCAGGAGCTCGTGCGGCGCTCCGCCGCCGAGGCCGCGTCCGTGAACGCGCGCGTCGCCTGCGGCGCGGGCACCGACCAGCTCGCGCCCGACGTCGTCGCCGGGCTGGAGCCGGGTGACGCGGGCCTGGCCACGGTGGCGGACGCCTACCGCGAGCAGGTGCACCTGGTGCAGGAGGCCGGGGCACAGGTCATCGTCATGGCCTCGCGTGCGCTGGCGAAGGTCGCCCGCGGCCCCGAGGACTACGCCCGCGTGTACGACGCCGTCCTGGCCGACGCCGAGCAGCCGGTGATCCTGCACTGGCTGGGCACCATGTTCGACCCGGCGCTGGCCGGCTACTGGGGCTCGGACTCCGTCGACGACGCCACGGCGACGTTCCTCGACCTGGTCCGGGCCCACCAGCCGCGGATCGACGGCGTCAAGGTGTCGCTGCTCGACGCCGCCCACGAGGTGGGCCTGCGCCGGTCGCTCGCGTCGCTGCCGCCGTCGGACGCGGGGACGAGGCCCCGGCTCTACACCGGGGACGACTTCAACTACCCCGAGCTGATCGCGGGCGACGAGCAGGGCCACTCGGACGCGCTGCTCGGCATCTTCGCCGCGATCTACCCGGCCGCCTCCACGGCGCTCCAGGCGTTCGACGCCGGGGACGCCGCGGGCGGGCACAAGATCCTGGCCTCGACCGAGGCGCTGGGCCGGCACATCTTCGCCGCGCCCACGTACTACTACAAGACCGGCATCGCGTTCCTGTCCTGGCTCAACGGGTTCCAGCCCGGGTTCTCGCTGGTGGGCGGCCTGCAGTCCGGCCGATCGCTGCGCCACCTGGTCGAGCTGGCCCGGCTGGCCGACGGCTGCGGCATGCTGCTCGACCCGCCTCTCGCGGCCACCCGCCTCCGCGCCTTCCTGACGACGAACGGGGTGACGGCATGAGCAGGGCCTCCCTGAACACCGCCACCGTCAAGCACGCCTCGCTCGCCGAGGCGTGCGAGGCGGCGGCCATGGCGGGCTTCGGCGCCGTCGGGCCGTGGCGCAACGTGGTGCAGGACGTCGGTGCGGCGCAGGCTGCGCGCATCATCGCCGACGCCGGGCTCCGCGCGTCGTCGCTGTGCCGCGGCGGGTTCCTCACCGCGGCCGACGACGCCGGGATCCGCGCCGCGCTCGACGACAACAAGCTGGCCATCGAGGAGGCGGCCACGATCGGCACCGCTGAGCTGGTCTTCGTCGTCGGCGGGCTGGTGGGTTCGACGCCGGGCGGGCCTCCGGCGTCGGGCACCGATCGGGACCTGGTGGCCACACGCGGCCGCGTGGCCGACCGGATCGCCGACCTGGTGCCGTTCGCCGCCGAGCACGGGGTGCGGATCGTGCTGGAGCCGCTGCACCCGATCTTCGCCGCCGACCGGGCGGTGATCTCCACGCTCGCGCAGGCGCTGGACCTGGCGGCGCCGTTCGCGGCGTCGGAGGTGGGGGTCGTGGTCGACACGTACCACGTGTGGTGGGACCCCTCGCTCCGGAAGTCGATCGCCAGGGCCGGGCGGGAGGACCGCATCGCGTCGTACCAGGTGTGCGACTGGGTGCTGCCGCTCGCGGCGGAGCCCCTGAACTCGCGCGGCCACGTGGGCGACGGGTACATCGACTTCGCGACCATCACCGGCTGGGTGCGCGACGCGGGGTACGTCGGCGACATCGAGACGGAGATCTTCAACGAGGAGATCTGGGCCCGCCCGGCGCAGGAGACCGCGGCGACAGTGCTGGACAGGTACGAGGGACACGTGGCCCAGCACCTCTAGCTGGGAGTGCAAGAGTCCGCTTCCACCAAGCGGTTGGGCCCGAATCTCAGTGGCTTTCCGGGCCTAACCGCTTGCTGGAAGCGGACCTTGTCAGCCGCCGGTCAGGGCTTCTGGCCCACCTCGTCCACGATGGTCCGTTCGACGATCGCGTACCCGTCAGCCATTCCGTCGGCGTAGGCGCTCGCACCACCGAGCAGGTCCTTGGTCTCCGGATCGAAGATCAGGTCCTGCCGGTAGTCCCCCTCCATGTCGACGCCGACGGCGATGCCCGGCCGTCCCGCCGCGTCCTTGACACCTGGCGTCACGATCAGCCCGTCCACCCGGCTCAGCGCTCCGAAGACCGCTGCCTGTGCCTCCGGCGTGAGACTGCGCAACACGTTGCCTGCGCTGATGAACATCGACCTCGCCGAGCCGTCGCCGTCGCCGTCGCGCAGCAGATAGTCGTACATCGCGTCGGCGTCGGTGGGCGCGTCCAGGTCGAGCTCGGGCTCCGAGCTGCAGTCGCCGCCGTCTGTGAGAGCCCGCTCTCGCCCACCATCCGCACAGGTGAACAGCGTCGTGTCGAGCGGATCCCCTACGGAGTACGTCGCCGTGGCCCGGCCGTCCTGGGTCCCGTCGACCGAGAACCAGCCCGCGTAGTCCTCCGAGATCTTCGTGGTGCCCTCTCCCACCACCTCGTACCGGTTGGTTCCCGTGGTGCGGTAGTACACGAACTGGTCGCCCCGGATCTCGTCCCAGGAGTCGTCCGCGGCGGCGACGGTACGGGTGGCAGCGGCCTGCAGGATCTCCGACGCCGACGCCGAACCGGGCGGTACCGTGCCGCCGTCGTCGTCCCACGGCATCGTGAGGGTCGCCGTCGGCGCGAAGAGCAGCCCCCCCGCGACGGAAGCCGCGAGGCCCAGTCCGACGGCCGCACGCACCGCGGGCCTGCGTGATCCTCCGGTCCGACGCCGGCTGCCCGGCCGTCCGTAAGCCGGCTCGCGCCGGTCACCCGGAGCCCGCACGGCCCGGAGCCGGCCCGTCCCGGCCGAGTGCCGGTACTGCCCGTCCGTCACGGCGACGGATGACCCCAGCTCCGCCGTCAACCGCGCCTGCGCCGAACGGAACGCTCCCTCGGCCTCGGCCTCCGACGGGTCCAGCAGCCCACCCGTCGTCTGCAGCGCTTCCAGCTCGCTCCCGCCGGGCTCCTGCACGGTCCACCTGGTGCTCGTGCTCATCGCGCGTCCTCCGCTTCGTCCCAGAGCCCACCCGGAAGCGCCGCGCGGACCAGCTTGCGTGCCCGGTGCAGCCGGGACCGCACCGTGCCCTTCTTGATGTCGAGGGTCGTGGCGATCTCCTCGTAGCTGAGGTCGCCCCACGCCCAGAGCAGCAGCACGTCCCGGTCGCCGGACCGGAGGCCGCAGAGCGCCTCGCCGAGCGCGCTCCCGGCGGCTCGGGCAGCGACGTTCGTGGTCGCCAGGTCGGCGAGACCGTCCTCGGGGAGCACTGTCCCCACTCGCGCCATGGCGCGGTACCGGGTCTCCTCCGCCCTGCGGTGCTGGGCGACCTCTCGGGTCGCGATCCCGAGCAGCCACGGCCGGGCGTCGGGCCGGTCCAGGTCGTAGGAGGCCCGGCGACGGAACGCCGCCACGAACGTCTCGGCCACCACGTCCTCGGCGTGCTCCGCGCCCACGCGGCGGTACGCGTACCGGTGGACCGTCCTCGCGTGCCGACCATAGATCGCCGCGAAGTCCTCCGGCTCGTGCAGGGACGACGCGATGAGCTGGGCGTCGGACCGACCGGCTTCGGGTGCGACGTCGGTGCCCACCAGCTCGGCGGCCGCCGTCATGGCGCCGCCCTGTCCCACGTCTCGTGCTCGTTCGTACGCATCGTGTCTCCCTGCCCGTCGGAACCACTGTCACCCAGGTATCCGCGTGGGGGACGGAATCGGTTCACGCCGGTCGGGAGACTCGCCCCTATCGTGCCGAACGGAGCACGAACCGGAAGATGCCCCAGACCGCGTACAGCAGCGGGGCCGCCGCGAAGCCCAGGCCCACCACCGGACGGGCCGCCAGGAGCGACACCAGCAGGCCGAGCACCAGCAGGGCCCCGGCCGAGAGGTACCAGCGCCGCACCCCGAGCACGAGGGCCGCGAGCAGCACCTCGCGCAGGCGAGCCCCCGGCATCTCCGGCACGGCGGCCAGGGCGAGCACAGCCGTCAGCACCGCCACGACGGCGAGCGTCACCAGCACCGGGATCGCTGCCGCGCCGACGGTGCGGCCCCAGAAGAACGCCACGTCCACGGCCGCGACGACGACCGCCCCCGTCGCGAGCGCCCCGATCGCCAGGCCCCGGCGCAGGTGCCTGCGCCAGGCCTGGGCGAAGGTGCGCACCACCGCCGTCGACCCGTCGGAGCCGAAGGCGCCGAACACGGCGAACGCCGCGGCGACGGCCGGGCCGAGCAGCGGCGCCGCCAGGGCGAGGTATGGCCAGCTCGCCGCGGGGTCCGTTGCCGCGACCAGCACCACGAGGGGCAGGCAGGCGACCGCAAGGAGCAGGTTCGTCATCAGCCCCGTGTAGACGGTGCCGAACACCAGCTCGTACGTCTCGGGCGCGATCAGGGGCCGACGCCGCTGCGCTGCCCCCGCGGCCTCCGTCGTACTCATCCCTTGACGCCCGTCGTCGCGATGCCCTGGATGAAGTAGCGCTGGCCGAAGAGGAAGATGAGCGCGATCGGCAGCACCGACAGCACGGAGCCCGTCATGACCAGCGCGTGCTCGGCGTTGTACTCCCCGATGAACGACTGCAGGCCGAGCTGGATGGTCCACAGCTCGCGGTCACGCAGATAGATGAGGGGACCGAGGTAGTCGTTCCAGGTCTGGACGAACGTGATGATCGTCAGCGACGCGAGAGCCGGCACCGACAGCGGCATGATGATGCGCCACCAGATGCCGTACTCGGAGAGCCCGTCGATGCGTGCCGCCTCCGACAGGGAGTCGGGGATGGACTCGTAGTACTGCTTCATCAGGAACACGCCGAAGGCGCCGAACGCCTGCAGCAGCATGATCGCCCACAGGGTGTTGTTGAGCCCCCAGCTCGAGAGCATCTGGAACTGCGGGATCATGTAGGACTGCCACGGCACCGCGATGGTCCCGATGTACAGCAGGAACAGCGCGTCCCGGCCGGGGAAGCGCATCTTGGCGAAGCCGTAGGCGGCGAAGCTGCCGGTCAGCACCTGCAGAAAGGTCACGGCGACGGACACGACAAGGGTGTTGCGCACCCACGTGACCATGTCGGCCTTGACCCAGATGTCGAAGTAGTTGCGCCACTGCACGGGATCCGGGATCCACTGCACCGGTGCCGTGAACACCTGGTTGTTGAGCTTCAGTGACGAGATCACCATCCAGGCGAACGGCAGCATGATGCCCGCCGCGGCGATGATCATCACCACGTAGAGCAGTACGCGGCCGGACCGCTGGAGCGCGGACGGACGGGCGGCCATCACGCCTCCTTCCGCTTGTTGTACAGGAACTGCACGACAGTCACGACGATGCAGATGAGGAACAGGACGACGGCGATCGCCGAGGCGTACCCGAAATCGAACTGCTCGAAGCCCTTCTGGTAGATGTACTGGCTGAGCACGAGGGTCGCCTGCCCCGGGCCACCGTCGGTCATGACGAGGATCAGGTCGAACACCTTCAGGCTCTGGATGGTGACCATGACGGTCACGAAGAACATCGTGGGTCGCAGGCAGGGCAGGGTGACGTTCAGGAACCGCTGCCAGGCGTTGGCGCCGTCGAGCCGGGCGGCCTCTTGCAGCTCGCCGGGCACCGTCTGCAGGCCGGCCAGGAACAGGAGCATGTAGTAGCCCATGTCCTTCCAGGTGCCCACGATGATCACGGCGGGCATCGCCCAGTCCTTGGAGACCGTCCAGCCGGGCACGTCGCCGTCGGTGAACAGGCTCAGGAACTGGTTGATCGGCCCGAACTCGGGGCTGAACAGCATGTTCCACACCACGGCGACCGCGACGATCGACGTGATGTAGGGGAAGAACGCCACGGTGCGGAAGAACGCGGCGCCGCGCAGCTTCTGGTTGAGCAGCAGCGCGAGGCTGAGGGACACCACGATGGTGATCGGGATGTGCAGCGCGGCGTAGTAGAACGTGTTGCCGAGCGCGATGTGGAAGCTCTTGTCGCCCACCAGCCGCGCGAAGTTGTCGAGGCCGACCCACTTGGCGGTTCCGAAGATGTTCCAGTCCGTCAGGGACATGTAGAACAGCGTGAACACCGGCACGAGGGTGAGCACCGCGAAGCCGAGGAAGTTCGGCAGGATGAAGGTCCAGCCGATCAGCGCGTTGCGCAGCTTGAGCGACGTACGTGGGGTTCTGAGCGGCGGCGGGGGCGCGGGCTGCGAGAACCCGAGGGTCCGCTGTCTGCCGACGACCGGTGTCGTCATGGGGGATATCTCCTCGTCGAGTGCGTGATGGTCCGGGGCCCGCGCGGGCCGGCTCTTGGTTGTGGGCGCGAACGTTGCGACTGTGCGTCCGTCTTGGGCGCATCGATCGCGCCCACAACCGAAGGAGTGGTTAGCCGACCTCGTTGGCTACGCGCTCCTCGGCCTCCGTGATGGCCTCGTCGACCGGCGTGGACTCCGACATGACCGCCGAGTGCATCTCGCCCAGGATGGTCTGGATGCCCGCCGTCGTCGGTCCTACCGGGTTCTCCGGTAGCGTCTCGTGCGTGGTGTAGGCGAACCGGGACAGGTCGTCCTGCGGCACACCCTCCAGCGAGAAGATCGCGTCGGCCGCCGCGTCGTCGATCAGCGCGGGCGTGATACCGATCTCGGCGAGCGCGGCAGCGCCGTCCGGGCCGGCGGCGAACCGCAGGAAGTCCTTGGCGGTCGCGATCTTCGACTCGTCGATCCCTGCGTTGATGCCCATCGTCGTCGGGTCGCCGAAGGTGACCGGCGTGTTCTCGGTGCCGGTCGTCGACTCGTCGAGCTGCGGCATCGGGGCGATGCCCCACTCGAACGTCTCCGCCGCGCCCGACTCCTGCTCCGCGACCAGCGTGCCGATGTACCACGAGCCCATGGGCATCATCGCGGCCTTCTGGGTGCCGAACTGCGCCTGGTAGGTCAGCTCGTTCGTGGTGACCGTCGCGTAGCTGGGCTGCGCGCCGGCCTCCTGCGTCGCGAGCTCACGCTCGTAGTACGGCGCGAGGTACGAGAAGTCGCCGCCGTCGATCGAGGCGCCCTCGGTCTGCGCGAGCGCGAAGCCCTGCACGGCGGACTGCCAGCTGTGCAGGTAGGTACCGGTGACCTGCTTCTCGTCGATGCCCGTGGTCAGCTCCTCCGCGGCAGCGGCGTAGTCGTCCCAGGTCCAGGACCCGTCGGGCAGGTCGACGCCGGCCTGCTCGAACAGCGCCTTGTTGTAGTAGAGCAGCCACGAGTCCTGGCGGTAGGGCACCGCGTAGGTCACGCCGTCGACCGCCATCGACTCCAGGCCGCCCGTCTCCGGGTCGAGCTCCGCCGCCACGTCCGAGATGTCGAGCAGCGTGCCGCCCTCGGTGAACGTGACGTAGTTCTTCAGGTTCTTCACGATGAAGACGTCCGGCGCGGCACCGGCGGACAGGTCGGCGGTGAGGGCCGTGTCGTAGTCGTCGCCCGCCGGGTACTCCTTGAGCTCCACGGTGACGTCCGGGTTGGCCTCGTGGTAGGCGTCAGCGAGCGTCTGGAACTCCGGCGTGGACGCGAAGTCCCAGCCGGCCAGGGTGATGGTGACCGGGCCTTCGGCGGCCGCGGGCTCGGACTCTCCGCCGCACCCCGTCAGGGCCAGCGACGTGGCGGCGGCAACGCCGACCGCGCTCATGATCTTTCGGTTCATCTCTACTCTCCTTCGAGTGATCTCGTTCTACGACGCCCCGATGGCGACCATCGGGTGCGCGTGGTTGGTCAGGGCAGGGTCGCCGTGGTCTGTTCCCCGTCCGGCCAGGTCACGACGGCCTGTCCGGTGGTGAGCTCGAGACGCGGTCGCCGGGTGGCGGGCGTGCGCGCCAGACAGATGCCGACGGCGGTCCAGCCGTCGGGGACCGGCGCGTACCGCGACCAGGGGGTGGTCGTCGGGCCGGCCAGCGGCGTGGCGTCGTCGGACGTCGTCTCGCCGCACACCGGGGCGACGTCGCCAAGGAGCGGTACCAGGGTCGAGACGAGCCCCGGACCGGCGGCCCAGCCGCCGATCCGCAGCGCGACGGCGTCGGCCGAGCTCTCCGAGACTCGCGCCAGACGCACCTCCCAGGCACCGCGGACGATCGAGACGGTAGTGATCCGCCCCGCCGCCGTGGCGGCACCGGGTCGCCCGGACCCGTGGTCCGGGACGGAGAGATCGGCCTCGACCCAGTGCACGTCGGCGACGGACCCGAGGACCGCCGCTGCGCCGACGGCCGAGACCTGCACGGGCTCGAAGCCCGTGCGGTGGGTCGCCTGGCCCGTCGCGGTCAGGAGCGCTACCGACTGGTCGAGCGGCGAGGCCCACGCCTCGGCGTCCAGCAGCGGCGAGGTCGCCGTCGAGTAGCCGAACCGCGCGTACAGGGGCGAGTCACCGCCGTCGGCTCCCGGCACGGCGTGGTCGGTGCCGTGGTTGATCACGCGCGCGATCCCGTCGTCGCGCGTGGTGCTGATCGCCCAGCCGGGCGCGGTGGCGACGGTGAGCACGTCGCCGACGTCGGCGGGGAGCGGCTCGGGTGCGGCCGTCCACACCTCGTGCGACGCCGGGAGCGCGAGGCCGAGCAGGCCCTTGCTCGCCCAGTAGGGCGAGCCGGGGCCGCTGTAGCGCTGCGCGATGGGGCGCCACGGGTGGTGCCAGCCGAGGGTGAGGAGCCCGTCCGGCCCCGGCACCTCGTGCTCGGCGAAGTGCCGCACGATCCGCGTCGCCGCCTCCCGGAGCTGGCCCGGCCTGCCGACGCCCGCGAAGGCACCGGCCCAGAAGGGCGCCGCGGCCGCGAACCGGTAGGTGAGGCTGCGGCCCTGGATCAGCGGGGAGCCGTCGGACCCGACGAGGGCCAGCGCGTCGTCGAGGTAGCGCGCCAGGTGCTCGCGGTCGCTCGCGGACCGGGCCGCAAGGTCGTCGCCCGCTGCCGCCGCGACCTCGGCCGCGCCCGACATCCGCGGCCACAGGGCCGGGTACAGGTGCAGCGCCCAGCCCGCGTAGTGGTCGAAGCTCCGCTCGGGCCCGTCGGCGAACCAGCCGCCCGGGCGGCGGAACCGGTCGTGCGCGGCGAGGTCGTGCACGACGTCGTCGGCCGAGAACGGGCCACCCACCGACCGCAGGAAGGTCTCCACCACGATCCGGAACCAGACCCAGTTGTTGTCCGGGTAGTCGGGGTCGCCCACCACGGACGCGAGGTATTCGACGGTGCGTTCCTGCACGTCGGGCGAGAGGCGGTCCCAGATCCAGGGGCGCGTCAGGTCGAGGATCAGGGCGAGGGAGGCGGCCTCGACCTTGGCCTGGCCGTGCTCCTCTGGCCGCGTCCAGCGCTCCGGGTGGGCGGAGTCGGTCCCAGCGGCCAGCCCGGCCGCGTACCGCTCGGCGAGCCCCGTCGGGTCCGCGCCGTCCTCCCCCGCGAGCCGGAAGCCGGCCAGCAGGAAGGTGCGCGCGAACCCCTCGAGGCCGTCGACGGCGGTGCCGTACCCGCCGGGCGCGCCGGGCAGGGTGATGAGCGAGCCGCTCGGTGAGGTGTACGGCCGGACCCCGGCCAGGAGCCGGTCGGCGTAGCCTGCGAGCCAGGCGCGGGCCTCTGGCCCGGTCTGCATGGCGGGGACGTGGCGGCTCATGCGACGAACTCCATGTCGGCGCGGGTCACGGCACTCCGCGGAGCGTCGCCCCGCGCGTACCGCTCCAGCTCGTCGAGCGCTGCGGCGGTCATGCGCCGCGTCTCCGTCCCGAGCGACCCCGCGATGTGGGGCGTGATCATGACGTTCGGCAGGTCGTACAGCACGGACGACGCCGGCAGCGGCTCCGGCTCGGTGACGTCGAGCATCGCGTAGATGCGGCCTCCTCCGCACTCGAGCTCCAGCGCGGCGGTGTCCACGACGGCGCCTCGCGCGGTGTTGATGAGGGTGGCGCCGTCCGGCATGAGGGCCAGCTCGCGTGCGCCGATCAGCTTGCGCGTCGAGGGCAGCTCGGGAGCGTGCAGGGAGACGATGTCGGACGCCGCCAGCAGCTCGTCGAGCGACACCAGCCGGGCACCGGCCTCTGCCACGGCGGCGGGGTCCGCGAACGGGTCAGCGACGAGGATCTCGCGGGTCTCCGGGCCGGAGCCCGGCACGGTCAGCCGTTCCACCACCTGGCGCCCGGTCCGGGAGAAGCCGACGATCCCGACGACCCGGTCGCGGTTCGAGAGCACGCCGTGCTCGCCGAGATAGGACCAGTCGTCGCGCCGCGTGCGCGCGAGGTTCGCGAGGAACGGTGCCTTCTTGCCCGCCATGAAGATCGCGGCCACCGTGAACTCCGCGACCGGCAGCGCGTTCTCCGCCACGGCGTTGGTGACGAGCAGCCCGCGCTCCCACACGGCGTCGGACACGAGCGGCCGGACCGTTCCCGCGCAGTGCAGCACCGCACGCAGGTTCGGCGCGAGGTCCAGCACGTCCTGGGTGACCCGGGGAGCGCCCCACGACGTGAGGAGCACCTCGACGTCGGCCAGCCGCTCCTTCGCCTCTGGCGTGTCATAGGCGGTGACGCGCACCGGCTCGCCGAGCCGCGCGAGCTCACGCAGCCGGGTGTCCTCCTCAGGACCGAACTGCATACGCCGGGCTCGGTCATCCATGACGAGCAGGACCTCAGGTCGCCGCACCACCGCTCTCCTCCCCATCGAGTGTCACGTTCGCCGGAACACCAGACGAACAGTTCCGATCAACTACGATCGGACGATGGCCCATTGAAGCCCACGTCGCACGCGCTTGGCAAGCCCCTGGACCTTCTCAAAGACTTCCTATACGATCATTTTCGATCACTGGAGGACAGCACATGACAGCAGCGTCGCTGCCAACGCCCGATGTCACCGACCGGAGCTTCTGGACATCCGACCAGGTGACAGCGGACTGCGGCCCCACGCTCGCGGCGGCCGACGCCGAGCGCGGCGCCCCCTGGCCGCAGCCCCTCGCCTCGCAGTACGCCCGGTTCTTCCGCGACGGCGACCGCACGGTCTACGAGGCGCACGTCGCCGCCCGGCACGCGCGCCTCACCCGTGCCACGCTGGCTGCCCTGGTCGACCCCAGCACCGAGCGCGTCGACGAGGTGGTCGACGGCGTGCTGCTGCTGTGCGAGCAGTCGACCTGGTGCTGGGCCGCGCACGACGACACGTTCGACCGGTTCGGCCGGGTCACGCCCACCGTGACCGAGCCGTACCTCGACCTCGGAGCCGGCGAGGTCGCCGCGCAGCTCGCGTGGGTCGACCACCTGCTCGGGCCGGCGCTCGACGAGCGGGCACCCGGCGTCCGGTGGCGGGTCCGGCAGGAGACCCAGACCCGGGTGCTGCGGCCGTTCACCGAGCGGCGCGACTGGTGGTGGCTCGGCGTCGACCACCCGATCATGAACTGGAGCCCGTGGATCCAGGGCAACGTGCTCGCCGCCAACCTCGCGCTGGAGGAGGACCCGGACCGGCGCAGGGCCGTCTCCGCGCTCGTCGCGGAGGGCATCGCCGCCTACTGGTCCTCGCTGCCCGCCGACGGCGGGGTCGACGAGGGCTACCACTACTGGTGGCAGGGCGCCGCCCGCGCGCTCGAGGCGCAGGACCTGCTCGGGTTCGCCGGGATCGAGCCGGAGCCGGCGGCGCTGGACCGCATCCGCGCCACCGTCACCTTCCCGCACTCCATGCACCTCGGCGGCGACTGGTACGTCAACGTGGCCGACGGCGCCGCGCGCCCGCTCGCGACCTGGCCCTGGAACATCGTGCACGCGTGGGCGCTGCGCGTGGGGGACGACGCCGCAGCGCGCCACGCGGCGTCGTACCGCGGGCTGCCCGGCGGCCTGTTCGACGAGCGGGCGTCGCTCCCGCGCGCGGTCCGGATGCTGTCGGACCAGGCCTGGGCCGGCGCGCCGGCCGGCGCGCCGGCCGGGACGCCGCCGCTGGTGCCGAGCGCAGTGTTCCCGTCGACGGGCGTGGCCGTGGCACGCTCCAGCGCCGGGACGACGCGCGGCCTCGCCGTCTCGGTGAAGGGTGGGCACAACGGAGAGAACCACAACCACGTCGACGTCGGCTCCGTCATCGTGGCGCTCGACGGGGTGCCCGTGGTGGTCGACGCCGGCAAACCGACCTACCGTGCCGGGACCTTCGGACCGGACCGGTACGCGTCGTGGGTGGTCCGTGGCGACTGGCACAACGTCCCGCGGGTGCGCGGGGTCGAGCAGGCGCCGGGCGAGCAGTTCGCAGCCCGCGGCTTCGCGGTGTCGGACGCCGCCGGCGCCCCCGACGCCGGCGCCGACGTCGAACGTAGGCTTGGTCGCACTCTCAGCCCTCAGAGAGCGACTGACCCTACGTTCGACGACGAGACGCGGGAGCGCGCCTGGCGGGCCCGGGTCGACCTCGGCGGGGCCTATCCCGTGGACGGGCTCGAGTCCTGGTGGCGCGAGGTGGTCCTGGACCGGGCCGCGTCGGCAGTCACCGTCGAGGACACCTGGTCCTTCTCGGCCGCATCCACTGCGGTCGCCAGCCCCACGACCGGCGACGACCTGGCCGGCGCCCCGACCTCCGACTGCCGGACGGCGTGGCACTGGCTCCTCGCCGGGGACGTCACGCTCGCGCCCGGCAGCGTGCTGGTCCGCTCCACCGCGGTCGGCGGCCCGACCCCGGCCGACGGCCCGACGTCGGCCCGCGCGCTCACCATCAGCTGGGACCCGGAGGCGGCCGACGCGGAGCTCGACGTGCGCGAGCTGGACGACCCCGAGCTGACCGCCGTCTGGGGCGAACACCTCACCAGGTTGCGGCTGACGGCGCGCACAGAGGCGCCATCTGGCACATTCCGGGTAACCATGAGACCCACCGGGTCCGGATCGCAGGAGGTTGTATGACGGAGGAAGCTCCGCTACCGAGCGAACGTCGGGCGCGCCTCATCGCGCGGGTACGCGAGACCGGGTCGGCACGCGTGAGCGACCTGTCGCGCGTGCTGGGCGTCACGCCGGTGACCGTGCGGCGTGACCTCGCCCTGCTCGTCGCCGAGGGCACGCTGGAGAAGGTGCACGGCGGCGCCCGGATCCCGGCCGGCGCGGCGCGCTCCGCCGGGGCCGCCGAGCCGGAGGAGTCGGGCGACGGCGGGCTGCCGACGATCGGCATGGTCGTGCCGTCGCTCGACTACTACTGGCCCGAGGTGATCCGCGGTGCCCGTGGCGCAGCGCACGGGGCGGCGCGGCTGATCCTGCGCGGCGCGTCCTACGACGTGGACCAGGTACGACGCCAGGTCACGGCCCTCGTCGGGGACGACGGCGCCCCGGGGGTCGACGGCCTGCTCGTCGCGCCACCCGTCGAGGGTCCTGACGCCACCGAGCTCGGCGAGTGGCTCGCCGGCCTGAACCTGCCGGTGGTGCTGATGGAACGCCGGCTGGCGGCGGGGCGGTATCGCGAGCCGCTCGAGTCGGTGGCCACCGACCACGCGCTCGGTTCGGGGACGGCGGCACGGCACCTCGCGGAGCGTGGGCACCGGCGGGTGGGGCTCGTGACCTCGCGGACCCCGCACACGACCGCCATCCGGTCCGGGTTCTTCGCGGTGGCGGACGAGCTGGGCCTCGACGTCGTGCTGGACCTGCAGACCGTTCCGCTGTCCGACGCCGGCTGGGCCGGTGACGCCGCGTCCGTGCTCGACAAGTGCACGGCGACCGGGGCCACCGCGCTCCTGGTGCACTCCGACCGAGAGGCGATCTCACTGGTGGAGCAGGCCCAGGAGCGCGGCATGCGGGTACCCGCGGACCTGGCGGTGGTCGCCTACGACGACGAGGTGGCAGCCCTGGCCGACCCCCCGCTCACCGCGGTACGGCCGCCCCGGGCGGCGATCGGCGCGGGCGCGGTGGAGCTGCTCACGCGCCGGCTGGGCATCACGCGGGCGGACGGCGAGAGCACGCGTGACGACGGCGGTGCCGGCAGCGACCCGGCGGCCGGCGCGGACCGTCCGGTGCACCGCATCGAGCTGAGCCCGCACCTCGTCGTGCGTGCGTCGAGCGCGGCCCGCGCCTGAGCCAGGGAGAAGACCGGCAGGACTGCGGCCCTGACTCGGTGTACCCGGTACACCGAGTCAGGGCGGCGGTCCAGCCAGCTGCAGGTCCGTGCTGTCGCGGACCACGGTCCGCAGGCCCGCGAGCGTCTGCGGCCCGACGCCGGACGCGCGCGCCTGGACCAGGACGTTGCCGAGTGCGGTCGCCTCGGCCGGGCCTGCGACCACGGGGAGCCCGGTCGCCGCCGCCGTGAGCCGGTTGAGCAGCTCGTTCCGCGAGCCCCCACCCACCACGTGCACGGCCCGGATCTCGGTCCCGGCCAGCTCGCCGGCCTGCCGGACCACCCGGGCATAGGTGTCCGCCAGGCTGTCCAGCACCACCCGTGCCAGTGCCGCCCGGGTCTCTGGCACCTCGGTGCCGGAGCGCCGGACCGCGGCGTGCACCCGGGCGGGCATGTCGCCAGGAGCCAGGAACTCGTCTCCGTCCACGACCAGGAGGCACCGGCCGCCCGGCTCGGCCGCCGCTTCGGTGAGCAGCGCGCCGAGGTCGACCGGAGGGCCCTCGCCCCGTGAGGCGTCCGCCGTCCACTCCCGGACGCACTCGTCCAGGATCCACAGCCCCATGACGTTGCGCAGGTACCTGACGGTGCCGTCGACGCCGAGCTCGTTCGTGAAGTTCGCCTCGCGGCTCGCGTCGGTGAGCACGGGCGCGGGCAGCTCGACCCCGACCAGGGACCAGGTCCCGGAGGAGATGTAGGCGGCGGCCCCGTCCTCCGGCAGCGGCGTCCCGACCACCGCGGACGCGGTGTCGTGGGAGGCCACGGCGAACACGGGGACCAGGCCGAGACCGGTCACCTCGCGCACGGCGTCCGTCAGGGGACCGACCACCGTTCCCGGTTCCACGAGCTCCGGGAGCCGATCACCCAGCCCGGACAGCCCTGGGTACTCGGTGACCAGCCGGTCCAGGAGTCCGGAGGCCCAGGTCCGCGTCCGCGCGTCCAGCAACCCTGTCGTGGACGCGTTCGTCACCTCAGCGACCTGCCGTCCGGTCAGCCGGTAGGTGATCAGGTCGGGCACGAGCAGCAGCCGGGAGGCGCGGGCCCACTCGGCCGAGCCCGGCCCGCCGTCCGCTCCCGCCACGAGCTGGAACTCCGTGGTGAACGGCAGGTGCTGCAGGCCGTTGACCGCGTAGTGCCCGGCGAAGGAGACTCGCTCGTAGACCCGGTCCGCCACCCCTGCCGTCCGGGCGTCCCGGTAGCACCACGGGTCGCCCACGAGCCCACCGTCCGGACCGAGGAGCCCGTGGTCGATCGCCCACGAGTCCACCCCGATCCCGCGGACCTCGACCCCGGTCCGCTCCGCCAGGGCGCCCGCGGAGCGCAGCCCGTCGAGGATCCCCGCCCACAGCGCCTCGACGTCCCAGCGCAGGCCGTCGCCGGAGTCCACCGGGCCGTTGGGGAACCTGCCGCACTCGACCAGCTCGACCCGCCCGTCGTCGAGCACCCCGAGCATCACCCGGCCCGACGTCGCTCCGAGGTCGATCGCGACGAACCCCGGCGCGCTCACCGCAGGAACGCCGCTGCCACGCCCGCGTCGACGGGCACGTGCAGTCCGGTCGTGTGGGAGAAGTCGGAGGTGCACAGCGCGAACACCGCACTGGCGACGTTCTCGGGCAGCACCTCGCGCTTGAGCAGGGTCCGCTGCGCGTAGAACTCGCCGAGCTTCTCCTCCGGCACCCCGTAGACCGCCGCCCGGTTTGCCCCCCAGCCGGACGCGAAGATGCCCGAGCCGCGCACGACGCCGTCCGGGTTCACGCCGTTCACCCGGATGCCGTGCTCCCCCAGCTCGGCGGCGAGCAGCCGCACCTGGTGCGCCTGGTCGGCCTTGGTCGCGGAGTAGGCGATGTTGTTCGGCCCCGCGAACACGGAGTTCTTCGAGGAGATGTAGACGATGTCGCCGCCAAGTCCCTGGTCCACCAGCACCCGCGCCGCTTCACGGGAGACCAGGAACGAGCCCTTGGCCATGACGTTGTGCTGCAGGTCCCAGTCGGCCTCCGTGGTGTCGAACAGGGACCGCGACAGGGACAGGCCCGCGTTGTTCACCACGAGGTCGACGCCGCCGAACGCCAGCACCGCCTCGCGGATCCCCGCCTGCACGGCCACCTCGGACGACACGTCCATGGCCACACCGATGGCGACGTCCGCCGAACCCAGCTCGGCCGCCGCAGCGGTGGCCTTCGCGGTGTCCAGGTCCGCCACGACCACGCAGGCGCCCTCGGCGGCGAGCCGCTGCGCGATCGCCTTGCCGATGCCCGACGCCGCCCCGGTCACCAGGGCGACCCTCGTCGCCAGCGGCTTCGGCGCGGGCATGCGCTGCAGCTTCGCCTCCTCGAGCGCCCAGTACTCGATGCGGAACTTCTCGTCCTCTGCGATGGGCGCGTACGTGGAGATCGTCTCCGCGCCGCGCATCACGTTGATCGCGTTGACGTAGAACTCACCGGCCACGCGCGCCGTCTGCTTGTTGCGCCCGTACGAGAACATGCCCACGCCCGGGACCAGCACGATCGCCGGGTCGGCGCCGCGCATCGCGGGCGGCTCCTCGCCGTGCGCCCGCGCCGCCTCGGCGCCCCGCTCGTAGTAGGCCGCGTAGTCAGCGCGGTAGGCGGCGTGCGCAGCGCGCAGGGCGGTCACGGTCTCCTCCACCGTCGCCGACGTCGGCACGTCCACGACCAGCGGCTTCACCTTGGTGCGGAGGAAGTGGTCGGGGCACGAGGTGCCGAGCGCGGCGAGCGGCAGCGACCGCTCGCGGGCCAGGAAGTCCAGCACGACGTCGGAGTCGGTGAAGTGGCCGACCTGCGGCGCGTCCGCCGACGCGATGCCGCGGATCGCCGGCGCGAGCGCTGCCGCGCGGGCCCGGCGCTCGACGTCGGGCAGGGACTCGTAGCCGGGGCGGACGGCGCCGAACGCGTGTCCACCGTCGGCGGCGAGGGCCGCCGTGCGCGACTCGATGAACGCCTCGGCGCGCCGGATGATCCCGAGCGACCGCTCCTCCGCCTCGTCCGAGGTGTCGCCCCAGGAGGTGATGCCGTGACCGCCAAGGATGCAGCCGATGGCCTGCGGGTTCGCCGCCTTGATCGCCGCGATGTCGAGGCCGAGCTGGAAGCCGGGCCGGCGCCACGGCACCCACACGACATCGGAGCCGAAGATCTCCCGGGTGAGCGCCTCGCCGTCGGCCGCCGCAGCCACGGCGATGCCCGAGTCGGCGTGCAGGTGGTCCACGTGGGCGGCGTCGACCAGGCCGTGCATGGCGGTGTCGATCGACGGTGCCGCACCACCCTTGCCGTGCAGGCAGTAGTCGAACGCGGCGACCATCTCGTCCTCGCGGTCCAGGCCCGGGTACACGTCGACGAGGGCGCGCATCCGGTCCAGCCGCAGCACGGCAAGGCCCTGGGGCTGGAGCGTGCCGAGGTCCCCGCCGGAGCCCTTGACCCACAGCAGCTCGACGGGCTCGCCCGTCACCGGGTCGGTGGCGGTCCCCTTCGCGGACGTGTTGCCGCCCGCGTAGTTCGTGTTCCTCGGGTCGGCGCCCAGCCGGTTCGAGCGGGCGACGAGCGAGGTGACCGTCAGGTCGTCTGTCGCGTCGGCAGTCTGGTTCGTCATCGGGCTGCTGCTTCCGTTTCGGTTCGGTCCTGTGGCGCCTCGTGGGACGTGCCGACGAGGCCTTCGGCGGTGAGCCACGTGATGATGCGCGCGATGCTCCGCACCGCGCCCGGCGTCTCGGGGTGGTTGAGATGGCCGTGCAGGGTGCCGTCCTCGCGAACGAGCAGCACGTCGACCCCCGCGGCGGCGAGCTCCGCTGCATACGCCTCACCCGAGGACCGCAGGGCGTCCTGATCCGCGTTGAGGACGAAGGTGGGCGGCAGCCCGCGGAGATCCTGCCCACCCGGGAAGGCGTACGGCGACGTCGGCGGGCCGTCGTGCCCCAGGTAGTTGGCATTCATCGACGCGAGCGCGTCGGGGTCGCGCCAGTCCTGCGTCATCTTTCCGGCCAGCTCGACGCTCGGTGGCGGTAGCTGGAAGTGCGCAACGGGGTAGGCGAGCAAGACGCTGCGCGGTGGAGGTCCGCCCGCGTCGCGGAGCCGCAACGACGCGCCTGCCGCCAGGTTGCCGCCGGCGCTCGCCCCGCCCAGCGACCAGCTCGCCGCGGCGACGCCGAGCCCGGCGTCCTGCGCCCAGCCGTGCACGAACGACACCTCCTCGGACGCCACCGGGAACCGCACGCCGGTCGGTTGTCGGTCCGGCCCGGGCCAGGGCTCGACCGGGTCGGACAGCGGCGCGAGCTGGTAGTCGACACTCACCACGACGACGCCCGCGTCCGCGAGGCTCCGCGCGACCCAGTCGGCCTCCAGCATGTCGAGGTCACCGCGCATGAACGCACCGCCGTGCGCCCACACCAGGCCGGCCACCCGCTCGGCGTCCGCCGCGGGCTCGTAGACCCGCACGCGCAGGTCGCCGTGCGGGCCCGGCAGCATCCGGTCGCCGACGGCGACGCTCACGCGCCCCACCCGGCCTGGGCGCCTCCGACACGCTCTGCGGCGATCTTCTCCGCGTAGCCCGACGCCGTGAAGGCAGCCGTCGGGTTCGGGTCGAGGCCCATCTCCTCGCGCAGCTCGGCCACCAGCGGCCGGACGTCGGTGTCGTACGCGTCCATGAGAACAGCGTGCGCGCCGAGCACGTCACCCGACAGCTGGGCCGCCGTGAGCGTCTCGACGTCGACGAGCAGCGCCTTCGCCGTCGCCTCCTGGACGTTCATGACCGACCGGATCTGCGCGGGGATCTTCGGCTCGATGTTGTGGCACTGGTCGAGCATGAAGTTGACCCCGCTGTCCGGCGCGTGGGCGCCGGCTGAAACGATCTCGTGCATGATCCGGAAGAGCTGGAACGGGTCCGCTGCGCCGACCATGAGGTCGTCGTCGGCGTAGAAGCGGCTGTTGAAGTCGAAGGCGCCGAGGCGGCCCTGGCGCAGCAGCTGCGCCACGATGAACTCGATGTTGGTGCCGGGGGCGTGGTGGCCGGTGTCCAGCACGACCTTCGCCCGGTCGCCCAGGGCCATGACGTGCAGCAGGGACGTGCCCCAGTCCGGGACGTCGGTGATGTAGAACGCGGGCTCGAAGAACTTGTACTCGAGCACCATGTGCTGGTCGTCGTCGAGCGCGGCGTAGATCTCGGCAAGAGACTCGGCGATCCGGTCCTGCCGGGCGCGGATCGAGTCCTGGCCGGGGTAGTTGAGACCGTCGGAGAGCCAGACCTTGAGGTCCTTGGAACCCGTGGCCCGCATGACGTCGACGCACTGCTTGTGGTGGTCCACCGCCTTGGCCCGCACCCGGGGGTCGGGGTGGGCGAGGGAGCCCAGCATGAAGTCGTCGTCCTGGAAGACGTTCGAGTTGATCATGCCGATCTGCACGCCCAGGTCCTCGGCGTGCCGGGCGAGACCGGAGAAGTCGTCGACGAGGTCCCAGGGGATGTGCAGGCTGACCCGCGGTGCGACGCCGGTGTACCGGTGCACCTGGGCGGCGTCGGACAGCTTCTCGAACGGGTCACGCGGCACGCCGGGCTGGCCGAAGACCTTGAACCTCGTGCCGGAGTTCCCGAAGGCCCACGACGGCAGCTCGATCGTCTGCTGCCGGAGCGCTGCTTTGGCCACCTCGGTCCGTACGGATGCCGCCATGGCGTCCTCCCTCTCCGCGCACACCCTCGTACGCACCTTGAAACGATTCAGTGAGCCTATTCCGGGGACGGCGGGTGGTCAAGTGCGTGGTCGGTAAAACGTCAGGTGGTCGGCAACCCGGGTTGCCGACCACCTGACGTTCTACCGACCACGCACCCTGAGCTACCTCAGAAGTCGAAGTCTCCGATGTTGGCCTCGTCGTAGACGTACGGGTCGCCCAGGAGGACCTCGCCGTCCGCTCCGACGGTGAACTCGCCCAGGCGGCCGGCCTCGAAGGTGTCGCCCTCCTCACCCGTGATGTCGCCGGCTGCCAGGGCCGCAGCGGCCTGCGTCGCCAGGTAGCCCAGGTCGGTCGGGTTCCAGAGCGCGAACGCCTCGACGGTCCCGTCCTCGACGTACTCCCGCATCTGGTTGGGCGTGCCGAGACCGGTCACGGCGACCTTGCCCTTGTACTCCGACGTCGACACGTAGCGTGCCGCCGCCGCGATGCCGACGGTGGTGGGCGAGACGATCCCCTTGAGGTCCGGGTGCGACTGCAGCAGCGCGGCCGTCTTGTCGAACGACGTCTGGTCGTCGTCGTCGCCGTAGACGGTCTCGACCAGCTCGATGTCCGGGTAGTCGGAGGCGAGCTTCTCCTCCATGAGCGCGATCCAGGCGTTCTGGTTCGTCGCGTTGGCCGACGCCGAGAGGATCGCGATCTCGCCCTCGCCCCCGATCTGCTCGGCCACCAGCTCGAGCTGCTTGTCCGCGATGCCCTCCGGCGAGGCCTGGTTGACGAAGATGTCGCGGAACTGCGGCTCGGTGTCCGAGTCGAACGTGACCACCTTGGTGCCCGCCGACCGCGCCTCCTCCAGTGCGTCACCGATCGCCGTCGGGTCGTTCGCCGACACCACCAGCGCACCGACGCCCTGCTGCGCGGCGGTATTGATGAACGGCACCTGGGCGTCGGGCGACGCGGTGTCCGGCCCGACCTCCTCCACGGTGACGCCCAGCTCCTCGCCCGCCTCCTCGGCACCCGTCGTCGACGCCTCGAAGTACGGGTTGCCCAGGTTCTTGGGCAGCACGGTGATCGTCACGGCGTCAGTACCACCGGCGTCGTCCCCGCCTCCGCCCGAGCCGCATGCGGTCAGGCCGAGGGCCAGCACGGCGGCCGTGCCGGCCGCGAGCACAGATGTGAACTTCATCGTCCGTCTCCCTACGTTCGCTGCCCGGCGGCAGCTCGCCGCCGGACTCTCAGGCCGCCCGCGATGCGCGGGGCGACCACGGAAACAACCAGTGCCGTGCCGATCACGATGTTGATGACGTTGACCGTGACGCTCTCCAGGCGGAGCGCACTACCGAGCACACCGATGAGCAGGACGCCCGCGACCACGCCGTGGATCGCGCCGCGCCCGCCGAAGATGGAGACCCCGCCCAGCAGCACGGCGGCGACCACCTGGAGCTCCATGCCGGTCGCGTTGTCGCCGCGCGCGCTGCCGTAGCGGAGCGTGTAGTAGACGCCCGCGAGCGCCGACACCGCCCCGGACAGCACGAACAGGATCAGCAGGGTCCGCTTGACGTCGACGCCGGAGAACCGGGCGGCCTCCTTGCTGCGGCCGATGTCGAGCACGTTCCGGCCGAACGGCGTCGCGTGCAGCAGGACGGCGAACACGGCGGCCAGCGCGATGAGGCCGAGGGTGATCACCGGGTAGGGCGACTCGCCAAGGTTCTCCGTGGCGCCGTCGGTCCAGGCCTCGGGGAAGCCGGTGACCGCCGTCGTGCCGAGCAGCCCGACGGCGAGGCCGCGGTACAGGGCGAGCGAGCCGATGGTGACCGCGAGGGACGGCAGCCCTCCGTACGCGACGAGCGCGCCGTTGACCGCGCCGCACACCGCGCCGATCAGCACGGACACCAGCGTGGCCGACCAGAGGCCGAGTCCTGCCTGGTACAGGAGCCCGAAGGTCACGCTCGAGAGCCCCACCACCGACGCGACCGACAGGTCGATCTCCCCCGTCGCGATGATGAGCGTCATGGGCAGCGCGATGAGCAGCACGGGTGCGACGTCGAGCACCAGGTAGGTGATGGTGAGCGGGCCGTCGAAGCCCTGCACCACCGAGGCGGCGACGATCCAGGCCACGACCAGGATCAGGACGGTCAGCATCTCGCGGGTGAGCAGCGCACGCTGCCACCACGGACGGGCGTGGGTCCTCATGTGGTCGCCTCCTCGCGGTCGTTCGGGCCTGCGCCGGGTGGCGCCGCACCGCCGGGTGGCGCCGCACCGCCGGGTGGCGAGGTGGCAGGCGGGTCGGCGTCCCGTTCGGCAGCCAGGCGGCGCGATCGGCGGTTCGCGAGCACGCGGTCCAGCGCGATCGCGCCGATGATGAGCACGCCGACGACGGCGCGCTGCCAGAAGTCGGGGATGCCCACGACGGGCAGCGCCCGGTTGATGGTGAGCAGGAGCATCGCGCCGAGCGCGGCGCCCGCCACGGTGCCGCTGCCGCCGAAGATCGCCACGCCGCCCACCACCACGGCACCGACGACCTGCAGCTCCATGCCGAGGCCCGCGCCCGAGGACACCGTCCCGTACCGGGCCGCGAACATGACGCCGGCGAGGCCGGCGAGGGCGCCGCCAAGGGCGAACGCCCCCAGCAGCCGACGGCGGACGGGCAGGCCCTGGAGCGCCGCGGCGTCGGGGTCGGACCCGATGGCGTAGAGCTGCCGGCCGCCGCGCGAGGTGTGCAGGTAGTAGGCGACCGCCGCCAGCACGATCGCGGCGACGACGGTCAGCACGGGCACGCCGAGCACCTGCTGCGTACCCAGGGCGAGGAAGGGGTGCGGCATGTCGGCTGCGTCGATCCGGTCGCTGCCCGCCCAGGTCAGGGTCACGCCGCGGTAGACGTAGAGGGTGCCGAGCGTGATGACGAGGGCGGGCACGCGGGCGAACGCCACGATGGAGCCGTTGATCAGGCCGAGCAGCGCACCGGCCGCGACGGCGACCAGGGTCACCACGACGATCGGCAGGTCGGGCTCCGCGATGAACAGCCGGCCCGTGAGGTACGCCGTGAGGCCGAGCACCGAGCCGACCGACAGGTCGACGTTGCGCGTGATGACCACCACCGCCTGGCCGACGGCGAGCACCACGAGGATCGCGGGGGTGAGCAGCAGGTCGCGCCAGCCGTTCGCGGTGAGCAGGAAGCCGGGCTGCACGGCGGTCGTCACGCCGATCACGACCAGGAGGGCGAGGGCGATGCCGGCCTCGCGACGGCGGAGCACGCTTCTCATGCCGCCCCCTCCGTCCGGGAATCGCTGCGGGAAGCGCCCGGCGTCGCCGCGCGCATCACCGCCTCCGGTGTCGCCTCCGCGCGGCTCAGCTCGGTGGCGATGCGCCCCTCGCGCACCACGAGCACCCGGTCGGCCATACCCAGTACCTCCGGCAGCTCGGACGAGATCATCAGGACGGCCAGACCCTCGGCGGCCAGCGTGGACAGCAGCCGGTGCACCTCGGCCTTGGTACCGACGTCGATACCGCGGGTCGGCTCGTCCACCATGAGCACCTTCGGCCCGGTGGCCAGCCACTTCGCCAGCACCACCTTCTGCTGGTTGCCGCCGCTCATGGTGGTGGCCAGCGCGTCCAGCGCCCCGGCCTTCACAGCGAGGCGGCCGGACCAGTCGCGCGCGAGCCGCGCCTCGGCGTCAGGCAGCAGGATGCCGAGGCGGGCCAGCCGCTTCCGTGCGACGGAGCTCACGTTCCGGACCACCGACGACTCGGTGACGAGACCCTGCAGGCGCCGGTCCTCCGGGACCAGGGCGAGGCCCGCCGCGATGGCCGCCGCGGGGTCGCCCGGCCGCAGGGGCCGCCCGCCGACGGTGACGCGCCCGGCGTCGTACCGGTCGACGCCGAACACCGCCCGCGCGATCTCGCTGCGCCCGGCCCCGACGAGGCCCGCCAGACCCACGATCTCGCCCGCCCGCACCTCGAAGGAGACGTCGTGGAAGGTGCCGGTCGACTCCAGCCCCTCGACCCGCAGCACCACCTCGCCGGGCGTGCTCGCGACCTTGGGGTAGAGCTCGGCAACGTCGCGGCCGACCATGCGGCGCACCAGCTCGTCCGGCGTGACGTCGGCGACGGCGTCCGTCGAGACGTGCGCACCGTCGCGCATGACGGTGACGGTGTCGCAGAGGTCGGCCACCTCGTCGAGGCGGTGCGAGATGAAGACGACGGCCTTGCCCGCGTCACGCAGCCCGCGGGCGACGGTGAACAGCCGGCGCACCTCGACGGCACTCAGCGCCGCCGTCGGCTCGTCCATGACCAGGAGCCGGGCGTCCAGGGAGATCGCCTTGGCGATCTCGACGATCTGCTGGTCCGCGATGGACAGGCCCTCGGCGGGGCGGTCCGGGTCCAGGTCGACGCCGAGGTTCCGGAACAGGCCGCTGGCCTTGTCACGCATCGCGCGGCGGTCGATCCTGCGGAAGCGGCCGAGCGGCTCACGGCCGAGAAAGATGTTCTCGGTGACGGTCAGGTCCGGGAAGCTGGCGGGCTCCTGGTGGATGACGGCGACACCGGCGGCCTTGGCCTCCGCGGGTCCGGCGAAGTCGACGGGCTCACCGTCCAGCTCGACGACGCCGGCGTCCCGGCGGTGGACGCCGCCGACGACCTTGACCAGCGTGGACTTGCCCGCCCCGTTCTCGCCGACGAGGGCATGGATGCTGCCTGGCTGGACCACGAGGGTGCCGGAGCGGAGTGCGGCCACCGGCCCGAAGGACTTGGTGACCCCCTCGAGGCGCAGCGTCGGTGCGGCGTTCGGCATATCTCTCCGTCGAGCTGTGCGGGCGGTCGGCGGTGACCGCAGGGCTGTCTGCCATCGGGTTGAATCGTTCAAACCGATACTTCGGAAGATAGACCCAGCAGGTCAGAGCGTCAAGAACTTACGGCGAGTCCGTTGCCGTGCCGTGCCGCTTACGCGACTCTTGATCGATCAGGGGTGATCACTGCCCACAGCACTGGGAGGCGGCCCGAGGATGTGCCGCCTCGGACGGAGGTGACCGGAGATGACCCGACCAGCGGCCGAGGAACGCGCGGCACTCGGCGAGGAACCCACGGAGCTCAAGCGAGTGATGGGGCCGAAGCTGCTCCTGCTCTTCATCGTCGGCGACATTCTCGGTACCGGCGTGTACGCGCTCACCGGGCAGGTGGCGGCAGAGGTCGGCGGTGCGGCATGGGCGCCGTTCATCGTCGCGTTCCTCATCGCCCTCATCACCGCGTTCTCCTACCTGGAGCTGGTGACCAAGTACCCGCAGGCGGCCGGCGCCGCCCTGTACACGCACAAGGCGTTCGGCATCCACTTCCTCACGTTCATCGTGTGCTTCGCCGTGATGTGCTCCGGCATCACCTCTGCCTCCACCGCCGCCCGCGCCGTCGGGTCCAACCTGCTCGTCGGCCTGGGTATCGACGAGCCCAGCACCTGGACCGTGGTCGCCGTCGCGCTGGTCTTCATGGCCCTGGTCGCGGCGGTGAACCTGCGCGGCGTCGGCGAGTCCGTGAAGGCGAACATCGTGCTCACGATCGTCGAGCTCTCCGGCCTGCTGTTCATCATCCTGGTCGGGATCTTCGCGGCGATCGGCGGAAAGGCCGACTTCAGCCGCGTGATGGTGTTCGAGAGCCCCGGCGACAAGAACGCCTTCCTCGCCGTGACCGCCGCGACGGCGCTGGCGTTCTTCGCGATGGTCGGGTTCGAGGACGCCGTCAACATGGCCGAGGAGACGCACGACCCGGTGAAGATCTTCCCGCGCATCATGATCACCGGCATCGGCGTCACGGGCGTCATCTACGTGCTGGTCGCGATCTTCACCGTGGCGATCGTGCCGGTGGGCGAGCTCGGTGCGAGCGACACCCCGCTCACGCTGGTGGTCGAGCGGGCTCTGCCCGGCTTCCCCATCGGCTCCATCTTCCCGTTCATCACGATCTTCGCCGTCGCGAACTCGGCCCTGATCAACATGCTGATGGCGTCCCGCCTCCTGTACGGGATGGCCAAGCAGAAGGTGCTGCCGCCGTTCCTCGGACGGGTCTCACCCCGGCGGCAGACTCCGACCGCTGCGATCGTGTTCACCACCTTCATCGCGCTGGGGCTCATCGTGCTCGTGACGCTGCAGGAGGAGTCCGGCGTGATCGCCGCGCTCGGCGGCACCACCTCGCTCCTGCTGCTCGCGGTGTTCACGATCGTGAACGTCGCGGTGCTCAAGCTGCGGAACAACATCGTGGACCGAAAGCATTTCGTGGCCCCGACCGCCCTGCCGATCCTCGGCGCGCTGCTCTGCGCGTTCTTCGTCGGGCCGTGGACCGGGCGCGACCCGCTCCAGTACCAGATCGCGGGCTGGCTGCTGCTCATCGGCGTGGTCCTGTGGTTCGTCACCTGGGCGTTCAACCGACCCGACCCGACGGAGATCACGGATCCGAACGCCCTCAGCGAACGCGAGGGCGGCGTCAACTGACCCGCCCCGCCTCACCCGACCTCACCCCGCCCCGCCTCACCTCACCCCGCCTCACTTCGAGGCCAAGGTTGATTCGCTTTGAGACCGTCCAAAGCGAATCAACCTTGGCCTCGAAAAGAACTCACGTCGCGACCGGGGGCGACCGGGAGCGGACGACCGGGGCGGGTCAGCCCACGTCCTCCAGCGCCGCCAGCTGCGCCTCCAGGTGGAACACCTCGTCCAGCAGCACGAACCCGTCGTCGGGGTTGCCGTCATCCACGAAGAACCCCGACATCGCCGCCTGCCAGCGCGCGTTGACCTCCGTTGCGGCCATCCCGCGCTGCGCCGCCGCGTAGTCGTCCGTCTCCAGGATCCCGACGAGGAGGCCGTCCTCGCGCAGGAACAGGCGGTAGTCGCGCCAGCCCGTGTCCCGCAGGGCCTCCAGCATCTCGGGCCAGACGGCGGCGTGTGCCGCCCGGTACTCCGGGATACGGTCTGCCCGCACCCGGGACGTGAAGCAGACGCGTGCGCCAGCTGTACTGCTCGACATGTCCGGTCCTCCGGTTCCTCGTGAAACGGTTCATAATGTAGCCCGAAGCAAGGAGGCGCTCCATGACCCAGCCGGCCGCTCACCGACGAGCATCCATAGCCGACGTCGCCCGTGCCGCTCGTGTCTCCGTCGGCACGGTCTCCAACGTGCTCAACCGGCCCGAACGCGTGCTGCCCGGCACCCGCGAGCGCGTCGAGGCCGCCATCGAAGACCTGAGCTTCGTGCGCAACGGGTCCGCCCGGCAGCTGCGTGCCGGGACCATCACGACCATCGGCGCCATCGTCCTTGACATCGCCAACCCGTTCTTCACCGACGTCGCACGGGGCATCGAGGAGCGCCTGGACCGGGACGACTTCACGCTCATGGTGGCGTCGTCCGACGACGACCCCGACCGCGAGCAGCGCTACCTGCGCCTGTTCGAGGAGCACGGCGTGCAGGGGGTCATGGTCGTCCCGGCCACGAACGACATCGACCACCTGCTCGCCGTCCGACGGCGCGGCACCGGCGTCGTGCTGCTGGACCGCCCGTCGTCCGACCCGAGCATCTCGTCGGTGGCCGTCGACGACGTCCGCGGCGGCGAGCTCGCCGCCGGCCACCTCCTGGACGAGGGCCACACGCGCATCGTGTTCCTCAACGGGCCCCACACGATCAGGCAGTGCGCCGACCGGCACGCAGGCGTGCTCAAGGCGCTCGTGGCCGCTGGGCTGGATCCGGCGTCAGCTCTCCTCGAGGTCACGGTGACCAGCCTCAACGCCGAGGGCGGCGAGGCGGCGATCCGCGGGCTGCTGGAGTCGGGCGACCGACCCACCGCCGTCTTCTGCGTGAACGACCTGGTGGCGCTGGGCGTGCTGCGCACTCTCCGTACGGAGAACATCGCCGTCCCCACCGACGTGGCAGTGGTGGGGTACGACGACGTCGCGTTCGCCGCAGAGCTGGCCACGCCCCTGACGTCGGTGCGCCAGCCGACGCACGAGCTCGGCGTGCGCGCCGCGGACCTCCTGCTCAGCGGGACCGACGCCGCGGCACAGCACGTGATGTTCCAGCCGACGCTGGTGGTCCGTGGCTCGAGCTCGTCCTCGGCGACGTAGTCGTCCGGGCGCCAGAGCTGACCATGCACCTGCTGCCAGTTCCGCGCCGATCTTGGCAGCAGCTACATGGTCAGCTTTGCGGGCTGCTACGACCTGGCGTCGCCCACCGGGCGCCTGCCGCGGGACACCAGGAAAGCCGCAGGCCCGAGGACCGGTACGACGACGATCGCGAGCAACGTCAGGCCGGCTTCCCACGGTCGGTCCCAACGCGTTCGGAACCAGACCACGAGCGCGGCGAACGTCAGGACGGCGATCGCCGCGACGACACCGAGCCAGACGTAGTCGTACGTCGGGCCGATGAACACATCGATCCCGCTGGGTTCGGTCGAGCTCACCATCAGCGCCCCGTTCAGAGAACCATCCGTAGCCCCACCGACCTTGGACGACCCGCCCCGCGTTGAGCGCTGGGTATTCGCGCTCCAGACGCTCCGAACGACGCGAATACCCAGCACTCGATGCGGGGAACGCTCAGGGGCGGCCGGGGATCGGCACCGTCGACCAGTCGGTGTCCGAGCCCAGGTAGAAGCCCGGGTACGACGGCTGGTTGTACGCCGTCTGCTGGCGCGCCACCTCGACGCGGTACTGCGGGTCCTGCATGAGGGTGTACATCGCAATGTCGGTCGGCTCGGTCGACAGGAACAGGCGCAGCGCGCTCGAGTCGGTGGTCCGCACCAGCACCTCCTCCCGCCAGTCGCCGAGCACGTCGGCCACGAGCGACGGGTTGCCCTTGGTGCCGTTGTTCGTCAGCGTCCCGTCGAGGGTCGCGACCACACCGCGCGACCAGTCCCGGATGGTCGGCACTGCGTCGCCCGAGCCCTCGATGACCTGCGTGGTTCCGTCCCCGGCCCAGCGCACGGACTGGTTGGTCCCCATGGTCGACGGCGCCACCCGCTCGCCCGTGGCGCTCAGCGTGCCCGAACCGAGGGTGCCGTCCGGCATGGACGCCCACACCTCGATCCCGGGTACGCCAGGCAGGACGTCGCCGATCATAGACCGCCCGGTGTCCCGCCCGGAGTACTGCCCGAACAACACCTCGCCGTCCTCGGCCGAACGCAGCGCGGAACCGTACGGCGCCCAGGCGCCGCCCTCGTGCGCGGTCCAGATCTCGAGCCCGGGCCGCTCCTGGTCGATGTCGGTCACGTGCATGGCGTCCCCGTGGCCTAGCCCCGCGTTCGCCCCGGGGTTCGCGGAGCCCTCCGGCAGCGTGTCGGACGACGAGTACAGCAGCGACCCGTCGTCGTCGAGCGTCGCCGAGCCGTAGACGATCTCCTGCTTGCCGTCCGCGTCGACGTCGGCGGCGGACAGGGAGTGGAACCCCTGCGTCGTGAGGCTGCCCCACTCGGGCGAGGTGCCAGGCACGCCGTGCGGGCTGTCGTTGAACGGGTTGCTCATCGGCGTCCAGCCCGAGTCGGCGAGCCAGCGCTTGGTCAGGTGCCGCCCGTCCCAGTCGTAGGCGGCGATCGTGGAGCGCGTGTAGTAGCCGCGCGCGAAGATCGCGCTGGGCCGACCCTCGGAGAGGTAGGCCACGCCCGACAGGAACCGGTCCACCCGGTTGCCCGGCTCGATGCGCGACATCGCGTAGTCGCCCCAGAGCAGCCCGTCGTCGGTGCGCCCTGGCTCGTAGTCGACGGTCTCCATCGGCCGGCCGGTGCGCCCGTCGAAGACGGTGAGGTACTCCGGGCCGCTCAGCACGAAGCCCTCGAACTGGCGCAGCTGGTTCCGCGTCGAGCGGGACGGCGCGTAGACGTCGATGAAGTGGTCGGCGGCGGCACGCGCCTCGGCGTCGGACAGCGGGTAAGTCCATTGCGCGTCCGTGCCCCACGCCTCCTCCAGCGTGGCGGGCCACTGCCCGCTGGTCACCTCGGACCGCGACGACCAGCCGCGGAACAGGTCCACGAGGTGCTCGTAGTAGTCGTCGGCCGACATCCGGTAGTCGTCGGCGTTGGTCACGCCGGCCTTCCGGTCGTCCCGCGGGATCCTGATGTAGCGCTCGGCGCCGGGCCTGCCGTCGTGGTACCTGGTCACGCTCGTGCCGGGGGCGGTCTTGACCATCAGCTCGGCACGGCCGTCGCCGTCGTAGTCGTAGACCGGGAACTGCGTGTAGTGCGCGCCCGCGCGGAGGTTGACGCCCAGGTCGACGCGCCAGAGCTGCGTGCCGTCGAGCTCGTAGGCGTCGAGGTAGGCGTTTCCCGTGTACCCCACCTGGGACACGTCCTTCGAGTTGGACGGGTCCCACTTGACGACGATCTCGTAGTCCCCGTCGCCGTCGAGGTCGGCGACCGACGCGTCGTTCGCCCGGTACGTGTACGCCTCGCCGACGGGCGTGCTGCCGTCGGCCGGCTTGTTCAGCGGGATGTCCAGGTGCCCGTCGCCCCAGACTCCGGCCGACGCCGCCCTGCCCCTGCTCGGTCCGCTGAGCGGCACCACGCGGTACCGCGCGTCCGCCGACCCGTCGACGTCGAGGTAGTTGGTCGAGTCCGTCACCGTGGCGACCCGCCGACCGTCGCGGTACACGGCGAAGCCGGGGCCCTCGAGGCCCGCCTCGGTGTGCCCGGTGACCTCCGCGGCCAGGAGCCGCCAGCTCAGGAACACTCCCTCGCTGGTCGCGGCCGCCACGAGGCCGCGGTCGAGCCGTTCGGTGCCCGACGTCGGCGGCCCGCCCCGGGCGCTCGGGTCACCCTGGGCGGTGGTCGGGTCAGGCGTTGGGTCGGACGCCGGTGTGTTGGCGGGCGCCGCAGCTGAGGCGACGCCGCTCAGACCGAGGCAGAACGCTGTCGCCAGGACAGCACCCGCCCGGATTGTCCTCAAGGTCATGGTCGAATTCCTCTCTGAATTCTGCTCTGGACGGTTGCTCGGTGGCGGCACTGCCGCCGAGCATCGAATGCAGGTGAGATCGGCAGACGCTGCGCTCCAGACGCCGGGTCTCGACGGCGACCGCCGCAAGGCTCAGCAGGCCGCCCGTCACCACGACGAGCGGCGTCAACATCCAGACGAGCACCACGCACATCACCAGGGCCGCGAGCAGCAGCGCCGAACCGGTCAGGTCGTCGCGGGACCGTGCGGCTCCGCGAGCCAGCACCTGCCGCGGCCCGGCGGCATCCCGCGCCGCCACCCCGGAGCCCGGTGCCGACCCGGAGCCCGGTGTCGCGGCCCCGGAACCCGCTGCCGATCCGGAACCCGGTGTCGCCTCGGCGCCGCCCGCCTCGTCGTCGGACCACGCCGTCGCGGCCCTGACGAGCACTACCGCGGCGCAGGCCGCCGCCAGCCACGTCACCCACCGGACCGCCGAGGCGCCCGGGAGCACGCCCGACGCCGTCAGCCCCGTGTTGGCGACGACCACGGCCACCACGCCCAGCAGCAGCACGCCCAGCACCCAGAGGTTCCGCACCGCCGCGAGCCAGTCGTGCGCGTAGCCGCGGACGGACGTGTCGTACCCGCCGACGTGCCTGCGCAGGTGGGCCGCCCCCGCGGCGAGCGCCGCCGGGAGGGTTACCACCGGGATGCTCCCGGCGAGGACGAGCACCCCGGTCAGGAGCGTCTCGCCGAGCAGGGCGAACCCTTCGCCGCGAGCCCTGCGGCCACCGGCGCGCGGGGTCCCGGGCTCGCCGGTCGGCTCCTCGGTGCTCATGCCGCTCAGCCCTTCAGGCCCTGCGTGGCGACACCGTCGACGAGGTAGCGCTGGAACAGCACGAAGAACAGCAGCACCGGCACCAGCGCGAGGACGGCCATGGCCATCTGCGCGCCGTAGTCGGACACCGACGTCTGGTCCACGTAGAGCCGCAACGCGATCGGCAGCGGGTACGTGTCGGGCTGCTTGAGGTACAGCAGCGGCCCGAGGAAGTCGTTCCAGGACCAGATGAAGGCGAAGATGGAGCTGGTGATCACCGCGGGCCGCATCAGCGGGAGCAGCACGAGCCGGAAGATCCCCCAGTGCCCGCACCCGTCGATGCGCGCGGCCTCGTCGAGCTCGCGCGGTAGCCCCCGCAGGAACTGCACCATGAGGAACACGAAGAACGCCTCGGTGGCCAGGAACTTCGGGGCCAGCAGCGGCAGGAACGTGTTCACCATGCCCATGGAGTTGAACAGGATGTACTGCGGGATGATCACCACGTGGAACGGCAGCAGCATCGTGCCGATCATGACCGCGAAGTACACCCCGCGCCCGGGAAAGCTGATGCGCGCGAACGCGTAGGCGGACACCGTGGCGGACAGGACGATGCCGACCACCGAGCCGACCGCGAGGATCAGCGAGTTGAGGACGAACGTCCAGAACGAGACCCCGCCGATCCCGCCGAGCGCCGAGACGTAGTTGTCGAGCGTCCACGTCTCCGGCCACAGGTTCACGTTGCCGACGATGTCGCCGCTCGGCTTGAACGAGCTCATCACCATCCAGACGCCGGGGTACAGGATCACCGCGGCGACGGCGAGCACGAGCACGTGGAACACGACGGAGCTGGTACGGCGGCGGCGGCGGGCCTGGCTCGACGGCGACCCGCCCCGCTCGGCGAGCAAGGTGGCCCCGGCCTCCAGCGCGGTGTGGTTCGGGTAGCTGGTCTCGCTCATCGCACGTCTCCCGTGTAGTGGACCCACGCACGCGAGGTGCGGAACAGGATGGCGGTGATGATCCCGACGACGAGCACGAGCACCCAGGCCATGGCCGAGGCGTACCCCATGCGGAACTCCGTGAAGCCCTTGATGTAGAGGTAGAACGTGTAGAACAGCGTCGAGTCGGCCGGACCCCCCGTACCGCCCGAGATGATGAAGGCCGAGCTGAAGATCTGGAACGCGCCGATGGTCTCGAGCAGCAGGTTGAAGAACAGCACGGGGGACAGCATCGGGACGGTCACCGACAGGAAGCGCCGGACCGGGCCCGCGCCGTCGACGGCGGCGGCCTCAAGCAGCTCCGCCGGGATCTGCTTGAGCCCGGCCAGGAAGATCACCATCGGGGCGCCGAACTGCCACACCGCCAGCAGGATCATCATCGGCATGGTCATGTCGGGATCACCGACCCACCCGCCGCCCGGGAGCCCGAAGAACTGCTGGGCCTGGTCGGCGATGCCGTCGTCGATGAACATGGCGCGCCACACGATCGCCACGGAGACGCTTGCCCCGATGAGCGAGGGCGCGTAGAACATCGAGCGGTACGCGCCCTGGCCGCGGTGCTTGGCGTTCAGCAGCATCGCCACCGCGAGCGCCGCGGCCAGCTTCACCGGCACACCCACGAACACGTAGAGCGCGGTGACCTGGGCCGACTTGAGGAAGCGCGGGTCGGCGAACAGGGTGGTGAAGTTGTCGATCCCGACGAACTGCGGCGCCTGGAACAGGTCGTAGTCGGTGAACGCGAGGTACAGCGACATCAGCATGGGGCCGGCTGTCAGCAGCACGAACCCCAGCAGCCACGGGGACAGGAACGCGTAGCCGGCACGCGTGTCGGCCCGGCTGCGCGACGGCTTGCCCGCGCCGCCCCGTGCGGGGGCCGACGACGGCGGCGCCGCCCGCACGCTGCCGCCCCCGGCCCGGCGGCCGCGCTCGGTAGTGGTAGCTGACATGGTCACTCGCCGCCGAGGTTCGATCCGGCGCTCTGGAACCACTGGTCGGCGAACTCCTCGGCCGTGATGTTGCCGTACGAGAGCTCCTCGCCGAGTCGCTTGAACTCGGCCTCGACCACGCCGTAGCCCTCCACGGGGATCGGCGTCTCGGCGGTGACGCGCTCGGCCACCTCTTCCTCGTACGAGACGATCGTGTCGTCCACCGAGCCTTCCGCCACCTCCATGGCGTCCTTCTGGGCCGGCACGGCGGGCACGCCCTTGGACGTGCCGAAGATCTTGCCCACCTCGGGGTCGTTCACGAGGAAGTCGATGAGCTTGGCCGCTGCGTCCGGCTCCTCGGTGGTGGCCGACGACGAGAGCAGCATCGACGGCTTCCAGAACTGCTGCGAGCCCTCTGCGCCGGTGGGCACCGGCAGCAGGCCGACGTTGTCGGTGCCTGCGCTCGCCGCGTAGCCCGCCATCATGTTGTCCCAGGTGAGCTCGGTGGTCGCCTCGTTCACCTGCAGCCCGGTGAGGGGCTCCACCTGCTTGGCGCGCTCGACCGGGTAGAACACACCGTCGTCGCGCATCGGCTGGCTGCGCTCGACCCAGGCCACGAGGTCAGCCTTCTCGAAGGCCGGCGAGCCGTCCTCTGCGAACGCGTCCTTGCCCTGCTGGAGCAGCCACTGGATGAACAGCCAGAGGGTTCCGGTGTAGTCGGTACCGCCGTAGACCTGCGGGTCGTGGTCGGCACCCGCCGCGGAGACCTCGCGGATCCAGGCGTCGTACTCGTCCCAGGTCAGCCCAGCCTCCGGCGCCTCAACGCCGAGCTCCTCCAGCAGGTCGTCATGGTGGATCATGCCGAGCGTGTTGGTGCTGGTCGGGATGCCGTACTGGCCGCCGTCGACCGAGCCGGAGCCGAGCAGGGTCTCGTCGTACTCGCCCGTCTCCAGGTTGACGCCCACCTGGGTCGACAGGTCCAGCAGCCGGTTGTTCGACGCGTACTGGTGGATGTAGGCGAGGTCCATCTGGAAGACGTCGGGCAGGGTCTGGCCGGCCGCCTCGGTGCTGCGGGCGGTCCAGTAGTCGTCCCAGGCCTGGAACTGGGTCTGGACGTCGATGTTCGGGTACTTCTCCTCGAACAGCGTCACCGCTTCCTGGTAGCGGGAGGCCCGGTCGTCGTCTCCCCACCAGACGAGCGACAGCTCGATGTCCCGGTCGGTGGCGACGGGCGCGGCGTCGGCCGATGCGGCGGTCCCACCGCCCCCGCACGCCGAGAGGGCGAGCGCCGATGCCGCTGCGATAGCCGTGGCGTGGACGGCGGCCTTCCTTGTGGTGGTGCGTGTGCGAACCACGTGAGCCTCCTTGCTCGTACTGCTGTTGGCACGCCGGCTGCATCCGCACGGCCGACTGAATCGATACAATACTCGCCCGGGAAGCGTTGTCCATAGCCAGCGGGTCAGGAATCAGTAACGATCTACATCGATAGAGGTCGAGACAAGGTCAGCCGGACGGACCATTCACCGGCCGGCCGACCCTCGCCGCTCAGCCCCGTTCCGCTCCCAGGTCCTTCACGGGGGCCCACCCGGGGCCGGTACCGCGCATGGACTCGTGGAACGGGTCCCCCGGCCCGATCTCGCCCGCCCGGACCACTGCTCCGGTGAACGCCGACCGGTAGATCGCGGCGACCAGCTCGAGCGTGCCGCGTACGTCGTGCACCGTGACCGGGGGCGCCTCGCCCGCGGCGAAGGCTCGGTAGGTCGGCACCAGCTGGGCGAGGTGCCCGGAGGGCAGGGCCATCGGGTCCGGCTGCCACAGCTGCCCGACGTCGTCCCGGCCCTTCGCGGGCGTGAACGTCCAGTCGGCGTCGGAGTACCCGTACAGGTGCGACAGCTCCACGGTCGCCGCCTCGGTGTCGAACCGCAGGTCGGAGGTCTCCCGCGGGGACAGCAGGGAGTTCGTGATCGTGGCCATCGCACCGTTGGCGAAGCGGACGATCGCCATCGAGACGTCCTCGGTGTCCACGTGCCTGGCAAGGCGCCCCGCCATCGCCGTCACCTCTGACCACGGCCCGAGGACCGCCAGCAGCAGGTCGAACTGGTGGATGCCGTGGCCCATCGTTGGCCCGCCGCCCTCGGTGTCCCACCGGCCGCGCCACGGCACCTCGAAGTACTCCGGGGCCCGGAACCAGAGGGTGTCGCAGGTCGCGACGAGGGGGCGGCCCAGTGCTCCGTCGTCGAGCAGCCGCCGCAGCTGTCGCAGCCCGTGCCCGAACCGGTGCTGCACCACCTGCGTGAACGTCGCGGTCGAACCGGCATCGGCCTCCGCGATCCGGTCGAGCTCCGCGAGGGACAGGGTGGCGGGCTTCTCCACCACCACGTGCACGCCGGCCTCGAGCGCGGCCACCGTCGCGGCCACGTGGGCGCCCGGCGGTGTGCACACGTGCAGCACGTCCGTCTCGGTGAGCACGTCGGCCAGCCCTGCCCCGTGCGCGGCGACGCCGTGCTTCCGGGCGAACTCCTCCGCCCGGGCCGGATCGATGTCGACGGCGTGCGCCAGGACGGCGTCCACCCCGTAGGCCGACAGCCCTGTGATCGCTTCCGCGTGGGCCCCGGCGATAGCACCGGTACCCAGGATCGTGACTCTCACTCTCTCTCCGTCCTCGTCGACGTGTGATCGAATCGTTTCAGAATGCGCTTTCCGAGAGACTGCGGGAGGCGCTGCCCGGCGTACAGGTCACCGTGGTGGCCCGTACGCCCGACAGCTCGCAGGCGCGGCACGGCTCGGGAGGCGCAGCGCTCGGTCAGCGCTCGACGGCGCCGATCTCCGCCGCCACCGCGTCCAGGAAGCTCTCCGGCGTGCTCTCCGGCAGGAGACCCGGCAGACCGATGAGGGCGCGGACGTCCTCCTCGGTACCGGCCAGCCCTTCGACGTCGCCAAGGCCGTCGGCACCGCCCGGCACCTCGAAGGCGCTGACGACACCCTCGAGCTCCTCTGCCCGCGGGTCGTCGACGCCCTGGCCGGAGCGCGTCCGGCGGCGGACGAACTCGGCCCACGCGGCCAGACCGAACGCGACGCCCTGCGGCTCCCGCCCGGCGGCCAGCGCGTCCGCGAGGACACCGCCCCACCGGAACGGGATCTTCTGCGTGCCGTCCATCGCCACCTGGGCCGTGGTGTGCCCGGTGTGCGGGTTGGCGAACCGGGCCAGGATCTGCTCGCCGTACAGGTGCAGGTCGAGGCCGTCGGGCGGAGTGAGCGTCGGCAGCGCGTCCTCGAACAGGTACTGGCGGGCGCGCTCGGCGATCGCCGGGTCGGCCACCGCCTCGGCGATCGTCGTGTGCCCTGCGAGCCACCCGGAGTACGCGACCAGCGAGTGGGTCCCGTTCAGCAGCCGCAGCTTGGCCTGCTCGAACGGGGCCACGTCCTTGGTCAGGGTGGCGCCTGCTGCCTCCCACGCGGGGCGCGGCCCAGCGAACCGGTCCTCGATCACCCACTGGGCGAACGGCTCGCCGACCACGAGCCCTTCGTCCCGCGCGCCGAGCACCTGGCTGACGTGGTCGCGCTGCTCCGGCGTCGTCGCGGGCACTATCCGGTCGACCATGGAGCACGGGAACGTGACCCGCGTGTCGAGGAACCCGCGCAGGGCGTCGCCGTCGGTCCCGGGCAGCCCTGCCTCAGCGGCCTGTCGCACGAGACGCTCGAGCACGCGCCCGTTGTCCACCATGTTGTCGCAGGTGAGAACCGTGATGGGGATGTCGGAAGCCGCACGGGCCGCGAGACCGCGCACCAGGAGCCCGATCGCCGAGCTCGCCGGCCGCGCGGGCGTCTTCCCACGCGCATCCGCCCGGAGCGCCTCCAGGTCCCCAGCCACCGCCTCCAGGTCCAGCGACCCGTCCGGCTTCCGGGCGTAGCCCTTCTCCGTGATCGTCAGCGTGACCACGTGGGTCGACGGCGCCGCGAGCACCGCAAGGACCCGCTCGGTCTCCTCAGCGGGATAGGCGACGTCGACGACCGAGCCGATGAGCTCGACGGACGACTCCTGCTCGCCCGCCGTCAGCACCGCGTACACCCCGCCCTGGGGGCGCAGCTGGTCGCGGACCCGCGCGGACCGCTGGGTCACGCCGAGGATTCCCCACGAGGTGTCACCGGTGGCGATCGCCGCGCGCTCCGTGTAGACGGCCTGGTGGGCCCGGTGGAACGCCCCGATGCCGAGGTGGACGATGCCCACCGCCGTCGGCGTAACGGGCGCGTCGATGCCCACGGGAACGTTGTCCCGGTGCAGGCGGTCGTCAGTCATCGCGTGTCTCCTTCACCTGTGCCACGAGCTGCGTCGGATTCACGAACCGCAGCGCCACCACGAGCATGACCAGCATGGTCGCGGTGTAGATCACCGACATGGCCGAGATGAGCTGTCTTGCCTCGCCTCCGCCCGCGGACGTCATACCACGGTAGATCGCCACGACGAGCGTGTCCGATCCAGGACCGGACACCAGGAAGGTCAGCTCGAACAGCCCGACGGTCCGTACCAGAACCAGGATCGCCGCCGCGAGGATACCCGGCACGAGCAGTGGCGCGAGTACCCGCGTGAAGACCTGCCGGGTCCGCGCGCCGCACATCCGGGCGGCGGACTCGATGGCGGGGTTGATCTGCTCGATGAACGGCGTCATCGTCAGGATCACGAACGGCACGGACGGGACGAGGTTGACCAGCACGACGGCGGTCAGCGTGCGCCCCAGCCCGAAGGAGTACATGACCGTCGCGAGCGGGATGCCGTACGTGATGGGCGGCATGAGCACCGGCAGCAGGAACAGCAGCATCACCGCGCGCTTGCCCGGGAAGTCGCGACGGGCCAGCACGTAGGCGGCGGGCACCCCCACCAGCACGGAGATCACGACGACGAGCGCCGCAACGCCGACGGTGACCCCGATGACCTCGCCGAGCGAGAACCGGTCCCAGGCCTCGCCGTACCAGCTGGTGGTCAGGCCGTCGGGCAGCCAGGTGTCGAACCACTGGCGGCCGAACGAGTCGACGACCACCGCGATGATGATCCCGAGCAGGAACACCCCGAACGCGGTCATTCCCGCCCACACGAACCACGTGGACGGCCGGGCGGCGATCGGCCGCTCCAGCGTTGATACGGCCATCAGCCCTTCCCTCCTGTGGTCCCTCGGTACAACAGCGAGCGCAGGCCCAGCACCGCCGCCACGACGAGCAGCTCGACCACGCCCATCATCAGCGCGATCGTGGATGCCATCGCGTAGTCGTTCTGTTCGCCGAACGCCCGGAACGCCATGAGCGACATGACCCGGGTGGAGCCCATGGCGTCACCGACCAGGCGCGCCGACGGGAAGACGGAGAACGCGAGCACGAACGTCAGGATGAACGTGGTGGCGAGGCCCGGTGCGAGCAGGGGCAGGATGATCCGCCGGAACCGCTGCCACCATCCGGCGCCGAGCGTCTTGGCGGCCCGCTCCAGCGACGGGTCGATGCCCGACAGGTACGACGAGATGAGCAGGAACGCGAACGGGAAACCAGTGATCACCAGGGAGAACATGACGCCCAGGTAGTTGTTCACCAGCCGCAGCGGCTCGTCGATCAGGCCGAACTCGAGCAGCGTGCGGTTGATCCAGCCCTGCCGCCCCGCGAAGATCAGCAGACCCTGCGCGGTGAGGACCGTGCCCAGCGTGATGGGCAGCACCAACAGCGAGGTCAGCAGCCGCTTGCCACGGAACTTGTGCCGCAGCACCATCGCAACGGGGATCGACGCCAGCACGTTGAACAGGGCGGCGGGCAGCGCGAGCCGCATGGTGAGCCAGACCGAGTCGAACACGAACGGGTCGCGGAAGAACGCCACGTAGTTCGCGAAGGCTCCGCCGCCCCACTGCGCCTGCATCTCGGCGGTCGGCTGCACCGTCAGGCCGATCCCGTACGAGAACGGGTAGACGAACAGCGCGACCGCGAGCACCAGCCCGGGCAGCAGCATCAGCAGCGCCGGGTCGACACCCCGCTCGGCCAGGCGGTGCCGCAGGCTCGCGGTCGACCGCGACTGCTGCCGGCTGCCGCTCACGGCGCCCCTCCCCAGCCAGCCGTGGCGGTGGGGCGGCTCATGCTGCCACCTCCGCCGGCACCGCGGCGTCCAGCGACTCCGGGAACACCAGCACCCGCTCGACCGGCGCCGTCAGCCAGACCGCGCCGCCCACCTGGGGTGCGGTCGGCGTGCGCGCGTGCAGCATCGTGTCACCGGTCTGCACCCCGACGGCGAGCTCGCGGCCCTGGTACTCCACCACCGACACCGCGCCGGGGATCGCCCCGGCGCCCAGGCCCTCCGCGGCACTGCTCGACACCGAGAAGTCGTCCGGCCTGATCGCCACCCGCACGCTGTCCCCGGCGCTCAGGGCGCCGACCGCACGCCCGGTGAGCCGGACGCCGCCGTCGGCCGTGCCGGGGAGGGCGACGACCGCCTCGTCCCCTGACGTCGAGACGACCGTGGCGGGCAGGATGTTGCGGTACCCCATGAAGTCCGCGACGTACCAGCTCGTCGGGCTCTCGTAGAGCTCGTCGGGCGTGCCGATCTGCTGCACGCGTCCGTTGCGCAGCACGACCAGGCGGTCGGCCAGGGAGAGCGCCTCCTCCTGGTCGTGCGTCACGTAGATCGTGGTGAGCCCGAGCGACTGGTGGAGCCGCCGGATCTCGGTGCGCATGTCGAGGCGGAGCTTCGCGTCCAGGTTCGACAGCGGCTCGTCCATGAGCACGAGCGACGGCTCGAGCACGACCGCACGCGCGATGGCGACGCGCTGCTGCTGTCCGCCCGACAGCTGGCCCGGCAGCTTCTTGACGTGCTCGTCGAGCTTGACGAGCTCGATCGCCTTGCGCACCCGCGCGTCGATCTGGGCCCGCGGCAGGCCCTGCATCTGCAGGCCGAAGGCGACGTTCTTCTCGACGGACAGGTGCGGGAACAGCGCGTAGGACTGGAACACCATCCCGAACCCGCGTCGTTCCGGTGGCAGGGTGTCGATCCGCTTGCCGTCCAGCAGGATCTCGCCGTGCGTGAGCGGAAGCAGGCCGGCCAGGCAGTTCAGCGCCGTCGACTTGCCGCAGCCCGACGGGCCGAGCAGGGCGACGAACTCGCCCGCCTTGATCGTCAGGTCGAGGTCGGCCAGCGCGTCCACGCCGCCGAACCGCCGACCGACGCCCCGCAGCTCCAACGACTCGAAGGTGCTCATCCGGCCTCTTCCTCCGTCTTGCCCGCCCCGACCTCGCGGTCCCAGATGTCGAACGCGGTCACCATCGCGTCGGCGTCGAGCGGCACCACGGAGTCCTGCGACTCGATGAGCTCGTCGAACATCGGCCGGCCGAACTCCTCGATCACGCCCTGCGACTCCTGCGGCGCGAGGTCCAGCGTGGCGCCCTCGACGGCCGGCCCGGGGTAGAAGTAGCCGGCGTCATAGGCCTTGGCGTTCTGCTCGGGGGTGAGCATGTCCTGCAGCAGCAGCATGATCGCGCTGATCTTGTCCGCGCTCTGCCCCTTCGGGATGGCCGCGTAGTGCGCGTCGGTCACCCAGGTGAAGTCGTCGAACGCCGCGGCCTCGAGCGTGTTGGGCAGCTGGCCCTCCGCGCGCGGCGCGATCTCCCAGCCGGTGGTCGTCGGGACCATCGCCCAGGTGCCGTCGGCCAGGTTGGTGATGACCTGGCCGGTGCCCGTCGGGTAGGTGTCGACGTACTGGCCGAGCTCCTTGAGGTACGCCCAGGTCTTGTCCCAGCCGTTCTCGGGGTCGGTCGGGTCCTCGTCGCCCAGGACGTAGGGCAGGCCCATGAGGAACGTGCGGCCCGGACCGGAGTTCGCGGGGCGGGCGTACCCGAACTTGCCCGGGTTGGCCTCCGCCCACTCGAGCAGCTCCTCCGGGCTCGCCGGCGGCGTGTCGACGACCTCGGGGTTGTACTGCAGCAGCGGCCCGGACGGGTAGTACGTCGTGACGACGCCGTAGCCCTGGGCGAGCTCCTGCATCTTGGCTGCCGGCTCCAGGTAGTTCTCCTGGTTCGACACGCGGTCGCCGTAGTCGTCCATCACCGGCAGCCACAGGTCCTCGCTGATGCCGGCGGCCAGCCCGTCGTTGCCGGTGAACACCACGTCGATGGACAGGTTGCCGCTGTCCACCTGGGGCTTGACGAGGCCCGTGACGTCGGGCGCCCCACCCGTCTCCCAGGTGACGGACTCGATGACGTCGGGGTTCTCCTCGACGAACTCGTCGACCATGCCCTCGGTGAGCCGCTGGTTGCCCGCGACGTCGAGGATGTTCAGGGTGACGGGCTCCGACGGCGTGTCGGGCACGTCGGCCGGGTCGGTGACGGCGGCACCGGCACCCCCGCCACCGTCCTCCGGTGCCGGCGGTGCGCAGGCGGTGAGCAGGGTCAGTGCGGCGACGCCGACGAGCGCCGCTGCCTTCTTCGAGGTGCGCATGATGCCTTCCTCTCTCTTGGGCTCCTTCGCCCAGGGGTGGTTGCCGGGACGAGCGTCAGTTGACCGGCCCGGCGGGGACAGGTCCTGTGGACCCGCGAATCGTGAGCTCCACGGGGAGCTGGGTGCTCGCCGCCGTCCCGCCGCGCAGGCGGACGAGCAGCAGGTCGACGGCGCGCCGACCCAGCCGGGCGAGCGGTGCGTGCACCGTCGTGAGGGCTGGCGACACGAGGGTGGCGAGCTGGACGTCGTCGAACCCCACGACGGACATCTCGCCCGGCACGTCGACACCGCGGTGCCGCAGCCGGTCCAGGATGCCGAGCGCCATCAGGTCGTTGAACGCGACGACGGCGGTGACGCCGCTCGCCAGGGCATGGTCTGCAACCTGGACGCCGCCGGCGAAGTACGGCTGGAAGGTGCCGAGCTGCACCAGCTGGACGTCCCGGTGCTCGGCGGCGGCGATCAGCCCGGCGACGCGGCGCTCGCTCGACCAGGACGACGCAGGACCCGCCGCGACACCCACGGTGCGGTGCCCGAGCGCGGACAGGTGCCCGAGCGCCTGGGCGACACCGTCGGCGTCGTCCACGGAGACGCACGGGATCTCTGGCTCTCCGGTGCCTGACGGGGTGGCGGGCAGCTCGCGGCTGGCGAGGACGGCGGTCACGCCGGCCAGCGCCGCACGGAGCTCTGCCTCGCCCGATCGCGGGGAGGCCACCAGCACGCCGTCCGTCCGGGCGGCGAGCGCGCCGATCAGCTCGGCCTCCATGTCGGCGTCCTCGTCGGAGTCGGCGACGAACACCTCGTACCCCTCGGCGCGGGCCCGCGCCTGCACGGCCTTGGTCACCGTCGCGAAGTACGGGTTCTCGAGGTCGGGTACCAGCAGACCGACGGCCTGCGTGCGCCCCATCCGCAGGCCGCTCGCCGCGTGGTTGGGCCGGTAGCCGAGCTCTGCCGCCGCGCGTGTCACCCGGTCGCGCGTATCGGCCGCCACCCGTTCTGGCGAGGCCAGCGCGCGCGACACCGTGGAGATCGAGACTCCGGCGGCGCGTGCGACGTCATGCACCGTGACCATGGCACCTCCTCGTGACCTGTTGCGACTCTGCAAACGTTTGCACCCTACCCTAGGTTAGAGTGCAAACGTTCGCAGTCATCCATCCTCCGTCCGGCCGCCTACCGCACCGGCCCGGCAATGACGCCAGGAGCACACCCGAATGACCCCATGGACCCTGCACCCCGACCGAGCGCTGCCTGCCGACCCCGTGACGCGGCCGATCGCCCGCGAGATCTACCAGGCGGTGCAGGACCTCCCGATCGTGTCGATGCACGGCCACGTCGACGTCGCGGCCTTCGCGGACGACGAGCCGTTCCCCGACCCCGCCCAGCTGCTCGTGGTCCCCGACCACTACCTCACCCGGATGCTCGTGTCGCAGGGCGCGAAGCTCCCGGAGCTGGGTGTTGGCCCGGCCGACGGACCCGGCTTCGAGCCCGACCCGCGCGAGATCTTCCGGCGCTTCTGCGCCGGCTGGAAGCACTTCCGCGGCACGCCCACCCGGTACTGGATGGAGCACGAGCTCGTCGAGATCTTCGGCGTGACCGTTCGGCCCTCCGCCGAGACCGCTGACCAGGTCTACGACCAGATCGCCGAGTGCCTCGCCGACCCGTCGTTCCGGCCGCGCGCGCTCCTGGACCGGTTCGGCATCGAGACCATCGGCACCACCGACCCCGCGTGGAGCACGCTCGAGGACCACGCCCGCCTCGCCGCCGACCTGCCCGGCCGGGTGCTGCCGACCTTCCGCCCGGACCCGCTGCTGCACCCGGCCCGGCCGACCTGGCGTGGCGACCTGGAGCGGCTCGCGACGGCGTCTGGCATCGCCACCGACACGTACGCGGGCTACCTCGAGGCGCTCCGCGAGCGCCGCGCCGCGTTCGTCGCGGCGGGTGGCCTGGCCACGGACCACGGCCACTTCAGCGCGGACACCACCCCGCTGCCCGACGACGCCGCGCGCACCCTCTTCGAGAAGGCGCTGCAGGGCAGCGCGGACGGCGCAGGGATCAGCACGGCGGAGGAGGCGGCGTTCTCCGCGCACATGCTGTTCCAGATGGCGGCGATGGCCGCCGACGACGGCTTGGTGATGCAGTTCCACCCCGGTGTGCTGCGCGACCACGACCCGGCGGTCGCCGCCACGTTCGGGCCCGACAAGGGGTACGACATCCCCGTGGTGACCGAGTTCGCGCACGGGCTGCGGCCGGTGCTCGAGGCGTTCGGCAGCTCGGAGAGCTTCCGGATGATCGCCTTCACGGTGGACGAGGACGTGTACTCACGGGAGCTGGCGCCGCTGGCGGGCGTGTACCCGGCGCTGCGGCTCGGTGCACCCTGGTGGTTCCTGGACGCGCCGGACGCGATGCGCCGGTTCCGCGAGTCGGCCACGGAGACGGCGGGCTTCTCGAACATGTCGGGCTTCGTCGACGACACCCGCGCGTTCTGCTCGATCCCGGCCCGCCACGACCTGGCCCGCCGCGTCGACGCCGGCTACCTCGCCCGGCTGGTCGCGGAGCACCGGCTCGACCTGGACGAGGCCCTGGATACCGCTGCAGACCTGGCCTACCACCTGCCGAAGCTGGCGTACGCGGCGCGGTGACGGCTCGACCGCGCCGAGGTCGGCAGCTTGCGTCGAGGTCGGTCCAGCACTGGGCCGACCTCGACGCGAGCGGCCGACCGCGTCAGGCCGGGTTCGGGGCGAGCGGACCGCCCGGGCCGAAGGCCAGCGCGGCGAACCGTTCGCCGATGCGCTGGTGCGTGGTGGCGTCCGGGTGGAGCCGGTCGGGCAGCGGCAGGTCGGCGGCGTCCGCGTGGCCGTAGAGCTCGAGACCGTCGAGGTAGTGCAGGTTCGGGTCGTCGGCCGCGCGCTCCAGCACGATACGGACGAGCTGCTCGCGGATGACCCTGAGCGTGAGCTTGCCGGCCGCGCGCTCGGCGGGATCGCCGGTCGCCCGGAACCGCAGCTGCCCCTCGGCCAGCGCGTCCTCGTCGAACGCGCCGGGCCCTGGCGTGTCCTCGTGGATCGGGCAGAGGATGGGCGAGACCACGAGCAGCGGCGTGTCCGGGTGGCCGTCACGGAGGGTGTCGAGGAAGCCGTGGACGGCGGGACCGAAGGCACGCAGGCGCATGAGGTCGGCGTTCACGACGTTGATGCCGAGCTTCAGGCTGATCAGGTCGGCGGTGGTGTCTCGCATGGTGCGTGCGGTGAACTGGTCGAGCAGGGCGCTCCCCCCGAACCCGAGGTTGACGAGGTCCACGCCGCCGCGCGACGCGGCGACCGCGGGCCAGATCCCCGTGGGGCGCACCGCGTTGGACCCCTGGCTGATGGAGCTGCCGTGGTGCAGCCACACCGGGTGGCGCTCCGGCGACGGATGCACCGGTGCGTCCGTGCGCAGCTCGACGAGCTCGACGGTCTCGTTGTGGGGCAGCCAGAGCTCGACGGACTTCTCGCCGTCGGGCAGCCCGCCGAACCGGACGCCGCCGACAGCCCCCTGCTCGATCTCGCGCGCGCCGGTGGTCATGTCGATGGTCACCACGGTGGCCTCGGCGAGGCTCGCCTGTCCGGCCAGGCGGCCGTCGACGACCAGGTCGAAGACACCGAGCGGCCGGGCGGGGGCGCCGCGAAAGCCGAACCGCACCGCGTGCGCCCGCAGCTCGACGCTGGTGGCGGTGGTCGTGAAGGCGAGGCGGACTCCGGACGGCTGCGACTCGGCCATCGCGAGCTGCGGGTCAGCGGCCTGGGCGCGCGCCCAGGCCGGCAGCCGGTGCACGCGCACGCCGGTCGGTGTCTGCTCGAGCTCCGGTGCACCGCGCAGCAGGTCGGCGGTGACGGGCGTGGTGATCTGGTGGTCCCCTGCGGTCATGGGCACCAGCGTAGGGGCGGCCGCCCCGGCCGACCGGTCGCCGCCTGGTGTTGCATCCTGGTTGAGGAACCCCGACCGGGGAGTGGACCTGGACCCGTTCGCTGCGGCACAGTTCAAGCACACCCCCACATATATGCACATCAACCGCAAGACGGACGGGACGACGACCTATGACCGGTGATTCTCCGCGCTCTACCTCCGCTCCCCATCCGGCGTGGCTGCCCGACGACGCGTTCGCCGCGCTCGGCGCTCGCCGCGTCGTGGTGGCGGGTGACGGCGCGCTCGCGGGAACCGTCGCGGAGGAGGTGGCTGCTGCGACCGCACGGTTCGGTGGGGCATTCTCGCGCCTCGAGGTGGGTGACGGTGTGGCCGACGCCGAGCTGGTGCTGACGCTGGCGCCGTCCGACGAGTCGGCGGCCGAACCCTCGCCCGCCGACGCCGACGCCGACATCGACATCGACATCGACATCGACGAGAGCTTCCGGTTCACGCGCGAGTCTGGCGCCGTCGTCGTGCAGGCGGGGACCGATGTGGGGCTGCTGCACGGTCTGTTCCACGTGGTGCGCCTTGGCGAGGCCGCCTTCGCGGGCCCCGACGCCGACGAGACGCACGCCCCGGCCACGGACCTCCGGATGCTCGACCACTGGGACAACGTGGACGCACACCCCGCGATGGGTCAGATCGAACGGGGATACTCGGGCGGCTCCATCTTTTACGACAACGGTTTCGTCCGCGCGGACCTGTCGCGCGTCGAGCGGTACGCGCGACTGCTGGCAGCGGTCGGGATCAACCGCGTGGCCATCAACAACGTCAACGTGCACGCGCACGAGGCGCGGCTGCTGACGGACGACCTCGGCGACGTCGTCCGGATCGCCGCCGTCTTCCGGCGGTGGGGCATCCGGGTGCACCTGTCGGTGTCGTTCGCCTCCCCGATCACGCTCGGCGGCCTGGGTACGTCGGATCCCCTCGACCAGGGCGTCGCGCACTGGTGGGTCCGCGCGGCGGCGCGGGTGTGGGAGGCGATCCCCGACTTCGGCGGGTTCGTCGTCAAGGCCGACTCCGAGGGCCAGCCGGGTCCGTTCGCCTATGGGCGCACCCACGCCGACGGTGCGAACATGCTGGCCGCTGCCGTCGAGCCGTACTGCGGCCTGATCCACTGGCGCGCGTTCGTGTACGACCACCGCCAGGACTGGCGCGACCGGTCGACGGACCGCGCCCGCGCCGCCTACGACCACTTCCAGCCGCTCGACGGTGCGTTCTCCGGCAACGTGATCGTGCAGGTCAAGTACGGCCCGCTCGACTTCCAGGTGCGCGAGCCGATCTCACCGGTCGTCGCGGCCGTTCCGCACACCCGGATCGCCCTGGAGCTGCAGGTCACCCAGGAGTACACGGGCCAGCAGCAGCACGCCGTCTACCTCGGACCGCAGTGGAACCAGGTCCTCGGGTTCCGCTTCTGGGAGCCCGCCGGCCGCGACGGCGGCTCCCCCACCGTGGCAGACCTCGCGACCGGCCGCGGCAAGGCCGCCGAGGACCCGGGCACCGGCACGTGGCGCAAGCCCGCTGGCGGGTTCGCCGCCGTCTCCAACGTCGGCGACGACGAGTTCTGGACGGGGCACCCGTTCGCGCAGGCCAACCTCTACGCCTACGGGCGGCTGTGCTGGGACCCGACGCTCGACCCGGCCGCCGTGCTCGACGAGTGGGTCGGCCTCACGTTCCCGGGTGCGCCGGACGCCGTCGGCCAGGCGGTGCACGCCGTGCTCGACCGGTCCTGGGAGACGTACGAGCAGTACACGGCGCCCCTCGGCGTCGGCTTCATGGTGCGCCCGGGCCACCACTACGGGCCCGACGTCGACGGCTACGAGTACACCCCCTGGGGCACCTACCACTTCGCGGACCGGGACGGGATCGGTGTGGACCGGACCGTGCGCACGGGCACCGGGTACGCGGGGCAGTACCCCTCGCCGTGGCGCGAGACGTACGAGTCGCTGTCGACCTGCCCCGACGAGCTGCTGCTGTTCTTCCACCATGTGCCGTACACGCACGTGCTGCACAGCGGGAAGACCGTGATCCAGCACATCTACGACACCCACTTCGAGGGCGTCGCACGGGTCGAGGCGATGATCCGCACGTGGTCGGGGGTCTCGCGGCTCGTGGACCCGCGCCTCTCCGAGCGGGTGTCGGAGCGGTTCGCCGAGCAGCTCCGCAGCGCGACGGAGTGGCGCGACCAGCTCAACACCTACTTCCTGCGCAAGTCAGGCATCCCGGACGCCCACTCCCGCCGCATCTACTGACCGGGTAGGCAGGGCCGAGTAGTCGGCAGAAGGTCAGGTGATCGGCAGCTCGGACTACCGATCACCTGACGTTCTGCCGACCACTCAGGGCCGCCGGGGCACGTGGCGCGTGTGGCTGAACGTGCCCTTGCCGAAGGCCAGCACCTTGGCCGGCTCCACGGCGAACACGAGCGCGGGCCCGCCGACGTCGTTGCGGAACACGCCGTCGCCCACCTCGTACACCCACTGGCCGTCCCACTTGGTGCGCCAGGCCGCCGCGAGCCGCTCCAGCAGCTCCCGGTCGGTGACGCGGCGGGCCGCGCCCTCGACCATGACGTCGAGGCCCTCGTCCCAGGTGTCGCGGCCGGTGGTCAGGACGACGTCCGGGTTGGCCGCGAGGTTGACGGCCTTCTGCTCCTCCGGGCCGGTGGTGAAGTGCAGCGCCCCGTCGAGCCAGACGGCGACCAGCGGCGTGACGTGCGGGCGCCCGTCGACGCGGACGGTGGTCAGCCAGGTGATCTGGGCGCTCTCGAGCACCCCCTGGGTGGCCTGCCAGCTGGTCGGCCGCGCGGCGGGATCGCTGAACCGGCTGTCGATCGTGGTCACGGGGTCGTTCATGGTCGGGCTCCTCGGGGTTGGGCGGCAGAAAGCCTGGCGACGAGCCGGTCGACCTCACCGCCGTCGGCCACGGGACGATCAGCGGACTCCTGGACGTGGGACTGTGGGCTGCCCCAGCGTTCTTCGCCATGCAAGGTCCGACGGGGAGCGGGCCGAAATGTCATCGATTCCATGCGCACAGGGACGTCGAACCCGGGCGCCCAGTCTGGTATCAGGGTGATACCTTGGCTGCTAGGGTCGGTCCAGCGCGCAATTACTCCATAGGAGTCACACTAATGGCCATGACACTTCGCCTCACCGAAGAGGAGGACCGCGCGCTCACCGCCACTGCCGAACGGCTGGGGATCTCGAAGCAAGAGGCTGCCCGCGAGGCCATCCGTGTTTTCGTCGACGAGCGCGCACACTTCGAGGACGTCGTGCAGCGTGCCGTCGACCGCTTCGGTCCGGTCCTCGACCGGCTCAAGTAGCGCCGCGCATGACGATCCGATATCTGACCGCATCCGAGCTGCTCTGGATCGCGGAACAGTTCCTCGGCCGTACCGTCGAAGTCCGCGATCCTGGCCTGCTCGATTCCGCTGTCACCCGCCCAGCATCTTCAATGATGGGCGTCGAGGCCTACCCCACGATCGACCTCAAGGCTGCCGCGCTGCTCGATTCCACTGTCAACAACCATGCGCTGATCGACGGGAACAAGCGCCTCGGTCTGATTGCCGTCGCAACCTTCTACGAGGTGAACGGCTTCTACTTCGACCCACCACTCGACGACGTCTACGAACTGGTGATGGCCGTGGCGGACGGATCACAGCGTGACGTCGCGAAGATCGCCGAGGTGCTCACGAGTTGGCGTGCGCCGCTCGCGCCGGGCGAGAACCCGCTCATGTGACTCTCTGCGCGCTCGCCACCCGCGATGGCAGGCCGCCCAACCCGTCCGCCTGACCGCTGGTCGGGTGGAGGGTTGTCCAATGGACGAGTAGTGCCATGTCCAGCGGTCGAACAGATCGCCTAGCCTGCTGTCGCCCGCGGCGCGTACATGATGATCGCGACACCGACCAGGCAGACGAGCGCTCCGGTCACGTCCCAGCGGTCCGGGCGGAAGCCGTCGACGACCATGCCCCACACGAGCGACCCGGCCACGAAGACGCCCCCGTAGGCCGCGAGGATCCGGCCGAAGTTGGCGTCGGGCTGGAGGGTGGCGAAGAACCCGTACAGGCCCAACGCGATCACCCCTGCACCGATCCACAGCCAGCCCCGGTGCTCGCGGACGCCCTGCCATACGAGCCAGGCACCGCCGATCTCGAACACGGCGGCGGCGAGGAACAGGATGATCGAGCGGGTCACGTTCATCGGGCGGAAACCTCCGTCGCGGGCAGCAGGCCGCCGAGCGGCGTCTGCTCGGAGATCCTCGTCCTGTCCATGCGCCGACGGTAGACCGTCGAGCCGGCTCGACGGTCAAGCGCTGCGCTCAGCCGGCGTCGAACCGCTCCTCGCCCTCGAGGTCCGGGTTGTCCTCCGGGTCCTCGCCAGGGATCGCCTTCGACCGCTCGTCCTCCTCCGCCGGGCCCGGGTTCTCCGTCGGCGTCTTCGTGGCGTCGGTGTCCGCTCGGTTCGCGGCATCACGGTCCTGGCCGGGGACCGCCGGTGGCCCTGGACTGGGCACGTGGCCCGGAACGGGGTCGATCCGCTCGTTCTCGCTCATGCTGGGCTCCTCCCGATGGGATGGTGCGACGGAGTGACCGTGGAGAGACGTGCACGCCGCCGCACCTCGACCGTACGGCGGCGGCGCCACGCTCGCACCCAGGTCCGGTCGCACCCAGTCCCGCTCCCACCCGGAAGATCGCTTCGCCCCTACAGCGGGGTGTCGCCAGGAGCCTTCCGGCTCTCGACGAGGGCCCGCGCCGGCAGGCCGATGTCCCAGAACTGGATGGTCTGCAGCAGCCAGAAGAGCGCGAAGACCAGCATCATCACGGTCTCGACCACAAACAGCATCTGTGGGAACAGGTCCGGGAGGTACCGGTCGAGGACGACCATGGTGGTCAGGCCCACCACGAGCACCACAGCCATCACCACCGCGATCCACCGGTACCAGACCCGGTACGCGGCCGCCGACATGCCCCGCAGCCGCTCGAACGCCTGGGCGGTGACCGCGTGGTCGGTGGCGTTGATCCAGGCGACGGCCACGAGGCACGCGAACAGCAGGATCGCCGCGGCGTAGTGGGCGAACGCCAGGAAGCTCGCCGGCCACACCAGCAGCCACGTGCCGGTCGCGGCCCACGTCAGCCAGGTCAGCCACAGGTCGACCCCCTGGCCGCTGCCCAGGTCGCGCCGCCGCGGCCAGGTCGACAGCAGCAGGACCAGACCACCGACGAGGAGCAGCGTCCCCACGTTGTTGCCCACCCGCTCCGGCACGTCCAGGCAGTACGGCTCGTCGGTGCACATCGCGGCGTCGAGCGGCGTCGGGACCAGCGCCACGACGAACGCGAACATGCCCGCGAAGTTGAGCAGGACCTCCTCCGCCCCGTGCCGGCCCTTGATCGCGATCAGGCACGTCCCGATGCCCACCAGCGTGCCAACGAAGATGCTCTGGACCGGCGAGTAGAAGTACGCGCTGATCGACGCGTACCACCACTCCTCGCCGGATCCGAGCCTCCCGTGGTCGGTGGCGACCTGCATCGCCAACGACACGAACAGCACCAGTACCACCGCCACTATCGCCAGCCGCAGATAGCGGTAGGTCAGCCGTACCGGGTCCCCCTGCTTGATCACCATGCGCTCACCCTGGCGCAACGCTCCCGCTCGGACAACGTCTCTCCGCCATACCGCCGGCTAGTCGGCCAGCGGGTTGGGGATGGTCACGGACCGGACCACCTCGTTGACGTCGTTGTCCGGCGTCTCGGCGTCCACCGTGCCGAAGTCCCGCGCCTCGACGACGACCCGGTCGTCGAACACGTCGACCGTGAGCCCGCGGTTGACGTCGCGCGTCACGACCTCCTCGATGCCGGACGTGCTCTCGCCGCGGGCGTCCCACTCGACCTGGACCGCACCGGTGTTCACGGTCCAGAAGCCATCCGGGTGCCCGCCCGCCGTGCGGCGCTGCACCGCCCAGTCGCCGAGCTCGAACGGGTAGTGCGTGTGCCCGCTGAACAGGATCGCGTTGGGGTGCGCGCCGAGCAGCTCGGTCAGCTCGTCGTTGTACTGGTAGCTGTCGCTGTACCAGGGGATCCACGACGCCGAGACCGTGTCGCCGAGCGGGAAGTGCGACATGACCAGCACCTGCTTGTCCCGGTCGGACCAGTACGCGAGCCGGTCGCGCAGCCACTCGACCTGCTCGCGGGACATCGGCACCTCCGGCGGGCGAGCCTCCTCCTGGCCGAGGACCAGGACCGGCACGTTGCCGCCCGAGCCCTCCAGCAGGTACTCGTCCCACACCCGGTCGCGCTGGGCGAAGTCGAGGAACCGGTCGCGCAGGACCTCCCACGGCTCGCCCGTGTAGCTCTCGTGGTTCCCGATCCCCGCCACCACCTGGTCCGGCAGGACGTCGGCCGCGCCGGTCATGACGTCGTCGACGTCCTGCCACTGGTCGGGCGAGCCCGAGGCGACGATGTCGCCCACCATGAGCAGCCCGTCCGCGTCCGGGCGGACGCCGTCGAGGTCCCGCAGTGCGTGGCCGAGGTCGTCGGGGTCACCCTGGATGTCGCTGAGCACCCACGCCGACGTCGGGTCGCCGCTCGTCCGGGGCAGCTGCGCGCGGACCGCCACGGAATCGATCGCCCAGTACCAGGAATTCGCGTCAGCCGTGAAGTGCCAGCGGAAGACGGCCCGCTTCGCGCCGCGTGGCACGTCGACCGGAACGGTCTCCGTGGCGTTCAGCAGCGCGCCGTCGTAGTCGTCGGTCACCGTCTCGCTGTCGTACCGGACCAGCTCGGTCTCCGCGCCGCCGTCGAACGCGACGGTGACCCTGCCGGTCTGGCCGGCCCAGCCGCGGTAGTGCGAGTCGAAGGTGAGCTCCACCTCGTCCCGGCCCTTGACCTTGATCGGTGCGGAGGCCAGCGTCGTCGCGTAGCTGCCGGGCGTACCGGCTCCGTCGGCGAACTCGTCCGAGTCGGCCACGGCGACCACGTCCTGCGCGCGGGCGAACCGGTAGCGCATCTGGTCCTCGGCGTCGGTCCAGAAGTCACGGGTGGTGAACGACCAGCCGCGCCACTCCTCCACGCCACCGCCGGCCAGGGCGGGGCCGTTCTCGACCGACCAGCCCTTGGGTGCTTCGTGCGTCCAGCCGACCACACCGGGCTCGATGCCCGGGTCCTCGGCGCGGGGCAGCAGGTCGTCCGCGAGGGAGTCGAAGCTCTCCCGGTGGAGCACGTCGTCGGTGCCACGGGTGTCGGGCTGCCCGGGCCGGCCGGGGCCCGCGACGGCGGTACCGACGGTGCCTGCGGCGAGCAGGCTCGTGCCCAGCAGCACGGCGACCGTGCGTCGCGTCCGAGCGCGGAAAGTGGAGGTCATGCGGGGGCCTCTCGTCGACCTGGATCGTCCGGCGCCGACGCTACGACCGCGAGGTGTCCGACGCCAGACCCACGGTCGACGCCCAGGTGAACGGCGACGAGTCGCTCACGGCTCGCCCGTGAACCGGTCCTCGACGTCGGCCAGCAGGGGCCGCGCGTTACGCAGCACGAGGGCGAGCCACACCACCGCGAGCAGCCCGAACAGGGCCTCGGTGGTCAGAGCCACGATCCCCGTGGCGAGGACCAGGAGCGAGAGCGAGCCCAGCGTGACGAGCGGCCGCGCCCCGAGGAAGTGCGCGGCGAGCCGGACGACGTCCTGGGTCCGGAAAGCGAAGAACGACACGATCACCAGCGCGTTGACCAGCCACAGGGCCAGGCCCGCCCCGACCACGACCAGCGCGCCCGCGAACCAGCCGGGCACCCCACCCGCGCCGACGTTCACCAGCCCCAGCAGGATCACGACGCCCACGACCAGCCCGGGCACCCAGATCTTCAGCGCGTCCGCCCAGTTCAGCCGGTACCCCCGCCAGAACGACGACGCGGGGGTGAGCCCATCGGCCTTGGTCCGGTCGCGGAGCGCGAACAGCGCCGCCGACACCGCCGGACCCACTGGCACCAGGCACAGCGCGAACAGCGGCGCGTTGCCGGGCGTGCGCTCCAGGAAGAGCGACCCCAGCGCCCCGGGCAGGACGGCGACCACGAGGAGCACCTCGATGATCAGGTACCAGTAGACGACGGAGGTCGCCCGGCCGAGAACTCCCTCGCCGAACTCGCGCCGTTCACCCTCCCGGGGCCCTCCCGCGAGGCTCACGCCGGGTCTTCCGGTGCGTCCTCGCGCAGCAGGACCACGTCCGTCGGGTTGAGCAAGAGGGTCTCTCCTTGTCGTACGACTCGTCCGGTCAGCAGGTCGACGCCGGAGGCGTGCACCGTCACCTCGACCGGCTCGGTGGCGTGCGACAGCACGAACGCGAACCGCACCCCGTCCTTGGACCGTACCGCGAGCTCGACGTCCGGAGTGTCGGCGTACGGACCCACGAGCCCGTGCCGGTCGAGCACGTGTCGCACGACCCAGTCCACGCCGCCGTCGTCCAGGCCGGTCGCGACGTACCAGGCCGCACCGCCGTCGGGGCCGCCAGGCTGGTGACGGGTCACCGCCGGCGTTCCCGCGTAGAACTCGGCGCCGTAGGTGCCGACCACCTCGGCGCCCTCGGGCACCAGGACCTCGAAGACGAGGGTGGCGCCGGAGACGAGCTCACCTCGCTGGTCGAGCCGGTCGGGTCCCGGGACCCGCAGCGTCACCGGGTTCACGACGCCCGGTTCCGCCGAGTCCGTCTCCTCGACGCGCACGCCCAGCACCCGGCCGAGCGGCCCGGGTGCGTCCATGAGGTAGGCGTTGGCGTCCTCGTCCGCGCGGCCCGACCAGAACGTGGTCAGCAACGAGCCGCCGCGCTCCACCACTGCCTCGAGCCGCTCCGCGACGTCGTCCTTGAGCAGGTGCAGCAGCGGCGCGACGACGACGTCGTACCGCGACAGGTCCGCCGTCACCGGCACGACGTCGACCTGCGTGCCCGCCGACCACAGCGCGCGGTAGTAGGCCAGCACCACTGCCGGGTACTTCACGTGCCGGTTGAGGCCGTCGGTCATCTCGGCCGCCCACCAGGAGTCCCAGTCGAACAGCAGCGCCACCCGCGCCGGCGTCCGCGCGCCGAGCACGGCGTCGCCAAGGGCGGCGAACTCCGCGCCCAGGCCCGCGATCTCGCGGAAGGAGCGGGTGTCCGTACGCCCGGCGTGGTCCAGGACGGCGCCGTGGTACTTCTCGCTCGCCCCCTTGGACTGCCGCATCTGGAAGTAGAGGACGGCGTCCGCGCCGTGCGCGACGGCCTGCCACGACCACAGCCGCAGCACGCCCGGCCGCTTCACGGGGTTCACGTCCCTGGAGGCGGTGATGGTCGGCGTCTGCTCCATGACCCAGAACGGCGCGCCGTCCTTGAGGCCGCGCATCAGGTCGTGCGCCAGGGCCATGCGGGCGTGCTCGCGCGGGCCGGGCGGGTAGTTGTCCCAGGACGCGAGGTCGAGGTCGTCGGCCCAGCGGTGGTAGTCGATCGGCCGGAACATGCCCATGAAGTTGGTCGTCACCGGGGTCGCAGCGGAGTGCTCGCGGATCCGCGCCTTCTCGTCGCGGTAGTTGGCCAGCATCGCGTCCGACATGAACCGCCGGTAGTCCAGGGTGATGCCCTGGAAGGCGGTGTGGTCAGGCCCGCGCCAGTGCTCGCTGAGCATGTTCGGCGGGACGATCTGCTCCCAGTCCGAGAAGGTGTGCGACCAGAAGGTCGCGTTCCACGCCTCGTTGAGGCGGTCGAGCAAGCCGTAGCGCTCGCGCAGCCAGTCCCGGAACCCTGCCGCGCACAGGTCGCACCAGCAGCCGCCGTCGAACCCGCCGTACTCGTTACCGACGTGCCAGGCGACGAGACCGGGCGTGCCCGCGTACCGCTCGGCGATCCGGCCCGCGAGCTCCGCCGAGAGCCGCCGGTACACCGGGGAGCTGGGGCAGGCATTGTGCCGCTGCCCGTACACGTGCCGCCGACCCTGGAAGTCCGTGCGTTCGACCTCCGGGTGCCGGTGCGCCAGCCACGGCGGCAGCGCGCCGGTCGACGTGGCCAGCACCATGCCGCGGCCGCCCGCGACCGCACGCGCCACGATCTCGTCGAGCTGCGCGAAGTCGTAGGTGTCCTCGTCCGGCTGCACGGTCGCCCAGGAGAAGACGTTCAAGGTGACCGTGTCGATCGACGCGAGGTCGAAGGCCGCGTAGTCCTCCTCCCAGACCGCACGCGGCCACTGCTCGGGGTTGTAGTCGCCGCCGTACAGGATCTTGGAGTCGGTCACGCGTGGTCCTTGTCGGTCGGGGTCGGGTCGGTCGGGTCGGTCGGGGTCGGGTCGGTCGGGTCGGTCGCTGTGCGGCCGTCGTGGCTCACGGGCCGGCCGACGATCCGCGCGTCGTCCAGCCACGGCGGCGTCTCGTCCCGCACGGGGTCGAGCGTGACGAGCGTGATGCCGTGCCGCCCGATCGTCAGGTCGAGGTCGACCCGCCCCTCGCCGGCCGAGCCGGTCGGGACCACGGGCAGCGAGTACGCACGCCGGGCGGGCTCGCTCGCCTCGTGCAGCGCGTCCAGCTGCCTGCCCGACGGCGACGCGGGCCGCCCCATCTCGCCCCAGGCCGCCCAGGCGTTGCCCGCGGACTCGTCGACGTCGTGCCGCAGGACGAACACCCGCGACGTGTCGGACGTCGAGGCCGCTCCGGTGACCTCTGGGTCCGGCACGCGGGGGTGGGCGACCGGGAGGCTCAGCCGCACCTCGTGCCGGTCCGGCTCGGCCGGATCGTCCGTACCGCCTACCGGCTGCCACGCGAGCACCGTGACCTGACCGGTCGCCGGATGGCGCGTGACCAGGTGGTCGACGCCGCGGGCCAGCACGTCCTGTCCCATCCGCGCCATGAACGCGTACAGGTGGAAGGTCGGCTTGCGCACCTGCCGGTGGGCCAGCATCCCGAACCCGCCGTGGAAGAACGCCGCAGGCACGCCCTCCTCCTCGAAGACGTCGCTGAACGTCCAGTACGCGAAGGAGTCCGCGTGCTCGCCACCCTCCGCGAGGACCGGCGCGAGGTAGGCGGCGTTGTACGCCGTGTCGTGGACGGGGTTGTCGGGCCGGTAGCTCGTGTTGAACTCCGTGATGTGCAGCGGCCGGTCCGCGAGCGCCGTCCCGGCGAGGAGCTTGCGGGGGCCCGCGAACTGGTCGAGCAGGTGCTGGGGCCGCTGAAGGGTCTGGTAGACGCCGAACGGCACGTGCTGCGCGGGGCCGGAGCTGTAGGCGTGCACGGACAGGAAGTCGGCGGGGAGGCCGCGCGTGGTGACGAGCTCCGCGAAGGGCTCCCACCAGTCGTCCGCCCCCGGGGAGATGGCAGGGCCGCCCACCTGGAGCGCGGCGTCGACGTCCTTCACGGCCAGGGCCGACGCCTCGTAGAGGCGGAAGTACGCGTCCTGGTCGGCGTCCTTCCAGAAGTGGGTGAGGTTGGGCTCGTTCCAGACCTCGACGGGCCAGGTGCGCACCTCGTCGAGGCCGTACCGGTCGATGAGGTGCCGGAGCAGGGCCCGCACGAGCCTCGCCCACTCGGCGTGGTCGCGGGGCGGAGTGACGTTGCCGAGCCACCAGAACACCGTCTGGTCGCCGGACGCGAGGCCGCTGGGCATGAACCCGAGCTCGAGGAACGGCTTGATCCCGAGCCTCAGGTACGTGTCCACCACCTGGTCCACGTAGGTGAACACGTAGGCGGTGCCACGGTGCCCGCCGACGTCGTACGGGCGGTGGACGCCGACGTCGTCGTGCAGCAGGCCGTGGCCGCGGATGTACCGGAAGCCGATCTCGCGCTGCACCAGGGCAAGGGAGTCCTGGTAGTCCTGGCGCAGCGCGAGGTTGAACCGCCCGGTGCCGACGCACGTACGCCAGGCGTCCCCCAGCACCCCGACGGGCTGGGCGGAAACGGTGATGCGCTCCACAGATCTCCTTCTGTCCTTGGTCGTGGGCGCGACCGTCGCGACTTCGCGTCCGTTTCAGACGCAACGGTCACGCCCACGACCAACGAGGGTTATTCGGTGACGCCCGCTGCCTGGTTGACCGTGTCCACGTAGGTGGGCATGCCCGCCGCCTCGAGCTCTGCGACGTACGCGTCCCACTCCTCGATCGGCCGATCACCCAGGATGAACTGGGAGCTGGCGGTCATGACGAGGTCCTGCAGGTTGGTCTGCAGCAGGGACGCCTCCTCGCGCTGCATCTCGTCCATGGCGATCCCGGGGCCGTTCTCCGCGACCTCCTTCTGGTTCATCTCGTCGAGGAAGTCCTGCACCTCGGGCGCGAGCGTCGACTTCACCAGGTCCTCGGTGGATCCATGGGCGAGCGACCACACACCGTTGTAGTAGCCGAAGTCGGTGTTCAGCTGCTTCGTGCCGTCCGGGTTCAGGCCGCCCCAGTCGACGTCGTCGGCCAGGGTGCGGGTGCCGTCGGACTCCGTGGTGTAGGTCTCGCCCTCGACGCCCCACTTGGCGAACTCGAGGCCCTCGTCGGAGTAGTACAGCCAGTCGACGAACTGGAGCAGCGCGACGAAGTCGTCCCGCTCGGCGGCGCTCGACGAGAGGGCGATGCCGGACTCGAACTGGCCACCGGTGGTGGCGTCCATGAGGTTCCCCGCCGGACCGGCCGGGACCACGATGTGCTTCACCTCGGCGTCCTTGTCGCCCGCCTCCTCGAAGCCCGTGCGGTAGACGACCGCCTCCTGGTCGTTCGACCCGAGGGCGGCCGCCTTGCCGGTGGTGAACTTCGCCTTGGCCGAGTCGTCGTCCTGCGTGATCCCCTCGGGGTCCAGCAGGCCGCGCTCGACGAGGTCGGCGAAGTAGGTGATCAGGTCCTTGTAGCCCGCTGAGGCGCCCGTGTACTCGTACTCGGAGCCGTTCCAGGTCACGCCGTCGCCGAAGCCCCAGCCGGCCTCGGTGCCGAACCCGCCTGCGGCGGCCTGGAGGGTGGCCTCCATCGGTCCGTTGATGGACCAGCGCTCGGTGTACGGGTAGTCGATCTCCGGGTGCTCCTCCTTGATCACCTCGAGCTGGTCGGCGAACTCGTCCCAGGTCTTGGGGTCCTCCAGGCCTGCGTCCTCCCACCAGTCCCCGCGGATGGCTACCGAGTACGAGGGCTTCGGGTTCTCGTGCAGGCCGGGCAGCACGTAGAATTTTCCGTCGGCCTGCCGCAGGCGGTCCAGGTCCTCCTGCAGCCCCCACTTCTCGACCTTGTCCATGAAGTTCGGCAGGTAGTCGAGGTAGTCGGAGACCGGCAGCACGGCGCCGCCGGAGGTGAGCGTCTCGACGTCGGCCGCGTAGGTCGACGGGATGAGGTCGGCCGCGTCGCCCGAGCTGATCAGGAGCGACCGCTTCTGCTGCCAGTCGGAGAGCGGCACCGACTGGATGTCGAAGGTGACGTTCCGGTCCTCCTCGAAGTGCTCGAGGATCGACCAGTCGTCCTGGAGCGGGTAGTTCGGGTGGTCGCGGTACATCAGGCCGAGCTCGATCGGCGCGGTCGCCTTGAAGCTGGTGCCGACGCCGTAGTCCTCCATGGCGCCGACCATCTTGTCGGCCATGTCGACGGGGCCGCCGTCGTCATCTCCGCTGTCGGACGAGCACGCGGTGAGCGTGAGTCCGAGGGTGGCCGCCGCGGTCGCCGCGACAGCCCTTCTACGGGTGATCCTCATGATTCTTTCCTCCGGGGTGTGAACGTCGTCGTTCGACGGTGGACAAGCTCGACGGGCGCCCGCGTGCTGCTCAGCCCTTCACGGAGCCGAGCATCACGCCGGACACGAAGTACTTCTGCACGAACGGGTAGAGGCACACGATGGGCAGCGCGGTGAGCAGCATCGTCACTGCCTTGACGTTGGCGCCGACCTGCACGGCGATGTCGCTGAGGCCCTCGCCCGTGCCGGTGGCGCCGGCGATGATGTTCCGCAGGAACACGGTCACGGGGTACAGGTGCGGGTCGTCCATGTACAGGAACGCGGGGAACCAGGAGTTCCAGAACCAGACCGCGTAGAACAGGACCATCGTCGCGAGCACCGCCTTGCTCAGCGGCAGCACCACCCGGAAGAAGATCCCGTAGGTGGTGAGGCCGTCGATGGCGGCGGCCTCCTCGAGCTCGGTCGGGAAGTTCTCGAAGAACGACTTCATGACGAGCAGGTTGAAGACGTTGATCGCCTGCGGGACCACGATGGCCCAGATCGTGTTCTTGAATCCGAGCTCGCTGACCAGGATGTAGTTCGGGATGAGGCCGCCGGTGAAGAACATGGTGAAGACCGCGAAGCCGATCAGCAGCATCCGGCCCTTCAGGTACTTCTTTGACAGCACGTACGCGAACGTCGTGGTCAGCGCCATGGCGATGACGGTGCCGACCACCGTGTAGACCACGGTGTTCAGGTAGTTGCGCCAGAACAGCTCCTGGGTCAGCACCGACATGAGCGTCGTCGTGTTGAAGCCGATGGGCCACACCGTGACGTTGCCGCTGCTGATCGCGGCCTCGGAGCTGAACGCCCGCGCAGCCAGGTTGAGGAACGGGTACAGCGTGACGGCGGCGACCAGCACCAGCACGACTCCGTTGACCCAGCGGAACACCGTGTAGCCGGGTGTGTCCTTGATGGTGGTCGTCTGCGGTAGCGGGCGGGACAGGTCCGGGGTCTTCGGCGCCGGGTTGACGGCGGGGTCGGCGGGGTCGACGACGGGGGCGGGGTTCACCACAGGGAGCTCCCGGTTACTCGGCGCGAGATCGCGTTGGCGGAGAAGACGAGGACCAGGCCGATCACTGCCTCGAACAGGCCGATCGCCGTGGCGTAGCTCAGCTGCCCAGAGGTCAGGCCGACGCGGTAGATGTACGTGGAGAGCACGTCCGCCGTCGGCTGGGTCAGCGTGTTGTAGAGAAGGAAGATCTTCTCGAAGCCGACCTGCATGAACTGGCCGATGTTGAGGATGAGCAGCACCACCATCGTCGGCCGGATGCCGGGCAGCGTGACGTGCCACGTCTGCTGCCAGCGGTTGGCGCCGTCGATCCGGGCGGCCTCGTAGAGCTGCGAGTCGATGGTGGTCAGCGTGGCCAGGTAGAGGATGGTGCCCCAGCCGACCGTCTGCCAGACCTCGGACGAGATGTAGATGGTGCGGAACCAGTCCGCCTGCTGCATGAACGAGATCGGGTCCCCGCCGAACAGCTCGACGAGCCGGTTCACCGTGCCGTCCAGCGCCGTCAGCTCGAACACGAAGCCGGCCACGATCACGATGGACATGAAGTGCGGCAGGTAGCTGACCGTCTGCACGAACCGCTTGAACAGCCGCGAACGGAGCTCGTTGAGCAGGAGCGCCAGGATGATCGGCAGCGGGAAAACGATCAGGAGCGTCAGACCGCCGATGATCACCGTGTTCTGGAACGCCTGCCAGAACGCCTGGTCCTGGATGAACCGCTCGATGTAGTAGAGCCCTACCCACTCCTCGCCGAAGATCGAGCCACCGGGCCGGAACCGGCGGAAGGCGATGACGTTGCCGGCCATCGGCAGGTAGCGGAACACCAGGAACCACGCGATCGGCAGGATCGCGAAGGTGTAAAGCCGCCAGTGCTTGCGCAGGGCCAGGCCCCACGTCTCGTTGCCACGCAGCTCCGTTGCCATCCCCACCTCGTTGTGGAACGTTTTCGAAACTATCGGCGTCTTCACCGATAGCGCTTGTCGTCTGGGACAGTAGGGTGGCAGGTGTCACATCGTCAAGATGGTCCCAACTCCGCGTCGGTCACGATCTAGAAACGGTGTACCTTCGGTTCGAAAGTTCCGCGAACAATATCGAAAGGCGGGGGCCATGACCGGCGTACGCCCGGGCCCTACCATCGCGTCGATCGCGACCGAGCTCGGCCTGTCGGTACCCACCGTCTCCAAGGTGCTCAACGGCCGGTCCGACGTCGCGCCCGCCACCCGGGACCGCGTCGAGGCGGCCCTGGAGAAGCACCAGTACCGTCGACGGCGGCCGGCGACGGCGCCAGCGGGCACCGGCCTGATCGACCTCGTCTTCCACCGGCTCGGCTCGGGCTGGTCCATGGAGATCATCCGCGGCGTCGAGGCGGCGGCCGCCGAGTCCCGGACCAGCGTGATCCTGTCCGAGCTGGGCGGTGAGCACCGCCCGCCGGCCAGGTGGCTCGACACGACCATCGCGCGGCCGCCCCTCGGCGTGCTGCTCGTCGCGGCGAACCTCTCTGAGGCCCAGCACCAGCAGCTCGACCGGCGCGGCATCCCCTACGTGGTGATCGACACCGACGGCGAGCCGCCGGCCGACGTCGCCTCGGTGGGCTCGGACAACTGGAACGGCGGGCTGCAGGCCACGCGGCACCTGCTCGCGCTGGGGCACCGCCGGATCGCGATGATCACGGGACCCTGGGACATGCTGTGCAGCCGCGCCCGCGTCGACGGGTTCCGTTCGGCGCACGAGGAACGCGGCGTCGCCGTCGACCCCGCGCTGGTGCGCGAGGGGAACTTCTACGTCGAGGCGGGGTTCGACCTGGGCGTCGAGCTGCTGTCCCTGCCGGACCGCCCGACGGCGGTGTTCGCCGGTTCCGACATGCAGGCCCTCGGGCTGCTCCGCGCCGCGCACCAGCTCGGCCTGCGCGTGCCGGAGGACCTGTCCGTGGTGGGCTACGACGACCTTCCGCTCGCGTCGTGGGTCGGGCCGCCGCTCACCACCGTGCGGCAGCCGCTCGCCGAGATGGGAGCGGCCGCCACCCAGATCCTGATCGACATCGCACGCGGCCGGTCCCCGAAGGTGCGCCGCCTGAACCTCTCGACGGAGCTGGTGGTCCGAGACTCGACGGCCGCCCTCCACTAACCCCTTCTCTTTGTCGTGGGCGGCTCAGACGGAGCGGGCGTGAGTCGCCAGGCGGTCGAAGGCCGCGTCCAGGCTGACGTCGACCACCTGGGCCTCCGGGTGCGCGTCGAACCAGGACATCTGCTCCACCGCACCGATGTCGTAGGTGATGGTCGTGCCGAACTCCGGCACGAGCGTGCGCACCTTCGAGATGTCGAAGACCATCGAGTGCGCCTTGTCGCCGACCAGACCTGCGCCCATCTCGGGGAGCACCCGCGCGATCGTCTCGGACGCCACGTGCACCAGGTCCGGGTTCGGCACGCCAGCCGCCTCGGCCAGCCAGGTGTAGATCTGGTCCCAGGTGGGCGCGTGCGTGCCGGTGATGTGGAAGGTGTCGCCCACGGCGAGCGGATGACCGAGCAGCCCCACGAACCCGACGGCGAAGTCCTCGGTGTGCGTCAACGTCCACAGCGAGGTGCCGTCACCGTGGACCACCACCGGCTTTCCCGTGCGCATGCGGGCGACATCGGTCCAGCCGCCCGACGTCGGCAGCAGCGTGCGGTCGTACGTGTGCGACGGCCGCACGATCGTCGCGGGGAACCCGTTGTCCCGGTACTCCCGAACCAGCAGGTCCTCGCACGCGATCTTGTCGCGGGAGTACTGCCAGAACGGGTTGCGCAGCGGAGTGGACTCCCGGACCGGCAGCCGCGACGGCGGCGTCTGGTACGCCGACGCCGACGAGATGAACACGTACTGCCCGGTCCGCCCGGCGAACTGCGCGACGTCGCGCGCCACGTGCTCAGGGCTGAACGCCCGGAACTGCGCGACGACGTCGAACTCCCGCCCGCCCAGCGCCGCGGCGACAGACCCGGCGTCGTTCGCGTCGGCGACGAGGGTCTCCACCTCCGGGAGCGAACGGGTCGAGGACCGGCCACGGTTGAGCACCGTCACCCGGTGCCCGAGCCTTGCGGCCCGGGCCACCGAGGCATGGCTGATGATTCCGCTTCCACCGATGAACAGGATGCTCTGGGACATGGTCCCAATCCTTGCACCGACGGCGCCATCTACGCTGGTCGGCGGCGCAATCAGCGCTGGACCCGTGCGCTCCCGCCACCTGCGAGCTTGGCCACCTCGGCGAGCGTCACCATGGTGGTGTCGCCGGGAGTGGTCATCGCCAGCGCACCGTGCGCGGCGCCGTACTCGACGGCCTCCTGCAGCGTGCCGAGCTCCATGAGCCCGTACGCCAGGCCGGAGGCGAACGAGTCGCCGCCGCCGACCCGGTCGAAGATCTCCAGGTCCGACCGGTGGGTGGCCTCCGCGAAGCCCTCCTTGCGCGACCAGGCGATGGCGCCCCAGTCGTTGCGCGACGCCGACCGCACCCCGCGCAGGGTCGTCGCGATGACCTGGAAGTTCGGGTAGGCCTCCGACGCCGTCTCGATCATGGCCCGGAACGCGCCGGTGTCCAGGTCGGTGAGGTTCTCGTCGACGCCCTCGACCTCGAAGCCGAGCGAGGCCGTGAAGTCCTCCTCGTTGCCGATCATGACGTCCACGTGCTGGGCGAGGCGCCGGTTGACCTCGCGGGCGCGCTCCTCGCCGCCGATGCCCTTCCACAGCGAGGGCCGGTAGTTCAGGTCGTAGGACACGATGGTCCCGTGCCGGCGGGCGGCGGCCATCGCGGCCTCGGCCACGTCGGCGCTGCTCTCGGAGAGCGCGGCGAAGATGCCGCCCGTGTGCAGCCAGCGCACGCCGCGGGAGAACAGCGCGTCCCAGTCGACGTCGTCCGGCTTCATCTGCGAGATGGCGGTGTTGCCGCGGTCGCTCACACCGACGGCGCCGCGTGCGCCGAAGCCGCGCTCGGTGAAGTTGAGGCCGTTGCGTACCTGGCGGCCGATGCCGTCGTACGGCACCCACTGCACGTACTGGGTGTCGAGGCCGCCGGTCAGCATGAAGTCCTCGACCAGCCGGCCGATCTCGTTGTCGGCGAGCGCCGTCACGATCGCGCCGCGCAGGCCGAAGCAGCGGCGCAGGCCGCGCGCCACGTTGTACTCGCCGCCGCCCTCCCACACGTCGAAGCTGCGGGCGGTGCGCACGCGCCGGTTGCCCGGGTCGAGGCGGAGCATCACCTCGCCGAGGGCGACGGCGTCGTACGCGCTCTCGGCGGCGGGACGGACGTTGAGCGAGGTCATCGGCTCTTCTCCTCGGAGTCGATCTGTGCGGCGAGCGCCACGGCGTCGCGGGTGCGGGTGGTGATCTGGTCCCAGTCGCCTGCGGTGACGAGCTTGCGGTCGACCATCCACGAGCCGCCGACGGCGAGCACCGGCTTCAGGGTCAGGTACTCGGCGAGGTTGGCGGCGCTGACACCACCCGTCGGCACGAACCGCAGGCCCGGGAACGGCGCGGAGAACGCCTTGATGGCGGCAGGCCCACCGACGACGGACGCAGGGAACAGCTTGACGACGTCGAGGCCGAGGTCGAGCGCAGCCATGATCTCCGACGGCGTGGCCACGCCGGGCAGCACGGGGATGCCGTGCTCCTGGGCGCGGCGCACGACGGCGGCCGACAGCCCCGGGGACACGATGTAGCGCGCGCCCGCGTCCACGACGTCGTCGACCTGCTGCGCCGTGGTCACGGTGCCTGCGCCCACGACGACGTCGGGCTGGTTCTTCGCGACCGCACGGATGGCGTCGACGCCGCCCGCGAGGCGCAGCGTGATCTCGGCGACGGGCAGGCCGCCCGCGACGAGCGCGTCGGCCAGGCGGGCGCCCTCCTCGGCGCCGTCGACCACGACGACTGGCACCAGCCGGTGGGCGGCGAGGGTCTCGAGGACAGTGCTGTCCGGGGATGACATGGGACTCCTTGATGAACTAGGGTTTCGCTATGGTGAACGCCGATTGTTCACTACGGAACGCATGCTACGTGAGGGAGCCCCATGGATGCCAGTCCGCTCGGCAGCGTCGACAAGGCGCTGCTGGCGCTCGACACGCTCGCCGGCTTCGGCGCCGCCGGGGCGCCGCTCGCGGTGCTGGCCCGAGCCGTGGGCGTCAGCAAGCCCACCCTGCACCGCACGCTCTCCGCGCTGCGGCACCGTGGGTACGCCGAGCAGACGCCGGGCGGCGCGTACCGGCTCGGCCCCGCCGCGGTATCCCTCGGAAGCACCTACCTGGCCGAGGAGAACCTGCCAGCGCTCCTGCACCCTGCCCTGACCGCGCTCAGCGAGAAGACCGACGAGCTGGTGCACCTCGGGGTGCTCGCCGGGCGCGAGGTGGTCTATCTCGACAAGGTCGAGCCACAGCGTGCGGTGCGCGTGTGGTCCGCTGTCGGACGGCGGCGCGCGGCCGCGACGACCGCCCTGGGCCGTGCGCTGCTGTCGGTCCAGGACCTCGACGAGGCCGCGCTCACCCGGTTCGCCGGCACCGACACGAGCACTCAGCAGCTCAGGGGCGCGCTGGACGGCGCCCGGGCGAGCGGGATCGCCGGCGAGACCGAGGAGAACGAGGCGGGTATCGCCTGCATCGCCGTGCCGCTGCTGCGGGCGGGGCGGGCCGTCGCGGCCGTCAGCATCACCGCGCCGGTCGAGCGGCTCACGGGCGCGGCGCGCGACGACCGGATCGCCGCGCTGCGAGACGTGCTGCCGGCCCTGCTCCCGGCGGGTCTGACGGTGCCCCGCGCCGCCTGACACCCCCGCCCCGCACCGACGGCGGGACCGCAGGCCTGCTCAGCGGGCCAGCCAGCCGCCGTCCACCGCCAGGATCTGGCCGTGCACGTAGGCCGCCGCTGACGACGCAAGGAACACGACGGCGCCACCCATGTCCTGCGCCGTACCCCAGCGTCCGGCCGGGATCCGTGCCGAGATCTGCTCGGACCGCACCGGGTCCCGCAACAGGGCTTCGTTCATCTCCGTGTCCATGTACCCAGGGGCGACGGCGTTGACGTTGACGCCCTGGCCCGCCCACTCGTTGCAGAGCGCCTTCGTGAGCTGAGCCACCGCGCCCTTGCTCGCCGCGTAGGCGGGCACGGTGACCCCACCCTGGAAGCTGAGCAGCGAGGCCACGTTGACGACCTTGCCGCGCCCGCGCTCGAGCATCGGTCGCCCGAAGAGCTGGCACAGCCGGAACACCGCGCGCAGGTTGACCTGGAGCACTGCGTCCCAGGCGTCGACAGGGAAGTCCACCGCCGGGTACCGGTCCTGCGTGCCCGCGTTGTTGACGAGGATGTCCACCTCACCGTCCGCGAGCACCTGGGCAGCGGCGGCCTCGACCGACGCCAGGTCGGCCAGGTCGACCGGCACGAATCGTAGGTTGCGCCCGCCCGCGGCGGCGTGCTCGGTGAGCTCCGCCCCCGGGGCGGACCGCGCCATGACCACGACGTCGGCGCCGGCGTCGAGCAGGGACCGCGTGATGCCCTCGCCGAGCCCCCGTGCGCCGCCAGTGACGACGGCCGTCGAGCCCTCCAGGGAGAACGGTGCGCCCGTCATGCCCTCGCCCCCGCCGGGGCGACCAGCACCTTGAGCGCGGCTCCCCCGTCGGCCGCGGCGGCGACCGCCGCCGAGACCTCCGCCAGCGGGAAGACCTGGACGGGCACGCGGTCCAGGCCCAGCGCGTCGGCGGCGACCAGCTCGATCGCGCGCACGACGTCGGCCCGGGTGTAGACGCGCACGCCGCGCACGGACAGCTCCTTGAAGCAGACCGCCTGCAGGTCGACGGGTGCGGGCTTCTTGTGCACACCCACGACCACGACGGAGCCGAGCACCCGGGTAGCCGCGGTGAGCTCCGGCGTCACCGCCGGGTGCCCTGCCGCGTCGAACGTGATGTCGGCGCCCTCTCCGGCGGTGTGCTCGAGCACCACGTCCGTCAGGGTCCGGTCTGCGGGGACGACGGTGAGCCCGAGGTCCGCGAGCACGCTGCGGCGCCAGGCCGACGGCTCGCTCACGATGACCTGGGCCGCGCCGGCGTGCCGGGCCACCAGCGCCGTGAGAACGCCGATCGGCCCGCCACCGGCCACCGCCACGACGTCGCCGGCGCCGACCCGCGCGGTGCTGACCGCGTGGACGGCGACCGCGAGCGGCTCGACCAGGGCGCCCACGCGCGGGTCCACGCCGTCGGGCAGGCGGTGCAGCACCGACGGGGGCAGCGCGACGTACTCCGCCAGACCGCCTGGCGCGTCGATGCCGTAGAGCTCGAGGTCTCGGCACACGTGCGTGGCGCCCGACAAGCAGGCGCGGCAGTTCCCGCACGAGATCAGCGGCTCGACGACCACCGTCGCGCCGGCCTCCGGGCCGCCGTCACCGGGCGCGACCACGGTCCCCACGATCTCGTGCCCCGGCACGAGACCTGCGACGGCCCGGGGGTGGGCACCGTGCACGATCGCCAGGTCGGTGCCGCAGATGCCGTTGAACAGCACCCGCACCAGCGCCCAGCCCGGCGGCACCTGCGGGACGGGCAGCTCGCGCACGCTCATGGTGTCCGCCGCGGTCCACACCGCGGCGGTCATCGTGGTCGGGGTGGTCATGTCAGGCTCCGATCGGCTGGGTGGCCAGATGGGCGGTGCGTCCGCGCCCCCAGGCCCCGGGGTTCACGACCTCGCGCGGCGGGCTGCCCGCCAGCACGTCGACGACGTTCTGCGCCGTGCGCCGCTTCAGCTCGCGGTAGGACTCCTCCGTGTACCAGGCGAGGTGGGGCGTGAGCACCACGTTGTCGAACCGAGTCAGCGGGTGGTCGGTCGGCAGCGGCTCGACGTCGTGCGTGTCGATCGCCGCCCCGCCGAGCGCGTCCCGGTCGAGGGCCGCGACGAGCGCGTCGGTGTCCACGACGCCGCCGCGCGCGGTGTTCACGACGACGGCCGTCGGGCGCATCAGCGCGAGCTGTTCGGTGCCGATCATGCCCCGGGTGCCCTCGTGCAGCGGCACGTGCACGGACACGACGTCGGCGGTCGCGCACAGCTCCTCGAGCGTGACGGCCCGGACGCCGCGGTAGTCGGTACCGGGGGTCGCGAGCACGTCGAAGCCCACGACGTCGTAACCCAGGCCTGCCGCCTTGCGCGCCGTAGCCTGTCCGATCCGGCCGAGCCCGACGACGCCGAAGGTGCGTCCGGCGATCTGGTGCAGCGGCCGCACCTTCGGCAGGTCGACCCGGCCGGCGCGCACGCCGCGGTCGAGCAGCGGGATGCCGCGCGCCACCGCGAGCGCCAGACCGATCGCGTGGTCCGAGACCGCCTCGGTGCCGTAGTCCGGCACGTTGCAGACCGCGATGCCGCGCTCGGTCGCCGCCTGGACGTCCACCGAGTCCACGCCGACGCCGTAGCGGCCGATGACGCGAAGGCGCGGGAGAGCATCCATGAGCGGGCCGTCGATCGTCGCGTACTGCACGAGGATCCCGTCGGCGTCGGCGCAGGCGTGCTCCAGCGCGGCGCGGTCGCCCGCCTGCTCGACGCGGAACGTCACCCCGGCCGTGCGGGCGACGTCCTCCTCCTGGAGGAACGCATCGTGGTCGCACTCCGTGACGACCATCGTCGGGGCGGGCCCCTGGGTCGTCGTCGAGGCCGTCATCGGGCGAGCCATCCGCCGTCGACGGGGAGGATGGCGCCGTGGACGTAGTTCGAGGCGGGCGCGGCGAGGTAGAGCACAGCGCCGGCGATGTCCTCCGGCGTGGCCCAGCGACCGGCCGGGATCCGTCCGAGGATCTCGGCGTTGCGCCCGGCGTCGCCGCGCAGCGCCTCCGTGTTGTCCGTGGCCACGTAACCGGGGGCCACCGCGTTGACGTTCACGCCGCGGCCGGCCCACTCGTTCGCGAGAGCCTTGGTCAGGCCGGCGAGCGCCGACTTCGACGAGGTGTACCCGGGCACGTTGACGCCGCCCTGGAAGCTCAGCATCGAGGCGGTGTTGACGATCTTGCCGTGGCCCCTCGCGAGCATGGACCGGCCGACCTCGCGGGACAGCGTCCAGGCGGACCGCAGGTTCACCTCGATCACGTGGTCGAAGTCGGCGTCCGGGTGCTCGGCGGCCGGAGCCCGGCGGATCGTCCCGCCGTTGTTGACGAGCACGTCCACCTCGAGCCCTGCCAGGCGCCCGCCCAGCTCGGCGACGGCCGCCCGGTCCGAGAGGTCGGTGGCGATCGGCGTGAAGCGGCGGCCTGCCGCTTCGACGGCCCTGCGGGCGTCGGTGTCGCCGTCCGACATGGTCGTGCTGACGCCGACGACGTCGGCCCCCGCCTGCGCGAGGAGGGTCGCGATGCCCAGGCCGATGCCCTTGCTCGCTCCCGTCACGACGGCGGTGCGGCCGGCCAGGCTGAACATCCGGGCCAGTACCGGGTCGGTATCGGGTCCGATGGTGCTCGTAGTGCTCACGTTTGGTTTCTTTCGTCAGGGTCCGGGGTGTCCCGGCCGGGCACGTGGTGCCCTACCGGTCGCCCCCGAGTGCGTGGGTGATGTCGGCGGCTGTCTTGCGCAGGTCGCCGGACATCGCGGCGAGCTGTCCCTCCGTGTGCTCGAGCGCGAGCGAGGAGATCGACAGCCCGTAGTTGGAGTGCCCCGTGTGGTCGCGGACGGCCATGCCGATGCACACGACGCCCGGCACGTTCTCCTCGCGGTCGAACCCGTAGCCGTCGTTGCGGATGTCGGCGAGCTCGGCGCGGAGGTCCTCGATGGTCGTGAGGCTCCGGGCGGTCCGGCGCGGGAGCCCGGCCCGGTTGACGAAGCTTTCGATCGCGTCGTCGTCGAGCCGGGCCAGGATCGCCTTGCCGATCGCCGAGGTGTGCATCGGGATCGCGGCGCCGACCCGGGACGGCATCCGGTACGGCTTGTCGGAGTCGGTGCGGACCAGGTAGATGATCTCGTCGCCGCTGCGCACCCCGACGTGCACGGTGCACTGCACGCGGCGCACGAGGTCGTCGATGTACGGCTGGACGATCGTCGAGATGTCCACCCGGTCGTAGGCGATGCCGGCGAGCGACAGGATCTTGGGACCCGGCACGTGCGCACCGCCGTCGGCCACCTGGATGAAGTCCCGCTCGACGAGCGTGGTGAGGATCCGGTGCACCGTCGCCTTGGGCAGGTGTACCGCGGTCACGATCTCGCTGAACCGCTCGTGCGTCATCGCCGCCTCGAGCACCATCAGCGTCTTCTCGCTGGCCGTCGTCGCCTCGCTCATCACTGCCTCCTGGTCGTCACCGCATCGTGATCGTGATCGTCACCGCATCGTGGAGACGGAGAAACCGTCCATGTCGTCGAACGCCTGGTTCTCACCGGCCATGGCCCACACGAAGGAGTATGAGGCGGTACCGACCCCCGAGTGCACGGACCAGCTGGGTGAGATCACGGCCTCCCGGTTGCCGATGACGAGGTGCCGGGTCTCGGTGGGCTCCCCCAGGATGTGGATGACGCGCGCCTCGGCCGGCAGGTCGAAGTAGAGGTAGCACTCGGTACGCCGGTCGTGGGTGTGCGCCGGCATCGTGTTCCACATGGAACCGGGGTACAGGGTGGTGACCCCCATGACCACCTGGCACGACCGCACGCCGTTCTCGTGGATGTACTGGTTGAGCGTGCGGCGGTTCGAGGTGAGCGGGTCGCCCAGCTCGCGCACCGTGCCCTGCCCGGGCGGCACGAGCGTGGTCGGGTACGCGGTGTGCGCAGGCGCGGAGAACAGGTAGAACCGCGCGGGCCCCGCCTCCGCCGTCGGCTCCTCCGAGGCGAGCACGACGTCGACGGCTCCCCGTCCCACGTAGAGGCAGGCGCCGTGCTCCAGCCGGTGCTCCGTCCCGTCCACCGTGATGGTGCCGGTGCCACCCACGTTGACGATGCCCGCCTCACGGTGCTCGAAGAACTGCTCCGAGCGGATCTCCGGGTAGCCCGGCAGGGTCAGCGGAGCGGAGACGGGGCTGATCCCGCCGAGGACCACCCGGTCGTGATGGGTGTAGACGGTGCGGATCTCGTCGTCGACGAAGAGCTCGGGGACGAGGTAGCGACCGCGGAGGTCCTCCGTGGTCATCCCGGGTACCTGGTCGGGTGCGGTGGCGTAACGCTGTTCCAACTGAATGCCTCCTTGGCAGAGTGACGGGCTAGACGAGCCCGAGAAGAGTGGGCAGCCACATCGACAGCGCGGGGGTCATCGCGACGACGACGAGCAGCAGCACCAGCGCGACGAAGAACGGGACCATGCGACGCATGACGCTCTCGATCGACATGCCGGAGACCCGGGCGCCGACGAACAGGACCGGTCCGACGGGCGGCGTGATGGTGCCGATCGACAGCGCCATCACCATGAAGATGCCGAAGTGCACGGGGTCCATCCCGAACGCCGTGACCACGGGCAGGAAGATGGGCGCGAAGATCAGGACGGCCGGCGTCGGGTCCATGAAGCATCCGATGGCCAGCAGCAGCACCACGATCAGGATGATCAGCAGGTACGGGTTGCTGGTCACGGACAGCAGCCCGTCGGTGACGAGCTGAGGGATCTGCGCGAACGACATCACCCAGGACATCGCGGCGGAGACGCCGACCAGGAACATCACGATCGAGGTGGTGCGAGCCGACTCGAGCAGGATCTCCCCGAGGTCGCGGACCTTGATCGCCCGGTAGACGAACGCGAGCACCAGGGAGTAGACCACCGCGATGCAGGACGCCTCCGTCGGGGTGAAGAAGCCCGCCAGGATGCCGCCGATCACGACGACGATGAGCAGCAGGGCCGGGATCGCCTCGACGGCCACCCGCATAGCGGCCGGGAACGACAGTCGCACCGAGATCCGCAGCTCGGGCCGCTTGCGGGCGTACAGGTGCACGATCACCATGCAGACGGCTGCCCAGAGCAGGCCGGGGATGTAGCCGGCCATGAAGAGCGCGGCGATCGACGTGCTCGACACCAGCGAGTAGACGATCATCAGGTTGCTCGGCGGGATGATCATCCCCGCCGGGGCCGACGCAATGTTGGTCGCGGCCGCGAAGTCCTTCGGGTAGCCCTCCTTGGCCTGCAGGGGACCCATCGTGGAACCCACGGCGGCGACGGACGCCACCGCCGAGCCGGAGACCGCGCCGAACATCGCGTTCGCCGCGACGTTGGTCTGGGCGAGCGAGCCGGGGGCGCGTCCGACCAGCATCTTGGCGAAGTTGACGAGCCGCAGCGCTATCCCGCCGTTGTTCATGATCACGCCCGCGAGCACGAAGAACGGGATCGCCAGCAGCGAGAAGTTGTTGATGCCGCGGAACATCTGCTGTGCAGACGTCAGCAGCCCGTCCTCGAAGCCCAGGGCCGTGATCGCCGCGGCGGCGGCGGACATGCCCACCGCCACGGAGACCGGGATCCCCAGGACGAGAAGAACGACGATACCTACCACCAGGACGAGCCCGGCGAGTGCAGCCACCTCCATGTGTACAGCCTCCTCAGATGGCGTCCGGCTCGCCGTCGGCGGTGGCGTTCTCCACGCCACGCACGACGGCCACCAGGTGGTAGACGGTGTAGAAGAGCACCAGGACCCCCGACAGCGGGAGCGCAAGGTACAGCCAGCCGACCTTCAGCGGCAGCCCGGGCATGCTCTGGTTCCAGGCGAGCTCCGAGACCTGCCAGCCGCCGTAGACGAGCACCAGGACGGCGAAGGCCGCGATCACTATCTGGCCCAGCACGGCGTTCCAGCGCTGCACGCGCCCGGGCAGCTTGCGGACCAGCGCGTCGACGGCGATGTGTCCCCGCTCGCCGAAGACGAGCGCGGCGCCGAAGAGCCCGAGCCAGATGAAGACGTACTTGGCGAGCTCCTCTGACCAGGTGCTCGGTGCGTTCAGCACCTGTCGGGAGAAGACCTGCCACACGACGATCAGCACCAGGGCCGCGAACAGCCCGATGCACAACCAGCGCAGTGCGACATCAAGACCTCGTTTGGCGTATGTCATCGCTCGAGATCCTCAGTACCGGGTCACTCGGCGGCCGCGCGGACGCTGTCGTGCAGGTCCTTGGCGGTGTCGGTGGTCAGCTTCTCGTCCAGGAGGGGCTTGACGGCGTCCCGGAAGGGCGCGACGTCCGGCTCGTTGAACTCGGCGCCGGCCTCCTCGGCAGCGGCCTGGCTCTCGGTCATGACCTTCGCCGTGAGCTCGCTGGACTCCTCGAACGCCACCTGGAGCTCCTCGAGGAACACCGCGCGGTCCTCCTCGGACATCGAGTCGAAGGCCTCGGGGCTCGTGATGAGGAGGTCCGGGATCATGAGGTGCTTGGTGTACGAGTAGTACGGCGCCACCTCGTCGTGCTTGAGGTTCGCGTAGATCGACTCGTTGTTCTCGGCGCCGTCGAGCACACCCGACTGGATCGCGGTGTAGACCTCGCCCTGCCCCATCGGCGTACCGGTGCCGCCCATGAGCTCGAGCATCCGCGTGTTGGTGTCCGACTCCATGACCCGGATCTTGAGACCGGCGAGGTCCTCGGGCGTCTCGATCGGGTGCGACGAGTTGTACACGCTGCGGGTTCCGGCGGAGAAGCCGCCGAGCACCCGGATGTTCTGGTCCTCGATCGAGGTGTACAGGTCACCGGTGATCTCCGGGTCGTTGAGCACCGCTTCCTGGTGCTCCTGCGAGTCGTACACGTACGGCAGGTTCAGCGCGACGAAGTCGGGGTTGAAGTTCTCCAGCAGCGACCCGGCCACGAGCGCGAAGTCCACGGTCCCGGCCTGGACCAGCTCCACCGTGTCCTTCTGGGCGCCCAGCGTCTCGTTCGGGAAGACCTCGAGCGAGTACCGCCCGTCGGTCCGCTCCGCGAGGCGCTCACCGAGGTGGGTCATGGCGACCGCCTCGGGCTGGTCCGCGTTCTGGTTGAAGGCGACCTTGAAGACCGTCTCCGCCTCGGGGGCCCCGGCACCGCCGGTGGTCTCGGCGCTCCCCTCGGCGGGAGCCTCGAACCCACCGCCACAGGCCGTGAGTGCCACGGCCACGAGCGCCGCCGTGCCTACGGCGGCCATCTTCTTGAGCCTCATCGCTTCTCCTTCTGCTCAACATCGAGCGGGACGTTCATCCGGTGCTTTGATCCGCCTAGCGGAACTGAGTTCTGTCGTACGGAACCATCTTGACGGGGAACATGTCAAACTCCGCGCGGTACGTGGCACGTGCGGCCTGTGGCACGTGCGGTCGGCAATACGTCAGGTGGTCGGCAGCTCGGGCTGCCGACCACCTGACGTTTTGCCGAACGCTTGACGTCCTGCCGACCACGCACGAAGGCCCGGCCACCCCTGTTCGGGGTGACCGGGCCTTCGTTACGGTCCGGGAGCCTTACCGGGCGGTTACGCCCCGCCGGCAGCCATCTGGCCCGACGGCGGCAGGTCGCGCGGCACCAGCCCGGCGCCCGCGGGCACCGACTGCGGCTCGGCCGGGGTCGGACGACGACGCTCGTCGCGCTCCACACCGCGGAACGTGAACTCGCCGAGGATGCCCTCGCCCTCGCCGTCGATGATCACCAGCTGACCGGCCGTGAGCTCGCCGAACAGGATCTTCTCGGACAGGGTGTCCTCGATCTCCCGCTGGATCGCCCGCTTGAGCGGACGGGCGCCGAGCACCGGGTCGTAGCCCTTCTCCGCCAGCAGGTGCTTGGCGGCGGGGGTGAGCTCGAGGCCCATGTCCCGGTCGCGCATACGACGGTCGAGCTTCGCGATCTCCAGGTCGACGATCTCGATGATCTCGTCCTGGGAGAGCTGCGGGAACACGATCGTGTCGTCGACGCGGTTGAGGAACTCCGGCCGGAAGTGCTGCTTGAGCTCCTCGTTGACCTTCGCCTTCATGCGCTCGTAGGAGGTCACCAGGTCGCCGCCGGCGTTGAAGCCGGTCTGGACGCCCTTGGCGATGTCCCGCGTGCCGAGGTTCGTGGTCATGATGATGACGGTGTTCTTGAAGTCGACCACTCGACCCTGCGAGTCGGTGAGCCGACCGTCCTCGAGCACCTGCAGCAGCGAGTTGAAGATGTCGGCGTGCGCCTTCTCCACCTCGTCGAACAGGACCACGGAGAACGGCTTGCGCCGCACCTTCTCGGTGAGCTGGCCACCCTCGTCGTAACCGACGTATCCGGGCGGGGAGCCGAACAGTCGCGAGACCGTGTGCTTCTCCGAGAACTCGGACATGTCGAGCTGGATGAGGGCGTCGTCGTCACCGAACAGGAACTCGGCGAGCGCCTTGGCGAGCTCGGTCTTACCGACACCGGTGGGGCCGGCGAAGATGAACGAGCCACCGGGGCGCTTCGGGTCCTTGAGCCCTGCACGCGTACGGCGGATGGCCTGCGACAGCGCCTTGATGGCCGCCTCCTGGCCGACGACCCGCTTGTGGATCTCCGCCTCCATGTTGAGCAGGCGGCTGGACTCCTCCTCGGTGAGCTTGACGACCGGGATGCCCGTGGACATCGCCAGCACCTCGGCGATCAGCTCGTCGTCGACCTCTGCGACCGTGTCCAAGTCACCCGACTTCCAGGCCTTCTCCTTGTCCGCGCGGACCTGCGTGAGCTGCTTCTCCTTGTCCCGCAGCCCGGCGGCCTTCTCGAAGTCCTGCTCGTCGATCGCCGACTCCTTCTCGCGGCGCGCCTCGGCGATGTTCTCGTCGAGCTCCTTGAGCTCCGGCGGAGCCGTCATACGACGGATGCGGAGCCGTGCGCCGGCCTCGTCGATCAGGTCGATCGCCTTGTCCGGAAGGAACCGGTCGTTGATGTACCGGTCGGCGAGCGTGGCGGCCGAGACCAGCGCGGAGTCCGTGATGGACACGCGGTGGTGCGCCTCGTAGCGGTCGCGCAGGCCCTTGAGGATCTCGATGGCGTGCTCGAGCGACGGCTCGGACACCTGGATCGGCTGGAAGCGACGCTCCAGGGCCGGGTCCTTCTCGACGTACTTGCGGTACTCGTCGAGCGTGGTGGCACCGATGGTCTGGAGCTCACCGCGGGCCAGCATGGGCTTCAGGATCGAGGCGGCGTCGATAGCACCCTCGGCGGCACCCGCACCCACCAGGGTGTGGATCTCGTCGATGAACAGGATGATGTCGCCGCGCGTACGGATCTCCTTGAGCACCTTCTTGAGGCGCTCCTCGAAGTCACCGCGGTAGCGCGACCCGGCGACCAGCGCGCCGAGGTCCAGCGTGTACAGCTGCTTGTCCTTGAGCGTCTCCGGGACATCGCCCTTGACGATGTCCTGCGCCAGGCCCTCGACGACGGCCGTCTTGCCGACGCCCGGCTCGCCGATCAGCACCGGGTTGTTCTTGGTGCGGCGGGACAGGACCTGCATGACCCGCTCGATCTCCTGCGTACGACCGATGACCGGGTCCAGCTTGCCCTCGCGCGCGGCCTGGGTGAGGTTGCGGCCGAACTGGTCGAGCACGGCCGAGCCGGCTGGCTGCCCCTCCTGGGGGCCGCCCGCCGAGACCGGCTCCTTACCCTGGTAGCCGCTCAGCAGCTGGATGACCTGCTGGCGCACCTTGTTCAGGTCGGCACCCATCTTGGTGAGCACCTGTGCTGCGACGCCCTCGCCCTCGCGGATGAGGCCGAGCAGGATGTGCTCCGTGCCGATGTAGTTGTGGCCGAGCTGCAGCGCCTCGCGGAGCGACAGCTCAAGCACCTTCTTGGCGCGCGGCGTGAACGGGATGTGCCCGCTCGGCGCCTGCTGCCCCTCACCGATGATCTCGGTGACCTGGGTGCGGACGCCGTCGAGCGAGATCCCCAGCGACTCGAGCGCCTTGGCGGCAACGCCTTCACCCTCGTGGATGAGGCCGAGCAGGATGTGCTCCGTGCCGATGTAGTTGTGGTTGAGCATCCGCGCCTCTTCTTGGGCGAGGACGACGACCCGACGGGCGCGATCCGTAAATCTCTCGAACATGTGCTGCTCCTCACGCGGGCGGCGGGCACCTGCCACCGGCGGTACCAGGCCTGACCGCAACGACTCTATGCGCTCACAACGCGCCCATGGGCCGGTTGATGCCCATGTTCGCCAGGGGCGTGACGATGTCGGGGGTCCAGAGGGGTGGGGGGCGTCCTCGCCCGGGACGACACGCCCGGGCACGGGCTCTCGGCGGCGAGTCCCGGCTGTTTGGAGGCCGATTCGGGCGTAGGTCGTTGACGCCTCCCCCCGCACCCGGCAGTCTCGTTGTCAGACCCGCACCCGCGCCGGGAGGCCACATGGCGGACGACCCGAGCCCGACCCCCGAGTCCTGGGAACAGATCGTCGCGCGGTTCGCGCGGTTCTCGGGCGTCGTCGGCGAGGTGCACGACCCGCTGACCTGGGGACTCGACCTGATCGAGGAAGAGGTCACCGGCGTCTCCGACAGCACGGACCCCACCGAGGAACGCTTCCTGCGGTCCTATCGCACGTTCTCCGGCGAGACAGTCGAGGTCGAGACCCTCCGCGTGCCCGCGACGCCGGCGCAGGTCGAGGACATCGTCCGCGCCGCCTGCAGCGGCGCGCTCGTCGCACCTCTGCACGCCGACGTCGACCCGGCCGAGCCGCCGGGGAGCGCCTCCGTCACCGAGCTGGCCGAGTCCTACCAGGACTACCGCAGCGCGATGCGGGCGATCGTCGCAGAGGTCGACGACGTGCCGTGCGAGACCCGTCAGTTCCGGGTCGACGGCACGAGCAGACGCTGCATGCGGGTCACGGTGCGCGAGGTGACCGCCGTGTACTCCCCGGCCGCCGACCGGGCCGTGGTCGTGACCGGACCGGCCGACCTGGTGGACCGGGTGGACGTCATCACCCGACCCATCCGTAACCTCCTCCACGGCGAGGAGGGCCCGCGGTTCTGACGGTTCCGCACGCTCGGCGGTAGGATCGCGGCCGTGACAAGCGCCACTGCCTCCGCCGCGACGCCGCGGCCGACGGTACGCAACGCCCCAGCACGACGCCCGTTCCAGCGGGTCCTGCTCCTGGCCCTGCTGACGGTGCTCGCCCTGACGGGTACCACCGCCGTCGGGCAGCGCGCTGCCGCCGCCGAGCGCTCGTACGACGACATCTGGGTCAACGCCGACGGTGTCGCCTTCCAGCGGGGCAGCGCGAGCGACGAGGTCGTCTACGTGGTCCGGCCCGCCGGAGCGCGCCGCGGCGGGCAGGCTTACTCCCGCGACCTCACGCGGGACGAGCAGAACCACGGCTGGACCACGTTCTGGGAGGCCAAGCGGGCCTACCCGGACGGCTACTGCGTGGTGTGGGTGGAGGTCGAGGACGCGAGCAGCTGGCACGCGTCGGAAGGCAGCACCGCGTGCACGGCCAGCCGGCGGACCCCGCCGTCGACCCCCACGCCGACACCGGCCGCCACGAAGGCCGACAAGCCCGCGCCGGTCCCGGTCGCGACGCCGCGGCCGAGACCGCGGCCGACCCCGGAGGCCGAACAGCCGCAGGCCGCGGCCCCCGCGTCGACACCCTCCGCCGCACCGGCACCCACTCCGTCCCCGACACCGACCCCAACGCCGACCCCGACGCCCAGCGCGACCCCGTCGCCGTCCGGCTCGAGCACACCCAGCCCGTCGCCCTCCCGCACGTCGCCCGACGTGGCGCTCATGCAGGGCATGGTCGAGCAGCAGGGCAACGAGGCCCAGGCGGTCCCGGCCGGGGACGGCGAGGTCATCTCCCCGCTCGGGTGGGTGACCGTGCTCGGCAGCGGCGCCCTGCTCGCCACCGGCGGTCTGCTGCTGCTCTGGCGTCGTCTCACCTGACCAGGGACGGCGGTGCGCCGCCCGGGCCCGAACTAGGCGCCCGGGGCAGACTTGGTGGGTGACCAGACCCGCAGGCCTCCTGCTGACGCCCGGCGCGGGCGCGAACCGCGACAGCCCGGCGCTCGTCGCCGTGGAGCACGCCCTGGCCGACGTCGCACCGCCGGTACCCGTGCGCCGCGCCGACTTCCCGTACCGCCTCGCGGGGCGGCGGATGCCGGACCGGGCGCCGGTCGCCGTCGCGCACCTGCGGAGCGAGGCCGCCGCGTGGGCGGCCGAGCTCGGAGTGCCGACGGACCGGCTGCTCCTCGGCGGACGGTCGTACGGCGGGCGGATGTGCTCGATGGCCGTCGCGGAGGGTCTGCCCGCCGCCGGCCTGGTGCTGCTCAGCTACCCGCTGCACCCGCCGGGGCGACCGGAGAAGCTCCGGGTGGAGCATTTCGGGCAGATCGAGGTGCCCACGCTGTTCGTGTCCGGGGACAAGGACCAGTTCGGCACCCCCGACGAGCTCGCGGAGCACGTCGCGGCGGTCCCCGGCCCTGTCACGACCGTGACGCTGCCCGGAGCGCACGACATGCGCGGCGCAGCCCGGGAGAAGGCCGTGGCCCAGGCGGTAGCGTCCTGGACCGCTTCGTTGTGAGCGCGACGGTTGCGGCTACGTGACCGTCCCAGGCTCAACGACCGCGCTCACGACGAAGGGGGTCAGCGGCCGCCTGCCGGCTTCGCCGGATAGGTCGGCGGGGTCTTGTCCAGCTCGATGGCGATCTCGCGACGTTCCGCGATGATGTCGTCGCGCTCCTCGTCGCGCTGCTCCAGCGCGTCCGCCTGCAGGTCGGCGCTCAGGTGGTCCCAGTACAGGACGCCGTCGAGGTGCTGCGACTCGTGGACGAGGCAGCGCGCCAGGTAGCCGGTGCCCGACAGCTGCATCGGCCCGCCGTGCTGGTCGACGCCGCGCACCGTGGCCGCGCCGGGGCGTTCCAGCGGCTCGTACGCGCCGACCACGGAGAGGCAGCCCTCCTCCTCGGTCTCCGGCTCCGCGTCGAGGTCCATCTCGAGGATCGGGTTGACCACGTGCCCGACGTGCCGGTCGCCCGCCGAGTCCGTGAGGTCGTACACGAACACCCGGAGGTCGACGCCCACCTGCGGAGCCGCGAGGCCGACGCCCTGCGCGGACTCCATGGTGGCGAACAGGTCGTCGATCAGCCGGGCGAGCTCCGGGGTCGAGAACTCCTCGACGGCCCGGGCCGGGGTGTGCAGCACCGGCTCGCCGATCTCGGTGATGCGCAGCACTCGGCCGCGGTCCACCTCAGGGGCCGTCGCGGGGTACTCCTCGACCGGCTCTCCGAGCACGTAGGTGACGGGCTTGCGCCGTCGGGGGCGGGTCCATGCCATGGGACAGAGAGTACCTTCGACGGATGCCGTCCACGCCGATCCGCGACGCCGCGAGCACGGCGGGATACCTGCTCGACGACGCACAGCTGGCCGCGGCGGAGCACCTCGAGGACCTGCTGGGCAGGGTGGCCGTCCGCCGACGACGTGGCGGCCCCGACGACGCCGGCGACGCCACACTGCTCTCCAGGGCCCTGGGCGCCCTGCTGGGCCGCGGAGTGATGCTCGTCGCCACCTCGAACTACCCGCCGAAGGGGCTCCTGCCCGACCCGCTGTTCCACGAGCTCGCCGAACCCCTCATCGACCTCCTGGAGTCGAGGCTCGACGTGCTGCGGGTCGACGGTCCCGTGGACTACCGGGAGCTCGACCGGTCCGACGCCGCGCCGTCGGCCCCTGCCGCCCGGGGCTGGCGGGCGGGATCGGCCCTGGTGCCCGGCACCCCGCACCAGCAGGCGGCCGTAGGCCTCGTTCCGCCCGCCCCGCACGAAGCGGCGGACGTCACCCTCAGCGGGGGCCGGAGCGTGCGGGCCCTCCGGGCGTCGGACGGCGCCGTGTGGTTCGACTTCGCCGGTCTCTGCACCGCACCCGTGTCCGCGCTGGACCTGCTGTCCCTCGCGGACCGCTACGGCCGCTGGGTGGTGTCCGACGTCGTGCCGTTCGCCGACTGCCATGTGAACACGCAGCAGCGGTTCGTGAGCCTTGTCGACGTGCTCTACGACCGGGATCTCTCGCTGGTGCTGACCGCGCCACGACCGCTCGACGAGCTGTTCTCGGTGCCCGCCGGCCGCCCGGCGCCGCCCGATCTGGCCCGTGCGACGAGCCGCCTGCGGCAGCTCCGGCAGACTGCGCACATGAGTGACGCGCATGAGCGGTGAGACGACGGTCCGGGCTCGGCTCCGGAGCCGGGCGGCCCCTGCCGCCGCGGCCGTGGTGACCGTGGCGGCCGGACTGTCCGTGCGGTCGGTGCTGGGCGGCGACCTCGCGAAGTACGCGGGCGACGCGCTCTACGCGCTGCTGATCTTCTGGCTCGTGCTCGTGGTGGCGCCACGCACTCGCGCGTGGATAGCCACGATCGTGGCGTTCGGGGTGAGCGCGGCGGTCGAGCTCTTCCAGCTCACCGGCGTCCCCGCCGAGCTGGGTGCCCACAGCGCGCTCGCGCGGCTCGTGCTCGGCACCACCTTCAACGCGCCCGACCTGCCGTTCTACGCTGTGGGCGCGGCATCGGGCTGGGCTCTGCACCGGATCGTGCGGGCGGTACGGGAAGGCCGACGACGGCGCCCGCCCGCGCGTCATCCCCGCTAGGCGCTCGCCAGTCCACGCAGGGCGTACCGGACGATCGCGCGCACGCCGTCCGGGGTCAGATCACCGGACCGCTCCGTCCAGCGCCGGGTGACCGGTGCGAAGATCAGGTCGACGGCCAGGTCGAGGTCGACGTCCGGGTCGAGCAGGCCGGCCTCCTGCGCCCGGCGGAGTCGCCGCTTCTTGAGCTCACGCATCGGCTCGTCCAGCCGCTCGCGGTAGGCCTGGCTGAGCTCCGCGTCCTCGATGATCGCCGCGGTGAGCCCGCGCAGAGCGCGGTCGAACGCTGGGTCGGCGAACTCCTCGACCGTGGCGACCAGCACGGCGGTCAGGTCTTCCTCGAGGTCACCGGTGTCAGGCAGCTCGACCGGCTCCCCCGGTCCCAGCGAGCGCTCGAGGACGGCGTCGAGCACCAGGGCGCCCTTGTTCGGCCACCACCGGTAGATCGTCTGCTTGCCGACGCCGGCTCGGGCGGCCACCTTCTCGATGGTCAGCCGCGCGTAGCCGAGCTCGGCGACGACGTCGAAGGTGGTGGCGAGGATCGCCACGCGGGTGGCGGGGTTGCGGCGACGCCCGGTGGAGGGCTGGGGAACGGTCGGCATACGAGGAGCCTAGCCGCAAAGACGAGACGTTGCGTATTGACAAAGCCACATAGTCCCGTCACAGTTGTTGTCGAGACGTTTCGTCTCGACAAATCGTAGAACGGGGAAGCACCATGACCGAACGGCCCACCAATCAGCCCCGAACCTGGTTCATCACCGGCGCGAGCCGTGGCCTGGGCCGCGCCTTCGCCGACGCCGCCCTCGACGCGGGCGATCAGGTCGCCGCGGTGTCCCGCACGACAAGGGCGGACGAGACACGAGCCGGCCTGCTCCAGATCGTCGCGGACGTGCGCGACCCGGCTTCCGTGCGGTCCGCCGTCGAGCAGGCCGTCGAGGCCTTCGGCCGGCTCGACATCGTGATCAACAACGCCGGGACGATGTCGTACGGGTTCGTCGAGGAGTTCACCGAGGCGCAGGTGCGTGCTCAGCTGGAGACCAACTTCTTCGGCGCCGTGTGGGTGACCCAGGCCGTCGCGCCGGTACTCCGTCGGCAACGCTCCGGCCACCTCATCCAGATCTCCAGCATCGGCGGTCTGGCCGGCTTCGCAGGCACCGGTCTGTACAGCGCGAGCAAGTTCGCGCTGGAGGGCCTGAGCGAGGCGGTGGCGCACGAGCTCGCCGACTTCGGCGTCGACGTCACCATCGTGCAGCCGGGCGGTTACTGGACCGACCTGTACACCGCCATGGACACCGCAGCACCCCTTCCGGACTACGACGGCCTGCGGGACCGGCTGGCGGCCCAGTTCGCGGAGAACAGCGTCGACAGCGACCCGGAGCGAGCCGCCGAGGCGATCCTGGAGCTGACCGCCAGCGCCCGTCCTCCGCGTCGACTCCTTCTCGGCGGCACCGCGTACGACATCGCGTTCGAGGTCACCGACGAGCGGCGCCGCACCTGGAAGGAGTGGGAAGCCGTGAGCCGCTCCGCGGAGGAGGCCGTTCCCTCGCCGCAGGGATAGCCCGACCCGCCCCGGCTGCAGCGAACAGGAACGGCCTCCCTGGACATCACAGCTCGCGCGCCTCGACCTCACGATCGGCCTCGCCGTCACACATCGGCCCCGTCTGTCGTCGGCGGTACAGAGAGTGCCCCCGGCTTCGAGGAGAACCTTATGAACATCGCCCTGTGGATAGCTGCCGGGCTGCTCTCGATCGTCTACGTGGGCAGCGGTGGGCTCAAGGTCATCGCGAGCAAGGAGAGGATCGCTGCGACAGGGGCCGCTGCGGGCTGGGTCGAAGACTTCAAGCCTCGCAGCATCAAGGCCATCGGAGTCCTCGAGGTGCTGGGTGGCCTCGGCCTGGTCCTGCCCGCCGCGCTCGGCATCGCGCCGGACCTGGTGCCGCTGTCGGCCCTGGGCCTGGCGATGATCATGGTCGGCGCCGCGGTCACCCGCATCAGCCGAGGCGAGTACAAGCTCGCGCTGGTGGATCTGACCTACCTGGCCCTGATCGGCTTCGTGGTCTGGGGCCGCTTCGGACCGGAGGCGTTCGTGGGCTGACACGATCATGAATGTCGACCGCGATCTATCGCATCCCCTCGCTCACCTGGCCAGTACCGGGTCGATCAACGCCCCGACGGCCGCGAGGAGGTCCGCGAACCGTTCGGGTGCGAGTCTGGATAGCCCATGCTTGCGTCGCCAAGCGACATATCGAGTCTGCGCAACCTCAGCGAACTTCGTCAGGTCGACCGCCTCGGCAAGCGGAACCAGTGGTACGCCGCGATGGTTGGCGACCGCGCGCAACGACGTCAGGAGTTCGCTTGGGTCGACAGGAACGGTTCGGCCAATCGTGTACAGGTCCACGAAGTCGCGCCAGCGGGTGTTCGTCTCGCCACGTGCCAGCGCGGTGACGTACTTCTCGGCCACGATCATCGCGGGCACATAGCCACGCACGGTCACGTCCTGACCGAGCAACCCCGGCAACACGACGTCGATCGCGGGCGGCGCGACAGGGTCCCCGGTCGAGAAGTCGAAGGCAATCTTTTGCCTGTCCGTGTGCAGGTTGCAGGTCATGGCGGCGCGGAAGCCGGCGTAGTCGTCGTTCTCGCGTATCTCGGTAACGTTCAAGGTCTCGACGTCGTACGTCAGGCGGTCCGGCTCGTCCACTGCGATGACAGCGCGACAGACTTGACGAACGGTGGCCTCGTCCAGGCTCAGATCGCTCAACATCGCGTCGATGTCCTTGGTTGGCCGACGGTCGGCATACGCCGCCAAGAGGAAGCCGCCCTTGAGGACGGACTTGTGTCGGTAGTCGGTCCGCGTAAGCCTGTGAAGCGTGCGCTCAAGCTTGTAGAGGACGAGCGTCTCAGCGAAGTTGACGCCGTCCCGCCTGGCGACGTTGCGCAGCGCGAGATACGCCTCCCTGGCCTGTCCCGCAGTGGTCGCCGTCGCGATCTCGGTCATGTCAGGATCTCCAGAGCGGTACGGAGCGGCCTCTCGGCACGAGGCAGCAGGCGAGCAATGCGTAGCAGTTCTGAGGGGTGGTTTCCGCGCCTGACAAGCCAACGGCGCAATGCGGTGGTCGCCGTCTCGTACCCCTCATAACCCCGCATGCGGAAGGCGTCGACGACGCTCCGGGCGGGCGAATAGATCGGGACGACGACGCCACTGATCTGCTCCGTCCTGCGCTCGATGCAGAACGTCTCGGCATCAAACCATCGCCAAGCTACCCGCGCCGCCAGCAGAGGCCTGTGCGCTCCACGTGGCAGTGCGAGGTCGTACGCCACAGGAATGTCATCAACGAGGTCGTACTGAGCGAGTGCGGTCGTGAGACAGATCGTCGCCCGCGGGGACCTGATAACGATCTCGATCAAGTCCGGATCCCCCGCGTCGGCATCCGCCGGCTCGTAGATTCCCCGCGCGAGCTGAGTAACAAGGCCGGAGTCGACCCAGGCACGGAGCATCCGCGCGTTGACGCCTTGGGCGCGCGCTTCGGCGGTGCGGAACGGGGCACGTCGAGCAAGGAGATCGTGCACTGGCACCTCCGGGAACGGTCGGATCAAACTCTCTACAGATAATCCTAGGTGTAGAGAGTTTGATCCGCAGCCCCATGCCGGACTAAGACAGAGGCCCGGAACCGTGGAGGTTCCGGGCCTTTGGCGTACTGAGCCGCCTATCAGAATCGAACTGATGACCTTCTCATTACGAGAACGTCCCGGATGCCTACGGGCCGGATCCTCCGCCGGATTTCGCAGGCATCTGGTGCGCTCGAACCACGCGGTCGCGAGTCGGGGGTGCGCGAAACCAGGCGCTCTACGGGCGGGATCATCAACCAGTGAGCAACCACGACCGATTCCTCTGCGGCTTCTGCGGCGAACCGACCGACGACGATCCGAGGTACGTCCGCCTTAACGTGTCGTGGGACCACATTGTGACCTCCCAGACCATCGGGGCTCACCACGCCTGCCTGGTTGCAGCGCTACAGCCGCGCTTCCCGCTGGCGGTCGAGGGGCCCTACGAATAGGCACAGCGATCGGGCCCGTCTGCCCCTGCGGGCTTGTGACCCCGTCGTACTCCCGGCTCGGAACCCCTGATCCTCCGTCATCCGTTGGCGCGGGGCACGTCTCGGACATCGGTCCTGCCGGTAGTGCAACAGGTTCGGTGTCAAGGTCCGGTCAAGCCAATGGATGACGGAGGGGCAGGAGCACCGCGGTTCCCTCGATCCTCTTGATTCCGACAGGTGCCCGCCGGAGGCACTTGGTGGGTGCGTCGCGGACGGGCCCTGGGCGCGGCGGTGAGTCGTGCTGGCACCGTGTCTACAGTTCGGCCATGGCATCCAATGACGCTGACTCCCAGCTCTACGCCATCATGACCAGCACGGCACATCAGGTCCTGGCTTCGAGCGATCCGTACTGGGTCGGCATCGACGGCATGGACGAGATTGCCGCTGACGAAGTCATGTTCGATGCCGAGCACGGCGGGGCGGCGTACCTCCTGTGGGCGAACCTGACCGATATCAAGGACGATCCACGGATCGGCGGCGACCGTGCGCTCTGCGAGGACCGGTTGAGGATGGCTTCTGCCGAGTGGCTGGAACTGGACCTCGCTCGCCCGGAGGCGATCGAGCGCTATTTCAGGCGTTGGCACGACCCGATGGAGCCGGTGGACGCCCAGTAGTCAGGCAGTCGGGCGCGAGCTGCACAACGAGAGACGGTCTCGACCACTGAGTCGGGACCGTCTTCGTCATGTTCGGGGCCCCGCCGACGGCGGGGCCCTACGCCGCGGAGCGGCGCCTTGAGACAGTAAAGAAAGTCCTCACGAGCCCCGCGCCGCGCGTGTCAGGCGGCGTGTTCGGTAATGATGCGCCGGAGGTACTTCGAGACGGACACACCTTCGGCTGCGGCTCGTGCGGCGACCTTGTCGCGGACGTCGCGGGGCAGGGTGACCGATACCTTCGGTGAGTGCTCTTCTTCGCCGCTGAGGGAGTAGCCGCCTCTGTGGAGGTTCCGGAGCCGCTGTGAGACGCGCTCGGTGGTGGCTTCGATCTGCTCGTCGCTCATCCCGGCGGAGTAGTCCTTGCCGGGCTCCTCGGGCCTGCGCGTGTACTTGGTCATCGTGTTCATCCTTCCTCGGTGAACGTCTGCTGGAAGCGCTGGGCGCGGGTGATGACAAGTAGGTCTGGCTCGTCGTCGGCGAGGTGCCCGATGACTTCCCATTGGCCGCCTTCTCCGTCGTCACCGAGCCAACCGAGCCAGGTCCGGCCGTCTTCCTCGAACCGGATCGGGTCGTGCTGGCTCATGACCGCCTCCACGAGTGACCAGTCGAAGCCCTTGGACCGTTTCCGCGCCGTCCGCCCCACCACGTATTCCACTTCCTCAGTATGGCGGCGATACCCGAGGAGTCAAGCGGGTATGGGAGCGATACTCGACGGCGTGCGCGGCGGGCTGCGGGCATGAAGTAAGGCTCCGAGAAAGCCCTCCCGGAGCCCTGGCCGTGCCGACATCTTCGCGCATCAGGCCCTTGTGGGACGGCGAGGTCTCCGATGTCGGCGGCAACAGCGTCTGCACCGGCGACTTGTGGTTCGCTTCCCCGGCGCGACGTCTTGGCGTAGCCGATGCACGCGGCCCGGGGAGCGCGGGGGGTGCTCTCAGCGGGGCGTGGGACGCAAGAAACCCCGACCGATCCTGGCGCGTATGGCCTGGTCGAACGGGGTCTTCTTGGTGGAGCCGCCTATCAGAATCGAACTGATGACCTTCTCATTACGAGTGAGACGCTCTACCGACTGAGCTAAGGCGGCGTGCACACCACGAGCCGGTACGAACCCGGATCGGTGAGCGGCCCTCACTGTACCCAATGAGAGGCCCAGGTTTCAAAGCGAAACCGTGTGACGTCCTCAACCTCGCGAAATCGGGCTCACCTGCGTCAGCAGGTGAGGCCGTCCTCCGGGACGGTTCCCTCCACCAGATAGTCCTCCACGGCCGTGCTGACGCAGGTGTTCGACCTGCCGTACGCCGTGTGCCCCTCGCCCTCGTACGTGACCAGGGTGCCCGACGAGAGCGTCTCCGCGAGCGACTCGGCCCAGCGGTACGGGGTGGCAGGGTCGTTGGTGGTACCGACGACGACGATCGGCGGCGCACCCTTGGCAGCCTGGTCGAACTCCTGCTCCGCCGGCGGGTAGGGCCAGTCCGTGCACTCGATGCCGGAGTACCCGAACGACTCGCCCAGGGTGGGTGCCGCTTCCTGGATCTCTGTGGCCAGCGTCCGCATCTTCGTCATGTCCTCCTCGGCGCGGCCGTCGGCGCAGTTGATCGCGCGGAACGCCTCCTCGCTGTTGGACTTGAAGGTGCCGTCCTCGTTGCGGTCGTTGTAGACGTCGGCCAGGTAGAGCAGGTCGTCGCCCGTGCCCTCCCAGAAGACCTCCTGCAGGGCCTGCGTGAGGAACGACCAGGACCCCTCGTCGTACATCGTCACGGCCACGCCGTAGAACGCGAGCTTCTTCGTCACTGCCCGCTCGGACGACGTCTGGATCGGGTTGGGTTCCGCGTCCTCGACCATGGCCTGGATCTGCTGGAGGCCGCTGGTGACGTCACCGGTGAGCGGGCAGTCGCTGCTCGTCTGGCAGTCCGTCACGTAGGCGCGCAGGGCGCTCTCGAAGCCCTCTGCCTGCTGCAGCGCCACCTCGTCCGAAGCCAGCGTGGTGTCGAGCGCTCCGTCGAGCACCAGACGCCCCGTCCGCTTCGGGAACAGGCCCGCGTAGGTGGCGCCGAGCTGGGTGCCGTAGGAGAAGCCGAGGAAGTTGAGCTTGTCGTCGCCGAGCGCGCCCCGGAGCATGTCCATGTCCCGGGCGGCGGACTGCGTGTCCACGTTCCCGAGCAGCGGCCCCGTGTTCTCGGCGCACGCCTGCCCCCACTCCCGAACCGCGTCCTGCCGGTCCGCCAGGCCGCCCGGCGTGTACGGGTAGTCGGTGCTGAGGAACTCGTCCTTGCCCGCGTCGTCGAAGCACTTCACCGGCGTCGACTGCCCCACGCCGCGCGGGTCGAAGCCCACGATGTCGAACGACGAGCGCAGCGACTGCCCGAACCGCGCCGGGTCGCCGACGAAGTCCACCCCGGACCCGCCCGGGCCGCCCGGGTTGACCAGCAGCGATCCCACCTTCTGCCCCGAGGCGGGGATCCGCTTGAGCGCGATCTCGATGCTGCCGGACCCCGCGTCGTGCCAGGAGAGTGGCGCGGCGGCCGTGGCGCACTGGAAGCCCTCGCCGCAGTCGGTCCACTCCAGGGACTGGCCGTAGAAGTCCTCGAACCCCTTGGGGGCGCCCTCCGTCGCCGAGCCGTCCGACTTACCCACGTCCTCCAGCGCGGTCTGCACCTTGGGCGGTGCACCGCAGGCGGCGAGGAGGAGAACAGTGGTGAGCAGCGTGGCGACGACGGCCGCAGGCTGACGACGGCGGGCGGGGCGAATCACCCGCACAACCTATCGGTTGTGCTGGGTAGATTTCTTACCCACAGGCGAACCGACACGCGACCCTCACGAGTCGAGCCAGGTCACCGGCCCTGGCTCGCCCTCCACGGTGCGGGCCTGGAGCTCGACCTTGCCCTTGTCACCCAGCATGACCGGGACCGGCTGGCCGGTGTCCGACTCCGCCGGCACCTTGACCACCGTGGTGGTGGGCACGAAGTCCATGGTGCAGATGCCGTCGCTCGGTGGTATGAGCTGCACCGCGAGCACGCCGTCGGCTGCGGAGACGCCGCGCGACTTGCTGCCCGAGCCGATGGTCGCCTCCGGCTCCGCGAACGTGGGACATGAGCTGGACCCGTTGGTCACCACGTACAGCAGACCCTCCGCGGGCGCCCACGCGACCCCGACCGTCGATTCCGTGCTGCCCTCGATGCCCTGCGGCAGGCCGCGCCCGGAGCTGCCGGCCTCGAGCTCCATGTCGGCGGCCTGCGGCAGCCTCTCGTCCTTGTCCTTGCCGTCGGAAGGGCTGACGCTGTCGGAAGGGCTGGGGCTGGCCGTCTCGCTCTCCTCCGGCACCGTTGACGTGGCGGCGGTCGACTCCCCCGCCTCGGACCCGCCGACGTCGGACTGCGCGCACCCGGACAGCGCGAGCGCCGCCGTGACGCCGAGGCCCAGCACTGCCGCACCTGCACGGTCGAGGGACCGTGCCGTCGCACCCGATCGGCCCGTCCGCCTGATCCTCATGCCCAGCTCCTTCATGCCCAGCTCCTTCCACTCGCCTGACACCACCGGGTGGTTGTCGCAGGTTTGCGACGCCTTCACCCTTGTCATGTGGCGGGCGCCACTGGTCTTGCACGCCCCCGGCACATCGATAGACGGCGAGGTGACCGATAGTCCGAGCTATCGGTCACCTGACCATGTGCCGATCATCCGTGCTCGCGGCGGATCACGCGCGTCGACGGCGGATCACGCGCGTCGGCGGATCACGTGGGTCAGACGCGCGCCGTGGAGAAGCGCAGCTTCTCCGGGGTGGCGTCCGCTGCGGTCTTGCGCAGGAAGGCCCTGCGGTGCACCGAGAAGGCGTTGCGGTCGTCGAAGAAGTCGCGCGCCATCTCGGCCAGCTCGATGGTCTGGTAGTACGACAGCGGCCGGTCCGTCGCGCGGCGCTCCGCGCGTGCTGCGAGCATCCAGCCAAGCGTGGCGGGCTCCTCGTACCCCTGAGCGGCCGAGGACAGCCAGGTGGTGAACTCGCCCCACTCCCGCGGCCCGACGGCGCTGATCAGCCCGATGCGTGCCGCCTCAGCCACCGAGATCGGCAGCTTGCGGTTCAGGAGCAGCGACGCGCGGTGCTCTCCGACGCGTGCCGGGACGCTCCAGGAGTGCAGCTCGGAACCGTAGATCCCCATGTCGTAGTACGGGTTGAGGACCACGCCCTCACGGGCGAGGGTCACGTCAGCACAGAGCCCGGCCATCACGCCGCCCGCGCCGGCACTCGCGGTGAACGCGACGACGGTGAGCTGCTCGGCGGTCGCTATGGCGAGGCACAGCTCGTCGATGGCGCAGATGTTGTCCCAGGCCTCGGCCGCCGGGTCCGGTGACGCGTCGATGGTGCCCAGGTGGATCCCGTTGGAGAACGCGTGCTCCGTGCCCTTGATGACGAGCACCCGGGTGTCCTCGGTGAGAGCCTTCTCGACGGCGCTGGTCAGGCGGCGGCACTGCTCGGTGTACATCGCACCGCTGTACGAGCGGATCGTCAGGTACCCGACGGCGCCGTCGCGCACGTAGGTGGTCTCCGCCAGGGCGTCCGGGACCCGGCGGAACGGGGCGCCGCTCGCGTCGATCACCTGGGCGGCCGGGAGCTTGGCGCCGCGTCGGCCGCTGAGCTCCGCGGCGTAGCCGACCCAGAGCGTGCCGACGCCACAGGCGATCGCCACCGCGTCGACGTTGCGGCCCACCACGGTGCCGGGTGCCGCACCCGTGTGTTCCGGCGAGGCGACCGCGTCGAACACGCAGACCGACCGGCCGTTCACGCCTGCGGGGGCGCCGGGGGCGCCGTCGGCCGCCGCGACGAGCCGCTCCAGCTCGTTCGCGGGACGGCTCCAGTCGATGCGGAAGTCCTCGCGGCGCAGCAGCGGCAGCTCGCCGTCGACGGGCACGATCCGCAGGCAGGCCTCCGCCGGGATCGGCCGTTCGCCGTCGGCCACCTTGCGGACCACCTCGCCGATACAGGCCATCGCGGCGTCCGCGACGCGGCTGTTGTACAGCGCGCTCTTGGCGATCGGCTGGTCCGGCATGTCGAACACCGCGGTGGCCCAGACGGGGCCGGCGTCCAGCTCCTCGACGGCGGACAGCGCCGTGACGCCCCAGCGCTCCCGGCCGTCGCGGATCGCGTGGTCGAGCGAGGACGGGCCGCGGTCGCCCACCGGCCCGGGGTGGACGATGACGGTCGGCCAGCGTTCGTAGATCGTGTCCGGTACGCGGTGCTTGAGGAACGGGCACAGGATCAGGTCGGGGTCCGCACGCTCGACGGCCCGCGTCATCGCGGCGCCCGACTCGAACGTCGGGGCAAGCTCGATTCCTACGTCGTGCCCCTGTTCCCTCAAGGAACACCAGACCCGCTGGGTGAGACCGTTGAAGGCTGAGACCAGCAGGAGAATCCTCATCGGGCGGTGGACTCCTTGTCGCACGGAAAAGCTCTGGGGGCGTCCGCAGCCTAACCACGGACGCCAATCGGGACAATCTGCCTTGATGGTTCGGCTTCACCCGTGCGAAATCTTCACAGGGGCCGACCGGACAGGGCTGTCACCCGGCGGCGGTCAGCCTTGCGGACGCAGGGCTATGGCCATCGCTTCGAGCGCCAGCAACGGCGCCACGTTACCGCCCAGGCGGGTGCGAGCCACCCCGATCGAGTCCATCCGCCGCACCGTCTGCTCCGGGGTGGAGTCGGCGGCCAGCGAGCGCACCGTCTCGGTGAGCTCCGCGTTGACCAGGTCCACCTCTGCCCCGAGCTGCACCACGAGCACGTCCCGGTACAGGGAGAGCAGGTCCACCATGGCGCGGTCGAGCACGTCGCGCTGATGCCGTGTCGCACGCCTCTTCTGGTCGTCCTCCAGCTGCCTGAGCTGGGAGCGCAGGCGCGGAGGCAAGGTCTCGCCGTCGGCCACACCCAGAGCACGCATCAGCTCGGCCTTCTCGCCGGCATCCCGCTCCTGGGTGGCCGACACCGCCTCCGCCTTCGCCACGTCCACGAGCTCGCCCGCTGCCAGCACCGCGTCCCCGACGCCGCGGATGCGGCGCGCGATGCTCAGCACCGCGGTACGCCGCTCACGCGCCCCGGCGTCGCGCGCCAGCCGCTTCGCCAGGCCGACATGGCTCTGCGCCGCGCGGGCCGCGCTCAGCGCCACCGCCGGGTCGACGCCGTCGCGCCGCACCAGCAGGTCGGCGACCGCCTGCGGTGGCGGCACGCGCAGCACCACGACGCGGCAGCGTGACCGGATGGTCGGCAGCACGTCCTGGACCGACGGCGCGCAGAGCACCCACACCGTGTGCGGCGGCGGCTCCTCGATGGTCTTGAGCAGCACGTTCGTGGTGCGCTCCGCCATGCGGTCCGCGTCCTCGATCACGATCACGCGCCACCGCCCGCCCGACGGCGACCGGGATGCCGTCATGATCAGGTCCCGCACCTCGTCGATGGCGATGACCACCTTCTCGGTGGCCAGCAGCGTCACGTCCGGATGAGTGCCGGCCATGGTGGTGGTGCACGCCCGGCACACGCCACAGCCGCCCTGCGGGCACTGCAGCGCCGCCGCGAAGGCTCGGGCCGCCACCGACCGGCCGGACCCTGGCGGACCGGTCACCAGCCACGCGTGCGTCATCGCCGCCGGGTTCGCCACGGCCCCTTGGAGCGCGGCGACGGCGGACTCCTGCCCGACGACGTCGTCCCACACCGTCATGCCGGGCCCTCGCCCGCCGCCTCGGCACCGCCGCCGGGCTCGGCCAGGCTGCTGGCCTCCGCGACGACCGGCGTGAGGCCGAGCCGGGCCGAGACGTCCACCCGGATCTGCGCCTGGATGTCACCGATCGGCGCGGTCGCGTCGATGACTACCCAGCGTTCGGGATCGGCGGCAGCCCGCCGGAGGAACGTGTCCCTGACACGGGTGTGGAACTCGAGGCCGGCCCGCTCCACGCGGTCCAGCGCGCCCTTTCCGTCGGCCGTGGCGCGGCGTGCCGCGGCGACCCCTGGCTCGAGGTCGAGCAGCACGGTGATGTCCGGCCGCAGACCCTTGGCCGCCCACAGGGAGAGATGCTCCACCTCGTGGCCGGGCAGGTCCCGACCGCCCGACTGGTAGGCGACGGACGAGTCGAGGTAGCGGTCGGTGATCACCACGGCACCGCGCTCCAGCGCGGGCCGCACCACGGTCTCGACGTGGTGGGCACGGTCAGCCGCATAGATCAGCGCCTCGGCCCGTGGGCCCATGTCCTGGCCGTGCATGACCGCTGCCCGCAGCTCCTTGCCGAGCGCCGTGCCGCCGGGCTCGAAAGTGAGCACGACCTCGCGGCCGGTCAGGTCGGCCAGCCAGTCGCCGAGGAGACGCGACTGCGTCGACTTGCCGACGCCCTCGCCGCCCTCGAAAGAGATGAAGAAGCCCGGTGCGTTCACGCGGCAACCCTATCCGCGCCCACCCACATCGACCGGCCGGGCGCCGCCGCCCGCAGCCGGACGTGCGGTCTACGCCTCGCAATCAGGAGGAGCCGGACAGCGCGCCACGTATCGGCCATGTGATCCTCTGCTTGGCATGCCATCTTCTCGGTGTGAATCGCTTCACCTGCAGAACATGGCATGGCCCGCAGAAGATGGCATGCCGCGCAACCAGGTAACGGGCGCCTCCGCGCGACCTGCCCTACTTCTTGGTGGTCGTGCTCTTCTTCGCCGGAGCCTTCTTCGCGGGCGCCTTCTTGGCCGGAGCCTTCTTGGCCGGAGCCTTCTTCGCCGGCGTGCGCTTCTTCGCCGGAGCCTGGGCGCGCTTCTCGGCGAGCAGCTCGATCGCCTGCTCCGCGGTGACCGACTCCGGGGTGACGTCGCGCGGCAGGGTGCGGTTGGTCTCGCCGTCGGTCACGTACGGGCCGAAGCGGCCGTCCTTGACGTGGATCGGCTTGCCGCTGTTGGGGTCGTCGCCGAGCTCGCGCAGCGGCGGTGCCGCCGTCCGCCCGCGCCCACGCTTGGGCTGCTTGTAGATCTCGATCGCCTCGTCGAGGGTGACCGTGAACATGGCCTCCTCGGACGGCAGGGTGCGCGAGTCCGTGCCCTTCTTGAGGTAGGGCCCGTACCGGCCGTTCTGCGCGGTGATCTCGTCGCCCGACTCCGGGTCGGCGCCCACGACGCGCGGCAGCGACATGAGCTGCAGCGCGTCCTCCAGCGTCACCGAGTCGAGCGCCTGCGTCTTGAGCAGCGACGCCGTCTTGGGCTTGGGCAGGGCGGCCAGCGCGCGCTTCTTGGCCGCTGCCGACAGGCCCGGGTCCAGGTCCGGCTCGGGCAGCTGCTCCGTGACGTACGGGCCGTAGCGGCCGTTCTTCGCCACGATCGGGTTGCCCGTCTCGGGGTGCACACCCAGCACGCGGCCGTCGTCGGCCCCTGCCGCCAGCAGCTCGCGCGCCTTGGCGACCGTCAGCTCGTCGGGCGCGACGTCGTCGGGCACCGAGGCGCGGGGCGGGGTCTTGCCCTCCTCGACCTCGGCGGCGAGGTCCTCGAGGTACGGGCCGTACCGGCCCACCCGCACGCGGATGCCCTCGCCGATCTCCACGGAGTTGATGGCCGCGGCGTCGATCTCCCCGAGGTTCTCGACGAGCGCACGGAGGCCGCCGCCGTCGCTGTCCACGCCGAGCGGGTCGGACGTGCCGATGTTGCCGGGGATCTCGCCGAAGTAGAACTCCTTGAGCCACGCCACCCGCTCCCGCGACCCGGCGGCGATCTGGTCGAGGTCGGCCTCCATCGTGGCCGTGAAGTCGTAGTCGACCAGCCGGTCGAAGTGTTCCTCCAGCAGGCGGATCACCGCGAACGCGAGCCACGTCGGCACCAGCGCCTGGCCGCGCGTGATCACGTAGCCGCGGTCCTGGACAGTGGAGATCGTCGCGGCGTACGTGGACGGCCGGCCGATGCCGCGCTCCTCCAGCGCCTTGACCAGGGACGCCTCCGTGTAGCGCGGGGGCGGGGAGGTGGAGTGACCGTCGGCGGCGAGGTCGCTGCCGGTCAGCGCGTCGCCCTCCGCCATCGTCGGCAGGCGCGTCTCCTTCGCCGCCGCGGCACTCTCGGCCGCCTCGGCGTCGGCGTCGGCGCTCTCCTCGTAGGCCGCGAGGAAGCCGCGGAACGAGATGACCGTGCCCGACGCCGAGAACACCGCCTCGTTGCCGTCCTGGTCGCCGCCCACGACGACCGCACCGAGCCGGACGGAGGCCGTCGAGCCCTTCGCGTCGGCCATCTGCGAGGCCACCGTGCGCTTCCAGATCAGCTCGTACAGGCGGAACTGGTCGCCGCTCAGCTCGCCGGCGACCTGCGCGGGGGTGCGGAACGAGTCACCCGCCGGGCGGATCGCCTCGTGCGCCTCCTGGGCGCCCTTCGACTTGGACTGGTACAGCCGGGGCGCGCCCGGCACGTACTCGGGGCCGTACAGCTCGGCGGCCTGGTTGCGCGCGGCGTTGGTGGCCTCGGCCGACAGCGACGGGCTGTCGGTACGCATGTAGGTGATGTAGCCGTTCTCGTACAGGCCCTGCGCGGTCCGCATCGCCTGGCGCGCGGACATCCGCAGCTTGCGGCCGGCCTCCTGCTGCATCGTCGAGGTGGTGAAGGGCGCGGCAGGGCGGCGCGTGTACGGCTTGGTCTCCAGGCTGCGGACGGAGAAGTCGGCGGCCGCGAGCCCGGAGACGACGGCGTTCGCCGTGGCCTCGTCGAGCTGCACCACGCCGGTGCGGACCTTGAGCCGCCCCCGGTCGTCGAAGTCGCGGCCCGAGGCAACCTTGTCGCCCGCGAGCTGGGTGAGCCGGGCGCGGAAGGAGGGCTGGCCGGAGGCGGCCGCGCCGTCGTCCGTGACCGCGAAGGTGCCCGCCACGTCCCAGTAGTCCGCTGAGACGAACGCCATCCGCTCCCGCTCGCGCTCGACCACGAGGCGGGTCGCCACGGACTGCACGCGGCCCGCGGACAGGCCCTGGCGCACCTTGCGCCACAGCACCGGCGAGACCTCGTAGCCGTACAGGCGGTCGAGGATGCGCCGGGTCTCCTGGGCGTCCACGAGGTCCTGGTCCAGCTCCCGCGTGTTCTCGAGAGCACGGAGGATCGCGTCGCGGGTGATCTCGTGGAACACCATGCGCTTGACCGGGACCTTGGGCTTGAGCTCCTGGATCAGGTGCCAGGCGATGGCCTCGCCCTCGCGGTCCTCATCGGTCGCGAGGAAGAGCTCGTCGGCATCCTTCAGCGCCTTCTTGAGCTCGCTGACCTTCTTCTTCTTGTCCGCGTGGACGACGTAGTACGGGTCGAACCCGTTGTCGACGTCGACCGAGAACTTGCCGTAGGGGCCCTTCTTCATCTCCACCGGCAGGTCCTTGGGCTGCGGGAGGTCGCGGATATGCCCGACGCTGGCTTCGACCTCGTAGTCATCACCGAGGTAGCTCTGGATCTTGCGAGCCTTCGTGGGCGACTCCACGATCACGAGCTTGCGTGCCTGGGACATCCGGTCCTGCCTGCTTCCTGCGGGGTCTGGGGTGGGGCGCCGAGCGGCGTTGGAGAGTTCACGGTACGCCAGCCGCAACGGATCGCACCCTATCCGGGCCGACAGCCGGTTGCCCGGCGGTCTCACATGACCGTGGTGATTTTCACCCATGAGGTGATGGACAGCGCAGCATCACACCAGCCACACGGTCTCTTCAGGCGGGTCGCCTACCGTTGGGCCCATGACCGACCGCACCCTCCCGCGACCCGGGAACGCGATGGGCACCCCGCCCCCGGCACGAACGCCGGCGCACCGGCCCCGCCTGCGGCCTCGCATCGCCGCAGGTGTCGTCGCTGTGCTCGCGCTGCTGGGCGTGTGGGCCACCTGGGACACCTTCATCCGGTCGGCCGGCGGCCAGCGTGCCGACCAGCTCGCGCTCGAGGGCGCCGCACGTGGGCAGGGCGTGCTCTGGGAGCTCGCCGAGCCGGTGCTCGGTGTGGTGTCCAACTCATTCGTCGGCCTGGGGCTGGCTGTCGCCGTCGTGCTCGCGCTGACCCGGGGCCGCTGGTGGCTCGTGGCACAGGTCGCGATCCTGGTGGTTGGCTCGAACCTCACCACGCAGGTGCTCAAGCACGTGGTCCTCGACCGGCCCGCGCTGCTGGACGTCGCACGCGCCGACATCAACACCCTGCCCAGCGGTCACACGACGGTGGCGGCGTCGGTCGCGGCGGGCCTCCTCATCGCGGTGCCGCGGCGCTGGCGACCGGTGGTCGCGGTGGCCGGCGCCGCCTATACGGCGGCCACCGGCGTATCGACCCTGATCGGGCAGTGGCACCGGCCAGCCGACGTCGTCGCCGCCGTCCTCGTGGTGCTCGCCTGGAGCGCGGGCGTCTGCGCGCTGAGCTCGCCCTCGTCCCTGGACGCGCCGCGGGGCGGCCCGGAGCCCGGGTCGTCCGGTGCGGCGGGACTGCTCCTGCTCGGCACGGTCGGCGCGGGCGTCCTCGCCCTCGGCGCGCTCGGCAGCGTGCGTGGTGACGGCTGGGGCCTGCCGCTGGGTGGCGACCTCACCGCCTACATGGGCGGGATGCTCGGGGTGGTCGCGGTGAGCCTCGGCTCGTTCGCGCTGCTGCTCCTCGTGCGCCAGTCCACTGCGCGGCCCTGACGCGGTAGTCCCCCACGCGGTCGAGCCCTCCCACGCGACAGACGCCCAGGTCACCTCGAGTGACCTGGGCGTCTGACACGTCAGGCGGTCACGGGGTCGTGTATCCGCCCGTGTAGGAACCCGAGCCGGAGTACGCGTCCACGACCCAGCGGTAGGTGCCGGACGTACCCCTGTAGCTGACGCTCTCGTCGGCAGCCGCGGTGATCCCCTGGGCCACCGTGGTCCAGGAACCGCCGCTCACCTTCTGCAGGTAGAGGTCGAAGTCGGTCCCGGTGGGCCCGTCGAGGCAGCCCGTGATGGTGCCGGACAGCACCGAGAACCCGGTCGTGCCGGGCTCTGCGGCCTGACCGCCGGAGCCCAGCGAGCCGCTGAACGCCGTCCGCTCGTCCTCGCAGGCCGTGGGCGGCGGCGTGCTGCCGCCACCACCGGTGATCAGCGAGACGTTCGCCGCGCTGAGAGCCTCGTTCACCGGCTGGAAGTAGGTGGTGCCGCCGGAGGAGCAGTTGCCGCTGCCACCGGAGGTCAGGCCCTGGGCCTGCGCACCGGCGAGCAGCGAGCCGCCGGAGTCGCCCGGCTCGGCGCACACGTTGGTACGGATGAGGCCGTGGACGCTGCCCTGCGCGTAGTTCACCGTGGCGTTGAACGCCTGGATGGTGCCGCAGTGCCAGCCCGTGGTGGACCCGGACCGGCAGACCGTGGCGCCGACGGCGGCCTGGGACGAGCCCGCGACGTTGACCGTGCCGCCGTTGTAGTTGTTCACCGCGCCGACCGGGTTGTCGTCCGAGCCGACACTCACGTAGCCGTAGTCGTTGCCCGGGAACGAGGACACCTGGAAGGTGCCGCTCGGCTGGCTGGTGGTGGCGCCGCGCGAACCGCAGTGTCCGGCGGTGACGAAGCCGCCGGTGGCCGAGAAGCCGACCGAGCAGCGAGACCCACCGATGTAGTAGGCGTTGCCGCCGATCACGTTGATGAGGGTGCGGGGCAGCTCGGCGACCTCGACGACGGAGACGGAGCCCGCCGAGATCCCGGCCTGCTTGACGGCAGCCGCGACAGCGCCCTTCGCGCCCTCGGCCACCTCCATGACCACCGAGTTGAACTCGACGTCCACGTAGGTGGCAGCGATCTTGGCCTCGGGAGCTGCCTGGTAGGCCTTGGTGGCCAGCCGGTCGAGCTGGCTCAGGGACCTGTCGACGGTGACGGCGTTGGCACCGGCGGCACGGACCTCGGCGGCCGCTGACCTGTCGGTCACCGCGACGAACAGCTCGGAGCCGTCCACCCAGGCGCCCGCGTAGCCCTTGTCCAGGGTCTTGGCGATCGTGAGCTGCTTCTCCGACAGTGCTTCGTCGGTCTTGAGGCGGTCCACTGCCTCGGAGGTGGTCAGGCCCAGGTCGCGCTCCAGTGCTGCGACCATGCCCGGCGCGTAGCCGGCCACCTCGGGCCTGTCGGAACCGGCGGCAATGCCTGCGGTAGCGGCGGTGATGCTGGCGGCGAAGAGCGTCGCAGCGGCTGTGGCCACCGTGATCGCCCTGAAGGATGTGCGTCTCATGTCCAGCGACTCCTTGTCGTCGGGGCAATGGATTCACCCAGTGCGGCAAAGCGTAGGGTCGCTTTCAGGTAACTCCCAGATACCGATTAGGACATATCGCATCAATATGCGGGCATACCGAGGGTGGGTAGGGGCCGCCCCTACCCACCCTCGGCCGATGCGGCCGATGTGCCGTCCGGTCGACGCCAGTGCCGGCCGGACGGACCGGTCAGTTCGTCACGAGGGATACCCCGGCGGCGCTCAGCGCCTCACCGACGGGCTGGAAGAAGGTCTGACCGCCGGACGAGCAGTTGCCCGAGCCACCGGAGGTCATGCCCTGAGCCTGCGAGCCGGCGAGCAGCGAGCCGCCCGAGTCGCCCGGCTCGGCGCAGACGTCGGTCTGGATGAGGCCGGAGACGCTGCCCTCCGCGTAGTTCACGGTGGCATTGAGCGCCTCGATGGTGCCGCAGTGCCAGCCGGTCGTCGAGCCGGAGCGGCAGACCGAAGCGCCGACGGCGGCCGGCGAGGAGCCCTCGACCGCCACGGTGCCGCCCGCGTAGTCGTCCACCACACCGACCGGCGTGTCCGAGTCGACCGAGACGTAGCTGTAGTCGCTGCCCGGGAACTCCGAGACCTCGAACGTGCCGGACGGCTCGCTCGCCGAGGAGCCCACCGAACCGCAGTGGCCGGCCGAGACGAACCCGCCGGTGACGGCGAAGCCGACCGAGCAGCGCGAGCTGCCGTTGATGAAGTAGGCCTCACCGCCGATCACGTCGGCGAAGGTCCGGGGGCGCTCGGTGGCCTCGTTCAGCGACACCACGGAGGCAGGCACCCCGGCCTCGGCCACGGCGGCCTCGACGTCGGCCGTGGCACCGTCGACGACGGAGACGACGATCTCGTTGGTCTCCACGTCCACGTGGTACGAGTTGACGGAGGACCCGGACAGCGCACCGTTCAGGTCGGCGGTCCAGGCGTCGAGCGTCGCGAGCGAGTTGTCGACGGTGACGGGGGTCGCCCCGGCCGCACGGACGTCGTCGGCCTCTGCGGCGTCGGTCACGGCGACGTGCAGCGCGTCCGCGCCCTCGACCCAGGCGCCGGCGTAGGAGGCGCCGAGCGACTTCTCCAGACTGCGCTGCGTACCGGCCAAGACCTCCTGAGCCTCGATCTGGGCCACGGCCTCGGTCGCACTCAGGTTCAGGTCGCGCTCCATCGCGGCGACCAGTCCCGGCGCATAGCCCGCTGCTGCGTTCTCGACGTCGGACTGTCCAACAGCGGCGACGGCGTTGATGGTGCCGGCAAAGAGGCCCACGGTGGCGGTTGCCACGGCGACGCCCCGGAGGGAAGTGCGTCTCATCTCCAGCGACTCCTTGTGTCGTAGAGCGGGTGAAGTTCCACCCACGGGCGATTTTTCACCCGCGCCGCCACAGTAGGAGAAATTGGACGTCTCGCCCACATCGCACTCAGGTCATACATATTTCCTATGGAGGGCAAACCACACGGAGCGGTGGTCAGTCAGCCGAGCATGCCGTACATCGCCAGCCAGTGTTCGTACTGCGGGCTGCGCCGGACGGCGTCGCGGTGGGCGCGGTGGGCGGCGCCCTCGACTGCCTCCAGGTCCACCCGCAGGTCGGCGTCGTGCCGCCAGCCCAGGTAGTGGGTGCGTCGCAGGGGTGCTCCCGCCAGAGGGACCGTCACGACCCCCGGCGGGTCCAGCTGCCCTGGCTCCACGAGCGCGACGGCGCGCCCCGCCCGCACCTGGTCGACGGCGGTGGTCCACTCGGCCTCGCCCATGCCGCGGGGCGTGAACCCCGCACGTACGCACGCCGACACGAAGCACTCCTCGAGGCAGCCGTACGACGGGACGCAGAGCCACTGCTCCTCGGCCAGCTCGGCGAGCGACACCTCCGGCTTGCCCGCGTAGGGGTGGTGCTCGTCGAGGAGGACGAACATCGGGTCGGCGCAGACCCGGGTCCACGCGACCTCCACCGCGGCCGGTGGCGACGCCTCCGAGCACATCCCGACCAGGCCAAGGTCGATGGTCCCCCTGGCGAGCCGGGCCGCGACGTCGTCCGCCAGGTGGGGCATCGTCGTGGTGACCTGTACGCCGGGGATGGCGATGTGCAGCTGGTTGACGAACAGGCCGCCCAGCGCGGTCCCGGTGATGCCGACCCGGACCGTCTCGCCAAGGGAGACGTCACCGTTCACCAACCGCTCGGCATCGTCGGCAAGGGCCGCCATGGCCGGCAGCAGCACGCGGGCGTGCCGGAGTATGAGGTCACCGAGCTCGGTCGGGCGCGCACCGAAGCGATCGCGGACGAACACGTTCCCGCCCAGCGACCGGTCGATGCGGTTGAGCTGCGCGGTCAGGGCCGGCTGCGCGATGCCGAGGGCAGCCGCCGCCTTCGTGACGCTGCCCGACTCGGCAACGGCGACAACCATCCTCAAGTGCCGCATGTCGAGTTCCACACGGTGGAAAATATCTGTCATAGCCGCAGATGTCTCTGTTCTGAACAAGATTTATCGGTTCGCGCGAACGACCGTTACGCCCACGAAACGGACGGGCGCCGCCAGGAGGGCTGCTGGTCGCGGGTCACTCCGCCAGAAAACCGTCCCGGACGAGGCCACGGACCGCCGGCAGCAGCTCGGCCGCCAGGTCGGCCGCCGCGACGTCGAACAGCGCGGCGAGCGCCCCGACGATCTGCCCCACCGTCAGCTCCCCGTCGCACGCGCCGACCAGGGCCGCGAGCGGGCTCGACGCCTGCACGCCGCGCCCCAGCCCGTCCCCCTGCCGCAGGATCACGACGTTCGGGTCGGCCGCACCCGGTGTCAGGTAGCGCTCCTCCGTGACGTCAGCGGCGGTGACGAGGTGCGCCGCGGCGAGTGCCGCGTCGTCCCGCGCCGCGAGCCAGTCGTGCCCGGCGAGGCTGCGGGCGATGTGCGCGCCGAGCGGCTGCCGGACCGAGCCGGTGTGCTCCTCGAGGCGTCGCAGCGTGGCCTGCCCGGATGCCGGGCGTCGGAGGGTCACCAGGCCGAAGCCGACCGCCTCGACGTCCCGGGACTCGAAGTCGTCGAGCCAGGCGCCGTAGGCCGCCGCCCAGGCGTCCGGCTCGCGGTCGATGGTGGTGCCGCCGTCCCGGATCCACGTCTCCGCGTACTCGGCGGGGTCGAGGACCTCGCGCTGGATGATCCAGCCGTCCAGGCCGGCCTCGTCGAGCCACGCACCCACCCGCTCGGTCCACGGCTCGCCCTTGCGGTGCTCCCAGTTGCCGAGGAGCTGGGCGGTCCCGCCAGGTGCCAGCACGTCGCCGACGCCGAGGATCAGGTCCCGCACCAGGTCGTCGCCCGCTCGGCCGCCGTCGCGGTACTCGTAGGCGCCGAGCGCGTCGGCGACCGCCCGGCCCGCCGCCCCGGCGTGCGGTGTGATGACGAACGGCGGGTTGGAGACCACGAGGTCGAACCGCTCGCCCGCGACCGGCTCCAGCATCGACCCGTACCGGAGGTCCAGCGACGTCCCGGCATCGGTGTTGAGCGCGACGTTGAACCCCGCGAAGGACAGCGCCCGCCGCGAGATGTCCGTCGCCACCACGTGCTGCGCGTGCCGCGCCGCGTGCAGGGCCTGGATCCCGCAGCCGGTGCCCAGGTCGAGCACCCGGCCGGTCGGGTTGCGCACCGTGACCTGCGCCAGCGTGAGAGACGCACCGCCAGCACCGAGGACGTGGTCGGTGGCCAGGCGGCCGCCGGTCGCGAGCTCGCCCAGGTCGGAGGCGAGCCACCAGCGGGCGTCGCCGCCCGCGTCGACGGAGGAGTAGGGGCGCAGGTCCACGACGGCACGCACCTCGTCGTCGTCCCCGGCGCCCTGGGCCGCGACCAGACCGAGCCGCTCGGCGCCCGCCGTCCCCGCCGCGGGCAGCGCCCGGTCCAGCGCGGCGCGCGGCACCGCGGCGCCCACCAGGAAGAGGCCGGCGAGGGTGGCCAGCGGGTCCTGGTCCGACGGCGGCTTGCCACCCACCGCCGCGGCGACCGCCCGGCGGGCCGGCAGCGACTGCTCCCTGTGCAGCGCGGCCGCGGCGAGCGGTCCCAGGAGGTCCTCGACGCCGTCGACGTCGTAGGCGGCGGAGACCAGGTCGGCTCGGAGCGAGGCGACGAGGGCGGGATCGGTCACAAGAGGCTGCACGGGCCCCATCCTGCACGCAGACCCCGTGCCCCCACCACGCGAGCAGAGCGCGCTAGCTGCGGCAGTTGGACGCCACGTACTCCTGCACGCGCTGGGAGGACTCGACCATCGCCTCGGTGTCGAGCTCCTCCTGTGCGCCGCCGACGGCGGAGCTCACCGCCGGGCCGTCGTTCGCCTTCACCTTCTCGATGTTGTTGGCGACCGTCGAGTAATAGGTGAAGGCGACTGCCCAGTCCTTCGCGATGGCCTCGGGCGGCGTCACGCCCTCCAGCGCGTTGCGGGCATTGATGAACCCCTTGCGCAGCGTCTCTGGCTGGTCCTCGACCATCGCCGACTGCGCGTTGGCGGCCTGCGTCCACGCCATCTGCGTCTGTGCGCACGATGCGGCGTCCGCGTCCGAGATGACGTCCTCGCCCTGAAAGAAGGTCGTCCCCCAGCCCGTACCGAGGCCCAGCGCCGCAGCGGTCACGCCGGCCAGCACGAGTACCAGCGGCTGGTCGAGCACCTTGGGCAGGCCCCGGCGGAGCGTCTTCCTGATCCGCTTCTGCTGCGCGGTGCTGGGACCGGGGATACGGCCCTTCCCGCGCTTCTTGCCAGTCTTCCTGGACTCGGACTTGCTCGGCAGGGCGGACCCGTCCGGCCCGCCCGGCCCGTCGGGTACGGCGAGCGAGGCGTCGTCCGGCATGGGCACGGGCACGGGCTCGGACGGGACGGCTGCGGGCAGCTGCGCGGGTGGGACGTCGACGTCGTCGGCCACCGGACCCGCGTTGAGCGGAAAGCCGCCCGCCGGTGTCGGCGCGGGCTCGCTCTTCGGCACGCCCGACGCGGCGGCCTTGGCGCCCTTGCCCTTGGACCTCGACTTGCTGCCCTTGCCACTCTTGCCGCCCGCGTTCTTGCCGCGGCCACGGGTCACGGCGGGCTCGGCGGCCGCCACGGAGCCCCACGGGTTGGCGTCGCCGTCGCTCTCGCCGTCCGGCACGGCGGGCGCCGGCACGGCTCCCCAGGGAGAGCCGCCCGTCCCGTCGGCCGGGGCGGGATCCGCGGGGGCTGCGGCCGCGCCGCTGCCCCAGGGACTGGGTGCCGGCTCGTTCTCCGTGAGGCCCTCGGCCCACTCGAGAGCGCTGGCACCCGGCGCGGCTTCCCCTGCCGCGAGGCTCTCCGCCCAAGTGAGCGCATTGGTTGCGGGGGGACCTCCGGCGCGAGACGCAGCGCGACCGTCCCGCGAGCCCTTGCGCCGTGTCGCACTCATAGCCGCGAACTTTACCCGCAAGTCCCACCGGGGCAGGAGGGGCAGTCGTGTGATACGTGGGGAACAGGGGGTGAAGTTGCTACCCGTTCAGGTAGGTGATGCTCGCCCAGAACACCACGATCACGACCACGACGATTCCGATGACCAGCGACACCAGTCCCCAGTCGCGCGCGCGGCGTGATGCTTTCCGGGCCTTGTCGTGCTCCTGTGACTTCCACAGATGATTGACACGCAGCGCGTTCACGAGGGCGACGATTCCGGTGGGCCAGAAGCAGAAGATGGTCACCAGAACGGCGAAGAGGAGATACGACCGCGGCGGATACTGCAGCTGCGCCGGGTAGGTGTGGACGTTGACGCTCACGGGCGCGCGCGAGCCACCCGGGACAGCCGGCGGCACAGCCGGCGGCACGGCGGAGCTGCTCATGGACGTCTCCCTCACCTATGTAAAGGGAGAACTTAGTCCAATTTCGGCAATTTGTTGAATGCGCAGGTCAGCCCGGTATCTTGCGGAGCACCTCACGGTAGAAATGCACTCCGCGGCCCAGAGAATCGACGCTCAGCTGCTCGCCGGCCCCGTGAATCGACTGCCGCTGCGCACGCGACAATGCAAACGGGCTGAACCGGTAGACGTGGTCGCTGATGGGGGTGAAGGTACGCGCGTCGGTGGCCGCGAGGAGCACGTACGGAACCACCACCGCGTCCGGGTATGACGCACCGATCGCCTCGCTGAGCAGCGCGAACTGCTGGCTGTCCGTCGGTGAGACCTCGCTGGGCTCGCTCCGCTCCACCACCTCGATCTCGACCTGCTTGTCCCGGATGACGCGGCGCAGCCGCGCCACGGTCCGGTCCACCGTCTCCCCGAGCGCCACCCGGGCGTCCAGGCGAGCACGGGCCGACGACGCCGCGACGTTCGGCCCCGCACTGCCCTCGAGCTCGGTGACCGCCACGGTGGTACGGACCAGTGCCGAGGCCTCCGGACCGCCCGTGGCCACCAGCCAGAAGGCGACCTTGCGCAACGGGCCGGAGGCAAGCCGTGCGGCCACCCTGAGGCCCAGCCCCTTGGCGCCGACCGCGCTCGGAGCGACCCGCTGCAGCATGTCGACCGTCGGCGCGTTGACCTGCGGCGCGTACCGACGTCGGCTCACGCGCGTCACCGCGCGGGCGAGCCGTACGGTGGCGGGCTGCCTGCCGGGCGTCGCGGCATGGCCGCCGACGTCCGAGGTGCGCAAGTTGATCCCGACCAGGCCCTTCTCTGCCACGCCGACCATGGCGGTCTGGCGGTCCACGCCGGGAAAGGCGTCGGTCACGACGCCGCCGCCGTCGTCGATCACGAGCCAGGGCCGCACGCCCAGCTGGTACAGCCGCCGGACGGCGATCGTGGCGGACTGGCCCGCCGCCTCCTCGTCCGCGCCGAAGAACAGCCAGATGTCACGCTCCGGCACGAAGCCGTCGCCGAGCAGCGTCTCCACGGCGTCGAGCACCGCGACGAGCCCGCCCTTGTCGTCGAGCGTGCCGCGACCGTGCACCGCCCCGTCCCGGATCTCACCCGAGAACGGGTTGGCGGGCCAGTCGGCTGTCTGGACCGGCGCCACGTCCTGGTGCGCCATGAGGACCACAGGGAAGGGATGCAGCACGTCCTGCCGCCCCCGGCCCGGCCACCGGTAGAGCAGCCCGTGATCGCCCGCCTGCTCGCTCTGCAGGGCGTGCACCCGGGGGTAGAACGTCGCCAGCGCGGCCCGGTGCCTTCCGAACGCCTCGTGGTCGAGATGCTGCGGGTCCCACGACGACACCGTCGGGATCTGCACGAGCGAGGAGAGGTGCCCGGCAGCGATGCGCCCGGCAGCGGCATGCCGCTCACCGTACGGCTCCGACGGGGCAAAGGCCGACGCACCCGACCGTTCTCGGAGCACGGCGTCCGGCGCGGCAGGCTGCTCGGCGACCTGGCGGCCTGCCTTCTCCGGGGCTTGCGCCTCCGGACCGGCGGACGTCCCGCGCCCGGTCGGCGGTGTGGACAAGGACTGCGCGGACCCGGCGGCCGACGTGTCCGGACGCGTCGCCGAAAGCGGGGCTGGTGGCGCCGCGGACCCGGCCTCCCGCCGGCGCACCCCAGATGTCGGCACAGATGCTGGTTCGGCGGCACGCGGCGCCGCCGGCTGGGCCGGCGCCTTCGCGATCATCTCGGCCGTGACCTGAGGGATGGCCTCGGTCGGGTCGATGTCGGCACTCACGGGACCTTCTCCTGCTCCGGGTCTCCCACGAGGGGGGCTCCTGCGTCGGGGCTCTCGTCGGCGCCCGCGGACCGCGGGGTGTTCGGGAGCACAACACCGCAGACGATAGCGCTCGCACCCGGTTTTCCACAGACCCCTGGTGATGCTGGACGACGCAGCCTCGCGACCTCCGCCAAGGTCAGGGTGCCGCCCAGTGGATGGCCGTCGCCGCCTGGCTCAGGCCACCCCGAGGATGGGTACGGAAGAACACCGAGGTGCCGAACACGAACGCCCGCGCCTGTCCTCTTCTGCCGGATACGGCGGCAGCCTGCCCGACGGCGGCGCGCTGCCCGTCCGCGACGCCCGGCCGGGGCCAGTGACCGGCCAGGAAGCTGCCGTAGGTCAGCTCGGTGGCCGTGCCAGCGCCCAGGTCCGCGAACCAGACGGCCGGGTAGACGAAGCCGTGGTCCTGCGCGTGGTCGTCCAGCACCTCACCCGGGGTGCCGGTGGCGATGATGCCGTTGGCGGCCGGGTCGCCCGTCACCGCACTGCCGCTGACCAGCCCGTACGCCGCAGCTGCCGCGAACGCACCGGCGCCGCTCCCGACGATGGCGCCGCCGTCGCGCAGCCAGGACCGGACGCGGTCGTGGCCCGCAGAGCCCGGTGGCAGGTCCAGGGAGGAGCCGACCCACAGCACGTCGGCGTCGTCCAGTCCGGTAGCGCCACCGGTGGCGGCGGCCTCTTCGATCCCCGCCGCGGAGACAGGTAGCAGGTCGTCGAACCCGAGCTCCAGGAGCGACAGCCGGTCGTCCTGGTTGCCTGCGTACGCGACGGTCAGGTCCTCGGCCCGCTCTGCAGCTACGTACTCGGCGCGCGAGGCGGTCGCGAAGACGAGGCGGTACCTGTCGGCCGCTTCGCGGGCCGCCCGCAGCCCGCGCGGCCCGACGACGGCACGCCCGTCCGCCGTCAACCGCACCGCCACGCCCTGCCCAAGGAGGTCGTTCAGAGCCCGGTGGTCCCTGACGCCGGCCACGTCGAAGGCGGCGTACCGAGCCCCGGGCGGGACGCTCCCGCGCGGACCGGCACCGCGCACCGGGGACGTCCGGCCGATCGGGCCGTCCGTGGTGCTGCCCACCCGGTCCACCGTCGCGCCCCAGAGGTAGGCGGGCGACCACGCCGCGATGTCGTACATGACGGGGACCTTCCCCGAGATGTCCGAGCCGAGGGCGAGCAGCGAGCTCGCCAGCCCACGCAGGGGCTGGTGCAGGTCGACCACGTAGGAACCTGCCGGGTAGCTGGTGCCACCGGCCTGCGCGGGCGCCGCCAGCCGCTCCACCTCGATGCCGTGGAACAGCAGCGCGTCCACCAGGTCCTCGGCATCGCTCGCCGACCGCTGACCGGGGCCGACCGGGAGCACGTACGCACGAGGAAGACGCACCGCTTCCTGGTCGTCGGCGGCGTCCCAGAGCTGCTTCCACTCGTCAGGACCGGGCACCTGGTCGACGTTCTCAGTGGTCAGCGCCACCTTGGGCGCGCCGGCGGCACCTCGGCGGAACAGCTCGATCTGGTCGGCGAGCATCGCGTCCGACCTGGTGTGGACGTAGTCGATCATCGACGTCATCGTCGTGACCGCGACCTCGGTGTTGACCGCGGCGTCCGCCCGCGTGGTGGTCCGGCCCGTCGGGCCGAGCGGGAGCTCGACCGTGCTGGTCACCGCACCGTGGAGCGACGCGTACTGGGCGGTGAAGACGGGCGGGTAGTCGTCCCAGCCCGACGGTGTGTCCCGGTACGGGATCTTGATGAACCCCGTGTTCTCCCCGACCACGCCACCGCCGTCCGGGTCGTAGTACGTGTTGCCGTCGATCTCGGCCGCTACGACGTCGTCCTCCACCTGCCGCGCGATCGCGTAGCTGTGCGGGAGGAACAGGTCGTACTCGTAGTTCTCGCCGTGGGGCGGACCGGCCGGCTCGACCTGCAGCACGTCCGTGTAACCGTGGAAGTCCGCCGTGAACAGCGGCTGTACCGCGCGCGCCGTGCGCACGTACGAGCGCGCCTCCGGCGTGGCGAGCGTGATCATGTCGCGGTTCGCGTCCAGACCGAGGGACGTCGAGCGGGTCGCGTGGGTCCGGCCGTCGGGGTTGAGCGTGAGGCTGAACACGATCCGGTGCTGCTCCAGCAGGTGCCTCGTGGCGTCGTCGTCCGCGCTCGCCAGGTGCGTGATGATCCGCAGGGCGGCGTCGGTGCCCTCCCACTCGTCGCCGTGGATGTTCGCGCTGAACCAGATCGGCGCCTTGTAACCCGCCCGCAGGTCGTCGTCGCGCGCGGCGCGGCCCGGGTGGCCCTTGATCTCCTCGCGCCACGCAGCCTGCCGGGCGGTCTCCGAGCGTCGCTCTGGCGCGGTCACGGTGACCAGGTACAGGTCGCGCCCCTCTGTCGACTTCCCCACCACCTGTGTCGATACCCGGTCGCTCCGCTCCATCAGCTCCGTCAGGCGCGGCGCCAGGTCCGCATGGCTGATGGTCCCGTTCCGCTCGGTGGCGTCCGCGTCGTTCGGCGGGAAGACACGGAGCTCCGGCTGGTGGGGATACGACGCCGGCAGGTGCAGGTCGGTGCCCCCGCCCGGCGCCAGGGGCCCTGGTGGGTCGGCGGGGTGGTCCGGTTCACCTGTCGTCGGATCGGCCAGGACGTCGGCCTCGACGCCCCGTCCCAGGTCGGCGGCCGCCACCCCGGCGACGGTGCGCCCGTCCACGGGCGCACCGGAGGGCTGCGCGACGGCAGGCGCAGCCAGCGAGCCCGCGGCGAGCGCGACGCCGGTCAGCGCAGCGCCGGTCAGGGCAGCGAGCGAACGAGTACGGACGAGCAAGGGTGCCTCCACGGGGGCAAGTCGGCCAATTCTGGCCCAGGCCCGAGCAGACGGGAACGGCCAACCGAAAACTGTACGGCCGGTCCCCGGTGATCCGCCGGACGACACCCGCGGGCAATGCCGTTGACCAGGCTGATTCCCAGGCGTTGCACTGTGCGTATGACCACCGAACGCTGGACCTCGGCCACCGTCTACCCCGACATGTGGACGGACCCTGACCACGACCCGCGCGAAGCGCTGGCGAAGCCCGTCGGAGAGAAGGAAACCCTCTGGAACTACCTCAGGCACTACCGGATCACGCTGGAGATGAAGTGCGACGGGCTCGACGCCGAGCAGCTCGCGCGGCGGTCGGTGCCGCCGTCGACCATGTCGCTGCTCGGGCTGGTGCGGCATCTCGCGCATGTCGAGCAGAGCTGGTTCCGGCGCGTGCTGCGAGGTCAGGCCGACACGCCCAAGCTGTTCGGCAAGTCGGAGGAGAACCCCGACGCGGACTTCGACGGCGCGGTGGCCGACCCCGCCGTCGTCGAGGCGGCCTGGGCGACCTGGCGGCGTGAGGTCACGGCGGCCGACCAGTGGCTGGCGGAGCTGCCCGAGGAGGAGCTGGGCCGAACGGTCCTGCGCGGCAGCGACGAGATCCCGGTCCGCGACGTCCTGGTCCACATGGTCGAGGAGTACGCCCGCCACGTGGGCCACGCCGACCTGCTGCGGGAGTGCATCGACGGCCGAGTGGGCCAGTGAACCGCGCAGAGTCCGCCTCGAGCATGCGAGGCGGACTCTGCGCGGGACTACCTCACACGACCGCTTCCGCGCGGTCCTGCTCCGCCTGCTGCTCCGCGTCGACGCGGGACGCCCGCATGCGGGACCAGACGACAGCGCCGAACGCAACGGCCGCCGCCACGAGGGCGATGCCGATCCGGAGCGTGTGGTTGGCGTCCGCAGGGACGCTCATCGCCACCACCGCCGGGGCGATGAGCAGCGCCACCAGGTTCATCACCTTGATCAGCGGGTTGATCGCCGGGCCTGCGGTGTCCTTGAACGGGTCACCCACGGTGTCGCCGATGACCGTCGCCGCGTGCGCGTCGGAGCCCTTGCCGCCGTACTTGCCGTCCTCGACGATCTTCTTCGCGTTGTCCCAGGCTCCGCCCGAGTTGGCCAGGAAGATCGCCATGAGCACGCCCGTCCCGATGGCACCGGCCAGGAACCCTGCCAGCGGCCCGACCCCGAGCCCGAAGCCCACCGCGATGGGGGCGAACGCCGCGAGCAGCCCCGGCGTGATGAGCTCGCGGAGCGAGTCCCGGGTGCAGATGTCGACGACCCTGGCGTAGTCGGGGCGCTCCTGGTACGTCATGATGCCCGGGTGCTCGCGGAACTGGCGGCGCACCTCGAACACGATGGCGCCGGCGGCACGCGTCACGGCGTCGACGGCGAGCCCGGAGAACAGGAACACCGTTGCGCCACCGAGGATCACGCCCACGAGCGTGACCGGCGAGATGATCTCGTAGCTGAGCATCGAGGTCACCAGACCGGTGCCCACGTTGCTCACCTGCGCGAGCGCGTGGGAGACCGCGTCGGCGTACGAGCCGAACAGCGCGGTCGCCGCGAGCACCGCCGTGGCGATCGCGATGCCCTTGGTGATGGCCTTGGTGGTGTTGCCGACGGCGTCCAGGTCGGTGAGGATCTGTGCGCCCTCCTCGTCGACGTCGCCGGACATCTCGGCGATGCCCTGGGCGTTGTCGCTGACCGGGCCGAACGTGTCCATGGCGACGATGACGCCGACCGTGGTGAGCAGGCCGCAGCCCGCGAGGGCGACGAGGAACAGCGCGAGCGGGACGGACCCGCCGGCCAGCAGGAAGACGCCGCAGATCGCGGCGGCGATGATGCCCGCCGTGTACACGGCGGACTCGAAGCCCACGCCGATACCGGAGAGGACGACGGTCGCCGCACCCGTCCGGGAGGTCGCGGCCACGTGCAGCGTCGGCTTCTTGTCCGTGCCGGTGAAGTAGCCGGTCACCCAGAGGATCACGCCCGCGAGCACCACACCGATGAGGACGGCGAGCGCCGACACGACGCGCGGGTCGGCGGTCACTCCGGAGAGGTCTGCGGTACCGGGCACCTGGTCGAACGAGGACGGCAGGTACGCGAAGGCAGCGATACCGGCCAGCACTGCACCGACGACCGCGGAGACGTAGAACCCGCGGTTGATCGCGGCGAGGCCGCTCTCGTTCCCGCGGATCCGGGTGATGAACACGCCGAGCAGCGCGACGAACGCCCCGATCGCGGTGACGATCAGGGGGAACACGAGGCCCTGCTCGCCCATGGCGGCCTTGCCCAGGATGAGGGCGGCCACGAGGGTCACCGCGTAGGACTCGAAGAGGTCGGCGGCCATGCCTGCGCAGTCGCCGACGTTGTCGCCCACGTTGTCGGCGATGGTCGCTGCGTTGCGGGGGTCGTCCTCAGGGATGCCCTGCTCGACCTTGCCGACCAGGTCGGCGCCGACGTCGGCGGCCTTGGTGAAGATGCCACCGCCGACCCGCATGAACATGGCGAGCAGTGCGGCGCCGAAGCCGAAGCCCTCGAGCACGGCGGGCGCGTCGACGTCGTACACGAGCACGACGAGCGCGGCGCCGAGCAGACCGAGGCCCACCACGGACATGCCGACGACGCCGCCGGTGCGGAACGCGATCCGGGCGCCCTCGGCCCGGCCGCCGGGACGCGTGGCGGCCGCGGCGACGCGGACGTTCGCGCGCACCGCGAGCCACATGCCGAGGTAGCCGATCGCCGCGGAGAAGCCGGCGCCGAACACGAACGCGATGGAGCGGCCGATCCGTACGCCGCTGTCGCCCGGCAACAGGAAGAGCAGCCCGAACACGACAGCCGCGAACAGTATGAGCGTGCGGAACTGTCGCTTCAGATAGGCAGAGGCCCCCTCCTGCACGGCCCGGCCGATGTCCTGCATCTTGGCGGTTCCATCGGGTGCGGCGAGCACCTGGCGACGCAGCACGAACGCACACCCGAGTGCGGCAACCGCGATGACGGCGATCACCGCCACGGTGGTGTAGCTGCCTGCGCCGAAAACAATGCCGTCTTCGAGCATTCGTCCTCCTCGACGAGCTCCGGGGAGTTCCCCCAGAAAGTGTGTTGCCCTGCACGGGGTTGACCCGTGCAAGGCCTATGCACCCCCGCCGGCAACGTCGATGGCGGGAAGAGACCAGAGTCTACCCACATGTGACGGCAGTCACTATGTCAGGGCCGTGGGTGCCCGCACCCGGTTCCTGCCTGCGCTCAGCGGGGTCCCGCGTCCGTTGTGAGCTCCCGGATCTCCTGGAGTAGCCGGGCGGCGTCGGTGAGGTCGTGCAGCACCACGTCGGCGCCCGCCTCCGCGAGCCGGTCCGCCGACGTCGTACCCGATGCCACGGCGATCACGTGCGCGCCCCCCTCGAGCCCCGTGCGCACGTCCTCGAGGGAGTCCCCGACGATGACGGTGTTGCCGGCGGAGAAGGTGCTGCCGTACCGGTCCCCCGCACGGCGCTGGGCGACCGCCACGAGAGCCGGCCGGTGCGCGTCGTCGGACGAGTAGCCGCCCAGCGCGGCGTGCACGTAGCGGTCCATGCCGAAGGCGCGGAGCTTGATCAGGGCGTTCGCCTCGAGGTTTCCCGTCACGACCGTCGGCACCAGGCCTGGCTCGGCCGCGACGGCCTTGAGCGCCTGCATGGCACCAGGGAGCACGAAGCCGAGGCGTCGCACGTCCTCGGTATGCGCGGCGAAGCGCAGCGGTACCACCTCGAGCATGTGCGGCAGCAGCTCTTCCGCCTCGCGCGCACTGACGCCGTTGTCCTCCAGCAGCCCGCGGATCGCCAGCGGCATGGTCACGCCGGTGCCCTTCGCCGGGAGGCGTTCGGCGGGTCGACCCACGACCTCTGCGAACGCCTCCCGGTATGCCGTCCGGTCCACCTCCCCGACGTAGACGAGCGTCCGATCGATGTCCCAGAGCACGAGGGCCCTGGCCACGTCGCGGGAGGTGACCGGTGCGATCACGACGCGAGTGCCGCGATCCGCTCGGCCAGCACCCGGGCACCCATCCCGGACCGCCTCGACGGCCCGCCGCGCCGGAGGTCGGCCGAGAGATCCCGCAGGTGCTCGCGCAGCCGTGCGGACTGCACGGTCTCCGCGATGCTCACCGCTTCGTCGCCGGCCGCGCACGCGGCGTCGAGGTCGCCCGCCCTGGCGTGCGCCTGCGCCGCCCGGCTCAGGAACAGCCCGTGCGTCCGGCGCTCACCCGCACGCTCCGCCTGGATGGCGTGGCCGAAGCTCTCCACGGCACGCGCCGTGTTGCCGAGCGCGAGGTGCGCCGACCCGGACTGCCCGTGGATCTCTCCCTCGTTCATCCAGTACAGCCAGTGCGGGTCGTCCTCGCCGCGGCCACGGGCGCACAGCTCGGAGGCCTCGCCGAGCGCCCGCCGCGCGGCCTCGCCCTCGCCAGCGGCGGCGTGGCCGCGCGCCTGCCGGGTGAGCAGCGTCGCCGAGAGGTGCGGGGCGTCGAGCCGGGCGATCCGGCGTCGGCCCGCCTCGGCGGCGCGGACCGCGTCACGCGGGTCACCGCTGGAGTAGCCGTGGATCGCCAGGTAGGAGAGAGCACCGGCGCCGAGCCGGTCGTCGGCCGCCGCGTGCGCGGCCCGCAGACCGGCGAGCATGTAGGCGCGCGCCGCGTCCGGACGCCCCGCGTCGAACGCGAACCAGCCTGCCTGCGTGGCGGTGTCGGCGGCGACGGCGGTGAGCCGGCGGCCCGTCACCTCGTCGTACGTGCTGCGCTCCAGGACGCGGACCACCAGGGCGAGGTGGGCGCGGGCCAGGTCGGCCACCGCCCCGCTGCCCGAGCCCTTGTCCATGACCCGCAGCTCGTCCAGCGTGCCCTGGAGGTGCCCGCACAGCTCGTGCGAGACGCGGGTGCCAGCCGTGGCTCGGCGCAGCGGCTCGGCCTGCTCGGCGTCCCAGCGCTGGATCATCGAGTTCAGCGCGATGCCCGACGCCGGACGCGGGGTGTCCGTACCCGCCGCGTCGCTCATCGCCGTCGCCGACACGGGGCCGTTGGCGTCCGTGGGCAGCCAGTCGGCCGTGTTGTCGGCGACGTGCGCCAGACGGAGCGCGGTGAGCATCCGGTCCGCGGTCCACGGCAGCGTCGGATCGGGCGCCGTCGGCGTGACCGGCTCCGGCGCCGACGGCTGGCCTGACGCGGCGGTGCACGCGGGAGCGGCGTCGGGCAGAGGGCTGATGCCCGGGAGCGGGAGCCGGACGAGGTCCGGTGGCGTGCCAAGGCCGGTGAGGAACTGGACCACGCGCGAGACGTCGGTGAGACGGCGGTCGCCGCACTCCAGCATCGACAGGTAGGACTGGCTCAGCCCGGTCAGGGCCGCGACGTCCTCCTGACGCAGAGGGACGAGCTGCCGCACCATGCGGCTGACCTGACCGAAGTCCCAGTCGGCGAGTGCGGACCGGACTGCTTCGTCCTGCCAGACCCGCGTCGGCACGCTGGGGAGGGAGACTACGGGAACCGACTCGGTGCGCCGGCATGCGGCGCAACGCGCTTCGGAGTTGTAACGGCTGAGTACACAACCGCATCGGGCGCAAGTGCGAACGGTGGCACGAGGCAACGGGGGCTCCTGGGGTCCGGCATTTCTCTTTTGCCGAGTTCACGGCTCGGATGACCACAGTGGTATCACCCCCCTGGGGTCCCTGCATCCGGACGGTACTAGGTATTTTCTTCCAGACCAATGGTCAACCTAGAGCGTACGTTTTCGCAGGTCAGCCCTGATCTTTTTTGGACAAACGTCCAACTAGCGCCCGAATTACGCCAATTGTAGACCGGGACAGAACCAACGGAACATGCATAACCGCAGGTCACTCCGATTAGAGGTGTTCCCCCCGGTTACAGGGGGATTCGACGGTTCAGCGGACGAGAACGGCCTCCATGGCGCGCGCCAGGTACCACGGGTCGACGACGGCGGTGAGCTCGCGGGCCGAGTGCATCGACAAGATTGGCACGCCGACGTCCACAGTGCGGATACCCAGACGGGTCGCGGAGATCGGTCCGATCGTCGAACCGCACGGCAGCGTGTTGTTGGAGACGAACTCCTGGGTGGGCACCCCCGCCGCCGCGCAGGCCACGCTCCACGCGGCCGCACCGTGCGCGTCCGTTGCGTAGCGCTGGTTCGCGTTGATCTTGAGGATCGGGCCGCCGCCGGCCACCGGATGGTTGGCCGGGTCGTGCCGCTCGGCGTAGTTCGGGTGCACGGCGTGGCCGACGTCGGACGACACGTGCAGCGACGCGGCGAACGCCCGCGCCCGCTCCTCCGCCGTCGCGCCAAGAGCGGTCGAGATGCGCACCAGCACCTCCTCGAGGAACGGACCCGCCGCGCCAGAGCGGGACGCGCTGCCGATCTCCTCGTGGTCGAACGCGGCGAACATCTGGATCGAGCCTTCCCCGCCGGTCGAGCCCGCCCCGCCGATCGAGCCCGCCCCGCCGGCCGAGCCCGCCCCGCCGGTCGAGCCCGCCGAGACCCCGCCAGGCTCCTGTGCCGAGGCCCGCAGGAGCGCCGTCAGCCCCGCGTGGGTCGAGAGCAGGTTGTCCAGCCGCCCCGACGCGAACAGGGCCTGCCCGGCGCCGAACGCGCGCGGCGGCTGTGTGTCGGCCAGCACCACGTCGTACCCGCCGATCGTCGCGGGGTCGACGCCGGCGTCCGCCGCGAGCGCCCCGAGGACGTCGGCGCTCTCCGCGTCCCCCAGACCCCAGACGGGCTGGGTGTGGCGCTGCTTGTCCAGGGTGAGCCCGTTGTCGTTGACGCCCCGGTCCAGGTGGACCGCGAGCTGCGGGATGCGCAGCATCGGGCCGGTGCGCACGAGGTGCTCGGTGCCGTCGTGGGTGACGATCCGCCCGGCCAGCTCCAGCTCGCGGTCGAGCCAGGAGCTGAGCAGCGGGCCGCCGTACACCTCGACGCCTACCTGCCACCAGCCGCCGGCGCCGTGGGTGGTCGGCTTGGGCTTCAGCTTGAAGCTCGGGGAGTCGGTGTGGGCGCCCACGATGGTGAACGCCGTGGTGGGGCCTGCGGCGTCGGGCACGGTGAAGGCGATGACCAAGCCGTCGCGGACCACCACGTAGCGCCCGCCCTGAGCCACGGGCCAGGCGGCGTCCTCCGCGAGGCGGGTGAAGCCCGCCGCCTCCGCGCGCCGGGCCACCTCCTCGGCCGCGTGGTAGGACGACGGCGACGCGGCCACGAAGGCGCCGAGGTCGGCTGCGTGCTCGCGGGCTGCGTCCGGGACCACGGAGGGCTGGATGGGGTCGACGGACCGGGCGGGAGATGTCTGGGCAGTCACCGAGCCATTATGTCGCCCTGCTGATCAGGCCCCGCCGCAGGTCGAGCTTGTCGAGAGACAGGTCTCGACGAGCTCGACCGGCGGTGCGATGCGATCACGAGCTACTGGCGGGGGAATGCCCCGACGGCGTAGTAGCTCCGCCAGGTGCCGTCCTCGTTGATGCTCACGACCATTCCCTGGTACCCGTGCGTCGTGTTGGCGCGCTGGGCGGCCGCGTCCTCGGCCGTGAGCAGACCGGCGTCCACGACCTCCTGCCAGGCTTCGTCGGAGTCTGCGAACTCCTCCACCGCGACCCGCGGCCACACGACGGGCTCCGGCTCTCCGTCGTCCCTCTGACCAGTGCGGAGCGCACCGCTGGTGCCGCCCAGCAAGGCGGCCAACGTGCGGTACGGCAGCGCAGCGGTCTCGGGAAGCGCGAAGGTGTCCTCCGGTGCCTCCCGTGGGACCATCAGCTCGGCGCCGGATGCCGCCGCCAGCTCGATCAGCTCCCCGGAGTCGCAGGCGAGAGCGGCGTCCAGGATGGCATCGGCAGTGTCCGTCGCCGCGTCGCTCGGCGAGCTCAGCGGGTCGTCGGCAACGTCGAGCCCGCTCGCCGAACAGTCTCCGGCCGGATCCGTGCCATCGGCACTGGCCGAGGGCGCGAGCACCGCCGAGAACCGGGCCACCCCGTCGGGCACGGTCTGCCCGTGCGGCACCCGGAGGTCGATCGCGCCGCCGCTGATGCCGAGAGCGCCGAAGGGCAGCACGGTCTCCGTACCGTCGCAGACGACCTCACCGGACCTGTACGCCTGGCCGGTCGACTCCAGCACCACCTCGAACGGCACGGTGTCTGCCGGGTTGGTGCTCTCGCACCGAGCGGTGACGGACACCGCGGGCGCCGGCAGATGGCGCCGGTACGTCATGCTCGCCGTGACCCAGTCGGTGGAACGGTCCAGCTCGAACCGCGAGATCTCACCGGGTACCGGCTCCGGAGGCTCGATGGTCGACTCGCCGCCCCTGGTCCCGGTGCGGCTGTGCGCTCCGACGGCGTCGATGTGGACCGCGACCGGCTCGCTCACCACCGTGGCACCCAACGTGCCGGAGCCGTCCTGCCCGGAGCCGTCGTGCGGGAAGGCGACCACCCGCACGTCGTAGTCGCCCTCGGGCAGACGCGCCTCGTAGACCGGATCGACGCCGGTCCCAGTCGGAGCGCAGGTCGAAGCCCCAGCGCCGTGAGCCTCGAGGTAGGCCGCCGGGTCGGAACTGATCAGTGGCACGGGGTCCGGTCGGCCAGCAGCGCCGAACACATCGGGCCCGAGGTCCACCACCTTGCCGTCCTGGCTCCACACCAGGGCGAGGGAGGAGTCCAGCACGCCCGGTCCCTCCTCGATCGCCGCCGCCATTCGCCACGACGTCGAAGGGGCGTCCCCGAGATCCGTCGTCCGGGCGTAGATGTCACCGGCCGGCGCCACCGACCAGCCCGAGGCCGTGGACTTCAAGTCGGCCACCGGCATGCCGCACGTCAGGTCGCTCCATTCCAGCCAGGGCGGCTGGTAGCCGTCCTTGACCTTGAAGTCCGGCGTGTCCGCCTGCACAGGCGAGGACGTCGGCGTGGAGGAGGACGAGGGCGACCCCGGCAGCAGCTCGGACCGGTCCGGTGAGGCGGGCGCCAGCTGCCCCGCCCCGAGCACCAGCGCGCCCACCAGCGCGAGAGCGCCACCGCCGAGCCCGCCCAGCTTCACCGTCCGACGCCGTCGCACCCGCTTGCTCATCACCGACATCGTCGCGGCGGGGCCCGTGGGGGAAGCCGGGTCCACCCCGCCCGCCATCGCGCCGAACGTCTGCTTCAGGAGACCGGCCTCCGCCGGATCCACCCAGCCGTGGTCCTGGCCCCGGCCGTCGTCGTGCTGGTTCATCGCAATGCTCCCTCTGCCGTGGCCGATCCAGCGGCCGATCCAGCCGGTTCCAGCACGTCCCGCAGGACGTGCAGCGCGTCATGGAGGTGGCGCTTGACGGTGCCCGGGGCGTTCCCGAGCGTCTGCGCCACCTGCTCGATCGTCATGTCCTCGAAGTAGCGCAGCACCACGCACGCCCGCTGCCGGGGCGAGAGCCGCGAGAGCGCCTGCACCACGTCGGCCCGGGCGGTGATGCCCGAGTCGGGAAACCGCACCCGGTCGTCGGTGGCGATCCGCGGCTCGATGACTGCCCACCTCTTCCGGCGGCGCCAGCCGTCCAGGTAGAGGTTCAGCACCATGCGACGCACGTACGCCTCGGCGAACTCCACGGCCTGCCTCTCGGGCCGGCGCTCCGGCCCGTCCAGCGGAACCGTCCGCATGCCCGACGCGGTGGCGTCTCGCCGACCATCCGGCCGCACGAGGCGGGAGCAGTACTTGACCAACGCCTCCTACACCAGGTCCTCGGCCTGCCGGACGTCGCCGCACAACGTGTACGCGTACCCGACGAGCACGCTGCCGCGCTGCGCTGCAAGCGTCTCCAGGTCTTCGTGCCAGCCCATTGCCGGCTCCTTCCTGCTGTCCTGACCGTATCGACGAACCAGCTCGCCCCGAGGTTGGGGCAGCTCGGCATCGGATTCCTGTGGGTACGCGAGCAGGCAGGCCAGGATAGGGAGATGGTCAGCAGCACGGACGACGCCGGGCGGCCCACCGCGGCGTACCCGCTCCGGTTCCGCTCCGCAGAGGCGCGCGGGACACGGATCGGCCACCCGCTGCGCGTGCTCGGGCACGTACGCAGCGTGGACGAGGCTCTGCTGGACCGGATCGGCCGCGCGTTCTTCGAGGAGGACGACGTCGGGGCGGCCCTCGCCACCGCCATGCGCCTGCCGGCCGGAGCACCGGGCCGGGTGACCCACGCGCGACTCCGGGCGGCGCTGACCGGCCGTTCGCACAGCGCCGACGATGAGATCGGTCTCAGCGTGGACGTACCAGAGGCGCTGCGCCACTTTCTCGACGAGGCCACCACCGTGCCGGACTGGGTGGACTGGGATCTCGTCGAGGCCGGCGCCGCCGTGCAGCGACGGCTCGGGCAGAACGCGGGCGACGTGCTGCTCCAGCTCTCGCTCGTGGGCGGGTACCGGTTCGGCGGTCCCACTGACCTGCTCGTGGCGACGGGCGCGCTGACCGGCGGCACACTGCGTCGGCTCGCGGAGACGCAGGAGTGGACGGTCGGGCTGTCCGAGCCCGGAGCGCTCCGGCCCTACGGCCCCGCCTGGCGAGCCACCGTGCAGGTCCGGGCGATGCACGCGCTGGTCGGCGCCTCCTTCGCTGACCGCACCGGGCCGGACCGCTGGGACACCGCGCGCTGGGGCCTGCCGATCAACCAGGCCGACCAGGCGGCGACCCTCGGACTGTTCGACGGTGCCCTGATAGTCGGGTGCCGGGCGCTCGGGGTGCGCATCCCGCCGTCGGACAGCCGGGCGCTGATGCACCTGTGGAAGTGGGTGGGGCACCTGCTGGGCGTGCACGCCGACTTCCTGGTCGACGACGAGTGGGCGCGACACCGCATGAACTATCACGTGCTGCTCGCGCAGGCGGGGATCTCGGACGCCGGGCCGCGGCTGGCCCGGGCGGTGGTCGCAGCGCAGGCCGACCGGACCTACCCCGGCCCGTCCTGGTGGCAGCCGTGGCGCGCCCGGTTCGAGCGCGAGCGCCTGCTGTCGATGCTCACGGCGTTCCTCGGGGTGCGCAGCATGCGCGAGCTCGGCCTGCCGCTGCGCCCACCATGGGCGCACGCCTACCTGCTGCCGCTCAACGTGTGGCGCTACCACCTGCTCGGACGCTCTCGGTGGGGCCGCGAGCGCCTCGACCGGTGGGGCCGACGCCGCAGCGACGCGATCCTGGCGAGCTACCTGTCAGAACCTCCCCGACATGTCGGGCGCCCAGGTCACGCTGGTGACCCGGGCGTCTGACACGTCAGGGGACGGTGACCGTGACGGGGTCACTGATCACCAGGTACTCCTCGTTGGTACTGGCGCCGGGGTCGCCGATGTTGTGCACCTGAACGGCGCGGACCTGGTAGGTCCCAGCCGCGCGCACGTTGTCGTAGAACATGCCGTCCCCCGAGCTGTCCGCTTCGACGCAGGTGCTGTAGGACGACGCGTAGGCCTCACCGGTCCACTCCCCCGTGTCGTTGAGCGCGGGCGGGATCTCGTAGTTGCCCTCCCTCCACGACTGGCCGAGGTCAACCACCCGACCGCCCTGCGACCAGATCAGCAGCGCCTCGTTCCCGATGGTCTCGGTGGCGCCTTCGCTTCCGGGTTCGACGTACCCCGGCATCTCCCCCGTGAGCCGGACCGGGACGCTTCTGGGTCCGTCTTCCCCACCCTCGTAGGTCAGGTCGCCGACGATCTCGATCGACACCGACGGGCTCGTCGACACCAGATCCTCGTCCTGCATGCCGCACCACACGGGATACGCGTCCCCCCATGGCTGGTACCCGTCGTCGAACGGCGCGGTGATCAGGTCCACAGGCTCCTCGGTCTCCGCAGGCGACGCACTCACCTCCGGTGTCGGATCGACGGAAGCGGCTCCCGACGGCGTCGCCTCGGGCGTGCTGGACGGCGACGGCGATGGCGACGGGCTCGCGGACGCCGTCGGGCTGGGCGACATGCGCGTCGTCGGGATCTCCGACGGCGCCGGCCCCCGTTCGGTGCTCTGCACGGTGGGCCGGCCGGGCAGCGGTTCCGACCGGGTCCAGGTCGAGGCCTGTGCGGTGCTGAAGGCGAGCACACCCACCACGACGGCGCTGGTCAGCCCTACCGCCCCCGCCTTGGCGATACGCCAGGTACGCACCCGGCGACGCAGGAGGCCGAGGTTCTCCTCCGGGGTACTGGGCACGCCGGAGGGTGCGGCCCCGTCGACCAGCGCACCGATGGTCTGCTTCAGGACGTCGCGGCCGTGGCCGAGGTCGGCGTCGAACCCAAGATCGTCGTGCCCGCTCATGTGAGCTCTCCTTCCGGCACCAGCACCCCACGCAGCGCGTGGATCCCGTCGGCCAGGTATCGCTTGATGGTGCCCTGCGAGATGCCGAGGGTCGTGGCGATCTGGGGCACGGTCAGGTCGTCGTAGAACCGGAGCACCACGCACGCACGCTGGCGCGGGCTCAGCCCCCGCAACGCTGCCGTCACGTCCGCGCGGGCAGTGATGTCCGACGCCGGCGCCTTGATCCGGTCCGGCCCCGCCAGCTTGGGCTCGGCCTTGCGCCACAGCGCGAACCGGCGGCTCTCGTCGATGTAGAGGTTGAGCATCGTCCGGCGCACGTAGGCCTCGATGCCCGCGTGGTTTCCGTCGTCGTTCAGGGGAAACTCGGTGCGACCGGACGTGCCCGCGGCCTCGGGACGGCGGAACCGCCGGAAGACGCGCACCAGAGCATCCTGGACCAGGTCCTCTGCCCGCCGGACGTCACCCGTCAGCGCGTACCCGTACCCGACGAGGGCGCGCCCTCTGCTCGTGACGAGGTCCGTGAGCTCCTCGTCCCAGCGGGTGCTCATGATGCCCCCGCCCGCTGTCTGAAGGCCTCACCGGTCATGTTCGTCCCATTCGCCGCGGCGGGCCCCTGTGCCCCGCTCACACACTGATACGAGCGGGGCACAGAAAGCGTTGGGACACGATCCAGCCGTCCGGTTCAAGCGATCACATCAAGGGGTGGCGGCGTAGATCCTCCAGGCCCCCGCCTCATCGATGGCGACCTCCATCCCTGTGTAGCCGAACAGCTCGTCGGCCCGCTGGGCGTCAGCCTGCTCCTCGGTGAGCAGGCCCGCGGTCACAACCTCCCGCCACGCCTCGTCGGAGTCGCGGAACTCTTCGGTGGCGACCCGCGGCCACACCACGTTCCGGTTGGCGGTGTCCGCGCCGTCGAACGCGCCACCGGTGCCGGCCAGCAGGGCGACCAGGGTGCGGTAGTGCTGCTCGTCGCCCTCCGGCAGGGCGAAGACCTCCTCAGCGGGTTCGGCGGTGACCATCAGCTCCGTGGGGTGCTGCGTGGCCAGCTCGACCATCCGGTCGACGTCGCAGTCCTGGGCCGCCGTCACGATGGCCCGCGCGGTCGTGCTCGCGCCCTCGCTCGGCGAACGGCTCGGGTCGTACTCCATGGTCAGGCCGCTGGCCGAGCAGTCAGCTGCGGCGTCACCCCCGTCACCGCCGCTCGGGGCGAGGACGGCCTCGAGCCGCACGACGCCGTCGGGTACATCACCCAGCCGGATGTCGAGGACCTCCCCGCCGACGTCCGGCACCTCGACGTCGGTGACCTGCTCGGTGGCGTCGCAATCGATGGAGCCGGAGCCGACCACATCCTGGGTCGACGGCACCACTATCTCGAACGGCACCGAGTCTCCGGTGCTCACGCTCTCGCACTGAGCGGTGACCCGCGTGGGATCGGTCGAGCTGTAGTTGCTCTGCTCCTGCTGCGCCAGGACCCAGTCGGTGCTGCGGTCGAGCACGAACCGGGTCAGCTCGTCCTCGTTGGGCGCCAGGGGCTCGATGGTCGCCGTGCCGCCGCGTGTCCCGGTCGGGCTGTGCACGCCGGTGCCGTCGAAGCGGACCTCTACCGGCTCGCTCACCGCCGTCCCCCACTGGCCTGAGACGACCTCCGGGAAGGCGACCACGCGCACCTCGTAGTCGCCGTCCGGGAGCGATGTCTCGAAGACGTCGCTCGTCCCGGTCGGTATGCACGATGACGCCGAACGGCCTTGGGCCTCGACGGCTCCGCCCCCGGATCCGAGCAGCGGCTCGGTCTGCGGGCCGGCCCCTTCGAAGACGTTCAAGCCCAGGTCCACCACCACGCCGTCCTGGCTCCACACGAGAGTCGGAGCCACGTCGAGCGAGCCATCCCCTCCTTGGAACGTCGCCGCCATGCCCAAGGCTGGTGACGAGACGCCCGAGTAGTTCTCGACCTTGGAGTAGATGTCACCGGCCGCTGTGACCGACCAACCGGCCGCCGTCGACTCGAGCTCGTCCACGGGCATGCCGCACGTCAGGCGCCCACTGTCGATCTCCGTGAGCCACGGGGGCGTGTAGTCGAACTGGATGATGTCCCGGGCGGGCGGCCCACTCGGGACCGGCTCCGGCGCCTGGGTCGCGGTATCGCTCGCGGAGTCGTCCGGTCCCGGTGTCATGAACGCGCTCTGGGACTCGCCGGGAAGCACCGGCGCATCGCTGTCCAGCAGCGGCGTCTTGGTAGCGCCGAAGGCGATCCCGCCCACCAGCACGAGGCTGACGCCCGCGAGGCTGCCGATCTTGGCGGCGCGACGGCGCCGCACGCGGTCACGCACCACTCCGAACGAGATGTGCAGGTCGTCCACCTCCCCACCGGGAATGTTGTCGGCGGCGCCACGGAGCGCGCCGCTCAGGAAGTCGTCGTCGTTCCAGCTGTCGTTACGGTCGATGTTCATCGGGCAGCCCTCCCTTCGGCAGGTCGGAAGTCGTCGGGGCGCAGGAACTCCTGCATGTTCTTGGTGGCATCAGACAGGTACCGCTTGACAGTTCCCTGGGCGGTACCCAGGACCTCCGCGATCTGCGGCACCGTCATGTCCTCGAAGTAGCGGAGCACGACGCAGGCCCGCTCGCGAGCGCCGAGCCGCGCGAGCGCCGCCATCACGTCGATCCGCGCCGAGGCGGCATGGTCAGCACCACGGCTGCTGAGGTCGTCTGCCAGGAGATGCTTGATCCCGGTCCAGCGCTGCCGCTTGCGGTAGCCGTCCAGGTAGATGGTGAGCACCGCCCGTCGCACGTAGCCCTCGGCGTTCGTGAACGGGGAGTCGAGGTCGTGCGCCCGGCTGCCCTCGGGCACGCCCACCGCCCCGGAGACGGCGGGCCGGCCGCGCAGCCGCGAGTAGACCTTGACCAGCGCGTCCTGGACCAGGTCCTCGGCGAGCGCGCGGTCGCCCGAGAGCATGTAGGCGTAGCGGACGAGCGCGCTGCCGCGCACTCGCATGAGCTCATCGAGCTCGCTCTCCCATCCCGCCATGGCCACCTCCCGGGTGCGTGTGTGCTGTCATCGTCTCCACATGCACCATGACGCGCCGCCGGGAGGTTTCGTTGGTCTGCGGCTTCGCTGCCTGCCCGATCAGTCCACGGCGTAGTAGACGGCGTTCGTCAGCATGAGCTCCCGCTCGCCCCCCGCGCCCGGATCGAGCTCCGCGAGGGCGTACACGTCGTAGCCCCCGGCGGGCAGCTCGGCGTCCGGGTTCTTGAGACACGTCCGGTCGGGCTCGATCGACACGACGACGGACGTCTCGCCCTTCGCGTCGACGCCAAGGGGCTCCACCGGATCGGACCAGACGTCGCGGCCGACACCCACCACACGCCCGTCACTGAGCCAGACCGTCGTGAACGGCGTACGAGTCGTGTCGACGGCCTCTCCCTCCGTCTCGGTGAACGTGACCGTCACCCTGTCCTGGGGGGCGCCCTCCAGCTGGTCCTCGGCCCTCAGCTCCAGGATCGATCCCGCCCAGGGCACCTGCCAGTCTCCCGGGATTCCGGACGCATAGGCCCCACAGGCCAGGTTCGTCCCCTCGAGCCACGGCGGCTGGTAGCCGTCGCGGATGTCCACGGTCAGCGGCTCCTCTTCCGGCACCTCGAGTGCCGGAACCGCCATGGTGACCGGCCCGCTGACGGCAAAGCGGCTTGTACCGGTCAAGTCGCTCGGGCCCGAGTACTCGCTCCACGGCAGCACCGCGTAGACGTCGTAGGTGCCCGCCGGGCGCGCGTCCAGGTACGTCTCGAAGGGCAGCGCGCTGTTCGTCGTCCATTGTCCGCATGCGGTGGTAGCGCTCGCCTCGGCGACGGCCTCCGCGGACTCACCGGCGTCGGGCAGGACGTACCCGCCGCCCTCGTTCCAGCCCCCGCTGATGTCGACCACCAGACCGTCCTGCGCGAAGACCAGCTGGGGGAACTGGCCGTCGAGGGACAGGCCATCGGCCCCGGTCCGGGTGATCCGGATGGGCGCGGCCAGATGGTCGTCCGGGGGCCCCGTGCCATCTTCCACACCTTCCACGAGCTCGGCGTCACCAGTGAGCTCCAATCGCACCGTGTCGGACGACGACACCAGCTCCGTCACCTCCATGCCGCAGTAGAACTGCGGGCCCTTCGCGCGCCAGCCGCTGGGCGCCCAGCCGGCGCCGACCGCCCCGTTCGACACCCCGGGGCTCGGGGTGGCCGGCGGCACCGGCTCCGACAGGAGGCGGTCTGGCCCCCACAGCGCGGCGACGGCCAGCAGACCCGCCACCACCAGCGTGGCCCCGCCGAGGGCACCGACCTTCACGGCCCGACGGCGACGGACCGAACCCGATACGGCGCCGAGCCGGTCCTCGAAGGAGGTCTCCATCTCCGGCACGTTCATCTCGGCGAGCGACGTGCGCAGCAGCTCCATCGCGTTGGACAGGTGCCGCTTGATGGTGCCCGGGCTCGTCCCGAGCGTCTGCGCGATCTGGGGCACCGTCATGTCCTCGAAGAACCGCAGCACCACCGACTCGCGCTGCCGCGGGGACAGGCGCGCGAGCGCCACACCGACGTCGACCCTTGCCGTCGCGGCGCGCTCCGCCGCGGGCGCGAAGGCGTCGTCGGCGAGCAGGTGCTTGATGCCCGTCCAGCTGCTCTGCCGCCGGTAGCCGTCCAGGTAGATGGTCAGGATCGCCCGGCGCACGTAGCCCTCCACGTTGGTCAGCCGGGGCTCGTCCTGGTCCAGGTGCATGCTCTTTCCGCCGCCGCCGCCGGTCTCGGCCGGACGGCGCAGGCGCGAGAACACCTTGACCAGCGCGTCCTGCACCAGGTCCTCGGCCCGCGGCACGTCGCGCGTCAGCGTGAACGCATAGCCGACCAGCGCGCGGCTGCGCCGCGCCATGAGCTCCTCGAGCTCCGTCTCCCACTGCGCCATGTCGGACGCCCCCTCTCCCTCTCATGCTCCCTGACGGGTGGGGAGAGGAGAACGATGATGCGGGTGACGAGAAAAACCGTCGAGCCCGTACCGACTGCGGGGACGCCGGAGGCTAGCTGCACCCCGGTTCGGCGTCCGGCCTGGAGCACCAGCTGTCGTCGCCCTCGTAGAAGCCCCGCCAGGTCACCGGGCTCGGCTCGCCGTTGTCGTCGACCTCCAGCCGCCATCCCGTGTAGACGCCCTTCGCGCGGTCGGTCGCGGCCTGCTCCTCGGTGATGGCGCCGGCGTCGATCGCCTCCTGCCACGCCGCGTCGTCGTCGACCGACCTGGACACCCGGGGCCAGGGCCAGGCCAGTCCCGACGCGTCGACGGCTGGGCGGGTCTCGGTCAGGAGTCGCGCGACGGTCGCGTACGGGACCTGGCCGTCGGCCTCGGGCAGCGCGAACACTTCGTTGACCGACGGCGACACCGACTGCGAGAGGGGCGCCGTGTCCAGCGCACCGCCGAGCTCGGCGACCTTTCTCTCGTCGCAGGTGATGACCGCTGCGAGGAGCTCGGCGGTGGCGGCTCTCGTCCGCTCCGGGAGATCCTGCGCCCTCAGGCCCCGGCCCGCGTAGGCGGCCCCGCTGCAGTCGCCCGACGGCGCCCCGAAGGTCGGCGCCGACGCGACACCGCTGTCCAGGTCCACGGTGGCCGGATCGCTGACCAGGAGATCGGGCTGCCCATCAGCCTGTCCGGAGGCGGAGCTGTCGGTCATGACCACGCGTAGCTCGTAGCTCGCCCCGGGGCGCTCGTTGTCGTACTCGTCACCGACGCCGCCTTCCACGAGGGTGTCTTCCAGGCACGTCGTCGAGTTGCCCGCCGTCGCCGGCCCGCTCCAGGCGCCCTCCTCCGACAGTGCCGACGAGACCTCCGAGTCCATCTCGCGCCACCCGGTGCCGAGGTCGACGACCCGGCCGTCCTGGGCCCACACGATCAGCGGTGAGGTCATGAAGTACCCGCGCTCGTCGTCGGCCATGTCGTCGGGAACGGTCCCGGTGACCGTCACCGGAACCTCCCAGGAGGTGGAGGTGCCATCCGCTCGCGGAGCAAGACCCCCGGTGACCTCCACCTCGAAGGTGCCAGCGTCCAACGCCTCGAGCTCCTCGACCGGCATCCCGCAGTACACGCCGGCATCGTCGGACCAGTTGCCCGGCACGTAACCCGGCGTGTACTCGACCTTGTCGTCCGCCGGCAGCGGCTCCGACCGGATCCACGGCTCGACCGCCCACGCACCCCAGACGAGCGCCACGGCCAGGACCATCGACACGCCCGCCACAGCGCCCACCTTCGTTGCCCGACGGCGCCGCACCGCGCCGGCCACCACGTCGAGCCGCTCGTCCAGCGAGCTGTCCGTCTCGGGCGCCACGACCTCTGCGAGCGAGGCGCGCAACAGCTCCATCGCGTCCGACAGATACCGCTTGATGGTGCCCGGCCTCGTCCCGAGGGCCGCCGCGATCTGGGGCACGGTCAGGTCCTCGAAGAAGCGCAGCACCACGGCCTCACGCTGCCGTGGGGAGAGCTGGGCCAGGGCCACGCCGACGTCGACCCGCGCGGTGGCGACCCGGTCCGCGGCCGGCGACCGGTCGTCGTCGGCCAGGAGGTGCTTGAAGCCGGACCAGTTCTTCTGCCGCCGGTAACCGTCGAGATAGATCGTCAGGATCGCCCGGCGAACATACCCCTCCGTGTTCGTGCGCTGCGGCTGATCCAGGTGCACGACGTCCTGCCCGCCGTCGCCCGACCCGGTCGGGCGGCGCAGGCGCGAGAACACCTTCACCAGCGCGTCCTGCACCAGGTCCTCGGCCTGTGCCCGGTCCTGGCACAACGAGTACGCGTACCCGACGAGCGCCCCGCCACGTCTCGTCGCGAGCTCGGTGAGCTCGACCTCCCACTGCGTCATCGAGGACGTCCCCTCTCCCTGTTCATGCTCCCTGACGAGCGGGAACGAGAGAACGATGCTGTCGGCAGCGAGAAAGCTCGCGAAGGTCGCGAGCGGAGCGTCACGCCAGCTCGATGCGGTAGCCCCGCTTCACCACCGTGCGGATGAGGTCGCGGCGTCCGGCAGCCTCGCGCAGCCGCGCGACGGCGACCTCGGCGGCGTGCGTGTCCTGTGAGTCGCCCGGCAGCGCGGCCAGCACCTCTTCGCGCGACACGACGTCGCCCTCGGCGGCGGCGAGCAGCCGCAGCACCGCGACCCCGGTCGGCGACAGGGGCAGCACCTGTCCGTCCAGCACCGCGACGCGTGCGCGGATCACCAGTGACCCGGCGACCGTGCCCAGCGCCACCGAGTCGATGTGCTCGTAGTGCCCGACCAGCGCGCGGACCAGCGCCCCGAGGCGCCCGCGCTCGGGCTGCAGCGGCACGATCCCCCGCTGCTCCAAGGGCTTCGCCGTCATGGGCCCGACGGCGGCCGCGACCATCCCGCCGTCGACGAACCGCGCGCGGACCCGGTCGAGCAGCCGCTCCCCCTCGACGACCCGCAGCCACGCCTCGGCACCAGGGGCGGAGGTGAAGACCACGGCGTCGATCTCGCCGTCGGCCACCGCGTGCACCGAGTCGCGGACCGCCGCCGGGTTGGGCGCCGGACCCCACCGGTAGACGACGAGGCTCGCGACCTGCGCGCCGGCCTTCTCGAACACCTCGTCCAGGCCGTCGGCGCCCGCTCCGTGGTGCTGGATGGCGATGCGGAGTCCTTGTACACCCTCGCTCAGCAGCACCTCCGCCACCTCCGCGGAGGTCTCGGACTCGGCGACCCAGTCCGCGTGCAGCCCGGCGGCCTGGATCGCGCCGCGGGCCTTCGGGCCGCGCGCGACGATCCGGGTCCCGGCGAGCAGGCCGAGGAGCGGCTCCGCGATGCCGTGCGCGTCGGCGGCCTCGATCCAGGCGCGGAAGCCGATCCCGGTGGTGACCACGACGACGTCGGGCGGGGCCGAGACGATCGCCCGCGTCGCCGCGATCAGGGTCTCGTCGTCGACGTGCGGGATCATGCTCAGCGCCGGCGCGTGCCGGATCGTGGCACCGCGCCGCTCCAGGGCCGCCGCGAGCTCGGCGGCCCGGCGCTCCGCCGTGACGAGAACTGTCGCGCCGGCCATGACCTGACCCAGCGTCGGGTGCGTCGCCCGGGCGTGCGCGGGCGCTGCGACCTCAGACACCGGCACCTGCCAGACGTCGCTCACTCGTACCCTCCACCGTTTCGACCAGGAGTCCCGCCGCTGCCACGCGGCCGATGACGACGACCGCGGGTGACCGCACACCACGGGCCGCTGCCACATCGGCCGCCTCTTCGAGACGCGCCCGTGTGACGCGCTGCTCCGACGTGGAACCGTTCTCCACGATCGCCACAGGGGTTCCGGGATCGGCGCCGGCGGCCAGGGACTGCGCCACGATCGCGCCGAGGGACCGCACCCCCATCAATACGACAAGAGTAGCCGTGGCGTCCCGCACACAGGTGACGGCGGCGTCGTCGAGCGGCCCCGACGTGTCCGACGTGCGGGTCGCTCCGGTGGCCTGGGGGTCTGACACGTCGGGTGCGCAGTGGCCCGAGACCACGTGGAAGCCCGTGGTGACACCGCGGTGGGTGAGCGGGATCCCGGCCAGGCCCGGCACGGCGACGGCGGAGGTCACGCCCGGCACCACCTCGACGGGCACGCCGGCGGCCGCGCACGCGATGACCTCCTCGCCGCCGCGGCCGAGCACGAACGGGTCGCCACCCTTGAGCCGGACCACGTGGGCACCCGCCAGAGCGTGCTCGACGAGCAGCTCGTTGATGCGCTCCTGGGGCACGGGGTGCCGGCCGGGCTCCTTGCCGACGTCGACCACGCGGACGTGCGGCGGCAGCTCGGCGAGGACCTCGACGGGCCCCAGCCGGTCGGCGACGACGACGTCGGCCGCCTGCAGCGCCCGCCACCCCCGCAGGGTCAGCAGGTCGGATGCCCCGGGCCCACCCCCGACGAGCGTCACCCGCCCCGTCGTCGAGGGCGTCACGGCAGGCCTACGTGGATCACGCCGTCCCGGATCTCCACCTCGTAGGTCCTGAGGTCCGGCGGAAGGTCGCCCTGGGGGGCCTTGTCCGCTGCCACCAGGCACTCGCCGGTGACGAGGGAGAACACCTGCTTGTAGACAGGAGCGGCCACCGTGGGCACACCGGCGCGCGTACCGACGATCCCGCGGGACATCACGTACGCCCCGGAGAACGGGTCGAGGTTCTGGACCGCGTAGACCGGTCCGCCGTCGGCGGGGTCCAGCGGGTCCTCCGGCAGCCGGAAGAGCGCCACCTGTACGTTGCCGAACAGCGCCGCCGCACCCCGCTCGGGGAACAGGTCCGTGAGGAAGCACGCGCGCTCCCACCTGGCCACCGCCGAGCCGTCAGAACCCCAGGTCACTCCGGTGGCCTGTACCTCTGACACGTCGTTGGCGGTCATGCTCGTACCTCCAGCCTGGGGCCCGCGATGACGACGCCGGTCGCGCGCTCCTCCGACGTCGCGGGGCGGCGCTGGCCGCGCTCCTCGACGTAGGCGAGGGACGGGTCGGCGCCCTTCGGGGCGTTGACGAACGACGAGAACCGGCGCAGCTTCTCCGGGTCCTCCAGCACTGCCTTCCACTCGTCCTCGTAGTTCTCGACGTGACGGGCCATGGCGGCGTCCAGGTCGGCGCAGATGCCGAGCGAGTCCTCCATGACGACCTCGCGCACGCCGTCCAGGCCACCGTCGACCTCCTCGATCCACGGCGCCGTGCGCTGCAGCCGGTCGGCGGTGCGGACGTAGTACATGAGGAACCGGTCGATGGTGCGCAGGAGCTCCTCGGACGTCAGGTCCTCGGCGAGGAGCTTCGCGTGCCGCGGCGTCTGCCCGCCGTTGCCGCCCACGTAGACGTTCCAGCCCTTGTCCGTGGCGATCACGCCCACGTCCTTGCCGCGCGCCTCCGCGCACTCCCTGGCGCAGCCGGACACGCCCATCTTGAGCTTGTGCGGCGAGCGCAGGCCGCGGTAGCGCAGCTCCAGCTCGACGGCCATGCCAACGGAGTCCTGGACGCCGTAGCGGCACCACGTGGACCCGACGCACGACTTCACGGTGCGCAGCGACTTCCCGTACGCGTGCCCGGACTCGAAGCCTGCGTCGACCAGCCGCCGCCAGATGTCCGGCAGCTGCTCCACGCGTGCGCCGAACATGTCGATGCGCTGGCCGCCCGTGATCTTCGTGTACAGCCCGAAGTCCTTGGCGACCTGGCCCACCGTGATGAGGCCCTCGGGGGTCACCTCGCCACCGGGCATCCGCGGGACCACCGAGTACGTGCCGTCCTTCTGCAGGTTGGCGAGCATGTGGTCGTTGGTGTCCTGCAGCGTGGACTGCTCGCCGGACAGGATGTGGCCGTTGCCCAGCGAGGCGAGGATGGAAGCGGCCACCGGCTTGCAGATGTCGCAGCCGCGGCTGCCCGTGCCGGTCCCGAACCGGGCCACGATGTCGCTGAACGAGTGCAGGTCGGCGACCCGGACGGCGTCGAACAGCTGGGCGCGGGACAGGTCGAAGTGCTCGCACAGCGCGGTGCTGACCTCGATGCCCGCGCGCTCCAGCTCGGTGTCGACGAGCTTCTTCACCAGCGGCAGGCACGCGCCGCAGGTGGTGCCGGCCCGGGTGCAGGCCTTCACGCCCGGGACGTCGGTGCACTGGTGCTGGGTTACGGCGCCGCGGATCGCCCCTGCGGAGACGTTGTTGCACGAGCAGACGTTCGCCTCGTCCGGCAGCTCCAGGTTCGGAGCGCCGCCACCCTCGGGGAGGAGGAACGCGCTCGGGTCGTCGCCGGGCAGCTCGGCGCCGAGCATCGGGCGCAGGCTCGCGTACGGTCCGGCGTCGCCAACGAAGACGCCGCCCAGGAGGGTGCGGGCGTCGTCGGACAGGACGAGCTTCTTGTAGACGCCGGCCACCGGGTCGGCCCAGACCACCTCGACGGCGTCCTCGGTGCGGGCGTGCGCGTCGCCGAACGAGGCGACGTCGACGCCGGAGAGCTTGAGCTTGGTGGCGGTGTCGGCACCGGGGAACTCGGCGAGGCCGCCGAGCAGCCGGTCCACGACCACCTCGGCCATCGTGTTGCCGGGCGCGACCAGGCCGATGCAGCGGCCCTCGATGCAGGCCACCTCGCCAACGGCCCAGACGTGCGGGTCCTCGGTCCGGCACGACAGGTCGACGACGGCGCCGCCGCGCTCGCCGACCGGCAGGCCGGCCGCGCGGGCCAGCTCGTCGCGAGGCCGGACGCCGGTGGCCACCACGACGACGTCGACGTCGAGCCGGCCGCCGTCGGCGAAGTCCAGCCGGCCCACGTGCCCGGTGCGACGGTGCGGCTTCAGCTGGCTGGTCGCGGTCTCGGCGCGGACGCCGATGCCCTTGCCGTTGATCAGGCGCTTGAGCGCCTGGCCGCCGCCGAGGTCGACCTGCACGCCCATGAGGTGGGTGCCGAACTCGATGACGGTGGCCTGCGCGTCCAGTGCGGTCAGCGCCCCGGCGGCCTCCAGGCCGAGCAGGCCGCCGCCGATCACGGCCCCGCGCACCGGCTTGCCCTCCGGGTAGCTCCTGCGCTTCTCCTCCACCCAGCCGCGCAGGGCCGCGACGTCGTCGATGGTGCGGTACACGAAGACGCCCGGCAGGTCGTTGCCCGGGATGGGCGGCATCGCGGCGCTGGAACCGGTGGCGAGCACCAGCTCGTCGTAGGCGTGCACGTGGCCCAGGCGGTCCGTTACGGTCTTCGCCTCGCGGTCGATCGAGTCGATCTTCCGGTCGGTGTGCAGGGTGACGTGCGGGTCGGCCCAGAGCGCCTGGTCGCCCAGGGCGATGCCCTCTGGCCCCTCCTCGAACCAGCGGGTCAGGCCGACCCGGTCGTAGGGCGCGCGGGGCTCTTCCGCGAAGACCGTGACGTGGTAGCGACCGGCGTCGTCCCGGGCGCGCAGCGCCTCGACGAGCCGCTGCGCGACCATGCCACCGCCGATCACGACAAGGTGCTGAGATATGCCGGAATTGACCATGTCTTGACCGTAGGGCGCGGGTTTTTCGCGCTGGTGCGCCGGTCGTTACCCGGGCCGAACATCTTCCTCACAGGGCCGAGCGTGGGCTGGTGAGCGTGCTCGGGTCAGGCGCGGATCAGGCTCTGCGCGAAGTGGTCGAGCACTCCAAGGATGCCCGGGTGCTGCCAGACCCGATTGCGGCGCAAACCCGTCTGTTCCTCCAGCACGCCGGCATCGACCAGCTGGCCGAGCGCGTTCTGCGCGCTCTGGGCCCCCATGCCGACCTGGGCGGACAGGTAGCTCGCATTGAGCACAGGGTGGGAGAGCAGGTGTGGAAGGACCTTCCACGCCGAGGCCTGCGGACGGAGTCCGGACATCTGGTCACGAGACTGCTCGAGCTGTGCCGCGAGGTCGTCGATCAGTCGGGCGCCTGCCGTCGCGGCGAACCGCGAAGCGGCGGAGAACTGCTCGACGATCGGTCGCGCATCCCCGTCGCGGTAGGCCGAGAGCGCCTGAAAATACCTGTCGGTGTCCTTCAACAGGCCCGCCGAGACAGGTGCCGTCGTGCTCGTCACCAACCGCCTGGCGCGCAACATCGCGTGCACGAGCGCGCGGCCTGTCCTGCCGTTCCCGTCCGTGAAGGGGTGGATGTTCTCGAACTGCGCGTGTGCCACGGCGGCCTGCACGACGACGGGAAGGTCGTCCCGGCGGACGAACCTCATCAGCTCGTTCATGGCCCCGGGCACAAGCTCTGCCTGGGGCGCGACATGGGACGCGCCGCGAGAACTCACGGGACTCGTCCCGATCCAGACGAGCTGGTCGCGCCACTGGCCGGCGTGCTCCTCCCAACCTCGCTGGCCCGACAACAGTGCGCGGTGCATCTCCAGCACGGCGGCGGTGTCGAGGCTGTCTGCCAGATCGAGCGCCGCCTCCATGGCGCGGACGTTCGCGACCACGGTCCGTGCGTTGTCCGACGTCGACTGGTCGATCTCCGCCAGTGCGAGCTGCCTTGCGCCCACCGTCAGATCCTCGATCTGCGAGGACGACGTGGACTCGGTCCGGAGCAGGATGGAGCTCATCGGCCCGAGCGACGGGCTCGACTCCCCGAGCACCGCGCGGGCGTAGTCGTCGAACCTGCTCAGTGCGGCAGCCGCTTCCTCAGTGTCGGCGGCGAGGTCGGCTGCGACATCGGGCGCCCAGTCCGCGATCTGAGGCGGGACCGTCGAGCGAGACGGTCCGGAAGCCTGCGCCATCCGCGCACGACTCGTCATGCCGTCGGACTCGGCCACCCAGTACTCGTCCTCGTGCTGCAACACAGGAACTTGGAGCATGCACCCCACGCTAATCCAAGTTTCGGCGAAACTTGGATTAACGAGGCCGCCTTACTCCAAGTTTCGCGCCGCTACGGTGACCACATGGACATCCGGACCGTGCCCAACCCGATCGTCCGAGCCGGCGGTCGGTGGCTTCGCCGGGTCAACGACAGGCACCCGTGGAGCCACAACGACCACTTCCACGGCTGGATCCTGCGGCGGCTCCCAACCCGACGGCGGCGGGCGCTCGACGTCGGCTGCGGCGCCGGCCTGCTGCTGAGCCGGCTACGAGGACGCTTCGACGAGGCCCTGGGCGTGGAGGCCGACGCCGCCATGGCCGGCGTCGCGACCGAGCGGTTCGCCGGCGACCCGGTGGTGAGCGTGCGCCACGCGCGGTTCGAGAAGGTCGACGGCACGTTCGACACGATCACCATGGTCGCGGTCCTGCATCACCTGCCGCTGGAGGCCTCGCTGCGGCACGCGGCCGAGCTGCTGGAGCCCGGCGGCCGGCTGCTCGTCGTCGGCCTGGCGCGGGCGGAAACGCTGACCGACCTCGCCTGGGACCTGCCGTCCTCGCTGCTCAACCCGCTGGTCGGGATGGTCAGGCATCCGCGGCCGGTCACGGCACCTGTGGACGACGGCGGCCCGCCGCTGCCGATGCGCGACCCCGCTGAGACGTTCGCGGACATCTCTCGGGCGGTGCGCCGGGTGCCGCCGGGAGCGCGGCTCCGGCGCCGGCTGTTCTTCCGCTACACGCTGGAGTGGACCCGGCCGGTGTGACCGTTGCAGCGGCAGGCCCGGCCCGGCAACATGGCGATCAAAGCGGGAACATTCTGTCGGTCAGACATGGTTCAACCTGTCGGTCGGAAGAATGGTGCACCCGCAGCGGCTATGCCCATTGGGCAAGCAGATCGTCAGGGCCGAGCACCACAGCCCCGGACGCACGGACCCGGTCGTCGACGCCGGTACGGCTGACAACGACGAGGCCAGTGCTGCCGGTTGCGCCAGGCACCTGGGTGCGATGCGCGAGCAGATCTTCTAGTTCCTTGACACCGAAGGGCTTGGTAGTCCACTTGACCGAGCCGACGCCGAAGATGCTCTTCGCGACCGGTTCCTTGTCGGCCAGAACGAGGTCGACCTCGACGGTGTTGGTGCGATTCCAGAAACCTCCGACCGCCATCGCAGCGTCAGCGGGTACCTGCAAGCCCTCGTGGGACATTCGTGCGATCGACTCCCGGACGACCTGCTCGATCGCACGCCCACGCCATCGTGTCCATTCGTCACGGATCCGCTGGAGCACCCTGTCACCGCGGCCTCGTTCGATCTCGGCGAGGTGCGGCCCCAGGAATCGAAGCCAGAACAGGAGATACGGATCATCGATCCGATATCTCGTATCGGCCGAAGTCTTGAGCGAGAGCGGGCGTTCTGCCGTGACTACACGTTTTGCCCTCAACAGCTCCAATGATCTGGTGAGAGGCGTGCCCTTGATCTCCCCGGCCTTCGAGCCGATATCGCTGAAGCGTCTCTGGCCCTGTCCGATCGCTTCCAGCACACGACGGGCCTGAACATCACCCGGAAACTCGGCAGCCAGCGAACGCTCAGCACTGACCAGGAGCGACGACGTCGCGTGTGTGAGGGCTGACTCGAGAAATGACCACAGGTCGTTGCCCTGCCCCCAGTCACGACAGATCAACGGGAAGCCACCAGTCACGAGATAGGCGTCCAGAGCGTCACCGGCTTCGAGGGAGAGCATCCGTCCAACCTCGGAAGGCGACAGCGGCGGCACCACCATCTCGGTCGCCCTCTGGTGGAAGGGCCGGTCGTAGTCGTTGAGCGCCTCCATCATTGCCAGGTCGGAGCCGATCCCGATCAGGAGCACAGGCCGCCTGCTGAACTCACGGTCAAAGTGCCGTTGCAGCACTCCTTCGAAGCCCCGGTCTGCGGACGTCACGTAGGGCAGCTCGTCCAGAACCACGATCGATGGCCCGTCCGCCGGTAGCGCTGCTGCGAGCAGACGGAAGGCATTGTCCCAGCTCGACGGCGGATCCCCGGCAAACAGTTCCGCGCCGGGCAGCGTGGATGTCGCGACGTCCTCAGCAAACGCCGCGAGGTCGTCCCTGATCGACCGGCCGGACGCCGTGAAGAACACGCTGGGCGCCCCGGTACCCCGACATCCGCCATCTCACTAACATCGATGTTAGTAACATTGAAGTTACTAACATCGATGTTACCGTCTCCGGCGAGACATGCACGAGGGGACGCGGCAGGTGGCGCCTGCTCGCCTACCCAGCGATCCGGCCCACTTCTGTTGCAGCTTATGGACCCGATCGCTGGGTAGGCGACGCTTGGTCACGCCGGCTCCGGGATCGCCTCCTTGCTCTCGCCCAGCCAGTCGACCAGCCCGCACACCGCGTCCGTGCAGGACCCGCAGCCCGTCGTCGCCCGGGTGTCGCGCGCGACCTCCTCGACCGTGTGCGCGCCCGCCCCGCACGACTCGGCGATGTCGCCCTTGGTCACGCCGTTGCAGCGGCACACCACCGCGTCCTCCGGCATGTGCTCGGGGGACGACGCCGGAGCCGCCGCCGACATCACCGCTGTCAGCAGCAGGAACGCGGGGTCGAGCGGGACAGGCGTACGGCGGGTGTAGGCGGCCGTGAGGTCGGCGGCTACCCGCGGATCGCCCACGCAGGTCGCGCCAACGAGCATGCCGTCCGCCACCACCACCTCCACGTACCGGCCGGCCGCAGGGTCGGCCAGGCGCACCGCGCGCTGGGTGGCACCGTCCGGGCGCGACGGCCCGCAGACCCCCATCGTGGTGACGCTGAGCGCACCGCCCTTGACCTTCACGACGTCGGTGCCCCGCGTCTCGATCCCCCGGTCCGACTGCGCGCGGGTGGTGGCACCTCCCGCCAGCAGGGCGCCAAGGCGCACGGCCATGCTGGGCCGGGCGCCGGTGCGCGGCAGGCGGAGGTGGTGGGACGCGGTAGGCGGGGTGACCGGCTCGACCTGCGAGACCAGCAGCTCAGCCAGGCGGCGCGCCTGGTCCCAGCCCTCGGCGACCAGCCCGCGCGATCCGCTCGGCGGCTGCGCGCAGTCGCCGATCGCGTGGACGCGCGGGTCGTCGGGGCTGGCGAGGTCGTGACCGACGACGATGCCGCGCTCGGTCGTCAGCCCCGCCGCCGCGGCGAGGCCGGTCTCCGGGACCGTGCCGATGGAGAGGACGATCAGTCGGGCGGCGACCACCTCGTCGACCACCTCGTCGCGCTGTCCCGAGCCGCGCTCGACCCGGACGCCCACGGCGCGCCCGCCCGCCACGAGCACCTCCCTGGACCGACAGCGCTGCAGCACGGTGACGCCCTGCTCCTCGAGGCCGGCCCGGACCACGTCGGCCGCCTCCGGAGCCAGCTGGCGCTCCATGAGGGACCGCGTGCTGTGGACCAGCGTCACGCTCAGGCCGCGGCCGGCGAGGCCGACGGCGGCCTCCAGTCCCAGCACTCCGCCTCCCACGACCACGGCACGCGGCGAGTTCACGGTAGCGGCCACGATCTCGCGGGCGTCGTCGAGGTTCCGTAGCGCGTGGACGCCGGCGGGCAGGCCGCCGTCGGCCGTGCGCAGGCCCGGGATCGGCGGGATGCGGGCCGCCGCGCCGGTCGCGAGCACCACGTGGTCGTACGGGTGCGTCGTGCCGTCGTCGGCGGTCACCACGCGCGATCCACGGTCGATCGACGTCGCGGTGACGCCGCGGTGCACGGTGACCCGGGCGCCGTCGGGCAGCGGCATCGTGATGGTGGCGATGTCGGTGCGCCCGGCCACGACGTCGCTCAGCAGCACCCGGTTGTACGGCTCGTAGGGCTCGGCGCCGAGCACCGTGATGTCGAACGCCTCCGGCTCACGACGCAGCAGCTCGTCCACCAGCCGCGAGCCGACCATCCCGAAGCCCACCACGACGACCTTCACGGGGACACGCAGGTTCATGTCGAGAGCTCCTTCTGTAGTGCGGACGCCGGGCTCTCGGCGGGCTCGACCACCGAGACGTCCACGGCGCAGACCTTGAACTCCGGCATCCCGGAGATCGGGTCGGTGGCGTCGGTCGTGACCTGGTTGACGGATCCGGTACCGCTCCAGTGGAACGGCATGAAGACGGTGTCGGGGCGGACGGCGTCGGTCCAGCGGGCCGTCGCCTCGACCCTGCCCCGCGAGCTGGTCAGGCGCACGCGGGCGCCGTCGGGCACACCGATCCGGGAACCCAGCACCGGGTGCAGCTCGACGTACGGCTCGGGCACGAGGCGCTCCAGCTCCGCGACGCGGTGCGTCTGCGCGCCGGACTGGTAGTGCTGCAGCACCCGGCCGGTGACAAGGTAGAACGGGGCGCCGGGCCGTACGTCGTCGCTCGGCCCCACGTGGTCGACGGCGACCATGCGCGCCCGTCCGTCCGGCGTGCCGAACCGTTCGAGGAACATCCGAGGTGTCCCGGGATGCCCGTTCGTGTCGGACGTACGCTTCACTCCGGTGACCTGCGGGTCCGACATGTCGGCAGGGCGGGCCGGGACCGGCCAGAACAGGCCAGGGCCGCCGGACGCCTCGTCGGCGTCGAGCCGGGCGTGGGAGAGCCCGGAGTAGTCGGCCACGCCGCCGGCGGAGGCGCGGGCCAGCTCGTCGAACACCGCCGCGGGGTCGGTCGGGAAGGCCAGGGCCTCGGGCGCGCCGAGGCGGCGCGCCAGACCGGCGAGGATCCACAGCTCAGACCGTGCCTCGCCCGGCGGCGCCACGACGGCCCGGCGGCGGATGACCCGCCCCTCGAGCGACGTCATGGTGCCCTCCTCCTCGGCCCACTGGGTCACGGGGAGCACCACGTCGGCGAGCAGCGCCGTCTCACTGGGGACGAAGTCGCACACCACCAGGAGGTCGAGGCTCTTGAGGCGGTCGACGACGCGGTTCGCGTTGGGGGCACTGACGACGAGGTTGGAGCCGTGCACGAGCAGCGCGCGCGGACCCGTCGGCGTTCCGAGGGACCTGAGCAGCTGCACCGCCGGGAGGCCGGGCCCTGGCAGAGTCTCCGGGTCGACGCCCCAGACGGCGGCGACGTGCTCGCGCGCCGCCGGGTCGTCGATCTTGCGGTAGCCGGGAAGCTGGTCGGCTTTCTGGCCGTGCTCCCGGCCGCCCTGCCCGTTGCCCTGCCCCGTGATCGCGCCGTACCCGGACCCGACGCGGCCAGGCAGGCCCAGGGCGAGCGCGAGATTGATCGACGCCGTGACGGTCGCGGTGCCCTGCGTGGACTGCTCGACGCCGCGGCCGGTCAGCACGTAGGCGCCGGTGCCGCTGTGCACCAGGGCGGCGGCGGCCAGCAGCCGAGCCACGCGCCGGAGGTCGTCGGCGGGGACGCCCGACACGGTCTCGACGCGCTCGGGCCACCAGCCCGCGACGGACCGGGCGACGTCGTCGAACCCGGTGGTGCGCTCCGCGAGGTACTCCCGGTCGGCGAGACCTTCCGCGAGCACCACGTGCAGGAGCCCGAGCAGCACCGCGAGGTCCGTGCCGGGCACGGGCGCGAGGTGCACGCCCTCTGCCGGCTGTTCCGACGAAGGATCGCTCGCAAGCCGCGCCGTCGCGGACCGCCGCGGGTCGACGACGACGAGCCCGCCCGCCGCCCGCGCCCCCGCGAGGTGCTGCACGGCCGGTGGCATGGTCTCGGCGAGGTTCGAGCCGAGGAGCAGCACCGCCTGCGCGCCCCCGACGTCGGCCAGCGGGAACGGCAGCCCGCGGTCGACGCCGAAGGACCTGTTCATCCCGGCCGCAGCGGAGGCCATGCAGAACCGGCCGTTGTAGTCGATGTTCGGGGTGCGCAGCACGGTGCGCGCGAACTTGCCGAGTGCGTAGGCCTTCTCGTTGGTCAGCCCGCCCCCGCCGAACACCGCCACCGACTCTGGTCCGTGCTCGGCGGCCAGGGCGGCAAGCCGGGACGCGACCAGGTCGAGCGCCACGTCCCAGCTCGCCGGCTCCAGCTCGCCGGACTCGGCCCGGACCAGCGGGGTGGTGAGCCGGTCGGACGCCCCGAGCACCGCCGACGACGTCCACCCCTTCTGGCACAGCCCGCCCCGGTTGGTGGGGAAGTCGCGGGGCTGCACCTCGGGTGCGCCCGCTACGTCCGCTCGGAGCCGCGTCAGCGACATCCCGCACTGCAGGGCGCAGTAGGGGCAGTGCGAGTCGACGGTGGTTCCGGGGGAAGCGAGCATGGTCAGACCCGAGCCTCTGCCATGGCGCCGCGTCCGTAGACGAACCAGCACACGAAGGCCATCACGGCGTACACCCCGATGAACAGCCACAGCGCCGGCACGAGCGACCCGGCCACCGAGGTGGACAGCGCGAACCCGCGGGGGATGAGGAACCCGCCGAACGCGCCGATCGCGCCGGCGATGCCGATGCACCCGGCGGCGGCCTTCGCCGTCCCGCCGCTCACCCGGAAGACCGCGGGGATCATCCGGTAGACCGAGCCGTTGCCGACGCCCGTTGCGATGAACAGGATGAGGAAGGACCCGAAGAACACGGGAAAGCTGCCGGACCCCAGCGCCCAGATGGCGCCCACGGCGCCGAGCACCATCACGCCGAACGAGGCGATGGTCATGATCATGCCGCCGACCCGGTCGGCGAGGATGCCGCCGAGCGGGCGGGCGATCGACCCGACGAGCGCGCCCATGAAGGCGAGCGGCAGCGCGACGTCGGGGAACTCGCCCTTGAGCAGTGTCGGGAAGGCTCCCGCGTACCCGATGAACGAACCGAACGTGCCGATGTAGATGAAGCTGATGATCCACGTGTGCTTGTCGTGGACCGCCACGCCGAACGAGCGTGGGTCCGCCTTGGCGGTGCTGAGGTTGTCCATCCAGCGCCAGGCGAGGAACGCGGCGAGCAGGATGAACGGGATGAAGATGAGCCCGGCCCGATCGAGCGCGACGCCCGCGCCGGTCACGATGACGAGCGGGACCGCGAGCTGGACGGCCGCCGTGCCGATGTTGCCGCCGGCGGCGTTCCAGCCGAGGGCAGCGCCCTTCTCCTTCTCGGGGAAGAAGAACGAGATGTTCGCCATCGAGGACGCGAAGTTGCCGCCGCCCAGGCCCGCGAGCGCCGCCGCACCGAGCAGCACGGGGAACGGGGTGGTCGGATCGCTGACCGTGAAGATCAGCGCGCCGATCGGCAGCAGCAGGAGCAGCGCCGAGACGATCGTCCAGTTACGGCCGCCGAACACGGGGACCGCGAACGTGTAGGGGATGCGCAGCGTGGCGCCGACGAGGGCGGGCACCGAGATGAGCCAGAACATCTGGTCGACGGTGAGGTCGAAGCCCGCAGCGGGCAGCTGCGGCACGACGATCGACCACAGGGCCCAGGTGCCGAACCCGAGGAACTCCGCGAAGATCGAGAGCACGAGGTTACGGCGGGCGGTCCGGCGTCCGCCGTCCTCCCACAGGGTCTTGTCCTCGGGATCCCAGTGATCGATCCAGCGTCCGGTGTACCGCTGGACGGCCGATCTTGATGCCGTCTCCGGGATGCCGGCCGTGGTGCCGGTGGCGGTCGAGCCGGCGGGCTCGCTCGCGGCCTTGGCCTGGTCGTCGCGTGCTGTCGGAGTGGACACGTCGTCCTCCCTGCATGGGCGTATGCCCGACGACGCCGGGCGCGCCCGGAACGACAGGTGCCGTGTCCGGGACCGGCCCGACGTCGGACCGACGCCATGAACCTAGGGAGGCGGTGTTTCATCGCCTGACAAAGAGCAGTTAATCGACCGTAAGGAAGAACGCACAGGGCGCCACTTCGCGGTGTGAGAGGTTGCCCCGCCACCCAGCCGAGGACTTGCCACGTCTAGCAGTTTCGACTTTTTCGACTTACGGTGGTGTCATGTCGACGATCGATGAGAACACGATCACGCCGTCCGTGGATGATCTGGAGGCACTGACCCAGATCGGCGAGCTCCTCTCCGAGCCTGGCCACCTATCGCTCCACACGGAGAGCGGCGAGGCCGTCGATCTTCCGGAACAGCTGCGCAGGCTGCTCGACTCCGCGACCAGGTCCCTGCGGACTGGCAGTTCGGTCACGCTCATGGATCACGCACGCATGCTCTCCACCCAGGAAGCCGCGGACATACTTGGGGTTTCCCGCCCGACACTCGTCAAATTGCTTGAGTCCGGTCAGATCCCGTTCACGAAGGTCAACTCGTACCGACGCGTGGCGATGATCGACGTCATCGCTTTTCGAACCATGCAACGAGCTGAACGGTTGCGGATCGTCGAAGAGGCGATGCACAGCAACAAAATGGAGGGTCTCCCGGTCACAGACGCTGCGCGCTCGGACGCCGTCGCCTTCGTGAGCGGCAAGATCGACGAGGACGAGCTCGTCCGCATCACACGGGCGCGCTACGGCATTGAGTGAGTTCCACGATCCCTACGTCGACCAGCCCACCGGGATCCTACGCAACCTCGTCGGCGCCACGTCTCCGAGTGGCCTGAACGCCGCCGAGTCGGACCTCACCTTCGCACGCGCTGCCTTGAGCGTCACCCGACCGGCGTGAGGACCTCCACGCGGTTGCCCGCACCGTCGAACGCGTGGAAGCGCTCGTAGCCGTCGAAGGTGTGGCGGTCCTTCCACGTGACCTCGAACCCGAGGCCCACGAGGCGGGCGCCGACGGACTCGAGGTGCGCTACGTCGTCGGCCACGAGGGCCGGGTGTGCCTTGCGGGCGGGTGCGAACGGCTCCTCCACGCCGACGTGAATCTCGGCGATCGTGCGGCCGTCCTCGTCGAAGTCCCGGAACCAGCAGCCGCCGCGACCGGCGAGCGCCTCGGGCTTGGGGACCTCGGTCAGGCCGAGGCCGTCCCCGTAGAAGCGGCGGGCGAGGTCCTCGCCGTCGCGCGGGCAGGCGACCTGGACGTGGTGGAGGCGCATGCGCGAGATTATCGCTGCTCACCGTGCGCGACGGCAGGCTGTGCGGGCTCGGGGACGACTGCCGCCTCCCACTGTCCTATGGTCGGACCCATGGAGCCGCAGGCGCGCAGCGTCACCGAGCATGTCGAGCACGCGCTCGCCCTGGTCACGCCGCTGCCGGCGGTGGAGACGGACCTCGAGAGCGCACTCGGCTCGGTCCTTGCCGAGGACCAGTACGCCGCGACCTCCGTCCCGCCCTTCGACGGCGCGGCGATGGACGGGTATGCCGTGCGGCTGGCGGACCTGCCGCACGACGGCAGCCCGGTCACCCTCGAGGTGACGGGCGACGTGACGGCAGGCGGGAGCGGCCTGGCCGCGGTCGGGCCGGGGCAGGCCGTGCGGATCATGACCGGTGCCCCGCTCCCGTCCGGTGCGGACGCTGTGGTGCCCGTTGAGCACACCTCGACCGGCCGGTTCGTCGCGGGCGTGCCCCGGGCGGAGTCGTCGGTGACGCTCGCCCGGCGGCCCCGGGCGCACATCCGGTGCAGGGGTGAGGACGTACGCGAGGGGGACCTTCTCGCGCACGCCGGGACGGAGGTGACGGCAGCGCTCGTGAGCGCCCTGGCGGCGTCGGGTGCGGTGCGCGTTCCGGTCCGACGCCGGCCGCTGGTCGTCGTTCTTTCCACCGGGTCCGAGCTGGTGCCGGCCGGTCAAGCGCTCGGGCCGGGGCAGATCACCGACTCCAACGGGCCGATGCTCGCGGCGGCGGCCCGTGCGTCCGGCGCCGACGTCGTCCGGCTCGGGCCGGTGCCCGACGATCTGGCGGCGCTCCGGGCCGCGCTCGACGAAGCCGTGCGCTCGGCCGGCGGTACCGGGCGGTCGGGAGCCGACCTGATCGTGACGGCCGGCGGCGTCTCCGCGGGTGCGGCGGACGTGGTGCGGGAGGCCCTGGCGGCGCCGGGTTTGGGTTCGGCGGGCGGCCCAGGCGTGTCCGACGTCGACGTCGCCACCGTCGCGATGTCCCCCGGCAAGCCCCAGGCCCTGGCCCGCTGGCGCGGTGTGCCGTGGCTGGCGCTGCCGGGCAACCCGGTGGGGGCGTACGCGTCGTTCGAGCTGTTCGCGCACCCGGCGATCGACCGGCTCCGGGGCGAGCAGGGCTCGGGGCGCCGCCGCCCGACCCTTACCGCCGCCGCCAGCTGGTCCGGCTCGCCCGGGCGGTTACGCGTCGTCCCGGTCCGGCTCGTCCCGTTCCCCGACGACGGTGCGGCCGACAGCACCACGGCGAGCGCAGCCGGCGTCGTGCCCGCCGGTTCCGGCCACGCGCTGTCCGCGCTCGCCGCCGCCGACGGCCTTGCTCTCGTCCCGCCCGACGTGGAGAAGGTGCGCATCGGCGACCCCGTCCAGGTGCTGATGCTGCGATGACGGGACCGCCACCCCGGGTCGAGTACGACGCCGTGGTGCTGGCCGGTGGCCGAGCCACCCGCCTCGGCGGCGCGTCCAAGGCGAGCCTCGTCGTCGACGGCGCGCGGCTCCTCGACCGGGCGCTCGCCGCGAGCGAGCGCGCCCGGACGGTCGTGGCCGTGGGCCCGCCCGAGCTCGCGGGGGTGCTGCCGGGGGCCACTACGGGCGGTGCCGGATCGCGGATCGTGCTCACGCAGGAGGATCCGCCGTTCGGCGGGCCCGTCGCGGGCCTGGCCGCAGGGCTGCGCGCCCTGCCTACCCGGAGCACGCCCTGGGTGCTGCTCCTGGCGGTGGACGTGCCGCACGCCGCCGGGGCGGTCGCGCTCCTGGAGCAGGCGGTTTCACGTGAACCCGTCGACGGCGCCTACCTGGTGCGCGACGGCCGGCCCCAGTGGCTGGTCGGGCTGTACCGGCGCGCGACACTCGACGTCGCCCTCAGTGGGATCGAGGCGGACGGCGCCCCGATGAAGCGGCTGGTCGCCGGACTGCGCTGCACGCAGGTGCCGGACCAGACAGGCTGGAGCGACGACATCGACACCCCGGCCGACGCGGCCCGGCTGGGCGCCACGACCGACGACGACCACCGAAAGGACCCGAGATGACAGACCTCGACAGCTGGGTAGAAGCCCTGGAGGCCGAGCTGGACCTTCCCCCTGGCACCATCGACGTCCCGGCGGTGCTCGACCTGGCCCGCGACGCCGCGCACGCCGTCGCCCGGCCCGCCGCGCCGGTCACCACGTACGCCGTGGGTTTCGCGGCAGGCCTGGCCGCGGCCGGCGACCTCGCGGCGTCCGCGAGCAGCGGTCCCGACGCGACGGAGAAGGCGAGCGGCCTCGCGGCCCGCTGGGCCGCCGGCTGACCGGGGGACGCTGTGCCGGATCGGCATTGGAGGCTGCGCTAGAACTACATCAGGGGGCGTGCTAGAACTGCATTAGTACCCGTGCAGGAACTACATCAAGGGGCCCTGTGGCAGCCTACGTGGAACGATATGTCGACTCGCTGCTCGATGACGTGTTCCCCGAACTGGCAGCAGTGATGCTCACCGGCCCCCGAGCGTGCGGCAAGACCACGACGGCCGCCCGCCGCGCGTCATCGATCCTGCGCCTGGACGACGAGCAGCGTGCTCGGGCGTTCGCAGCAGCCCCGGATGCCCTGCTCGCTGCTCAGGACCTACCTACCCTGATCGACGAGTGGCAGGAGGTCCCGGAGTCGCTCGCCGCAATCAAGCGGGCCGTCGACTCAGGTTCTGGAGGCGGACGGTTCCTGATAACCGGCAGCGTGCGCGCTCGCCGGACCGGAGCCGTCTGGCCGGGGACCGGGCGCGTGATCCCATTTCGAATGCACAGTCTCGCCCGCGGCGAGATCGAAGCTTCGCCGAACGCCGCGAACTTTCTCCAGCGACTCTTTGGCGACGAGGACCCGTCACCAGCCACGCTTCGATCCGCGCCGACGATCGTCGACTACATCACGTACGCGATCCAGGGCGGGTTTCCCGAGGCGTTCCGTCTCACCGAACGCGCTCGTGACGCCTGGTACCCCGGATATGTCGACCAGCTGGTGCACCGAGACGTAGCGGCCCTCGCTGACGTGCGTTCGCCAGATCGCCTCTCCGCGTTGCTCCATGCCGTCGCACTGTCAACCGCCGGTGTCCCACAGAACAGGACCTTGACGGAAGCAGCCGGGATAGATGGTCGGACCGTCAACGTCTATCTCGACCTGCTCGACGACCTTCGCATCATCGAGCGAGTCCCGGCATGGAGTTCGAACCGTCTCAAGCGGCTCGTCAGAACTCCAAAGCTCTACGTCGCCGACACCGGTCTCGCGACAAGCCTGATCAGGGCCGACAAGAGCACCATCTTGTCGAGCGGAGACCTTCTTGGGCGAGCCATCGACACATTTGTCGCAGCACAGATTCTCCCGCTAGTGGCCCTGAGCCACCCCCGCGTCGACGCTTTCCATCTCAGGGACTCAGACGGGCGTCACGAGATCGACCTCCTCCTCGAAGGCCGAGGGGGAACTGTCGTCGGTATCGAGATCAAGGCCGCGAACGCGGTGAAGCCCCAGGCCGCGCGCCATCTCGAATGGCTACGAGATTCCCTCGGCAGCTCGTTCAAGCGGGGAGTCGTCTTCCACACCGGCGACACGACATACCCCATGGGGGACCGCATCTGGGCCATGCCGATCGCCTCGATCTGGCACTGAGCGACGACCGTCCGGACCAACGTCAGTGGTGCGGCCTATGGTGTGGCGCATGGATCGCAACACGCTCGAGTTCGCGGTGATCCCGACGGCGATCGGTGAGTGCGCGCTCGTCTGGAACGAGAACGCGGAGATCGTCGGCTCTGCACTGCCCCACGGCGGCGCCGAGCAGGTCCGTGGCGCCGTGCGCGGCTGGTACCCGGGCTCCGTCGAGGCGTCGCCGGCACCTGTTGCCGCGGCGGTCACGGCCCTGACCCGCCTGCTCGACGACGGCGTCGGGGACCTCGCCGAGATCCACCTGGACATGAGCGCCGTCCCGGACTTCGACCGCCGCGTGTACGAGGTGGTGCGCGCCATCCCGCCGGGCGAGACCCGCACGTACGGCGAGGTGGCGACCGAGCTCGGTGCACCCGGAGCAGCCCAGGCGGTCGGGCAGGCGATGGGCCGCAACCCGTTCCCGCCGATCGTGCCGTGCCACCGCGTGCTGGCGGCCGGCCGCCGAGTCGGCGGGTTCTCGGCCCGCGGTGGCCCGCGCACCAAGCTGCGCATGCTGGCGACGGAGGGCGTCTACCTGGAGCAGCCCACGCTCTTCGACCTGTGACGTCGGCAACCATGGATAGCCGTATCTCACATATGAGTTACAGTCGTCCTTGTGACTATCGCTAGCCCCGACCGCCCACTCACCGGATCGATTCCCGTGGTGGACGCCGCACAGGTAGGTTCCTTGGTTCGCGGTGCGCGTCAGCACCGTGGCCTCACCCAGGCGCAGCTTGCCGAGAGGCTGAGCACGAGCCAGAGCGCCGTGCACCGGATCGAGCAGGGTGCACAGAATCTCAGCCTTGAGATGATCGGCCGGATCAGTGCCGCTCTCGACTCAGAGCTCATCACCGCCGGCGCCGCCAGGCGAACCCACCTTCGCATCGAGGGCGGGCACCAGCTCTCGGGCACGATCGAGGTGAACTCGTCCAAGAACGGCGCCGTGGCGCTGCTGTGCGCGTCGCTCCTCAACCACGGTCGCACGGTGCTGCGCAACGTCGCCCGGATCGTCGAGGTGGACCGCATCCTCGACGTCCTGCGCTCCATCGGCGTGCGCGCCACGTGGGCCCCGAACGGTCGCGACCTCGAGATCGTCCGCCCCGAGTCGCTCGATCTGGCGGCCATCGACGTCGACGCCGCGGTCCGGACCCGTTCGATCATCATGTTCTTCGGCCCGCTGCTCGGGCTCGAGCCGCATTTCGAGCTCCCGTACGCCGGGGGCTGCGACCTCGGGACGCGCACCGTCGAGCCGCACATGATCGCGCTGCGCCCGTTCGGGCTCGACGTCGTCGCGACCGCTGGGCACTACCAGGCGACGGCCACGCCCGGCACCGGCGACCTGTCGATCGTCCTCACGGAACGCGGCGACACCGTCACCGAGAACGCGCTGATGGCTGCCGCCGGCCGCGACGCCGTGACCACCATCCGCAACGCGAGCCCCAACTACATGGTCCAGGACCTGTGCTTCTACCTGGAGCTGCTGGGCGTACGCATCGAGGGCATCGGCACCACCACGCTGCGCGTGCACGGGAGGACCCGGTTCGAGACCGACGTCGAGTACACGGTCTCCGAGGACCCGGTCGAGGCGATGAGCCTGCTGACCGCCGGGATCGTGACCGGGTCCGAGATCACCGTGTCGCGGGTGCCGATCGAGTTCATGGAGATCGAGCTCGCCACTCTCGCCGAGATGGGCCAGAAGCACACGATCACCCCGGAATACCTGGCGCACAACGGCCGCACCCGGCTGGTCGACGTCACGGTGCACCCGAGCGAGCTGCGCGCCCCGATCGACAAGATCCACTCCATGCCGTTCCCCGGTCTGAACATCGACAACCTGCCGTTCTTCGCCGTTATCGCGGCGCGGGCCACCGGCAGCACGCTCATCCACGACTGGGTCTACGAGAACCGCGCCATCCACCTCACCGACCTCACCCGTCTCGGCGCGGACGTGCAGCTCATGGACGCCCACCGGCTCCAGGTCACCGGCCCGACGCGCTGGCGCGGCGCCGAGGTGAGCTGCCCCCCGGCCCTGCGCCCGGCCGTCGTCATCCTCCTCGGGATGCTCGCCTCCACGGGGACGTCGGTGCTGCGCGACGTCGACATCATCGCCCGGGGCTACGAGCAGCTGGCCGAGCGCCTCATCGAGCTCGGCGCGCGGATCGAGACCTTCCGCGACTGACCTCGGAGGGACTCCCGGGACAGGAGCGACCCGTGCGGTCGCTCCGGTCCCGGGGCTCCGGGTGCGAGACTGTCCAGCGTGTCCGACGCCCCCCTCCACCCGCTTCTCGACGTGCTCCTCGCGGGCGGCGCGCGCGCCGAGCGGCTGACGGCGTCCCGCACGTTCCCGGAGCGCACGGCGCAGCACGTGGACTGGCCGCGCTGGGCAGACGCGACGGTGGTGCAGGGGTACCGGCGGCTCGGCGTCGACCGGCCGTGGACGCACCAGGCGGTGGCCGCCGACCTCGTCCACCAGGGCCGGCACACCGCGCTCGCGACGTCCACGGGATCGGGCAAGTCGCTGGCGTTCTGGCTGCCGGCGCTGTCCGCCGTCCGGACCGCAGCGGCGGCCGCCACGCTCGACCCAGGCAACATCGAGTCGGCGCACGTCCGCCCCACGACGATCTATCTCAGCCCCACCAAGGCGCTGGCCGCCGACCAGCTGGGTGCGCTCGAACGCGTCCTCGACGCTGCCGGAACCCGGGACGTCCGCGTCGCGACGTGCGACGGCGACACCTCGCGCGAGGAGCGCTCCTGGGTGCAGGACCACGCCGACGTCGTCCTCACCAACCCGGACTTTCTGCACTACTCGCTGCTGCCGAGCCACCGCCGCTGGTCGCGGCTCCTGAAGGGGCTGCGTTACGTCGTCGTCGACGAGGGGCACGCCTACCGCGGCGTCTTCGGCGCGCACGTCTCCCTGGTGCTGCGCCGGCTCGCGCGCCTCGCCGCGCGGTACGGGGAGGGCTCGCCCACGTTCGTCGTCGCCTCGGCGACGACGGCGGAGCCCGCGGTCAGCGCGGCCCGCCTCATCGGCGTAGCGCCCGACGACGTCACCGCGGTCACCGAGGACGCCTCCCCTGCCGGACGCCGCACCGTGGTGCTGTGGCAACCCCCGGAGATCACGAGCTGGCGCCCACCGGCCGACGCCGACCCCGAGGCCGAGGCCGTCGCCACCGAGGCCCCGCCGGAGCATCCCCGCCGGTCCGCCACCGCGGAGGTCGCCGACCTGCTCGCCGACCTGTCCGCGGCCGGCGCCCGCAGCCTCGCGTTCACCCGGTCCCGCCGCGGAGCGGAATCGGTGGCACAGCAGGCCCGCGACCACCTGCGGCACGCCGCCCCCGACGCCGCCCGCCGGATCGCCGCGTACCGGGGCGGCTACCTCCCGGAGGAACGCCGCGAGCTGGAGCAGGCGCTCCGCAGCGGTGACCTGCTCGGCCTGGCGACGACCAACGCGCTCGAGCTCGGCGTGGACATCTCCGGTCTGGACGCGGTGCTCATCGCCGGGTGGCCGGGCACGCGCATGTCGCTCTGGCAGCAGGCAGGCCGGGCGGGGCGCGCGGGCGCGGACGGCCTTGTCGCGTTCGTCGCGCGCGAGGACCCGCTGGACACCTACCTCGTGACCCACCCCGAGGCGGTGTTCGACGCCCCGCTCGAAGCGACGGTGTTCGACCCCGCGAACCCGCACGTGCTCGCACCGCACCTGTGCGCGGCGGCCCAGGAGGCGCCGCTGCGCGCGGAGGACCTCGCGGCGTTCGGCGATCCCGCCCACGTGCGCGGGATCCTGCAGGTGCTGGTCGCCCGGGGTGCGCTCCGGCGTCGGACGTCCGGGTGGTACTGGACACATCACCAGTCCGCCGCGGGCCTCACCGACCTGCGCGGAGCCGGCGGCTCCCCCGTGCGTGTGGTGGAGCAGGGCACCGGTCGCATGCTGGGCACCGTCGACGCGGCGTCGGCGGACGGCCAGGTCCACGACGGCGCCGTCTACGTGCACCAGGGCACCACCTACGTGGTGGCACACCTCGATCTCACCGACCACACCGCCGTCGTGCAGCGGCGCAGGCTCGACTACGGCACCTGGTCACGTTCGGTCATGTCGGTGGCCATCGAAGGGTGGGGCGAGGACGCCGAGGAGTCCGGCGCCGTCGTCGACGCGCAGGGCGGGGACGGCCCCGGCCACGACCTGGTCACTCAGGAGTGGGGGCCCGTCACGTGGGGTCTCGGCCCGGTCGAGGTGACGTCGCAGGTGGTGAGCTTTCAGCGGCGCCGCGTCCCGGACATGCAGGTGCTGGGGACGGAGCAGCTCGAGCTGCCAGAGCACACCCTCGGCACCGTCGCGGTGTGGTGGTCGGTACCCGAGTTCGTGCTACGCGCCGCCGACATCTCCCCCGAGCAGACGCCCGGCGCGCTGCACGCCGCCGAGCACGCGTCGATCGGTCTGCTGCCGCTGCTCGCGACGTGCGACCGCTGGGACCTCGGTGGGGTGTCGACCGAGCTGCACCCGGACACCGGCGAGGCCACGGTGTTCGTCTACGACGCCTATCCGGGCGGTGCGGGCTTCGCGGAACGTGCCTACGACCTGGGCGCGACCTGGCTCCGCGCCACCCGCGACGCGATTGCAGCCTGCCCCTGCGCCGACGGGTGCCCTGCGTGCGTGCAGTCGCCGAAGTGCGGCTCGTACAACGCGCCGCTCGACAAGGCGGCGGCGGTGCGGCTCCTGGACGCCGTGCTGTCCCACGACCCGCAGGCCGTCGCACTCACCGACGCCCGCTGACCGCAGCGAGGCGGGCGATCGGGCAAGAAATTCTTACCGGGAGGTAACGCGACGGTATTCCCCAGGCGGCATCCAGTCGATACGGTGCCTGTGGCCAGGCCGTCCGTCGCGAAGGAGCACGCCATGCGAGTCCACCACGTCCGGGCGAAGCGGGTCGCCGCACTCGTCGTCTCCGCACTCACCGGGCTCGCACTGACGGCGGGGACGCTCCCCGCCGGCGCTGCCCCCTCCACTGATGCCACTGCGGGCGCGGTACCGCCCGCCGTGGCGGAGCGCGTCGCGGCGGTCGAGCCTGGCCCGGCTGTCGAGGCCGGGTCGGAGGGCGAGGCCGGGTCGGAGGGCGAGGCCGGCGAGAACGCCTATGTCCTTGGCGACGACGGCGCTACGGAGGCCGTCTACGACTACGCCGGGGCGATCCGCGAGTCGGTGAGCGTGATCGCACCGGACCTCGACGGCGACGGCGACCTCGAGGAGATCCGAGCCGACATCATCCGCCCGGCCGAGCTCGACGGCGTCGCCGAGGTGCCCGTCGTGATGGACGCCAGCCCGTACTACGCCTGCTGCGGCCGGGGCAACGAGAGCGAGCTCAAGCAGTACGACGAGACGGGCGACCCCACGCTGTTCCCGCTCTTCTACGACAACTACTTCGTGCCCCGCGGGTACGCGTACGTGGCGGTCGACATGGCCGGGACCGGGTGGTCCACGGGCTGCACCGACCACGGCGGACGCTCCGACGTGCTGTCCGTCAAGGCAGTCGTGGACTGGCTGAACGGGAACGCGAGCGCCGTCGACCCGGCCACCGGAGAGCCGGTGGTCGCTGACTGGACCACCGGAAAGACAGGAATGCTCGGCAAGTCCTACGACGGGACGCTCGCCAACGGCGTGGCCGCGACCGGGGCAGAGGGGCTGGAGACGATCGTGCCGATCGGTGCGATCAGCTCCTGGTACGACTACGACCGCGCCCAGGGCCTGCCGTTCTCGGCGAACTACCCGCGCTTCCTGATGAGCTACGTGGCCAGGAACCGGCACGTCCCGACGGACTGCGCGTCGATCACGGAGGCGCTGAACGCAGCGGCCGACGACGCGTCCGGCGCGCACAACTCCTTCTGGGACGAACGCGACTACCGCTCCGGCCCGGTCTTCGACGCGTCGCAGGTGACGGCCAGCGTGTTCGTCGTGCACGGCGCACAGGACACCAACGTGGACACACCGAACTTCTCCCGCTGGTGGACGGCGCTCGGTGAGCAGGGCGTGGAGCGCAAGCTCTGGCTCACACGGCTCGGGCACGTCGACCCGTTCGACTCGGATCGCGCCGAGTGGGTGGAGACGCTGCACCGCTGGTTCGACCACGAGCTGCTCGGCGTGGACAACGGGATCACCGACGAGCCCGCCGTACGGGTCGAGGTGGCGCCGAACGAGGTGGTCACCTCGGACACCTGGCCGGTCACCGACCGCACGGCGCGGCTGCGGCCCGGCGCCGACGGCAGCCTCGCGCTCGGCGCCCGCGGCCGGGCAGCCGACGTCGGCTGGGTGAACGCTCCTGGCCAGAACTTCAATGCCGCCCTGACCGCGGGGGCCAACCCGAACCGCCTGCTGTTCCGCACCGGGACTTTGACGTCGGACCTGCGTCTGTCGGGGGCTGCGGCGGTGACGACCACCGTGACCCACGGGGCGCCGACCGGGCAGATCACCGTGGGGCTCGTCGACTACGGCGTGCTGGACCGGGTGCTCGCAGCGGGCGACGGGGCCACCACGCTCGATACCGAGTCGTGCTACGGGGAGTCAGCCGGGATAGACGACGCCTGCTACCGCGACGTCATCCGGAACATCGGGTCCACCGAGCTGCAGGTGCTCGGGCGCGGCTGGGCCCGGCTCGACGGCGCGGGGACCCAGACCCTGACCGTCGAGATGCAGACCAACGACGTCGTGGTGCCTGCGGGGCACCAGCTGGGGCTCGTGATCATGGGTACTGACCGGGGCGCCACAGTGACCGTGGACCGCGCCGCGACGCAGTACTCGATCGACCTCCGCAGGACCAGCCTGCGCCTGCCGGTGTCCGGGCCGATGGCGAGCTTCGCGCCGGCCCGCAGCCTGGTGCCGTCCGTGAACGAGGTGAGCCGGGAGTCGCTGCTCCCGGAACGGTCGGTGATCGTCCCGCGCTGACCCACCTTGGTTGTGGGCGCGATCATTGCGCCTGTCAGGGACACAGACGCGCAACCATCGCGCCCACAACCACTATTCGCCCAGCCGCTTGAACGGGCTCGTCGAGAACACCACCTCGACGGCGACGTCGAAGTACTCGGCGATCCGCAGCGCGAGGTACAGCGACGGGCTGTACTCGCCTCGTTCGAGGTACCCGACGGTCTGGTAGTGCACCCCGAGCGCCTCCGCCAGCTCACGCCGCGAGATGCCGCGTTCGGCACGCAGCATCGCTATGCGGTTGTGGACGACGTCGGACTGCTCTGCCACCACTCAGTACCCCTTGCTCATGTAGCGCTCCCGCGCCGCTGCCACCGTGGAGCCCGACTCCCGCCGGGCCATCCTGCGGAGCACGATCGGCGCGAGCACCATACCTACGACCGCCCAGGCACCGAGCACCGCGAACATCTCGGCCGTGCGCCACGACTCGCCGATCTCGGCCGTGACCATGTTCTCCGGGAGCATCGCCGACCGGGCACCGAGCCCGAGCCAGTAGTACGGGAACGCCTGCCCGACCCACTGCAGCCACTCGGGAAGTGCCGTGATCGGATAGAAGATCCCCGAGGGGACGATCAGGAGCATCGACCCGAGAAACAGCATCCCGGTCTGGGATGCCGTCTTGAAAAGCGACCCGAGGGCGACACTGATCGGTACCGTGGCGACCATCCCGACCACGAAGATCAGCACCAGCAGAAGCGCTGTGCGGGCGTCCAGCCGCAGGTCTCCCGCTACGGTGAAGGCCGGGATCACCAGCGCGACGAGGCTCACGAGGGTGGTCAGCGCGAACAAGAGGATCTTGCCGACGAGGTAGCCGACCATCCCGTTGGGCGTGGCCTTGGCACGCAACAGCGTCCCGTCCTCGCGGTCGACGGCGATGGTGCTGGCGGGCCCGGTCAGCCCGCCGAACCCGATCGACATGCCGACCAGGCTAGGCAGCACCATGGCACCCAGTGCGAAGTCGGTTCCGGGCACTGTGCTGCCCCGCATGAACAGCAGGACCACCATGTAGATGACAGGGAACGCCACGATCCAGACGACGTCGCCCGGCTCCTGGATCGAGTACTTGGTCTCGAGCCAGCCGCGGGAGAGGCCCGCCCGTACGGCCGCCCATCGTGCGTCGGTCCGTGTGGTTGTGGTCGCGGTCATGACTGCACCTCCTCGGTCTGCTCGGACGGGCCCGTCAGCGCGGGGCCGGCGCTCCGATCCGGCTGATCCGCCTCGGCCCTGTGGACGAGCGACATGTAGGTGTCCTCGAGGCTTGCGCGCCTCACCTCGAGCTCCGTGACGCCCAAGTCGTTCGTCACCAGCTCGCGGACGAACCGGGTGGGGTCGCCCTCCGTCACGGCGTGGACGTGCCGGCGTCCGTCCGACGTCCAGCGCACCTCCGCCTGGGTGGTCAGCTCGCGGGCGAGCTGGTCGGCCGACCCGTTGGCGACGATCGTGCCCCCGTCGAGCACGAGGATCCGGTCGGCCAGCTTCTCGGCCTCGTCGAGGTCGTGCGTGGTGAGCAGGACCGTCGTGTTCTCGAAGTCGGCCAGGCGGTGCACCAGGTCGTGGAACTCCCGCCGGGCGTGCGGGTCGAACCCCGCCGTCGGCTCGTCGAGGAACACGAGCTCCGGCCGCCCGACGATCCCGATCGCCACGTCCAGACGCCGGCGCTGTCCGCCCGACAGCGTCTGCACCTTGGCTCTCGCGTGCTCCGTGAGCCCCACCACGTCCATCAGCTCGTCGACGTCCCACGGCCGCACGACGTCGGCGGTCGCGTAGGGCGCGTAGAACCGGGCGAGGTATCCGAGCAGCTCTCGCACCCGCCACCTGCTGTGGTCCCGCCACGACTGGAGCACCACGCCCAGCCGCGCCCGCCAGGCCTCGCCGGCATGCGCGGGGTCTTCACCGAGCACCGAGATCTCGCCGGCCGACCGCATGCGAAAGCCCTCGAGGATCTCGATGGTCGTGGTCTTGCCCGCGCCGTTGGGCCCGAGCAGGGCGAGCACCTCGCCCCGGTGCGCCGTGAACGACACCCCGGTAAGCACGTCCTTCGTCCCGTATCGCATCCGTAGGTCACGCACGTCGAGCGCTACGTCGCCCGACGGCGGAGGCGCCTTCTGTGCACCCATTGCATCCTCCGTACTTTTCATAGCAGGAATACTACGAGCCATACTGGACGCATGTCATCCCCTTTCTGCTCTCGGTGTCGGTGGTCCGCCGTCCCGCGGCCCCGCCCGCGCGGACGCCCTGGCCTCACCCAGCGCCCCTCCTGGACCGCTCACCTCCCTCGTCGCCACGACGCGCACCACGCCTCCGCCGAACACCTCGCACGACGCGATCTCGGCCCCGTTGCGCCTCACGGTGCCACCGGCCGTGCCGCACGGATCGAACCCGTCGCGCAGTGCGGTGGCGCCGGCCAGGGCGCCGAGGTCGGCTGCGGCCTGCGCCGTCCCGCGAGCGTTCTGGGCGGCGCCGAGCGCCGCGATCCCGACCGCGAGCAGCAGGACCGCTGCGACGACCCCGAGGACCAGGACCGTGCCGGCGCCACGCTCGGAAGCACGCTCAGAAGCACGCTCGGAAACAGCCTCGGAAGCACGCCGTCCGGTGCTCACGGCTCGACCCATGCCGCCGCCGTCCCCGTAGCCCGCAGCGGCCCGGCCAGCCAGCCACCCGCCACCGGCCGCGTGACGGTCACCCGGACCCACTCACCGTCGTGCGTGAGCGCCAGCTCGGCCTCCGGGCCGCCGACTCTCAGCACTGCCGCGCTCACCGCCGCCTCCTGTTCTCCGATCGCTACCGCCCGTGCCCCCGCACGGGCCGCGTCCATGGCACGCATCTGTGCCGTGGACGCGGCCGCGAGGGTGAGCACGGCGGCGAGCACGAGGATCACGACGGGCAGCCCGATGGCCAGCTCTGCCGTGACCGTCCCCCGCTCCGACTCACGCTCCGCCATGAGTCAGCCGATCGAGAGCGCCGACTGAACCAGCGACGTCAGCATCGCCTTCACGTCGCCGCCCTTCAGGATGGCCAGCAGCACACCGGCGAACCCTGCGGCAGCGAGCGTCGCGATCGCATACTCGGCGGTCGCCAGCCCTCTCTCCGACTCGCGCTCGTCGACCTCCACCTGTGACCGGTCCTCCGGGTCGGGGCAGGCCACCGCCGTCGTCATCGTCATGTCTCCTCGTCTCCGCCCGTTTCCGGGCATCCCAGCCCGCACGCGGGCCCGTGTACGGCCCGCTCCAGCGGGCCCCGACCGCCAGGCGGCGGACGGCGTCGGCGTACGTCAGCACGCCGAAGTTCTCTGTGCTGCGCGGTGCGGCAAGCGCAGCGGACTCAGCCGGCGAGCAGGTCGATCCCCAGCGCCAGCAGCACGGGGACCAGGCCCACCAGCACGAACGCGGGCAGGTAGCACATGCCCAGCGGGAGCACGAGCCGCACGCCGAGCCGAGCGGCAGCCGTTCTGGCCGCGCCCCTCCGCTCATGCCGCACCTCCTCGCCGGCAGCCCTGAGCGCCTCGCCCGGCGCTGCGCCGTCCAGCCAGGCGCCGCGCAGCGCCCGGACCATCGGCTCCAGCGCCGCCGGGGTGTCGGCCCACGCACGCTCCCAGGCCGCTCCGAGCACGAGGGCGTGGGCGACCCGGGTCAGCACCGCACCGTCAGGTCCGCCGACCGCCGCAGCTGTCGCCTCCAGCGCCCTCGGCACGCCGGCTCCGGAGCGCACGGCGGCAGCCACGAGCTCCAGCACGACCTGGATGTCCACGCCGGGCTGATCGGCACCTCGGGCAGCAACCACCAGCCGGTCCGACCAGACCCGACCGGTCACGAGCAGCACCAGCCCCAGGCTCACCGCCACGGTGCCGACGCCGCCGTCCGTCGCCGTGGCCACCGGGTCGGCGCCGAGCCCCCACCCGAGGAACCCGCCTGCGATCGGCAACCACATGAGCAGCCGTCCGGTCGTCCGCGGACCAGCGAGCGCCGCGTCCCGCTCCGCCCTCGACTCGGCCTCCGCGACGAGCGTTCCGGCGACCTGTTCCAGGACCCGCCCGAGCGGGGCGCCGACATCGAGCGCGAGCCGGGTCGCCGCGACCACAGCCTCCGCGTGCCGGGCCCCGAGCACCCTGGTGAGCCCCTCGACGTCCGGGACGCCCATGAGATCAGCGCCGACACCTGCTGCGCGGGACCAGGAGAGTCCGGGCGACGAGCCGGCCTTGAGCAGGGCGACCACCTGCATCACGACCACCCGGACGTCGCTGCCAGGACCGCGTCCGGCGCGGAGCCTGCGACCTTGCCGTGCCGTCGACGAGCCGTAAGACCGCAGATCCGCACCGGCCGGCGCTCCGCGGTCTGCCCCGAGCCCCTGGCCTTGAGCATCGAGCACGTCCCGCAGGCGGCGCCCACCGCGCGCCAGCACCAGCCAGGCACCGATCGCGACCAGAAGCCCCACCCCGAGTGACTCCGTCGCCCTCACCACGGCCCGTACCTGCCCGCCAGCTCGGCCCACCCGTTCGGCTCGACCTCGCAGCCGCCGCTGCCGTCCCACCGTGCAACTGTCCGGACCGCGAGCTCCCCGCCCGGTGTACGCCCCACCAGCCCGATCTCCGCCAGGTAGCGAGCACCGTGCGACCGCCGGAGGTGCAGCACGACGTCCAGCGCCCCGGCAGCCTGGGCGGCCACCGCCTCACGAGTCATCCCGGCGAGCCCTGCGAGCGCCTCCAGCCGGGCCGGCACGACGGCGACGGCGTTGGCGTGCAGGGTCGCGAACCCGCCGTCGTGCCCGGTGTTCATCGCCATGAGGACCTCGCGCACCTCGGCACCCCGGCACTCGCCGAGCACTATCCGGTCGGGCCGCATGCGCAGCGCGTTCCGCACGAGGTCCGCGAGGTCGACCGCCCCGGCGCCCTCGACGTTGGCACGTCGGGCAGCGAGGTGCACAGCGTGCGGGTGCGCGGGCCGCAGCTCGCGCGCCTCTTCCACGGTCACCACACGCTCGTCGTGGGGAACCAGGGAGAGCAGTGCGGCGAGCAGCGTGGTCTTTACCACGTGTCAGATGTGACAGCAGTATCCGGGCTGGTGAGGCGGGAGATCAGTCTTCAGCTGCTGCAGAAAGCAGGACTCGCTGATCCCGAAGTCCTGCGCGATCTGGCTGGTCGGAGTATGGCCACGCGCCACGACGTCGTCACGGAACTCTTTGGGGTGGGGTGGGGTACGGGCAGGTTGAACATCCTTCCAGCGATGCCGGTCGGCACCACCAGTCAGTTGTTACCTATCCGTGCAGCAGTCTCCATCCCCCCTGGATCAAGCGGGCGTCTAGCTTGTGGGCGCACCTTCGAGGGCCCGCGTGTGCCAGGATCACGTGCATGGGTACGTTCGACTGGCATCACGAAATCAACGAGCTTGAGCCGCTGCGCGGTCCTGACGGGCTGGCAGCGTTCGGGCTGTTCGTCCGGGCAGGCTCGTGGACGTCCAAGGCGGGCCAGACAGGCTTCGTGACCGACGAAGGGCTGGCCGAGCTGCGCGTCAACGTGGAGGCGATGGCCGCAGACATCGACCGGCTCGTCGAGGCGGGGCTCTGGAAGCGGGCCGAGGGCGGCTACCGGATGCTGCGCGGCCCGCACAGCGACCCGAACCTGCCGATGCCCCTGTGGCGGTACAGCGAGGGGGATACCGGCGGGCGGCTTGCCGTCGTAGAGAAGGACTCCGACGCGTAAGGCCGATACTGCCGCTATGTCCCATAGCGGGTGAACCGGGCGCACACTGCTCCCCTGCTGCGCCCCCGCTTCCGGCACGTCCGGCGCCTCGACGTCCGGAGCGAGCTCCCGGAACTCCTCCAACCGCTCGGCGTAGTGCTCGCGGGCCGCGCGCCGCTGGGTGACGCCCAGCCAGGCGCTGCAGCCAGACGTCGCAGACGTCGCGGTGCCACCCGAACAGGACGATTTTCTGCTCGGACTCTCTGAGCGTCAGGCCTGCACACCTGTCCCCGGAGCCAATGTGCCGCAAGCGCAGGGTTTACCACTGAAATTTCTTCGGGTAGTGCGGCGGGCGGCGGCCGACCAGATCGACCACCGCATAGAACCACTCCGCCCCCATTTCCAAGGCCCCAAACCCGACACTGGCGCAGGCATCGACGACGGCACCCTCACCCGCTTCGGCGAGCGCAAGCCATGAGTGTTCGCCTAGCTAGCGCGGGTTCACGCGACTCTGCGTCTGCTCGTACCTTTCGCGTTCTCGCTCTTGAAGAGTGAGCGGACGAACATCTTGTGTCCCACATTCTCCGCCGTCGGCGATCGCGGTGCGCCTACGGCGAGATCAGAACAGAAGCGGCATGATGCGCCGTATGACTCTTATCGAGTTCTTGGAGGCGCGCATCGCCGAGGATGAGGCAGCGGCACAAGCGGTTGAGCAGTCGGCTCCGAGCGACCCTGAGCTGCGTGCTGCACACCAGGACCAGCTGGGGCACAGTGACGCTGAACTCACGGCGTGGTGGAAACGACGAGAAACAGCTCTACACCCGACGGGCACCTGGATGGTAGGCGTCTCGCCGCGACGAGCTCTCGCCGAGTGCGAAGCGAAGCGGGCGATCATCGGCATGCACGATGCGGAGCTCGACCTTCCGGAGCAGCGACGTGCTGGTCTCGAAGACGGGCTGCGCATTGCCGTACGCGCCCTCGCTCTCACGTACGCGAACCACCCGGACTACGACGAGGAATGGCGGCCGTGAACAGGCAACTGCTCGTTCGCGCCGCCTACGCCCGGTACGGCATGAAGCGACTGGCGTTGGGCGCGCCCCCAGAACCGGTAGTTCCCGACGAACCGGGCCCTGTCCACGCCGTGCCGAGTCCTCGGTTCAGGCGGCCTACCGCGCCCGTGTACCTCGAGGGAACCGCGACGTCGGCCATCGCGCTATGCGGCAGGCAGGTGCGCGTCGTCATGCCCGCAGTCTTCGACGGGGAAGATCCTGATGCCTGCCCCATCTGCGCCAAGCATAATGCGGCTGGCACACGTCACGGGCCGCCAGAGCGTCAACGCCTGGAGACCGCACGTGTCATTCCGACCAATCTAGAAGACGGCACGACCGTGCACCATGTCCGCTGTGCTGCATGCGGGTTCACCGGCCCCGACCACACCAGCGAGTGGGAAGCGACCACCGAGATGACTGACCACAACCTGGACCGGCACGAGGGCCGCCAGACGGATAACGAGCGGTGGTGAGCAGGACCGGCTTGGGTGCTTCCAGCGGCAGGTCTTCGGTCCGCATCGTGGCACGAGCTACGACAACGCTCTGGCCGGAGACCGTCAACGGCCCCTACAAGACCGAGCTGGTCCACGCCCGACCCGCCTGGCCCTCGGTAGCCGAGGTCGAATACGCGACCATGGACAGGGTCCGCTGAAAGAATCACCAGCGCTTGGACCAAGCCCTCCACCACTCCGTCCCGATCGAAGTCGAGACGGCCTACGCTCAGTCCCGAGCCTTCACCGGAACCCGCTTAGAAGACGGAACAGAACCGAGGGCGATTGAGATTCTGTGGCGTCGAGCTGCAGCTGCGGTATGTTCCGCAACGCACCATCGTCTCGTGCTGGTCGGGACTGCTGCACGGACAGGTGACACCAGCCATATCCCCTGGCTTGCTGCCGCGCACACGTCAGTGTGCCGGAATTGCGGGGTTACCACGTGTCGGATCTGACAGCACTACCCCGGCTCGCTTGCCAGACAAGTCCGCAGGTCAGATCCTCAATACAACATCGAGCCGTGTCCGGGCCCCGGTACTGTGCGCATGCACGAGCAGCTCAGCAAAGATCGCATCGACGAGCGCTCGCTGCCGGTACAGCTGTATCTGCCCAGTCACGAGCAGGACCTCGGGATCGGACTGGAGTATCCGAGCTCGGCGATGACGCAACAGCTCCTCGACGCAACTTTCGATCCTGTTCAACGGCACAGTCCGCGCTTGAAGCAGTTCCTCGCGGGTCAACCGCGCGGTCCCGTACTGCTCAGCCAGGCCGTTCAGGTCTGCCGTTGCGTTCTCCAGGGTGCTCAACAGTTCGTCGGTGTCACAGAGCAGACCGACCGCTTGCTGACCGCTGCTGAGCTCAGCATGGAGGCCTTCGTGAACGATGGCATCGAGCTGGTCGCCGTCGATCCGGGCGCGAGCCGAACACGTGCGCACGTTTGGACAGAAGTACCGACGCCGAGCGTGCCTGTTCACACCGGTCACCATTCGGGTACGGCATGCTGCGCAGCGGGCGATCCCACCCAGGAGACTGCTCGAGGACCGTGCCGCGTCGCTGCGGGGTGCGATCAGCTGTGCCCGGATCAACGCCGACTCGATAGGGGTAACGACGCTTCTCCACCGCCCGGGATGGGACCGGGATCGTTGGTGAAGCCGGTCGCTGGCCAGGATCGCTCGCACCGTCGTGTACCCCCAGACGGTGTTTCCGGTCGGGGTTGGGACCTCGGCTTGGGTGAGCTCCCTGGCGATCGATGAGACACCGACCCCGATCAGGTAGTCCTCGATGATCCGTCGCAAGACCGGGCGGTGCACGGGATGCAGGGTGCCGTCGTCGCGGTAGCCGTAGTGGCTCCCGCCGTGCAGCAACCCCTGGGCGGCGCGCTGCTGCTGGGCTCGGGCGACACGAGCTCCTTTGTGTGCGGATTCGTAGTTCGCGAACGCGACCAGCTGCCGGGCGAACAGGCGGCCCTCGTGGGTGTTGAGGTCGAAGCCACCACCCTGAACGGTCTCCACTCGCGCTGCTCGTGTGTCAAGCAGGTCCAGCAGCTCTTCTAGGTCGGCCGGTCTCCGGTACAGGCGATCCAGATGCCACACGATCACAGTCGCAGTACCCACGCGTCGTGCCAGGTGGTCCAGGAGCCGGCGGTAAGCGGGCCGGGCGCGTTCCTGGTATGCGGAGACCGCCTCGTCGATGAACGTGATCGTGCGGGTATGGCCCAGCCGTTTTGCGAGCCTGAGGCAGTCGTCGCGCTGCTGGTCGATAGACGCGTGCTCCGCAGTCCGGTTAACCGAGATCCGTAGATAGAGAAGGGCTGGTTCTGAATGGGTCACATGCCAGATCAGAGGCCGCACCGGTCAGAACGTCGTTCCGACCGAACGCCATAGTTGCCGCGCATGGACGGGCAGGCGCCGGCGCCCGGAGACTCAGCGGGAGTAGGTAATTCGCACCCGGCGGGAGTCGAACCCGCGTCCGCGCTGGCCTGGTCCCACGATCACTCGATTCGTCAAGGCTTTGATCACCGCACGACGACCGGGCACGTCCAGCGACTCCCACCACACCTCCAGTCCGGATCGGTCGCCGATGGGTGCACCGTGCAACGCGACCGCTCCGCCGGTCACGGCCGCCAGAGCCCTTCCGGCCGCAGCCAGGGCTTCTCGCGCGGCCGTACGAGCCGCGGTGTGCTCCCGGACCGAAATCAGCCGGTCCTGGCGGTCCTGGTCGATCTCCGCCAGGCGAGCGTTCAGAGTGCTGATCTGTGCGAGTACTGCCGTGGTCGAGCCGGCACGCGCCGAGGTACGCGGGGCCGCAAGCCGGTGCAGCACCCGGGCCGTGACGTGCTCGTCCAGGTGGGCCGCGCCGATGGTCACTCCTCCACGCTCGGGCCTGGAGAGATCTGATCGGCAGGCGTACCGCAGAGTCGCGGTCCCACCCGCTGCCGGGGTGTGCTTCACGATGGTCAGCCCCGCGCCGCACTTGCCGCACCTGGCGATCCCGCCCAAGAGTGACAACACCGCGGGGCGTGCTGGGCGGCGGGACGGGTCGGCCACGATCGCTCGGATCCGGGCGGTCTGTTCCGGGGTGATGATCGCCTCCCAGTCACCCGGCCCCAGGATCTCCCTACCATCGACAGGGTCCGCGCGTCGGCCGGGGGCGTAGGCGCGCTGCCCGGAGATCCGTGCCGAGGCCAGGACGCTGCGGACCGTGTACGGGTACCAGATCCCAGCTGTACCGGTCCCCGCCCGACCGGGTGCGATCCCGGAAGTGTTCAGCCAGCGGGCGATTGAACGCAGCGACTCGCCGGCCAGGAACCGGTCAGCCATTTGCCGGACCACGGCCGCTTCCTCGGGGATCAGCACGCCGCCGGGACCGTACCCGTACCGGGCTGAGCCGTGCCAGGCACCCTGCTCGGCCTCGCGGCGGGCTGTGCGCTTGATCCGGTCGGACTTGTGACCCGACTCGTACGCCGCCGCAGCGACCAGCTGCCGCACCATCAACCGCCCCTCAGCCGTGTTCAGGTCCAGGCCCCCACCCCGGACCGCCTCGATCCGGACCGGATGCCGCTCGACCAGCCCGATCAGGTCCTCCAGCTCGCGCGGTTGCCGGTACAGGCGATCAACGTGCCACACGACCACGGTCGTGACCCCAGCACGGATCTGCTCCACCAACAGCTCATACCCGGGACGCCTGCCGCCGTCATAGGCCGAGATGTCGTTGTCGGCGAGCACGACGGGGTCCTCGAAACCCAGCCGCGCCGCCAGGTCCAGGCAGTCCTCCTGCTGCCGCAGCACACCCGCCTGCAAACCTGAGCGGTCCTGCGAGATCCGCACATACACCGCCGCCGCCGACACCATATGAATCCCGTCCTCCAAGGTGCGGCCACGCTATGCGGTCGGTGCGAACACGCAACCGGCGAGGGGCCGACTATCGCGCCGCGCAGGACACCCGACTCGACACCGCGCGCCGACAGCCAGTCCGCCAAGCCGCTGGCCTGAGCTCGGTCGCCGCCCGACGGCAGGACACGAGGACCCCAGGCCCTGACGATTCCAGGCCCGGGGTCTTCGTTTTTTCTGGCCAGCAGGCAGTGTCTGCTGTGGCGTGGTCGGCTAGCTCTCCGCTCGCCGCGTCACGACGAAGCGCGTGCCTTGGAGAACCTCGCCGATCGCGGTGCCCGCCCAGTCCGTGAGCGAGGTACGAGCCTGGTTGAGCAACTGGAGGACGTCAGCAAGCTCAGGGCGCTCTTCGAGTTCACAGCACAGCACCTCTTCGGTGTGGGACGCGGTCGCGAACCCGTCCTCGTCGAACTCGTCGTCGACCCACCGCTGCAGCGATATCTCCCACCCTCGCCGCCACCGAGGGTCGAGCACCGGCACGTGTACCGAGACCTCGAGCCGCTCCTCGTCGTCCGGCACGTCGATCGCGAACGTGGGGTCGACACTGACGACCGGTCCGAACAGGTCCAGTTCCACATCGGGCTCAGACGACCGGGCACGCGCCTGCAGCAGCACTCGCAAATCGTGGGCAGCCTCCGTCACTTCCTGGGGCGTGGCAGACGCTTCATTTCGGTCCAGCATCTCCCGATCACGGTCCGCCAGGCCGTCCTCGACCAGTGCGACGAACTGCTCGCCAAAGTCCCACACCCGACGATCGTCATCCTGCGGAAGATCGTCGCCCTCCGTGTACTCAGCCAAAGCCAACCGCAGCCATTTGGCATCGGTCTCCAGCTCGGCCTGCAGCGCCGTACGCACAGGCGCCGGCACGGTCAGCAGGGCATGGTCAAGGTCAGTCAGCGCCTTGTGCAGCAACCACGTCGCCATGGCGTACCAGGTGCTGTGAGTCGTGGTGAGCAGGTCCGCACGTGCTGCCACATCGGTCAGAGCGGCCAGATGCCCGATCGGGTACATCTCGTTGGTCTCACCACGTTCGTCGTACACGCTCACCGGCACCGTCGCGGCCGCCGAGACCCGGTTGAGCGCGTCCACGACTGGCGCTGCCAGCTCGGTCGACTCGATGCTGGTCACCGTCGCTGACACCACACCGTCGGGACCGCGATAGGTGGCCAGGACCTGGGCCTTCCCACGATGGGCATGCTGAGAATAGATCGTCATCGCAAAGACATCCTTCCGGCGGGCGCACGCGTACGCCCGCAAGCAGACAAGATCGGAGGCTCGGCGGTGGCGCAGGTACAGGCCCGCACTCCATGCCGCGAAGAGAAGAAACCGGTGGTGGCTCAGGTCCGATCCCGAGCTCCTTACCTCTCTCTAAAATTAGCAGGACCCTCCGACATTGCCCATGTCAGCCCAGGTGTGTCCCGCAAAACAGAGCCAGTGTCAGGGGTCGTCGAACCGAACGCGACCACGAGGACACTCCCGCGAGGAAAGCCGAAGGCCGCTAACCTGCTCTTTCGAGCAGTTAAGCGGCCTTCACCGGGTGGAGCTAGGGCGTGTCTCCTATATGGCGTGACCAGATGAGGCAGGCGGACAGGATGGTCGCGGCGCGGTAGGTGGTGGCGAGCTTGTCGTAGCGGGTGGCCAGGCCGCGCCATTGCTTGGTCAGGGCGAAGGAGCGTTCCACGACGTTGCGCTGTTTGTAGAGCTCGGTGTCCAGGGCCGGTGGCCGCCCGCCGGCCGAGCCGCGGCGTTTGCGGGCGGCGGTCGTGTCCTTCTTCTCGGGGATCACGGTCTTGATGCCCCGCCCGCGTAGGTGCTTGCGGATCGGGCCGGTGGCGTAGGCCCGGTCCGCGAGTACCGCTTCGGGGCGGGTGCGTGGTCGTCCTGGCCCGGTGCGTGGGACGCGGATGTCGGCCAGGACCTCGAGCATCATCGCGCCGTCGTTACGTTGCCCGCCGGTGACCACCGCGGCCAGCGGCCTGCCACGTCCGTCGACCGCGTGGTGGATCTTGGTGCTCAGCCCGCCACGGGAGCGACCGATGCCGTGACCTGCCGGTTCGCGGTCTCCGCCCAGCGGGCTGTGGACGAAGTCAGTGGGGAGGTTCGTGTAGTTCGAGACCGCCCCCTGTGTCCTGCTCGGGGCGCGTGGTGTTCGTGCCGTGCTGGTGGGCCCGGTTGACCGTGGCGTCCACCGACACGGTCCAGTCGATCTTCCCGTCCGTGTCGGCCTGAGCAAGCAGCCGGGACAGCACGTTGTCCCAGGTGCCGTCTCCGGCATACCGGCGGTGTCGTTTCCAGACCGTGCGCCAGGATCCGAAGTGCTCGACCGGCAGGTCCCGCCACGGGATCCCGGTCCGGTACCGGTAGACGATCCCTTCGACCACGCGCCGGTTGTTCCAGAACGGGTGTCCGCGCCGGCCCGTGTTCGACGGGAGCAGGGGCTCGATCAGTTCCCACTGCTCATCGGTCAGCAACTGGTACCGCGAAGACGTCACGTCCCGAGTCTGCCGCGCACCTCACCATACATATGGGAGACACGCCCTAGGGGGATTCGACCCCCGACCTCTTCTCGGTGAAGCGAAACTCTTCGACGTCCGCAGAGCCGACTGATGTGGCGGTCGCGTTCGCCCTGATGGGCGTCATAGACGGCGGAATCTCGCCGTTTCTGAGCGACGTAGGCCCAGCCTCACATGGGTGGGCAATCATCGGCAAGCGCGGGCGTTCATAGGCGCAACACCCGTGTCAGCTCGCGTGTCACGACGGCAACCGTGTCACGAACCGTGTCAGGAATCGTCTCGGTCCGGATCAGCCGGCAACCGCCCGGCTGGCGTTCTCCCGACGGCCCGGGAGCTCTGCTCGTGGTTACCTATGCCGCCAGACAGTACACGAGATCGTGTACTGTCTGGCGGCATGGAGAAGAGCGGTGCCCCGATGGGGCTGGCGACCGGCGAGACGGTGACGCTGACGCACACCGCGGCGTTGGCGAGGCTGGGACACGCGCTGTCGGACGAGACGCGAGCGCGAATCATGCTGACCTTGCGTGAGGCGCCGGCGTTCCCGTCGGATCTGGCCACTGCGTTGGGGGTCTCGCGGCAGGTGATGTCCAACCAGCTCGCATGCCTGCGCGGTTGCGGGCTGGTGGAGGCCATTCCGGAAGGGCGGCGCACCTGGTACCGCCTCGCCGATCCGCACCTGGCCCCGGCGCTGGACGGCCTGCTCAAGCTGGTCGTGACCGTCGACCCGACCTGCTGCTCACCCGAGGGATGCACCTGCTCATGACCACCATCAGTATTGGCCCCGCCCATTGAGAGCCGCCCGCCGATCGGTGCTGGAGCGCCGGGTGCGGTGGATCGTCGCCGCGACGATCACCTACAACGTCATCGAAGCAGTCGTCGCCATCACGGCCGGACGGATGGCATCATCGGCCGCGCTGGTCGGCTTCGGCCTGGACTCCATCGTCGAGGTACTGTCGGCCGCCGCAGTCGCGTGGCAGTTCGCCGCCCCCGATCCGCACCGTCGTGAGCGCGTTGCCATGCGGGTCATCGCGCTGTCGTTCTTCGGCCTGGCACTCTTCGTCACGGTTGACGCCGCACGCACCCTCCTGGGTGGGGCCGAGCCCGATCACTCCACGGTTGGGATCGTGCTGGCGGCGGTGAGCCTGGTGGTCATGCCGTTCCTGTCCTGGTTCGAGCGCAGCACCGGGCGCGAGCTCGGCTCGGCGTCCGCGGTCGCGGACTCGAAGCAGACGATGCTGTGCACCTACCTGTCCGCGGTGCTCCTGGTCGGTCTGCTGCTCAACTCCACCCTCGGGTGGACCTGGGCCGATCCCCTGGCAGCGCTGGTCATCGCGGGAGTCGCCGTCAAGGAAGGCATCGAGGCCTGGCGAGGCGATGCCTGCTGCAGCCCCGTCAGCGCCCTGGTCACCACCGGTACCAGCACGACCGAGGCCATTACGCCCGGGGCCGTAACCTCGGGAGCCGGTGCGTCCGAGGGTTGCGCCGATGGATGCTGCACGCCGACGAACCGGGACTAGCGACGTCATCGACGGGTTCTCACGAACCAGCGCCGGTGGGCTCGTCCTCGGCCAGCACATCCTCGACCAGACTCTCCAGGGTGGACCGCTCGATCTGGCCGATGACGCGTGCGGCCACCATCCCGTCCTTGTCGACCACGACCGTGGTCGGGACCGCCTGCAGCGGGACGACGCCGTTGAGCTCGGCGACGACCCGGCCGCTGCGGTCCCCGATGCTCGGGTAGGGGACGGCGAAGGTCCGCTCGAAGGCCTCGGCGGTCGGCACCTCGTCCTCGGTGTTGATCCCTAGGAACCGCACGCCGTCCGGCTCGAACTGCTCGGCAACAGCCACCAGGTCCGGTGCCTCCGCGCGACACGGCGGGCACGCGGCGTACCAGGTGTTCAGTATGAGAACGTCGGTATCCCAGTCGTCCGTGTCGATCTCCTGACCGTCGAACGCGGTCCCGGTCACGCGGACGGGACCGTCGCGGTCACCGAGGTCCCAGGTTCGCACCGAACCGTCGCCGGACACGAAGCCCTGGTCGGCGACCTGGCCCGCACCCGACTGCGCCGCCGTCGCACACCCGGCAAGCAGCAGGATCAGGCCCGCGCAGAACGCGACCACCGCAGGACCATGTCGAAGGTTCCCCGGTGTCTTCGCCCCACGCGGCGGGTTATCCACGATGCTCATAGGTGTGCCCCTCCTGGAGGTTCGACTGGTTCGCATATCGCCGGTGGTCATGATCGCCGGTCACGTTCCGCCAGCTGCTGGAGATACGCGTTGTAGGCGTCCAGCTCCGGGTCTCCGTGCAGGGTGTGCTGGTCGGCGGCGGCGGTCTGCCGGGACTCGTCCTTGCGCCAGCGCACGAAGATGATCAGCAGCACGATCAGGGCGGGCAGTTCGCCGTAGGACCAGGCCAGGCCCCCGGCGGTGACCTGGTCGGCCAGGACGTCGATTCCCCAGGACTGCGGCGGGTGAGTGAAGGCGCTGACCATCGGGGTGGTGGACATCATCACGATGACGCCGAAGAAGGCGTGGGTCGGCATCTCGATGAACATGTCGGCCGCTCGACCGAGGTGCCCCTGCGGGTTGGGCAGAGGGTCCCTGGACAGGACCGGAACGGTGAACAGGATTCCCGCGATCAGGAACAGCAGCTCCAGGCTGAGGTGGCCGGTCCAGGTGCTGAGCAGGCGCCCGGCCAGCGAGCTGAAGTAGAGCGCGTAGAAGCACAGCAGGAACACCGGGATCATCAGTGCCGGGTGCAGGAGCACCCGCCCGACTCCGGAACGCAGCCCCCACCGCGCTGCGACTAGCACCGTCCTGCCGAAGCCGTGGTGGGGCACGGCGCGCAGCAGGAGCGTGCCGGGCCGGCCGAGCACGAGCAGGGGCGGGATGGCCATCATCAGGGTCAGCTGCTGGAACATGAACACGGAGAACATCTCGAGCCCGTAGCCCTCCACCCCGGCGCCCATGACGACCACCAGCACCGCGCACCCGGTCAGGAACGACAGCGTCGCCCACGGCGACCAGCGCCTACCGGTGGTCCAGACCCGGACGGCTCCGGCCAGATAGAGAGCAGCCAGGGCGAGCCCGATGATCGGGATCACCGGGATCGGCTGGATGGTGGGCGCCAGATACGTCTCCCACGAGGGCGGATCAGTGGGAATCCAGACCGGACCGTCAATGTGGGCCGCGACAGCGGCGACTTGTCCGGTCATCGCCTGAGCCATCGTCCCGGCTGGGGCACTGGCTGGGATCATTCCAGCGTGTCGGTGCTGCGGCCGGACTCGGGTGCGTCGTCGCGTCGTCGGGTGACGAAGGTGATCACGATCAGGATCACCACAGCGAGGGCGATGCCGACCGCCACCACGACGAGCGGGTCGGTCGTCCTGCCGTTGTCGTGCGAGTCGACCGGGGCCGCGAGCCCTTGCGTGGCTGAAGGCGCTGACTCGTCGCTGGCCGTTTCCGGGCCGGCGGCGGCGGACTCGCTCTGCTCGGTTTGGTCGGCGGTTGGCGACGGTGACGCCTGCGTGGCGGGTTCGAGGGCGAACTCCACCGCGCCCTCGATCGGGTGCCCGTCGGAGGAGACGACGTGCCAGGCAACGGTGTACGTGCCCGCTGGTCCTTGCCCGGTCACCGGGACGGTCACGGTTGCCTCTTCGACGCTGACCGGGCCGGTGGAGAGCATGGATCCGTCCGTCGCGGTGACCGCGACCTGCGCGCCGGTAGCCAACGGGGCCTCGGACAACGTCAGGACGATCTCGGGCGGCAGGGCGGTGACCGTGGTGCCGTCCGCCGGGGCCGAGGAGAGCAGTCGGTCGTGGGCTGTCGCAGGTGGCGCGGTGAGCAGGAGCAGACCGATCACGAAGAGCGCGGCTGCCCCGGCACGCCGGGTGTACTGCCGGAGCCCGGTTCGTGGCCGGTGAGATGGGATCAGTGCCGTGTGGTGGATGTGCATGGTGTCTTTCACAAGGATGTGGGCATGACGGGTCCGCGCCCGACGGGGCGCCAACCGTCTGGATCGCGTCCAGGAAGCAAGGCCGTGCGACCGGTGAGGGGCCTTGGGGCCCCTCACCGGTGGCCAGGTCAGCCGACGCGGATGAACGTCGGGTTGGACTGCCAGATGCTGGTGTATCGCACGGTCTGGCCCGGGACCGGGGCCTCGATCTGCATGCCGTCTCCGGCGTAGATCGCGATGTGTCCGGGCGACCAGATCAGGTCACCGGGCCGTGCCTGGGAGGCGGGCACCTCGGGTCCGGCGTAGCGCTGCTCGGACGAGGTCCGTGGCAGGTTGATCCCGACCTGTGCGTACACGTACGAGGTGAACCCGGAGCAGTCCATCCCCGCCGGGGTTGAACCACCCCACAGGTACGGCACCCCGAGATACCGCATCCCGATCGACACCACCGCCGAACCCCGTTCGGCGCTCTCCTCGGCAGCGACCTGTGCCCGGTACTCCTCGTTCTCCGCAGCGGAAGTTACCGAGACGGCAGTCTTCTCGACCTTAAGGTCCGCATCGGGAGCGACGGTCACGACAGGGGCCGCGGCGACCGCTTGGCGGGCCTGCGAGGTCAGGGCGTCGAGGCTTGCCGAGTCGAGTGTGCCCTGGACGGGCTTGCCGGCCAGCGAGGTGCTCAGCTCCGTGGCCGGTGCGGCCTGCGCGGAGGGCGCGGCCACCAGGGACAGCAGCACGCCGGAACCGGCCGCGGCAACCACGGCGGTGCGACCGGCGAACGCGCTCACGTGCTCGGATGCTGCTTGGGCCACCGTGGCCAGGACGGGACGGCGGACCGCCCGATGACGACCACGACCGGAAGTGGGCGAGGTGAGGTTGAAGCTGGGCTCCATGAAAGCGGGGGACCTTTCGGATCGGAGTAGAACCACACGTGCAGCCCCGGATCAGGGCGTGCGAATCCGGTCGACACCCAAAGGGGGTGATGCCGACGGGGTGTGGTGGTCTACGTCCGGGAGATCCCCAGCGCAGTCAACGACGGCGCAGCCGCGAGCGTGCCGATGTGCCGGGCCGCGCGCTCCGAGTGCGCCAGATCCGAGACCAGCCATTGCACGCTGGAAGCCGGCGCCACGGCGGGCCCCGGCGAGGTCGGGGTGACCGGGTCGCACTGTGCGATCGCCGAGTGGTGATCGGAGCAGCCGTGCGATCCGCCACCCAGCGGTGCGGGAGCTGCCTCGATGAGGGACGTCGGCGCGGACGCCGACTCCTGCTCTGCGTCCGGCACGGGGGCCTGGTGCGAGTGCCCCGTGCTCTGAGCTGGTTCGTCCAGGTGCACGTTGCACAGGACATGCACGCTGACGACCGCGAGCACCAGGAACATGACGGTCAGGACGCTCGCAGTCTCTCGCCGGGGATCGGCGAGCAGCGAACGGAGGTGACGTGTCAGGCTCATGGCGAGCCAACAGTAACGGAGCGGACACGGTGCCTGGCAACACGGCGCGGTGATGCGACCTTCCGCCCATGACGACCTGGCCGGGGCGTATGACAGCGCGCAACCCCATAGGTGCTGGGATCTCGCGCCTCGGTCGGAGCGTCAAGGCTGTGCCTTTAGGATGCTCCCACTATGAGTGTCCCGGTCCGACGTCGAGCAGGCTCGAGCGCCGTGCAGCGCGTGCTCGTGATCGTGCTGCTGGCGCTGACCGGTGTGCTCGGTGCGACGGCGGGAGAGTCTTCCGCCCCAACGGCAGCAACGATGACGGCTGAGCTGGGCGCGGAACCGGTGGCGTGGCTCGGCGGCGACAGCGCCGTCTCGGCCCATGATCCGGCTCCGGGCGCCGGGACGCATGCCCACGACACGATCAGCCTGCTGTGCCTGTGCGCGCTTGTGGTTGCCGGAGTCCTCCTCGCTGCCGGGCGGGGTGCGCCGCTGCACCGGCTGCACCGACGCGTCCCTGCGTCCGCGTGGCCGACCTGGGTGATGCGTGATGTCGCTCCGTTCACGTCGACGAACCCGTTGTCGTGGGGTGTGTGTCGACGGTAGACACGGCGAGCCGTTCGATGGTGAACGCTCTCCCACATCGCTGACCCCGTAGCCGCTCCCGCACCCCGTGGCGGCTTGGCCGCGACCGCATCGTCGGCGTGAGGCCGGAATCGTGGCTCATCTCTGCCTGATTCCCCGAACGTCGGCATGCCGTCGCAAGCCCTCTGCGCGCCCCTGCGACAACTCACCCCTGCCGGTCGGCGCGCCGTTGATGACTACATCGCCTGTCCCACCTCCGGCGTCGGACATGGCTGATCTTTGGAAGGGACCCCCTCGATGGAGATCTCTGCTCTGAGCGTGCTCCTTGTCTGGTCGGCGGCCACCGTTCTGGTGGTGGCGCTGATCGCGTTCGCGATCGACCTTTCGCGGCAAGCCGAGCACCGCGCAGCACCCGCCTTCACCGGCGCGTCAGCGGTGGTCGCGCCCCGGCGCGCCGCGGCCGTTGGCGTGTCCACGACGTGGCTGGCCACGAGCCTGCTCATCGCGGCCATCGTGCTACGCGGCGTCGCGGCCGGCCGCACACCATGGTCGAACATGTACGAGTTCACGCTCGTGGGTACCTGTGCGTCACTGCTCGCGTTCGTCCTGCTCAACCTGCGCCGAGACGCGCGCTTCCTGGGAACCTTCGTCACCGGCATCGCGACGCTGTTCCTGGTGCTGGCCGTCAACGCGTTCTACACCCCGGCCACCGGCCTGTTCCCCGCCCTGCAGTCCTACTGGCTGGTCATCCATGTCGGCGTCGCCGTCGGCGCCGCCGGGATCTTCACCGTCAGCTTCCTGACCTCCTCGCTGCAGCTCCTGCGCGACTCGCGTGACAGCGGTGGGGCGATCGTGGGACGCCCCGGGTGGCGCTGGCTGGACAACCTCCCCACCGCCGGCGCGCTGGAGGCGCTGTCTTTCCGGCTCA
>NZ_JAMTCT010000013.1 GCF_024171995.1 Promicromonospora umidemergens | reverse complement strand
CTCCAGGCGAGCGTTGGCTGCCTCGAGCTCGGCGACCCGTGCCTCCAGCTGCCCGACCCGGCCACCGGAACGCACCGCCGGCTCGCCGGGCGTCGTGCCCGCTGCCGGACCGGCCGTCACGGCGGCCTGCCCGCGCTGCTCAGCCGCGCGGCGCACCCATAACCGCAACGTCTCTCGCGAGACGCCCAAGTCCCGGGCGATCCCCTTGATCGTCGCCCCGGGTGTGGACTCGTACAAGGCCACAGCATCGGCCTTGAACTCCTCCGGATAGTTCTTCATAGCCATGCGGATCAAACTCGCTTCCTCTGGATCCACGATCCAGTATCAGCGTGTCCACCAAACGGGGTGAAGCCCCCCGCTGCCAACGCTGCCACTCATGGCGGCCCTACTGGTGGCGCCCCAAGCACCCTTGCCGGGCCTGGGCCCTGGCCGACCACCACCTGCTGGTCGCTCCCCCGTCCCGACCATCAGGCCCGGTGCACGTCGTCGGAGGCCCGCGATGAATTCCACGACCACGCCGGGCCCCACGATGACCAGGGCGACCTACGACCGGGCTTGGGCGAGGTCAGTCATCGGCTACTGGTCGCACGTGCGTGTGCGCGACATCGACACCGAGTTCGTCACCCTCACGTTCGGGCAGGACGTCATCAAGATCATCCAGCTCACCGTCACGGCGACCTCCACTCGGGACGCCCACCGCCTGGCCCTCCTACTCGATCTACCGCCCGAGGCACCCAACCCCGCCCATGCCTGGCAGACCTGGACCGGATGGGTCTCCGACATCTCCAACCAGTGCGCAGTCCTGGTCCGCGTGACCGCACCCATCGGGTCGACCACCGAGGCGTCATGACCTGCCAGCACACCCTGCACGTCCCGGCGGCGGGCATCCGCCTAGCCTGGTCATCGGCTACCACGATCGTGATCGACCCCGGCCCGGACGAGAATGCCCGCACCCGCAACCTGGCCCGCGAGCGCTGCCTCCTCACCGGTGCGGTTGTCCTGTCCTTGGCTGGTTTGGTGATCCTGCAGGGTTCCCAGCCGGACGAACGGCCCTGGATCCTGGCCGCTGGTCTGCTTCTGAGTGCGCTCGCCTGCGCTGCCGCGCGTCCTGGCCAGCGCGCCGTGCCGCCCGGGCTTGTCGAACTGCTCGAACCCCTGCGCGTCATCGATCCCCTTCACCCGGGCGAGATCCACCGCCTGGTGTGGGAAGCCGCTGGTCTGATCGAGACCACCACGAGGCGCGGCGACATGCCAACCTGCTCTCACTGCGCGGACCGTATCGACCAGATCCACGCCCTGCTGCATGTGCTGGTCCAGCCCCACGGGGGCGGGCCGGTCCTGGCTCGGAGGTTGGACTCGAGCATGCCCGCGGCGGGCGAGACCGGGACCACCGCACGGCCGCCAGGGGCGCACATTTCCTCCTGCCCCTGGGGCTGCACATGCCCGCCGCGTCCAGGCACTCAAGCCGTGAAGCAGAAGGCACCGTGACCGAACCCGTCGCTCAGCTCATCGAGGGCTACCTCACCCCCTACCGGTGCCGGACCCTGGAGAACTACACCGGATACCTCCGCAGGTGGACAACCTGGTGCGGCACCCGCATCGACCCAGCCCGCCCCACCCGGACCGATATCGAGGCCTGGATCGGGGAGCTGCGCGAGGAAGGCCTGGGCGACAACACGATCCGCAGCTACCTGTCCGCGGTGGCCGGGCTCACCCGCTGGCTGGTCACCGAAGGGCACCTCGATACCGATCCAATGACGCACGTGCGTCGACCAGCCACACCCCGGGCAGGAGCCCGCTCGTGGCTGTCACGCCCCGAACGGGCCGCGTTCATCGCCGCCGTCCAGGACGACCCGGACCTGAACGTGCGCGCCGCGCACGCCTCCACCGCCCAGATGCCCGCATACGACCATCTGCGCAGCGTGGCCGGCGGGGACATCGCAATCCGCCTCTACGACGCGATCGCAGCCTGAACGACGATCGCAGCCACTCGACGCCGTCAGTGCCATCGTTCGAACGGCATCATCGGCGCCCGGGCAGCTTTCGTTGGGCTCCGCGTACCGGAGATACCAGGCACCCGCACCCTGGGAGGACCCAACCCAAGGTCGGATTGGTCTCTGGGCGGCGCACCCATCCATAGTCGGAGACGACCGGTCGACCAAGCATCGAGAACTCCGTTGGTGCGTGGGCCGCGACAAAGAACAATCGCACACCGCCGTGGACCCAGCATGCTCGAGCCGTCAAGCCGACCAGACACTGATCGGTCCCGATGCGCTTCCGACGCCACAAGTTCGGGGTCCACCAGGATTTCACCCTCAGAAATCGCGCTCAGACCAAGGCGCAATGGCGCCAGCATGTCCCTGCCGCGCCCCAGGGCTTCAGCGCGACCTCAATGTGTATCACTGCGTCTGCGTTTTTGACCTGCACAAACACAGGTCCGAGGGGCATCAACGCAATTTCTCCGTGCGCGATATTCGAGCGGCCCTCGTGGCACCGTGGTGTCGCGCCAGCTCTTGTTCTCGGTCCACAGGACGGCACTGGATAGCGCCGAGTTGGACAAATGACCAAGTAGCACTTATCGAGATCTGATGCAAATCTAGGCTCCCCGTTTGCACTTCACGACCGGGATCCTTCGTGGAACTCACTTCCGCACCCAGGCGAAGGAGACAGCATGAGAGTTCGGCCCAGCACGATCGCAATCGTGACCGCCGCGGTGTTTGCCGCCGCGGGGTGCACCTCTTTTGCCACAGAGCCGTCGATGTCGACGTCACCCACGACCGCAGCGAGTTCGACGTCCTCCCCTTCTCCGAGCACCAGCCCGACGACGGAAGCGCAGCATGCTGCTGCCAACGCGACGGAACTCGTGCACGAGTACTACCGCACCACCGATGCTGTTGCTACAGACCCCTCTGACCTTGAGCCGCTGAAGTCAGTGGCCACAAGTGCCGAGCTGCTCAGGCTCCAGAACACGTTCACTCAGTGGGCCGACGACGGCTGGCACAAGACCGGCGCGATTACGGTCGTCGAGCTCACAACCCAGTCTGTATCGCTGGAGGATCCCGATCCGACCATTCAGATTGACGTCTGCTACGACGTCACGGGTGTCGACGTCGTCGACAGGTCGGGAGAGTCGCAGGTCGCGACAAACCGTCCCGACCGGACCTGGGAACGACTGTGGGTGTCCAACCCGAACTACGGCGATGATCGCGAGTCCGGTTGGCTCGTTGCTGACCGCAAGACACTGGAGCGCAAGCCATGCGCCGCCCGCTGAGCCGTCTACTCGTGGCCAGTCTCGCGGCAGCGGGACTGTTCGTGCTGCATTCAGAGGTTCCTGCCATATCGCTCGGGTCTGTCTTAGGTGCTGACGGCGACTGCAAGACCGCCGTGGACCAATTCACTGGGACGTGCACGGCGGATGTGACAGTTCCCGGTCGCGGGAGCCGCACTGGCCACCACGATTCTCGCGAGTCCAGTAGATCTGCGGATGCGCAAGGTAGCGAAGGCGTGAGCCGATCGGCCAACAAGGACGACGGTAAGCCGGCGTGCGTGCGGACTGATGGCGTCAAGCCCCAGCCGGTGCCGTGCACGTCGGCGCATGGGATCTGGCAGGCGGATGCGGAGTGCTATGCGAGTGCGACGCCGTCTGATCCGCAACCGCCGCAGTCGTCGGCGGTGTGGCAGCACTTTGACGAGAACTTCGGCGTCGGCGACGAGCAGGGCAAGGTCTACGACTGCTACTACCCGTCCACAGGGCAGACGGCTCTGATCTACCTATTCGATCCGCCGACAGCCGCGCAGGCTCCGCCGACGCCGGGCGAAGTCGCACGGGAGGCGCTGGCAAAGCTGGACCTGCGGGCGGTCGAGATCGGGATGGCGCCGCAGCCGCCGGCCACGGCGGTAGTCGGGCTACCGGTCTGGTTGTGGGTCGACCATCCGTCCGAGGAGACGTTCGGCCCGGCCTCGGCGTCTGCGACCGTGCGCGGCGTGACCGTCACGGTCACGGCCAAGGTGACCGACGTCGTCTGGGACCTGGATGACGGCACCACGCTCTCCTGCGATGCCGGGACTGCGTACCGAGCCGAATTCGGGGCGACGCCGTCACCCGACTGCGGCCATGTCTTTCTGCGTGAGTCCGGCACCCGGCCGGACGGCGCTTACACGGTGACGGCTACCTCGACCTGGACGGTCGAGTGGGCTGGTGCCGGGCAGACCGGGACGATCGCCATGGACCCGTTGGTGGCCCAGACACAGGTGATCGTGGCAGAGGGTCAGGTGCTCGTGAGCTAAGCGGGCGCCCAAAAGGGGGCACAAATGTCCGAATCCACCACCACACGACAGAACGCAACCGACCATGAACCAGCGGCTACCCGGCCGCCCATTGCACCGCCAGTGTTACGACGCCAGCCCTGGCTCGCGGTCCTGGCCTGCGCGGCGTTGGCCACCGGCGGTGTGCTCGGCCTGGTCACATGGATGCTCATGTCCACGTCGCAGGACATCGTGATCGCGGCCCACGACCTGGACGCCTACGAGGTGGTGGATGCTGACGACGTCCAGGTCGTCTCGGTCACCCTGGACCCTTCGGTCTCGGCCATCCCCGGTCGGGATGCTGCCGCACTGATCGGTCAGCGCGTCACCGGCGCGGTCGAGGCGGGCGGGGTCCTGTCCCCCGGCTTGGTGTCCGAGGACGCGTTCCCGCCCGAGGGGCAGTCGGTGGTCAGGGTGACGTTGACCCCGGATCAGTCCGGTGAGCTCTCGCTGGAACCGGGTGACGCGGTGCGGGTTGTCGTGTCCGCTGCGACCGCTCAGTCCGACGCCGAGCCGACCTACACCTCGGCGCAGGTCGCGGCTGTCCGCGTAGGCGCATCGCGGACCGTCGTGGAGGTGCTGGTCCCGCACGAGGAAGCTGTTGCACTGTCGGATGCCGTGGTCGCCGGACGGGCTTCCCTCGTCCACGACTCCGCCGTGACTTCGGATGCCGCCGGCGGGGGTGAGTGAGGTGGCCGTGATCGCTCTCGCCTCGACGAACGGTGCGCCAGGTGTCAGCAGCACCTGCCTGGGCCTGACGTTGGCCTGGCCAAGGCCCGTGTTGTTGCTCGAGGCCGACCCGCGCGGGTTGTCCGCGCTGCTGGCGGGGTGGTTCCAGGGCGCCGGGCCCTACGAGACGGGCCTGGTCGAGCTCGCGCTGTCGTCGCTGGCCCCGGCGGACGCTCTGCGGGAGGTCGCGCTGCCCTTCGAGGGGACGCAGGCGTCGTTCGTGGCCGGCCTGCGGACACACACCCAGGCCCCGACGCTGCGTGGACAGTGGGAGCCGATCGCCCAGGCGCTGGCCGAGCTTGACGCCGAAGGCACCGACGTGATCGTGGACGCCGGCGCGCTCGGCTACCCAGGCTCACCAGGTCCGGTGCTCGCTTCGGCCGACGTGACCCTCCTGACCCTGAGGTCATCGCTGCCGTCCCTGGCAGGCGCTCGTCCGTGGGCCGACGTCGTGGTGCGCGAGTCGCTGTGGCGCAACCCAGGTCTGCTGCTAGTCGGTGAGAAGCGCCCCTACACGGGGCGTGAGATAGCCGCTTCCCTGTCCCTTCCCTTGATGGCGCAGGTGGCCTGGGACCCCAAGGGCGCCGAGTTCTACTCCCAGGGCAGCAGGCAGCCGGGCTCGTTCGAGACCAGCAAATACGTGCGATCGCTGAATGCCGCGGTCGCAACGCTGCAGACCGTGCTCGCGCACCACCGCACCCTGGAGGTGCGCGCATGACCGCTCTGCGTGACACCCGATCCGCCGATGACAGCAGCCCTGACTACGACCTGCCCCGTCCCACGTCGATCCCGTTCCTGACCGAACCACTGCCCGACACGACCACTGTGGCACCGACTACTCCTGGACTATCTGCCGGCACGGGTGCCAACCCGTGGGTGGCGCCGTCCGGCACGGTACACCTCGGCCCCGACGTGAACTGGAGCCTGGTGGCCAGTCTGCGCACGCAGGCGTCGAAGGACCTGGCAGCGCGGGCCTCAGCCGCGGAGGGCCCTCTCGACCGTCCCGCCCGCGAGCAACTCGCTTGGGACATCATCCAGGGCTTGATCGCGCAGATCAGGGTCAGCCGGGCGAACACCGACGGCGGCACGTTGAGCACTCTGCAGCAAAGTGAGCTGGCGCAGGCGGTGTTCGACGCTCTGTACCGGATGGGCCGGCTGCAACCGCTCCTGGAGGACAAGCGCGTCGAGAACGTCCTGATCTACGGCTTCGACGAGGTGTGGCTCGAGCTCAACGACGGCGCCTTGGTCGCCGGCCCGCAGGTCGCCGACAGCGACGAGCAACTCATCGAGTTCTTGCAGTTCCTCGCCTCCCGTTCCGAGGCCAACCCGCGGATCTTCTCCGAGGCGCGGCCACGCCTGCACCTGCAGCTGGACGACGGGTCACGACTGGCCGCGGTCGCCTGGGTCACCCCGCGACCCCAGGTCACCATCCGCCGCCACCGCGTCGTCGAGGTCTCCCTGGACGACCTCGCCCGGGACGGCGTCATGACCCCGTTGGCGGCGCAGTTCCTAGCCGCGGCGGTCCGGGACCGACGCTCCATCGTGGTGTCCGGCTCTCCCGGTGCGGGCAAGACGACGCTCGTGCGGGCCTTGTGCTCGCACATCCACCCGCTCGAGCAGATCGCCACCATCGAAACAGAGGCCGAGCTGCGTCTGCAGGAGCGGCGGCGGTTCGTGCGGGCGTGGGAGGCACGACCAGGCACGGGGGAGATCGGCCCGGACGGGCGGCAGGCCGGCGAGTACACGCTGTCCGACGCCGTGTGGGACAGCCTGCGGTTCAACGTGCAGCGGACCGTCGTCGGCGAGATCCGCGGGCCTGAGGTGATCGCGATGCTCAAGACGATGGAGAACGGGTCCGGATCGTTGTCCACGACCCACGCCCGGGGCGCCATCGACGCGATCGAGAAGCTGACCACGTGCGCTATGGAGGCCGGCGCCCAGTTCACCCACGACATGGTGACCGCCAAGCTGGCCCAGGCGATCGACTTGGTGGTCCACATCGAACTGACCCTCCCCGACGAGGACGACGAGCATGCCCACCGTGGTGGTGCTCGCCCTGCCACGGTCCGGCGGCGGGTGACCGAGATCGTGGCGATCAGCCGCGGCGACCAGCCCGGGACATTCGCGTCTACTCGGGTGTTCACCACCGGACCTGACGGTCAACTGGTGCCCGGTGTGCTGCCGGACGAGTACCGCAGCCTCGCCCGGCGCCGTTTCGACCTGGCCGCCTACGCAGCCGCCCAGAGCATCGGGGGCCGGTGACCATGTGGCTCGCGATCACCACCGGTGCTCTCATCGGGCTCAGTGTCTTCTTCCTGGTCGCCTGGTGGCGGGCATGGGCCCTCCTCCCACGCCCAGGCACCTGGCACCGCAGCCGCCTCGCGCGTGTCTCGCGCCGCAGTTGGATGCTGATCGGAGCGGGACTGGTCGGCGGGATCGTCGTCTGGACAGTCACGGGGATGCTGCTCGCGCTGGTCGGGATCCCCGCCGCGGTGATCGGCCTGCCCGCGCTGTTGTCCAATCGGGCCGAGACCGATCAGATCGCTCGCCTGGACGCCATGGCCGAGTGGTGTCGCTCGCTCGCCGGGGTGATCACCGTCGGGATCGGCCTGGAGCAGGCACTGCGGGACTCGCAACGGGCAGCCCCGGCACCGATCAAGAAGCCCGTCGAACAGCTCGTTCACCGGGTGGACGCCCGGTGGGACACCGAAGCGGCGGTCCGGGCGTTCGCCGAAGACCTTCACGACCCGACCGGTGACCTCATCGCCATTGAGCTCTCGCTGGCCGCTCGCCGTCGCGGCACCGGGCTGGCTGCGATGCTGGAGGCGGTGGCCGACTCGGCAGCAGCCGATGTTCGCTCGCGCCGTCAGGTCGCGGCAGACCGGGCCAAGTCCCGGGCCACGGCTCGCTGGGTGACGATCCTTTTCGTCGGTGTGCTGGTCGCCCTGGCGTTCAGCGGGGAGTACGCCGAGCCGTACACCACCGTCCTGGGACAGGTGGTCCTCGCGGCGCTGATCGGTGCCTACCTCGGCACGCTGGTCTGGCTGGACCGTATCGCCCGGGGCAAGCCGCCTGCCCGGAGCCTCGGCGTTCAGGCTCGCGCGGAACGTGACCGGCGTGTGCGCGCCACGGTTCTCACCTCCCCTGTCCCGTCTGCCCCGGTCGGCGCCTGGGGAGGGGCGTCATGACCGGCCTGGCCGGCGCCGTGATCGTCGGCGGCCTCCTTGCTCTCGGGTTGACGCTGCTGGGCATCTACTTCTTTGCGCCCGCCCGGGTCGATCCCGTCAAGGCGCTGGCTGCACTGGCCCCGTCGCGCACCATGATCCCGAGTGTCCGGGTCCAGCCCGCACCGCAGGACGGTGTCGAACGCCTCGGGACTTGGGCGATGCGCAACGTGCCCGACACGGTATGGCTGCGGACCCCGGTCAAGGAACTGAATCTGCTGGGCCGGTCGCTGACCCGGTTCTACGGAGAGAGGATCGTGTTCGCCGCCTATGGTCTGGCGATCGCGCCCCTGGCCGTTTGGGTCGTGGGCCTGTTCGGGCTGGAGCTGCCGCCGGTGGTCTCCGTAGCCGGTGCGGTCTTCCTGGCCGTGGTGATGTTCTTCGTCCCGAACTACAACGCCATCGACGACGCGAAGAAGATGCGCACCGAGCTGCGGCGAGAGGTAGCCACCTACGTCGAAGCGGTCGCCTTCGAACGTGCCGGCGGGTCCGGTGTGCGGCAGGCCATGGAACACGCCGCCGCGGCCGGTGACCACTGGGTCTGGGCCCGGATCAGCCAGGAGCTGACCCAGTCACGCACCTCCGGGCAATCCCCCTGGGACGCACTGGAAGCCCTCGGGGACGAGCTGACCTTGCCGGAGCTGGCGAACGTCGCCCACGTGCTGCGCCTGGCGGGCGAGGAGGGCACCGCCGTCGCAGCCAGTCTGCAGGCGCAACGGACCGCGCTGCGTGCAGCGCTGGTCACCGATGACCTGGCCGCCGCCAACGCGGCCAACGAACGCATGGACATACCCCGATCCCTGCTCGGTGTCGTGTTTCTCGCGCTGCTGATGGCCCCCGCCGTCCTGCGGATCTTCCAGAACACCTGACCCCCACTCCCCTGCCCGCATAACCACCCGGATTCGAAGAAGGAGGGGCCCGCCCATCAGTACCCCAGACCCGGCGGCTGACGTCGCCGGACCGACGGAAGGACCACCCTCATGCTTCACCTGTACGTCACCCTCCAGGTAGCCCAGACCATGCTCTTCGACCGGCTCACGGACCCGTCACGACGGCAGCGGACCGAGCTCGATCGGGAGGCCGGCGGGATCACGCTGGAGTTCGTCTCCTGGGCAGTCGCCCTGCTCGTCGTGGCCGGGATCGTGATCGCCGTGGTGACCCAGTACGCCGAGTCCGAGTCGGCAAAGATCATCAGCCCGAACCCCTGACCATGATGACCCCACGGCCGGCTGCTCGACAGCGAGCGACCCGACAGAAAGTGACCGGGCCCGGGCGGCGCGACGACCGAGGCTCCATCACGCTCGAGATGATCGTCGCACTGCCCGCCCTGCTCGGGCTGTTCTTCATCTGTGTGCAGGCCGGGCTGGTCCATCACGCCCGGCAGGTCGTGATCGCCGCAGCCAACCAGGGCGCGTTCGCCGCCGCGGCCGAGTACGGCACCGGCACCGACGGCACCGCTGCCGCGACGTCGTTCCTGGACCAGGTCGGCGACGACGCGCTGACCGAGTGGTCGGTGAGTGCCACCCGTAACGCCACGACCGTGCAAGTCCAGATCACGGCACAGGCCTACTCAATCCTGCCCGGATTCGAACCCGAGGTCTCCGCCGTCGCCTCGGCGCCAGCGGAAACCCTCACCCGAAGCGTGACCCCATGAATCACATCAACGCTGCCCGCGCCGCCAAGAGGCACACCGGCGCCGCTCGCACCGGAAACACCGAGGCGGGCTCGGCGTCGCTCGAGATGGCCGTGAATGTGGTGGGTTTCGGGCTGCTGCTGGCCCTGGTCCTGCTGGCAGGCCGGGTGGTGACGGCACGACAGGTGGTCGAGACCGCCGCCTACGACGCCGCCCGCACCGCCTCCATCACCCGCGACATCACGCTCGCCCCCGCGCGGGCGCAGGAAGCTGCCAGCGCGAGCCTTACCAACCAGGACCTGACATGCATGTCGAGCAGCACGAGCGTGGACACCTCGCGGTACTCGTCCACCCCCGGTGAGCCATCACAGATCACCGTCACTGTGTCGTGCGAGGTCAACCTCACCGACCTCGCCCTCGGGCCCATCACCCACACCGTGAGCCGAGCAGCCACCTCGCCGGTTGATTCGTGGAGGTCGACCTCATGAACCGCAACGAGCCGCATACAACTCGCCCCGTCGAGCCCGTTCGGCGTTGGTGCTCGCGCCGCGACCGCGAAGCTGATCAGGGTGGCTCGGTGTCCGTGTGGATGATCACCGCCACCGTCGGCCTCATCCTGATCGTCGGCGTGGTCCTGGACCTCGGCTCCCAGCTGCACGCCCAGCAGCACGCCTACGCGGTGGCCGCCCAGGCTGCCCGGACCGGCGGCCAGCAGCTGGACGCCGCCAGCGTGCTCGCCGGCGGCGACTTCACCGTCGACCCTGCCGCCGCCGTCGACGCCGCGAGCGTCTTCCTAGCCGAGTCGGACATGCCTGGCACCGCGTGGGTGGAGGGTGACCAGGTCCATGTCGCCGTCCGCGACACCTACACGCCACAGATCCTGGGCCGGATCGGTCTGGGACCGTTCCCGGTCGAGGTGACTGCCTCGGCTCGTCTGGTCCGCGTCGTGGGAGGAGCAGAACAATGACCCGCACCACCAACCACCAGCTCCCTGTCTACTCCGCTACGCGGCCCGGCGAACCGCCAGCTCGTGTCACCGCGGCGGACAGGTTGCGTGGCCTGGGTGCGATGCTCTGTGTCCTGCTCCTGGTAGTCGGGCTCCCGGCCGGTCTGTTGGCCGCACGGCCACTGGTGCTGCCGGCCTGGTTGGACCTGGAGACGGCGCGCATCGTGCTCCTCGGCGGCGATGTGTCCCGCGTGCTCCTGCTGCTCGGGTACGCCGTCGCCTGGCTCATCTGGGCCTGGCTGACCTGGAAGGTCCTGGTCGAGGTCGCGCGACAGACACGGCAACTGCACCGCCCACACCTGGCACCCGTGCCCGTGGGCCTGGTTGGCCGGCTCGTGGCCACCATGTCGATGCTGGTCGTGTCCCTGCCCCTAAACCCCGCTCTCGCTGCGCCGTCGGCCGCAGTCGGCGTCGCGCCCGCCCCCGACGCCGCCGTTGGCCCGGCTACCGAGCGTGCGCCTGGGCGAACAGCCGACACGGTCGACGGAAGCCCGAACTCCGATGCGCCGGCCGCCTCGGCGAGGACCAAGGGACACGCTGGTGACGAGGCCGTCAGTCGTCCGGAGGCTCGGGTTGTGTCGTACGTGGTGCGACGGGGCGACACGCTGTGGGGTCTGGCCGAGTCGAGGTTTGGCGATGGACGTCGCTACACCGAGATCCACGACCTCAACAGGGACACCCTCGGGCCCAACCCTGGTCTCTTGCCCGCCGGGGCGACCATCCTGCTGCCCGACTCAACACCGGACACCCGTGATGACGAGGCCGAGGGCACGGACAGTGCGAAGCACACGGTCCGTCCCGGAGAGACCCTGACCGGGATCGCACGGGACCACTACGGCGACCCTGCCAGGTACACGACCATCGCCCAGGCATCAAAGGACACCGTCCAACCCGGCGGCGAGCACCTCACCGATCCCGACCACATCAAGCCGGGGTGGATCCTCACGCTGCCCGGCTCTCGAGCCGCCGAGCCCGAGACAGACTTCGCCGCGCACAAGGAGCTCCCGTCCCAGGGTGCCCATCCGACGCAGCCCAAACCGACTCGGAACGCATCCGGCGAGCCCGCCCCGGTTCCCCGTCCAGACGCAGATAACGACGATCAGGCTGAGGATCGTCCTGCCGTGCCGGGGCCTACGGGCTCGCGCGCAGACTCCCCCTGGGTCACCCCCACGCCGCAGGTCGATGATCAGGGCTCCAACGAGGACGACGACGAGACCGGCCAGGCAGAGGGGTCCTCGCAGGACGCCGAGGACGAGGCTTCGGCGTGGTTACTGCCCGGTGTCGCGGCCGGCGGCGCGATCCTGGCCGCCGGTCTGCACGTCACAGTCACCCGCGCGCGCAGCCGCCGGGAGCGGTTGCGCCGGCCCGGCCGCATGGTTGCGCCGACCCCGCCCGACCTGGTGCCCGCCGTCGCCACGGCGAGATTCGTCGGCGGCGACCGCGTGTCCGACGTGCAGCGCCTGGACCGCCTCCTGCGCGCCCTGGCCGGCCCCCACCTCGTGTCCGGCCTCCCCCGCCCACAACTCGCCGCCGTCGAGCTCACCGCCGACCAGGCGGTCCTGCACCTGACCGCACCCGCCACACTGCCTGAACCATGGACCGGTGACGGCACGCGGTGGGCGACGCCCTTAGCCGCGGCTCCACAGGAGTGCCGGGACCTGGTGCCGTACCCGGTACTGGTCACCGTCGGGGTCGACCAGGACGGGCACGCCTGGCTGCTCGACCTCGAGCACCTGCGGACCGTCGCGGTGACCGGAGACGACGAAAACGTGATCGCGTTCGGCAGGCACCTGGTCGCCGAGCTCGCCGTGAACCCGTGGACGGTCAACCTCACCACCCACGCCGCCGGCATCGGGCACGGCGCCGCCGGACTGTCGCAGTACCGGGTCGAGGAGGACGAGGACACCGCGTTCCTCGACCCGATCACCACCTATGTGCGCCACAGCGCCAGCGAGACGCCGGGCGAGGACCACGAGTGGTTCCACGCCGTCGTGACCACCAAGCCCAGTGACGAGCTCAGTGCCCTCGGAACCGCGATCCATGCTCACCCTGGCCGGGCCAGTGCTGTCGTGATCACGCTCGGCGTCGAGCCACGGCCCGACGACGTCGTCCTGGCAATGCTGGACGGACGACTGCGGATCGAACTGCCGGACGCGGGACTCGACCTGGACCTGGTCCCGGCCCGGATAAGCGGCGAAGAGCTGGCCGCCTGTGCCCGTCTCGTCGAGGTCACCCGGGACCCGTCCGACGTTGCCAACCCGCTCGCCGACACCATCACCGGACGAGCGATCGCGGACGACGCCACCGCGCCCACGGTTCAGGTGACCGAGCGTCCGGACGATCCCGACACCGCGGCGGGGCCTTGGTCGATCCTGCCGGGCACCGACGTCGAGTACATCACCCGGACCGCGAACACTCGCGAGGACCTCTCCCGACTCGCGCCCGTCGTCCAGCCGGCCGACGCCCGCCCCGACGGCGAGGGCCTAAGTCGTGTCGGTGACGAGGTCGCTCGACACGATCAGGCGGACATGGACGCGGCTCTGGATCAGGACCTGGCCGACTGGTGGAACCAGGACACCGACAGACCACGTATCGAGGTCCTGGGCGCCGTGTCGATGTGGGGCGCCGGACCGGCGATCACCGACCCGACCCCGACCGTGCGCAAGGCGATCAAGGCGGTCACGGAACGAGAGTCGATGTTCACCCACCTGGCAGCGTTCATCGCGCTGCACCCCCGGGGAGTGACGCTCGAACAGGTCGAGCTGGTCACCGGCGCGGTCAGCAACGACGTCCGCTACCGGATCACGAGCCTGCGCCACTACCTCGGGACCCGACCTGACGGCACGTCGCGCATTCCGCACGGCAAGGCGGGCCGGCCAAAAGCAGACGATCCTCCGCACCTGTACCGAATCGAAAACGCCCTGGTCGACGCCCACCTCTTCCGCCGCCTCTACCAGCGAGCCATCCGACGCGGCGCGGACGGCCTGCCCGACCTCGTGACGGCCCTGGAACTGGTCGGCGGGAGACCCTTCACCCTCGCCAAGGATGACCCCCGGTGGCTGTGGGCCGCCGAGAGCGAAGGCCTGGCCGATCAGTACACCGCTCTGATCGGAGACGTGGCGCACCTGGTCGTCACGCGTGCCATCCTCGACGGCGACCTGGCCCTGGCGCGCCGCGCGTGCGAAACCTGGCGCGCGTGCGACCCTGCCAGCGAAGCACTCGCCGCCGACGACCGGCTCACCACCCTCGCCGAAGGGCACCCCGACCAGGCACGGCAGATCGCCGCAGAGCTCTGGACACGCAATGACGACGAGACCGGCCCGACCGGACCCAGCGAACGCACGCAACGGATTACCGAGGCCCACGACGGCTACGCCGCCGAACGAGTAGAGGCCACGGCTCGCCCCGACGAGAAGTAGTGCGGTCTGGGCTGCCTGCCACGCCGCGCGGACGTTCATCGCAGACTTCGGCCGACGGCTGGTGTAGTCCGCCTTGACTTGAATAGAACAAGCGTTCGATAGTTGCGCTATGGGCACCACGAAGAAGGCTCGACTGCTCGCGAAGTACCAGCAATGCGCACAGGCCGCCGGACGCGGCGACCTGACTGAGCTACTCGGCTTGGCCGCCGATCCCACCTTGACCGGGGAGATGCTCGCGACAATCGCGCCGGGCAATCGCGAGCGTGACGCCGACGTCGAACTCGTCCATGCCATCCTCGATCACCCGTCATGCAGCGAGGGCATCGCCTCCCGGTACATGACGCACCGCGACCCCGCCATCCGCCTTCGGATCGCGACGTTTCCCTCCGTCACTGGTGCGTCGCTAGAGATCCTCGCAGTCGACACCGATCAGCGGGTACGCGATGCCGCCACCGCCCAGCTAGAACGCTTGAACAGCACTCGCACGACCCGCGACTGGCGCTGACCCTCCCACCGAAGTCGTTGAACCTGCCCCCATCAAAGGCCAGACTTCGGGTCCGGTGCCGGCCGCCGGATACCACAACGAATCTCGCGCTCCGACTGGCGGTCGCCTAGGAAGTTGAGCGGGCCTGCACGGCATGGACTCGTCAGACTTCGATGTCGGTGGCTCCGTGTAGAACTGGCCACGTTGACGCTGGTGCGAAACCCAAGGGGTCAGGATGACGGATCGCGCGCGGGGCGGCGGGGGTACCGCCGCCACAGCTGGGCATGCAGATACCCATGACGAGGCGCTGGCGAGTCTCGATTGGTCGAACGTCGCTCCGTGTGCTGGATGGCGACAAGAACTCCGTGTTCGCCTGCCCACGCTCCAGCGTGCCGGCGAGGTGGCTCGCTGACGTGCGTGACGCAGGGTTCATCTGGTTCGTCTACGGGGGCCGTTCCGCCCTCGAACGAACGCAGATCATGGAGGGCACGTACGAGAGGTCCAACGCCTTCATCAGGCTTTCCCGCCGGTGGTCCTGGCGATAACGACAAGGCACCGTGGTCAGATGGTCCGGCAGTAACGACATCAACTTCGCAAGCAGCGACCAGCCGTCCATCCGCCAACTGACACCCGCGCTGGGACACAACAACTACACGGTCCCGTCGCCGCATTCGCTACCTCGCATCCCTGTTGGAAGCCGCCCTGGGCGCCAGCCGCGCAACTGCGTTTGTGACCTGCAGTTTCTATTCGCGCCATCACCCATATGCGATTAGCACTGGTCGCGATTTACGCGATTTTCGGGTGTCAGCGTGGCTGGCATGGACACGCCCCAGCCCACGGATCTCGACCAGCGCACCCATGCGGTGGTCGCGGCATTCCGTGCGCCGTCGACCGCGGACGCAGCGCATGCGCTGGCGCGGGCGGGCGTCCCGGTCTTCCCATGCGTTCCGCGGGCGAAGCATCCACGGACCAGGCGCGGGTTTCAGGACGCCACGACTGACCCCGGGACGGTGGCGTGGATGTGGCGGCAGTGGCCGGACGCGAACGTCGCGATCCCGACCGGTCGGGTCTCCGGGTTCGACGTCGTGGACGTCGACACCCACGAGACCGGCTCCGGAGAGGCAGCGTTCGACAAGGCAATCCAGCACGGGCTCACCGGCGGTTGGGCGTTCACCGTCCACACCCCGCACGACGGCCTGCATGCCTTCCACCCGAACCCGGGGATCGAGCAGCGCTCGTGGCAGCTTCCCAAGGTGCACGTCGACTTCCGGTCCGACGGCGGGTACATCGTCGTGCCGCCTTCCTACGTCGAGTACGACGACGGCACGTCGGGCACCTACCGGCTCGCCACGGTCGCCTCAGGTCCGCCGTCCCCGGTCGACGGGGGTGCGCTGCGCGACTTCCTGCAGCCGCCACGTCCTCGCCCTGTCGTCGCCCCGGTCACGGACGGCGACCCACGGGCTGCTGCTGAACGGTTGGCCCGCTACCTCCTGTCCGAGCCCGGCTACCGCCACGCGCGCCTGTTCTGGGCTGCGTGCCGCCTGGCCGAGGAGAACCACGACTACGACGTCGCGCTGAGCACGCTCGGCTCCGCGGCGGTCCAGCTCGGCCTGTCGCCCAGGGAGGCCGAACGCACGATCCGCAACGCGTACCGACATGCGCACCCGCATGCCGCACACCCAACCCCGAGTCCGGGTCGGGAATCCAGCACGTTCGCGCCGGGCGGCCGACGCCGCCCGAACCCTCCCCAGGCGGTGATCTCATGAACGCCCCGTACAACCAGGAGCACGCCCCGTACCAGCACCACGTCCAGCACGACACCAAGCCAGTCTCACCACAGCAGACCACGCCGCAGCAGACCGAGCCGAACCCGTTCGCGGTGCACGGCGACCCGTCCCAGCACACCGACCCTGCCGTCGGCGAGGAGGCCGAGGCGTCCCGGCGCGTGCACTGGACCCGGCTGGCAGACCTGTACGCCGACCCCCGGGTCGCCCGACTCGCGGTGCGCGGCGTGGACCTGCACGCGCACTTGCTGCGCACGGTGCGCAACGCTCCGTTCAAGGCAGCCAAGGCGGCGCGACGGCGCTTGGCCCCGAGCTCCGCGCCCGCCCGCCGTCTGGCCGCAGGTGTCGAGGGGGTTGAGCTCTGATGACCGTCATCGAGACCACGGATACCCCGGTCCGCGCCGTGAGCGCCTCCGCTCCCCGGCACCACGGCCCCTCGAGGCCGACGCCAATCCGGAGCATGAAGAACACAGGCGGTGACCGGCCAGGGTTTGCTGATCCGCAAGGGCTGCGGCGGCTACTGGTCGCCGTCTACCGCGGCGGCAAGGACGGGTGGCGGTCACACCCGGGCGTGCCTGCGCTACTGGCGTTCTGCCAGGACAAGTACGGCGCGTTGGCCCGCCGTAACGGGCAGAGCCCGCAGGACGCGGTAAGCGCTGCGTTCGAGGTGTTGGCGGTGCCGTCGATCCTGGACGCGGACGACCCGTGGGCTGTTGTCACTACGGCGGTGCAGCGCACCCTGCAGGCCCAGGATCGTGCCCACCGTCTGCTGTGCTCGACCGACCAGGCGCGCCGGCTGATGCACTCCGGCGATCACGACATCGCCAGGTTCTGTGACCTCGACCCCGACTCCAGCATTCCGGACGCCGTCGAGCGGGCCGCCTCGACGCCTCAGGACGACCTCCCTGGGCCTGCAACGGTGTCCGGGACCGCGGGGGCCGAGATGACGCCGCTGGATGTGCGGGTCGGGCTGATCACGGTCCGCACGGTGCTGACCGCCACGGGCTGGCCGCCGGAGGTCGCCCGGGTGGGCGTGGATTACGTGTGCGAGCGGCTGCGCATCGCGGGAAGCCAGGGCACGGCCTTCGAGTACCTGCGTCGCGAAGTCACTCCGCTGCAGTTGCTCGGGCTGGACCACCGCATCTGGGTTCGGTTGTGCCGCGTCCTGCTCGGCGAGCCCGGACAGCCGGGCCTGCTGGCACGCGCGGTCCTCGGTGAGCGTCCGGTGGATCTGCTGGACGACGCCGGCCTGGTGGCTGCTCTGAGCAAGCGGGATGCCCGCCCGGTGGGGGTGCGTCATGGGTGAGCAGATAGGCGCGCTGGAGGTAGCGCTGGACGCGATCACGGTCGGGGTCCGGCACCGCAAGGACGTCGGCGACCTAGAACCGTTGATGGCCTCGATCGCCAAGCGCGGGCTGCTGCAGCCCATCACGCTCACGCCTGAGCTGGTGCTGGTGTGTGGGTGGCGGCGGCTGGAGGCGATGCGTCGTCTCGGCTGGACGCACACGCGCCCGTGGTGGCGCCCCGGCCTGTCCGACGGCGCGACCACGGTTTTGGCTGAGCATGACGAGAACTTTCTCCAGCAGGCCTACACGAAGTCCGAGCAGGCCACGCTGTTCCGGGAGCTGAAGACCGTCCTGCAGCAAGAAGCCGCACGGCGACAGTCCGCGCACTGGTTCACCAGCAACAACGGCGACGGTCCCGAGAGCCAAGGCACCAAAACCAGGGGCCGGAGCGAAGGGCTGGACGAATCGGACGAATACGGTTCCGGCTCCGAGCCGGAACCGGAGGAACTGGGCACATCGGGCGACGCTCGCGAACAGGCCGCGCAGCTCGTCGCGGGCCGTAAGAGCTATCACGCGCTCGAGCGGATCGGGACGCTGATGGACCTGGCAGTGGACCCCGAGCAACCAAAGGACGTCCGAGCCCTGGCGGCCGACGCCGTCGCACGCATCGACGAGGGCCACCCGCTCAAGCCTGAATGGGCACGCGTCCAGGCAGCGCTCGCCGCACATGCCCCAGCCGCCGACGGCCTGCCCGGTGGTCGGTCGCAGGCGGCGTCGGACCGTTCACGGTCGGCACCGGCCCGGTCGTCGTCGGCCGCACCGAAGGTCTCTCGGGCTGGGTTGCGGGCCTGGGTCATGACGTGGCGCGGGGCCGCGGTCCTTCTGGACGAGCACGACCCGGCCGTCCTGGGTCCTGCCCTGCCGGAGACGGACTGGAACACGGTGCGCGACCTGTCACAGAACCTGGCCAGCTTCTTGCGCGAGGCACAGGCGGCACGCGAGGAGGCCGGGCTGCCGACCACACCACCCGACACGGACGGCCAACCCGAGCGCCGGACCACGTACCAGCCGGACGGGAAGGCCGAACCAGAGTCTGCCTCAGGGCTGGCTTCGGTCATCCCGATCGGAGTGCGCTCATGATCCGCGCCTGGATCCGTGCCCATCGGCTGGTGGCCGGGGCGATCCTCGCTCTGACGATGATCGGCATCGCGACAGGACTTCACCTGTCCACCAGCGAAGGTCTCGCTGGGGCCCATCCATCACCCATGGCGCCCAGTACCCCCGCCCCCGAACCTGTGCTCCCGAGCCGGGCTCCCGACACGCACGAAGACAAGTCCGCGCCGGACCCCACGCCGTCGGACTTCGCTCGGCACGTCGCGGACCTTCTGTTCACCTGGGACACCACGACCGACGACCGGGACGCGATCGTCGAGCAGATCCTTGCCGTCGCGGACCCGACCGGCGTCGAGACGCCAGGCCTGGTGACTGACCTGGAGGCTTACCTGCCCGACGAGGCGTGGTGGAACCAGCTGCGCCAGTACCGGGCGGCCCAGTGGTTCGACATCGAGACTGCCGCCGTGCCCGAGGAGTGGACGGACGCCGAAACCAGGGGCGAGACCGACGGTCTGCCGCCGGGCGCCACGGCGGTCACGGTCTCCGGCACGCTCCATCGCGCCGGAGACGTCGCCGGGGAGCTCCAGTCCGCCTCCGCCGACATGGCGCTGACGGTGTTCGTGGCCTGCACCGAGGACGGCTGTGCGGTTCTGCGCCTGGGCGCCCCCGGTGAGGTCCTGGACCGCGAGCGGCTGCTTTGAACCGGGAGGTGTGAACCATGCGCAAGCTCCTCCTGCTCCTGGCCGTGCTGGTGCTGCTGCCCGGTCCGGTGCTGGTGGCGGTCGGCGCCGTTGTGGTCACCTCGGCGACGTCGCGCGCTGTCTGCGGTCCAATCGTGGCCGGTGTTCCCGACGCGCTGACCGCCACCACCGCTGATGGTGTCAGCGTTCACCTGGACCGGGTCCAGCTCTCGCACGCGGCTACCATCATCGACGTCGGCGCTCGGATCGACGGCGTCGGGCGGGACGGGATCCTGGTGGCGTTGATGGCGGCGCTGACCGAGTCGCGGTTGCGGATGCTGGCCAACACCGGCGCCTACCCTTCCTCGGCGCGGTTCCCGCACGACGGTAACGCGAGCGATCACGACAGCCTGGGCCTGTTCCAGATGCGCCCGGCCGCCGGGTGGGGCAGCGTCGCCGAGCTCATGGACCCGCAGTACCAAGCCAAGGCCTTTTTCGGCGGCCCCGACGGGCCAAACAATCGGTCACCGCGTGGCCTGCTCGACGTGCCCGGTTGGCGGGACCTACCCAAAGGTACGGCAGCTCAGGCGGTCGAGGTCAGCGCCTTCCCTGACCGGTATGCGGCCTACGAGCCCGTCGCCCGCGCGATCCTGACGGCCATCACCAGACCCGGCGCTGACGCATCCGCTCCCACCAGGGACGAGCCGGCAGCAACAGCACCGACGTCGGAGCAGGTGGTGTTCCCGTTGCCCCACGGCGCCGGAAGACGGCTCAGCGGGTTCGGGTACCGGTTCCACCCAATCCACCAGACGACCCGTCTGCACGAGGGGACCGACTACGCGGCCCCGCCTGGCACACCGGTGCTCGCGGTAGCCGACGGCATCGTGTCGTTCGCCGGCCCCTACCCCGGCGCGGGCAACATGATCGTCATCGACCACCACGTCGATGGCCAGGACATCGCGACCGCGTACTTCCATCTGCTCGACAGCTCGTTCCTGGTCGCTGACGGCGACCAGGTCCGGGCCGGGCAACAGATCGCTGGTGTCGGTTCCACCGGCGACTCGACCGGACCACACCTGCACCTCGAGGTCCACCCCGGCGGGTTCACGAAGCCGGCTATCGACCCCGAGCCCTGGCTGGCCGGCCAGGCCGCCGAGCCGCTCTCCGAAGCCCGCCCGGCGGCTTGCCCGGTTGGAGGTCCGTCATGACCGCGGTAATGCGATCGAGCGCACTCACACCCATGAGCGGGCACCTGGTGATCCACATGGTTGCCCCGGACTTCTCCGCGGTGACCGGCACATCGTTCCCCGAAGTCCTCGGTGCACTGCTACCCGTGGTGCTGGTCACAGCTGTCGCGGTGCTGGTGGTCTCGGCCTTCGTCTGGGGGGTCGCGGCCAGCATGGGCAGCTGGCAGACCGTGGCCAAAGCCCGCGTCGGGGTATTGGTTGCGCTCGGCGGCGCAGCACTGGCCGGCGCAGGGATCGCCTGGCTGAACTGGCTCCTAATGACCGGGGCTCGCTTCTGACGAGGCGATTCCGAAGCCACCGCTGAAGGGCAGTCCAGCCCTGTCCACCAGCCGCCGCCCGCCTGTGCGAAGTGCGGCGGTCAGCCCTGCGCCGCGGATGCCGCGGCGAGGTCGGTGCGCATCCGCGCACGCAGAGCGGCTACGGCCTGGTCGTAGTCCGCAGCGAGCTCGTCGACCTTGGCGCCGTCGGCACCACGGCCGGCGACACGGCGCAGTTCGTCGGAGCTAGCCAGGACCACGGACAGCAGTTCATCGGCCAGGTCGGGCGCAGCCAAGTCGATCGGGACCGCAGCGGCGTGTAGGGCCTCCAGCGCGGCGTCACAGGCTTTCTGCGCGGCGTCGTCGGCGACCCGGATGGCGGGGGTGGTCATGGAGAGCCGGAAGGCGCGGGCGGCGATCAGCACCGGCACGTACAGGCCGAGGCTCTGCTGCCAGGTGAGCGTCATGGCACCGATCCTCCCGCACTCCCGCACTCAGCGACACACGACCGCGGACAGGACCGCTACCCGCTGGGCGTCGGTCTGACGGTGTTTCTCTCGCCCCTGCTCTCAGACAGCCGTGTCACTGCTGCTGAGGGAGTCAACCATGTTGCACCGTGCCATCACGGGTGTGGCCACCGGACTGGTCGGTGGCATCTCGATCGACCCGAACACGAACGGCTTGCCTGGTATCGACCAGCTCAAGAACATCGTCGGCGCGCTGATGACCGTGGGGTTGATCTGCGCGGTGCTGGGCGTGATCATCTCGGCGATCGTGTGGGCGCTGGGCGCCAACTCGTCGAACCCCCAGATGTCCGGAAGAGGCAAAACCGGTGTGCTGGTCGCGCTCGGGGCGGCGATCATCTGCGGCGCGTCGGTGACCGCCGTCAACTTCTTCTGGGATGTCGGCCAGGCCGTCGCGGGCGGGTGAGCCCTGTAGGGAACCATCGAAGATGTCGGTCCAACCGGTGTTGTTGTCGGCAAGATGTCGGTTGGCCGGATTCTTGTCGTGAGTCGGCCTGGGTTCGATGGAGTCGGTAATTGGGCAGAAAGTCGGTGCACCTATGCGGTTTGGGGCGCTACCGCGTCGTGTCCGGGGGCGGGTTGGGGGTTCTTGGGTCCGAGCAGGACGATGTAGATGAAGAGGGCCGCCATGAGAGCGGCGCCCGCCCACATGGCGGTTTGCCAGCCGACGACGAAGGATTCCTGAGCTGCTCTGATCAGGGCCGCCGAAGGGGCACCAGAGTTGGCGGCGGCGTCGAGGGCATTGGCGATGCCCTCGCGTGCGGTGTCGGCGACATCATCAGGAACGCCGTCGAGCCGAGGAGTGATGGAAGTGCGGTAGCCGGCCGACAGCAGCGCTCCGAGCAGCGCGACGCCGAGTGCGGTGCCGAACTCTCGGGTCACGTCGTTGAGCGCGGAGGCCACGCCCTGGCGTTCCCGAGGTAGCGCGCTGGTGATCGCCTCGGTCGCCGGGGGCATCGAGAGCCCCATGCCGAGGCCCACGGCGATCATGCCGGGCAGGACCGCAAGATACCCGCCGTCGACCGAGACGAGTGCCGCCATCAGGATCAGGCCCACACCGGCCAGGAAGATACCCGTTGCCATCGTCGCGCGGGCTCCGGTGCGCTCAGCGACGCGCGGTGCGAGGCCGGAGGCGATCATCATCAGCCCGGCCATGGGCAGGAGCCCCACGGTGGACAGCAGGCCCGACCAGCCGAACACCGTCTGGAAGAACGGGTAGAGGACGATTGAGACTCCCGCCTGAACTCCGAAGACCGCCAGGAGAGCCACGGAGCCGCTTGCAAGACCTCGTTCACGGAAGAGGCGAACGTCCAGCAGTGGGGCGCGGTGGCGAAGCTCCCACACCACGAAACCGACAGTGCCGACGACTCCGATGAGCAGGCTGACGAGCGAACCGGGGGCCGCCCAGCCCTTCTCGGGCCCTTCATGGAGGAAGAAGGACAATCCGACCACGGCGACAACTGACGCCAGCGAGCCCACGGTGTCGAACGGGTGCTGCGACACCTCGCGGGAGTTGGGAACCGAGCGCCGGGCCATGATGAGCGCCACGATCACGAGCACGATGGGCAGAACGAACAGAAACCGCCAGCTCGCCACGTCGACGAGCACGGCCGACAGAAACATGCCCAGGAGTCCGCCGCCGCCGGCGACAGCGGTCCATACGCCGATGGCCCTGCCGCGCTCCTTCTCCGGGAACGTCGAGGTGATGACCGCGAGCGTGACGGGCATGATCATGGCAGCGCCCACCCCACTGAGCACTCGCGCCATGAGCATGACCTCAGCCGAGGGCGCGAGACCGGCGGCCAGGTTCGAGACGCCGAAGACAGCCAACCCCGCGAGCAGCACGGGCTTGCGACCCCAGCGGTCGCCTACGGCGCCGAGCGGCAGCAGCAAAGCAGCCAGGGTGAGGATGTAGACGTTGATCATCCACAGGACTGCGCCCTGTGAGACCCCGAAGTCGACGGCCAGGTCCGGCTGGGCAACGTTGAGGCCGGTCACCGAAGAGATGACCGCCATCAACGCGACCGAGACTGCGATCAGGATCGAGCGACGTGTGCCGGCGTCGGACACGGTCGCCGGGTCGGTTCCAATCGGACCAGGATCCGTGACTTCTGGCTGGTTCGTCTGCATTGTTTTCCTCTCGGCAGGCTAGGCGATCCACGCCGCAGAGCCGTGCGTGATCGTGGACGGAGGGTCGGGCGGGAGATCGCGGCAGGAGCGTCGATCAGTGCCAAGACCATCAACCTATGCGCGCCTTGCGGGATGAACATATGGTCGTGCCTATGACGCAAGAAGATGATGGGCTGGACAGCCTCGTACGCAAACGCGTGCGCGCCCTGCGTGTGGCGCAGGGCTGGTCGCTGGACGAGCTGGCCACACGGGCCAGGCTGAGTCCGTCGTCACTCAGCCGGATCGAGAATGGTAAGCGCCGCCTCGCTCTGGATCAGCTCGTCACGCTCGCACGTGCCCTGGACACCTCGCTCGACCAGTTGGTCGAGACCGGCACCGACGACGTGATCGCCAACCCCGTGATCGACGGCACCCACGGCCTCATGCGCTGGCCGATCAAGGCGGAGCCCGGGATGACGGTCGTGCGCCAGCGCATCACTAACCCGCCACCCGACAAGCCGGACGGCATGCGTGCCCACCCGGGGCGCGAATGGCTCGTCGTCCTGTCCGGCACCGCGGTGCTCCTGCTGGGCCACCGCCGCTTCCGGGTGGAGACCAACCAAGCTGCCGAGTTCCCCACCATGCTGCCGCACGCGATCGGCACAGCGGGCGGACCATGCGAGATCCTGGGCATCTTCGACCGCGAAGCCCGCCGCGGGCACAACTCCAGCACCAAGGCTCCCCCAGCGACCGACCGTCCATGACGTCGTCGGCGTTGCCTGGCTGGCCGCTGCACACCCTTCCCTTTTGCGTTGTTGGCAAGAACTCACGCCTCTTGCGCACGGCGACCCTACGTTGAGCAGGAGCGCACCGGACCGGCGCGCTCGGCAAAGAGGGAAGGACACCCATGGACACACAGCACGTGCCCCCGCGACCGCAAGCGACCAAGCAAGCCACCACCAGCCCACCCGCCGACTACACAGCATGGCGCGCGGCAAGGTGGAACGAGATTGCCGGACCGAACGGCAAGGCCAAGGTCGTCGCCAACGCCAGGATCACCGCACGGGAAGCCCGCAGCATCCCGGGCGTACCCGGACAGTGGAGCATCACTCAGGCAGGCGCCTTGACGGTCGCGGCCCCGGCTGACGACAACGTAACCGTCAACGGTGACGTCGTGGACGGAACCGTCGAGGTGCCTTCTGGAAGCTCGCTTGCATTCGACGGGGGCCGAGTCGGCTTCGCGGGCGGCGCGGACGGGTTCTACGGCGTCGTCGTCATGGACGACGACGCGCTCACCCGATCGGGTCTCAGCGGGATCGACACGTATCCGTACGACCCGGCATGGGTCTTCGAAGGCGAGTACCGGCCTGCCCCGGACGGCCGCCGCATCGAGGTGGGGCGCCTGACCAGCCCTCGCACCACCGAGGCGATCCTGGCGCCCGTCGACCTGGCCGTCACTATCGACGGCACCGAGCACGTGTTGGCCGTCCTTGAGGACATGCCCGGACAGCGCCTCATTGTCTTCACCGACGAGACCAACGGGTCCGGGACACCGGAGATCGGCCGCTGGCTCGTGTTGCCCCAGCTGGAACCGGGCAGCACCCTGACGGTCGACCTCAACCAGGCGACCCTCTCCCATCACCACCTGGCGCCGGACGTCTTCACCTGTCCTCTCTCGCCGCCCAGCAACCATCTGCCCCTGCGTGTCGAGGCCGGCGAGCGGGCCCTGGTCCGCACCACGCAGTAATCACCGATTCGCAGCCCGACCCGAACCCTCGGAAACAGAAAGCAGCCTCATGCGCGAAGACCTCAAGACCAAGGCGACCGCCTACCTCCGCCACCTGGAGAACAGAGAGTGGGCCGAAGCGCGAGCGATGTGCTCCGACACCGCCACCGTCTGGCACAACGACGGCAAGGGAGACTCCACGATCCAGGAGAACATCGCCGGCATGGCGGCGCAGGTCGACCCCATCGAGTCGATGCGCTACGACATCACCCGACAGATGTCCCAGCCCGACGAAGTCCTCCAGCAGCACGTCGTGAACGTGGTCATGAAGGACGGGGGACGTTTCCGGGTCGACGCAGCCGTGTACTTCCGTTTCGACGACGGCCTGATCACCCGGATCGAGGAGTACGCCGGCCAGCCCAGCACTGACGCTTCCTGAGCGACCCGAACCCACACGTCCCACCGAGCCGGGTCGTACCGCGCTGCCGAGCACGGTACGACCCGGCTGCGTCCTAGCTCAGGGCTGAGCGAGACGACGAGAGGGTTGGTTCGGACGACGTGTGCCATGCCGCGTGGATAACCTCGGCGACCTGTTGGGGCTGCGAGAGGAACGGAGAATGCGAGGCCTGCAGTTCGACCACGCGTGTGGCTCTGGTGGAAGTGCGGTCGATGTCCTTGATGATCTTGCGCTGAAGTGCAGGATTCAGCATGCGATCCTCGGTGCACAGCAGGTAGGTGTGCGGCACGACGCCGAAGCGTTCACGTGTGACCGAGATTGGTTCCGTCGCGATCCCGACCGGCGCATCCGCGCCGAGCATGCTCGTCGCCGCGTCCGCGGCCTCTAGCGGCACATCGGCGTACAGCGCGGCACGGACGAGCTCGCGCGATGCCGCGTCTCCCGTGTCGATCCGCGAGGCACCGATTATGAACGGGTCAGCCTGGAGCAAGCCGGTACCCAGTTCTCCCGCGTTCGTGGCGCTCCCCACGTCGACAGCTGCCGGCTGCCCCGAGACGGGCGCCAGCGCGGCGACGTAGACGAGGTGCGAGAACAGCGACGGCTCCATCTCCGCGGCCAGTGTCGCGACCACACCACCCATGCTGTGTGCCACCACGACGCTCGGTTCGCCATGATGGATCGTCCGCAGCTGGGCGACCAACTGTTGGGCGGCGCTCGTGGCGGTGACGGTCGCCGCCTTGGATTCCTCGGTGGTAAAGGCGGCAGCGTCGAACGGCCGCGTCCACCGTGCGGAGGGAGACGTTCCTTGCAAGCCCTGTCCCTGCAGATCGAGCGCGACTGCCGGGATCTGCTGGCGTGCGAGTTCTAGCGTGACGGGTCCCCAGCACCAGGTGCCGTGCCAGAACCCCGGTAGGAGTACCACATGTCTCATCGAGTTCTCCCCTTCTTGGAAGTGCCTGAATCGCGGCTAGTGACCGCTCACTATCAAAAGTATCAGGCGCGAATCGTAGGCCGTGCGCGACCACCGCAACCCCCTGGCCGACGACTTGACATCCGACTGGTAGTGACCGTTCACTATCACCATGGCAGCTGAGCGACGCGCGCGAGTGCCCTTCGGGGAGCGCAGGGAGCAGATACTCCAGGCCGCGCTGCGCGAGTTCAGCCACAAGGGTCTGCACGGTGGTTCGACCATGACGATCGCAGCCGAGGTCGGGGTCTCGCAGCCCAACATCTTCCGCATCTTCCCGACCAAGCGGGAAATCTTCGTCGCAACACTCCAGCGGGTGTTCACCAACGTCGCGACCACGATGCTCGCCGCCGGCGAACGCGACCCCGAACAGCCCTTGCAGGCCATGGCCGATGGGTGGGGCAAGCTCATGGAGGAGCGGGAGAACATGCTCATGCTCCTCCAGGGTTACGCAGCCTCCGAAGACCCCGTCATCCGCGACCTTATGCAGAACTGGACCCGTGACGTGTTCGAACGAATGGAGGCACTGCCGGGTGTCGGGCAGGACGTCGCCCACGACTTCTTCGCCGCAGGCATGCTCTACATGGTTGCTGCGGCGATGGACCTTCCCACGCGCGCTGACAGCGACGCATGGGCCGAGCGGTTCCTGGACTCCGGATCATGAGAACCCGCCCCGGCCCTCTCTTTTTTGATCCGAAGATAGTGACCACTCACTAAGGAAGACATGACTACCACCTCTCCACTCCTTCAAGGCCTTCGCCTGCCACGCGGCGCAGCCCTTGGTGTCCTCGCCACGTCGATGTTCCTCATCGTGCTCGACGGCGCGATGGTGAACCTCGCCGCATCGACCATCCGCAGCGGACTCGGCCTGACCGCCGCAGAGCTCACGGTCGTGGCCAACAGCTACCTGATCGCGGTCGCCGGACTCGTCCTCCTCGGCGGCCGCCTCGCCGACGTGCTCGGCGCTCGACGGATGTTCCTGATCGGCATGTCCGTCTACGTGGCTGCATCTGCACTGTGCGCGCTCGCGGTCAACGGCTCGATGCTGATCGCCGGACGTGTCGGGCAGGGCCTCGGCGCGGCCCTCACCGTCCCGGCGGCACTCGCCATAGTGCTCCTGCTGTACACGTCCGCAGCCGAGCGATCCCGTGCGATCGGTATCTGGGGCGCGGTCTCCGGCGGTGGCAGCCTGATCGGAGTCTTCGCGGGAGGCACCCTCACCGAGGTACTGGGCTGGCAGTCGGTGTTCTGGACCCCGGTCCCCCTGGGTATCGTCGCGGCCGTCGCCGTATGGCGGACGGTGCCACCGATCCCGGGCCGCCCAGGGCGGTTCGACCTCGCGGGTGCTGTCAGCATCACGCTCAGCATCTCCGCCCTCGCGTTCAGCATGGTGACCGCCGCCGAATCCGGATGGACCGCGCCGCCCACCCTGGTCGCCCTCGTCGTCGGTCTCGCAGCGCTCGGGGCGTTCGTGGCCGCGGAGCACCGCTCCTCGCACCCGCTCGTCCCGCTCAGCGCGTTCCGCCGAGCCACGGTCGCCACCGCGACCGCGGTCATGGTCCTCGCCGGCGGCACCCTGACCAGCCTCTTCTTCTTCCTCCCCCTCTACCAGCAAGACGTCCTGGGTATGGGACCGCTGATGACCGGGCTCGCACAGCTACCCATCGCCGTCATGATCATCGTCGGCAGCGTCCTTGCCCCCCTGCTCGCCAAGCTGCTCGGCCTCGCCCGCGCGCTGCCCGTGTCGCTGACCGTGCTGCTGATCGGGATCCTCTGGATTGCGATCAACCCGGCAACCACGTTCACCTGGCAGCACACGGGCGCGTTCCTCCTCATCGGCGCCGGCCTGGGCCTCGGGATCGTCAACGGCACGACGATGGCCGTCCGCGACAGCGGCGACGGCGAGTCCGGACTCCTCAGCGGTCTAGTGAACGCCGCCCAGTCGCTCGGCGGCGCGATCGGCCTCGCCGCCCTGGCCGCGATCGCACTCAGTGCCGCCGGCAGCACCAGCGACGTCAGCTTCACCGCCGCGTTCCTCGGCGGAGCCGGCCTCGTCGCCCTCGCGATCGCTCTGTCGATCATCCCCCTGCTCAGCCGGCGACGAACCGCCGCTCCCACGCTCTGACCGTCATACCCACCCGAGAGGAAGACCCGATGACCAACCCTACGATCCTCGTCACCGCCGCCACCGGCACAGTCGGTACCGCGCTGGTCCCCGCCCTGATCGACCGAGGTGCACAGGTACGAGCGATGACCCGCGACCCCTCGCGCCACATTGCCGGAGCCGAGACCGTGGTGGCCGACCTACACGACCCCGCGACGATCTCGGCCGCGCTGAAGGACGTCAACGCCGTCTTCCTCAACTCACCGTCCACCGAGGACGCCGCACAGCTACAGATCCGCTTCGCCGAGCTGGCCCGCGACGCGGGCGTGCAGCGGCTCGTGCTGCTGTCCCAGTACGGCGCGCACCTCGACTCCCCGGTGCGATTCCTGCGCTGGCACGCCGAGGTCGAGGACCGGCTGCACCAGCTCGACCTCCCATGCACCGTGCTGCGCCCGAACCTCTACCTGCAGTCCCTTCTCGCGTTCGCCGACACGATCGCCCACGGGGTGCTCACCGCGCCTATCGGCGACGCCACCGTCAGCGCGATCGACACCCGGGACATCGCCGAGGCCGCGGCGGATGTACTCACGACGACCACGCACGACGGCCGCACCTACACGCTCACCGGGCCAGGAGCGGTGACCCACAGCGACATAGCCGCTGCCCTCAGCGTCGCCACCGGGTCACCTATCGCCTTCTACGACGTGCCCCCCGAGCAGTTCGCCGCGGCACTCGAGGCATTCGTGCCCCGATGGCAGCTCGACGGCCTCCTGGAGGACTACGCCCACTACGCCCGCGATGAGGCGGCTGACATCACTACCGCTGTCAGGGACCTCACCGGCCACGCCGCGCGCGACATCACCGACTTCGCCGCCGCCCATGCCGCCGCCTTCACCCGCCCCTGACCCACCGAAAGGAACCCCATGATCACGCACATCGTCCGCATGTCCATCAGGCCAGATGTCTCGCCCGAACAAGTCGGCGCCGCCATGCAGCGCATGCAGGAGGCCGCGGCCGAGATGGCCTCCGGTGACGACACCCGGTCTGCCCTCTTCGGCCGCGACTTCGGCGACACCTTCGACTTCGGATCGGTGTCGAGCATCGAGACCCTCGAACAATACGAGGCGATGATGAACCACCCGGCCCACCTCGAGGTGGACCGCATCGGCCTGCCGCTCGTGGACCGCTTCCACTCGATCGACATCACCGACGACGCGGACCCTGAGATCGGCGCCAAGATCGCCGATGTCCACCGGCGTCGATTCGAGGCGCATCCGGACCTGCTCGAGCTCGTCAACAGCGTCGACGACTACCGCGGCAGCGGCGTCCCCGGCCACGACTGATCGCCGGTCCGTGGGGCGGCACAGGCCCGGCCGCTCCACGGACCGCTCACCGGTCCGAGAGGAATGAACATGTCCGACACCGTCCATGCCGACGCCATCGTCGTGGGGAGCGGCTTCGGCGGCGCCGTCGCCGCGGCCCGCCTCGCGCAGGCCGGCTACTCCGTGACCGTCTTGGAGCGTGGCCGCCGCTGGCGCCCTGGCGACTTCCCCCGTGAGCCGGCGCTCGACCAGGGGTGGCTGTGGTCCGTCGATCGCGGCCTGTACGACATCCGCTGGCTCGACGGGATGCTCGCCGTCCAGGCCGCAGGCTGGGGCGGAGGATCGCTCGCGTACGCCAACGTGTTCGCCCGCCCGTTCGACGCCGCACTCAGTGACCGCTGGCCGGCGCACCTGCGGCGGGCTGAGCTCGACCCGTACTACGACCTCGCCGCCCACATGCTCGGCGTCGCGCCCGTCGGCGACGACCCGCGCACCGGTCAAGCCCCCGCACGCACCACGCTCATCGAACAGCTCATGCAGCACACGGACCGCCCGGATGCGATCGAGCGCCCCAACCTCGCGGTCACCTTCGGCGACCCGGACACCTGGCGCCCCAACCGGCACGGCGTGCCCCGGCGCGGCTGTGCCTTCGTCGGCGAGTGCGTCATCGGCTGTAACCACGGCGCGAAGAACTCACTCGACGCCACCTACCTTGCCGCGGCCGAGCGCAACGGCGCCCGCAGCGTCACCGACGCCGAGGTAACCCGCATCCGGCCGTCTGCCGACGGATACCGGGTGACCACGACCACGCCCTCAGACCCCGATGCCCCGCCGAGGACGTGGAGTGCCCGTCGGGTCATCCTCGCCGCGGGCGCCGTCGCCACCACCGAGCTGCTGCTGCGGTCACGGGTCGACCGCACCCTCCCACGCCTGTCGCCGCTGCTCGGCCACGGCTTCTCGGGTAACGGGGACTTCCTCACCCTCGCCGAGCTCCGCCAGCAGCGAGGAGACATGACGACGGGCCCGACGATCACGACCAACACCGTGCTCGACGTACCCGAGGGGCGGGGATCCGTCTGGTACCAGGTGCAAGACGGCGCATTTCCTGCAGTCCTGCACGATCTCTTCGACTCGATGATTCCCGGACAACGGGCACGCAACTGGTGGCGGCGACGGTTCGCCGCACCCGATGCCCGACGTGTCTTCACCGTCCTGGCCATGGGGCACGACTCCGGAGACGGGACCCTCCGGCTCGACCGGTCCGGCAACCTCGTGCTCTCCTGGCGAAACCGCTGGCAGACCCACCTCTACCGATCGCAGCGCCGCGTCGGGCCGCTGCTCGCTCGCCTCCTCGACGCGCGCCTCTACCACCCGATCACCTGGTCCGTGCTCCGTCGCACGACCACCGTCCACCCCCTCGGTGGCGTGCGCTCCGGACACGACGCTACCTCGGGTGTCGTGGACGACATCGGCGAGGTGCACGGTCACCCCGGCATCTTCGTCGTCGACGGCTCCACCTTGCCCGCCTCCACCGGCGTCAACCCATCCGCGACGATCCTCGCCGCTGCCGAGAGGTCGATCGAGGCGATCATCCGCCGAGACGGGTGCCCTCAGTGGCGTGCCCCGGAATGGCCTGACGTCGTACCGGCTACTGTGCCCGAGGACACCGCATCGAGCTTCGCGGCGGACCTCAACACCGCCACCAGCGGCGGCGGCATCGCATTCGACGAGCGCATGGTGTCGAACGATCGTGACGGGTCGCGCATCGACCTGCACCTCACCGTCGAGCAGGGCAGCATCGACCAGTTCCTCGCCGACCCGGACCACGCGCTCTCGGTACGGGGCACCGTCGACGTCTCCGAGGTCGCGACGTCAGCCGTCACGTCGGGCACGCTCGCGCTCTTCGCCGACCGGTCCACGGAGGCGATGCGCTACGAGCTCTGCTTCGACGCAGACTCCGGTCAGCCGTGGCGGCTCACCGGGACCAAGACCATCAAAGGTCGGGCGCCGTGGCGGCCCCTGGTCGACCTGACACGGCTGCACGCCATCGCCCACCCTGTCGACGACCCGACCGCCATGGTCGATGCGATCCTCGTCATCACTCCGCGGGGCCTGGCGAGCCTCCTCGGCACCGTGCGCGGCACCGGATTCACCCGGGCACGCAGGATCCGTACCGCAGCGCGTTTCGCGACGTTCTTCGCCCGCTCGGCCGTGGGGCGGACCTGGGGTCCGAGGTCGTCGAACCGCTCGGCGCAGCACGATTCATGACCAGACCGTCCGCCGTCGCGCGAGTGCCACGACAGACGCGCATCAGCATCTCGACCTCTCGGCCCGTTGATCCGAAGGAACTCATGTCGCCACTCCATCCCCCGCACGTCGCGGCTGCCCCTGGTTCGCCGACCGTTACCGACGGCGACCCCGACGGGCGGAGGTGGGTCGCGGCGTGGGCCGCGCCGCCCAGCGGTGTAGGCCTCGCGCAGGGCCTACTGGGACGACCGGTCCTGGCACAGACCCTGCGTATGGTCGTCCGCCCGCTGATCTCAGGTGATGCCGTCCGCATCCGTCTGAACAATGCCTACGGCTCGGGTGGTCCCGTTCGCATCGAGCACGCCACCGTCGCCCACCGTGGTGACGGCGCGGCAGTCGCGCCCGGCACGCTGCGCGACCTGACGTTCGGGGGCGAACCGTCTGTCAGTCTCGCCACGGGTGCCTTCGTCGAGAGCGATGCCGTGCGGCTGGACGTGCAACGCGGCCAGGACCTCCTGGTGAGCCTCCACGTGCTTGGCGGTGTTGTCCGGCCTACCCAGCACTTCATCACCAACCAGACCAGCTACGTCTCCGTGACAGGCCGTGGTGACCAGGCCGCGGACCGATCGGGTCGCCGCTTCCACCGCGCCCGCTCACCATTCGGTTATTCGACGGGTTGGTACTTCCTGCACGCCGTCGATGTTCGCGCCGAGCAGCGCTCGGCCGTCGTGGTGGCGTTCGGTGACTCGATCACCGACGGATATCAGGGCCGGGTCCGGGGACCGATGGAAAGCCGGATGGCGCTGGACCAGAACGCCCGTTATCCCGACTTCCTGGCGCAACGCTTGGCACGGCTGGAACCGGAGCGTTCGATCGGCGTCGTCAATGTTGGCATCTCCGGCAACCAGGTGCTCAGCCGTTCCTCGCGACTTCTTCCGTTCGGCGATTCGGCGCTGAGCCGCTTCGAGCGCGACGCACTCACGCAGCCGGGCGTCACCGACGTCATCATTCTCGAGGGCATCAACGATCTTGCGGTACACGCCGACCTCACCGCCGAAGACCTCATCGAGGGCCTCGCCACGCTCGCCCAACGCGCCCGACAAGCAGGCCTCAGAGCCCACCTGGGCACGCTCACGCCGACCGCCGGCAGCGCGCGTGCCCCGGTAACGGAGAACCGGCGTGTCGCGGTCAATACCTGGATCCGCGAGCAAGACCTCACCGATTCGGTCATCGACTTCGACGGGGCGCTACGAGACCCGCTAGCGCCCACCCGGCTGTCCGCTCCGTTCGACTCGGGCGACCATCTCCACCCGAGCAGCGCCGGATACCGCGCGATGGCCGCGGCCGTCCACCTACCCGCCCTGGCCCAGCACGACGAATCTCTTTGATCACGCTTGATCTTCGATTCGCGATAGTGACCGCTCACACCCGCGCCCACGCCCGCAGCACCGCCCGATCGCGGGCCATCAGCGCCGCAGCACCAATGCGGCCTCTGTTAGAAGGAGAGAAGCAATGAGCAGGATGTTTCAGTTCGCATGGGCCGCGCTGGTACCGAGCCGGCCAGAATCCGCAAGAACATTCCTAGAGCCGGCGACGACCAGGATGCGAGTACTACCGCAGGACCTCGACTTCATGATGGTGGTCAACAACGGCTCGTACCAGCAGATCATGGACGTCGCCGGGTACCGGCAGATGGGGAAGAACGGCGGTCTGCGCCTGGCGACCAAGCAGTCGTGGATCGGGGTCGTGGCCGCTTCCACGATCCGCTTTCGCCGGTCATTGCGCCTGTGGGACCGGTTCGAGGACACCTCGCGCGTGCTCGGGTGGGACGACCGCGTCTTCTACATCGAGCACCGGATCACCCGGCGCGGTGAGCTGTACACCCGCGGCGTGATCTGCCTGCGGTTCCTGCACCGGCGCAGCCGAGAACGTATCAGCCCGCACGAGATCGTGCGGTTGCTGGCGCAGCAGCAAGGGCACGCCGTTCCGCAGAGCCCTGAGCTACCTTTGGACATCGCGGAGTGGGCCGCGACCCTGAACCACGACGTCACGGCGAACGAGTCAGTGGTCGACTAACGTCCGCCACAGCCCTTTCCCGCTCCGGGTTCGATGGAGACATCGACCCGGGGCGGCAGACAGGCGCTTGGGAGCCATCAGGCGACTCCGCCTCGTTTCAGCCGCTCGTCGGCACGGTGTCGCCGGGACTGCTCAGTGCCGAGATTCCGTTGGCCGACGGAAAAACGGCGCACCGGTAGCGATCATGATTGCCGCAGCGGCCACGGCCTGACGCCCGTGTTCTGCCAGGTCGAGTCCATCAGCTGCTTATGTCGCGAGCTCAGCAGACCGCCGCGTGGCATCACGGCGGGCACAGCGGCCCGATGCGGTCGGGCCTCATCACAACTGGAGGTTGGCTATGGAGGTCAGTTCGGGGAGCGTTTGGAGCCGAGTTTGAGGAGCACCCTCATCTCGGCAGATCGTGTGGTGCTGAGTTACGGGAGCACCCCGACGCAGAACTGTCCCGTCGGTCGCTTCCGGAGCCCACCAGGTCGCCCGGAGTCGTTGTCAAGGCTGCGGCGAAGCCGCACCCCGCAGGGGCGTGGGCCTTGACGGCGGCGAGGACGGCCGACACTCGGCGTAGGCGGCTGGCTGGGCCCGCCGACAGCGAGACAGCGCTCCCCGAATTCATCTCCATTTCGATCCGAGCCGGAGCCCAAGTGCTCCCGAAACAGGGCTCCAAACGTTCCCCGTTCTCACCTCCGTAGCCAGGAGGTTCCGCGACACCTAATATCAGACGAAAATGGGCGGGCGCAGTTATATCGGACACAATCCGCAGACAGGGCAGGTTCGCGTGACGACCCCAGATGAACTGCCGATCGACGCCCCCCGATCCTCTCCCGGGCACACCACCGTTCATGGTGTCCCCGGGATCTGGGACGCCGCCAGCCCTACGAGACCCGACTTGTCCACCGCGTGCCAGGTGAGCGTTTCCATACTGCGCTCGGCGCTGTCCGAAGCCACCGACCCCACCGCGATCCACTCGTCCGCGTCACCTCTCGGTGGTCGCATCCCTCCCCGCCGTGTCAAAGCACCTGCGTGCCGCTCGACTCGCGCCTCGATCCACGACTACCTCGACGGACGCCTCCGGCCCACACGTAGACACGCCGTCGAGGACCACATCGCCAGCTGCACCGAGTGCACCCGCGCTTTCACCGACGTACGCGAAGCCTCCTGGACACGTCGACACCTCAACCAGCGGCTCGCTACCAGCGGCCTCGCGGGCGGCCGACACCGCCGCACCATCCGTGGTGGCTCCACAAGCCCTGAACGTCTCGGGCGGGATCGAGATGTTCCGGGCAGCGAACGCTGATCCCCGGTAGTACCAGCGCTATACCGCGACCCGGCGAACCACGTCGAGACGTGCCGCAGCGAAGTCCGGCAACTCTTCTGCGGTGAAGGGACTCCGCCCACATCTTCGCGCCGGTGACAACCTCAGACCGTGGCGCCCGCGCCTTCCCGCTCATTCCCTGGCACACGAGTCACGCGCTCGCGTCGCCGCGCGCGTTGCGCCGCTCGACTCCGGCGGCCAATCCTGTGCGCCTAAGCCCCAGTCCTCGGGTCACCCTCGGCGGAGAATCTCGCCCTCCTCCTGAGCTGGGCAGCCAGTACAGATCCTGCCGACATGCAGCAGCCATGTATCGCGGTGAACGGCGTGGACCTGCCTCTCGCTGAGCTGCAGTTCTCTCCGCAACCGCGGACAAGGCGGGAGCCCCTGTAGGTTCACCGCCGAATTCCTCAAGCATGCATAAGCGCGTCAATGTGCCGGAATCGCAGGGTTGCCAGCTCTTCTGTCGACTTCCGCGTGGCGATCGGCACTGTCTGTACCAGTTTGGGTAGGTTGCGTTTCCGCCGTCCGGGCGGTCTCCCGACGAAGGGCTCGAAATGGGTACCGGTACTTCGGTCAGCTTCAGGGACTTGGCGGGCAGGCAGTCGACGGCGGATCTCGCGAACGTCTCGGCGGGGACCTTGGCTGGAGGTTCGCCGTGGCGGATGTTCAGGTGGCGGCGCGGCCAGGCGCACTACTCGGGGTGGTACTGGTCGGCCACGACCGGCGCGCATGTCGTCTACGAGAGCCGGTTGGAGCTAGCGCGCCTGTTACTGGGCGACTTCGATCCCCGGGTCACAGTGATCGCGGCGCAGCCGTTCTGCGTGAGCGCGGAGGTCGAGGGCGTGCGCCGTCGGCACGTGCCGGACTTCTTGCTGCTGGGCGGCGACGGCGTGGTCACGGTGGTCAACGTCAAGCCGCCCGACCAGCTCGCCAGACCGAAGGTAGCCGCGGCGCTGGCGTGGGCCGGGGACGTGTTCGCCGGGAAGGGCTGGCGGCACGAGGTGTGGTCAGGGGCGCCACCGGCAGTGCTGTTGAACGTCCGGTTCCTGGCTGCCTACCGGTATCCGGATCGTGTCGATCCAGCGACGGTGTCGTGGCTGGAGGAGCAGGCCGTGACGAGCGCGCGGCTCGGCGACCTCGAGAACGCCGGTGGGCCGCTTCCGGCCGATGTACGCGCTGCGGCGCTGCACCTGGTCTGGCGGGGCGTGTTCCGCGTCGATCTGACCACGCCACTGTCAACGGCCACGCTGCTGGAACGGCCATGAGCGTGGGAGGGCCGCGGGCCGCGACGATCACGATCGGGTCCCGGCTGACCAGCGGTGGTGAGAAGCTCACGGTGCTGGGGATAGAGGCCGAGCGGCTGCGTCTTCGCGGTCCAGATGGCCGGACAGTTCTGATGCACACCGCGACACTGCTGGCCGATCAGTCGACCATGATCGAGGACGCTGGCGCGACGCCGATCGAGGCGTTGGGGCCGGTGCTGGAGAACCTGACCGCAGCACAGCAGACGCAGATGGAGGGGCGGCTGGCCCAGGTCCGTGAGCTGCTCACCGGCTACGCGTCGGGCTCTGCGGAGTCCGCGGTCGAGGGTGAACCGCGCGAGCAGTTCGACCCGGGATTGCCACTGGCCGACCGGTACGCGGCGAAGGCGACCGAACTGGGCGTGTCCGTGCGCACCCTGGAGCGGTGGGTGGTGGCGTTCAACGAGGCCGGTCCGGCGGGTCTTCTCGACCGGCGGAGCCTGCGGGTGAGCGATCCGCTTCGTGGTGTGGACGAACGCTGGTTGGCGATGTGCCGGACGGTGCTTGCCGAGCACACCGACGCGGCCCGGCCCACCCAGAACCTCGTCCTGGCGCGGGTGGCAGCGCGCCTGGCCGCCGAGCACGGTGCCGGTGTGGTGCCCGAGCCCGGGCGGCGCAAGGCCCACAAAGTGCTGGGCGAGATCGCCCGGGGCACGAACGCGTTCACCGGCAGCACGAAGGGGAAACGGTCGATCGCGGCCCGTCCGGGTGGCGTCTACGGGCGCTTACGTCCGACCCGACCGGGCGAGTACCTGCTGCTGGACACCACGCCACTGGACGTGTTCGCGATGGAGCCCGTGACGCTGCGCTGGGTGCGGGTCGAGCTGACGATCGCGATGGATCTGTACTCCCGGTCGATCACGGGGCTGCGGTTGTCGCCGTCGTCGACGAAGTCGGTGGATGCCGCGCTGGTGCTGTTCGAGTCGTTGCGCCCCGACTCCCGGGCGCGCACCGGCGGCGGCCTGCTGCCCTATGCAGGCCTGCCCGACCTGGTCGTCGTCCCGACCACGGACGATGCCGCGGACAGTGGCGACGACACCAACGACACAGACACCGGTGCCGGCGGGTTGGTGGGGGTCGCAGCGGAGACCGTCGTGATCGACCACGGCAGGGTTTATCTGTCGAATCATCTGCTGGGGGTATGCGCGCGACTGGGGATCTCGGTGCAGCCGGCGCGCCCGCTGACCCCGACGGACAAGGCCGCGGTCGAGCGGTTCTTCCGGACGGTGCGCGAACAGCTGCTGGAGGCGCTGCCCGGCTACACCGGCCCGGACGTGTACTCCCGCGGCGCCGATCCGGAAGGCTGCACCTACTTCTTCATCGACGAGCTGGAGTCGATCCTGCGCGAATGGGTCGCCGGGACCTACCACCAGCGCCCGCACAGCGGGCTGGCCGACCCGCACGTGCCCGGCCTGGACCTGTCCCCGGCCGAGATGTTCGACCACGGCACCACCCGCACCGGCACGCTGCGAGTCCCCGCCCGGACGGACCTGGTGTTCGATTTCCTGCCTGTGGCCTGGCGCACGATCCAGCACTACGGGATCGAGGTGGGCGGCTTGCGTTACAACGGGCCCGCGTTGACCCCCTACCGCAACCGCATCAGCGGGTTCACCGGCCCGCACACCGGGAAGTGGCCGGTGCGCTACGACACCGACGACGTCTCACGAATCTACTTCCAGGACCCGGCGGACCACACCTGGCACACCCTGATCTGGGAGCATCACACCGAGGATGCCGCACCGTTCTCGGCCGAGGCACTGGCCTACGCCCGCCGGCTCGCGCTGTCCTCGGGCCGGCACGTGGACAGCCGGATGGCGCTGGCCGAGCTGCTGGAGCGGTGGGACGCAGGGCTGGTCAGGCATCCGACCGAGCGGCGCATGGCGGTCCGCGCGAGCCAGCAGCGCCAGGCCCGTCTGGCCGCGACGGGACCCGATCCGCAGGTCGCCAACCTGCCCGCGCTCCGCATGATCACCAATCCCGGCCCTGACCCCGACACTGAGGTCATCGGGTCGGCACAGCCTGTGAGCGGCGCGGGCGACGACGACACCGACGACGAGCTGGACGTCGGCGATGAGGAGTTCTACGCCGACGCGTTCGAGATGCTCACGTGAGTCGCGCCGGCGCACCCGAACCCGAACGCGAGACCGCGGAACCGGAGCGGGACTGGGATCTGTCGACCAAGGACGGCTGGCTCGCCATGGTGAATACGGCGCCACGAGCCAGGCCACCGGTTCGTCTGGTCGAGGAGATGGGCGCGATGAGCGCGCTCGAGCTGCGGCGGCACAACCACGCTCGCACGGTCTGGCATGCGAACCTCGGCCCGATCCGCACCCCGGCACTGGACGCAGTGTTCGACGGGCTGGACGAGATCGTGGGCTCCAACCTGCAGGACGGCGACAAGGTCAAGCCAGCTGCGGTGCTGGACGCGCTTCCCGGTCTGGGCAAGACGACCGCCGCGGTCGCGTTCGCCAGGGGGTTCCACCGCGACCAGATCGACCTGCACGGGGCCCGCGCCCGCGTCACAGACGGGTCGTGGCAGCGGGTCCCGGTCGCCTACCTACCGCTGACGTCGAACACGACGATGCGGTCCCTGAACTCGATGCTCTGCCGGTTCTACGGGCTGCCCAGCGCACACCGCGGCACCGCCGCGCACCTCGCGCACCGAGCCGCTGAGGCCATCGCGGCCTGCAAGACCGGACTGATCGTCGTGGACGACGTGCACTTCCTGGACATGAACCGCCGCGACGGACGCGAGGTCGCCAACCACTTCAAGTGGCTGGCTAATACCTTCCCCGTCACGTTCGTGTTCGTCGGCGTCGGGCTACGCGCCCGCGGCCTGCTGGAGGAGGGCCTGACCGGCGCGGACGCCGCGTTCTCCCAGACCGCGCGCCGCTGGACCGTGCTGGACCTGGACACGTTCGAGATCAGCACCGAACAAGGGCGGCGCACCTGGCGGCAGCTGCTGCTGGCGATCGAGCACAACCTCGTCCTGGCCCACGCCCACCGCGGCATGCTCAGCCAGGACCTGTCGGACTACTTGTTCGCACGCAGCAGCGGGCACTTCGCCTCGCTCATGTCGTTGATCGGCCGCGGCTGCTACCGGGCGATCAAGACCGGCTCCGAAACGCTTACGGTCGACCTGCTGGACGCCGTGCGCATCGACCAGGCCGCGGAGACCGCCCGAAAACACCTCGCCGCCGCGATCGACGCCGGGCTGCTGACCGCCCGGTCCTCGCCGCCGCAGACCCCGACCCCGCAGCCCGCACGACAACCCGTCCTGTGATGAGGGCCGGGCCCCTGCCGTTCACTCTGGACCCACTGCCCGGAGAGGCACTCGAGACGTGGCTGCACACCTACGCCGCCCGCCTGGGCGTCCCCACCCTCCGGCTGATCCAGGACCTGAGTCTGCCGGACCCACACGGAGAGCTACAGCGCGGACGCTGGCGACGCCCCGACCCGACCGACCACACCATCGCCGCGCTCGGCGCAGCCACCGGGCTGACGACCGAGGCCGTGCGCGGCATGTTCGACGCCGAAAGTCACGTGCCGCAGCACACCGCCTTCACTGCGTGGGCGCCCCGCCTGGCGAGCCGGTTCTGCCCAGCGTGCCTGGCAGACGGGCACTGGTCACCGAACTGGCGGCTGCGGCTGCAGTTCTTCTGCCACAACCACGACGTCTTGCTGGCCGACCGGTGTCCTGGCTGCGGGCAGCCGCCGTCGGCCCCACCGATCCGGCCAGACCTGTGGCCCGGCAACACGTCCCTGCTCGCCGGGCTGTCGGTGACCGGCACCAGCTGCGGGTGCGGGCACGACCTGGCGGCGACCGATCCGCCCAGCTGCAGCGACCCGGACATCGCGGCGACGGCGCAAGGATTCGTCGATGATCTCCTGACCGGGATCCGCGGCTCTGACCGGACGCCAGCCGCGCGGCAGGACGCATTGGACGCACTGAGCGATCTCAGCTTGATCGCCGCCCACATCGCCGCCGACCTGGCAGGCAAGACCGGTAAGCAGCAGGTCGTGGTGACCGCGCCGATGCTGCGCGCCGACACCCTCACCCCCGCGGCCACCATCCTGGACCACCACGACGCGACGGCCGACCCGCTCATCGACCTCGTCGCGGCCCGCGCTCCGAGCCGCCTGGTCCACAAAGCGGTCCCGCATACCTGGGCCTCCGGCAGCCCGACGTTGCGCACCCGTATCGCCTACGGCCGCTCCAGATCCATGACAGCGATCGACCAGCTCCGCCACGCCATCACCCTGCCTGCCCCCAAGCTGCTGCCGCACCGAGCCGCCGACCGGGTCGACCCCGCCATCGAGCGAGCGGCACGACTACCGGACCAGATCTGGGTGAACTGGGCGGTCCGGCTCGGGCAAGGCACCACACGACAAGCCACGACCTTCGGCCCCGCGGCGCTGGTCGCGCTACTGCTCCCACACAGCGATCTACAGCTCAAGCCTCAGATCATTGCGCTGGTCAACCCTGCGATCGACGCGGCCACCGTAGCCCACCACATGGTCCGCCTTCTTAACCTGCCCACCGGCACCACGGCACTGCGGATCCTGACCGAGCTCGCGTTCGCCATCGACGACCACGACACCCCGATCGACTACACCCGGCGCCGCCGACTGGCCACAGGCGCCGAGCTGATCGACGACGAGACCTGGAACAGCATCGCCCACCCCCGGCTCGGCCGCGGGCAGCTGACCGTCAACGCTCGCCGCTACCTCTACGAGCTACTCACCGGCGGAAGCCTCTACATCGCACCGCCCCCGCACCGGCTCACACGCCGGGGCGCCATACGAGACCAGTACCGAACCTTCGTCGCGCTCATGACCACCGACGTCCGCGACGCACTGCATGCCCACGCCCGCCGGCTCCTGGACTCCGCCCGGATCACCGGTGAGCCCCTCGCCTGGGAACCACCGACGAGCTGGGCTACCACCAGGAACTGGCCCGGCACCGACCCCGACCAGACCGACCCGGCCGCGATCCACGACGCCATCCTCGAGCGCCGCCTGCCCGTACAGGCAGTTGCGGCCGACCTCGGCTTCTCGATCGAGCACGTGCGCGCAGTCCTGCGCCGTCATCCGCTGCCCCGACCCCCGCACCCGATACCCGCCCAGCACACCATCCTCCCGTCCACACCGAGCGCCATCAGCGTGACCACCACCGGTGCAGACAAGAAGACGTTCCACGTCGACCCCGACTGGCTCCGCGAGGAATACCTCACCTGGTGGCGCGGCCTGCCCGACATCGCCGACGAGATCGGCTGCAGCCTGTTCACGCTCCGAGCCTTCGCGCACACCCACGACATCCCGATCCGCACGAGAACCGACTCACACAGCAACATCGACCGGGACGCTACAGGCGGTCGCCACCCCTCACAGTTCCCGCAGCCGCTACGCGACGCACTGCGCGGCACGAGCACCCGGCAACGCCTCGAACGCTTCGTCACTCTCGCCCACCAGCCCAGCATCAACCAGGCCGCCCAGGCCCTCGGCTGCAACCCAGCGAACCTGCACGCCCAACTGGCCACCCTCGAACACGTCGTCGGGGTACCGCTCATCCACCGGTACCCCGGAGCACGCCCCGTCGGACCGCTCACACCTCTCGGACAGGACCTGTGCCACCAAGCCCAGGAACACCTCGGGATCTCACCGATCCTGCCGACCACGTGAGAAGAACCGCCCATGTTCGAGGGAACGGACAACTTCGATGCACGCTCTGCTGCACCAGGCCTACCAGAACTGGGCCACCAGCGGCCTACCGGCCAGCTCCTGGGTGACAACTACACCGCCCAAGGGACAACTCGACGGACTCCCTACAAGCCCGATGGGACTGTGCTCCAACCCGGTCACCGCCGGCGTGTGCCAGCAAGCCGCCGAAGAGGCCACCACTCAGATCGGCGCCGTCTTCGTCGACCTGCTCACCACCCTCGCGGACGGCGTGGGCGCCCTGACCTCGTTCCTGCTCGTCCAGCTGTGGAATCTGATGGCCACCACGACCCTCGTGGACGTCACCCGCGGTGAGTTCACGGGCGTCTACAACCTCGTGTTCGGTGTCGCGGTTTTCCTCATGCTGGGTCTTTTCCTGCTGCAGCTGATCACCGGGATGCTGCGCCGCGAGCCCGGTGCGCTGGTCCGTGCTGTGTTCGGGCTGGCCAAGAGCGTGTTGGGTTCGTTCGTCGTGGTCACGCTGACGGCGACGTTGCTGGAGATCACCGACCAGGTCTGCCTCGGGATCGTCCGCGCGTCCGGCACGACGATGGAGGCGATGGGCGCCCAGCTGCTCACAGTCGGTGTCGCGGCCACCGCAGGATCGGCCCTGGCGCCCCTGCCCGGGGCGCTGCTGTCGTTGTTCCTCGCCGCCCTGTCTGCTGCGGCCGTCCTGATCGTGTGGTTCTCGCTGCTGGTGCGCAAGGCGCTGTTGCTGGTTGCGATCGCGCTCGCGCCTCTGGCGCTGGCGGGGGCGTCGTGGGACGCGACCCGCGGGTGGGTCTCCAAATGGGCGCAGTTCGTTGTGGCGCTGATCGTTTCCAAGTTGGTCTTGGTCGTCGTCTTTCTCTTGGCCGTGTCCTTCACCGGGACGCCGGTTGCGGCGGACCTGGCGACGTGGTCGGAGAAGCTCGCCGGCGTGACCCTGCTCTTGGTGGCTGGGTTCGCGCCCTACATGACCTATAAGGCCGTCGCGTTCATGGGCATCGACATGTACCACGCGATGTCCGTGGAGCAGGAGGCAAAGTCGGCGCTCAACCGGCCCATGCCGATGACCGCAGGAAGCGCTGCGGCGGGCGGCTTCTTGGGCCGCAAGGCCAAGACGGTGCTGGGCGCCGACGGCCGGCCGGGCGGGCAAGGTGGCGGTCAGGGCGGTGGCGCTGCGGGTGCAGGGTCCGGTGGGCCAGCGGCTAGTGGCTCGAGCGGTGGTTCGGCTGCTGGGGCCGCGGCTCCGAAGGTGGTCTCGGCTGGTGCAGGTGCCTCCGGTGGGTCGGCCGCCGCAGGTGCGGCGGGTGCAGGGGCCGCAGCTGGGGTGGCTGCTCCGCTGGTGATCGGTGCGCAGCTGGCCAAGGCCGCAGTGTCCGCTGGGCCCAAGGCGGGTACAGCTGTAGCGGGTGCCGCCGGGCAGCAGACCGACGCCGCGGCATCGTCCGGCGCGGCAGGTTCCCAGGGTGGTGCCGCCCAGGCTCGTCCGCCGGCCAGCGCCGGTCCGCCGGCCGCGCCACCGGTGCGTGAGGTGCCGTCCGTGCTCAGCAAGGGGCAGAAGTGATGACCGCCCCGGCAACGTCGTCGGACAGTGCGCTGAGGGCGGTGAAGTTCTCCCGGCTGGCGAGGCATGCGTTGTTGCTCGGTCTGACCGCGGCGCAGCTCGCAGCGATCACGGCCGGTGTGCTGCCGTTGATCGTGGCCCTCTACGTCGGAGGGACCACGATCGTGCTCGCGGTGCCGTTCACAGTGGTCGGGGTGGTGGTCGCTGTCGTGCCGGTGGGCGGACGTGCCGTGGTCGACTGGCTGCCGATCGGCGTCGCGTGGGCGTGGCGGTCGACGACCGGGCAGCTCATTTTCCGGGTGCGGGTCGATCAGCCGCGTCCGGCCGGGACGCTCGCACTGCCCGGTCGGGCCGCGTCCTTGCGGCAGTATGTCGATCCGGTTACTGATGCGGCGCTGGTCCACGACCCGTACGCGAGCACGCTGACCGTGACCATCCCGGTGACGTCGTCCGGCTTCGAGCTCCTCGACCCGGCCGACCAGGCCCGCCGTGTGGCCGGGTGGGGGCGTGTTCTGGCCACGGTGTGCCGATCCGGGCGCATCAAGGCGGTGCAGGTCACCCAGCGGACCCTGCCCGGGTCCGGGGCCGGTTTGGTCGAGTGGTGGCACGCTCACCAGGCGGGGGGCCACGAGTTCGCCTCCCGGATCTACGGGGAGCTGATCGAGCGGGCCGGGCCGACGGCCGAACGCCATCAGACCACGATCAGCCTCGCGCTCGACATGCAGGCCGCGGGCCGTGCGGTGCGGGCCGCGGGGGGCGGCTTGGCTGGAGCGGCTGCCGTGCTGCGGCAAGAGGCCGAGACGCTGACGACCGCGCTGCGCTCGGCGGACCTGACACCGTCTGCCCCGTTCGGTACAGGTGAGTTGGCCGTGTGGCTGCGCACCGCCTACGACCCGCCGGCCGCACCGGTCCTGGAGCAGCACCGAACCGCAGGCAGAGATCTGGCCACGGCGGGTCCGGTGGCGGTGACCGAGTCGTGGGGCACATTGCGGTCGGACTCGTCCTGGCACGCGGTGCTGTGGATCTCCCAGTGGCCGCAGAGTGCTGTCCACCCCGGGTTCCTCGCACCGCTGCTGCTCACCTCGGGCGTGCAGCGCACCATGACCCTCCGGTATGAGCCGCTGCGGGCCGACGCAGCAGCCCGCGACCTACGGCGCAAGAAGACAGGCCACATCACGGAGGCCGCTCAACGTGCTCGCGTGGGCCAGATCGAGGATGTCACGCAGGTCGCCGAGTACGACGACGTCCTGACCCAGGAAGCAGAGCTCGCCGCCGGACACGGTGTCCTGCGCGCCACCGGCCTGGTCACGGTCAGCGCCCCTGATCTGGACACGCTCGAGCACGACGTCGCTGCTGTCGAGCAGGCCGCGATCCAGGCCGGGTGCGAGACCCGCCGCCTGTGGGGACAGCAGTCACTGGCCCTCGCCCGAACCCTCACCGCCTAATCCACGTAGGGAGAACTGTGATGTCGGAGCAGCCGACCGGGAACCACCCCGTACCCACCCACCCCAACCCCGACGCGGACAACGCTGCGCGCGTGCCCGGGCCGATCGATATTGCCGGGACACTGGAGTCCCCAGCCCAAGAAGCGTTGAACGCCTTCCACGCGCGATGGCAGCTCTACGCCCGGAGCGAGGACTTTGAGCTCCGGGACCCGGAGGCCAGCCCGGACGTGGCCTCGATCGGGATCGCCCGCCGCGAAGCGGCGAGCTCCCAGGTGGTGCGCGTGTCCGCCCAGGAACACACCACGTGGATCCGGTTATCGGTTTCCAAAAGCAAGCGCCCCGCGGACATGACCGCTGCGGCACGAGTGCTGCGGATCTCCCTCGACGAGACCAGCGATGTTCTGCTGGCGGCCTCAACTGCGCTGCGTCACATGCGGACTGTCGCGCGCTTGGCCACCGACCTGTACAGCGCGCGCAGCAACGCCGACGCCCTGGAGCGGACCCTCGACCTGGAGGCCCACACCGCGGGACTCGACGCCGCCGTTCTGAAAGATCCCAGGGCTCAACGCAGCCATGTCGGGGTGTGGGAAGACACCCGAGACCGCTTCAACGCTGAGCATGGGCCGGCGACCGTAGTTGCAACAGGAAGCCGGGCAAGGAGCGACCTGATCTGGCGGTTCGGGGACCTGGTCAAGGAGCAGGATGCCCTGTGGACGGCCCCGATCAAGACGTGGCTCTGGTCCGGCAGCACACCAGAGCGCCCCGGCAACATCGTCCAGATGCTGGCCCTGCTTCCGCGCGCGGCGAGCAACGTCGCCGCACGCATCGCGCGCATCCGACAGCTCGAACAGGACCTGCACGTGGTGGAGGAGTGCCAACGGATCATCGCTGGGCTCGAGGACGCTCACGAACGCCTAGCCAATGCCGAGGCACTGCACTCGGCCCGTCTCGAGGAACGGCGGCTGGTCGATGCCGTCCTCGCCGCCGTCAAGGACGCGGCCACTCCCGTCGAAAGACCGACCTCGGCGGCTCCGTACACCGGGCGTCCGGCGCCCCAGACCTCTCGGACGCTGGAGCCGCCCACGACCCCAGGGCCGGGCCACGCCCGTGGCCCGGCCGGACCACCCAGCCTGTGGCCCGTGTAGTCCCGAATCTCTGACCTGCCGCGCGTCCGGGCGCATCCAGACACCTGATGGCCATGGACACACCACGTACGACACCGCCTGGCACGGTTGAGGCCGCCGACACGATCGGGACCCCGTTCGAAGAGGCAGTCAACGCCTTCGACGCCCGGTGGGACCTGATCGCCCCGAGGGACGACATCGAGCTGTGGGGGCCAGCAGGACCCGGTGCGGCGTCGATCGGTATCGCACTGCGCTGGGCCAAAGAAGAGTCGGTCGTGGACATCGCCGTCGACGGCGGCCGGGTCCGGTTCTCGGCAGCAGCGACCCAGGCACCGCTCGATCTCGCGGCCGTGTCGAGGGTGCTGCAGCTACCGGCCTTCGAGGTCCGCCACGTGCTCCACGCCGCGGTCGAGGCACTGCACTACGCACGTGAGGCCTACCGTCTGGTCGATGAACTCGACCATGCCATGGCAGCGGTTGAGTTCCGGGAACGGGAACTGGATCGCGCCGCCCATGCGGGAGGGCACGACGCCGCATGGTTGAAGGACCCGCAAGCCCAGCACGCGCGCACGGTCGAGCTGGAGGCGCAGCGGGACCGGTTCGCGGCCGAGCACGGCCTGGGCGGGCTGACCGCCTCGGGGCTCGACGATGACTACGGACTGGCCCAGGACATCATGCTGCTCACCGATGAGCGCGACGAACTGGCTGCCGGAGGACTGACTGGCTGGTTGGACCTGACCCCCGTGACCACGTTGTACCGGATCGCGGCCGGCGTCGTGACATACCTCCGGCACACCAGGCAGGTCGGCCAGGCCCTCGAGGTCGCCCGTGAACGTCGGCGGATCGCGGGTGGGCTCTACGTCGCCTGCGAGTCTCTGGCCGACGCCGAGGAACTGCAGTCCGCCCGCGACCTGGTCACCAGTCTGCGGGACGAGGTCGCCGCGAACCTGCGCTCAGCGTCCACACCGAGCGAACGACCGCCGGTACCGACCCCGTACATGGCACAACCAGCGCCGGCCGCCCCGCGCACGCTCGAGGAGCCCACCGCCCCGGATCAGCCAAGTCCCGGCAGGCCGCGACCTGTGCCGGGCTCGCCCCGCTTGTGACCCGGTCCACGACCGACGGTACTGGTGCACCTGACCGTCATGGACACACCACGGCCGACCGCCCTGACCCGGACCTGCGGCTCGCTGACGATCACGGTCCGGTACGACGGCGCTGCGCACACCAGGCCTTTCGGGCTCCGCCACCGGTGGACCTACCGGATCGAGGACGCAGCACAACCAGAGCGGACACCCGCCGAAGGCGTCGACCTGTATCCCGCACGCCAGAGCCCAGCCAACGCACGCGAAGCTCTCCGCTCACTCCTTGCGCTCCTGACCATCGCTGGGCGCGGCTATGCCGACCAGCTACAGAACCCCGGCTCGGCGTCGGCCGGCCTGGTCAGGTTCGCCGCCTGGGTACCCGAAGCCGCGCATCACAACACCAACGAGCTGGCGGCTCTCGCCATCGAGCTCGCGTCCACGGAGCACGGCCCGGAGCACGCCACCGTGCCTGCCCGGAACGCCGCCTCCACCGACCACGCACCTTCCGGCGAGGCGTCATGGCCGCCGGGCCGCTGGTACAGCGTCGTCTTCCTGCAGGGCGAGGAAGGCTACGACGTCGTCGATCTGATCGACGCGCAAGGGCCGAATGCTGGGATCGAGCACCTCTCCGCCTGGGATTACGGGTCCGAGACACGGGACACGGCCCTGTTCCACGACCACACCCACACCACGCTCCCCACCGAGCCGGGCGGCCATTGCCTCGAGTCCGGGCCGTACGCCCTGGTCTGGCACACGGGTCTCGGGCACGTGAGCCTGCTGCGGCAGTTCGAACCGGACCACGAACCGCCGATCTGGTGGCTCGACCGCGCTGACCTGCTCACCGCGGAAACGCCCGCGAGCCCCGATCCTGCACCAACCGTCGGGCACGCCCCGGACAAGGCCTACGGGCCGTCGCTGTAGCCATTCCAGACGGTGCCGCGTCCATCCCCGTCACCAAACCCCGTTGTCTGAGGAGGACCTCCATGGCGACCGACAGCGACCCGAGGGCGCTGGACGACGGCGCGCAGGCCGTTCGGGCCCTCCACGCCCTGATCGAGTCCACCCAGCAGCTCGAGCCTGCCGACAGCTACTACGCCATCCGGGATCTCCTGGCATGCGTCCGGCACCTTTCTCAGATCGCCCAGCACGTCGCCACAGCCCACCGCAACAACGCAGATCGCGCCGTCCCAATCGACGAATTTGCCTCCGGACTCGGCCTCACGGGTGCCGTGGGCGACCAGCTGGACGGGTGCCGCCAGCACCTGGAGGGCGCGCGCACCACTCTGCAGAACGCGGCCGACAGGTCCAGCCGGATTCACTGGCTCACGCCTCCGCGCCCTACCCCCGCTGAGCCCGAGCTCCGCGAGCCCTCCCTCGGTGACAACCTGCCACAGCCCATCGCCGCGCCGCCCGGGCCCGTGCGACGCGACGCACCCTCGCGAGGGCCGCAGTTGTGACCCGCGAACAAGAGCAGGTCCATGTCGCCACGCTCACGACCCCGCAGCGCGAGAGCTGGGCGGACCGCCGCGAGCGGCGTCGAGCGCTCCGCACCTTGCAGGCCCGCGCCGCAGCACCGCACACCCCTGGCGACGCACCCTCGCGAGCTCCCACACGCAATGCCACGACCCGGTACCTGCCGCGTTCGGGCGAACCGGGTCCTGCCGCACTGCGTTCGCCGGTCGGGCTGCGTGTCCCACGCCATCAGGACACCAGCGCCACCTGGGGCAGCGCGTACCCGTTCCTGGCCGACGCTGGTCCGGATGCCGGCGGGGTGTTCGTCGGTCAGATGCTGCCGTCGGGCAGCTCGTTCGTGTACGACCCGTGGGAGCTGTACGCCCGCGGCCACATCACGGCCCCGAACGTCCTGATTGCGGGGATTCTCGGTGTTGGCAAGTCTGCGCTGGCCAAGTCGCTCTATCTGCGGAGCCTGGCTTTCGGACGCCGGGTCTACGTGCCTTGCGACCCCAAGGGCGAACACAGTGTGGTCGCCGAAGCGGTCGGTGGTCGGGCCATCGCCCTGGGTCCTGGTATGTCTGCCCGGCTCAACCCGTTGGACGAGGGATACCGCCCCGCGTCTGTGCCCGACGACGTCTGGGCGGGCCAGGTTCAGACCCGGCGCCGTACCTTGCTCGGGGCGCTGGCAGAGACCGTGCTCGACCGGCCGCTGTCGCCCGTGGAGCACACCGCGATCGACGTCGCTCTGGCCGCGGCCGACCGCGTCGCGGGTGGCGCCCCGGTCCTGCCTCAGGTCGTCGATCACCTGCTGGCCCCGCACCGCGACGACGACCCGGACGGCAGGCTGGTCGAAGACGGCCGGTCGGTCGCCCACGCTGTGCGACGTCTGGTCGCCGGCGATTTGAGCGGGATGTTTGACGGCCCCAGCACCGTGAGGTTCGACCCGTCGCTGCCGATGCTCTCCTTGGACCTGTCCCGTGTCGGCGAGAGCTCCACCGCCATGAGCGTCCTGATGACGTGCAGCTCCGCGTGGATGGAAGCCGCGCTGTCCGACCCCGACGGTGGACAGCGATGGGTCGTGTACGACGAGGCGTGGAGGCTCATGAGCCAACCTGCCCTGCTGCGTCGGATGGATGCTCAGTGGCGGTTGGCGCGCTACTACGGCATCGCGAACCTTTTCGTCGTCCACAAGCTCTCCGACCTGGACAACGTCGGCGACTCGGGTTCCGCAGCCCGTGCCATCGCGACCTCCTTGCTCGCTTTGGCCGAGACTCGGATCATCTACCGGCAGGAAACCGACCAGCTCGGCGCGACCGCGGCGGCCCTCGGCCTGACCGCAACCGAGCGCGCCCGGCTCCCGATGCTCGGCCTCGGCCAGGCCCTGTGGCGCATCCGCGAACGCGCTGTCCTCGTGCAACATCAACTGCACGACGTCGAAGCACGGCTCTACGACAGCACTCAGCGAATGCGCGCCAAAACCTAGAAGTTCGCGCTGATTTTGAAGGTTTCGCGGGAACTTCAAGATCCACCTGCTTTTCAGATTACCTGGGGGCAGATGTTCCGGGAACATCCTGATGCTCATCTGCGAGACCGGATGCGTCGTCGAGGTCGGCGCGTGTCAGAACCGACCGGACGGTCACATCGACGCCGGTCAGAGGGCTGGACGATCAACATGAGGGCCAAGGGGTTGACGGCCTCCACCGCATATCGGGTAGCGCGTGCCACACCGGCGAGCGGGGCCAGGACATACGGCGCCCAGGTCAACGCGATGGCCTGGTCCAGCGTCCACACAGTCAGCGCCACCAGAGCCCGGTAGGCCTCCCACGCGGTGGACGCGAGCGGGTCCACCACACCGGACGAGAAGCCACCGCTGGTGGTGTCCAGGTCAAGATCCCAGATCGAGGTACCCGAGGTGTCGGCCACATCCACCTGCCCGGGCGACGGCACGCTCGAAACTGCGCTCATGGATCACCCCCTGCGACGCCAGAGCCAGGAACGTCGGGGCGTACACCGGGCCACTGACGTTGACGGTGACTAGGCCGCCCGGGTGTCGCGTGTTCGGCGGTCATCTCGGGCCTGACAGACCACCTCCCTGGCAGTCGGCCGCACACCAGGTGCGCGCCAGGTTCGAGAAGGACGAGTCGGATGCCCACTGAACATGAGCTGGACCTGATCGACGCCGCGGCCATGGAGTCTCACGACGCGCTCGATACCCGTCCAGCGCACCAGATGCTGACCAGGCAGATCTGGACCGCCTTGCGCGGACTGGGCCTCACGCACGGCTCGGTGACCTGTATCGGGATGGACGCCGCGACGTTCACCGGCCACGCCACGCCTGAGGAGTACGGCGAGGCCGGGTCCTACGCGGAGTGGACAGGTCCCATCCGCCCCGCCGGCGACATCTACGACGCCGTGCTGACGCCGCAGTTCGACACCGACCCGCCCCTGGACGTCATCATCGCCAACCTGCCCTATGCCGACCTGCACTTCCGCAGCTCGCACGCCAGACGCGTCCTCCAGGTCCACCAGGAGCTGCTGTTCGCCGCCGCGGAGCGTACTGCCGCAGGTGGGTTCCTCGTCGCCCTGGCCACCCGGCACCTCATGGACCACGAGAATCCAATGTTCCGCCGGGCCATCGACCAGGAACTGGACCTGCTGGGCGCCGTACGGCTGCCCGGGACCATCTACCACCCCACGCTCACCCACGAGCAGACCTCGCCCACCGATCTGCTCGTGCTGCGCCGTCGCCTCGACGGAGAGCCGAACCGGTCGGTTCCCTGGGTCGACAGCGGCCGGGGCGTCTTCCCCAGCGGCCAGGCCAGCATCAACACCTACTTTACGAACTACCCGCACCACGTCGTCGGGCGGATCGACTTCGTCGAGGACTGCGACCACCGAACGCCGCGAATGACCGTTGTAGCTCCGGACCGCGAGCTGGAACCTGCCTTGCGACTCAGCCTGCGGCAGATCGCGCAGGAAGGCCGCGCCAACGGACTCACCGCAGCGTCGCTGTCACCTTCTGCTGAGGCTGGGCGGTCCGCTCGCACCTCGGCGCCAAGTCGTCGCGACCGCGCTTTCCCCACGAGCAACACCCCGGGCGTCTGAAGACCGGGCCGCTACGTCGTGCGGGAAGGGGTGCAGGAGATGACACAGGAGATACCCGATACGGAGCGACTGGTGTTGAGCATGTATGTGCTCACCGACGGGCTCGCGCGCATCGCGCGCACGTATGAGCAGCATGTCTACCTGAACGACGAAGGCGATCCTGAACGGTTCTCGCCGGGGCACTTCATCCTGTACTCCGAAGGACAGGACCAAGCGCTGTTCGCGATCGAAGAGCAGTACACGGGCATCGACTGGCCCTACCCGGAGGACCGTCTCCCGACCTCGTGGACCTGGCACACCCGGCGAGTCGTCCACCAAGACGGCGCCTACAAGTTGGTGGTCGAGGAGGAGGGCCAGGTGGCGTCACCAGATGTCGTGGAACTGCTCGTGCGAGCTCAGACCTGGGCCCGCCGGGAGAGCAACGCCCTAGCGCACCAGGAGGCTCCCCACCGCATGCCGCACCGGTCCCACCGGCCACTCGGGCCAAAACTGTAGGACAGCTCACGACGATCTCAGCCTCTTACGAGGACGCGTTATCCCGCTGAGGTGCCGAGGATGTGTCCACCGCCGGTACGCCAGGCGAGCCCGGCATGCGGATCAGATTCGCGGTCGAGTCAGAAGTCCCAACCGGCCCAGTTGACGTTCGACACGAACCACACGGCGGCAGCTATCGCGAGGCCAGCCAACACGGTCATCGACAAGAGCACGACGATCGCCACCTCCGGCCATCCCCAGGAACGCTCGCGGCGATCTCGCGGCACGATCTGACCTCCTCAGCAGCCCGCCACCCGATCTGACCACGCGGGCGCAGCGAGCCTACTCGCGTCCGCGGCGCTCTCAACGACTCGTGCCTTGCCGCCATCGCCATCGCCGTCGCCATCGAGCGTGTGGTGCGTCATTCGGCGTTCTGCGCCACCGCCGTCCGAAGCCCCCTCGTTCCGAGAGTCACTGTGCGAAGCACACCGTCCGCCCGGTCGAAACGCTGGCGCCCCGGACGTGCGCCCGTACCTGATCCTCGACCGCCTCGTCCGGCAGGCGGCAACGAGAGGACGGTGACGTCGTGCCGACAGAAGAGGTCTTGAACGTCCTGGACGCCGCGGCGATCCACCGCCACGACCGGTACGCCTCTCGAACAGCTCACACGATCCTGGCCGAGAAGATCTGGGGTGCGCTGCGCGACCTCGGGGTCGCGCGGGGTCGAATGCTGGTGACCGGTCCCTATGCGGCGACGCTTGCCGGTGTCCCGGCTCCTGCTCCGCGCGCTCCTGGTGCACGCACCGATGCCCGCTACCGGGAGCTGACCGCTGCGATCCCGCCCGTGTGGTGGCCGCACCAGGCCCTGCGCCTGGCCGAGCTCACCATGTACGACCCGGCGCAGCACGACGTCGTGATCGCGAATGTCCCGCTGGCCGGCCTGCATCCCCGGTCCGTGCACGGCACGCGCCGGATCGGGCAGGTTCACCGGGACCTGTTGGCCCAGGCACTGGCGCGCACGTTCCCTGGCGGGGTGCTCGTGGCCATCACGGCCCGTCAGATCCTGGACCACCCGGCCACCACCACCCGGCGCTTCCTGTTCACCCAGAAGGCCCAGCTGCTGGGTGCGGTCCGTCTGCCTGGAACGGTGCTGCATCACCATGGCCCCGACGAGGCATCGCCAGTCGACGTGCTGGTTCTGCGACGCCCACTTCCCCACGAGACACCCGAGCCGGCCGACTGCCTGCGCGTCGACCCGGTCGACCTTCCTGGTGGCACCGCACACGTCAACGAGTGGTACGCCGTGCACCACCCTGATCACGTCATCGGCCAGCCCCGGGCGGTCACGGACCCGGACCGGGACGGCACCCAGTACACCGTGGACCACGGAGAGGTCCCGTGGGACAGCGCACTGGAGACCGCCCTGGCCCAGATCACCAGGGATGCCCGAGACCGCGGGCTCACGGCGGTCTCCGCGTCGTGGAACCCGCCCGATTCCAGACTCGCCCCGCAGGCCGACTGGTCCGCCCGGGCCACCACGCGGAGCACATTTCCAGGACGCCCCGACGGCACTGCGCCATGCCCTGGCAGCGCCCCGGGTATGTGAGCCTCGTACTGATTGGAGTCGATGATGAGCCCGTTCGACCTGAACCTCGACGACGTCGACGAGCGCACTGCCCGCGCGTTGCTCGCAGTGATCAGCCCGCCGGGCACCGCCGCGGTCATGGGTGGCTGGGTCTCTGCCCGCGGCGCCATCGAGACCCTGCGCCTCGCGCTCGGAAGCGAGCCAGTCGACATGCACACGCTCTGGGAGGTGGATGAGTGGCGCACCACGATCCGGGAACGCCTCGCTGAGCCCGACATCGCGGGCGCGTTCTTCACCGCCCTCGCCCCTGATCCCCGGGTCCTGATCCCGTCAGACCCGCACTGGCCGACCGGATTGGAAGACCTGGGCCACTGGGCGCCCCTGGCGCTGTGGGCCGAAGGAAATACCAGCCTGCTCGCCACGCCCCATACCGACCGCGTCGCCGTCGTCGGTCGTCAGGCAGCGACCGAATACGGACTGGTCACGGCTCAGAAGCTCGCACACGACCTGGCCGGCCGGGGCCTCCAGGTGGTCTCCGGCGGCGCGCACGGCATCGACCTCGAAGCCCACCGCGGAGCCTACGTATCCGGCGGAGCGACGATCGTCGTCCTGGCCGGCAGCCTGGACAACCCCCTCCCGCCAGCGAACATGAGCCTGTTTCACCGGATCCGTGACAACGGGGGTGTCCTGCTCACCGAGACACCTCCCGGGATCCTCCCCTCCCATGCCGCTGCGCGAGCCCGGCACCGAATCACCGCCGCACTGTCCGGCGGGATGGTCGCGATCGAGGCTCGTAACCGCTCCAAGACCCCAGGCGTGTGCGAGGAAGCCCTCGCTCTGGGTCGCCCCCTTGGTGCCTTCCCGGGCCCTGTCACGAGCCTGACCTCAGTGGCTTCGCACGAGTTGATCAGCAGCGGGGAGGCGGTCTTGGTCACGAACGCCGACGACGTCGCCCGGATGCTCCGCCGCGCCAGCCGTGGCGCGGTGCCCCTCGAGGGTCCGGCGCCGTCGCAGCGCCCGGCACCTCCTCACGGCCGGCTGAGGTGACACCGGCACGTCTGTCGTGCGGACGGTGTGGCACCAAGCCCAGCACCGGTCAGCGAGGCCGACTACGCCGCGCACGAGAACGACCCGACAGTCGATCCTGCGACCAGCGCCAACCTCCCGCAGCGTCGCGGCTGGCCGCCAGTGACGTAGCTGCCGGACGCTGCTCGGTCAGCGGGGCCGTCTTTCCCCCTGCCTTCCAGACACGTCTGGGAGGCAACAATGCGCAAAGACAGCCGGACCCTGGATCAGAAGATCGCCGATCGTAAGGCCAAGGTCGACGCGCTACACGAGAAGCTGACCGTCGCGGTCGCCGAGCTGATCACGCCGGAGGACTGGCGGCGTGCGCTCGAGTTCGCGGCGAAGTTCCGCAGGTACTCGTTCGGGAACACGATGCTGATCTGGGTCCAGAACGCCCAGGCTCATGAGGCCGGACTCGTGCCCGCTGGCCCTCCGGAGTACGTCGCCGGGTACAAGCAGTGGAAGAAGCTGGGCCGCCACGTCATCAAGGACATGGCGGGCTTTCAGATCCTGGCGCCCGTCGAAGGACGCGTCGCCGTCTCCGAGGACGGTTCCTACCGCCGACTGGCGCGCGGCGAAACGCCTGAGCCGCACGAGACGATCGACACGCGGGTGGTCGGATGGGCGCCCGCGTACGTGTGGCCGCTGGCACTGACCGACGGTGACCCGGTCCCGACCAAACCCGTCGCGCCCAGCCCGCAGCTCTTGCAGGGCCAGGCGCCGGCCGGTCTGTTCGACGGAGTCAAGAAGGTCATCGAGGCCAAGGGCTTCACCGTCGGTGACGCACCCGCCACTGGCTGGCCGAGCAGCCGTAACGGGCTCACCGACTACGACACGAAGAGCGTCCAGCTCCGGGCCGACCGGGACGACGTGCAGCGTTGCAAGACGCTCATCCACGAAGCCGGGCACATCCTCCTGCACGACCGCACGGACCAAGATGCCGCGCAGCACCGTGGCATCAAGGAGGTCGAGGCCGAATCGGTCGCGCTGATGGTCGCCGCCGCCCACGGGATGCAGACCGACGACTACTCCATCCCCTACGTCACGACGTGGGCGTCCAGAGTCGAGGGCCAGGACCCGTCCGCCCTGGTTGCCCAGACCGCAGTCCGCGTGCGTCGAGCTGCCCTGGAGATCCTGGGCGCGCTGGACACGGTCCTGGTCCCCGACAGCGACCCGCCGGGCCTGGACCAAAGTGCGAAGCCGGAACGGGCCGCCCGAAGCGGGACACGGCGTCGCGCTGCCGCCCTGTCAACCGGCGTGACTGAAGCGACGGCGCTCCCTGGTGGCGACTCCGTCGGATCTGAACTCGGGGTACCCGACCGTGCCCGTCCGGTGTCAACGACGGGGATCGGGCGATGACCCGCCAACTGCGCGACGAAGATCGCGCCGACGTCGTCCTCGACATCGACCAGGACGGCCACATCACGGTCACCCTCCACGGCCAGCCCTGGCCACCCCTCTCGAACGATGCCGACGTCTCACTGGGCCGCACGGATGTCCCGTGGATCCTTCGAGAGCTCGTGACCGAGCAGGACATGCCGCTGTGGGTCATCGCCAGGAGCGCAGGACGCACGTTCAAGGGCTTGGTCGTTCCCGAACACCTGAAGCACTCCGACCTGACGTTCCCGACCGGTCCGCCTGAGCCACCACGCCGACCGGCACCGAGCGGGCGTGGTATCGGGCTGGGTGCATCATGACTCCCGCGGCAGGTCGCCCGATGGGCGACGAGCTGACCAACCTGGCCCTGGGCGCGCTCGTCGCGCTGTTGACGTTGTCGGCGGTGCTGCGGTTCTCCGCGAACCTGGCAGCGCTCGTGACCGGCCACACCGTGCCCGACGGCGGTCCGGCCTCCGGCCTTGGCGTACTGGCCAGTCCGACTGACCCCGGCCGGGTGGTGGGCGCCGCCGGCCTGAACCCGTTCGTGTACTGGCTCGCCGTCGCTGTCCTTCTGGGCGGGTGCGGGGTGCTGGCCTGGGTCGTGTGGCGCACGGCGGCCAGCCTGCGCACACCGTCGGCACACACCAGCAAGGCGGGCCTTGCGACCTCCCGCGACCTGGCCCGCTCCGCGTCCCGGCGGGCGTTGCTGAAGCGGTCGGGGACGCTGCGCCCGTCGGTCCCCAGGGCCGAGCCGACCGACGTCGGGTACCTGCTGGGCTACGCCCACGGGCACGAGCTGTGGGCGTCGGTGGAGGACTCCATGCTCGTGCTCGGTCCGCCCCGCTCCGGCAAAGGCTTGCACCTGGTCATCTCGGCGGTCTTGGACGCACCCGGCGCTGTCATCACCACCGCGACCCGGCCGGACACGCTCGCCGTGACCATGGCCGCCCGACAGGCTGTCGGACCGGTGGCGGTGTTCAATCCGCAGCGCCTGGCCGGGAACCTGCCCGCCGGGCTGCGATGGTCACCGATCCGTGGGTGCGAGACCCCGCGCCGCGCCATGGTGCGAGCAGCCGGGCTGGCCAAGGAGACCGGGCTGGGTGGCAAGGGCGTGGACAACGGCAGCTTCTGGGAGAACACGACCCGCGGCGCCCTGCAGGCCCTGCTGCATGCCGCGGCCTTGGCTGGCCGTACTCCCAAGGATCTGTACGTGTGGTCGTTGTCGCCGGCCGCTGCTGCGGACGCCGTCGCGATCCTGCGCGCTCACCCGCGTGCCGCGCACGGGTGGGGCGAAGGGCTGGACGGCATGCTCAACGGTGACTCCCGCACCCGGGACAACATCTGGATGGGGGTTGGCCAGGCCCTGTCGTGTCTGGCCGACCCGGATGTGCTCGATGCCGTCAGCCCGGGCCCGGACGAGGTGTTCGATCCCGAGGCGTTCCTGCGCGAGCGCGGCACGCTGTACCTGCTTGCCACCGGTTCCGGGGCCTCCGCGTCCGGCGCCCTGATCGCGGCGCTGATCGAGGACATCACCGAGACCGCACGCCGCCTGGCCGCAGTCTCGCCGCGGCAGCGGCTGGACCCGCCGCTGCTCCTTGCCCTGGACGAGATCGGCAATATCGCTGCCCTGCCCTCGCTGCGGTTCCTGATGGCCGACGGCGGTGGCAGCGGGATGACCACGATCCCGGTGTTCCAGTCCCTGGCACAGGCCCGTGACCAATGGGGTGCCGAGACCGCGGCAGCGATGTGGGACTCAGCGATCGTCAAGATCGTCCTGGGCGGGATCTCCACCACCGGGGACCTACGCGACCTGTCCACCCTGATCGGCGAGAAGGACGAGGTCACCGACTCGGTGACGATCAACGAGACCGGAGCACGCAGCATCCAGCGCTCCCTGCGTCGGGTGCCCGTGATGCCGCCAGAGGCGATCCGGACCTTGCCGTTCGGTACCGACCTGGTCCTGCTGCGCTCGGCCCCGCCGATCATCGCCACCCTGCGCCCTTGGACCAAGCGCGCCGACGCCGCGCAGCTGGCGGCCGGGCGTGAGGCATTCGAAGCCACCGTCCGCAGCGGCGCCAGCACGGCCGCCGCGAGCGGGGACGCCGTTCCTGACGAAGTAGGCGACCACGTCGATGAGCGAGCAGACGATGCTGCCGCCTGAGGCCCTGGTGGAGAACGCCTTCGCTCAGGCCGTGCAGGCGAGCAGGAGTCTCGCCGAGTCCCTGGACGCGTACCAGCATCTGAGGGACTGGGCCGACACGGACTACCGCGACTACGTCGAAGCCTCCGAGAATGCGGTCCGCGATCTGCGCCTGGTGGAGGACTGGGAGGCGACTGGTGCGCCCCGATGGGGCGACGTCGTCGCCCATCTCGCGCTCGCTGATAGCCGTCTGCATACCGTTGCCGAGCTGCGCACGCCGATCATCCAGCAATGGGACAAGGTGCGCGATCATCTGGCCAGTTACCGGCCTGTGCTGGACGCGTCGTCCGTGGTCGGCGGGCGACGCGGCATGTACGCCTGGCTCGCCTTTCAAGCCACGCTGGCAGCCCACCCCGCCGAAGTCACCGCGATGACGCCAGCCCAGCGAATCGAACGCTTCCACGCGATGGCCGACGAGCTCATCGAGCGCATGGACGCGGCATGGTCTGAGGACCGTGAGGCGTACGACCAGTGGAACTTCGACAGCGGGTCCGACCCGGACAACGTGCCCGTGCTGCGCACCGAGTGGGCCGTCGAGGCCGACGTCCTGCTCGCCGAGCTGCCCAACGAGTTCCTGGACAGCTCGCTCCCTGTGAGCGCCTTGGATCAGTACCTGATCGCTCGTGATCTCGCGGACTGCGCCCGCAACTTGCCCTCCGGTAGCGACATGACGCAAGGCGTGAGTATCGAGCGGAGCATGATCGGCGCGATGCTGCGCCTGGTGGCCGACCGCCCCGACCAGAACGTCCCCGACGGCCATCAGCACCTGCAGGACGAGCTCAACGAGCTCGCCGTCGACCTAGACCGCTATCAGTGGCACGCCGGACGCACGCCCGCGTCACGTGGCGTCGTCGTGAACCTGATCACCACCACGGAGCACATCCGGGACATCGTCGACGAGCAGAACCATCGCCGCATCACATCCGCACCATTCCCCCACCGCGATCGGTTCCGCATCGCGCCGCAGCGGCTCTCGCACGACTCGCCCGGCCCTGGCTGCTGAAGCCCTTCCTGGTGCGGTGTGCAGGTGCACAGGTTCGGCACCAGCTGGTCGGCGCACGCCCGAATCGCTCCCCATTGACCGGCGGGAAGTGCATACGGGGGGCGTGAGGACGGCTTCGGCGGGTCCGGGAACGCACCTGTCACTCAGCACCCCGCTACGCCGGTGGGGGTTGAACGACAGGGAGCTTGCGATGTCTTCTTCGACGATTCCCACGTCCGTCAGCCTGGAGGGTCGGCTGGCTGCAGACCCCGTGCTCCAGCACACCAGGGCCGGTCGGTCGTTCGTCCGGGTGCGGGTTGAGGCCGAGGCCGTCCCGGTTTCGCTGGGGGACGGTCAGTTCGCGGACTTCCCAGCGGTGCCGTGCGATCTGGTCGTGTTCGGCAAGGCCGCCGACCGGATGACCAGTCGGTTCCGGTTCGGCGACCGGTTCGTCGCCTCCGGGCGGGTGAAGACCACCAGCGACGGCGAGGCCTGGTTCGTGGCCCGCCGGATCGGGCACGACGCCGCCCGCACCACCTACCGCGTCACCCGGGCTCGTCGCATCGCTCGCAGAGGGACGAACGCGCTCAAGGCCAGTGACAACCACCGCCCGGGGCAGCCTGCCGATCTGGACCAGCTGATCGTCGCCGGCCGAATCCTGCCCGATTCCTGGACCGCGTGAAGGAGCCCGCAGCCATGGATGAGAACCACACCACAACTCCGGACGACGCCCAGAACGATCGGCCCACGCACGACTCGGCCGAGCGCTCCGTGGCGGACGAGACGATGCTCGACGACTTCGTGAACAACGCGTTCATGCTGCCCAGCGACGTCGAGGCCCTGGATGAGGACTTCGACAGCCCCGACGAGAGCACCGACCACAACGGGGACGACGACCCCACCGACGATGAGGACCCCTTCGCACTACCAACAGGCTTTGGCGGTGCGTCCGCATATCGCCCGGGACGGCCGGCTGTACCGAGCTTGCCGCTGCGGCCGATGAACCTGAACCTCCTGTCCTCGCTGGAGGCCAGCCTGTACTGGCGGGACCTGGACGCGTGGGTGACATGGCTGCGCCGCGACTACGGGCTCGGAATCACGGTGATCCCGCCGCTGTGGCACCGGCACGCCGAGCTGCGGTGGGAGCTGTCAGCCCTGCACACCGCATGGCTGGCCGCGTACGACCCCAAGACATCGGCCTCCGCCCCCATCACGTGGCATCGCGAGCTGGTCGAGGCACAGGTCCGACTGGCCGAGTGGGTCTCTCACAGTGGCACCGGGCTGACCGAGGACCGCCCGACCCCGGTCACCCTGTGGCCCGGCGAGACCGGGTTCGGTTCCCAGGAGACCTGGGACTCCGACGCTGTCCGACCCCGCCCGTTCACTGACAGGGCTGCGGACTTCGAGGCTTGGGTCGCCCAGGACATCGCCGCCCGACGCGCGGTCGAAGGCCGGGTCCGGTCCGAGACGCGACGCCGAGCGCCCAGCGTCATGCCGCAGCAGCGGGCCGGTTCGGGAAGGTCATGATGTTCAACGACGAAGTCGAGCGCTTCCTCGACGACGCTTACGACGATGACGAGCACGCCAAGGCCGCCGCACGCGCGGACATCGCCGCGATGCACGATCACGACGCCGCGGACGCCACAGCTGCCCACGACCTGATCGCCCGCCACGTGTGGAAGACGCTGCGTGAACTGGGCATCTACGAAGGCAGATTCCTGGCCCACGGCCCGGACCCGGAGGTGCTGGCAGGACTGCCGCCCTCCGAACGCCGCCTCGAGCCGGGACAGGCGAACGGCTTCACGGGGCAGATCCCCGCCGGGCACGACCCGGCGACGTCCTGGCCCCATCACGGAACGATCCTGCGGGTGATGGACGGGGATACCTTCCACGACGAGCACGACGCCGTGATCGGCGTCGCCCCGTACGTCGATGTCGCCCTGCGCCGCCCCGGCATCGCCGACCAGCGCCAGCTCACCCAGACCATCGGAGTGCTCACGATGCTGGAAACCACGGAACCGGGCGGGTTCACCGTCGCGTTGGTTTCCCAGGAACTGCTCGACGACCCCGACCCGCAGTTTCGCCAGTACATCGCCCACCTGGGCGAGCTCGCCGGCGCGGTGCGTCTCCCTGCCGGCGCTCTGCGCACCGATCCGGGCAACGACAGCTGCGTCGACATTCTCGTCCTGCGCCGCCACTTCGGAGCACCCCGCAACCCGCACACCTTCTTGCGATCCCTGGCCTACGAACGCAACGGGCTCCAGGCTCATCTCAACGAGTACTACCTCAAACACCCCGAGCAAATCCTCGGCGACCCAACGATCCAGCAGACCATTTGGTCACCCGCCGAACTCACCGTCCGGCCCTACAGCGTAGGACTCGAGCACGACCTCGCAGTGGGCATGTCCGCCATCGTCACCTACGCACGCCAGGCCGGGCTCACCGCCGACACGCTCGCGTCACCACTGGAGGCATACGAGACCAACCTGGACGCCCCGAAGAGGTACGTCTCTCTGGACCTGCCCGGAGATACCCACAGGGTCGACCTGGATGTGGCCCGGGACAGGATCAACCAGCTCCGCTCAGCCCAGCAAGCCCCGGACTCCGAGAACGGTCCCTCACGGCCGGGCGGGACGAAGCCCAGTCCGGGCATGTGACCGCTGAACGGGCGAACACGCAGCTCAGGCCCAAACCGGTCGCTGCGCTCCACCTGTCGCAGCTCTGCCGCGCCCCCGGCTAGCAGCAACAAGGCGTCGGGGCGGCAGAGCTCAGCGGTGGAGGCTCGCCGCCGAGCCTTGGAGACTTGTCCCCATGAGCGCGTCAGAGAGGGTCGTCCTTCCGGACCCGTCGTCGTTCGACGGTCTGACCGACCATTGCACGCCAGCTCACGTCCGGCTCCTTCGGCGGCCGGTGCTGCGAACCATATCCTCGGCTACCGGGCCACTGGTGCTGTCGATGTTCGTGCTGATCGTCGCGACGTCCGCGTACTCCCAGGGCTGGCCGGCGGCGATCGTCGCCGGGGCCGTCTACGCCGTGCTGGTCACTGTCGTTGTCGCACACGTCGTACAGACCGCTGTCCCGGCGCGGTGCCCGCGGCCCCGCACACGGCGCGCGACCTACGTGCTGCAGGACGGGACGGCGGTCATCGAGGCGCGGGCCACCGGCACAGGCCGAGACGTCGTCGAGCTGTCCAATCACGCCAAGCTTCCCGGGACCTCCTCGGACACCGTCCGGACAATGCGGCGAACCCTGATCACCACGATCCTCCGAACCAATCCCCACGTCACCGTGCGAGTTACGACCCGGGTTCCCGCGCTCGCGCGACTGTACGCCGAGGACTTCGACGCCGTTGCTGAAACGCTGGGCTTGGACCGGCACAGCATCACGCGGCGGGTCGGCGTCCGTGAGCGAGTCACCGGGGTGCGAACCGAGGTGCTGCTGTTGCCGGGAAGGCAGTCAGGAGCAGACCCAGCTCTGCGTTGATACCCCGGACGCCTCGCGCGCGCCACGCACAATCGTGCCCGGTTCGTAGCGCCGCCGGCTGCGTGCGATGCCGAAATGTGGCTCGTCTCGGTGCTGGTCCGACACCTGTGAGTGTCACGTTCTCGCCGATCCCCAGGAGCTGGACATGCCGACCCTCACTAACCCGCAGCACGCCGCAGAGGATGCTGCCGAGGCCATGCGAAACCTGGTCTTCGCGACCCGCAGCTTCGTCGACCCATGCGACACGTACTGGGTGGTGTCCGACCTGGCCGCCACAACCCGCCGCATGGAGCAGGTCGCGATCCAAGTCGCCTCCGCGCACCGCGAGAAGCTGCACCTGGCACATGACTACAACGGCTCGACCGCCGTCGGCGAAGTCAAGGCACTGACCGCAGCGGCCCACCTGCGTCGAGTGGCCGACCTGCTGCGGCAGGCGCACACGAGCCTGGACCTGGCGGCGAAGCACTCGGGATGCATCGCCTGGTACGACACGGTGCCACCCGCGCCCAATCGACACACGGCAAACACCGGGGGCGCAGTACCTCTGTCTCCGCCATCAAAGGTTCGGTCCAGGTTAACTTGTCGCTGACCACCGAGAATCAGGTCCCGAGCACATCGGATGGACGCCTTTGCGGCCGGGTTACTGACTCGACCGTGAAGCTCACAGCGCGAGTCGCACACCGCTTCGGACCCCGCAGTTCACCTGTCCATCGAGAGTGCAGGTGTTGAGGGCGTCGCCGGTCAGCACCGATCCCGTCCGTCACGACCGACACAGGCGGAGGAGAGGAGTGGTTATGAGGACCCCGAGGCGGACAACGCACGATGCAGCACCGACAAGGACGCCCGCGTCAGCCGACACCACACGCCGGCCCTCTGCACTGCCAGACGGCTTCGACGTCGAGGCCTGGACACGAGCAGCTTGTGACGCGTCCGGGGTGCCATTCGCAGTGGAGGACCCGCTGGCGCTGCTCAAGCTCCGAGACCTGGCCAAGCACCCGGCATAACGGCGAGTGTGCTGTCAGGCAGGACCCTCCCGCCCGTCGCTGACAGTCCAGATCACCGGTTCATGCGGCGCCTACGCCTTGAAGGTCAATTCGACTCTTGCGGGCCGGAAGCGGGACCCACAATTCGGATCGGGGTTGACGACAAGAGTGTCGATGAGTGCGGACATGATTGCCCGCTTCTGGGGAATCGACCACTCCTCCGCCCAGGCGCGTCGCAGGGCCACTTCGTCGCCAATTGGGAGGCCCTTCAGAGCGCTGGTGCGGTTGACCTTGCCAAGCATGAGTTCGGCTTGGTGGATCACGTTCTGCGCCGCAGCCCGACCGGCAGATACCTCGGATCGGCTCACCAGCCCCGCCCCGTAGTCACGGGCGATGTCTTCAAGTCGTGCCCTGGCGGCGACGATCTGCGCCACAGCATCTGCCACGATCCCAGAGGAGTCAGATGCCGTATCGGGCAGTTTTGTCACCGCGAGACGTGCGATCACTGCCTCGCTTACAAGCTCTTCCAGTGCCGGTGCCGCGACATTCAGGCCGCCCCGTTCCGGGTAGCCCGGGTGCGGCTTGCACCTGTAGTCCCGCCTCGCCCTTCTCCTGCTGCCGCGACCACGCTGCCCGGACACGAGACCCGCACCGCACTTGCCGCACCGGGCAATCGTCGAGAGCAAAGTGACCGACGACGCGCCGACCCTGCGGTCCATGCTCCCGAGCATCGCTCGGATGCGGACAGTCTCCTCGGGGGTGATGATCGCTTCCCAGTTGCCCGGCCCCAAGATCTGCCGACCATTGGGGCCATCTGTGGTCCCCAGCGACGGATCGTAGGCACGCTGCCCAGAGATGCGTGCAGAGACAAGGATCGACTTCACCGTGGTCGCGTGCCACACCCCGAGTGTGCCCTTTCCCGCACGCGGCGACGGCACGCCAGACTCTTCGTTCAGCCACTTGGTTATCGCCCCGAGGGACTGTCCCGCCAAGAACCTGTCCGCCATCTCGCGAACGACAATGGCCTCTTCCGGGATGAGGACCCCACCGATGCCATAGCCGAACTTTGGGGCTCCGTGCCAGTCACCGCGCTCCGCCTTCTGCTTGTTCGCACGCCGGATCCGATCAGCCTTGTGCCCCGACTCATACGCAGCCATCGCGACGAGCTGGCGCGCCATGAGCCGCCCCTCATGAGTGTTGAGATCGAACGCACCGCCCATCACAGCCTCAATGCGGATCGGATGGGACTCGACGAGCTCGATCAGGTCCTCAAGTTCACGAGGCTTGCGATAGAGGCGATCGACATGCCAGACGACAACACGCGAAGGCCCCAACTTGATGCGGGCGAGCATCCTGTCGAAGCTCTTTCGCTTCTTGTTCAGATACGCCGACGTGTCGTTGTCCATATAGACGTCGTCGTCCGACACGACCAAGCCGAGCCGTGCGCACAGATCGAGGCAATCGTCTCTCTGACGCTCGACGCCAGCAGCCTCACCCGTGCGGTCCTCACTGATCCGCAGATAGACCAGAACCTGCTCAGCCACCTCGACCGACAGCCCATGCTTGGAGCGCAGGCCAATACTCTCGATCAACTGAACTCACCCGCTTCAGTCGCTACGGCAGCGTGCTGCCCAACCCACGAGCGACGAGTCGCTCGCTGTCCTGCGATGGACACCGCGCTCTCGGATCTGGGCTTCCTCCCATGAATACAAGGACGAACCCAAGCGCATGGCACGGCTGCTGATCCGGTAGGGGAGAGTCGTTCGGACCTTCTGCTCACCTGGTCACCACCTCCACTGATTAGGGGTGTCAGAAACACCAAGTGGACTTCCCGGTGCCGGTGCCGCCACTGACCAGCACGTTCGCCCGGCGCAGCACGAGCGAGCGCAGCAGGCCCACCCACTGGCCCGGCAGGGCGCCACCGGCAACCAGCTCGTCGAGCGTGAACACGCGGTTGCGGAGCACCCGCAGGGAGATCACCGCGCCCGTCTCGGCGAGCGGTTCCAGCACCGCGTGCAACCGGGTGCCGTCGGGCAGGCGGGCGTCCACGGTCGGGCAGGCGTCGTCGAGCCGCTGGCCGCCGAGCGCGGCGAGCCGGACCGCGAGCGCACGCACGCCGGCGGCCGTGCCGAGGTGCACCGGTACCTGCTCGAGCCCGGCGCCGCGATCGACCCACACGTCGTCGGGTCCGTTCACCAGCACGTCGGTCACGTCCGGTGCGTCGAGCAGGGTCTGCAGCGGGCCGGCGCCCGTGAGCTCTGCCCGGGCCGCGCGTTCCAGGTCCCGGAGCGCGTCGGACCCGAGCACCCGGCCGGAGTCCCGTACCGCGTCGCGGACGGCGGCACCAGCGCCGGTGCGACCGGTCGCGAGGCGGGCGCGGACGTCGTCGAGCAGTGTGGCCGCACCGGACGGCCCGTTCACAGCGCACCTGCCGCGTCGGCCGCGAACCGGCCGAGTGTGCCCCGGTGAGACATCGCAGGCCCCTCGCCGCGCTCGATCGCCCGGGCGAGCCCTGCGTCCCTGCCCATCACCGCGATGACCGGCAGCCCAAGGGCTGCGGACACGTCGTCCTCGTCGACCGATCCCGGCGCCGGGCCGCGCACCACTAGCCGCACGTCCGGCACACCGGTCCCACGTAGGGCGTCACGCACCCGTTGGGCGCCGACGGTCGCCGGCAACGTCAGCGGCACCACGAGCAGCGCCTTCTCGCAGCGAGCCAGCAGGGTGCGCACCGCCTGGCCGGCGCTGCCCGGCGCCTCGGCCGCTGCACCGACGCCGCGGCGCGTGGCAGTGCCCCAGGCGCCCGGCCGGGGCAGGTCGAGCACCAGGGTCTCGCCCGCCCGGACCAGTCCGCGGCAGACATCGAGCACCACCTCGTCGTCCGGCGGTGGACCCGATGCCGTGCCGCTCAGGACCGGCACCAGGCCCCAGCGCGGCAGCGCCGCTACCACCCCCGTGCCCTCGACCTCGCCGCGTGCCCCGATCAGGTCCGGCCATCGTGCGCCAGGCCCGCCGTCGGCCCCCAGCAGCAGGTCGGTGCCCGGTGCGTGCGCGTCGAGGTCCACGAGCGTGGCGCGCTCACCGCCCCGGCGCAGACCGTGGGCCACGCACGCGGCCACCACTGACGCGCCTGCCCCACCGCACGCCCCGACCACGCCGATCACCCGTCCCGGCTCCGGCACCACGCCGCCCACTGTGCGGACCATCGCTGCCTCCCCCGCCCGGCTGTCCCGGGCCTACGCCGGGCACGCTGCCCGGGATCCATCCCGGGCGGACTGCCCGGGCTCCGGAATCAGGTTGGGCGATCGGCTCCACGCCGGCGCGCCCCTCCGGCCCGGCTGTGCACAGGCGGGGGAAAGTGGTGCCTGTGGTCGGGCTCGTACGCCCCTGCCGCCGTCACCAGGGTCTGCGGGTCGAGCGGACGAGTTTTCATCCCGACGGCGGAACACCCCGCGGGAGACAGCCTCCGACGGGGGTTGCCCCGTTAGGCTCGTCGCGTGACCGAGCAGTCTCCCCAGATCGCCACTCGACCGCTGTCGCACGCCCCGCGTACGGCCGCGTTCTTCGATCTCGACAAGACGATCATCGCTACCAGCTCGTCGGCGGCGTTCTCCAAGCCGTTCCTCGCGGGCGGGCTCCTTTCGCACGCCGATGTGCTGCGCAGCGCGTACGCCCACTTCGTCTTCATGATCGGCAATGCCGACGCCGACCAGACGGAACGGATGCGTGCCCACCTGTCGTCGCTGGTCACCGGCTGGGACGTGGAGAAGGTCCGGCAGATCGTCACCCAGACGGTGCACGAGCTCATCGACCCGTACGTCTACGCGGAGGCGGTCGAGCTCATCGCCGACCACCACGCGGCGGGGCGGGACGTGGTGGTCGTGTCGGCGTCGGCGGCAGTGCTGGTCGAGCCCATCGCCGCGGTGCTGGGTGCGGACCACGTCCTCTCGACGCAGATGACCGTCGAGGACGGCCGCTTCACCGGCGAGATCGACTTCTACAACTACGGCGACAACAAGGCGGTAGGTATCAACCGGCTCGCCGCGCGCGAGCAGTACGACCTCGCGCGGAGCTTCGCCTACTCCGACTCCATCACCGACGCCCCGATGCTGGCCGCCGTCGGCCACTCGTACGTGGTCAATCCGGACCGAGGTCTGAGGCGGCGGGCGGCGCAGCACGGCTGGGGCGTCCTAGCGTTCACCCGTCCGATCGCGCTGCGCCCACGCATCGAGCCCGCCCCGGTCATCGCGGTGGTCGGCGCGGCTGCGCTCGGAGTCGCGGTCTGGCTGATCTGGCGCGCTGCCCGACGCCGGTCCCGACGCCAGCTCCGGCACGGCTGAACGCGCACCTCACGGTCGACCGATCTACCGCATCAGGTCAAGCCAAGGCAAGGCCGAAGATTTTCCCAACCAATTGCTGACATGACAGGAATTGGCAATTGTGAAGATGAGTCGGCTCCAGTTGCTTTTATTAGCAGAAGGCAGTGTGATTGTGTTCACAGCAAGCATTCAGGGCGGAAGGGACCGTGCCCTGGGGGCCGAAAGGGTGTTGACCTGATCGGGCAGCAAGCGAAGTGCACGGTCACCCCACCCAGCTGGTGAGAGCGGCACCCGGCTTGAGGATGCTCCCGGGCGCCGTACTCGTAGACCGAGATCTCGCCACCGCAGTGGCCGGGCCCTTGCACTTCCGGATCGCGAACGGAAAATGCGAGGAGCCCGGCCGCACGGCGAATCGTTTCGCGGAATGCGCCGCACCTGGAAAAGAATCACCGCGCTCGACATTCCTCCCGGCGTCGAGACGCCGCAGGCACGGGAATCGCGCTCGTCACACCCCCCGCCACCGGTCACCGCCACTGAGCACGCGCGTACTGCGGCTGCATTCCCACCCCTGATTCCACCGGCAGCACACCGATCTGCGCACGAAGCGCGTGTGCGGCGCGCAGCGGCCAGTACGGATCGCGCAGCGCCTCACGACCGAGCAGGACGGCGTCCGCCGAACCCTCCACCAGGATCTGCTCGGCCTGGGCCGGCTCGCTGATGAGCCCGACCGCGCTCACCGGCAGCCCGGACACCTCCCGGACGCGGCGTGCGTGCGGCACCTGGTAGCCCGGCCGTTCCAGATCCCGGTGTCCTGGGGCGGGTCGAAGAGGAGGCTCACGAGACCCACCAACACGGCCGGTCACCGGGCCATTCCGAGGCAGCCGTGCTGAATCTCAGCACGTGACACCGGGGTGTGAGGACTGTCACCGTCCGGGACTACACTCACCGGGCAGAGAGAACGTCAAGGCAGCGCCAAGCGCCTGCCCGAACGACACGCGAAGACGCGCACCGGAGGTCACCGTGACAGACACCAACCCGACGTCGGATCCGGCATCCGGCCCCAGCCTCGAAAATCTGCTGCACGAGACCCGCAGCTTCCCCCCGAGCGAGGAGTTCGCGGCACAGGCCAACGCGAAGGCCGGTCTGTACGAGAGGGCGTCGGCAGCCGGCGAGGAGTTCTGGGCCGAGCAGGCCAGGGAGCTCGTGACCTGGCAGACCCCGTTCACCGAGACGCTCGACTGGAGCGGTGCCCCGGTCGCGCGGTGGTTCGGCGACGGAACGCTGAACGCCGCGTACAACGCGGTGGACCGGCACGTCGAGGCCGGTCACGGCGACCGGGTAGCCATCCACTTCGAGGGCGAGCCGGGCGACACCCGCACGGTCACGTACGCCGACCTGCAGCAGGAGGTGTCCCGCGCGGCGAACGCCCTCACCACGCTGGGCGTCCGGACCGGTGACCGCGTGGTCATCTACCTGCCGATGCTCGTGGAGTCGGTAGTCGCCATGCTGGCGTGCGCCCGCATCGGCGCCCCGCACTCCGTCGTCTTCGGCGGCTTCTCCGCCGACGCCCTGCGCAGCCGGATCGCCGACGCCGAGGCCACCCTGGTCGTCACGGCCGACGGCGGATACCGCCGTGGAGCACCGTCGGCCCTCAAGCCCGCCGTCGACGAGGCACTCGCCCCCAAGGAGGGCGCGCCCGAGACCTCGGTGCAGAAGGTGCTCGTCGTCCGGCGCACCGAGCAGGAGGTCGACTGGGTAGAGGGCCGTGACGTGTGGTGGCACGAGGCGCTGGCCGCCGCGGACCCGGTGCACGAGCCCGTGGCCGTCGAGGCGGAGCACCCGCTGTTCATCCTGTACACGAGCGGCACCACCGGGAAGCCGAAGGGCATCCTGCACACCACCGGCGGCTACCTCACGCAGACCGCCTACACCCACAAGTACGTGTTCGACCTGAAGCCGGAGACCGACGTCTACTGGTGCACGGCGGACGTCGGCTGGGTCACCGGGCACTCCTACGTGGTCTACGGGCCGCTCGTGAACGGCGCCACGCAGGTCCTGTACGAGGGCACGCCCGACACGCCGCACCGCGGCCGCTGGTGGGAGCTCATCCAGAAGTACAAGGTCTCCATCCTGTACACGGCGCCGACGGCGATCCGCACCTGCATGAAGTGGGGCGACGACATCCCGGGCGAGTTCGACCTGTCCTCACTGCGTGTCCTCGGCTCGGTGGGCGAGCCCATCAACCCCGAGGCGTGGATGTGGTACCGCCGCGTCATCGGCGGCGACCGGGCCCCGGTCGTCGACACGTGGTGGCAGACGGAGACCGGCGCCATCATGATCAGCCCGCTCCCTGGCGTCACCGCTGCGAAGCCCGGCTCGGCGCAGGTTCCGCTGCCCGGCATCGCGGCGACCGTCGTCGACGACGAGGCCAAGCCCGTGCCCGACGGCGGTGGCGGCTACCTCGTCCTGTCCGAGCCGTGGCCGTCCATGCTCCGCGGGATCTGGGGCGACCTGGAGCGCTACAAGGACACGTACTGGTCGAGGTTCGAGGGGCTGTACTTCGCCGGCGACGGCGCCAAGAAGGACGACGACGGCGACATCTGGCTGCTCGGACGCGTGGACGACGTCATGAACGTGTCCGGCCACCGCCTGTCGACCACGGAGATCGAGTCGGCCCTCGTGTCGAACCCGATAGTGGCCGAGGCCGCCGTCGTCGGCGCGAACGACGAGACGACCGGCCAGGCCGTCGTCGCGTTCGTGATCCTGCGCGGTGAGCACGCGAACCGGGCCTCGACGCCGGAGGGCGCCGCCGAGGTGCAGAAGGAGCTGCGCGACCACGTGGGCAAGGAGATCGGCCCGATCGCGAAGCCCAAGAAGATCCTGGTGGTGCCGGAGCTGCCCAAGACCCGGTCCGGCAAGATCATGCGCCGCCTGCTGCGCGACGTCGCCGAGGACCGGACCGTCGGCGATGCGACGACTCTCGCCGACTCCTCGGTGATGGACCTGATCACCGCGGGCCTGGCGGTGCCGTCGGCCGCGTCGGAAGACTGACCTCTGCGTTGAGTGCCGGCTGGCTGTGGCTGATCCGCCCGCGAGCCCACGGATAGCCGGCACTCAACGCGGCGTGCAGGAGGATGGGGGGTATGCGTATCGCTGCTCCTATCGAGATCGGCCCGCTCGACGCCGACGCCCAGCAGGCCGTCCGAGCCCTGGCCGCGGCCACCGAGTCGCGCGACGGCGTCGCGCCGCTCTCCGAACAACCACTGCTCAACCTGGGCACCGACGCGGAGTGGATCACCCACGTCGTCGCGCACACCAAGGCGGGCAGCACCATCGGCTACGTGCAGGTCGACCGCTCCGGCGAGACCGCGAGCGCCGAGCTGGTGATCCACCCGGAGCACCGCCGCAACGGGCACGGCCGCATGCTCCTGAAGACCGCTGAGCGTGACGCGACGCTCCCGTCCCGTTCGGGTGAGCCCGGCCAGCACGGCAAGCCCCTGCGCGTCTGGGCGCACGGTGATCTCGAGCCGGCCCGTGGGTTCGCCCGGGCGGCGGGTCTGCGAGCGGTGCGCGAGCTCCGCTTCCTTGCGCGTCCGCTCGACGCGGCGGGGGCGCCCCGGATTCCCGCGGCACCGGCCGGCTACCGCCTTCGCGCGTTCCGCCCCGTGGCCGACGACGCCGGCTGGCTCCGCGTCAACGCTCGCGCGTTCGCGACTCATCCGGAGCAGGGCCGCATGACTCGCGACGACCTGCGGGCACGGCTGAGCGAGCCGTGGTTCGACCCGGAGGGGTTCTTCCTGCTCGTTCCCGAGGACGCCGAGGGTGGCCCGGACGACGCCGACCCGGCGGCGTTCCTCTGGACCAAGACGGAGCCGGGCCAGCCGGACGGTGCCCGCGACGGTGAGATCTATGTGCTCGGCGTGGAGCCGGGCCATCAGGGCGAGGGCCTGGGCCGGCTGATGACCGAGGTCGGGCTGGCGCACCTCGCACGCACCGGAGCGACGCGCGCCGTGCTGTACGTGGAGGGCGACAACGCACCGGCTCTGGCCACCTACGAGCGGGCCGGTTTCACGCGTGCGGCCGTACATGTTCAGTATGCCCGCCCGTGACGCACGCTCTCCGAGAGCGTCACCCACTGTGTACCGAACGGTGACACGATGAACCATATGAAGGACAGCGCTGGGCACACCTCCGCAAGGACCCGGGACCAGAACGGCCGATTCATGAAGCAGACTCCCCGCACGGCAAGCGCAGAGACCGTGAACGGCGCGCCCGACGGCCACCGCGACCCGGCAGAGAGGTCCGGCAACGGCGACGGAACCGCGACCGGCGTCACCACGAAAGCCCCGAAGACCACGGCGATCAAGCCTGGCGAGGCCTCGGCCGAGGAGATCCTGGACCCGCACTCCCTGGACCAGAGCCTGGCCGCGCACATCGCCGAGCACATCGCGGAGAGCCCTGGCGGGACCACGCTGCTGGAGCCCCATCTCGGAGAGCCGCTGCCCGTCGACCGGTTCGCGGACCGGGAGCTGAGCTGGCTCGCGTTCAACCGGCGCGTGCTGGAGCTCGCGGAGGACCCGCGCATCCCGCTGCTGGAGCGCGTGCGCTTCCTGGCCATCTTCGCGTCGAACCTGGACGAGTTCTTCATGGTCCGCGTGGCCGGCCTGAAGCGACGCATCGCGACCGGCATCGCGGTCACGAGCGCCTCTGGCCTCAGCCCGCGCCAGGCGCTGTCGCGCATCTCGGAGGAGGCGCACTCGCTCATGGAGCGGCATGCGCGCGTGTTCGAGGACGACGTGCAGCCCGCGCTGGCCGGTGAGGGCATCACCCTGGTGCACTGGAACGAGCTGGACACCAAGGAGCAGGAGCGCCTGCACAAGTTCTTCCGCAAGCAGATCTTCCCGGTGCTCACGCCGCTCGCCGTGGACCCGGCCCACCCGTTCCCGTACATCTCGGGCCTCTCGCTCAATCTCGCGGTGGTGGTCGCCAACCCGACCACGGGCAAGGAGCACTTCGCCCGGGTCAAGGTGCCCCCGCTGCTGCCGCGCTTCATCGCGGTGGACGCGTCGGGCAAGCCGCGGCGCCCCGGTACCAAGAAGGCCGACCCGCAGCGCGGGCCGCTCTCGTTCGTGCCGCTCGAGGAGGTCATCGCACAGCACCTCGACTACCTGTTCCCCGGGATGGAGGTGCGGGAGAACCACACGTTCCGGGTCACCCGCAACGAGGACGTGGACGTCGAGGAGGACGACGCGGAGAACCTGCTCCAGGCCATGGAGAAGGAGCTGCTCCGGCGCCGGTTCGGGCCGCCGGTGCGCCTGGAGATCGAGAAGGACATCAGCCCGCGCATCCGGGACCTGATCGTCCGCGAGCTGGGCGTGAAGGAGGAGGAGGTCTACGAGCTGCCCGCGCTGCTGGACCTCACGGGCCTCACCCTCATCGCCGACCTCGACCTGACGTCGCTGCACTACCCGCCGTTCGTGCCGTCCACGCACCGTCACCTCGCCGAGGTGGAGAGCTCCAAGCCGACCGACGTGTTCGCGGCGATCCGGCGCCGGGACATCCTCCTGCACCACCCCTACGACAGCTTCTCGACGAGCGTTCAGACGTTCCTCGAGCAGGCCGCCGCGGACCCGCACGTGCTGGCGATCAAGCAGACGCTCTACCGGACGTCGGGCGACTCCCCCATCGTGGACGCGCTCATCGATGCCGCGGAGGCGGGCAAGCAGGTCCTCGCCCTGGTCGAGATCAAGGCCCGGTTCGACGAGGAGGCCAACATCTCCTGGGCGCGCAAGCTCGAGGAGGCGGGCGTGCACGTGGTGTACGGGATCGTCGGTCTCAAGACGCACTGCAAGCTGTCGCTCGTGGTGCGCCAGGAGCCCGACGGCTCGCTCCTGCGCTACTGCCACGTCGGCACGGGCAACTACCATCCGAAGACCGCACGCATCTACACCGACCACGGTCTGCTGACCTGCGACTCGGACGTCGGCCAGGACCTGACCCGCCTGTTCAACCAGCTCTCGGGGTACGCCCCGAAGTCGACGTTCCATCGCCTGCTCGTGGCACCCCGGGCTGTGCGCTCGGGCCTGGTGGAACGTATCGAGCGCGAGGCGACGGCCGCCCGCGCCGGCCACGAGGCGTGGGTCAAGATGAAGATCAACTCGGTGGTCGACGAGACGGTGATCGACGCCCTCTACCGTGCCTCCCAGGCCGGTGTGCAGGTCGACCTGGTGGTGCGCGGCATCTGCGCGATCCGGGTGGGCGTCCCGGGACTGAGCGAGAACATCCGGGTGCGATCCATCCTGGGACGCTTCCTGGAGCACTCCCGCCTCTTCGCGTTCGCCAACTCGGTGGGCCCTGCTCTCGCCGAAGGGCCCGCGTCCGGTCCGGAGGTCTTCATCGGCTCGGCCGACCTGATGCACCGCAACCTCGACCGCCGTGTCGAGACGCTGATCCGGATCTCCGACCCGAACCACGTGAGCGAGCTGCTCGGCCTGCTGGACGACTCCATGGCCGACACTACGGCGGCATGGCACCTCCTGCCCGACGGCCGGTGGGAGCGCCCGTCCTCTGGCCCTGAGGGCATCGGCCTTCGCGACCTGCAGGCGGTCCTGATCCAGCGGCAGCGACGTCGGCTCGAGCCTGCCCGGTGACCGGGCGCCGGTCGGTGGTGGGCACAGGCCCGGCGGCGGCTCCCTCCCCCACCGCGGAGCTGCACACCCCGGTCGTCATGACGGCGGGTGGGGTCGCGTGGCGCCGTCGTCATGGCGGACTCCAGGTGCAGCTGGTCCACCGCCCCCGTTACGACGACTGGTCCTGGCCCAAGGGCAAGCTCGAGACCGGGGAGTCGTTCCAGGGCGCCGCGATCCGCGAGGTCGGCGAGGAGACGGGAAAGCAGATAGTGCTCGGCCGGCCGTTGCCCGGGCTGCAGTACCTCACGCCTGACGGCCGCGTGAAGCGCGTGCACTACTGGGCGTCGCGGCGTGCCCGCAAAGGGCGCGACTCCGCGGCCCTCACGGCGCGGGCGCCGGTCGCGCCGGTCGATCGCGCGGAGGTCGACCGGACGGAGTGGATCGACGTGGCCGAGGCAGAGCGGCGACTCACCCGGCCGTCGGACCGTGGCCCCCTGAACGCCCTGGTGGCCGCCGAGTCGGAGGGTCTGCTCGACACCCGGACCCTCGTCATCGCGCGGCACGGCCGGGCTGTACCGCGCACCGCGTGGCACGGCTCGGAGCGGGACCGCCCCCTCACCCCGCTCGGGCACGGGCAGGCGGCCGCTCTGGTCCCGGTGCTGGCGGCCTACGGCGTCGAGCACGTGATCAGCTCCCGGTGGGAGCGGTGCGCCACCACCATCGATCCGTACGTGCGGGCCGCCGGACTGCGGCCGAGCTACAGCGAGTACCTCACCGAGGCGCAGCACGAGCGGTCGCCGTCGCGCGTCGCCGCCACCGTGCGTGACCTCCTGGAGGAGACCACCGAGTCATCGGTGATCTGCACCCACCGCCCGGTCCTGCCGACGGTGCTGGACGTGCTGGGCCAGCATGCACCACGGGCGGTGGCGGACAGCCTGCCGACGAGCGACCCGTTCCTCGAACCGGGCGAGGTGCTGGTGGCGCATGTCGCGGACACGGCGACCGGGCCGCGCGTCGTGGCCATCGAGAAGGTGAACCCGCCGGTCTGGTGAGCGTCGTGGTAGACACACGCCCGACTTCGGGCGCACTATCGGTCACCATGAGCAGCGACAAACGACCGCCGAGACGGCCGGCCATGCTGGACCCCCGGGACGCCGAGGCGCTCCCGGGTGAGGTCGACCCTGCCCTGCGTGACGAGGTCGCGCACGCGACGGCGCGTGCCCTCGTGGACCGAGCGCGCACCACCGAGGACCCGACGGTCGTGGAACGGCTCATCCACCTGGTCGAGAACGAGGGCCTCGACACGGTGGCCGGGCTGTGGGCGGACGCCGCCCCCGTCTCGCTGCCCGGCGCGCTCTGGCGCTTGTACGTGCTGCGCGAGTGGGTGCGCCGCGACATGGCTACCGTCATGCTCAGGTATCGGCTGGGTGTGGAAGCCGCGCCCGTCCAGGAGGCCGTCGCGGGTGTCCCGAGCCCCCCGGAACCCGGTGACCTGCAGATCCTGGCCGACGCCGTGCTGTCCGGCGTCTTCACGGGCGACCTCGCCGTCGCTCTCGAACGGGCAGGCGCGTTCTGCCGCATCCTGTCGACCGGCGCAGCGTTCGACGCCGACTCCCGTGAGGTCGCCGATCCCACCGGCGCCACCCGGATGACCCGTAGCGCGAGCTCCCTGCTGCGCACCGCGGAAGAGCTGGAACACGCCGGTGGCCTGTGGCGAACCGGTTCCCTCGAGTAGCCCTGTGCCGTGTCAAGCAGACGGCTCGCAGGAGCGTTGTGACGTCCGACCCCCTTGGCAGATCCGCACACGCCACTAGGATGGTGCAGGCGACGCCGGGCTGCGGTAGCCCCGGGCTCCACCTCAAGCCGCTACGAGCGGCCCCGCGCCGAGAGGCGCTCCCGGTTCGGCGTCGCTCTAACTTCCCCTCTCCTGACCGGCATGGGCCGGCGGCCGAGTTCTGCTCCGGCACCTGTGCCGTTTGTCACGGGTTACCAAAGCGCAACCTTGCAAATTGGCGATAGTCGGCAACAGCTCTACGCTGAGCCTGTTCCAGAGCCCTCAGAAGGGGAGCACTCGTGCGCCTTACTCCGCGCGACACCAAGTACTTCGATCTTCTCGCCGCCCTGGCCCAGCACCTCGTCCGGGGCTCGTCCCTGTTGGCGGAGCTGCTCGGCGCGGACAAGGCGGGACGAGAGAAGCTCGCTGAAGAGATGCACGAGGTCGAGCACCTGGCGGACGACGCAACGCACTCGATCATGCGCCGCCTCAACCAGACCTTCGTCACGCCGTTCGACCGCGAGGACATCTCCGGCCTGGCCTCGGCGCTGGACGACTGCATGGACGACATGGACGAGGCCGCCGACCTCATCGTCCTGTACAAGGTCGAAGGTCTGCCGGACCGCGTGTCCGAGCAGGTCCAGGTGCTGCAGCGGTGCGCTGAGCTGACCGCCGAGGCCATGCCCCGCCTACGCTCGATGGACAAGCTCACCGACTACTGGGTCGAGGTGAACCGTCTGGAGAACCAGGCGGACAAGCTGCACCGCAAGCTCATCGCCCAGCTCTTCGACGACCTGGCGAGCGACCCGGTCCAGCTCATGAAGCTGAAGGAGATCGTGGAGGTCCTCGAGAACGCGGCGGACAGCTTCGAGAAGGTCGCCAACATGGTCGAGACCATCGCCCTCAAGGAGTCCTGAGTTGGAGGTCGCCCTTGTCGTCCTCGTGGTGGCGCTCGCCCTGACCTTCGACTTCACCAACGGGTTTCACGACGCCGCCAACGCGATCGCGACCTCGGTCTCGACCCGGGCGCTGACGCCGCGCGTCGCGCTTTTCATGGCCGCCACCATGAACTTCGCCGGAGCCCTGCTGGGGACCGAGGTCGCGGAGACGATCGCGACGTCGATCGTCAACCTCGGGGGCGCGGGCACCCACGCCGAGCTCACCGTCGTGCTGTGCGCCCTGCTCGGTGCGATCGCGTGGAACCTGATCACCTGGTGGTTCGGTCTCCCGTCGTCGTCCACGCACGCCCTCATCGGCGGGCTGGTCGGGGCGGGGATCGCCGGCGGCATGACCGTGTACTGGTCGGCGATCGTGGACAAGGTGGTGCTGCCCATGATCGTCTCGCCGCTGGTGGGCTTCGGGCTCGCCTTCGCGGTGATGGTCGGCGTCATGTGGATCTTCCGCAACGCGGCCCCCGCCAAGACGAATCGGCGCTTCCGGATCGCGCAGACCGCCTCGGCCGCCGCCATGGCGCTGGGCCACGGCCTCCAGGACGCGCAGAAGACGATGGGCGTCATCTACCTGGCGCTGCTGACCGTCGGTTGGGCCGATCCCGACCAGGGCATCCCGCTCTGGGTCAAGCTCTCCGCCGCTGCGGCCATCTCCGCGGGCACCTACTCGGGCGGCTGGCGCATCATGCGCACGCTCGGCCGCAAGATCATCGAGCTCGACCCCGCACGCGGCTTCGTGGCCGAGTCCGTCTCGGCCCTCGTGCTGTACGTCAACGCGTTCGCGCTGCACGCACCGGTGTCCACGACGCACACGATCACCTCGGCGATCATGGGCGTCGGCGCCACCCGCAGGCTGTCCGCCGTGCGCTGGGGCGTAGCCAAGAACATCGCCGTCGCGTGGGTTCTCACCATCCCGGCGGCAGCCCTCGTGGCAGCGCTCGCGACGTGGGCACTCTGGCCGGTCCTGGCCTGACCCCGACCGCTCTGACCAGGGCGAGCCGGAGCGGAGACGCTCTCACAGCAGATTGCTCGGCGCGCGACTGACGCCGGACGCTGCTTAGCATCGGCTATGAGCAACGCCCCATCGGCGCCGCACGCCGGCGCCAGAACAGCCCATCGCAAAGCAACGGCCCTCGCCATCGCCGCAGCGGTGGGCGGCTTTCTGTTCGGCTTCGACAGCTCCGTGATCAACGGAGCCGTCAACGCCATCGAGGGCCAGTTCGCTCTGGACCCCTCGGTCACCGGCATCGTGGTCGCCATCGCGCTGCTCGGCTGTGCGCTCGGCGCGTGGTCCGGCGGGCGGCTGGCCGACCGCTGGGGCCGCACGCGCGTCATGGTGCTCGGCGCCGTCCTGTTCTTCGTGTCGTCCATCCTGTCGGCCATCGCGTTCTCCGCCTGGGACCTCGGCCTCTGGCGCTTCATGGCCGGCATCGGCATCGGCATCGCGTCCGTCATCGCACCGGCGTACATCGCGGAGATCGCGCCCGCAGCGATGCGGGGCCGGCTCGGCTCGCTGCAGCAGCTCGCGATCACGGTCGGTATCTTCGCGGCGCTGCTCTCGGACCAGATCCTCGCCGAGTCGGCCGGCGGCGCCGCCAACGTGCTGTGGCTCGGGTGGGAGGCGTGGCGCTGGATGTTCCTGGTGGCGGTCGTCCCAGCCGCCGTCTACGGCATTCTCGCGCTGCGTATCCCGGAATCGCCCCGCTACCTCGCCGCCAACGGGCGCGATGATGAGGCCCGCGCTGTCCTGACCAGCGTGCTCGGTCCCGACGAGGACGTCGACGACCGGCTCGTCCAGATCCACCGCAGCATCGCGGTCGACGAGGCCAACGCGTCCCAGGCCTCCCTCCGCGGCAGCACCCTTGGCCTCAAGCCGATCGTCTGGGTGGGCATCCTCCTGTCGGTCTTCCAGCAGTTCGTCGGCATCAACGTGATCTTCTACTACTCGACGACCCTGTGGCAGGCCGTCGGGTTCGACGAGAGCAGGGCGTTCCTGGTCTCCACGTTCACGGCGGTCACGAACGTCGCGGTCACCTTCATCGCCATCGCCCTCATCGACAAGGTGGGTCGCCGCCCGCTGCTGCTCATCGGCTCCGCCGGCATGACCGTGTCGCTGGGCCTCATGGCCGTCGCCTTCACGCAGGCCACCGGCACCGGCAACGACATCTCGCTCAGCGGGCCCTGGGGCGTGATCGCGCTGATCTGTGCCAACGCGTTCGTGGTCTTCTTCGGCGCCTCGTGGGGGCCGCTCGTGTGGGTGCTGCTCGGTGAGATGTTCCCCAACCGCATCCGGGCAGCCGCCCTCGGTGTCGCCGCGGCGATGCAGTGGATCGCCAACTTCGCCATCACCATGACGTTCCCGCCCATGCTGGCCGCCTTCGGTGCCAGCGTGCCGTACCTCATGTACGCGGCCTTCGCGGCACTGAGCTTCTTCTTCGTGCTCACCAAGGTGCCGGAGACCAAGGGCATGGAGCTCGAGGACATGGGCGAGAAGGGCCACACCAAGGCTTGACGCCGGCGCCGAACCGCAAGATACGAGTTGATCGGGCTGATCACCGGCGCCGAACCGCAAGCTGCTCGTGGGCTTGAGTGCCGAACCGCAACAAGCACGTCGCTGGACGTCCGTATCGACGCGCAGCCTTCGGCTCGACGCCACGTGCGACGACCAACTTGCGGCTCGACACCCGAGGAGCACCAGCCTCCCGGACCGACTCGGCCGCTGACGGCAAGCACAAGCTCAGACGCACACGCCCGTCGCCGACTCACGCCGACTCACGCCAGCCCCGCCAGCCCCGCCAGCCCCACGAGCCCCGGCCCCCACCAGCCCCCGCCGACCCCCACCAGAGGACGCGACACCGTTCTCGTGCGCCCGGCGCGGCTCCCGGAACCGTGTCGTGCAGGTCACACCGCACTATCCGGATCACCACCCCGGAAACGCTTGCATCCTGCAACCATCGAGATATAGTTGCTTTAAGCAACCAATCGCGAGGCATGATGACATCCCACCTGAGCCGGACCCCGTCCGGCACCGAGGCTCCCGCCGTCGCCCTGGTCTCCGCGCTCCAGAGCCTTTCGCGCGCCCAGCGGGAGGCGGCAGCACATATCGCCCAGGAGCTCGACTGGCCCCGGTCCGGCGTGCCCGTGCTGCACCTGCTCGCCAGGTGCGGCCCGGTCTCCCTCACGGACGTCGCCGCGCGTCTGCGCGTCGACCTCTCCGTCGCGAGCCGTCAGGTGAGCACCTTGGCCGACGCCGGATATGTCGTCCGCACCGTCGACGCCGAGGACCGCCGGGTCCGCACGGTGGAGCTGACAGCGGCGGGGCACACGCTCGCGGCCGAAGCCTCCGAGGCGTACACGAACCTGATCGACCAGGCGTTCAGCGCCTGGTCGCCCGAAGACCTCGCCGCAGCGACGCGCACGCTCAACCGCCTCGTCGACACCATCGGTGCGGACACCACGCACCGCAGATCGCCCCAGAACCAGCAGGAGTTTGCATGACCAGCCCCAATCCCCAAGCGCTCGTGGCGGATCCCGAACACCTCCAGGGCGAACCCCCCGCCATGACCCACCCCGAGGTCCTCCGGGCCCTGTCCGGGATCCTCCTCGGCATGTTCGTCTCGGTCCTGGCGATGTCGGTCGTCTCGTCGTCGCTGCCGAAGATCATCACCGACCTCGGCGGTGGCCAGTCCGCCTTCACCTGGGTCGTGACCGCCACCCTGCTGACCTCGACGATCTCCACCCCGATCTGGGGCAAGCTCGCCGACCTCACCAACCGCAAGACGCTGATCCAGATCGCGCTGATCATCTCGGTGCTGTCCGCCGCTGCCGCCGGGTTCGCGCAGGACGCCGGCCAGCTCATCACGTTCCGCGCCTTCCAGGGCATCGGTGCGGGCGGCCTGCAGTCCCTGTCCGCGATCCTGATCGCCGACATCATCAGCCCGCGGCAGCGTGGCCGGTACATGGGCCTCATGGGCTCGATCATGGGTATCGGCATGGTCGGTGGCCCGGTCCTCGGTGGGTTCCTCACCGACGCCATCAACTGGCGCTGGAACTTCTTCGTGGGCCTGCCGTTCGCCGTGGCCTCGATCATCGTGCTGCAGATGACGCTCCGGCTGCCCAAGCGGCCGCGCGGTACCGAGAAGCTCGACATCGCCGGTGCCACGCTGATCTCCGTGGGCATCGCCGCCCTGCTGCTCTGGATCACGTTCGCCGGCACCGAGTTCGACTGGATCTCCTGGCAGACGGCGGCGCTGGCCGGCGGTGCCCTGGTGGTCCTCGCGACCGCCGTTCTCGTCGAGCTGCGGGTCAAGACCCCGCTCATCCCGATGTCCCTGTTCAAGAACCGGACCCTGGTGCTCGCCGTCATCGGCTCGGTCGCGGTGGGTGTCGCGATGTTCGGCTCGTCGGTGTTCCTCAGCCAGTACATGCAGCTCTCGCGCGGCAAGACGCCCACAGAGTCCGGCCTGTACACCATCCCGATGGTCGTCGGCCTGTTCCTGTCGTCCACGGTCGGTGGGCAGCTGATCTCCAAGACCGGCAGGTACAAGCCCTACATGGTCGGCGGTGCGGTGTCCCTGACGGCCGGCCTGCTGCTCCTGTCGACGCTCGACTACCGCACCTCGTTCGTGCTGGTGTCGATCTACCTGTTCATCCTGGGTGCCGGTGTGGGCCTGCTGATGCAGAACATGGTGCTGGCCACGCAGAACACCTTGCACATCAAGGACTCGGGCAGCGGTACGTCCACGGTGACGTTCTTCCGGTCGCTCGGCGGTGCCCTCGGCGTCTCGGCGCTCGGCGCCATCCTCGGGCACAGCGTGCAGGGCAGCCTGAAGGAGGGCATCACCGAGATCGCACCGCAGCTGGCGAAGCAGGGCGTCGACCCGTCCGCGCTGCAGTCGGGGAGCGGTGCGCTGCCGGACCTGTCGGTGCTCCCGCCCATCCTGGTCGAGGTGATCGAGAAGGCCTACGCGAACGGGATCGCGGAGATCTTCCTCGCCGCCGTCCCGCTCGCCGTCATCGCGCTGATCTGCGTGTCCCTCATCAAGGAGGTCCCGCTGGACCACCGCTCGGGAATCGACCAGCTCAAGGACCTGGAACCCACCGGGGCGTAACCGGGCGGGGCCTGCGCGCGGCACCCGGAGGATTTCGCGGCCCCGGGCTGTGTTCGGGGCGCTCGACCCGTCATCATGGGCCCATGCTCCCGAGTACAGGCAGATCCAGCACGGACGCGTCCGAAGGCCAGGTCCCCGGCACTGGTGCCGGAGACCTGGTGGCCAGTGACGACGAGGCCGGCCCAGGCCCGTTCGAGGGCCTGGAACGTGAGATCCGGCTGCTCATCCGCCGGGCGCAGTCGTCCGGAGCGTCGATCGCCCGGCGTGTCCATCCCGAGCTCGACGCCAGCGCCTACCCGCTCCTGGCGCACATCGCCGAACGGCCCGGTGCACGCGGCTCGGACCTCGCGACGTTCTTCGGCGTCGGGCGCGCCACCGTGTCGCGACAGCTCAGCCGCCTGGCCGAGCTCGGCCTGGTCGAGCGCACCGTCGACCCGGAGGACAGCCGCGGCCAGCGCATCACTCTGACGCCCGACGGCGCCGCCCGGTTCGACCAGGCACGCACCAGCCGGGTCGCCATGCTGGAGAGAGCCCTCGCCACCTGGGAGACGGAGGACGTCGCCCAGCTGGCCAGACTCCTCAACCGCTACTCGACGGACATCGTGGCGTGGAAGCAGAGCGGTCGCTGAACCGGTCTGCCGGTCGTCAGCTCTCCTCGAACGTGAGGCTCACCGAGTTCATGCAGAACCGGTCACCGGTCGGCGTCTGGGGCGCGTCGTCGAAGACGTGCCCCAGGTGGGAGCCGCAGGCGGCGCAGCGCACCTCGGTGCGCGCCATACCGAGCGAACGGTCCTCGATCAGCTCGACGGTGTCACCCGCGAGCGGGCTGTAGAACGACGGCCAGCCGCAGTGCGAGTCGAACTTGGTGTCCGACCGGAACAGCTCGGCGGAACACGCACGACACCGGTAGACGCCGGCGCGCTTCTCGTCGAGCAGCTCGCCGGTCCACGCCCGCTCCGTGCCAGCCTGCCGCAGCACGGCATATTCCTGGGACGAGAGCTGCTCACGCCACTCCTGGTCGGACTTCGAGATCTTGTAGGTCATGTCGACACCTCCGTGCGGTGCAACTCCCGGTCGGGGCACGCTGTTCCCACCTGACGAACACGTCAGGCCTACAGATCACCGAGGTGACCGGTAGGCCTGACGCGTTCAGGAGGTACTGGCGGCTAGCGCGCTGCGGACGCGTTCGCGTTGCCCGCGCCGCGACCACGGCCGCCACGCCGACGACGGGGAGCACCCGCGCCATCCGTCCTCGGGAAGTGGTCGGCAGCGGTGCGCCCGCCGCCCGAGGCCGGCCGGCCGGCGCTGCGCTGACCGGTCGACTGACCGGCACCCTGGCTGCGCGGCTGGCCCTGACGGCCGCCACCCTGGCTCGCCTGGCCTGTGCCCTGGCCGCCGGAGCGCGAGCGCCCACCCTGCTTCCCTGACTGGCCCTGACGGCCCTGCGGCTGCGGGGCCGGCGGCACGTACTCCACGTACGGTGCGACCTCCCCGACCAGGCTGGTCACGGTCGCGTCGCCGGGACGGACGTCCTGGGGTCGGGCGCTGATCTTCGCCTTGCGGGTCAGGTCACGCACGTCCCCGCGCTCCTCGGGCAGCATGATGGTCACGACGTCGCCGCCGGAACCAGCTCGCGCCGTCCGCCCGGAGCGGTGGAGGTACGCCTTGTGCTCGGCGGGCGGGTCCACGTGCACGACGAGCTCGATGTCGTCCACGTGGATGCCGCGCGCGGCGATGTCCGTCGCCACCAGCACCCGGACGTCACCCGACGAGAACGCTGCGAGGTTACGCTCGCGCGCCCCCTGGCCGAGGTTGCCGTGCAGGTCGACGGCGGGCACGCCCGCGGCGGTTAGCTGCTTGGCGAGCTTCTTGGCCTGGTGCTTCGTCCGCATGAACAGCACTCGCCGGCCGGTGCCCTGCGCGAGCTGGTGCACCACGTTCTTCTTCACGTCCTTGTCGGCCACGGCGAGGATGTGGTGGGTCATCAGGGGGGGCGGCGCGGCGGCGTCGTCCACCGAGTGGGTGACCGGCTGGTGCAGGTAGCGCTTGACGATCACGTCCACGCCGTTGTCCAGCGTCGCCGAGAACAGCAGGCGCTGGGTCCGCGAGGGCGTGCGGTCGAGGATGCGCTTCACGCCGGGCAGGAACCCGAGGTCGGCCATGTGGTCGGCCTCGTCGAGCACGGTGATCTCGATGTCGTCGAGCGCGAGGTGGCGCTGGCCGAGGAGGTCCTCGAGCCGGCCGGGGCAGGCGATGACGATGTCGACGCCCGCGTTGAGCGCGGTGACCTGGCGCGACTGCGCCACGCCGCCGAAGATCGTGGTGGTCTTCAGGCCGAGGGCCTGGGCCAGCGGTGCGATCGACTCGTCGATCTGGTTCGCGAGCTCACGCGTGGGGGCCAGGATCAGTGCGCGGGGGCGGCCCGCCCCACGGCGTGTCTGTCCCGCAGCGGCCGAGCGAGCGCCGGACGTCGCGAGGCGCGTCACGACCGGCAGGGCGAACGCGAGCGTCTTGCCGGAGCCGGTGCGTCCGCGGCCGAGCACGTCACGCCCGGCGAGGGAGTCCGGCAGGGACGCCGTCTGGATAGGGAACGGCGAGGTGATGCCGCGGTCTGTCAAAACGCGCAGAACGGGCGCGGGCAGACCGAGGTCGGCAAAGGTAGTCAAGGGGATGGGCCTCTCGGGCTCGGTGGCGGCGCGCATCGCGCCGGTGGTCCGCCGTGCTCACACCGGCGGCTGGGATGCTAACCCGGGCCGGGGCCACGACGTCGGGCAGCTGAAACCGCCCACGACCGCCCAGTCTCTCACGTCCGCCGGGCAGTGGGCTGCGGCGCACGTCACGTTCGGTGTGGTTCTATGTGGCGCATGATTCCCGCAGCGACCAGCTCCGCCGGACCGTTTGCCGCCATCGGCGACGTGGTCGGCACCATCTGGACCAACGCGGTCACCCCTGTCGAGGCTCCGCCGCAGCTCATGGTGCTCGGCATGTGCGCGGTCGCCCTGGTCGTCGTGCTGTTCCGGCCCCTGTGGCACGTGACGCGGCACGTCATCACCATCGCCCACGAGGCGTCGCACGGCCTCGGCGCGCTGTTCACGGGCCGCAAGCTCGAGGGCATTCGGCTGCACTCCGACACCTCCGGCCTCACGGTGTCGCGTGGCAAGCCGCGCGGCCCCGGCATGGTCATCACGGCGTTCGTCGGCTACGTGGGGCCGGGCCTCATCGGTCTCGGCGCCGCGTGGCTCCTCAAGCTCGGCTACGCCGTCGGGCTGCTGTGGCTGCTCGTCGTCCTCCTCGCCCTGCTGCTCCTGCAGATCCGCAACTGGTTCGGGCTCTGGTCGATCCTCGTCAGCGGCACCGCGCTCGTGTTCGTCACGTGGTTCCTCGAACCCGCCGTGCAGAGCGCCGTCGCCTACGCCGTCACGTGGTTCCTCCTGCTCGGCGCCGTGCGGCCCGTGTTCGAGCTGCAGGTGCAGCGTTCCCGTGGCCGCGCCCGGACGTCCGACGCCGACATGCTCGCCCGGCTGACAGGTGTCCCCGGCCTGTTCTGGGTGGCGATGTTCCTGCTGGTCACGCTGGGTGCGCTGGCGCTCGGCGGCGCATGGATCCTCGGCGTCGCGCTCTAACGCGTCTACTCAGCGATCGGGCCCGGATCCACGTGATTTCCGGGCCCGATCGCTGGGTAGACGCGCACCAACGACGGAGAGCCCCCGGGGGCTGCCTGATCGGCAGCGCCCCGGGGGCTCTTCGACGATGTCGGCGCCCGGTCAAGGACGCCAGGAGTCACGCCTTGGGCGTGAGCACGAAACCTGGGCCCTCGGCACCGGGGTCGGTGTCAAGAGTCAGCGTCTCCAGAGCAGGGGCAGCCTGCGCCTCGACGAACACGTTGGTGGCACCCGAGGCGTCGACGACCTGGTCGTCGGGCTGCGGGGCCGGAACCAGCGCGAGCTCGAAGTTGCCCGGCTGGCCGGACGCCTGCGCGATGCGCAGGCCACCCTCGACCGGCACGCCTGCCTGCTGGGCGAGGTCCTGGACGGCCGTGCGGGCATTGTCGGTCACGGTGAGCACGTTGAGCTCCTCACATTGGTTCTCCGCGGTCCCGTCCACCGAACCAAGCCCATCGGCTCACCGCAAGCGTGAGACGCATTTAGCCCGATATCTCCCGGTGGGTGAGACAGCGCATGACAGCCGACCGCATTAGCCGTACCGTGCCCCGCTGATCGAGATCCACGGCGTCGGCGACCGGACCGGTAGGCTTTCCTCTCGCGCCGCCTGGATGCCGGGCGCGCGGGCCTCTAGCTCAACTGGCAGAGCAGCGGACTTTTAATCCGCGGGTTCCGGGTTCGATCCCCGGGGGGCCCACCCTTATGACCTGCATGTTTGATCAACGCTTTACCTAGTGCGCGGCGCAGATGGCGCAGAAATGGCGCAGCGAGCAACCACGACACGGCCTCGATCCGGTCAGCGCGTAGGCCAGGCAGACGCAAAACAGGGCGCCCCCACCCAGCTGGGTGGGGGCGCCCTGTCGGACGTGTCGGGGCTATGCCGCTACGCCGATGGCCTCCGCGAGCTCGACCGCTTCACGCCTCAGCGGTCCAGTGGCCGACCTCGCGAGCTGCACGGCGAGTGACCTCGCCGTCGGCACGTAGCGGACTCCCTCGGGGCTCACGCGGTATGCCTGCCCGAGGTACTGCACGGCGGCTGCCGTCTCGCGCTTCTGCTGGTGCCCAGACGCGATGTCCAGCAGCAGGCGCGACCGGCGCTCAAGGGAGCCGATCCGCTCGAGGTCTATGGACTCGGATCGGCGCAGTGCCTCGCTGGGCGTCAGCAATCCGACGCCGACCCCGACACCATGGATCGCGACGTTGGACGCGTCGAACGCCGAGGCCATGTGGGTGTAGCCGGCCGGAAGTCGCTGCGCCGTGCGGTCGGCCTCGGCCAGGTAACGCTCGGCATCGCCCGAGCGCCCGTCCAAGCCGGTAGAGATGGCCGCCTGTAGCTGCAGGGCACCGTAGACGCCCAGAACCTCGGCGGACCCACCCTCCAGCCGGTCACGCAGGAGTGCCATGCCGGCCTCGTCGGTCAGGACGGCCTCGTCGGTGAATCCTCCGGCGCGCTGCCCGATGGCCGTGGACCACGCTGCCAGCGCGAGCGCTACGGGGTCGTCCGCCTCTTCGCTGTGGCTGCGTCCGCGATCGAGGGCCAGCCAGTACAGCTCGGGCTCGCTGATGTGGGCCAGGAGCCGCTGAACGAGCCGGTACAGGTCGGCCGTAGCAGCGTGGGCGGCCCGCCGCTCCTTGCCGTGGTGGGCCTTGATGCACCCGTGCGCGTCCCGGATGAGGGCGGGCAGCTGCGTCCCGACCTCGGTTCGCTGGTGGGCACTGGTATGCCAGAGCCGCCAGGCGCCATCGACGCGCCCTCGGAGCACGTCAGGGCCCACAGCCCCGAGCGCTACCGGGCCGACGAATGAGACGGAGTGCATCGCGGCCCGGATGTCCGGCACAGCGCCGTGCGAGAACTTGCCGACGTCGCGAGCGGGAATGCTCAGATCCCCGCCGGTCAGCATGGCGACGTCGGGTACACGCAAGGCATTCGCGAGCCTCACAAGGTGCGTGATGGACGTCAGGTCGCGAGTCCCGGTCTCGATCTTCTTGAGCCAGTCCGGCGACCGGCCGACGAGACCCGCAAGCACAGCGCGCGACAACCCTCGCCGCTCTCGCAATACTCGGATCCGCTCGCCGGTTGTCATTCCTTCGGGTAGGTCCGTCATGGGTACTCCCTGGTGTAGGGGCGACATTTCCAGCGTACGTCCGAACCTCGGCGTGAGCCTAGGGGGGACAACCTGTCCCCCTTGCCGACAGTGAAAGTCTTTACCGTCCTGACATGACAACCCACGCTTCGTTTTCAACGGCGCCCCGTCTCATCGCCTGCGACATCGACGGCACCCTCGTGCGCACCGGGTGCCCCGCCACCGACGCCGTAGTCGCCGCGAGCGCCGCCGTCCGCGCCGCCGGGCACCATATCGTGCTCGCGACCGGGCGCGGCCTGGTCGGCGCGCTGCCCGTCGCCCTGCAGCTCGGCCTCGACGACGTGTGGATCGCCTCGTCCAACGGTGCGGTCACCGCGCACCTGGTCGGCTATCGCTACCAGGTCACCGAGCAGCACGACGTCGACGCCGAGGCGGCGATCAGAGTTGCCGTCGCGGCCACGCCCGGCGTGCGGATCGCGGCCGAGGTCGTCGGCGCCGGCTACCGCGTCAACATCCCGTTCCCCGACGGGCAGCTGAACGGCCAGCAGCACAGCGTCACCGGCCTCGAGCAGCTGTGGGCGCGCCCCACGCCGCGGCTGGCCTTCTACGGGCCCGACGCGTACCGGCTCGTGTGGCCGCTGCAGGCGCTCGGGCTGACGGCGATCCGCACGCGCAGCGACTGGGTCGACGTCACCGCCGGCGGGATCTCCAAGGCGAGCGCACTGGAGAAGGTGCGCACCGAGCTCGGCGTCGAGCCGGGCGACACGAGCGCGGTCGGCGACTCCGAGAACGACGTCGAGATGCTGCGCTGGGCCGCTCACGGCTGGGCGATGGCACACGCCCCGGCGTTCGTGATCGCGGCCGCCGACCACGTCACCGGCACCATCGACGACGACGGCGCCGCGCGCGCCCTGCTGTCGCTGCTGGGCTGACTCCGGGCGCGCGTTGTTCACCCCGCCGCACCCTGTCAATTAGTACATCGGGCGCGGCATCATCAGGCCATGAGCGACAACCCTGCAGCCAGCCACCTCGGCGACGAGATGCGCGCCTACGCCCGCGTCGTCCCGGCCACTCTCCGCGCCCACGCCGAGCGCCTGGCGGTCCAGGCCGACAGCCTCGCTGAGGAGCTCGCGCGGGCGCGGAGCGAGCGGGTCTGAGCGAACGCGCGTTTTGCGCCGGGCTCACTGATCGGGCGACGGATTGAATCCATTCATTAATCGAACACCTGTATTCACCCGGTCAATCTCGTTCCGGCCTTGCTACCCCACGTCGCGTGGGGTAGGGTTGAGGCATCAGGTCAAGGGGAACAGCCCCGGACCATGAGGCCAGGAGGCCACCATGACCGACATCGCCCGCACTGAGGCCCAGGAGATCGAGCAGTACCGCGCCGAGCGCCGTGCCGAGCTGGTCGGAGACATCCGCGCCACCTACGAGAGCCTCGCCTGCGAGCCGGGCGCCTGGGTCGGCCTGGCCCGGCTGCGCGCTGCACTGGCCGACGTGCCCCGCGCCAACCTGGACGCGGCCCTCCTGGAGATGGCCCGCGAGCCGGCCGTGATGATCATCCCGGAGTTCAACCAGAAGACCCTGACGCCGGCCGACCGGGCCGCCGCGCTCCGCATGGGCGGCGAGAACGTCCACCTGCTGGCGGTCAGGCTCGGGCGCCGGTGAGGACCGCCCCTGCCTCTCCGGAGGCGGGGGCTAGTCCGGTCGGTCCGTTGAATGGATTCAATCCCCGAAGGAGTTTCATGTCCCACATGCCCGCTGGTGAGCTGCGCGTGATCCGCGAGTGGCTCGGCCTGTCCACCGTCACCCTCGCGCGCCTGCTCGAGGTGCGCCCAGACTCCGTGCGCCGCTGGGAGACCGGTCGCGAGCGTGTCCCGGAGCGCGTCCGCCAGGAGATCGAGTCCATCGAGGCCGTGACAACTGACGCCGTCGGGCAGCTGATCACCGAGCTGGAGTCCGCGCGAGACGCAGTCGTGGTCGTCTACCGCGACACGGAGGACATGCCGGCCGACCGGCCCGACGTCGCCCGCTTCGGCGCGCCGTGGTGGCGCCACGTCGTCGCACGCGCCGTCCACGACGTGCCCGGTGTCGTCGTCTGCTATCCCGACGAGGTCGAGGGCCTGCCGGACGATACGCGCGGCCTGAAGGGGACGACGCTCGATCAGGCGCGCGAGGACTTCAGGTCGGGCACTGACCTGCCGGCCGTCATCGAGCTACACCGCCACCTGGGCGTGCCCTGCACGCGCGTGTGGATCGCCCAGGACGGCGAGGTCGAGGGGGGTAGCTGGGAAGGGCCGCTCGGCGATGTCGTCCAGGCCGCAAACCTCGCGGAGTGGCTGGAGGGACTCGCCGACGACGACCCGGACGACGACCCGGACGGCGACCCGGACGCCGCCCGCGAGCTCGCCCGCCGGATCGTCGCTGGCGAGGACACCTGGGACGGCGGACCCGCCGGCGAGATGGCCCTCCGCGTCACCGTGCTCTGGCGCGACGTCACCGACCGCGACTGACCCCAGGCAAGGCAAGAGCCCCCCACCGCTCGAGGCGGTGGGGGGCTCTTTTTCGACCTCTTGGGCGAGTGTCGGGGTCAGGCTACTCCGAGCGACTGACACGCCGCGGCGCGGACCCGAGGCGGAAGCGCTCGAGGAACGCGTCTACGCCGGGGATCGCCATGAGGCGGGCCAGGAGCGCAGACAGCGCGGCGCACCCGGTGACGACGCCGGCCAGCGCGAGGCCCAGCCAGTCGGGCAGGAGGATGCCGTACTCGGCGGCCGTGTCGGTGACCGCGCCCACGACGAGCGGTACAAGGACCAGGCCGACCGCGATCTGCGGAAGCCAGGACTGCACGAACGTACGGGCGGCGGCGCGGGCAGGGTGCGCCTGCTGGGTGGTGGTCATGGTGCTCCTTTTGTCAGGTGTGGCGCGGGGCGCGCGGGCTAGTAGTAGCGGTAGTCGCGCGCGACTCCCGCTACTACCGATGCGGGCGGGTCAGATGCGCCCGGCGTTCAGGCGGCGCTGGAGCGCCTTGACGGTGGCGGACGGGTTCCAGATCTCGCCGTCGACGGCGATCACGCCGAGGTGGCGCTGCAGGCGGCGGATGCTGTCGGGCCCGAGGACGCCGTCACGCTCGGCGCCGATGCGGGCCTGCAGTGCGGTGATGACCTGCGAGCCGCGGGGGTCGCGTGTCCAGTCCCAGCCCGTGGTCAGGCCGGGGTTGTCGTCACGCCAGCGCAGGGCCTGCGAGGACACGCGGCCGTCGGCCGGTGTGCCGAGCTCGTCCTGCAGGGCCCACGTGGTGGAGCTGCCCCACCGGCCGTCGACGACCAGGCCGCCGCCGCCGGGCTTCGGGCCGGGCTTGGGTGCGGTCGGCTTCGGGTTGCTCACCAGCTTGCCGCCGTCGCGGATGTCGTCGATCCGGGAGTACAGGTGCCGGCCGGGGCACGCGGTCTGCGACACGTCACGGTGGCCACGCAGCGGTGCACGGGTGCGCCACCACTTGCCCTGGCCGTCGTCGTAGATCGCGTGCGCCGTCGCGATCTGTGCGTCGGTGGGCTTGTGCGTCTCGTAGTTGCCGGCGAGGCAGATCGACCGCGCCTTGCTGTTGCGACCGCCCGTGTGGGTGCCGCGGCGGTGGAAGCTCACACCCTGGTACGCGCGGCCGGACGGGAAGATCACCACGTTGTACGAGATCCCGGAACTGAACCGGGACTGCCCGACTGCCTCGAGCTGGCGCATCTCCTGTTCCTCGGCCGCGACGCTCGCGCCCGGGGAGAGCTGCGTCGTCACCGAGTGGTGCACGAACACCTCGAGGGCGAGGCCGGACAGGGTCAGGTCACCGTCGGGGTAGCGGGCGCCCCAGCTGTGGCGGGAACGGATGTCTTCGGTCATGGGTCAATGCCTCCGGATCTTGGACAGGGTCACGGCTACCGACACGACGGCGGCCAGTGCTGCGAAGCCGGCAGCCTCGCCCCGGGCGCGCCAGCGGCGGGCGGGTTCGCCGTCGATGTGCTTGGTGATGAGCTCCTCTGTGCGGTCGACCGCGTCCTTCATCGATCCGCCGCCGTTATTGGTCACCTGGTGCTTCACGTCCTTCGTCGCGCGGCTCTGACGCCACTGGCTGTACCCGAGCGCCAGCGCACCGACGGCGTAGGCAGCGAGCGCCGGCCAGGAGTTGATGGTGGCGGCGTCGGGCACGGCGGCCGCGGCGAGGGTGAGGTCGGGCATGGCGCCTCTTTCGGGTGCGGGTATGGCGAAGGCCCGAACCTGTCAGGATCCGGGCCTCGGCGGGTGGGTCAGGCGGTCGGGACGCGGGCGAGGTAGAGCCAGAGGTTGGCGAGGTCGCTGGCCACCAGGGCGTACTCGTCGGGGTCGTCCAGCTGCAGGCGGCGGCGCACGGGGCCGTCACGGTGGCCGGGCACAGACAGGCCGATGTTGCAGCCGCTGACGGCACCGGAGATCCCGACGGTGATGCCGCGCTCAGCGAACGTCTCGTCGGGCGATGCGGTCGCGAACGAGACGGGCATCGACGTGAGGAGCCTGACGTACAGGCGCCCGCTGCTGACGATCTCCGGCGGGATGCTCGTGTCGAACCCCCGCGTGATGTGGCTGGAGTTGGCGTACCACTCCGGGCCGGTGGCGGGGAAGCGGATGACGCCGGCGGCGTACGGGTGCTCGGGTGTGGTGTCAAGCATGGGTGCGGGTTTTCCCTTCGGGTGCGGGCGGGGGTCAGGGGGCGGCGACCGGGTAGCTGGCGGTCGCGCGGAGGTTGGTGGTGCCGGACGAGTTGAAGGTCCCCCACTGCATCTGCAGGACGCGGGAGGGTGCCACGATGCCCAAGCCCATGTTCGAGTTGTGGATGAACATCGCCCCGGCGTCTGAGTCGGGAGCCGGGACCCCGGCGGCGACGCTCCCCCAGACCGCGGTGGACACGCCGGTGACGTAGGGGGCTGCGCTGGCCTCGAGGGCCAGGTGCACGGTGCGGCTGCCGTCGGTGCCGTGGTCGACGATCGCGAGCCGCTTGCTGAACGTGACGCCCGTGGCGCCGACGAACGCCGAGGCCCCGGTGAAAGTCTGGCGGCGGGCGACACCGCCGGGTGCCTGCCAGATCGTCCGCCAGGCGCCGCTCTGGTAGACGTAGAGGGCATTGGTCCCGACGCGTGCGACGTCGAGGTTCTGCGGTGCGACGACCCGGGACAGTGCCGAGAAGGATGGCACCTCGTACATGCCGCCGGCGGCGGTCGTGATCGGTGCGGTGGACGCGACCGTCGCGTCGAGGGTCTGTGCCATGGCCGAGCTGATGGTTGCGCGTCCGAGCTCGAGGGCGCCGGGGGGAAGTGCTGGTGCGGCCGGAGATCCGGCAGCGACGCCGATCGCGACGTCGATCACCGGCGTGTTGCCGGTGTCGCCGAGGTCGACGTCGGGCTGCAGGCCGTACACGATGTCGATCCGGCTTCCCGAGCCGGGTGCGGGGTCGGTGGGCACGGCCTGCACTCCAGTGATCGCGGCCGGGTAGGCGCCCTGCACCGCGCCGCGGGACATGACCAGACCGGCGGGCGCGACGTTGTAGGACCAGCCTGCGGTGCCGGAGACAGCGCCACCCCACAGAACCCCCGGGCGGACACCGAACGCGCTGGCGTCAGCTCGAGCGAATCCGGCAGCGAGCGCCTGGCGCAGCTCGGTCGGGGATGTGCCGATCAGGGGGTCGCCGGCGGGCCGGACGATCGAGCGGGACTGTGCCATCTCATGCCTCCAGGGCGTCGAGTCGGTCGGTCAGGGTGGCGATCGCCTTGCCCTGTGCGGTGACGGTGTCGCGCAGCTGGGCGGCCTCGTCGCGGGTGGTGCGCAGTGCCTGGGCGAGCGCGCCGGTGACGCGGTCGTAGGTGACGCTGTCGGGGCGGTCCTGGTCGTCGTACCCGACGAAGATCCCGAGGCCGGCTTCGTGCAGGTATTCGGCGATGTGGCCGGGGATGCGGCGGGTGGTGTCGGGGTCGGCCTCGACCTGGGCCTTGTCGCGCCAGGTGTAGCCCTGCAGGGCGTCGACGATCTCGTCGGCCGTGAGGGCGCCCAGGTCGAGGGGCTCGACGTCCTGCTTGTACCGCAGTGAGGATCCGATGCGCGCGGTGTAGCCGGTCGTGTTGGAGATGTACGCGTTCGCGGACTCGCTGGTCTGCCCGGTGTGGATGAACACCTCGCCGATGGCGCTGCCGATCTCGACCTGCCCGGTGCTGCGGATGTCGACGTCCTTGGACCAGACGCCGAACCAGTCCACCTCGCCGTCGTTGTCGGCCTGCCCGATGTACACCTCTTTCGACCCTGAGGCGAGCACGGTCTTGGCGCGGAACACATCGCGGTTCGCGTCGGCGAGGTCGGCCTGGACGAGCAGGCCGACGGACTCGATGACGTCGGGATCGGAGTCAAGCCACAGCGGGCCGAACGCGGCGCCCGGGGTGCCGTCGGCATGTTCCGCACGGAACGTGCCGCCCTCGACGACGACGTCGCCGCCGTCCTGGATGTGCAGGTTGCCGCCGTCCTGGACGACGACGTTGCCGCCGTCCTTGATGGTCAGGTCGCCCGCGCTGATCGACGCCGACCGCAGCGGCGCCGAGTTCTCCAGTGCCCGGATCCTGGCCTGCAGGGTGCGGAGCTGGGCGGCGAGCCAGCCCATGCTCCCCGGCGGTGGGTGCTGCCGGCCCTTCCACCCGTCGGTGTCGCTCATCGGTTCTCCAATGTGGGTGCGAGCTGGAGATTGACCTTGCTGTCCAGGCCGCCAGAGACCTCGAGGATCCGGGTCCGGTACTCCCCCGCCGTGAGGTAGATGTGGCCCTGCGGGATGTGGACCGTGGCCCAATCGCCCGGCCGGTACAGGCCGACCTCGGGGGAGGACTGGTCGGTCGCGAGAGCCCAGGTCTGCCACGGTCGCCGCGCCGCCTGCAGGTACGCGGACGAGTACCCATCGAGGGTGGCCTGGTCGGTCGCGTTCGTGGACTCCACGCTCTCCAGCAGCGGCATGCCGTCGGTCGTCGGGGTCAGGTCCTGCGCGAGCGAGATCGGCCGGTCGTCCTCCATGCCGTCGCCCGTGATGATCTGCCGGAACGCCATCTTGGACGGGTCGCGCTTGACCGACAGCAGCCGGAGCGGGCTACGTACGGCGCCGCGGTCCCACTGCCAGTCGGCGCCGACCTGGTGCAGCAGCGGGTCGTTGTCCGTGCCGGTGCGCATCACCCACTCGAGGCCCAGCCCGTCAGGCGTCAGCCGCGGCTGGAACGCGATGTCCGGGCCACGCTGCACCTCGACGAGCTGCTTGAGCCGCTCGGCCACCTTGCCGTACTCCCACCACGGGTACACCCGCTCGTGCGTGCCGGCGATGTCGTCGGGCAGCACGAGCGGCAGAGACCCGCCGTCGTGCGCGGTCGCCGTCTCGACGATCCGCTTGCCGATCGTGCCGAGCGACAGGCCCGACCACGACAGGTCGACGTGCGCGAGCGTCGGGTCCAGGACGTACCGGTGATCCCACAGCGACCACAGCCCGTCCGCCCCGACCTTGAGGTGCCCGGACTTGTCGTCGTAGTCGTGCGGCTGGATCGGTCCCGCCTCGAGCACCCGGCCCGCGTCCGTCACCGCAGCGAGGAAACACCGCCACGGCTCGAGGTTCGCGAGCAGCCCGTCCCTCGCCCGGTCAGGCAGCGAGCGCAGCGGCACGGTGGCCTCGACGGTGCCGGCCTGGTTGAGGGACATCGCCCAGCTGGCGCCGGTCTTCGTGGTCGGGACCTGTGTGAGGAACTCGCCGGTGCGTAGCAGCCCGGCCATGATGCGGATGGTCATGTCACCACCAGGCCGGGGCGTGCACCGCGGTGAGCATGCCGGCAGCCCAGGCGCCGAGCGGCAGGAACGCGACTGTCGTCGATCCGCCGGCCGGGACCGGCGTCCACTCCCGGATCGTGAGGAACCGGGACCGGTCGGCTACCCCGTTCAGGGTGACGTCAGCGGTCGCTGCGTCGATCTCCACGGTGGAACCCGCCGGGATCTCCTGCGTGTACCGCAGGCGCCGTCCTGTGGACACGTCGAGGATGTCGAACCCTTCGGCGGGTGTGGGGCCGTCGATGCGGTACACCTGCCACGACTCGGCCGTGCCGGGGTTGGTGAGTGTGAGCTCGCCCGCGTCGCCGGGCGCGCCGAAGTCCAGGTGCCCGACGTCGAGCGCGCCGGCCGTCGTGAACATGGTGGACGTCGAGGCGTTCGGTGTGCCGGTCCATTGCGCGCCGGGTGTGCCACCGTCGAAGTAGGTGTCGACGGCGGCCAGCGCTGCGCTCTCGGTGTCCGCTACCGCACCGATCCACGTGTCCGTCGATGCTGTCGTGTCCGGGTCGGGCACGGTCGTGCTGGCACCTGAGAGGAACAGGTACGCGCGCACCGACGCGGCGCCGGCCGGGGCCTGCGCGACGTGCACGATCCTGGTGAAGCTGAATGCGGGCAGGTCCTGGATCGCCGTGTCGGTAGCCGAGATGACGCCACCAGCAGCGGCGAACCACTGGATACGGACACGTGCACGAGGTGCCGGTGATGCTCCTGACGGGCGCACGGGGATGCGAGCGGCGAACCAGTCACCCTCAACGACCGCGCCGCCGGACTGGCCAACCCCGGTGCCGGTGCTCGTGGGTGCGCTGTCGACGATGATGAACGCGCTGTAGTCGGGCTGGATGACGCCGGTAGTCGACCGGTTCACGGCGGAGACCGACCCGCTCTCGAACCAGGCCTCGTCCGTCTCCATGCTCGGGTTGGTGAACCTGTTCTCCAACCCGAGCTGCGTCCCACCGTCCGAGAACAGCGGGAACTCGAGGCCTCCGGCCTGCTCCCGGAACCCCGTCGAGGTGGACAGCCCGACGCCGTACCCGACTGGGTCCGGCGCGTACGCCATCCACTCGCCCACCGCCAGGCCCAGCTCGTACTGCTGGTCTGTCGGCAGCCGGTGCCGGCGGATCTTGATCGCCCACCGCATCAGGTCACGACCCGGCAGCTTGACCCACATCTGCGCCAGGTCCTCGTCACTGGTCGGGACCATCACCCGACGCAGCGCCGCGAGCGCCTCGTGGTAGGTGATGCCGAGGCCGGGTTCCTCGGCGATCTCGATGGTCGCGGTGATGCTCCGGGCCTCGGCCCAGTCGGGTGCGGTCCAGTCGCCGTGTGCCCAGGGGCGGGCCTCGTCCTCGGTCCGGATGGCGGGGAGCTCGTCGACGCCGTCGAGCGCGGCGATCTCGTACGGGGTGCCGGGGCCGAGGATGAGGCCCTTGAGGGATGCCTGCCAGTCGGTCAGGGCGGGCGGGGGCGTGAGGATCTGCTCAGCAGGTGAGGACATGGGGTCAGCTCCGCATCTGCCAGGCGAGCTCGGACGCGATCTGTCCGGGGCTCTGGGTGCCGGCGTAGAACTTCTCGATGTGCACGCCGGCGTTGCCGCCCTTGGCGGATGCGTTGACGTTGTCCATGAAGTCGCCGAGCCGGTCGAGGGGGACGACGGCCTCGGGGCCGCGGCCCTCGCCGATCATGGCGAGGGTGGGTGCGGTGACGATGCCGCCGTCGGCGAGGAACGGGATGTTCGGTGTGTTCAGGGTGGCGCTGGGCAGGGTGACGCCGGCGATCGTGCCGCCGCCGATCGTGAGAGAGAACCCGTTCCACGCACCGATGACGTTGTTGATCGCGGCGCGAGCTCCGGACCAGATCGGGTCCCACAGGTTGGACGCGGCACGGGCGATCTTGGACGGCAGGCCGCCGACCCAGCCGACCAGGCCGTTGAAGATCCCGTACACGCGGTCGCGCGCGCTGAGGAACTTGACGGCGATCTTCCCGGCGATCGACCCGAGTCCGGAGGCGATCCGGCTCGGGACGTTCCGGAACCAGTCGACGGCCCGGTTGAAGATGTTCTGCGCGCCGGAGCGGGCGTCGTCGAACTTCGCCGAGATCTTGCTCGCCACGGTCCCGACGGCGAGCGCCACCCGAGCAGGAATCAGCTTGAACCAGGTGACCGTGGCGTTCCACGCGGCCTTGATGTTCCGGCCGGCGTCCTTGAAGAATCCGGTCACGTTGCCCATGACCTTCTTGAAGCCGGGCACCAGGGTGCCGGTGAACCAGTCCGCGACGGCCTTGGCTGCGTTCTTGATCCCGGCCCACGCCTTGCCCACGATGGCACGCCCGACGGTGGTCTGCGTCGCGAACCAGATAATGCCGGCCACCAGGGCAGCCACGAGGAGGATCACGACGCCTATCGGGTTCGCGGTCAAGGCAGCGTTGTACGCCCACTGAGCGGCCGTAGCGATACCGGTAGCGGCCGCGCCCAGCATGGACGCTCCACGGGCCGCCAGCGTGCCCAGCTTGAGCTGTGACAGGGCGATCACCCCGAGGCCCACCGACGTCGCCGCCGCCGCAGCGTCGGCGCCGAACGCCTGCACACCGACCGCGACGTCACCGAGGGGGCCCTCGGTCTCGATCAGGTCCTGCTTCCAGCCCTCGAAGCCGCGGGTCAGCTCCTCGACGCGGGTCTTCGCGTTGTCGTTGAGCTCGTCGGACATGCGGCCGGCGGCGCCCTCGACGTCGCCGAGACCGGACTTCGTGCCGGACAGCGCGTCGAGGAACGCGGGGATCTCGTCGGTGCCGAGATCCTCGAGCGGCGTGCCGAACAGGGCGATCGACGCCTCGGCCTGCTCGGCCGGGTCCTCGATGCCCTGCAGCCCACCGACGATCTTGTCGAGCGCACCGGACGCCTGGTCGCCGCCGGCCAGGAGCGCGTTGGCCATCTCCTGCGAGTCCAGACCGAGCGTGTCGTACGCCGCGCCCGTCGACGCGGACATGTCGGTGCCCCGGATCGTGAGCTCCTTGAGGGAGTCACCGATCTTGTCCACCGACGTGATGCCCGAGCTCGCGGCCGACGCCAGGATCCCGATCGACTTCTCGCCGTCGATCCCGAGCGCCGCGAAGTTCCGGCTGTACTCGCTGACGGCGTCGAGGGTCTCGCCGCGCATCGACTCGGGGACCTTCTGCATGGCGGCCGTGATCAGGTCGAAGCCCTCGGTGGCGTCGCCGGCCAGGCCCTCCTTGATCAGCACGCCGACCGCGCCCGTGGCCTGCGCGACGTCGGTCTTGAACACCTTCGCGAAGTCGAGCGCGTAGCCGGCCGCCTGCTGGATGTCCTCCTCCGAGGCGTCCCGCATGCCCGCGATCGACGAGATCACCGAGTCGACCGCACCGGCGGCCTCGTCCATCGACTCGCCCCACGCGCCCTCGTACAGGTCGCCCGCGGCGTTGGCCCACTTCTCCGCCTCGGCCGGCGTGCCACCCAAGGCGGCGTTCATCGTGTCGGTGGCGACCTCGGCGTCCAGGTCCCCGAGGATCGCCTGCCCCAGCTGCGCGCCCGCGAACGCCGCGGCCGCGCCGACGGCCGCCTTGCCGGCGTTGTCCTGCAGCGCCTGAAACGCCTTGTCGATCCCGCCCGTGTCGCCCAAGATGTTGACGACGAAATCCCTCACAGCACCCACGACTGCACCCCCCTCACGGTCTCAGCTCTGGGTCAGCGACGACGGCCAGCTGTGCGCGGGCGCCGGTGACGGGAAGCCCTGTCGGCCTCTTCGCGGTCCCTCTTGGCCTGCTCGACGTGCCTGTCCACCGACAGCGCTACCGCCGTCCACACCCGCCACTCGAGGTCGTAGACGACTCCCGGGACCAGGCCCGGGAAAAGCCGCATCACTGTGACGATGCGGCTCGTGATTTGCTGGTCGAGCCACGGCTCGTCTTGGTAGAGCTTGAGGATTTCCGGGTCCGTGCGGGCTTTGCCGGCGCCGGCTCGTCGGCGAGGTCGGCGTCGACGGAGGGGGAATCCGTCGACGCTGGCGTAGGGCCCTCACCGTCGGCCCCGCCCTCGGCCTCCGCCTCGGCCGCCTCGGCACGGGCGATCTCGTCCTTGTCAGGGATCATCGCGGGCAGCGGCCGGTCGAGGACCTCGTCCCACGTCACGAACCGGCCGCGGTTGTGCTCGGACAGGAACTCGATCATCTTGTTGCACTCGGTCTGCCGGGCCGTGTCCTCGCCCATCGCCGCGATCTCTTCGAGGCCGTAGCCGGTCTGCTGCTGCAGGGCCATCACGGCCCGCCCCGGCGCGGTGGTCAGGTTGACCGCTCGGATCGTCTGGCCCTCAATCGTGATACGCACTAGCTCCCCTTGCTCATCTCGGTCAACGCCTGGGCGATGACCTGGTCCACTTTGATCGCGGCCCGGTCGCGGCCCCTGACCGCGGGGCCCCAGAAATATTGCTGCCCGCGCTGGTGCACGAACTTCCCGGTGTGGGAGAAGACGGGGTGGCGGAAGATCTTGGCCTGCCACGCGTGCGTCATGTCCGAGACCTTCGAGTTGGCGCGCACCTGCACGCCCTGCCTCGTCTTGCCCGCCACGACCCGGGTCTTCAGCGATCGCTTGATGCCCTGCCGCATGCCGCGGCTCGGGCGGTTGTTGGCCGCCCGCTCCCGCTCCTCGTACACGTTCACGCGACGGAAGTACGGCTTGCTGCCGTCGTTCGGCACGATCAGCCGTGTGCGCTTCCCGGTCACCGCCACACCCGGCGGCAGCGGACCGTCGAGCTCCTTGTGCTGGTCGGCGATGATCTCGTCGCCCGTGCCGCGCAGCTCCTTGCGGAGCTTGCGCGCCAGGGCCGGCGAGAACTCCTTCACCGCCCCGAGGACCTCGCGCAGGTTCGACACGTCCAGCTCGAAGTCCAAGCCGGACGCCGCGGCCGTCGAGGCCGACGGCCGCTTCTTGGCCATCAGGGGACCAGGTCGGCCGAGCGGTAGACCGCGTACACCGGCTGCGGGTCCGTGCCCTGCAGACCCGTCCAGTCGTGCGACGTCGTGATCACGTCGCCGCCGTTCGGCTCGGGCAGGTCACCGTCCAGGAACACGCTCGGCACCGCGATCTGCAGGGTCGGCTTCTCCCCGGCTGCGATCTCTGTCGGGCCCTCGAACGTCAGGAGCATGCACAGCTCGGCCTGGTCGAGGTAGGCGTCGACGAGATCCCGGTTCGTGTACTCCAGCTCGAACGACCCGGCCACGGCGTCGTTCTTGCCGCCCGTGTACGCCGCGGGCCGCGAGCGCCGGCCTGCGCCGCCGAGGTTGAATCCGTTGCTGTCGAGGCCGTTGTCGAGGTTGACCTGTGCGGTGCGCACGGTCGCGAGCTCGGCGCCGGCGGACGCGAGGGCGGTGGCCGTGGGTGCGACGAACGCGGCGGCGCCGATGTAGATCGAGCCGCCGACGAACGTGAACAGGTCGAGCTCGGCCGGGTAGGACGGTGCGGCGTACGCCTCGGTGAGGGACAGGGCGCGGGCGACCCACGACGTGGACAGGGACACGATGTCGTCGGCCGGCGCCTCGAGCGACAGGGTGGTGCACTGTGCGCCCGTGTACGTGTACGCGTCGGTGACTGCCGAGCCGAGGCGCGGGATGCCCTGCTGGATCGTGTAGGAGTCGGCCCAGTCCTCGGTCTTGAGGGTGTGTACCTGCTGGAACACACCCGACGCGACGGCGGTCTCGGTGTTGGTGGTGACGCCGAAGAACGCAGACAGGAGGTAGCCGAGGCCGACCGTGGTCGCGTCGAGCTGGATGTCGCCGGCGGCCTCGCGCTTGACGATCGCGCGGCGTGCGGACCGTGCCACGCGCTGGCCGGGGCGCATGCCCGTGCCCTGCGCGGTGGCGACGGTCTCCTTGAGAGAGAACGTCTCCGGCTCGAAGAACCGGGTCGGCGCCACGGCGGTGCCGTACTCGGCCTCCTGGGCCATGCCAAGGGTGTAGTCGCTCTGGATGCCCACGGGGTTACTCCTCGCTCTGGTTGTCGTCGCCGGCGGCGCCGGCGTCGGGGTCGGGCGGCGTCTGGCCGCCGGTCCGGTTGCTGCTGGCGACCGGCTTCCATGTGGCGGTCTGGCCGTGCAGGTGCTTCGCCTGGGCGGCGGTGACCGTGATGACTTCGCCGCGGTCGACGACCCGGCGGATCAGCGGCAGGTCGAGTGCCCCCAGCGGGGACACGTTCTTGAACTTGGGCATGCTCAGCTCCTCACCATCACGCGGGCCTTGTACGTGGCGCGGATCGCACATATGCGGCCCTCGCCGGTCTCTTCGTCCTCGGTCGCTCCGTCAGACACCAGGTCGTCGGAGAAGCACCACAGCGCAGCGCCGCCGAGGGTGGGGTCGGCGCGCACTGCCCGGTCGAAGATGTCGAGCACGCCGTACGCGATGTCGTGCACCTCGCGGTCCGACGCGGTCTGCCGGTAGCTGTCGATCTCGACGTCGACGTAGATGTCCTGCTGCCGCTGCCGCGTCGACGACACGGTCCCGTCCTGCGGTGCGGCACGGACCGCCGTCACCGCGATGGTGTCGTCGTGCTCGATCGGCCACGGGTACCCGAACGCGGCTTGCACGTCGGTCCGGGCCGCAGCTGCGAGCGCCGAGACAGAGACGTTGTGCAGGCCAGTCTTCACGGCGGTCGCTGCCTCGCCGAGCGAGCGGTGGATGCCGGTGCTCATGCGAAACCACCGACCAGGATGTAGGGGCGGAGCATCTCGGAGACGCGGCGCGGCATCGCAAATCCCTGCTGCACGTCAGTGTCGGGCTCGGTGCCGCGCGAGCTGCGCGACGGGTTGCCGACCTTCTCCTGCTTGGCCCAGAAAGCGCCGAGGTATCGGGCGGCGAGGATCACGTCGTCGGGCACGGTGTCGGCCGCTCTGGCGGTCGCAGTGACCACGACCTGGCCGACGGGGAACCGGCCGTAGATCAGGCCGGCGTCGGGGTCAGGAGTGACCGGAGAGACGGCCCTGCCGTCGACGGTGACCGTCGGCACACTGTCGTGCGCGATCGGCCAGGGCAGGCGCAGAGCTGCGCGCGTGGCCCGCGTCGTCAGGCGGTGCGTGATCGGCTGCCCCTGCCACGGGCCACACTCCCGCTCGACGCGTGCGACGGCGGCCTCGGCATAGTCGGTCACCTCGGATGCGCGCGCCGTGTCCCACTTCAAGGCGGTGCACACGTCCTCGCCCGTGATGGGCCACGACAGCGCCACCGGTCAGGCCTCGGCCGGCTTCTCGGCGTCGGCCTCGGCGACCGCACGTGAGCGCCGGCGGCGCGGCTTCGCGTCCGCGTCGTCGTCGTCGGCGACGGGCTCCGGCTCCGGCTCGGGCTCCGGCTCCGGCTCCGGCTCGGGCTCGGGCTCGGGCGTGACGGGCGTCGGGTCGGGGGCTGGCTCTGTGCGCTCGACGAGCTCGGCCGGGAGCCCCTCCATGTGCACGCCGAGCGCGTCGCCCGGGTCGGACGTGAACAGGTCCGGGTGCGAGTGCACCACTACTGCGTCCGAGGACCACGCCTCGCCGCGGCGCACGGAGATCTTCTCGCCCTGGCGGCCGACGATGGTCGCCGACTGCAGGGCCATGACGATGTTGCTCACGATTCACCTCGTGGAAGTTTGTGGGCTTGCGGGGTATGCCCGCGGCCCCGGCAGCCGGAGCTGTCGGGGCCGCGGGCATGGGAGCGGATCAGACGTCCGCGGTGGCCTGGTTCTTGAGCAGGCGGAAGCCGGCGTCGTTGATCGAGTCCGACCCGTGGCGGGCGAACGCGAACCAGCCGCGCTCACCGGTCGGGCGACCGGTCGTCGTGTCGAACAGGTGGGGGACGAACTCGGTCGTCATGCCCGCCCGCTCGGCGATCAGGAAGTTGCGGAAGTCGCCCACTGCCAGGATGTTCTGCGAGGCGGTGCCCGCGAACTGCGGGAAGTAGGACGAGTACGCGATCGGCCGCTCGCGCAGCTTCTCGAGCGTCCCCGTGGCGTCGACGGTGCGGGTGCCGTATGCGTCGCCCCAGCCTGCGATGTCGGTGCCCACGGCCTGGGACATCACCCAGGTAGCGGCCTGCTTCCAGCGGTCCGGCAGTGCGTTCCAGACCTTGGAGATGTCAGCAGCGACGAGCGCGTCGTTGGTGATCACGGCGACCTCGGATGCCGGGTTGGCGTCCAGCGCCGTGAGGATTCCGGTCGGCTGGCCGACACCGGTACCCGTCGCGAACGACTCCGCCTGCAGCTCGTCGTACCCCATGGCCAGGAGCGGCGAGATCTCCAGCGCGAACCCGGGGTAGTCCTGTCCGAGCTCGATGGAGTACGGCACGAAGCCGCGCGCCATGTGCACGGGCACCGACGGGTTCGTGAGCGTCGGGCTGTCGTCCGAGACCGCGGTGGCCTCGGCGTCGTAGGACCACGACACGCCCGCCGAGCTGACGCCCTTCCACTCGTTGTTGGTGATCGTCTCGACCCGGGCGATCGCACGGAACGGGTTCAGCGAACCCTGCGCCGTGAGGATGATCGTCGGGTCGATCAGGACCGGGACGCCGAAGCCGCCGGCGGAACCGGTGCCCTCGTTCATCGCACGCTCCTCGAGCGCACGGAACGCCGCGAGCGCACGGGCCTCTTCCGGGGTGAACGCCGGGGAAGCCGACGTCATGCCCTTCATGTAGGCCGAGCGGTACGCGTCGGTCTCGGTGAGCAGCAGCCGGCGGGCGAGGAAGTCGCCGCTGATGTTGCCGCTCGAGGCGCGCAGCAGACGCTCGATCTTGGACTCCTGGTCGGCGCGCAGGCCGAGCATCTTGGAGGTCTCCTCCGAGCGCTTGAGCGCGCGGGACTGGGCGTCGGGCCGGGACAGGCTCCGCACGTCGACGTCGTCGGACGGGACCGGGGCCCCGATCTGCACCGACTGGAACTTCGCGCGCTGCTCGGCGATCTTGGCCGCGCGGACCTCGGCGACCTCGAGCTTCTCGATCTCCGCGCGGACCTCGGTCTCCTCCGCGTCGAGCTCGGCCCAGCGGGCCTCCTGTGCCTCGTCGAGCTTCGCCTCCCCCGCGGTGTCGTGGATGGAACGGAACTCGGTGGTGACTGCCTCCAGGCGTGCCCGGAGAACGGCGATCGGGTCCATGACCGTCACGCTCCCTTCATCTTGAGAGTGATAAGCCGGTCGCGCTGCGCGGCCGACAGACCACCCGAGTGGGGCGAACCCGGCTCGTCGTGGGTCGTGCTGGTTGCGGCTCCGTCGGACGGCGCAGTGGTCGAACCGGCTGCATCGTCAGGTGGAGTGCGAAGTGTGTTTCGGGTGGAGCGCAGCGCGTCGACCCGCTCGGGGTCACGGCGCGCAAGCCACTCGTAGAAGTCGTCGGTGCCCGAACGCATCCCGGCCGAGGCCGTGGGGTTCGCACCGAAGGGGACGGGACCCAGCTCGTGCAGGCGGACCTCGGTGATCGACCGCTCCGGCACGCCGTCGGGGTTGTGCTCCGTGCGGCCCGGCTCCTCGTTCCACTCGTCCTTGATGACGGTCATCCGCATCGAGGCGCCGTACTGGCCGGCGCGCAGGCCGGGCAGCAGGTCGCGGTTGTACGAGGTGTCGAACAGGCCGACGTCGGCGACGCCGGCGTCCTGGTCCTCCCGGAGGTCGTCGATCGTGCCGAGGAACTTGTCGCCGATCTGCCAGTCCATGCCGTGCTGGAACTGCACACGGATCCGGTCCCTGTTCTCGGTGATCGTCTTCGCGAACGCACCACGCTGGATGCGCTCGAGGAAGTCGCCCTCCCACCACGAGCGGATCCGGTACCACTCGTCGAACACGGAGAACCGGACCTCGAGCATGCCGAGGCCTTCGTCATCTTCCGCACGGAGCAGCGAGCGCGCCGAGTGCGCGCGCACCACCTCAAAGCCCGGCAGCGTTTCCATCTGGCATTCCTCCAGTAGGCAGGCCGGCGCCTGCACGGTTAGCGATGTTCCGGGCCTCTTCGGCGGTGAGCACGACGCCCACTCCGAGGTAGATCTTCTGGATGAGCTCGGCCGCAGCACGCGCCTGCTCGGCTTCCGTCGGCGTGGCATCGTCGGCCGGCTCGGTGCCAGGGGCCGGCGCGGTGCCGGTGGCCGGTGCGACCCCGTCAGGGTCGTTGCCCCACGCCACCGGGGCGAGGCCTTCGATGTCCCGCACCTCGTTGATGGTGCGCCACTTGTTGGTCAGCGCGGACGCGTGCGACTGATAGCGCTGCAGCGTCGAGGCCTCGAGCAGACCCTCGCGGTTGATCTCGATGTGCATGCCGGGCGCGAGCTCGCGCAGCACCCGCTCGATGCGACGGATCCACCGGTTCGCCGAGAGGACGAGCGCGTCCAGGCGGCGGTCGACGACGTTGGAGTACGTCATCGAGCCACCGGATTCGTACCCCAGCAGCTCGGCCCAGCCCGGCCCGAAGATCCGCGCGCACTGCGCCTCGGACATCTTCGAGGTCTGCAGGAACTGCGACTCCTCCGGGGAGATCTGAATCTCCTTGAAACCCCAGCCGCGGCCCAGCACCAGGGGGTCGCGTGTGCCCTGTAGCGACGCGTTCAGCCGGCCCTTGGCCGTGTCCGCCTGGGCGTCGTCCAGCACCGCGTCAGAGTTGGTCAGCATGCCCGACGGGTGGGCTCCGTCAGCGAACCAGGAGCGACCGAACCGGGTGGTGGCCAGCGACACCCCGAGCGTGGACGCGTGCTGCTCGATCGGGGACAGGCCCAGCACCCGGCCGGCCTGCGGGTTGACCCGCCAGTGCGCGAACAGCGCGGCTTCCGTGACGTGCTCACCCCGCAAGTACCACTGCTCCTGGCCCTCGACGAGAGAGCACGTCACCTCGTTGGGATTCCACAGGTCGACGAACAGGTCGCGACCCGAGACCATCCCCATGCCGTACGTGTTGCCCGACAGGAGCCACGAGCTCAGCACCCGGTAGACCCAGTCCTCATAGCCCTTGCCGTCGCCGCCCGGGTCGAGGATGTTGTCGGGCGCGGCCACCGCGCGCTTGGTCCCGGCGCGCATGGTGGAGACCGTGGTCGGCAGCTCGGAGACCAGGGACGCGATCAGGTCGACCGTCGTACGTACCGCGACCGACTGCACCGCGGTGTCCGCGGTGACCACGACGTCGGAGTAGGAGCCGATATCGACCGGCGACTTGACCGCCTGGTAGGACCGGCTGCGGTCCTCGTGCTGCGCAGCTGGCGCACCACGGAGAGACTCCCCACTGAACAGCCCCATCAGATCCTCCGATCGAGCAGCAGCAGCAGGACGCCGGCGACCAGGAGGCCGGCCGGGATGTACACGAGGGCGGCGCCGGTGACGACCAGGAGGGCGCCGAGCACGCCCGGTAGATAGCGGACGAGTCGCAAGGTGGCTCCTCTCATCGAAGATGTTCCATCGGGTCGTAGACGCCCTTCATGACCAGGGCCTGCCTGGCGAGGGTCACGCCGTACAGCGCGGTGATGTCGCCGAGGCTCTTGCCCTTGGCCCAGATGAACGCGTCCGTGCCGGTCTTCTTCTTCGCGGCCGCCTTGATCGCGGAGACGATCTCGGAGTCGCCGCCGAACCGAACGTTCTGCTGGGCGAAGTCGTCGAACAAGCCGCCGCATCCGTCGACCTTCTGCTGGTGCGACAGCCGCACGACGTCGAATCCGGCATCGATCAGGTCCTGCTCCAGGGCGCCGGCGCCGCCCGCACCGTCGATCGCCACGGTGTTGCCGCCCAGCTCGCCGCGCAGCCGCTTGAGCAGGCTCACAACCCATGCCGTTCCGGCGTCCTGCTCGGCGATCTCCACCCAGCAGCGGGCACCGGGCGTGACGCCCGCGAGCGCCACGGTGGTCAGGGACCGGTCGGGGGATACGTCGACGGCCCAGACCGGGTCGCCAGTCCAGTCGTTGGGGTCGTCGGCGCCCACGATGCAGGCCTTGACGGACGCCTGCGGGATGACCCATTCGTCCGCGCCGGTCGGCTTCCACCACCCGAGGTAGGGGCGGTAGAACTCCCACGGGTCGTTCTCGGTCGCCTCGAGCGCGGCAGAGATCTTCGCCTCGGTGGTCAGCCAGCCGAGGCCGGGGTGACACCCCCACCAGGTGGCGGGGTCAGCGGGGTCAGCGTCGAGCGGTGCCGCGTACTGCACGAACATGGTGCGGGACCTGGTCGGGCCGAGCGGCCCGTACTGCTCGACCAGCGACTGGAATCTTGTCTCTTCCTGCTCGCGTTTGCCGGCGAGGTACTTCGACTTCGCGGTGCCGGCGGCCGACGCGATGATGATCTGTGCGTGGTCGATCGTCTGCATGGCCGGCCGCATGGCCTGTTCGACGGCGCCTGTCTCGTGCGCGAAGGCCTCGTCGACGACGCCCTTGGTCAGCGCCGGGCCGTGGCCGCTCTCCTCCTTGACAGCTTCGGTCTCCCAGCGCGACCGGTTCAGGAACCGGATCTGCTCGGAGCCCGTGCGCCCGTCCCATCCGAGCTTCTGTGTCCGCCGGCCGTACCGCTTGTCGAGGAACAGAGACAGCGGCGAGTCAGAGATCGGGACGTAGAAGTCGTTCTCCAGCCGGGCCAGCCCCATGGTCTGGGTCTGGGCCGTGTACCGGATCACCGAGCCGGGGAAGTAGAGCGCGGTCTCCAGCTGGTCGGTGAGCGTGAACGTCGTCTTGCCGGTCTGCCTCAGGCCCAGCAGGACGAGCGTGTCGTACCAGTAGGTGCCCGTGGCTCCGTCAAGCTCGCCCCACACGTCGGCCATCTCGCGCTGCCACGGGATGAACGGCATACCCAGTGCGCGGGCGACGCCGGCCTTGCGGTTGCCGGTCGTGTCCCGGGTCGGGTGTCGCGGGGTGTGGAACAGCGGGACGGCCTCGGCGCGGTCACGCGCCACCGGCAGCCTCCGGCTCGGCAGTGGTCTGCCCCTCGCCGCCCATCAGCAGCAGGAGCTCAGCGCGCTTGTCTTTGTCGTCGCCGGCGGGCTCGGCGGGCGCCGGCGGCCACAGCCGGACACCGACGTCGACCAGGCGCTGCGCGAGCGGCGAGATCAGGTCGAGCCGGTAGGTGCGGACCGCCATGTCCAGCGAGCGAGCGACCGTGACGGCGACCTGCTCGAGGTACGTCGCCGTGCCGTCGTTGCGCGCGAGGTCGTCCGCGAGCGCCTGCTCGATCGGGCCGACGACGGGCGGATCTGCCGGCGTCGTTTCCGGCTCGGGCTCGGGTGGCTCGACGTCGAGCAGCTGCACGCCGGCGGCCTCGAGCTGCTCGGCGCGCTTCCGTGCCCGGTAGTCCTTGAGGTACTCGGAGTTGGCCTGCCGGCCGACCGCACAGTCGCAGCCCGCGACGTAGCAGGAGCGGCCATGCTTCACGCCTTCGAGGAACTTGCGGGCTTTGGCCACGTGTTACACCCCCGAACCTGTTACACGTCTAGCCCCGTGCGTGTTTAGAAAAATGGACATGCGCGGGTCTCTGCAGTGGGCAAAACCTAAAAATGTGCGCTGACCTGGGAAGATGCACGGATCGGGGGTCAGTCGAGGGCCACGGAGGACCGTCGTCGACGTCCCGAGGTGCCCATCGCGGCCGCCCGTGCCCTGCCTTGCCGGCGAGGCTGCACAGCGTCAGCTCGTGCCGCGGCGCGCAGCTGGTTCGACTTGATGACGTTGCATCGCAGGTGCGAGGGGCGCAGGTTGCGCGGGTCGTACTCGGCGCCGCCCTGCCATACCTCGACGATGTGGTCGAGGCTCGGGCCCAGTGGATGGCGAGGGCGCAGGCCGTACTGGATCTCCCTGCTCGGGGCCCAGCACTCCTCGATCTCGCACCACGATCCGGGCGGGCACAGCTCGGTGACCAGCTTCCGCCAGCGGTGCCCGTTGTGCACCTGACCCACGGTGCACCTCCGGCGGGCAGCACGAAGGCCCGGCCACCCTGGGGGATGTCCGGGCCTTTCGTCAGTACTTCTTACCGTGGCATAACTTAGCGCACACGGCCCACGCATGCACGGATCTACCTGCGGTTTCGGCGCGTCCGGCTCACCATGTGCTCACTGCCCGCCTACAGGAGCGCCCTTCCATAGGGCATAAGTGCAGGTCAAGGCGCTATTCCATGGCCTGCGCACCCGCTTCATTGAAGCGGGTGTCTAGTGTGTGGGCTCGAATCGTCCACCGCACGGGCCGCCGTCAGGTTGCGTCATGCGGTCCTCGGTGCCGATGTTCACCTCATCCCAGGTCTGACGGTGGCACCGGTTGCACTCCCCGACCGCTGGTTCCATCAGGTCGACCTCCTCGCCACGCGCGGCCCGCTCGGCGAGGTCCTTCTCGTACGCCAGCGCGGGCCCGAAGATCGCCTGCGCGATCGGCGACGGAACGGTCGCGGCCACGAGCGCACCCATAGCCGTGGGCGAGAGCTCGTTGACCATCAGGCCGTCCTTCCGTCGGGGCTCACCATGCGACGCAGACTATCGACCACGGACGTGTCCCGACCACGGTCGCGGGCCATCCGCTCGACGACGGCGAGCACGTCGGCCACCAGGTACACCGCGTGGCCACGGCGGCGGACCGGGTTGCCGTCCCCGTCCTCGACCGGCTTGATCAGATGCCGCGACGCCCACACCCGGACCCTCGACGCCGTGATGTCCAGGCCGAGGCCGGCCAGCGCACGAGCACAGTCAGTCGCGCCCAGCTGCAGGCCCGTCGTCATCCCGAGCAGGTGCGCACGCCGCTCGGCCAGCTGGTAGATCCAACCGCAGCGCGGGCACGAGAACTCCGGCCGGGTCGGCACGGCGTACAGCTCCTCGGTGCACGGCTCGACCGGATCGCCCCCGGGCACCACCCTGCCGACGCACCGACCGAGGTAGACGCGGTCCGGCGGACGGTCCACGACACGGGCCGCCCGGTAGAGCACGTCGAGCAGGTACTCGACCCGCTCGGCGCCCTCGGGGTGAGCACGCAGCCACGGGACCTGCCGGGCCAACCACGGACCCAACGCCCGGTCGCTGTTGAACGCCTGGAACATCTTGCGCTCCTCGGCGATCCGGTCGGCGGCCGACGTCAGCGCGGTCAGCAGCTCGGTACGGGCCTCGCTCGCGAGCCGGTTGAACGGCACCGGGGCCTCGTCCAGCACGCCGGCGGACGTCGAGCCGGTCGAGAACCGCTGCCCCTTGATGTGCGCGTCCTCGAGCGCGTTGAGGAGCGAGCTCGCACCGAGCAACTCCAACGCGAGCTGATCAGCGTGCGACCCGCACACCACCATCCCCGGCGGCACCAGCGCGTTGCACCGGCCACCGCCTACCTGGCACTTGGACAGCCTCATGATGCTTCCCCCAGTTCTTCGAGATCCGCGGCTTCTATCTCTGCTTCTACCCACTCCTGACTGAGCAGGCGGGCACGGCCGCACGGCTGGCACGGTCGGTTGGTCCCCCGGGGGTGCTTCGTGCAGAACGGGGATGGCTTGGGCGTACCCAGGAGACTTGATCGGGCGCCCTGCGGGGCCTCGCCCGCTCCCTCGGCACTCTCCTCCCTCTCTCCCTCTCTCCCTCTCTCCTCTCTTCTCTCTTCCTCTCTCTCCACTACCGCGAGGGTCTGTATAGAGGTATCCGGGTTGGTTTGACCGGTGATTGACGGGTCTGGCGGCGGCGGGGGTACCCGCGACATGTCGATCCCGCGCTTGTCCACCGAAGGCCAGTCCACGACCTGGAAGTACGTTCGCTTGTTGACGGTGTAGAGCTGGATGTACCCGACGTACTCGAGGGCGAGCAGGTGCCCGTCGATCACCTCCGTGGTCACCTCGTCCGTCAGCGGGTACAGCGACCCCTTGAGCAAGATCGGGTTCGCCGTTTGCCTGCCCGACTCGTTTGCGAAGAATCTCAACCCGAGGCCCGTCAATCGGACGTCGGTCGGCAGCTCCAACAGAATCTCGTCGGCGAACATGCTCGACGGCACGCTTCGCTGCCTGCTGGTCACGGCCATAACGGGCGAACCCCCTGAAAATAGTTCTCAACATTGCCTCGAACGTCCCCGCTGTGACGCGGAAGCACTCGGTCCACCCACGCCCCGCCGGCGCGAGCACGCCGGCGGCCTCCACCTCGTTCGCGAAGGCGCGCTCGAACCCCGCCGCAGCGAGCTCCTTGAGCGCGTACTGCTCCCACCCGCGGGGGGTGTCGCGCTGCGCGATCACGACCCGCCCGCCGGTGGCGTGAAGGTTGCCCAGGCGCGACGCCTTGTAGGCGCGGCCCACCTTCACGATGCCGAGCTCGTCCCAGACCACCACGTACGTGATCGCGAGCTCGGGGATGTGCACAGGACCCACTCAGACCTCCTTGGCGTAGTCGGTGCCGCAGGTCTCGCAGACCATGCCGGTGGTGCGACGGTTGAACTCGGTGCACGTCGAGCAGGCGAGGACCTTGCCGTCGACCTCGGCGACGTGGCCGGCGTCGTGCTCTGCGGCCGGGTGACCGTTCTCCCGGTTGCAGCGATAGACGGCCGGGTCCCCGCGTCGGTAGATCCCGGCGCAGCACGGGACGCCCATGGGCAGGTTCAGAACAAGGTCGGGCGGGTCGACGGGCCGGGCCGCGAGCGCCGCGGCGGTCTGTTCGAACGCGGTGGCGATGCGGTCGAGTGCGGCGATGATCTCGGGCTGCACGAAGATGACGGGCGGCTTCGGGGTGGACACGCCGGCGGGGCCGCGGGGCGGGCGCCCGGGGTCGTCGGACGGCGGGCGCACCTTGATGCGGGGGTCAGCCACGGTCGGCCTCCGCGCCCTTGATGGGGCCGCCCGTGGCCTGCGCCTGGCGGGCCGCGTGGTCGATGGGCGACGTGCCGAGCGGAGTCTTCGGGTTCGTCACGATGGGACGGCCGTAGAGGAAGTTGGTGAGGCCGCCGTCGCGCTCGACGGGCTCGGGCAGCGGGTGACCGAACTCGGCCGCGACCAGGCGCGCCAACTGCTCGCCGGCGTACTTCCCGGACGGCGCCTCGGACGACAGTGCGACCTCGCGCAGGGCGTCGAGCAGGGCGTACTGCACCGGCGTGAGCTCGACCGGCGCGGCGTCGGGCACGAGCGCGAGCACGGCCTGCCCGATCTCGTCGGCGATGTACCGCGGGATGCTGCCGGTCGCGCCGTCGGTGTGGTGGAACTTGATCTGCGAGCACTGCGCAAGTCGGGCAACGACGGTGTCCGTCACGGCGACGTGGTCCGGCAGGACAGCCGTGGGGGTGGTCTGGTCAGTCATCAGTGGTCTCTCCAGGGGTCTGGTTCTTCGGCTGTGTGTGCTCGCCGGCGGCCCAGGCGATGAGGGCCTGGCCAAGCGCGCGGGCGGCGGCGGGGTCCATGACGACGGTGGCTGCGACCATGGGCCGGTCGTGCTTGGCGTTCCAGGTGGCGACGTCCATGCGGAGCCACGGACCCCACCACGGGCCGTCGTCGGGCTCGTGGTCGGTGTTCCCCGGCACGCACCACGGCGGGATGTACCCGAGGCCGATGCTGGCGGGCTTCTCGTCGGTCGGGTACAGGTGCGACCCGGCGTAGGTCCGGACGTCGCCCACGGGCTGCTCCCAGGACTCGGGCACGTCGTCCCACCCGACTGCGGTCTCGGACTGGTAGATGCTCACGGCTCAGCTCGCGCCCACGATCGCGGTGCGGAGGGCGGTGGCGCGCTCGACATACCGGGCCTGCATCCACCCCTCCGCGTCCGTCCATGACCGGTCGGGGTACTCGAACGCGAACAGCGCCCGCGCCACCTCGCCGACGTCGAACGCGGCGGCCAGGCCGGCGCGGACGTCGTCGAAGATCAGCCCGGACAGCTCGGCCTCGAACAGCACGGCAGCGGCCCGGCGGACCGCCCGCGTCGGCTCGGGGCTGAGCACGTACGGCTCCGGCACGCTCACGACGGTGAGCGGCTCGCGACCGGCGAGGTAGGCCGAGGTCGCGGGGCCGGCGGCGACCTCGGCCGGGAGTGCGGCCGGGGCCGCCCACCCGGACGCGTGCCGCTTCCACTCGAGCTCGAACCCATCGCGCAGGACGACGCCGGGCGGTGCGATGTCCAGCCACTCCAGCTCGTCGACCTCAACGCCGGCGCGCACGACGTCGCCCGGCTTGAACGGCCACGGCTCGGCCGGGCCGGTGTCCGGCATCGTGAGGGACATCTGCGTGAGGTGTTCGTCAGCCACGGCTGATCTCCTTCAAGTGGTGACGGATCACGGAGATCGGGACCGTGGTACCGCCCAGGCGCTGCGCGACGTCGAGGCGGTGCTCGATCTCGCGCAGCACCCGGGCCATGCGGCGGGCGTCCGTGCCGAGGTCGAGGAACCGTTCGACGAACGCGCGGCTCGGCGCGAGCTGCAGGCGGGCCTCGATCCCGGGCAGGCCATGGGACGTGCGTGCCGTCAGGGTCGTCTGGCCGTGGTCGGTGATCTTCACCAGGCGGCCGTAGGTCGTGCGGTCCTCCGCGATCGTGAGCAGGCCGGCGTCGCGCAGCGGGTACAGCACACGGGAGTACGTGGTGCCCGTGGAGTGCAGGTGCTCGTTCTCGGGACCGTACGTGTGCAGGTCCGCGACGTCGGTGTTGCCACCGGGGATCACGTACACCGTGATCCCGCCGTACGCGTCCTGCAGCTGGGCCAGGATCTCGGCCTGGCGGACCGTGAGGTCGAGGGTCATTCTGCTCCCTTGGTAGTGGTGTGGGTGGCGCGGTGGTCGGCCCACGCGGCCGGGGTGACGTGCTGCACGACCGGGCCGCGAGGCCGCTGTGATGCCCGCGTCGGCCGGATGGGCACCAGCGCATGGCAGGTGCCGCACCAGAGCCGGACGACCGTCGACGTGGGCGCCTCGACCGGCGCCTCCGCGACGGCCGTCACGAGGCGGTCCCGAGCACGTAGGCCAGGAGCGCCCGCTCCTCGCGGGCCGTCCTGTTCCAGCAGGACCCGCACAGGCCCTTGCCGGCGTACCTGACGGTGCCTGCGACCCTCGCGGCCCGTTGGGACCGCAGCCTCTGACCACACGACATGCACCGCTCCGGCATCTTCTGCTGGACAGGCTCGCCAGCCGAGGCGCGCCACCGCGCGGCCGAGTGGCAGACCTTGCAGAGCCCGCGGCCGTGGTACCTGACGGTGTCCCACCCGCGGCGGCAGGACTGGCAGGCCGGCCGGCGGGTCGTCCGCGTGCGTGTGCTCATCGGGTCGTGTCGCCGTCGAGCAGGCGGACCAGGTCGTGGGCCTGGTCGGCGACCTCACGGACGAGCGCCGGCAGCGCGACCTCGGCCAGGGTGTGACCGGCGGCCGTGTCGACCTCGGTCGCCTTCGCGAACAGGGCGTGCCACGCATCGAGCAGCTCGACGATCTCGTCCGGCAGCGGGCCGGACAGCGTCGACACCACGGTGGGCGGCACGAGCTCCTGCAGCCGGGCGAGCTCGACGGCGAGCCCGTTGGCTTCGACGCGGGCCTGGGCGCGCTGCTCCTCCGTGGTGAGCAGCACGGCCCGGACAGTCTCGGCGTCGTGCTGGGCCTCCGTGAGAGCTTCACCCGCTGTACGCAGCTCACGCCGCAGCCGCGCCACCTCGGCCGCACCGGCAGGCTGCGTCGCCGTCGGGGTAGCGATCGGCTTCGCCGGCGCAGCGGGCTTCGGTGCAGGCCGGGGCATGCCGTGCGCGACGCGGTACGCGTCGACGATCGACTCGGGGATCCTGCCCGACGGCGCGACGTCCAGGTCCTTTGTCCTGGCCCACTGGCGGATCGTCGCGGGCAGCAGGTCGAGGACCTGACCGCCCGCGGGGGTGGTGGTGGTGTCGGTGGTGGTCACAGTTCCCTCCACGGGATGGGCATGACGGCAGGCGCGCTGCAGGTGTTGCAGCTGGTCGTGGTGTAGCCGAGCGCGAGCTCGGCGGCCATGGCCGCGTCAGTGAAGGCACGGCAGGCGTCGCACCCGAGGACGGGGTGCCCGCACGGTGGGCAGGTCGCCCACCGTGCGGGGTCCGGGCAACCGCGTCGTGCCCTCGAGCACGGGACGGCGGCGCGGAGGTCGACCTGCGGGATCGTGAGGACGTCGAGGTCGATCTCCGCGGCCGTGGCCACGTCGGAGTTGATCCGGATCCACGGCATCAGTCGTCTCCTCCTGCGTAGTGGTCGAAGTCGTCGAAGTCCGGGACCGGGGCCGGCCGCCTGGTCGCCGCGCACACGGCGTGGTGGATCAGGGCCGGGACCTCGGTCGTGTCCGGGGACTCGCCGTGGCGCAGCTGTCGGCAGGTCTTGCGACCGGCGGACAGCGCGTGCGACGGCGGGACGTCACCGTGATAGGTCGGGTAGCCCGTCACGAGCGGGACGTACGTCGCCGTCCGTGACGGGACGTCGGCGAGCAACCGCACGATACGGATCTGCTCGCCGCACCCGGCCTTGCACGCCACCGTCTCGAACGGTGACCGTGACGTCTTGAGCGTGCGCGTCACGGTGCGCGCCCCGGGAAGAACGTTCGGACGATGTCGTCGACCTCAGCCTCGACCTCGTCCCACGCGGCATTCCACGCTTCCGGACCGGCAGCGTCCGCGGTCTCCGCGAGAGCGCGCAGGGCCTTCTTCGCCGCGAGCACCCGAACGTTCACCGCGTTCGCCGCAACCACCGCGCGCTGCGCGACGGCACGGCACGTGTGGTCGCAGTACTTCTTGCGAACGTTCGTCGTCGTGAACGACTTGCCGCACGGGGGCGCCCCGCAGACGCGCGTGTACTCGGTGGCGCTCACGCTGCGAGGTCCCTCGAGTAGTCGGCGACCTTGGCGTCCCACGCGGCCGCAGCCTGCGCGAGCTCGACGGCCTCGGCCGGCGCGCGGTGCAGGTCCGGCGCGAACGCGTATTTCTTGGCGGCCTCGTCGAACCGGGCACGGGCCCGGCCGACGGCGAGCCCGTGACGGGCACCGGACCAGAACCGGTGCCCGTCCAGGGCGAGCACGGGCCGCAGGTCCGGGTGATCCGCGGACGGACCGAGCACGATCGGGCGGGCCTCCAGCGGCGCAACCCACGTCAGGCTGGCCGGGTGCGGGCGGTCCACGTCCGGGACCTCCGCGACGTCGACGACGGCCGACGGCAGGGTCGGTGCCGCGGCGCCGCCCGTGGGGCACAGGTGGCCCACGTCGATGTCGTACCAGGTATCGCACGCCGTGCACTGGGCGATGACGTGGCGGAGCTTGAGAACCGGCACCGGCGGGGCGTCGGCGGCCTCGGCCAGGCGGGCCTGACGGGCGCCACGCGCCATGTCCAGGGTTCGGGCATCCATCAGAAGTGCCTCCGCAGGTAGTGGGCGAACAGCCGGACGGCGAGCGCCAGGAGCGTGATCAGGAACAGGAACGTCTCGACGGGGCTCACTGCTCACGCTCCGGTGCGCAGTTGTCGACGACCGCGTTGGTCGCGGCCTCGTCGGTCGCGAGCGCCAGGCGCAGCTCCTGCTCGTTGCGCTTGGCGTCGTCGAGCCGGTCGGCCTGCTCGACGATCGCGTCGGGGTCGGCCGTCAGTGCGACCTCGGCCAGCGCGGCCGACTCGATCTGCACGGCGTCGACGGCGGCGGCGAGGGTCTCGGTGCGGGCCCGCTCGGCCTGCAGCTCGGGTGCGATCTCCTGGCACGCCGGCGGGGCGTCGAGCATCACGGTCTCGGTCTCGGTCCTGGGCTCGTCGAGGCGGAAGCCGAGGCCGATGCCGGCGCCGGTGAAGGCCGCCGCGGCCGCGATGCACAGGGCGCTCTGGGCGAGCAGGACGGGGTCGGGCTTGCGCATCAGATCCACCCCATCTCGTGGCCCACGCGGCCGACGACGACGGCCGCCGATACCAGGCCCAGGACCGTGCCGAGCAGGAGCTCGATGACGATCCGGCGGGCGAGGTACAGGAACCGGGCGGGGCGGAACCGGCGCGGCCGGGGCAGGAGGTCCTGCAGCGGGAGCGCCACGAGCGGCTGCCCACCACGAGCCAGACGCGCCCGGAAGCCGTCGTGCAGGCGCTGCTCGGGCACCTGGCCACGAGGCGGGCGGTGGTTGAGGCTCATCGGGCCACCGCCGGTCGGCAGCTGCCAGCGGCGCCGTCAGGCGCAACGGCGGAAACGCGGGTGAGCTGCTCGGGGTTGTAGCGCCACTGCTCGCCGTCGACGCGGACTGTCACACCGGACACGGTGTCGACGTGCTCGACGACGCCGATGCCGCGAGACGGGGTGAGCACCGTGTCGTCGACGTCGATGCGCTCGGTGCCGATTCCGGATTCCTGAATCGGCTCGACGCGCTCGACGTCGGAGCCCCACACGACGCGCCTCTCGCCGTCGATCGTGGCGAACAGGGCGGGACCGCGGACGGTCTCGACCTTGCACACGATCCCTGCCGGCACCAGGGCATTGCCTCGCGTGGTGCGCACGACGGTGCCCTCGGTGATCCCGTGCACCGCAGCCTCGCGGGCGTACTTCGCCTCGACGGCGCGGCGCTGTCGTGTGACCAGACGGGCACCCGACTGGGCGACGAGCTGGTGGGCGCGGGCGTACCGACGCGCGGTGGGGATGTCGCCGGCGACGAGCAGGCGGGCAGCCTCGCGTGCCAGGCTGTCGGCCGAGTCCGTGAGCAACTCGGCCGCGGTCCGCTCGCTCCGGTACCTCCGCTCGGTGAGCAGGTCGGCCAGCGCGTACCGGCGGGCGTCCACCTCGACCGGGTTCCGGCGGGCCATCAGAGGACACCTCCCTGGTCACCCTCGGCGCGGACGCGGGCGGCGATCTTCTCGTCGCGGAGGTCCATGGCTGCGAGCGCCTCGGCGTCGGTCAGGTCGTCCAGGTTGGCGCCGGTGATGCGCTGGGGCAGCGGGCCCTCCTCGACGGAGCCCTTGCGCCACGGGTCGTTGGTGCTCATCGACGGGCCTCCTTCGCAGCGGCGGCGGCGAGGTCGGCGACGGCACGCTTAGCACCCTTGTCACCGAGGAGCGCGAGGGCCTGGATCCAGACGGCGGCCATCGTGTCGTCACCGGCCAGGACCGCCTTCCACCGCGCGGCCCAGACCTTGGCGCGGGCCTCCTTGATCGCGTCGTCCGCGTTCAGCCCGCGGTCCTGTGCGGCCTCGAGCGTGGCGATCGCCAGCGCACGGGGCGTCGTCTTCGGCCCTGCCTTCGGGGCCGGCTTGCTGGTCGTGATGCTGCTGTTCATGGGAAGATCCCTTCGGTGGGGCCCCGCAATGCGTCGGTAGCGCGCGGGGCCTTGCTCTTTGCCCGGAGACCGTCCGGGCGTCGGTGTTCAGACGGAGGCGTGGACCGCGCGGCGGGTGGCGATGTCGGTCACGACGCCGGCGGCGGCCTCGGCCACCTGGTGGGCGCACTGCTCGCCCTCCAGCCACGCGGCCAGGCACTCGGGCCGGATCAGCCACGGGCCGCGCTTGATGCGCTGCGTGCCGTGCAGAGTGCCGTCCTGCAGCGCCTTGCGGAGGGTCTCCGGGTGCCGGCGGCCAACGGCGGCCGCGTCGGGGACCGTGAGGCGCGGAGTCACGATGCGGCCGCCAGCTCTTCGGCAGGTGCGGCGGACTCGGCCCGTGCGAGGATGTCCGAAGCAGTCGCGCCGAACCGAGCAGCCACCTTCTGGAGCTCGGACGGCGCGAACGGCCGACGACCGTGGTAGCGCTCGGTGAACGGTGCGCGGTTCATGTTGACCGCGGCCGCCATGCCGGAGATGGTGAAGTTCCAGCGCGCCATGTCGGCCCGGACCTCCGCAGCGACGGCCAGGTCGAGAGGCCGTACCGAAATGGGTTCGTTGTCCATGAGCCAGATCATGTACCTATTTCGGTACTACGTCAAGTTACTTGCGCACAGGGTGTACCCATATGGGACAGTGGACGGATGGCCCGTGTCTCAAAACCCCTGCAGCCGCTCGACCATGAGGTCCAGCGCATCCTTGCTGAAGCTGTCCGTGCGCGCGCGCTGAGCCTGCGCACCATCGGCGATCTCGCCGGCATGTCCGCCAACCGCGCGGGCATCATCCTCCGCTGCGAGGAGCCACCCGCGACACTCGGCGAGCTCGACGGCATCGCCCGTCAGGTTGGCATGACGGCGTCTCGGCTCGTCGCCCTCGGTGAGGCCTCGCTCACGGCGTCGACGGCATCGGCAGATGAGCCCGACGACCCCGTTCCATCTGTCGCACCCCAATCCACGACTGCTCGACAATCGGGCACAGCCGCGGGCGCCGGCCTGCCCCTCGGCGGCCCTCGGCCGCGACGTACACAGCCGAGTAGCGGCACCAGGCCGCGAAAGCACACGAAGTGAGCAGACAGGACCGCACCAGCGGCTTCGGCACATGCAGTGGATCTTGCGGGACCGCGTTGTCCGTGTCGCTCATGCCTGACTAAGGCACCTCGTCACTCTTTATGACGCGAAACGCTTCGACCAATTCATCCAATCGGGTGAATTGCTTTGATTTCACATGGCGAAACGGGCTAGGTAGGCCCGGCATCACCCACGAGAAGGGAACTCGCACGTCATGGCGTGGACACGGAAGCTGAAGTCCGGCAAGTACTCCGCCCGATACCGCGGGGCCGACGGCGAGTCGCACCCGGTTCCGGGCGGTCCCTGGACCCATAAGCGCGAGGCCGAGCGGGAGGCGGGCGCAGCCGAGGTCGCATCTCGCGCCCTCGGGTGGCGCGATCCCAAGGCGGCCGGTCGCCCCTGGGGCGAGTGGTGCGCGCAGTGGTGGCCGAGCCGCGGTGTCGCCGCGTCGACGGACCGGAACGACGTCGGCCGGCGCAACAACCATCTGATGCCCCGCTGGGGCGACGTGGCCCTGGTCGACATCACCCGCCACGACGTGAAGGAGTGGGCGGCCGAGCTGCGCGACGGCGAGGACGACGAGGGCGGCCTGGCCGCGGGCACGGTGATCCAGATCGTCGGGCTGCTCTCCCGGTCGCTGCGCGCCGCCGTCGACGCCGAGGTGCTCCCGTACAACGTCGCCGACAAGCTCAAGCTGCCGGCAGCCTCGCCGGGCAAGGAGCGGTTCCTCACCCGGGAGCAGGTCGCGAAGATCCTCGGCCAGCTCGACGGCAGGCACCTCGCCATGGCGAAGCTCCTGGTGGGCACCGGCATGCGGTGGGGCGAGGCTGCCGCCCTGCACCGCGACCGGATCCACCCTGAGCGGCGGCTCGTCGACGTCGTCGAGGCTTTCGACTCGACCACCTGGAGGATGTCGCCGCTGCCGAAGGACAAGCAGATCCGGACCGTGCCCGTGCCCGCATGGATCGACCTGTCCACGCTCGAGGACCAGGCCGACGAGGACGGCGAGGACGGCGACGGCACGTGCGGCTACACGCACACCGAGGGGCACTGCCCCGGACCGCTGCTCCTGACGGGGGACCGGGGCAAGATCATGGGGTACCGGAACTTCCAGAACGTCTTCAAGTTCGCGGTCCGGCGAGCCAGGGTCGGGCACGTGCGGATCCACGACCTGCGGCACACGTACGCGAGCTGGCTACTGCAGGGCGGCCGCACGATCGCCGAGGTCGGTGAGCTGCTCGGGCACGCGTCACCGCTGACCACCCAGCGCTACGCCCGGCTCGACGTGATCGCCTCCGAGGACGTCCTGGACGCGCTCGGCTCTGACCCGTCCATCCCGCCGCCCAGTGCCGCGACAAAGCCGGCCGACGAGCTCGCCGCGCGCCGGGCACGACGTGCTGCGAGCGCCTGAGGGTGGCGCAGATGGCGCAGATATGGCGCAGCCAGCGACTGTACGAGCCTGGACGAGACTTGACGGTCCGACCCGGACGGGCCTTAGAAACGTTGGAATCTAGCCGTTTTGCCGCTTTACCTTGGACGAGCCTGGACGGGGCTGGACCGGGCGTAGCGGACTTTTAATCCGCGGGTTCCGGGTTCGATCCCCGGGGGGCCCACCCTGATAGCGCCGTCACGAGGGCATTCACTGGGTGGCGCGCTAGTCCCGCGTCCGCCAGCGCCACGCCATCTTCTGCGTAGCACGCCATAGTCCGCGGAATCAGCCCGGATCGGTGGACCATGGCGTCCCTCGCGGACGATGGCGTGCCAAGACCAGGGCGCCCGCAGGGCAGTCCTGCCGCCCATCCTTCCGCACGCTCGTCCTGACAGCACGTCCACGGAACGAGCACCATCGCGAGGACCGCGACCGGTACCGTGGACGCCCACCCGAAGCTGAGGGGCTCACATGGCACAGCTCGATCGCCGCACATTTCTGGCAGGCGCTGCCGTCGTCGCGTTCGACCCGGTGACATCGCACTGGCTCACCAGCTTCCCGGAGAACACCTCGGCGATCCAGATCCCGCACCTCGACGGCGAGCTCGTCACGGACGAGCAGTCCCTCACCGAGGCTGCCACCGACTACGGGCATCTGGCCCATCGCCGTCCGCGAGCGGTGCTGCGGCCAGGTTCGGTCCGCGACGTCGCCACCGTGGTGCGCTTCGCGAACGAGCACCGCCTCACGGTGGCCGCACGCGGCCAGGGCCACTCGACGTTCGGCCAGGCGCAGACCGACGGCGGCGTCGTGATCGACTTCCGCACGCTCGCCACGATCCACGAGATCACGCCGGACCGAGCGGTGGTCGACGCAGGGGTGCAGTGGCTCGACCTGATCCGTGCCGCGCTGGCCGCAGGGGTCGCGCCACCGGTCAGCACGGACTACCTCGGCCTGTCGGTGGGCGGCACGCTGAGCGTCGGCGGCATCGGCGGCGCCTCCCAGCACTTCGGCCTGCTCGTGGACAACGCGCTCGAGCTGGAGGTCGTCACGGGCGAGGGTCGCCTGGTGACCTGCTCCGCCGACCAGGAACGCGACCTGTTCGAGGCGGTGCTCGGGGGCCTGGGCCAGTTCGCGGTCATCGTGCGCGCCACGGTCCGGCTCGTCACCGCACCCACCATGGCCCGCGTCTACACGCTGACGTACCCGCGGATCACCGACCTGACGGCCGCCCAGCGCGCCGTCCTGGCCGACGGCCGTTTCGACTACCTGGAGGGCCAGCTGGTCCCCACGGACGACGACGGCTTCGCCTTCGTCCTGGAGGGCGGTTCGTGGTTCACCAGCGCGCCGCCCGACGACGACGTCCTGCTGACCGGCCTCGCCCCGTCGGGGGTGGACGTCGTGGACGTCACCTACTTCGAGTGGCTGAACCGCATCTACGAGACCGTGGAGCAGATCGAGGCGCTCCGGCTGCCCAGCCCGTGGCTGAACGTCTTCCTCCCGGACGCTGCGACGGACGAGATCGTGACGGAGCTCCTCACGACGCTCACGCCGGCCGACGCCGGCGGCGTCGCCCTGCTCTACCCGACCAACCGCTCGCTGATCACGCGGCCCCAGGTCGTGGTTCCCGAGGGCCCGGTGTTCTTCCTGCTCGCGCTGCTCCGCGCGGTGAGCCCGCCCGACGACGCAGAGGCGGAGCGCCTCATCGCCGAGAACGACGCGCTGTACGCACGGGTCCGGGCCGCCGGCGGCACCGGCTACCCCGTCAACGCGCTGCACCTGAGCCCGGCCGACTGGCGCGACCACTACGCCGACCGCTGGCCCGCCGTGCGCAGCGCCAAGGCCAGGTACGACCCGCGCCGGGTGCTCGCACCGGGCCAGGGCATCTTCGAGGCCGTCAGCAGAGCTTCTGGTACTCCTTGAGGCCCTCGACCGTCGAGGCGACGTCGAGCTCGACCTCCGCGCCCGTCCCGAGGTCGAGCTCTTCCTGAAGCTGCAGGAACGGCACCCGGATCCGCTCTACCGGGCCCTGGAACTCCTCGGGCACACGTGACTCGAGCCGCCCGAGCTCCCTCGCCATCGCGTGCATCTGGTCGGCGGACGTGCCGTCGAGCCCGTCGCTCGCGCTGACGAGCGTCGTGCCGATGCGCTCCTCGAGCGTCTTGTCGCCCTTGACGTACATGGCGGCGCACGCCTCGTTCGCGTCGAGGGGCGCGTCGGGGTCGGGCTGCGAGGAGGCCGTGGCGCTCGCGCCGCCCGACGGCTGCGCGCTCGCTCCGGCGTCCGCCTCGCCGCCCCCTGAGCAACCGGCGAGCACGACGAGCGTGGCGACGGCGACGAGAGCCGTGCGGGCCCGGAGGCGGGCCGGGGCGGAGGTGACAGGGCGGACCATGCCGCACATGAAACCACCCGGCACCGAGAATCCGCGCATCCGGTGGGTTTCGCCCGAGTGGCCGACACGGCGCTCCCGGGGCCGGACGGTGAACGATCCCGGAACAGTCCCAGAATTCGTGCGCCTGCCCTGGGAAGTGGCGCGTCGTCGGCCTAGCGTGGATACAGAACCGCAGACCCGGAGGTCACCATGGCCGTCGCTCGTCCAGCAGTCATCGCCCATCGCGGGTACTCCGCGGTAGCCCCGCAGAACACGCTCGCCGCGGTCGAGGCCGCGTGCCGAGCGGGCGCGGACGCCGTCGAGATCGATCTGCAGCCCACCGCCGACGGCGTGGGCGCCGTGATCCACGACGAGACCGTCGACGCCACCACCGACGGCACCGGCAAGGTCTCCGCACTGACGTCGGACGAGGTGCTGGGGCTGGACGCCGGCTCGCGCTTCGCTCCCGCGTTCTCCGGACAGCACGTACCCACGCTCGCCGACGTGCTGGGCGTGCTCGCCCGGCACCCGGAGACGGACCTGCTCCTCGAGCTCAAGGGCTCGTGGGACGTCGAGCAGGTCGAGCGGGTCGCCGCCACGATCGCGACAGCCGGGTTCGACGACCGGGTGCTGGTGCAGAGCTTCTGGCCCGGCACGGTCGCCACGGTCCGCGACGTCGCCCCGCACCTGCCCGGCGGGCTGCTCGTCTCGTTCGACCCGCCCGGCCTCCTGCGCCTGTGCGAGCGCCTCCGCGTCGTCGCGTGCAACCCGTCGGTCTCGACGGTCGCAGGCAGCCCACGGCTGGTGTCGCGCCTGCACGCCGCGGGCCTGCGCGTCATGTCCTGGACGGCGAACGACCCGGCGGCGTGGACCACCCTCGTCTCGGCCGACGACGGCGCGGGCGTCGACGCGGTCATCACCGACCGTCCGGAGCGGCTCGCCGGCTGGCTCACCGGCCGGACCGACCGCCTGGTGGCCCCGCCTGCGCCGGGCCGCGGCGGGATCCGGCTGCGCCGACGCCGCGTGCCCGCTCAGCGGGTCGTCGCGGGCACCGCCTGACCGCTACGTCCGGTGCAGCCAGCCGTGCAGGCTGCGGGTCACCCACGGAAGCACCCAGTACGCCATGATCGGCGTCAGGATCAGTGTCGAGATCAGCACCTTGAGCACGAGCGCCACGTCGCCCCACCCTGGCACCAGGTAGGTGAACAGCGCGGTGAAGAGCAGGTTCACCGGGAAGAACCCCAGCCAGATGCTCGTCGCCTGCTTCCACCGGGGCGGCACGACGGCGGCCGCGACGTCGGCGGGCTCGTCGGTACGGGACGGATCGTCGAACCAGCCCTCGATGCCCGTCCGCTGCTGGTACCGCAGCTCCTCGACGAGCCCTGTGCCCTGCGCCAGCCACTCGCGACGCTCGGCGGACTGCTCCCAGGCGGCGAGCCGGTCGGCGTCGGCGAAGCGGTAGAGCATGTGCCAGTGGCTGGATCCCTCGGCGGCGCGGATCCAGCCCGAGCCGAGAAACCCGTCCCAGCGGTTGGCGAGGTTGACGCCCGACTGCACCCAGCTGGTGACCTCGGGGACGTGCTCGGGACGGACGATGCGGTGGATGGACACGGTGACGGACTGTCCGGCGGGGGTGGGCACGGATCCGTTCGCGGCCTGGTCGTGGTGGGCCATGCTCGAAGTCTCACGCATGGCCTCGCGACCCTCAATGTGAGCGCGCACACCCCAGGTTGTCGGCCCTTCACGTCTGCGCCACTCTCTGCGCGCAGCTTTTGTGAGGCACGCCTCCGCGGAGGGGGTTACATGGCTCTTGGACGGTCGTCCAGCATTGAATGTTGCCGCATGGAACCACCCCCTGGGCCTTCTGGCCGGGTTCCTGCCGCAACCGCCATGATCCTCGCGACCCGTCGCGTGCCGTGGCCAGACAGCAGCCGGAGCATGCGTCGCCGTCCGCCCGAGGGAACCGACCCTCACGGTGCCGCCCGTGCCCAGCCGCAGAACGGAAGCTCAGCGTGCCCCAGACGCCGAACCCCGTCGCGCCACGCACGGCGTGCCATGTCCCCTCCCCCGAACGTCAGGAGCTTCCTTGACGCGCGGCGACCACGCCCTCACCCCCCGTCGCACGCGGCGCCCGGGCACACGCGGGGCACACGCGGCCGTTGCAGGACACGTCCCGCACCCCATGGTCCGCCGCTCGTCGTTCGCGATAGCCGCTGCGCTGACGTCGGTGGCACTGACCACCACGGCGGCCGTCAGCGTCACCGGGAACGCCGGCGCCCCGGGCACCGCGGCCGCCGCTGAGCGGGCCGCGCAGCCCGGCGGCGTGGCCGTCGGCAGCGCGTTCGTCACCGACCCGGCCGTGCGGTCCGCCTCCGAGAAGGCGGACGCCGTGCTGACGGACGCCGCCTACGTGACTCGCGAGGGCGACCTCGGGGCCAAGGAGCGCAAGCGGCTCCGGGCAGCCGCCCAGGATCTGCGGACCATGCTGGAACAGGCTCGCGCAGCCGCCGGCCCCACCGTCGCCGAGGCCCGGCCGGCTAGCGCTGCCTCCCGGAACGCCGAGCGCACCTCGCTCGACGAGCGAGCGGCGGACGGCGCAGGGAAGGCAGCCCCAGCGGGTGCCACCGAGACCACACCAGAGGTAGCCGCCACCGAGCCGACCAACCTGGCCGGAGCCGCGACGGGTGGCACCGCGATCAGCGGGCAGGACGCCACCGACCTCCCCGTCCTCGTCACTCCGCTCGCGCAGTCGGTCGGTGCGACCGACGCCGCGAAGGAAGCGGACTCGAAGTCCGGCTCGAAGGAAACGGGCTCGAAGTCGGGCAAGCAGAGGTCGGCCACCACGGCAGCGCCGTCGGCCACCGACATCGAGAAGGTGACGACGTCGCTCCAACGGCTCATCACCAAGGCCGACGGCGACGCGGTCGTGTCCGTCACGGCGGGCCCGACGCCCGCGGAGATCGCCGCCGCGAGAGAGGCCGTCCTGGAGGCACGTGAGGCCCGCGCCGCACGGGCCGCAGAGCGCGAGGCCGACAAGGCGCGAGAAGCCGCCGCCACCCGAGCCGCTGAGGCGAAGGAGATGGCCAAGACCGCGAAGAGCTACGGCAACGGTCAGATCCCGTCGAACGTGCTCTGCGACCTGGGCTGGGCTCAGGACGAAAAGCTGCGGTGCGACGCCGCGGCGTCGCTCGAGGACCTGAACGGCGCCTTCCGTGCGGCGTTCGGCCGAAACCTGGACCTGACCGACGGGTACCGCTCCTACACGGAGCAGGTGTCGGTCGCCGCGTCCAAGGGTGCCCTGGCCGCCGTGCCCGGCACCTCGAACCACGGGCTGGGACAGGCAGTCGACCTGTCGGGCGGCATCGAGTCGTTCGGCACGGCCGAGCACGCCTGGATGGTCGCCAACGCCGGGAAGTACGGCTGGAAGCTCCCGGCCTGGGCCCAGGCCGGCGGCAGCAAGCCGGAGGCCTGGCACTGGGAGTACGGCACCTCGTACTGACCCTCGTACCGTGGAGCCGGTCCCGTGAAGCGCTGCTTCGGGGGGCCGGCTTCGTCACGCCCAGCCGAGCTCGTGCAGCCGGGCGTCGTCGATCCCGAAGTGGTGGGCGATCTCGTGGACCACGGTCACGGCCACCTCCTCGACGACGTCCTCGCGGGTCTCGCAGAACGCGAGCGTCGGGTTGCGGAAGATGGTGATGCGGTCCGGCAGCGCTCCGGCAGCCCACATGTGGTCACGCTCGGTGAGCGGGACGCCCTCGTAGAGCCCCAGCAGGTCTGGATCGTCCGCGGGCGCGTCGTCCTCGACGAGCACCACCACGTTGTCCATCTGCGCCGCAAGGTCGGCCGGAACGAGGTCCAGTCCCTCGCTGACAGCTGTCTCGAAGTCCTCGCGCGTCATCTCCACCACACGCCCATCATCCCTGACGCGGGCCCCTTGAGGGCCGTCACGCAGACCACTCCTTGGACTGGCCAGCAGAGCCCCGAACCGTCTGTAGACTTGCCAGGTCCCAGCCCCCATCGTCTAGCGGCCCAGGACCCCGCCCTTTCACGGCGGTAGCACGGGTTCGAATCCCGTTGGGGGTACGCAGTGGCTCGTCAGAGCCACGTTCTGACTGCTGTGAGGCAGGCCATCCTCCGGAAGTCCGAATCTGATTTCAGTTTCGGGCCCACGGTGGGTTAAGGTTCTCACGGTTCGGAAGAGCCCCCCGGTCGCGGGTAGCGTCCAAGGCCCTGTAGCGCAGCTGGTTAGCGCGCCGCCCTGTCACGGCGGAGGTCGCGGGTTCAAGTCCCGTCAGGGTCGCGCGAGAGGCGCCCGGATGGTCGGTCTCGACTATCCGGGCGTTCGCGCTAGGGCTCTGTAGCTCAGTTGGTAGAGCGTTCGACTGAAAATCGAAAGGTCACCGGATCGACGCCGGTCGGAGCCACAGCAAAAGGATCGTAGGATCCTGCGATCTCGATGGGCCGCACTTCTTCGGAAGTGCGGCCCATCTGCGTTTCCGGTCGCCGGTGCGGCCACCGGGTAACCGCGCTCCTCGACCTCTGGGAACGTCACCCTCAGATACTGGCAAGGCAATTCCTTCCAGTATTCGTGCATTCGCGATCAGTTCTCTTCATCTTATTTCCTCGGGGCCACGCCGCCCCAGGAATTGCCCCATGCGCTCTTGGCCTGTTGAGTTGTCTTCAGCGGCGCAGGCCGAACCGGCGGCACGGGAGGGCAAATGATCGAGGACGTGAAGATCGACAGCCAGAGAGAGGCGCCAGGTGGCGCCACGGCAGTCACTCCGGAGCCCGGGAAGCCCGCTTCACTGGGCAAGCTCGTCGAACAGATCTCCGAGCAGGCATCCCGGCTCGTGCGTGCGGAGATCGCGCTCGCCAAGGCGGAGCTCACCGAGAGGGCCAAGAAGTCCGGCATCGGCGTCGGACTGCTCGTCCTCGCGCTCCTGATCCTCGCCTACGCCGCCGGGGTGCTGCTCCTGGCGGCCGTGTACGGCCTGGGAACGGTGTGGCCGCTCTGGCTCGCCGCACTCACCATCGGCGGCTTCATGCTGCTCGTCACGATCATTCTCGCCCTGGTGGGCGTGCAGCTGCTGCAGAAGGGCACCACCAAGCCGGAGAGCGTCGAACGCGTGAAGGACGATATCGCGTCGATCAAGGAGGCGATGAACCGATGAGTACTCCGATACCGCCGCCCAGCAGGCATTCGCTCGAGGCCGAGGTCCTCCGCACCCGTGCGGAGCTCGCCGCGGCCATCGACGAGCTGACGACCCGCCTGAGCCCTGGCTACCAGGCCTCCCGCATCGCACACGAGGCGAAGCAGGCGGCTAGCGACGCCGGCGCGATGGCGACCGGGGCATTCGGCAACAAGAACGGCCCGGCGCAAGATCCGCGCCGGGCCCGCAACGCCAAAGTCCTGATAGGAGCCACGCTCGGTCTAGTGGTCCTCGGTACGGCTGTTGCCGTGACCGCTGTACTCAGGCGCGCGCGGGGCTGAGCTGGGGGGCAGCACCCGGCGCGCCTTCGTCCTGCTTGCCGACCAATCCGTCAACGACGCCTGACTAGTTGTCAGAGTCGCCCGAGCTGTCCGCTGCCGCACCGAGCAGCGCCCGAACCTCGGACTCCTTGTAGCGGCGGTGACCGCCAAGTGTCCGGATCGACGAGAGCTTTCCCGCTTTTGCCCAACGCGTTACTGTCTTTGGGTCAACACGGAACAAGCTCGCTACCTCGGCGGGCGTGAGCAGGACCTCGGATTCTCCGTGGATGGACATCCCCGCACCTCCTCCGGAACGGTGCCGGCCTGGCCGTACCAGGCGGTTGACGACACCCGCTCTTGCACCATTGTTAGCAGCAAACGGGATTTAGGCGACTTGGGGACGCGGTTTATTTCCGCACTCTTTCCGCCGCTCGCCACGCGCGACCGTTTCGGGCGAGTCTCGGACACGTGCGACACGCCGACGGCACGATCTGGCGCGGGAGGCCAGCGCCCAGGACGCATCCCTCGCCCGCGTCCGGCAGACCTCCGCACATCGACCAGGTGTCGGCAAAGCGGCGGAGAAGGCTGCCCCGGACAGGCGATCCGGAGGAGCCGCGGCAGCTCGGGCGCCCCCGGCTGCCGAGGAGCGATCATCCGTTCATGGCAAATGGCTCGTCATGTTACAGCCAAGTGCTCGACGATGCCCGCGCGTGGTGTCCGGACACGGGGGATCTGAATGTCACATCAGAGGATGGGACGAATCACGCCCACGGACTGGAAGAAACGCCGTACCAGCATGTAACGTTGGAACCTGGACAGACGAAACGCTACGGGGCCGCACGTCCATGCACGGTGTCGCCCCGCTCCTACGTTGAGGGGGTCGGAGCCATGGGCCGCGGCCGTCAGAAGGCAAAGCAGACCAAGGTTGCTCGCGAGCTGAAGTACTACAGCCCGGACACCAATTATCACGCCCTCGAGCAAGAGCTCAGCGGGGACTCCCACACGGATGTGGCGACAGAGTCGCGGTGGGAATCCCCGGAGGACGAGGAGTACGACAACAGGTACTCCGACTGGGCAGAGCAGGACGGCAACACGCGCTGAGGGTGCCGGCGCGTCTGCGCCGGCCCCGCGCCCGGTTCACGGCCCGGCTACCGCATCACCCGCGGTAGTCGTTCACCAGCCGGACCGCACCACCAGACACACCCTTCGTGCCTGCGACGAGGTCTTCGTGCGCTGCGGCCAGGTCAAGGGTGTCCACGCTCCCCAGCGTCCACGCTGGCACGCCCAACGCGGACAGTCGGGCGAGCGCCGCGTCTGCGCCGTCAGAGCCAACCACCGCCACCATGCCCACACCGAGGTTCAGGGTGTTCTCCAGGTCGCGGTCTGGCACACCACCGAGGTCCCGCACCATGCGGAACACGGCGGGCACGTCCCAGGACGCGCGGTCGACGGTCGCCACCAGTCCTGCGGGCAGGACCCGTGCCAGGTTGGCGGCAAGCCCGCCACCGGTCACGTGGGTGAACGCGTGCACCTGCGCCGCCTCGTCGGCGGCCAGCGCCAGGCAGTCCGCTGCGTAGACCCGGGTGGGCTCCAGCAGCTCTTCGCCCAGCGCCCGCCCCAGCTCGTCCACGTGCCGGTCCAGAGCCCAGCCTGCCTGCTTGATCACCGCACGCACCAGCGAGTACCCGTTGGAGTGCAGCCCGCTGGACGCCATCGCGATCAGCACGTCGCCGTGCCGAACCCGGTCCGGGCCCAGCACCTTGTCGGCCTCCACGATGCCCGTCGCGGCACCGGCGACGTCGTACTCGTCCGGCTCCAGCAGACCCGGGTGCTCGGCGGTCTCGCCACCCACGAGGGCGGTGTCCGCCACCTCGCAGGCCTGCGCGATGCCACGCACGATGTCCGCGATCCGCTCGGGCACCACCTTGCCGGTGGCGATGTAGTCGGTCATGAACAACGGCTTGGCACCCACCACGACGATGTCGTCCACGACCATGCCGACCAGGTCGAACCCGATGGTGTCGTGCTTGTCCATCGCCTGCGCGATCGCGACCTTGGTACCGACGCCGTCCGTCGACGTCGCCAGCAGGGGTGCGCGGTAGCCCTGGAACGCCGACAGGTCGTAGAGGCCGGCAAAGCCGCCAACGCCGCCGAGCACGGCCGGACCCTGCGTGCGGCGCACGGCGTCCTTCATGAGCTCGACGGCCTTGTCGCCCGCCTCGGTGTCGACGCCGGCGGCGGCGTACGTCAGGCCTTCGGATGTCACTGGTGCTCCAGGGAGTGGTCGGTGCTGGTGAAGTGGGAGGTCGTCACGGGTGGTCGAGGGCGGTCGAGCCGCCGGTGCGCACGGCGAGCTGCTTGAGGCCGTCCTCGGGCTGGCCGAGCGGCAGCTCCGCCTGCTCGAGGAGGTGCTTGCCCAGCTGGTCGTCCGGGGGCAGCTCGATCGGGTACTTGCCCGTGAAGCACGCCGCGCAGAGCTGCGAGCTGGGCTGCTCGGTCGCGGCGATCATGCCCTCGGTAGAGATGTAGCCGAGGCTGTCCACCCCGAGCGACTGGCCGATCTCCTCCACGCCCAGACCGTTGGCGATGAGCTCGGCGCGCGACGCGAAGTCGATACCGTAGAAGCAGGGCCACTTGATCGGCGGCGACGAGATGCGTACGTGCACCTCGGCCGCGCCGGCCTCGCGCAGCATGCGGACCAGGGCGCGCTGGGTGTTGCCGCGCACGATCGAGTCGTCGACGACCACCAGGCGCTTGCCCTTGATCACCTCGCGCAGCGGGTTGAGCTTCAGCCGGATGCCGAGCTGTCGCAGGGTGTCGGACGGCTGGATGAACGTACGGCCCACGTAGGCGTTCTTCGTGAGGCCCTGCCCGAACGGGATACCGGACTCCGCGGCGTACCCGACGGCGGCCGGTGTGCCGGACTCCGGCGTCGGGATCACCAGGTCGGCATCGACCGGCTGCTCGCGGGCCAGGGTGCGTCCCATCTCGACCCGCGCCGAGTGCACCGAGCGGCCGTTGATGGTGTTGTCGGGGCGGGCCAGGTAGACGTACTCGAAGACGCAGGCCGCCCGCTCCGTCTGAGCGAAGCGCGCGGAGCGCATGCCGTCGGCGTCGATGCAGATGAGCTCGCCCGGCTCGACGTCGCGCACGTAGGAGGCGCCGACGATGTCCAGGGCGGGGGTCTCGCTGGCCACCACCCAGCCACGGTCGAGCCGACCGAGCACGAGCGGGCGCACACCCTGCGGGTCGCGCGCCGCGTACAGGGTGTTCTCGTCCATGAAGACCAGGGAGAAGGCCCCGCGCAGACGCGGCAGCACCTCCATCGCCGTGGCCTCGAGCGTGTGATCCGCGTCACCCGCGAACAGAGCGGTGATCAGCGCGGTGTCGGTGGTGTTGCCGCGCGCGAGCTCGCCCCGGCGCTGCGCGCCGTAGCGCTCGGCCACGAGGTTGACCAGGTCGGCCGAGTTGGTCAGGTTGCCGTTGTGGCCGAGGGCCACGGTGCCTGACGCCGTCGCGCCGAGCGTGGGCTGAGCGTTCTCCCAGGTCACGCCACCAGTGGTGGAGTACCGACAGTGCCCGACGGCGATGTGGCCGGTCAGAGCGTTCAGGGCCGTCTCGTCGAAGACCTGGGAGACGAGTCCCATGTCCTTGTAGACGAGGATCTGCTCACCGTTGCTGGTGGCGATACCCGCGGACTCCTGCCCGCGGTGCTGTAGTGCGTACAGGCCGAAGTACGCAAGCTTGGCGACCTCCTCGCCGGGTGCCCAGACCCCGAAGACGCCACATGCGTCCTGGGGGCCCTTCTCGCCGGGTATGAGGTCGTGGTTGAGGCGGCCATCTCCGCGCAGAGGCATGTTCCGAGTATCCCATGCGACCGGATCGACGGTGTCAGCCCGGTCTGTGACCTCTGTGTCAGCGCCCGCGCAGGCTCCGGCGGTCCGCGATCACCGCGAACAGACCGGCCAGCAGGGTCGTCACCATCGTGACGAACGCGGTCAGCACGGTGACGTACACGCCGGGCTTCATCATGGCCGCGCCAGAGGGCGAGCTCACGAGGTAGAGCGACAGGGCCAGCCCGAGGACGATCCCGACCAGAGCACCCGTCCAGAAGAACGCCTTGTACCGCGGAGCCCGGCGCACGCTCGCCGGGTCGATGACGTCACGCACCTCGACGTCGTCGGAGGAGTCGCTCGATGTCTGGGTTTCGCTCACGAAACCAGGGTACGCGCCGCCTGTCGCCGAAGAAGAACCCGGAAACAGAGCTGCAGCACACCCGTGCCGGGTGCGCTGCAGCTCGTCTCGCCTTGGTTCTCCGTCGGCGTGCGGGGCTACTTCACCAGCTTCCAGGGGCTGTGCCACCACGCGCCCGGGATCTGGAGGATCGTCGGGCGGGACGCCACGTAGACCTCGCCCCGGTACGAGACGGTGTCTCCCCACCAGTACAGCTTCCACGGCTGCCAGGCGGGCGCCTCCGGCTCCTGGGGAGCCGCCTCCTCGACGGTCAGCGGCAGCCGGGCGGTCGTGCCCGACGGCGACGCCTGCACCAGGAGCTGGTACGCACCCGGGACCGTGTCGGCCGGCACGGTCACCGAGGCTGACGTTGCACCGTCGCTGACCGTGCCGGTGCCGAGAGAGACGCCGTCCGCTGCCGCGCTCCCCGCCGGGACGAGGAACGTCTCGACAGCGGTGTTCTGCGGCGCGCCGAGCGAGGTCAGGTCCAGGCCGGACAGGCTGACGTCTGTCGAGGCGCCCGCCTCGACGGTGCCGGGTAGCGTCTCGGTGACGGTGCGGGTACGGGCGAAGCTCGGCGTGATCGGCGACGCCTTCTCGAGGTAGTCGATCCAGGCCTCGCGGTCCACCAGGCCCGAGTCGCGCCCGTCGGTGCCCTCGGTGAAGACCCGGAAGTTGTCACCACCGGAGATCAGGAACGAGAACGTCGCGATGCGGTACTCGGCGGCCGGATCGACCGGCACGTCGTCGATCGTGATCGACGAGACGTTCTCGCCCGGCGTCGCGTTCACGTCGGCCGTGTCCACCGTGTACGACACGTTGTCCGACAGCCCCAGCGCGAGGAACGGGCGTGACGGGCGGTCGCCGTTGGCGTCCGTCTGCCACTGCTGCTCGAGCAGGGTGTCGAGCTGCGCGCCCGTCAGCGTGATCGTCCACAGGTTGTTGACGAACGGCAGCACCGCGTTGGCCTCGGCGTACGTGATGACGCCGTCCTCACCAGCCGCCGAACCAGCCGCCGAACCAGCAAAGTAGAGCTCGTTGCGCAGGCCGCCCGGGTTCACGACGCCGATGTCGGCGCCACCCCGCTCGTCGCTCGCGAGCGAGTCTCGCAGCGAGTCCGCCACGAGGCTGCCGAGCGCCGACTCCGACGCACGGTCACCACGTTCGCCGCCGGTGTAGACGCCGTCCGTGTAGGAACCGCCGGAGAACGCAGTCGTGACGTCGGCGGTCACCTTGCCGATCGGCTGGGCGCCGATCTCTTCGGCCTCGGCCAGCGCGGTGGAGACGATCGCGTCGACCTCGGCGACCGCCGGGTACGTCGCGATCAGCTCGTCGGCCGGCGTGGCGGTGCGGGCGACGTTCTCCACCGAGTAGTCCGTGACGTCGAACGACTCCGTGTCCACGGTGAGGGAGACGTGGCCGAGGAACTCGCCGTAGTTCCCGGTCTGGATGATCGGGCGGGTCTGGCCCTCCGCACCCGGGACGGGCGCGTCCCATGCGTACTGCTTGTGCGTGTGGCCGGTGAAGATGGCTGCGACGCGCGGGTCGGTGTCCTGCACGAGCTCGGCGAACGGGCCGCCGGCGGCGACCTCCTCCTCCAGCGTCGCGCCGTCGGGCGTGCCCGCGCCGGCGCCGTCGTGCGCCATGGCCACGATCACGTCTGCCTCGCCGTTCGCGGCGTCGCCGTCGAGCAGCTCGTCCGTGACACGGTTGAGCGCCTCGACCGGGTCACCGAACTCGAGTCCCTCGATGCCCGACGGCGTGACCAGCGTGGGCGTCTCCTGCGTGACCACGCCGACGAAGCCCACGTCGACCCCGCCCACCGGGACCACCTGGTACTCCGGAAGCGCAGGCTCACCCGTGGCCTCGTCGTAGACGTTGGCACCCAGGTAGTCCCAGTCGGCGGCGTCGGTGACGCGGCCGGTGAGGTCGGCCATGCCCTGGTCGAACTCGTGGTTGCCGACCGCCGAGGTCTTCAGGCTCAGCGCGTTCAGCACGTCGAGCGTCGGCCGGTCCTGCTGCAGCGCGGACGCGAACAGCGAGGCGCCGATGTTGTCGCCGGCCGAGATGAAGGCCGTGCCCTTCGCGTTCTGGGCCCGCAGCTCCTCCACGGTGCCCGCGAAGCTGACGGTGTTCTCGTCGATGCGACCGTGGAAGTCGTTGATGGCCACGAGGTCGAGGTCGACCGAGCCGGGCTCCGTCGTCGTCCCGCCGAGGTCCAGGCCGACGAGGACGGGGTCGTGGTCGGACGAACGGAACGGGGACTCGTCGTAGAGGATCGACGCGTTGTAGTTGTGCCGGCTGTACTCGTTCGCGATCGGCTCGTACGCGTTGATGTTCCAGATGTCGGTGCCGGTCACGAGCTTCGCCGCGGCGGGTGAGGCGAGCACGTGGTCGAGCGAGCCGACCATGCCACCGAAGTTGTAGGAGTACTCCCCTGTGGCGGCGCCGAGGTCGGCGTAGCCGGCGTCGGTCAGGACCTTGATGGGGTCCTCCTGCTCGTACGCGTTGAAGTCGCCCACCAGCACGACGTTCTCCGTGCCCGCCGCGGCGGCCTGCGCCTCGGCGAAGCTCACGAGCGCGGTCGCCTGGCGGGTACGGGACTCGTTCGAGGAACCCTGGCCGTCACCCTGGTCCGGGTCGCCTGGCCACGGGCCGGCCGAGCCCTTCGACTTGAAGTGGTTGGCGATCACGACGACGTCGTCGCCGGCGTCGGTCGCGCCGTCGGCGGGCTGGAACGTCTGGGCCAGCGGCTGACGGGCGTTCTGGAACGCCTCGTCCCCGACCAGGATGGTCGAGTCGCCCACCGGCTCGGCCGCGGCGGTCCGGTAGATGAAGGCGTTACGGATGACGTCCTCAGCGGAGGGCACCTCGGCAGGGGAGGCCGCGTAGGCCCACGTCCCGGCGCCCTCCGCGGCGTTCAGGGCGTCCACGAGGTCGCTCAGCGCCTGGTCACGCGAGCCACCGAACGCGGCGGTGTTCTCGATCTCCAGCAGGGCCACCACGTCGGCGTCGAGAGCCGAGATCGCGGCGACGATCTTGACCTGCTGCCGCTGCAGGTCCTCCTCCTCGGCCGCACCGCGCGCGTCGCAGCCGCCGCGGACCGTCACGGGGTCCCCGTCACGGTCGGTGTAGTAGGTGCAGCCCGTGAGCTCGTCCCCGGTGGTGCTGAAGTAGTTCAGCACGTTGAACGTGGCGACCTTGAGGTCGCCGCCCACCTCGGCGGGGGCGTCCTCGCGCGTGTTCTCGAAGGTCGCGGGCTGCACGGCGTCGGCGACGTCGGGCGTCAGCTGCGACGTCGGCTGGAAGCCCCAGGCGTCGTACCGGTAGTCCAGCACGACGGGACGGGTGAACGTGACGGCCGCTCCCACCCGCACCGGGTCGCCACCGGTCAGCCACGGGAGCGGCTGCGCCTTGTTGGCGTTCGAGCTGTAGTTCGTCGACGAGCCGTCGTCGAGCAGCACCGCGCGTGCCGCGTTGTCCGCGATCTGCGCGTCGTACTCCGCCGACCCGGGCCGGCCCGCCGTCGTGGGCTGCACCAGCGGGCTGTCACCCGCGGCCAGGCCCATCGAGCCGTAGTAGTTGGTGTCGTAGTTGTCCGTCACCGTGAAGTCGCCCTGCGGCGCGAGGAGCATGCCCTCGAGCGCCTCCCGGTCGGCCGCGGTGGCCGGCCAGGCGGTCGCCGTCGGCTCGACCGTCGCTGGCTCGTCCAGGACGGTCCAGCCGCCCGACGACGGGGTGAGCTCGGTCAGCCCGTTGTACTCGGAGACCGCGCCGGTCACCTCCACGTGGTCACCGGCAGACAGGTCGGCTGCCGCCGCTGCCGAGAACACGAAGACGCCGTCCGACGCGCCCGGCGTCGAGTCCTCGCCGCCGCCTGTGCCGGCGGTCTGCAGGTACAGGCCGTCGAACCCGCCGGTCGCATAGACGGCGGTGACGACGCCACGGGTCGTCACCGTCGCGCCCGCGAGCGGTGAGGCGTCGCCAGTGCCCTGGATCTCGGCGATCGGGGTGACCTCGCCGGGCTCGGCCGGCTCCGACGGAGTGGGGCTGGGCTCGGGCTCCGAGCCCTCGCCACCGGTGGGGGTCACCTCTGCCGTGAACACGAAGTCCGCCGAGTTGTCGCCCGTGTCGCCGGTGCGCTCCAGCGACCCGACCACACGGGTGCCCTGGCCGGCCGGTCCCTGAGCGGTCTCGAACGTGTCAGCCGTGCCGTAACCGAGCAGGTCGACGACGCCTGTGGCGCCCTCGACCGGCACCGCACCCTTGGCGGGCGTGACAGCGGTGGCCTGCGACGCGAGCGCGACCACGCCGGCCGTGCCGCTCGGGTTGAGGCTGCCGACGGCGTCGGGCGTGGGGAGCGGCTCGCCGTTGGCGGCGTTCGATGCGCCCTGCACCAGGTAGTGGCCACCGGCGGCGATGGTGCCGCTCAGCGCGGTGACCCCGGAGAACGACGAGCCCGTCGCGGACTTGTACTGGACCGACCAGCCGTCGACGCTGACCGGCTCGTCCGTCGGGTTGTACAGCTCCACGAACTTGTTCCGGTACGGCTGGCCGGAGCTGCCGCCGACGAGGTACGCCTCGCTGATGACGACGTGCCCGGAGTCCGGGCCGTCCTCGGTGGCCGCGGGCGCTGCGAAAGCCGCCGTCGCCGGCACGGCGAGCGCTGCGGAGAGGGCCACTGCGACTGCGGCCCTCCCACGGGATCGGGGGTGCGGTCGCGGGGACCGGAGCGTGCTGGGTCTCACGCTGACTCCTTCTGCAATAGCCGGCCTGTGGGCCGGGGTGGAGTGCACTGCTGCTGGACGTCTTGTTCGGCGGCATCGCCGCGGCCGGGCGCGCATCAGTTGCGCAGGCGGTCCGGCACGAGCCGCACCAACCAATCAATGCATCGTGAACCAGCGGTTACAGCCGGACACCCGCCGGGAGAACTGACGTCCCCGCACCGGGTGAACCTGCTCGCAGCCGAGCCACGAGATCGACGCCGAGGCTAGCGGGTGTCAGTGACATCCGTCGCCCGGCACACGCAGTCGGCGCCCGATTCACCCCGATACGACCGGCGGCTCCGGCTCGCCGCCGGCGCCGGACGCCGCACGGCGCACAGCCGTCAGCGGCAGCAGGTGCGAGATGTCCGAACGCTCGCCCGAGGCGCGCACCCGCCCGTCCGCGACGGCGTCCGCCCAGGTGACAGCGCCGGTGACCAGCGCGAGCCAGGTGTCGGGATCGGTCTCGACCACGTTCGGTGGTGTCCCGCGCGTGTGCCGCGGCCCGGCCACCGCCTGGACCGCACCGGAGGGCGGCACGCGCACCTCCACGGAGTTACCGGGGGCGTGGTCCGCGAGCTCCTCCAGCGTGTACCGGACGGCGGTGGTCACGTCACGACGCTCCGCCTCGCCCAGCACCCACGCGGCGACCGCCGTGCGACCGGCCGCTGGATCCGTCCTACGCCGCGGGGGCACTAGCGCACCGCCAGGACGTCGTGAACAGCATCGATCATGGAGCCAGTATCGCGGACCGCCGGATCAGTAGCGGTAGACCTCCGACGTCTGCCCCTCGACCGCGAGCAGGTCCGCCGCCACCACCATCGGCAGCTCGAGCGACGCGACGGCCGGGTGCTCCGCCACATGCACCACGTCCGGCAGGCTGTCACTCCGGACCGCGGGCACCGGCTGCGACGGCAGCGCGAGCCGCCGCGGCGACGCCGTGGGGTTCGCGTGCCGGGGCCACGGCTGCGACAGCGGGACCTCGTCCCGGACCTGAGGGCGCACGGGCCGCCGGACCGGCGGGTAGCCGACGCCGTGCCCCAGGTGCTGCGCGGCCGACGGCGCCGGGGCGAAGGACGGCGCATCGCCGTCCGGCGGCGGCTGCGGGGCGGGCGACGGAGCGGGACGAGGCCGGGGCGTCGGGCGCGGACCCGGGCTCGGGCGCGGCTGGGGCAGGGGCTGCGGCTGGGGTGCCGGCTCCGGGCTCGTCACGCCCCCCGGCTCCCGTGCGGACCGCTGTACGCGTCCGTGCGCGGGGACCGGTCCGTCGGCGAACGGCGTGGGAGCGGCCGCCCGCCGGGCCACGCCGGCAGCCGCACGCGGCCCCGCCGTGGAGCGCCGCCCGGTCCCGTCCCCTGCGCCCGCCCGCCCGGTGCCCGACCGACCGGTCTCCACCCCGGCTTCCGTTCCCTGGTCGACCGTTCGGCCACCCGGCAGCGTGAACATGACGCGCCGCCCGGGCACGTCGGCTTCGGCGAGCGTGACCCGCACCTCGTCGCCCAGCGGGAGCCGCGGGCCGGTCACGCGCGCGCGGACGGCGGGATCGCGGAGCACTACCTGGCCGCGCTGCTCCTCCTTGGTGTCGTCGTCGACGTCGACGACGACACCGTCGAACTCCTCACCCAGACGATCTGCGAGGAGCGACGCCTCGACGATGTCGACGCACTCGCGCTCGAACGACGAGGCCCGACGACCGGTCTCGGCCATGACGGACGGCAGGGCGGGCAACGCCTCCAGCACCCACGGGGGCACGGCCGTGCCCGCGGAGATCGCGAGGCAGGCCTCGGTCGCGTACCGGTCCACCAGCCGCCGCAGCGGCGCGGTGACGTGCGCATAGTCGGCGGCGATGGCGGAGTGCCGGGTGTTCTCGGGCGGCGGCACCGGGACGCCGTCGGGCCCGGACATGCCGAACGCGACGTAGCCGGCACCACGGAACAGCGTCGTCGCCTCGTTGAGGAACGCCGCATGCTCCGGGATCCGCGAGACGAGCGTCGGGACGAGGCGCGCGTACGGGAGGCTGTCGGGCCAGTCGATGCCGAGCGCCCGGGCCGTGCGATGCAGGCGGGCCAGGTCGCGCGGGTCGGCCTCCGGAAGGGTGCGCAGGATGCCGACGCCCGCCTCCCGCATGAGGTGTGCTGCCGCGATGCCGGTGAGCAGGGAGATCTGCGCGTTCCACTCCTCGACCGGCAGGTTGCGACGGAACGACAGCGTGTACGTGCCGTCCTCGCCGCGCTCCACCTCCTGCTCCGGCACCTCCAGCGAGACACCGCCGCGTGCCGCCTCGAGCGACTGGCGCAGGCGCCCGACGTCGGCCAGCAGCTGCAGGGACTCGCTCGCCGTGCCCGCGTCGAGGCCGGACTGCACCTCCGCGAAGGTGAGCCGCTCACGGCTGCGGACCAGCACCCGCTCCAACGAGGCGCCGGTGATGATGCCGCGCGCGTCCAGCGTGACCGTCCAGAGCACGGCCGGGCGGTCCACCTCCGGCAGGAGGCTCGCCGCCCCCTCGGACAGGATCTTCGGGTGCAGCGGCGTCCGGGCGTCGGGCCCGTAGACGGTCATCCCCCGCTTGCGCACCTCCGCGTCGACGGCACCGCCTGGCGTCACGAACGCGCCCACGTCCGCGATCGCGTAGTGCACCACGTAGCCCTCGCCGGACTGTTCCACGTGAACCGCCTGGTCCAGGTCCATGGAACCGGGCGGGTCGATGGTGACGAACTCGATGTCGCGGCGGTCGGCCCGGCCGGCAGAGAAGTCCTGCTCGGCGGCCGCCCGCGCCTCTTCGAGAACGTCCTGCGGGAACATCGCGGGCAGCCCGACCTCGGCGCGGAGCGCCGCGAGGGCACTGCTCACATCGTCGGGGGCGGCAGGCGCGAGGCGCATCTGACGAATCGGCACAACTGCGAACATAGGCCGGTTCCGCGCTCGCCGCGCGGCGTCGCTGTGCTATTCGACGACGACGGTGGCCAGCAGCGCCCGGTGATCGGTACCGGGAACCTGCATGGAGACGACGTCGGAGACGGGCATGTCCTTCTCCACCACCACGTGGTCCAGCGCGAACAGCGCGGGCACCCGGCTGCCTTCCGGCCAGGTCACGGCGGGTCCGGCGCCCCACTCGCGGGTGGCGTCGGAGAACCGCGAACCGAGCAGGTCACGGAAGCCGGCGTGGTCGTAGGTGGCGTTGAAGTCGCCCGCCAGGATCTGCGGCGTCTCGTCCGCGTGGACCTGCTTCGTGAGATCGACGAGCTCCGTACGCCACGTCGTGATCTCCGTGGGCATCGGTGGGTGCGGGTGCACCACGGTGACGCGCACGTCGGTGCTGCCCGCGCCGACCAGCGCCGACGGCATCGCGAAGCTCGTGCCGCGCAGCTGGTCCTCCGCGGTGAGCGGCGTGGACGCCCAGAGGCCGCTACCCGCCGGGCTGTCGTCGGCGGGCACCGTGAAGCTGTGCGCCAGCAGGTCGTCGAGGCCTGCGTCCGTCAGCGCCTCCTCGAAGGCGGGCGTCAGCTCCTGGACCGCGAGCACCTCGACGTGCTGCGACTCCACGAGACCGACCACGCTCTCGGCGTCGGCCCGCCCGTACAGGGCATTGATCGTCATGACCCGCAGCGTGCCGGGGTCGGCGGGGTCAGCCGCCGTGGACGTGTCCGGCGGCACGAAGAAGGGAGCCATCCAGTACACGTAGCCGGCCAGAGAGAGCGCGAGCAGCAGAGTCAGGAGCCAGCGCCGGGAGAAGAGCGCGACGATCAGGAGCGGGAGCGTCATCAGCGTCGCCCACGGCGTGAACGCCACGAGATGCGGCAGGGGGACGACGTTGTCGAACGGGAGGGCCCTGGCCAGCGCCACGACAAGCAAGGGGATCGCGATGATCCAGAGCACTACCGAGACCAAGCCATGGACAAATCGCACCCCCGGACCCTATCGGCTGGGCGGGGACGCAGGTGACGCCTGGCGCCATGCTTGCGGGTGATCGCTAGAACGTCAGGTAGTCGGCAACCCGGGTTGCCGACTACCTGACCTCTTGCCGATCACCTGCCCGGTGACTCCGGCTCAGCCGAAGATGCGCGGGAGAGTGGCCTCGTGTGCCTCGCGGGCCTCCGACAGCGGGATCTCGAACTGGCCCTCGATCACCACGGCGTCGCCGCCGGTGGCGCCGAGACGCAGCACCGGCACGCCGGCGTCCTCGGCGAGATGGGTCAGCTCGCCCTCGTGCTCGGGGTCGACAGCGACGATCACGCGCCCGGTCGACTCGGCGAACAGCGCCACGAACGGGTCGACCTTGTCGCGGCCCGTCACGCCCTCGAGCGCCACAGAGGCCCCGACGCCGAAGCGCAGGGACGCCTCGAGCAGAGCCTGGACCAGGCCACCCTCGGACAGGTCGTGCGCCGCGGCGGCCAGCCCCGTGGAGCGCGCCTCCACCAGCGCGGAGGCCAACGCCTTCTCGGCGGCCAGGTCCACGCGCGGCGGCAGGCCACCGAGGTGCGAGTGCACGACGTCGGCCCATGCCGAGCCGTCGAGCTCGTCCCGCGTGGTGCCGAGCAGGAGGAGCGACAGGCCCTCGGTCTGCCAGCCGGACGAGAGCGCGGTGCTGACGTCGTCGAGCACGCCGAGCACGCCCACCACGGGGGTGGGGTGGATCGACGAGTCGATCTGGCCGGGCTCACCGGTGCCGTTGTAGAGCGAGACGTTGCCGCCCGTGACCGGTACACCGAGCTCCTGGCAGGCGTCGGCGAGGCCCTCGATCGCCTCGACGAGCTGCCACATCGAGTCCGGGTGCTCCGGCGAGCCGAAGTTGAGGCAGTCCGTCACGGCCAGGGGCTTGGCGCCCGACGTGGCGACGTTGCGGTACGCCTCCGCCAGGGCCAGCGCGGCGCCGGTCCGCGGGTCGAGCTTGCCGTACCGACCGTTGGCATCGGTCGCGAGCGCGACGCCGAGCCCCGTGGACTCGTCGACGCGGACGACGCCGCTGTCGTCAGGCTGGGCGAGCGCCGTGTTCCCCTGGACGAACCGGTCGTACTGGTTCGTGACCCAGGCCTTGGACGCGAGGTTGGGCGAGGCCAGCAGCCGCAGCGCCGTCTCCCGCAGCTCGGGGCCGGACGCCGGACGAGCGAGGCCCGCCGCCGTCGTCGTGTCCGCCTGCAGGCCGTCCTGCCAGGCCGGGCGCGCGTAGGGGCGGTTGTACACGGGCCCCTCGTGCGCGACGGTCTTCGGGTCGACGTCCACGATCCGCTGGCCGTGGTGGTCGATCGTGAGGCGGCCGGAGCCGTTGACCTCACCGATGACGGCGGTCTCGACCTCCCACCTGCCGGTGATCGCGAGGAAGGCGTCGAGCTGGTCCGGCCGCACGACGGCCATCATGCGCTCCTGCGACTCCGACATGAGGATCTCGCCGGCGTTCAGCGTGGGGTCCCGCAGCAGCACGTCGTCGAGCTCGACGTGCATGCCGCCGTCCCCGTTGGAGGCGAGCTCAGAGGTGGCGCAGGAGATGCCGGCGGCCCCGAGGTCCTGGATACCCTCCACGACCTTCGCCGAGAACAGCTCGAGGCAGCACTCGATGAGCACCTTCTCCATGAACGGATCGCCCACCTGCACGCTCGGGCGCTTGGCGGGGACGCCGTCCTCGAACGTCTCGGACGCGAGGATCGAGGCGCCGCCGATGCCGTCGCCGCCCGTACGGGCACCGAACAGCACCACCTTGTTGCCGAGGCCGGTGGCGTTGGCGAGGTGGATGTCCTCGTGCCGCAGCACGCCGACGCAGAGGGCATTGACGAGCGGGTTGCCCTGGTAGGAGCCGTCGAAGACGAGCTCACCGCCGATGTTCGGCAGGCCGAGGGAGTTGCCGTAGCCACCCACCCCGGAAACGACGCCGTGGACGACGCGCGCGGTGTCGGGGTGGTCGACGTCGCCGAAGCGCAGCTGGTCCATGACCGCCACGGGGCGCGCGCCCATCGAGATGATGTCGCGGACGATGCCGCCCACACCGGTCGCCGCGCCCTGGTAGGGCTCGACGAACGACGGGTGGTTGTGCGACTCGACCTTGAAGGTGACTGCCCAGCCGTCGCCGATGTCGACGACGCCTGCGTTCTCACCGATACCGACGAGGAGGTGCTCCTTCATCTCGTCGGTGACCTTCTCGCCGAACTTGCTCAGGTGCACCTTCGACGACTTGTAGGAGCAGTGCTCGCTCCACATCACGGAGTACATCGCGAGCTCGGCCGCGGTGGGGCGGCGGCCCAGGATGTCCTTGATGCGCTGGTACTCGTCCTCCTTGAGTCCGAGCTCACCGTACGGCTGCACCTCATCAGGGGTGGCCGCGGCGCTCTCTACCGTGTCCAGGTTCGGAACGGCAGGAGTCGGGCGGGAGGGTGCCTGGGACGCGGGCGCGGTCATGTAGTTCCTCGCGTACGGGGTAGGTTTCCGGGCGCCGAAGCGCGCGGCCAGTCTACGACGCGTCACGCAGGGTGGCGGTCCCGCACTCCCGGACGGGTCAGAAGCACAGGTCACAGGAGTGTTCTGTGCTTCTGACCCGTCCGGTGCGGCCAGAGCCGGGAGGCCAGAGCCGGGAGGTCAGAGCTGGGAGTCGTAGACCCGTACGTAGTCGACCACCATCTGCTGCGGGAACTGCGTGGTGCCGTCGGGGTAGCCGGGCCAGTTGCCGCCGACGGCGACGTTCAGGAGGAAGAAGAACGGCTGGTCGAAGACCCAGGGGTTGCCGCCGGTGTCTGCGGTGGTGCGCGTCTGGTAGACGTTGCCGTCCACCGACCAGCTGATCCGGCCGGGCGCCCAGTCGATCGCGAAGGTGTGGAAGTCGTCGGCGAACGACCAGCCCTGCGGGTGGGTGTAGGCCGCGCCGATCCCGGCGCCGCCCGAGTAGCCCGGTCCGTGCAGGGTGCCGTGCACCATGTGAGGTTCGAAGCCGACGTTCTCCATGATGTCGATCTCGCCCGAGTCGGGCCACGGGACGCCGTTGCCGATCTGGCCGCCGAGCATCCAGAACGCGGGCCAGATGCCCTGGCCGCGGGGAATCTTGATCCGCGCCTCGAGGTGGCCGAACTTCGGCTGCACCTTGCCCTGGGTCGTCAGGCGCGCCGAGGTATACCCGCCGTTGCCGTCCTGGCGCGCGGTGATGACGAGGTTCCCGTTGCCGTCAAGGGCGGAGTTCTCACGGGAGCTCGTGTACGTCTGCAGCTCGTTGTTGCCCCAGCCGCCCGCGCCCGTCTCCTGGTTCCAGCTGGCAGGGTCCGGAGCACTGCCCGCGGCGCCGTCGAACTCGTCGGACCAGGTCAGCGCGCCAAGGTCGGCGGAGGTGTCGGACGCCGACCCGGCCGATCCCGAGTCAGGCGCGTGGGACGCCGCCGCCGTGGCGACGAGCGAGGCGGACAGGACGAACGTCATGGCAGCTGCGGCCGTGACGGTGGTTCGGATCGTGCGGTGTCTCGTGCTACGCATCGGACGCTCCTTCGCGAACGTGTGTCGCCCGCCGCACAGGCCGCGGGCCGGGCCTGCGGTCGATCCGCCGGCCGGTGCCCAGCGACGCTACTTTTCACCCGGTCAGTGGAACAAGATGGTGAAAGTACGTAGTCACGGCATCCGTCACCGTTCAGGCCGGCTGAACAATCAGCCAGTGATACGTGATGGACGTACAGGGTTGCTCCGGTCGACCATGACCGCATGCCCCTGCGCCACTCGCTCCTGGCCGTGCTCGTCATGGTCATCTGGGGCACCAACTTCCTCGCCATCGACGTCGGCGTGGAGGACATGCCACCCGCGCTCTTCGTCGCGGTCCGCTTCGTCGTGGTGCTGGTCCCGGCGATCTTTCTGGTTCCCCGTCCGGCGGCCCCCTTGAAGGACGTGCTGCTGGTGGGTGCGTTCCTCAGCCTCGGTCAGTTCGGGCTCATGTACACGGCGCTGTGGCTGGACATGCCGCCGGGCCTGGCATCGCTCGTGCTCCAGGCGCAGGTGGTCCTCACCGTCCTGTTCGCGAGCGCCGCCCTCCGTGAGCGCCCGACGCCGCCGCAGCTGGTCGGCGTCCTGCTCGGAGCGGCGGGGCTGGTGGTCGTCGGGGTGGGCCGCTCGGCGGCGACGCCGGGCTTCGCCTTCCTGCTCACCCTCGCGGCCGCCGCGTCCTGGGCGACCGGCAACGTGATCGTGCGGCGGCTGGGCGCCGCGACCCAGCTGGCGGGGAAGCGGTCGAGCTCGCTGTCCGGCCTGTCGATGACCGTGTGGTCGGGGCTCGTGGTCCCCGTGCCGATGTTCGCCCTGGCCGTCGCGCTGGACGGCCCGACCGCCGTCGGGTACGCGCTCACCCACCCCACGTGGGCGGTAGTGCTCTCCACGCTGTACACCGCGTGGCTCGCGAGCCTGGTGGGCTACGGCATCTGGAACACCCTGCTGGCCCGCCACCGGGCGAGCGCAGTGGTGCCGTTCACCATGCTGGTGCCGGTGGCGGGCATGACCGCGGCTTGGCTGGTGCTCGACGAGGTGCCCAACACTGCGGAGGCAGTCGGCGGCCTGCTGCTCTTCCTGGGCGTGGCGGTCACGTCAGGGCTGCTGCGGTGGCCGGCCGGGCCGCGCTACCGCTCGAGCACGTAGCAGAGCAGGTCCACGCCGGGCACGGGCGCCCAGTCCCGGCCCGGGGCGCGCACGAAGCCGAGCCGCTCGTAGAGGCGGTGCGAGCCGGTGGCCACGGTCTGGGTGGAGAGGACGACCCGCCGCGCCCCGGCACGCGCGATGCACTCGCGCATCAGCGCGGTCCCGGCTCCCCTGCCCTGAGCATCCGGAGCGACGCCCAGCATGCGGATCTCCGCCTCGCCCTCCTCGGCGATGTCGGCCATCGGACCGCCGCGGGGCACGAACGTCACGCCACCCACCACCTCGCCGCCGACCAGTGCCACGATGATCTCCGCCGCGGCGGCGCGGCTCTCGACGTCGCGCAGGACGTCGGCGTAGGAACCCGCGTCAGGGGCATCGAGCTGCCCGTCCGCGAAGAACGCGGCTGCGACGATCTTGCCGACCGTCTCGTACTCGGCGGGCTCCGCGTCCCGTACTTCGATGCTCATCCGACGACCGTAGACCGAGCGTCCGACATGGTCGGACCTGACATGATGCCACCGGGGGTTCCGGCGTTTACCCGAAAGTGGTTTCATTCGGACATGAAGCTGCTTCGAACTCTTCCGAAGGTTTCCTTCGAGTTCGGGCTCGCCTCATGGCAGTGGCTGGGGCTCAGCGAGCAGAATCCGCGCTTCGCCACCTGTTTCGGCGACATCTTCCTCGAGTCGCTGGACGGATGGTGGTTCCTGGACACGGTCGAGGGCACGCTCGAGCTCCGCTGGACCTCCGCTGTCACCATGTACACCGAGCTGGAGTCCGCCGAGGGCCGCGCCACCTACCTCATGGACGACCTGGTCCGCGACGCCCGCAGCCGCGGCCTCCACCTCGGCGAGAACGAGGTCTACACCTTCAACCCGCACCCGGCCCTCGGCGGCGAGCTGGGGGTGGACGGCCTCGGCACCATGCGCTTCGAGCTCGCGGTCAACTGGGTGGGCCAGATGCACGACCAGGTGCTCCACAGCCGGGGCGAGATCCGCCTGCCCCCGATGCCCGACGACGGTCGCCGCGCCCCGGCGCGCCAGGTCACGGCAGCCTGGGACGCTGCGTGGTCGGACGACGAGACCTTCGACGTGCCGTTCGAGCAGTATCTGGCCACCACCACCTTCGCGGCGGTCTCCGCGCCGAAGCAGCACGACCACAACGGCTACCCGCCGCTCGCGCCGCCGCTCACGCCGCCGTACGGCGAGCCGACCGGGGCGGACCACGTCCCGCACGCGGCGCAGAGCTACCGCACCCCGAGGCACGGTGTCGCGAGCCCCGAGGTGCTTGCCGGTCCTGAGCAACCCGACCCGACGCCGCCCTGGCCGGGACCGGACCAGTCGGCCTCGCTCTGGTCCGGGCAGACCGAGGCAGCGCAGCAGTGGCCGGTGACGAGCCAGGCAGCCCAGCCCGCGGCGGCGTCCGAGAGCTACGACGCCTCGTTCGACCCGTCCTACCCCGCAGTCCCCGAGCAGCACGGGACTGGCCCGGTGGAGCAGCAGTCCGGCGCGCCGTACGCCCAGCAGGGCTGGATCCCTTACGGCAGCACCCCGGGTGCCGACAGCCCGGACGAGCAGGATCAGGCCGAGCCGACGTGGGGCAGCTCTGCCTGGGGCCGCCGCCCTACGTGGGGCAGCCCGGCCTGGGGCGGCCAGACCCCGGCGGTCGCAGCGGGCGGCAGCCCGCAGCAGGCCGGCCGCACCGACGAGCCGTTCACCGCGTGGGACGACCTGTGGGGGAAGCGCTGAGCCGCTGCCGCCTCGCGGACGCCGCCTGGCGCACGACCGGCACGCCGGTCGGCCGTTCCGGACGCAGCCGGCGCTCGCGCTCGGTACGCGCGACCAGGCTCAGCTCCCCAGGGGTCGTGGTGCGCGCGCGCTTGAGCAGGCGGGTCTCCAGCGCCACCCGGTTGCCCCGCCGCAGCCCGTCGGTGTACCCGAGGATCGTCTGCGCGTGCGCGTGCGTGATGTGCCCGCCACGCAACGCCGCAAGCGTCCGCGGATGCTCGTGCACCAGCGCCCGGGACTCCTCGATGAGCGCGACCGCAGTGCCCTCCGGCACCCGCAACGCCTTGGCCAGCTGCTCGACGAGCTCCGGAGCCAACCCGGCGAGATCGTCCGCCTCGACCTCGGTGCCGTCGAACAGCTCGGGCTGGTCGGCCACCCACTCGCGGACCGATTCCATGAGCACCGCGCGAGAGGCCGCGAGCGAGGCAAGGAGCGCGTCGACCGCCGCCACGGCGTCGACCGCCTCCGTGAGGTTCGCGAAACCGCTCGCGAACCCGGACTCGCGCGGTGCGGCTGCACCACGCGCGGTCAGGCCCTGCACGTTGGCGGGACCCTGTGTCACCAGCACCTTGTTCGAACGCATGTTCTAAACATAGGGGGTGTCGCCGACACGCGCCACCCAACGCCCCACTACGCACCTCCGCCCAGCACAATGGAGCCGTGCCCATCCGACGCGCCGCTGTGGTGCCCCTCGCCGTGTGCGCCGCACTGGCGGTGCTCTTCACCGTGAGCGGCTGCGACCAGGCTGACCGGGCGGTGCGGGCCGACGGCCCGGACCAGGAGCCCACGCCCACCGCAGGACGGTCGTCGGCCACCCCTGAGCAGCCGAAGCCGTCCGGTGCCGGCCGGCCCGCGCCGCGCACCACCACGGTCACCCTCGACGAGACAGTCCTGCGCATCGAGTCCCGGAAGGCCGCCGTGGTACAGGCCGACGGCGACGTCCCAGGACTGCAGACGGTCACCCTCAGCCTCGCCCTCGGCGGGACGGCCGACCTGGCCCTCACGTCGCCAGGGACGCTCGACGTCGACCCGGACGGCAGCATCGCCGTGCTCGACGACGGCGGCACACCCGTCGCGGCGATCGGCCCGCCCGCGCCGCCGTCGGACACCGAGGACGATGCGCCCCGCATCGAGGTCACCGCCACCGGCGACACGCACGTCCGGGTGGAGGTGGACGACCGGGTCAGGGCGGCGCAGGGGTCGCGGCCCGCCGGGAAGGCGGACCGGAACAGGCCGCTGGAAATCACGTTCGAGGTCGGCACGCACGCGATCGAGAGCGCGACCTGGGGCGAGAACGAGGGCGGGCGGTCGCTCGCCGTCGACCCGACGGACTGGGCGCGCCACGCGGGCCGGGCGGGGCTCGACCTGATTCGCACCCAGCTCGTCGCAGCGGAGCCCGACGCGGAGAGCGCCACCATGGACCACCAGCTCATGTGCCACGCGGTCGGCGCGCCCGACAAGAGCACGTGGAACCTGGAGCCCTGGCGGCCCGATGTCGGGCTGATCCTCACCGCCACCGCGCACTGCAACCCGCTGTGAGACACAGCGAATCCCGAACCGGCACGACCCGATCCGTGACCAAGTCGTGACCGTCAGCGGTGCGATTCAGGGTGCGAAGCCGTGCCGGTTGAGGTTTGCTGGAAAGCCACGGCGGGGCAGTCTCGCCACACATCTGATGAGCTCCAGCTCAGCCAGACCTCAGTTCATGACGCCGCGCGCGCCCAGACGCACGACCGACATCCTCGGGTGCCCAGCGATCAACGGGAGTTCCCTCTGGGGTCAGACATACCTTTTCGGAGATACCTTGGCAGGGAGGCTCCTGATGACCCGTGTACTAGTTCTTGGATCCATCATCGCCGTCGGTTGCGGCGCACTCCTCGGATTCACAGTGGCGTACCAGCTCGTGCCACTCACCGTGCTCGCCGGCCTCCTCGGACTGGCGGGCACTTTTCTCGTCGTCCGCGCGACCCCTGAGCCGACGGCGCAGCCGGGCGCCCCGGTGACGCTCGGCGGACCGCTCGCGCGCCCCGCCGACGACCAGGAGACCGCCGACGACCAGGAGTCTGCCGACGAGCCCGTGCCTGCGCCCGTGCAGCAGCTCCCCGTCCCGGTCGTCGCCGCGGTGCCCGACGCCGCGTGACCGGTGCCGTCAGGCCGGCTGCGCCTGCTGCTTGCGCAGCGCCTTCTCGCTGACCGGCGCCGTACCGCTCGCGCGCAGCTCGCGGTAGTAGGCGCGCGCCTCGTCCTGGCGAACCTTCTCCGACCCGTCGGCGATCGGCGCACGCAGGTGCTCCTGACTGAATCCCCAGCCGTCGACGACGTCGAGCACGTCCGGCCGCAGCTCCTTGAGCAGCTGGTCGATCGTCGACGTGACGGCCTTCGCGCGCCCTGCCGAGATGCGCCCGTTGGTCAGGTGCCAGTCGAGGTGACGCTCGATGGTGGTGAGGCCGTAGATGTCGCGGAGCAGGGTCAGCATCTTGCGCGTACCGGCGTGGGGCATCTTGCCGATGGCCTTCGTGAACGCGTCCCAGCGCACCAGCTCCGCCCACGCCGCCGCGGACCCGATGAGGCGCACCTGGTTGTCGTCGAAGATCTCCTGCGCACGGATCGAGTCGGCCTTGAGCGCCGGGCGCATGCCCAGCGCGGTGGCGGCGACCATGCCCTCGTAGCGACCGGCGATCAGCTCACGCTGCACGTCGGCGTCCAGCACGCGACCCGCAGCGCGCGTGCCGGCGCCGTCGGCCACCGTCTGGCCGAGCCGCTTCAGCGGGGTCTTGTGCAGCAGGGCGTCCTTCGCCTGCTCTGCCATGATGCCCGCCACGCCCGCAGGAGACTTGGCCGCCCGGGCCATCCTCTTGCCGTAGTCGCCCACGAGGCGCTTGGCCGCGAGCTGCAGCAGCACGTGGTTGTCACCCTCGAACGTCGCATAGACGTCGAGGTCCGCGCGCAGGCCGGTGAAGCGGTTCTCGGAGAGGAAGCCGGCGCCACCGCAGGCCTCGCGGCACTCCTGCAGGGTGTCGAGCGAGTACCAGGTGGAGGTCGCCTTGAGGGCCGCCGCCGTGGTCTCGAGGTCCTCGCGCATGGCCGGGGTGTCCTCACGGCCGGAGAAGACGGCGTCGAACAGGTCGAGCAGCTCGTCGTGCGCGAAGTGCATCGCGTACGCCTCCGCGATGCGGGGGAAGAGGCGGCGGCGGTGCGTCGCGTAGTCGAGCAGCGTCAGCTCGTCGGCACCGGTGGCCGGCGAGAACTGGCGGCGCTGCTCGGCGTACTTCGTGGCGATCGCGAGGCCGATCTTCGCCGCGGTGATCGCCGCGCCGTCGAGCGAGACGCGGCCCTGCACCAGGGCGCCGAGCATGGTGAAGAAGCGGCGGCCGGGGCTGTCGATGGTGGACGTGTAGGTGCCGTCCGGGGCCACCTGGCCGTAGCGGGCGAGCAGGTCCTGCCGCGGCACGCGCACGTCCGTGAAGTGCAGCTTGCCGTTGTCGATGCCGTTCAGGCCACCCTTCTGACCGTCGTCCTCGCCGCCGATGCCCGGCAGGAACTCCATGGTCTGCGGGTCGCGGATCGGCACGTAGAAGCAGTGCACGCCGTGGTCGACGCCGTTGGTGACGAGCTGCGCGAACACCGTCGCCGCCACGCCGTGCCGCGCCGCGTTGCCGAGGTACTGCTTCCACGCCCCGCGGAACGGGGTGTTGATGACGAACTCCTCGGTCTCCGGGTCGTACGTCGCTGTGGTGCCGATGGAGGCGACGTCCGAGCCGTGCCCCGTCTCGGTCATCGCGAACGCACCAGGGACGCTCAGGTCCATCGCGCCCGGGAGCAGCCGGTCCTGCTGCTCCTCGGTGCCGAGGTGGAGGATCGCGGCGCCGAACAGCCCCCACTGCACGCCGGCCTTGATCTGCAGCGACGGGTCGGCGGCGACGAGCTCCTCGAAGCCCACCAGGTTGGCGCCGCCCGCCTGGCCGCTGCCCCCGAGACGCTCGGGGAAGGCCCGCAGGACGTGGCCGTACGACACCATCTGCCGCATCTGGGCGAGGGCGGTCTCCCGGTGCTCCTCCTTGGTGATCCCCTCCCGCTTCCAGAGCTCGGGGGTCTCGGCCACCAGGCGCCGCGCTTCCGACCGCTCCTCGGGCCAGCGGCCGAGCAGCATCCGCCGCAGGGCAGGTACGTCCACTCGGCTGCCCGACGTCGGACGAGGCGCCACGGGCCGGGGCGCGGCGTCCTCGGTGGCCGTGGGGGTGGTCACGGGCTCGGAGGTGGTCGTCATCGGTTCTCCTCGGTGTTCGGGCGGTTGGCCAGGTGCTGGGTCTCGGGAGGGTGGGTCAGGTCAGGCGGTCGCGGGCGCGGAGCCGGGGCGGTCGTGGTGCAGCACGCCGACGGGTCCGGTCCAGAGCCAGAGCGTCACGCGCTCCGTCAGCTCTTCACGGGTCAGCGGGCTGGACTCGATGTTGCGGTGGCCGAGCCACCACTCGCCGGAGCCCCGCACGAAGCCGACGGCACCGGCGGCCCAGGCGGCGGCGTCGGCCTGCGGGACGTCGGTAGCCCGTGCGAACGGCTCTGCGACGAGCTCGATCACGGAGTCGAGGTAGGCACCGAGCGGGTGCAGGTCCACGGGTGTGGTCGGCACGGCAGCGTCCGTCGCGTCCTCCGCGGCCGTGGCACGCCGGCCACGCCGGCCGCTCTCGATCGGGGCGGGCTCGTTGCCACCGATGGCGGTCCGGGTGACGAACCAGTACACGTTGGGCGAGCTCTCGATCATCTCGAGGTAGACCCGCACCATCTCGCGCAACGCCAACTCTGGGTTGTCCGCGCGCTGCGCGGCGGCGCGCAGCGCGTCGTGCATCTGCATCACCACGGTCTCCGCGACAGCGAGCCGCAGGCCCGCCTTGTCGTCGAAGTACCGGTAGACGATGGACTTGGACGTACCGGCCGCAGCGGCGATCTCGTCCATCGAGACTGCCGGCCCGAGGCGGTGCACCGCCTTGCGCGCTGCGCGGACGAGCTCCGCCCGACGGGCGGTGCGGTGGTCGTCCCAGCGGGTCGAACGGCCGTCGACTCCGATGCTCATCGCTCCGCCTCCCCACCTTGACTCGCTAGAGGTCTTGTGATTCGTCTCACGAGACTGAGAGTATCAGGTACTGTGAGTCCTGGGCACCACCCCGGGGCGATCCGGGCCTCCGCCCTTGCCGGCCTTGAGGGGTCGGCCTCGAGAGGCTCGACCGACGAAGCCACCTGCCCGACGACGAAGTGAGAAGGAACAGCGACGTGTCCACTACCCCCTCCCCCGTCCCGTCCACGCGCGAGGCCGTCATCATCGGCGGCAACCGCATCCCGTTCTCCCGCGCCGGCAAGAAGTACGTCCGGACCAGCAACCAGGACATGTTCACCACAGCGCTGGAGGGCCTCGTCGCCCGGTTCGGCCTGCAGGGCGAGCGCCTCGGTGAGGTAGCGGGCGGCGCCGTGCTCAAGCACAGCAAGAACTTCAACCTGGTCCGCGAGTCGGTGCTGGGCTCCTCCCTCTCGCCCACCACCCCGGCCTACGACGTGCAGCAAGCCTGCGCCACGGGCCTCGAGGCCGCCATCGCGGTGACCAACAAGATCAAGCTGGGCCAGATCGAGTCCGCGATCGCCGGCGGCACGGACACCGTGTCGGACGCGCCGATCGTCGTCAGCGACCGCCTGCGCGCCGCGCTCCTGGACTTCAACCACGCCAGGACGACCGGCGCGAAGCTCAAGGCGCTGGCCGCGATCCGCCCCAAAGACCTGGCCCCTGCCACCCCGGGCACGGGTGAGCCGCGTACGCACCTCTCCATGGGCGAGCACCAGGCCGTCACCACCGCCAAGTGGGCCATCTCCCGCGAGGCCCAGGACGAGGTCGCGTACAACTCGCACCAGAACCTCGCCCGCGCCTGGGAGTCCGGCTTCTTCGACGACCTGGTCACCCCGTTCAAGGGCCTGACGCGCGACGACAACCTGCGCCCGGACACGTCGCTCGAGAAGCTCGCGAGGCTCAAGCCGGTCTTCGGCGCCAAGCTCGGTCAGGCGGCCACGATGACGGCGGGCAACTCGACGCCGCTGACCGACGGCGCCTCCGCCGTCCTGTTCTCCTCGCGCGCCTGGGCCGAGGAGCGCGACCTGCCGGTCCTGGCGAAGTTCGTGGACGCCGAGACGGCGGCCGTCGACTTCGTGCACGGTCACGAAGGGCTGCTCATGGCGCCGGCCGCCGCCGTGCCGCGGCTGCTGGCCCGCAACGGCCTCACCCTCGACGACATCGACTTCTTCGAGATCCACGAGGCGTTCGCCTCCACCGTGCTGACCACGCTCGCGGCGTGGGAGGACGAGGAGTACTGCCGCACCGAGCTCGGCCTCGACGGCGCGCTGGGCAAGATCGACCGCGGCAAGCTCAACGTGAACGGCTCCTCGCTCGCCGCCGGTCACCCGTTCGCCGCGACCGGCGGGCGCATCATCGCGACCGCCGCGAAGCTGGTGGCGGCGAAGGCAGCGGAGACCGGCCGTCCGGCACGGGCGCTGATCTCGGTCTGCGCGGCCGGCGGCCTGGGTGCCGTCGCCGTCATCGAGTCCTCCTGACCGAGCGACCGAGCCCTCCCCCCAGATCGGAAGGAAATCCGTGGCTGACAACTACACCAGGTTCGTGAACGGCGAGCTCGGGAAGAAGCTCGCGAAGCAGCTGGGCCTCCCCCGGCCGGCGGTCCTGCGCCGCTACACCCCCGGCGCACCCGTGACGGTGGGCCCCGTCCTCATCGTGGCCGACGACGCCTCGGCCGCCGACGCGGACTCGCTCGCCAAGGCCCTGCTCGCCTGGGACGTCGACGTGCGCCGTTCCACGGAGGGCGCCGCCGACGTCCGCTGGGGCGGTGTGGTGCTCGTCGGCACGGCCGCCGAGTCCCCTGAGGCGGTCTCGGAAGCGGTGCTGGCACTGGGCAGCACGCTGCGCAGGCTCGCGGGCAACGGCCGCGTCGTCGTCCTGTCCCGTGCGCCGGAGGCCGGCGACGCGCCGGCGCTCGCCGCGACCCGGGCCGGCTTCGAGGGCTTCACGCGCTCCGTCGGCAAGGAGCTGCGCGGCGGCGCCACGGCGAACGGCGTGCAGCTGACCGGTGGTGCGGCCGTCGACTCGGCCTCCGCGCTGGGTACGCTCCGCTTCTTCCTGTCCGCGAAGTCGGCGTACGTCGACGGCCAGGTGCTGCCCGTCGGCCCGTCCGACCCGCTGGACGACGTCGACTGGCAGCAGCCCCTGGCCGGCAAGGTGGCCGTCGTCACCGGCGCCGCGCGCGGCATCGGTGCGGCGATCGCACGCACCCTGGCCAGGGACGGCGCCAAGGTCGTGGTCGTGGACGTGCCCGCCGCCGGCGAGTCGCTGGCCGCCGTCGCGAACGAGGTCAAGGGCACCGCCGTGCAGCTGGACGTGACCGCGGCCGACGCCGGCACCAAGATCCTGGAGGCGACCCGCCACCTCGGCGGGCTCGACATCCTGGTGCACAACGCGGGCATCCTGCGCGACAAGCTGCTCGCGAACATGAAGCCCGCCCAGTGGGACTCCGTCATCGCGGTGAACCTCGCCTCCCAGCTGCGCATCAATGAGCAGCTGCTGGCCGCCGGTGTCGAGGGGCTGCGCATCGTGTCGCTGGCGTCGACGTCGGGCATCGCGGGCAACAAGGGCCAGACCAACTACGCGTACTCGAAGTCCGGCGTGATCGGCCACACGGCCGCCACCGCGCCGCTCGTGGCGGAGCTGGGCGGCACCGCGAACGCGGTGGCGCCCGGCTTCATCGAGACCGAGATGACCAGGTCGATCCCGTTCGCCACACGCGAGATGGCGCGGCGCGTCCTCCCGTCGCTCCAGCAGGGCGGGCTGCCGCTCGACGTCGCCGAGGCGATCGCGTTCCTCTCGTCGCCGGTGGCGAAGGGCGTGAACGGGCAGGTCCTGCGCGTCTGCGGTCAGTCGATGGTGGGCAAGTGACGGGAAGCGAGCTGACCAGGGCGGGAGCACCGGCGTCGTACGGCGTGACGGAGCTGGCCCAGCTGCCGAGGCTCGGCGGGCTGCTCGCTAAGGGCGCCACCGGCTCCGTCGGCAAGCGGCCAGGGGGCGGCGTCCGACTTCCCGAGGTCGCCTATCAGGTGGCGGACGTCGACACCGCGGGCGAGGCGGCGCACCTGGCGGCGTACCTCCGTCTGCTGGGTGAGCCCGCGTCCGAGGTGCTGCCTGCCGGGTTCCTGCACGTGCTGGCCTTCCCGCTGGCCACGGCGGTGATGGTCCGGGGCGACTTCCCGCTGCCGCTGCTGGGCATGGTGCACCTGAGGAACACGGCGCGCGTGCTCCGGTCCGTGCGGCTGGGCGAGACGCTGGCGGTGCGGGCCTGGGCGCAGGACGCCCGGGCGCACCGCCGAGGCGTCCAGGTGGACCTCGTCGCGGAGGTGCTGGTGGGCGGCGAGCTCGCCTACCGGGGCGTGTCGACGTACCTGGCCAAGGGCTTCACGGCGTCCGGCGGCGCTGCGCCGGCCGACGAGACGTCCCGCGAGGAGTGGACGGCGCCGCTACCGACCGCGCGTTGGAGGCTCGGCGGCGGCACCGGACGGGCGTACGCCGCGGTGTCGGGCGACCAGAACCCGATCCACACGTCGAGCCTTGGCGCCAAGGCGTTCGGGTTCCCGCGGACCATCGCGCACGGGATGTACACGGCGGCACGGGCACTGGCGGAGGTGGGGCCGGCCCGCCGGGGCGAGAAGTACGAGTGGGCCATCGAGTTCTTCAAGCCGGTGCTGCTCCCGAGCACGGTCGACGTGGCGATCCGGTACGCGGACGAGGTCTCGACGAGCTCGACCAACGGAGGCGCCTCGACCGGCGAGCGGGGCTTCGTCTACGACGGCTGGCGTTCGGGCAAGAACACCCGCCACTTCCGAGGCACCGTCACCCCTCTCTGACCGGCACGGTGGACCGCGAAAGTCCGCCTTCACCATGCGATCGGGCTTGAGATCCTCGATGTTCTCAAGCCTGATCACATGGTGGAGGCGGACTTTCGGCCTGGCGGGCGGCAAGGTGCGGCAGCAGGAGCTCTTCCCAGAGGATCGCGCGCTTGGGGCGGAAGAAGCCCGAGTGGCCGATCCGGGCCAGCCCGTGGTCGGCGGCGCGCATCTCGACGAGCTCGACGTCCGCGTTCGGGAACTCGCGGCTCCAGTACCGGATCGACTCGGGGGAGATCAGCTCGTCGTCGGCGGTCCAGAGGGCGGTGACCGGCGTCTCCACCTTTGCGAAGCGGTCCCGCAGCTCGGGGTGCTCGCTGAACAGGTAGTCCGGGTGCAGGCACCAGCGCCCCCACTGGCGCATGACGCCACCCGGCAGGTCGTCGAGGATCCGGAGCCGGCGGCCCGGGTAGTAGCCGACGGCCGCGATCGCGGCGGGTGCGATGACTCGCCAGAGCAGCGGCGACCAGGTCCTGATCGTCGGGGCGGCCTTGCCTCGCCAGCCGGTCCCCGAGGCGACCATGACGCAGCCGTCCACGCCGACGTCGGACAGGAAGCCCAGGCTCTGGCCGCCGAACGAATGGCCCACCCACGTGAACGGGACGCCGGCGGCGTCCGCCCGGGCGCGAGCGTGCCCTGCCGCCACCTCCGCGTCGTGGTACCAGTCCAGCGCGGTCGCCGACGAGTCCCGCATCGGGCCGTAGAGCTCCGGCTCCGAACCGCGGTACGAGAAGGTGAGCACCGCGAAGCCCCGGTCCGCGAGCCAGGCCGCAAGGTGCCGGTAGAACCGCATGGGCATGGCCATCGCCGGCGCGATCGCCACGACGCCCACCGGGTCGGCGTCCGGCAGGAACCAGCGGCCGGCGACCGACTCGCCGTCGGCGGGAAAGCTCACGTCCTCGGTGCTCACGTGCCGGAGGCTACCAATCCCGTATCCTCGCCACGGCGGCGAACTTCATCCGGCGGGAGGATGCCCATGCTCGGTGACGTGCTCGGCCTGACGAAGACACAGTCCCTCGCGTACCGCGACCTGGTGGCGTCTCCGTCCCTCGACGCGGCTGAGCTGGGCCAGCGGCTCGGGTGCGACCCCGGTGACGCGCTGGACGTGCTCCGCGCGCTGGAGAGCCACGGCCTCGCCGCACGGCAGAGCACCAACGACTCCCGCTTCCAGGCCGCTCCGCCCGAGATAGCGCTGGGGGCGCTGCTCGCCCGCCGCAAGGACGAGATCCGCGCCGCACAGGTCGAGATGATCGGGCTCGAGGAGGAGTTCCGGCGGTCGTCCGCGCTGCGGCCTGCCACCGACGTCGTCGACGTGGTGCGCGGCGCGGACGCCGTGAAGCACCGCATCCTGCAGCTCCAGCTCGGCGCGCGCGAGACCGTCGAGTCGTTCACCAAGCCGCCGGTGTTCGTGATGCCCGCTGACGAGAACACCGCTGAGGACCAGGCGGTCGCACGCGGCGTGCGGTACCGGGTGGTGATCGACCGCGTCTTCCTCGACACCGGCGCGCTGCGGGTGGACGACGTCGCCGAGGCCCTCGAGAACGGCGAGGACGTGCGGTTCTCCGAGCGGGTGCCGATCAAGCTGTTCATCATCGACCGTCGGCTCGCCTTCGTGCCCATCCAGACCGTCGTCGAGGTGGGCACCGAAGGCTCCGACCTGGCGCCCGACCTGGTGGGCGCGCTGATCATCCACCCGTCCGGGCTGCTGGACGCCCTGATCGCCCTGTTCGAGAGCGTATGGCGCGACGCCACCCCGTTCGCCGGGCCGGGCGAGCGGTCCGAGGCGTCCGAGCTCGACCAGGAGGACAGCCGGATCCTGGCGCTCATGCTGGCCGGCCTCACGGACCAGTCGGTGGCGAACCAGCTCGGGCTCTCGCTGCGCACCGTGCAGCGACGCGTAAAGGTGCTGATGGGCGTGGCAGGGGTCTCGACCCGCATCCAGCTCGGCTGGCACGCCGCGCGCAAGGGCTGGATCTGACGGCCTGCTCCGTGGCAGCGTTGGCGCCATGACCAGCCTGGCGTACATCATCCGCCCATCGACTCCGCCGTCACGCATCATCCCGCTCGCCCGCGCCGTCGAGTCCGCGGGGATCGAGGAGATCTGGCTCTGGGAGGACTGCTTCCAGACCGGCGGCATCTCCACCGCCAGCGCGATCCTGTCCGCCACGGAGCGGGTCCGGGTGGGGATCGGCGTCCTGCCGACGCCGCTGCGGAACGTAGCGCTCACCGCCATGGAGATCGGAGGGGTCGACGGGATGTTCCCTGGCCGGCTCGTCCCGGGGATCGGGCACGGCGTACAGCCGTGGATGGCGCAGGTAGGCGCCAGGGCAGCATCGCCGCTGACCCTCATGCGCGAGTACTCGACCGCGCTGCGGGCGCTGCTCGCCGGGGAGCGCGTGACGACGTCGGGCCGGTATGTGTCCCTTGACGACGTCGCGCTCGACTGGCCGCCCGCGCGGCCCGTACCGGTTCCGGTCGCCGCGACCGGGCCGAAGTCGCTGCGCCTGGCGGGCGAGGTCGGCGACGGCGTGGTGCTCGAGGGCTCTGTCGGCCTGCCGGGGCTGCCCGCCGTGCACGAGCGGCTCGCCGAGGGCCGGGCGGCAGCGGGCCGGCTGGAGGCGAGCTTCCCCGTGATCCAGTTCGTCTCCGGCGGCACCGGGCCCGACGCCGCCGGGCGCCTGCGGGCTGAGCTCACCGCCTGGGGCACGGACGTGGCCGACGACGCGGCTCTCGCGCAGTACGCCCTGTGGGGCGATGCACAGGCGCTCGCCGACGGTGTGCGCCGGTACGGCGCGGCGGGCGTGGACACCGTGGCGCTCCAGCCGACGGAGGACGACCCCGACCTGGAGCGGCTCATCAGCGTGGTCGGCGCGGCCCAGGAGCTGCTCCGCACGGCCTAGCCGGCTCCGCTCCGGGTCACGTGTACCCGGAGGCACAGCCCGACGCCGGGGTCGCAACGCCTCCGTGGCGGTGCGGCCCCGGCGTCGCGATCGCGAGCCGGTCAGGCGATCAGATGTCGCGCGGCGGCGGCGCGATCGGACCCGGTGCGCCCGGCTCGGTGCGGGGCGTGGCCCCCGGGGCGGTGCCGTGCCCCGCGACGGGCGTGGCAGTGGCGCCACCGCCTGACGAGAGGTTGCCGAGAAAACCCTCGACACGAGGCCGCATGGGGCCGATCAGCGCACCGCCGACACCGACGATCAGAATTCCGGCCAGAGTGGCCAGGAACGCCACGAGGACGGGCATTGTCACGGTCGTGCCGATGCCGATCTGGTTCACGGCGGCGATAACACCCAGCGCGATGATGAAGAAGGACACCGACTTCGCGACCAGAGGACCGTAGGAAACCCGGCTCATGGAGTTGAGGAGAAGGTCCCTCACAGCATTCGCGATGGCGCCTGCTATCACCACGATGATGATCGCGACCACCAGCTTCGGGAGCCACGCCACGATGTCGTTGACGATCGCGCTCACCGGGTTGGTGGGACCGAACGCGCTCAGCGCGAGCTGGAGCGCGATGAGCAGGATGAAGTAGTAGATGATCTTCGTGAGCAGCGTGATCGGCTCGATACCCGAACCTGCGAGGAGCCGGTTGGCCCCCGCCTTCTCGAGCACCTTGGTGAAGCCGATTCGCTTCAGGACCATCCCGACGAACCGGGCGATCGCCTTCGCGATGAAGTACCCGATGAGGAAGACGATCAGGAACACGAGCAGCTTCGGGATGAAGCTCGCGACCGCGCCGAGGGCGTTCGTGAGCGGCGCGAGCCAGTCGACCTGGAGCGGCATAACAAGACCTGCATTGAGGAATGGCATAGTTCTCTCCCCCTTCGAGACTTTTCTCGTCACCTTGCTACGCCACGGCGGCGCAGCACAAAAGTGCCGGTACTCCACGAACATATGCCGCAGAAGCGCATTCTGCGCGGCGTGGAATGCTTTCTAGGCTCCGGGCAAGACATAAACCGCATTTTCACGCGCCCGGTGCCGAGCGCATAACCTGGCTCGATGGATGCCCTGCACGAACGGACCGCCGTCGAGCTCCGCGACCTCCTCGCCGCCGGAGAGCTCTCGCCCATTGAGGTCACCGACCACTTCCTCGACCGGGTGGAGCGGCTCAACGGTGCTGTCGGCGCCTTCGCCACCGTCACCCCTGAGCGCGCCAGGGAGAGGGCGGCGACCCTCCGGCGGGACGACAGCGGACCGAGGGGCGAGCCCCCGGCGCCGGGCAGCCTCTGGGGCATGCCGACGGGCGACAAGGACCTGTGGAACCGCGCCGGCGTGCCGACAGGGTTCGGGTCGCGCGCGTTCGCGGACCTGCCACCCGCGCAGGAGAGCGACGAGCTGGTCCAGATCCTCGACGCCGCCGGCATCGTCAGCCTCGGCAAGACGGCAGCACCCGAGCTGGGTTTCCCCGCCTACACCGAGCCGGTCGGAGCCCCGCCGGCCCGTACACCGTGGGACCTGACCCGTGGCGCGGGCGGTTCGAGCGGCGGCGCGGCGGCGGCGGTGGCGGCAGGCATGCTGCCGTTCGCCCCCGGGTCCGACGGCGGCGGCTCGATCCGTATCCCCGCCGCTGCCTGCGGCGTCGTCGGCCTCAAGCCGACGCGCGGGCTCCTGCCGGCGGGCAGCGGCGTCGACTCGCTGGGCGGGCTGGTCGTGAACGGGCCGATCGCGCGCAACGTCGCCGACACCGCCCTGCTGCTGGAGGCGATGCTCCCGAGGCGCGCCGGTGGCGGCGTCGCGCACCCGTTCTCGCTGCGCGCGCCGTCGTACGAGGCGGGCGCCTACCTGGCGGCCGCGCAGCGCGCCACGCTGCCCGGCCTGCGTACCGGGAAGAACGGGCCGGACGGCGGTGCGGCGCGCATCGGGGTGACCACCACGTCGGCGTGGGACGACTTCTACGCCATCACCGTGTCACCGGAGGCCAGGGCCGCGCTCGACGCGGGCGTGCGGGCGCTCGCGGGGCTCGGGCACACGATGGACGAGATGGTCCTGGCCGAGGCACCCGAGTACGCACCGGCGTTCCGGACCCTGTGGATGGGTGGCGCGTCGGCGGTACCGATCGACGACCCGGAGACGCTCGGCAAGCTGGAGCCGCTGACGCGGTGGCTGATCCGGTCGGGCCGCGAGGTGCCCGCGCGGCAGCTCGCCGAGGCGGTGCGCACGCTCAACGGCTACGAGCGTTCGCTGGTCGCCCAGGTGAGCGAGTACGACGCCGTCGTGACGCCCGCGCTCGCGCTCACCCCGCGCCCCATCGGCTGGTACGACGCCGGCGACCCGGAGCGGAACTTCGAGCAGCAGTGCCAGTACACGCCGTTCACCTCGATGCTCAACGTCGCGGGGCTGCCCGCGATCACCGTGCCGACGCACTGGACGGCACCGACCGCCGAGGCACCCGCCGGGCTGCCGATGGGCGTGCAGATCATCGGCCGGCCGGGCGGCGAGCTCACCCTGCTGGCGCTGGCCGCCCAGCTGGAGGCCGCTCTGCCCCGCCCACACGCCTTCCCGCTCTGACGACTGGTTGTGAGCGCGATCCTTGCGGCTACGTGCCCGTCTCAGGCGCGACGATCGCGCTCACGACCCAACGATCAGCTCTCCTCCGGGAGGCAGCCGAAGGCCTCGTCGAAACCCAGGGCCGCGGTCGCCAGGAGACCCGCGAGGCCTGAGCCCTCCGGGACGGGGCGCGGGTCGTCCGTCACCACCCACAGCCCGTCGACGACGTCGTACCCGGCCTGCGGGCCGTCCGCCACCAGGCTGTCGACGGCGGCGACGAGCCGCTCGACCTCCTCGCCGGCGGTGCCGACGCCGACCGAGGCGCGCACCGCTCCGGCGTCGAACCCGAGGCGGCCGAGCAGCGGGTGCGCGCAGAAGCGGCCGTCGCGCACACCGATCCCGTGCTCCGCGGACAGGTACGCGGCCACGAGACCGGGGTCGTAGCCGGCCACGGTGAAGGTCACGACGCCAACGGGGTCGACGGCGTCCGCCCACACCCGCACCACCTCGACGCGCTCGATCGCCTCGAGGCCGGACACGAGCCGACGCCGGAGCGCGTTCTCGTGCGCCACGACGTCGGCGGCGTCGAGTGCCGCGAGCTCCTCGCACGCCGCGGCGAGCGCTACGGCGCCGATCACGTTGGGCGAGCCGGCCTCGTGCCGGGCGGGGCCCTCGTGCCAGTCGGTGCCCGCGACGCGCACCCGCCGCACGGCGCCGCCGCCCGCGAGGTACGGCGTGCCAGCGTCGAGCCAGTCGCGACGGCCCACCAGCACGCCGGCACCGAACGGGGCGTACGTCTTGTGGCCGGAGAACGCGAGGTAGTCGACTCCCGTCGACTGCAGCGAGATGCGGCGGTGGGGCACGAGCTGGGCGCCGTCGAGCACCACTCGCGCGCCGAACTCGTGGGCGACGGCGACGATCTCGTCGACGGGGAGCGACTCGCCCGTCACGTTGGAGGCGCCAGTGAGGGCGAGGAGCGCGAAGGGCCGGTGCGCTGCGGCGTCGGCCAGCTCCTCGCGGATCTGGGTGAGCGTCTCGGCCACGGTGGAGCCGCCGGTCAGCACGGTCGCGTCCGCGCCGCGCTGCCACGGCAGCAGGTTGGCGTGGTGCTCGACGTCGAGCACCAGGACCCGGCCGGGTTCGCCGTCGGGCTGCGCGGGGACACAGCCGGCGAGGAGGTTCAGCGAGTCGGTGGTGTTGCGGGTGACGATCGTCAGGTCGTCCTCGCGGGCGCCGACGAACGCGCCGATGGTGCGGCGGGCCGTCTCGTAGAGCGCGGTGCTCACCTGGGAGAGGTAGCCCGCGCCGCGGTGGACGCTGGCGTACAGGGGGAGCACCTGGGTGACGCGGTCGGCGACGGCCTGCAGCGCAGGGGCCGACGCGGCCACGTCCAGGTTGGCGTAGGAGACCCGGGTGCCGTCGACGAGCGGGACGAACGTCCCACCACCGACCACGGGGCGCAGCGGGGCGACGTCGGACACCGTGGCGTCGTCGGTGGCGTCGTCGGTGGAGGTGGTGGCGGTGAGGGTGGTGGTTGCAGACATGGCGTCCTCCAGCACGGTCCTGGGGGAGGTTCCCCCGCGCTTGCCGCACGCGGGTGCGCGCGGCCGAGTCGTCACCCGGGGCACCCCGCCGCGGAGGGAGGGTTGCCGGCCAGCAAGCCGGGGCTTCGCGCTGGCGCTCATGACCTGGCGCCATCCTGGGCTGTGGCCAAACCCCTGTCAACGCGCGTCTCAAATGTTGGTCTCATCATCTGAACACCGTTGGCGTCGGCGAGGCGGCAAAGTTCCACCCGTTCGGAACGGACCGAACAGTGCGATATCCTGGGTCGCATGAGCGACGTCGAGGACTTCACCGAGGAAGCAGGGCTGTTCTACGAACGGCTCGGCCTGAGCCGCACCGCCGGCCGCGTCGTCGGGCACCTGCTCGTGTCGGACGACGACGGTGCCGACGCACCCGACCTGTGCGAACGGCTCGCCGTCGCCAAGAGCAGCATGAGCGTGGCGCTGCGCCAGCTCGACCAGGCAGGCATGGTCGAGCGATTCCGGCGACGGGGCGAGCGCCGGGACCGGTACCGGCTCACCGAGGACGTCTTCGGCAGGGCGTTCCGCGCCAAGATGGCCGAGTTCCACGCCTTCCAGCAGCTCGCGGCGCGCGGCCTCGCCGCCGTCGGCGACGACCCGCAGCGGCGCAGGCGCCTGGAGAACATGCGTGACATGTACGCCTTCATGGCCGACCGGTTTCCCGCGCTGCTGGACGAGTGGGAGGCCTCGCGATGAGGGTTCTCCTGGTCACCATGGGCAGCCGGGGCGACGTCGAGCCGTTCGTGGCGCTCGCCGCCGCGCTCGCCCGGGCGGGCCACGAGCCGCTGCTGGCCGCGCCGCGCCGCCTCACCGAGGACGCAGCAGCCCGCGGGCTCCCGGTAGCCCCGCTCGACGACGGCATCTTCGCCCTGCAGGAGGAGGTCGCGGGGAAGGGCGCACTGGCGTCGGTCACCGCGGCCCGGTCGGCGCTGCCGCTGCTCCGCCGCTGGCTCGACGACCTGGCCACCCTCCGGGACAGCGACGCCGACGTCGTCGTCTACGCACCCAAGTCGCTGGGGGCGCCCCACCTCGCGGACCTGCTCGGGGTCCCGTCGATCGCCGCGCTGCCCGTCCCGCTGTTCAGCCCCACGGCGCGGTTCCCGTCCCCGATGAGCCCGGTCCGGCCGCCGCGGTTTCTCAACCGGGCGAGCTGGCGGCTGGCCGCGGTCGTCGAGGCGCCGTACCGGCGCATGGTCAGCGCCTGGCGGTCCGAGGCCCTCGGTCTGTCCGGCCCGACGCCGGGGCTCACCGAGCGCGTGGCCCGCGACGGCGTCCTGCACGCCTGGAGCCCGCACCTGCTGCCTGCGCCCGACGACTGGCCGGCCGAGCTGGCGCCCACCGGCTTCTGGAGCCTGCCGCCGGAGGAGGGCCGGGCCCTGCCCGCGGCCCTCGACCAGTTCCTCGATGCCGGTGAGCCGCCCGTGTACGTCGGGTTCGGCAGCATGCTCGCCAGGGACCCGGAGGCCTTCACGCAGGCAGTGCTCGACGGGCTGCACCGTTCGGGACGGCGCGCGGTCCTGGCGACGGGCTGGGGTGCGCTCCGGCCCACGCGCGTACCTGAGACCGTCCACGTGCTCGACCAGGCGCCGCACGGTCTCCTGCTGCCCCGCACGGCCGTCGCCGTGCACCACGGGGGCGTCGGCACCGTCGCGGCGGCCATCCGGACCGGCGTGCCGCAAGTGATCAGGCCGTTCCTCGGCGACCAGCCGTTCTGGGCGCGACGCGTGCACGAGCTCGGGACCGCCGCGCGTCCGCTGACCGGCAGGCTCACCGCCGACGGGCTGGCGGCGGCGATCGACGACGCGGCGACCAGGGCGGGGGCCGCACGGGAGCTGGCCGCCCGGGTGAGCGCAGAGGACGGTGCCGCCGTCGTGGTCGCGCGGATCGAGCGGGTCGCCGTGGCCTGAGCGGCCGGTCCGGGTCGCCGTCTGGTCAGTCCTGCTCGACGACCTCGACGGACTCGACGAGCGCGGCGATCCGCCGTGCGTCCGCGCGATACATGGCGGCGTGCTCACGCAGCTCGGCCGCACGGCCGTCGTCGGCCCGTGCCTCGCTCCAGCCGGCCAGGTCGTGCAGCTTGTCGACCATCGCGCCCAGCACCTCGGCACGCGAGAACGGGTACCCGTACGCGGAGGTCAGCACGTCGAGGCGCGCCATCGGATCCAGGTGCCCGACGCCGTAGGCGACCCCCGCGAACGCGTCGCCCGACAGCGGCGCGATCCGGTACGCCAGGTAGGCGAGGTCCCTGACCCGAGGGCCCGGCGAAGCGGTGTCGAGGTCGATGAGGCCGGCGAGCCGGCCGGCGCGGAAGACCATGTTGTAGGGCGCCGCGTCGTTGTGGCAGATCACCTCGGCGGGCTCGGTCGCGGGGAGGCGCCACCGGGCGTCTGGCGGGGCGAACCCGGCCGTGGCGTCGTGGAACCGCCGCAGGAGGCGCCCCGCCTCCGCCAGGACGTCCGCGGACCAGAGCCAGTCCGGGGCGGGCCAGCCGGGGACGTCGCCCGGGAGGTACGAGACGGTCTCGCGACCCTGCTCGTCGAGGCCGAGCGGCTCGGGAACCTCGGTCAGGCCGCGGGCCCGGAGGTGGGCGAGCAGGCCTTGGACGGTCGGCGTCCAGGGGCCGGCCTCGCGATGCACCGTGTCGCCGATCCGCACGACGGCGGTGGTGTTGCCGACGGTCAGCTCGTGCTCATCCACAGCCTTGTCCACAGCTTTCTCCACAGGCTTGTCCACAGACATGTCCATCCCGAGACCCTAGTTCCGACCAGCGGGCGAGACGGCATCCCACCCACCGGACGTCGTGTCGTACGATCACGATCGACCATCCCGAGCGGCCGAGTGACGTGGCACGACGAAGCCGCAGCAACCCAGCGTTCCCGCCCCTGCCGACCTGGCAGGCCGAGGACGGACGAGGGTGCTACCGCCACGACCGATGGAGGAGCACATGAGCGTCCCCGCGCACATCGAAGTCCGCACCGCCGAGGGTTACGCCGGCGACATCACGCCCCAGCAGGCCTGGGACCTGCTCGCCGGCGACCCGGGCGCCACGCTCGTGGACGTCCGTACCGAGGGCGAGTGGCGCGCGACCGGCGTCCCCGACACCGCCACCCTCGGCAGGCCACCGCTGTTCAGCGAGTGGGTGCAGGCCGGTGGCCGCCCCAACACCCGGTTCCTGGAGGAGCTCAGGGCGGCAGGGGTGACCGCAGGTCCCGTCGTCTTCCTCTGTCGGTCCGGCCAACGCTCCATCGGCGCCGCACGGCTCGCCACGGCAGCGGGGATCGGGCCGTCGTACAACGTGCTGGAGGGTTTCGAAGGGGCGCCAGGGGTCGACGGCGTCCGTGACCAGCAGGGCTGGAAGGTCGCCGGCCTGCCGTGGACGGAGGGCGCCAAGTGACCGTCACCGGAGCGTTCCCGCCCGACGCGACCCCCGGCGGGTCCGGCCGCAAGCCCCTCCCCCGCGGCGTCCGTCCCGCGACCCTCGCCGTGCGCGGTGGCCACCAGCGCAGCGACTTCCAGGAGACGAGCGAGGCGCTGTTCCTCACCCAGGGCTACGTCTACAACACTGCGTCCGAGGCCGAGGCCTCGTTCACCGGTGACCTCGACCGGTTCGTCTACTCGCGCTACGGCAACCCGACCGTCCACATCTTCGAGGAGCGGATGCGCCTGCTGGAGGGTGCTGAGGCCTGCTACGCGACGGCGTCCGGGATGTCCGCCGTGTTCACCGCACTGGCGGCGCTCGTGAGCTCAGGGTCCCGGATCGTGGCGGCCCGGGCCCTGTTCGGGTCCAGCATGGTGATCTTCCAGGACATCCTCGCCAAGTGGGGAGTGCACACCGACTACGTGGACGGCCACGTGCTGTCCCAGTGGGAGGAGGCGCTCGCCACGCCGGCGGACGTCGTGTTCTTCGAGACGCCGTCCAACCCGATGCAGGACATCGTGGACGTGCGCGGCGTCGTCGACCTCGCGCACGCCGCCGGAGCGACGGTGGTGCTCGACAACGTGTTCGCCACGCCCCTGCTGCAGAAGCCGCTGGAGCTGGGCGCCGACGTCGTCGTCTACTCCGCGACCAAGCACATCGACGGCCAGGGGCGGGTGCTGGGCGGCGCCATCCTCGGCTCCGCCGAGTACGTGACCGGCCCGGTGCAGACGTTCATCCGCAACACGGGGCCGTCGCTGTCGCCGTTCAACGCGTGGACGCTGCTCAAGGGCCTGGAGACGCTGCCGGTGCGCATCGCGGCGCAGGGCGCTGCCGCGCTCACGGTGGCGACCGCGCTGGAGGCGCTCCCCGGCGTCGGCGCCGTGCGGTACCCGTTCCTCGACTCCCACCCGCAGGCCGGTCTCGCCCGCGCCCAGATGAGCGGAGGCGGCACCGTGGTCACGTTCGACCTCGCGGTGCCACCGGACGCCGACGCCGAGGCCGCGAAGAAGCACACCTTCGGCTTCCTCGACGCGCTCCAGGTGATCGACATCTCGAACAACCTCGGGGACTCGAAGTCGCTCATCACGCACCCCGCGACCACCACGCACCGCAAGCTCGGCGCGGCGGGCCGCACGGCCGTCGGCATCACGGAGACCACGGTCCGCCTCTCGGTCGGCCTTGAGGACACCCGCGACATCATCGAGGACCTGGAGCAGGCCCTGCCCTGGTCGTGAGCGTGACCGTTGCGACTACGTGCCCGCTCCAGGCGCAACGATCGCGCCCACAGCCAAGGCTTGAGGTGGACGGCGGGGGCGGGGATAGGGTGACGGCGTGGAACCCGTTGCGCCCTTTGCGAGGATGCTGCGCGCCGACAATCCCGGGCCGATGACTCTCGACGGAACCCGGTCGTACGTCCTGCGGGCGCCCGGGGCACCGGGCTGCGTGGTCGTGGACCCTGGACCGCTGCTGGAGCCGCACCTCACGGCGCTGGCAGCAGCCGGCCCGGTCGACCTGGTACTCGTGACCCACCGGCACGCGGACCACACCGGCGGGCTGGCCCGGTTCCGCGAGCTGACCGGGGCGCAGTCGCGGGGCGCGCTGGCGGAGTTCTGCGCCGTCGGCGGCCCGGGGGACATGAGCGACGTACGGCCGAGACCGCTGGCCGACGGCGAGGTCCTCGACGTCGCAGGCCTGCGCATCGAGGTGCTGGCCACGCCGGGCCACACCGCCGACTCGGTGTGCTTCGTGGTGTCGGTGCCCGGCGAACCGGCGTCGGGCAGGGTGGTGCTCACCGGCGACACCGTGCTGGGACGCGGAACCACCGTGCTGGCCGAACCAGACGGCTCCCTGCGGGACTACCTGGCATCGCTCGACCGGCTGACGGCGCTGCACGTGCCCCACCCCGGGTCCGGCCTGCCGGGTCATGGGCCAGTGATCCCGGATCTCGGTGCGGTAGTACGCGAGTACCGCGAGCACCGGTTGCAGCGCCTGGATCAGGTGCGTTCAGCGCTCTCGACGCTCAGGGCCGAGCTGCCCGACGCCGCGGCACCACTCCCCGACTCGCTCCTCGACGGGGTGACGGGAATGGTCTACACCGACGTCGACCCGTCGGTGCTGGGCGCGGCTCGATCGTCAGTCCGGGCACAGCTGGAGTACCTGCGGCACGAGTAGTCAGCTCAGCCGGCATGCCTTGTGGCGACACTCCAGGCTCGTCGCCCAAGGGCTCCGTCCAAATGAGCAGCGGCACGTCCGTCGGTCAGAGCGGCTTGCCCAGGAGTCAGAGCGGCTTGCCCAGGAGCAGGAGCAGCGCGTCCTGCGGGTCGTCGTGCGGCGGGAACGGCAGCACCGGGCGGTAGCCGAGCTTGACGTAGAGGCGTAACGCCTCCGGCTGCCGGCGACCGGTTCCGAGGTAGAGGGCGAGCCCTCCCCGGCGTCGGGCCTCTGCCTCGACCTGCTGGACCAGGGCCGTCGCGACACCGGAGCGCCGGGCGGTCGCGTCCACGAAGACGCTCCGCATCTCGAAGCCGTGCGAGTCCTGCGCCGCGCTGGAGGCGCCGACTGCAGTGAGACCGGCCAGACCCCGGAGCGCATCTGCCGCGAGATGCTCCGGCCCGACCTGCGCTGCCACGAGCGTCGCGCAGCCGACCGGCCGACCGTCCAGGGTCGCGAGGAACGTCACCAGCGCGCTGCGGCCGCGCTCGGCGTCGGCGACGTCGTGGCCGCCTCGACTCTCGACGGCACGCGCGAGCTCGGGGTAGCGCTCCTTGTTGAAGACCCACATGGCGCGCCGCAGGGCCGCCGCGTCGGGGTCGTTCCAGGACACCTGGCGGAGCTCGGTGCGCGAAGCCTCGACAGGCCCGGCCGGCGGCCGCGGCCCGGCCGGCGACGCAGGCTCCGGCGCCAACCACCTGCCGAAGCAGCGCGACCCGGGATCGTCCGAGAACACGCCGAACGACTCGACCGGGTCGTAGCCCATCCGCAGGTACAGCCCCAGCGACTCGGGCTGCATGAGGCCCGTCTCAAGGACCAGGTGCCGCACGCCCGCGGAGCGGGCGACGTCCTCCACCGCACTCATCAGGGTGCGGGACAGCCCGCGCCCGCGGTGGCCCGGCGCCACGTACACGCGCTTGACCTCGGCCGTCCCGTCGGGGTGCCGGCCGCCCTGGTAGTCGTCGCGGCCCGACAGGTCGCGCAGTGCGGCATGACCGGTCGGCTCGCCGTCGACCCTGAGCAGCAGGGTCGCGAAAACGTTCGACGGGTCGACCTGATCACGCGGGTCGGGGCCGGGCGCGCCGTCCGGACCGGCCACCGCGGAAGAGCCCGGCTCGGCGTACCGCTGGTCGATCTCGTGCTGCTGCTCAGCACGCAGGCGGACGGCGTCGCCGTGGTCCCAGCCGACCGTCTCGATGGTGATGCCCGCGAGAACCTCAGCGGTCATGCACGCCCGCCCGGACCGGACGTCACGCGTGGACCAGCGACGACAGCACCGACGTGAAGAACGTCAGTCCGTCGACGCCGGAGCGCGGTCCTGCTGCCGAAGCCGGGCCGAAACCGGGCTCGACCGCGTGCTCGGGGTGCGGCATGAGCCCCACCACGTTGCCCCGGTCGTTGGTGATGCCCGCGATGTCACGGCGCGAACCGTTGGGGTTCTCGCCGTCGTAGCGGAAGACGACGCGACCCTCGCCCTCGAGCTCGTCGAGCGTGCGCTCGTCGGCGACGAACTGGCCGTCCTGGTTCTTCAGCGGGATCTTGATCTGCTGGCCCCGGCGGAACTCGTTGGTCCAGGCCGTGCGCGCGTTCTCGACGATCATCGACTGCTCCCGGCACACGAAGTGCAGGTGGTCGTTCTTGACCATCGAGCCGGGCAGCAGGTGCGCCTCGGTCAGCACCTGGAAGCCGTTGCAGATGCCGAGCACCGGCATGCCGCCCTTGGCGGCGTCGACCACCGCCGTCATCGCCGGCGCGAACCGGCTGATCGCGCCCGCGCGCAGGTAGTCGCCGTAGGAGAAGCCGCCGGGCAGCACCACGGCGTCGACGTCCTGCAACGACGCGTCCGCGTGCCACAGGGACACGGCCTCGGCACCGGACAGGCGGATGGCCCGGGCCGCGTCACGGTCGTCGAGCGTGCCGGGGAAGGTGATGACACCGATCCGGGCGCCGTCGGTCCCTGGCACGGGAGTGGCGGCCGGCGTCGGCTCGGTCGCCGACATCAGGCACCCACCGGGGCGCCGCTCGCCTCGCCGGTGACCTCGGCGGGCTCGGCCTCGGCGACGGACACGACGTCCTCGATCACCGGGTTGGACAGCAGGGTGACTGCTGCTTCCTGCGCGGCGGCGAGGATCTCCGGCGTCACCTCACCGTCCACCTCAAGCTCGAACCGCTTGCCCTGACGCACACCGGAGAACTGGGTGAAGCCGAGGCGCGGCAGCGCTCCGACCACAGCCTTGCCCTGGGGGTCCAGGATCTCGGGCTTGGGCATGACCTCGACGACGACGCGTCCCACGAAGGCTCCTTGAAGGTGACGGAATTCCGGGGAGAGTCTACTGGCGGAGCGGGGTGCCTCGCTGTCCGCGTCCGGTGAGAGGACTCTCATCCAGTTCTCCTCGAGTCCTCATCGCGCTTCGGCACGGTTGGGCCCGTCCGATCCACCCCCTTTAAGGAGAACCTCCGTGCGCAGCCGAGCCGCCGCCGCCCTGGGACTGAACCACCGGCCGGTCGCCGGCCTCTTCGCCATGACCATCACCCTCACGCTCGGTCTCGGCCTCCTCTACCTGACGCACTCGTTCCTCGGGATCCCCGACTGGAAGGGCTTCCGGTTCGGCAAGGATCGCGCCCTGCCCGAGATGATCGGCTACGTGTTCACGGCGTGGGCGGCCGGGCTGGCCCTGTACCTCGCCGTCGTGCAGCGGCAGGCCGTCCTGGCCTCCTGGTCGGCGGTGTTCGCGGTGCTGCTCGCCGACGACTACTTCATGCTGCACGAGCGGATGGCCAAGGTCATCCACGTGACGTTCGGCATCCCGCAACCGTGGGGGCAGCCGCTCGGTGAGATCGGCTGGTTCGGCGCGGTCGGGCTCGCGCTCCTGGCGGCTCTCGCCGTCGGGCACCGGTTCGCGGCACCGGAGTGGCAGGCCGCCTCACGCGTGCTCGCCGTGCTGCTCGGGCTGCTCGTGCTGTGCGGCGTGGTGATCGACGCCCTCCACATGTTCGTCGCGGACGTCGAGCCGTGGAACGTCCTCGTCACCGTGCTGGAGGACGGCGGCGAGCTCCTGCTCCTCGCCGTCGTCCTCACGTTCCTCTACGGGCTCGCCTTCTGCGACCACCGGCCGACGCCGGAGACGCTGACGCGACGCAGGACTACGGCACGCCGGCGAGGGATCCGACGTGCTGCCGTCACACCGTCAGGTACTGGTCCGCCCAGGCACTGATGATCCGGGCCGCGCGCTTGGCCTGACCGGGCGCGGTCAGCAGGTGGTCGGCGCCCTCCAGCGACACGAACGAGCGGGGGTGCCGGGCCTCCTGGAAGATCTCCCCGGCGTTCGAGATGTCCACGGTGCTGTCCGTCGGCGAGTGCATGACCAGCAGCGGCGAGTCCATCTCACGGATCTTCGACCGCAGGTCGGCCCGTCGGACGTCCTCCACGAAGTGCCGCTTCAGCGTCAGCGCGCGCCCACCCACCATCCACTGGGCGTGACCGTCGGCGAACACCCGGCCCAGGACGGCGTCGTAGTTGTGCTCCGCGTGGCGCGGCTCGACGGGCGCTCCGATCGTCGCGACGGCCTGCACGCCGGGGACGTCCCCGGTGGCCGCGATCGCCGCGGCCCCGCCGAACGAGTGCCCCACCAGGAGATGCACCGGCCGCCCCTGGTCGGCCATGAACCGGGCCGCCTGCACCGTGTCCGCGACCTTGTGCGTGAAGGACCCGTCGCCCCAGTCGCCCTCGGAGTCGCCGAGCCCGAGGTTGTCGAAGCGAAGCATCCCGACGCCCTCGCTCGCGAGCTGCTTGCAGATCCGCGCAGCGGCCGGCGAGTCCTTGCCCAGCGTGAAGCCGTGGGAGAACACTCCCCAGCCGCGCACCTCGCCGTCGGGCGGATCGATGATGCCCGCGAGAATCGGCCCGGACGTGCTCTCGAACGTGACGCGCTCAGCCACGGTCACTCCTTACCTCGACAAAGGGTCGATGTTAGCTCCGCCCGAGTGTCCAGGAGATCAGGGCGCCACGCAGCAAGACGAGCCGGGGTGGGGCGCGGGTGCTGGGCGCCGGGCGCTGGGTGCTGGGCGCCGGGCGCTGCGTACCGGGCGCCGAACCGCAAGTTAGGCATCCATCCCAGGGCCGCCGCGTGCCGAACAGCAAACTGGACGTCCATCTGACGTCGACCCGAAAGTTGATCGTCGATCGACAGCCGGATTGACGTGCAAGTTGCGGATCGACGGGGCGGATTCATACGGTCAGTGCAACGTCGACTGATCGGGGATTGTGATGCCGTCTGGGTATCCGTGGCCGTTGTCCAAGCGGCGGGAAGTGCTGGATGCTGTGGCGTCGGGGATGCCGATGTTGCAGGCGTTCAGGGTGTGCGGGGTGTCGTTCGCGACGGTCCGTG
>NZ_JAMTCT010000012.1 GCF_024171995.1 Promicromonospora umidemergens | reverse complement strand
GGTGCAGGCCTCTCGGGTGCAGGCCTCTCGGGTGCAGGCCTCTCGGGTGCAGGCCTCTCGGGTGCAGGCCTCTCGGGTGCAGGCCTCTCGGGTGCCGTACTCGACGCCGCCCCGGCCGGGCCTACGGAGCCGGGTGCGGTGTCCGGAGCGGTCGGGCGCGCCGCGCCGTCGGACGAGCCAGTGTTCGAGGCGGCGGGACCGGCGGACGAGGCTGCCACGGCCGGAGGGCCGGCAGGCGCACGACCAGCGGGCGGAGGGCCGACAGGCGCAGAGCTGACAGGCGCCGGAGCTGCGGGAGCAACGGGCGCAGGGCCTGAGGCCGCGGGAGCAGCGGAAGCAGCGGGACCAACGGGCACAGGACCTGGGCCTGCGGCACCCACAGAATCTGCGGACGCGGACCCAACGGGCGCAGAGCCCGCGGGGGCAGGCCCGCTCGCAGGCGCAGAGCCTGCGCGGCTGGGGCCGCTCGCAGGGGCAGGCCCGCTCGCAGGGGCAGGGCCAGTAGGCGCGGAACCAGGGACAGCGGGAGCCTGGGCTGCCGTAGCAGCTACCGCACCTGCGGCGGCCGCCGCACCTGCTCCTACCGCGGCCGCTCCTGCCGCACCGGCTGCGGGCGTCGAGGGGCTGGACGGCGCCGCTGCGGGCGTCGAAGGGCTGGGTGTCGTCGCTGCGGGTGCAGGCGCGTTCGACGCCGATCGTGCCGTGGCCGGTGGCGCCACCTGCTCGGGGGAGGTGCTCTGGCCCGTCGCAGGGACCGGCCGGTCTACCTTGGGGGTGACCGGCGCCGACGCCGGCGCCGGCGAGGCGGCCGGTGGCGCGGCCGGCGTCGCAGGGCTCTGCGGCCCCGCGCTCGGGCTCTCGGCGCTCTTTGCCGCGGGTGCGGTCTTTGGCGGACGGTCGAACGCGAAGACGCGCGGCGTGTAACCGTTCCTCGGCGCCGTTGGTGCCTTGGCCGAGGGCGTCGCGAGCTTCTCCACGACGGTCTGCAGCACCTCAACCGGGTCGGGACCGTCCTTGTCCGGACCGGTCGCGCTCTTCGGGGGCTCAGGCTTGGTCGTTGGCACTGGCGGGGTCGACGGCTCGGGCTTGCTCGGAGTGCCGTCCGGCACTCCGGCGCCCGCTCCCGTGCTCCTGGGGGCGCTCTCGGCTGCCGCGGGCGCTGCTGCGGGCGGCACGACGGGCGGGCGCGGGGCCTGGGGGGCCTCGGACTGCTCCGAAGGGGTCACTGGCTGGGCCTTCTCTGGGGATCTGGGGGCCGGCTGAGCGGTCGGGTGACCGGCCGGTACTGAAGATTGCGCTGCCCCGGGGTCCGTCGGCCGCATCGGGGGCTTCGCCACCTGTCTCGGCACGCTGCCAGGGCGTGACTGGGACAAGCGGGGAGGTGTTACCGGGGCAGGTCGTGCCCCGGCGTTCTCGTCTGACGTCGGCTCGAGCGGTTCGTCACGCTCGGTCGGCTGACCCATCGGCACGCTCCGTGCAACTACCCGAGACGCGGGCTCTCCGCGTCCCCCAAGGGCGTACCTGACCTGCGGCGATTCCGCCGGACGCGGCGGCCCTGCCGGGCATCCTATCCAGCCGGAATCATGCCCAAGGCCGCGTATCGGGCGCCCCGAGGTGGAGGTTGTGTATCAATCCTTCACCCCATCCTGAACCAGTCTGCGAAGGACCGCAGACCTCAGGCAGCAGGCCGATGTCGGCGTGCTGGGACCTCTGCGAACCATGACCGCGGCAGAAACGCGACGACTGCCACGACCGCCACCCCCACGTACGACCAGACCATGCCCAGCACACCTGCCGGGACCACGACGTCGCCACCGGACCCCGGCAGCGACAAGGCCTGCACCATGGCGACCCAGCCCACACCGAATCCGAGCAGCGTGCCGTAGCCGGCCCAGGCACGCGCGAGCACACCCGCCGCAGCCGTCAGAGCCAGCGCGAGGAGCAGGCCGAGGTACCAGGAATCGTCGCCGAACCGGTGCACCACTGTCCCGAGTCCGCCCATGACCACGCCGAGCAGCACGGCCAGCAAGGTGCGCACGATCGTTCGTCCGAGGTGTCGTCCGGGTGAGTTCACCCAGCCATTGTCCAGCATTCACCTGGGAGGAGACTGCGAATGTGCAACACTCCGGCGGGTGAATACCCTCCAGGCACAGACGCAGCTCATCGTTCGACAGCGCATCCGCTTGATGGTCAACCAGTACGAGGTCCGCGGCGCGCAGCCGGACGGCTCCGAGGGCGAGCTCTACGCGTTTGCTCAGCAGAAGCGGATGGCCTTCCGCGAACAGGTCACGCTCTACACCGACGACACCAAGCAGGAGCCCGTCCTCGGGTTCAAGGCTCGTCAGGTGATGGACCTTGGCGCCACCTACGACGTCGTCGACGCGGGCGGCAGCCCGATCGGCTCGTTCCGCAAGGACTTCGCCAAGTCGCTGCTGCGCAGCACCTGGCACGTGGAGCAGCCGGAGCTGGGCACGGCCACCGGGGCCGAGCGCAACATGACGGTCGCCATCCTCCGCCGGCTCGTCGAGGCAGCCTGGCTGCCGTACCACTTCGACTTCCTGATCGACGGCCAGCCGGCCTTCTCCGTGGAGAAGAAGTGGGGTCTTCGCGACCGGTACGTCGTGAACATCCAGGACCCGCGGCTCGACCGTCGGCTCGTGGCCGCGATGTCGATCGGCCTGGACGCCCTCCAGGAGCGCTGACCCCGCACCGGTCCCCGCCCGCTCCAGCCGTTCTGCTCCTATCCGACCTCTACGGCGAGGTAGGTCTCGACGGTGAGGATCGGAGCCAGCACATCGTTGGACAGCGCGTACCACCCGGCGACCGCCCCATCGGGACGCGCGAGCTCGGTCGCGTGCTGCACCTGCGTCGCATGAGCCCGCAACGCCCCCACCACCCGCCCGACCACGCCCCCGGTCCGCACCCGGACCACCTGGCCGGAGCGTGTGATCGGTAGTTCGTCAGGAGATCGGTAGCCCGAGCTGCCGATCTCCTGACGTTCTGCCGACCGCATGGTCAGGCCTCGCTCCGGGGCTGCGAACGTCAGGTTCTCGGCCGCGGCGAGCGCACGTGCCTCCGGTATCGCGGAGAGCCTCGCCCGCGCCTCGCGCAGCTCCGCGGCCGGGACGACGGCCTGCCACAGCTCGGCACCGGCCCATGGCTCGTCCCACCGTCCGACGGCGGCGCCCGGCTCGCCCTCCCCCGCCGGCACGCCTCCGCCGTCGGCCGCCAGGCCGGGTCCGCCGCGAGCTCGAGCGCACGGACCGTCACCTGGTGCGCGCGCACGTGGTCCGGGTGCCCGTAGCCGCCACCGGGCTCGTAGGTGGCGACGACGACCGGGCGCCGCGCGCGGACCAGCCCAGCGAGCCGGCCGGCGGACTCGTCGAGCGGCACCCGGGCGAACGCCGTCGGCGGGGAGTCCGGGGCGGGGCCGGCAACACCCGGCGCCACCCAGGCCATCCCCGAGTCCTCGTACCGCACTTCACCCGACGTGCCAGACGTATGGGTCACCATGCTGACCTGAGGGTCCGACAGCGGGAGAGTGTCGAGGAACGCGTGCTCGACCGCATCGGCGACGCCGCCGGCCAGTCGAGTCAGCGCCCCCGCCAGCTCGGTCTCCCGGTAGGCGCCCAGCGCCGGCCGGTCGCCCTCGAGGCCGGCCAGCCCCTCCGACGTCGTGCCCGGAAGGGCGATGACCTCGCCACGTTCTCCGCGCGTGCAGGTGACGACGCAGACCGGCCGACCGGCCGCGGCGAAGGTGGCGAGCAGCCCCCCGGTGGCCAAGGTCTCGTCGTCAGGATGCGCATGCACGGCGAGCAGCCCCCCGAACGCACCGAGTGCTGGATCTTGGCCCTCAGAACGATCGTTCATGGGCGAAGATCCAGCACTCGGCGGAAGGGGTCGATCAGGAACGCTTGGCGCGGGCCGTGGCGCGGGCGCGGTCCGTCGCGTTGAGCAGGACCTTGCGGATGCGGACGACCTCGGGGGTCACCTCGACGCACTCGTCCTCCTGGGCGAACTCCAGGGACTCCTCGAGGGTGAGCTTGCGCGGCGGGATCAGGTTCTCGAAGTTGTCGGCGCTCGCCGACCGCATGTTCGTCAGCTTCTTTTCCTTGGTGATGTTGACGTCCATGTCCTCGTTGCGCGAGTTCTCGCCGACGATCATGCCCTCGTACACCTCCTGCGTGGGGTCCACGAAGAAGGAGCCGCGCTCCTGCAGGTTGATCATGGCGAACGGCGTGACCTTGCCGGCGCGGTCGGAGACGAGCGAGCCGGTCATGCGCGACTCGATCGGGCCGTGCCAGGGCTCGTAACCGTCACCGATCGACGCCGCGATACCGGTGCCGCGGGTGTCCGTGAGGAACTGCGTGCGGAAGCCGATGAGGCCACGTGCCGGAACCATGAACTCCATGCGGACCCAGCCGGTGCCGTGGTTCGTCATGGTCTCCATGCGGCCCTTGCGCTGCGCCAGGAGCTGCGTGACGGAGCCGAGGTACTCCTCGGGCACGTCGATGGTCATGCGCTCCATCGGCTCGTGGATCTTGCCGTCGACCGTCTTGGTGACGACCTGCGGCTTGCCCACCGTCAGCTCGAAGCCCTCGCGGCGCATCTGCTCGACGAGGATCGCCAGGGCCAGCTCGCCACGGCCCTGCACCTCCCACGCGTCGGGACGCTCGGTCGGGAGCACCTTGAGCGACACGTTGCCGACGAGCTCGGCGTCGAGGCGGTCCTTCACCTGTCGGGCGGTGACCTTGTGGCCCTTGCCGCCCTTGCCGGCGAGCGGCGCGGTGTTGATACCGATGGTCATCGAGATCGCGGGGTCGTCGACAGCGATGAGCGGCAGCGGGCGCGGGTCGTCGATGTCGGTGAGGGTCTCGCCGATCATGATGTCGGCGATGCCTGCGACGGCGACGATCTCGCCGGGGCCAGCCTTGTCGGTCGGCACGCGGTCGAGCGCCTTCGTCTCCAGCAGCTCGGTGATCTTCACGGTCTGCAGCGAGCCGTCGTGCCGGGCCCACGCGACGTTCTGGCCCTTGACCAGGGTCCCGTTGTGGATGCGCAGCAGGGCGAGACGACCGAGGAACGGCGACGCGTCGAGGTTGGTGACGTGCGCCTGCAGCGGCATGTCCTCCTCGTAGGTCGGCGCGGGGGTCTTCTCGAGGATGGTCGCGAACAGCGGCTCGAGGTCCTCGCTGTCGGGCAGGCCACCGTCAGCCGGCTGCTCGGTGGAGGCGCGGCCGGCCTTCGCCGACGCGTACACGACGGGGACGTCGAGGATGGCGTCCAGGTCGAGGTCCTCGACCTCGTCGGACAGGTCGCTGGCCAGACCGAGCAGCAGGTCGGTGGTCTCGGCGACGACCTCGGTGATGCGTGCGTCCGGACGGTCCACCTTGTTCACCACGACGATGACGGGCAGCTTCGCGGCCAGCGCCTTGCGCAGCACGAACCGCGTCTGGGGCAGCGGGCCCTCGGACGCGTCGACGAGCAGCACGACGCCGTCGACCATCGACAGGCCGCGCTCGACCTCACCACCGAAGTCGGCGTGGCCAGGGGTGTCGATCACGTTGATCGTGATGCCGTCGGGCTCACCGTTCGCCGCCGCCGCCGGGCCGGAGTACCGGATGGCGGTGTTCTTGGCGAGGATCGTGATGCCCTTCTCACGCTCCAGGTCGCCCGAGTCCATCACGCGGTCCTCGAGGTGCTGGCGGGCGCCAAAGGATCCGGACTGCCGCAGCATGGCGTCCACAAGCGTGGTCTTGCCATGGTCGACGTGGGCCACGATCGCGACGTTTCGCAGGTCGGAACGGGTCGCACGGACCGAGGTCGGCGCGGTTGCAGGCACGGTCACGGAGCACTCATTTCCAGAAGGGGAGTCAAGGTGCGCGGACGCTGATCCGAAAGGACCGGTCTCGCGGCAGCACTATCTTACCCGGGATTCGAAATCCTCAGGTGTCGTCCGTGTCACTCTTCGATGAACGACGAAGCGACCTCGTCGGTCGTGCCGTCAGGACCCAGGTCCTGACGGCACGACCGACGAGGTCGCCGGTTCGCGCGAGCGCGGAGGTCAGCCGCCGATCTCCAGGCTTGCGCCCGGGATGGCCGCCAGGAGATCCCGCGTGTACTCCTGCTGCGGGTTGTCGAACACCTCGTCGGTGGTCGCGTGCTCCACGATGCTGCCGTCCTTCATCACGGCCACCAGGTCGGCGATCTGCCGCACGACCGCGAGGTCGTGCGTGATGAACAGGTAGGACAGCCCCAGCTCGGCCTGCAGGTCGTTGAGCAGCGTCAGGATCTGCGCCTGGACCAGCACGTCGAGTGCCGAGACGGCCTCGTCGAGCACGAGCACCTCTGGCTTGAGCGCCAGCGCACGCGCGATGGCGATGCGCTGCCGCTGGCCGCCCGACAGCTCGTTCGGGAACCGGCGCATGGTCGCCTGCGGGAGCGACACCATGTCGAGCAGCTCACGCACGCGCACCTCGCGGGACTTCCGGTCACCCACCCGGTGCAGCCGCAGCGGCTCCTCGATCGAGGAGAACACCGAGAACATGGGGTCCAGGGACCCGTAAGGGTTCTGGAACACCGGCTGCACCCGGCGGCGCATCGCGAACGACTGCTTGCCCGACATCGTGGCCATGTCCTGGTCGTTGATGGTCACGACCCCCGACGTCGGCTCCAGGAGCCCCAGCACCATGTTGGCAGCGGTGGACTTGCCCGAACCGGACTCGCCCACCAGGGCGATCGTGCGGCCCTTCGGCAGGGTGAACGAGATGTTGTCGACCGCGGTGAAGTCCGTGTGCGTACCAGGACGCGCACCGCGGAGCCGGAACACCTTGGTCAGGTCCTTCGCCACGACGACGTCGGGTGCGGCCTTCGCGGTCTCGTCCGCGTGGGCGGCGAGCTGCTCGTCGGTCTGCTTGCCCCGCTCGTGCGCGGACTGGATGCGGCGAGAGGCCAGCGACGGCGCCGAGGCGACCAGCCGCCTGGTGTACTCGTGCTGCGGGTCCTGCAGGATCTGTCGCGCCGGGCCGGACTCCACGACCTTGCCCTTGTACATCACCACGAGGTGCTCGGCGCGCTCGGCGGCCAGGCCCAGATCGTGCGTGATGAACAGGACGGCCGTACCCAGCTCCTTGGTGAGACCCTCCAGGTGGTCCAAGATCTTCTTCTGGACCGTCACGTCGAGCGCCGACGTCGGCTCGTCCGCGATGAGCAGCTTGGGCCGCGAGGCCAGGCCGATCGCGATGAGCGCGCGCTGGCGCATACCGCCGGAGAACTCGTGCGGGTACTGCCTGGCCCGCACCTCGGCGTCCGGCAGCCCGGCCTCCCCGAGCAGCTCGACGACGCGCGCCTTGCGCGCCGCCCGGTCGCCCTGGAAGCCGTTGGCCACGAGGGCCTCGTCGATCTGCGTGCCCACGCGCCACACGGGGTTCAGGTTCGACATCGGGTCCTGCGGCACGAGGCCGATCTCCCGGCCCCGCAGGTCCTCGGTCTGCCGACGGCCCAGCCCGACGAGCTCACGTCCGCCGAACTTGATGGATCCGCCGGTCACCTTGCCGGTGCCCGGCAGCAGGTCGATGATCGCGTGGGCAGTGGTGGACTTGCCCGAACCGGACTCGCCCACGATCGCGACGGACTGCCCCGGGTAGACGTTGAGGTCCACGCCGCGCACGGCCTGCACAACGCCCTGCCCCGTGGTGAACCCGATGTGCAGGTCCTTGATCTCGAGCAGCGGCGTCGACGCGTCCTGGGACTCCCAGCGCTCCGGCTCTTGCTCGACGGCGTCGTTCAGGGAGACGGTGGTGCTCATCGCTTCCTCGCCTTCGGGTCCAGGGCGTCACGGACGACGTCACCCAGCAGGATGAAGCCGAGCACGGTGAAGCCGAGCGCCGCAGCCGGGTAGAACATGATCTCGGGGTTGGAGCGGAGCGCGCTCTGCCCGGTGGACAGGTCGCCGCCCCACGAGACCGTGGACGGGTCCAGGCCGATGCCGAGGAACGTCAGCGTGGCCTCGGCCACGATGAACGTACCGAGGGCCACCGTCGCGTACACGATGATCGGGGCGGCGGCGTTGGGCAGCGCGTGCCGCACCATGATGGCGAACCGGCCCATGCCGAGCGCCTTGGCAGCAGTGACGAACTCGTTGTTCTTCACGCTGAGCACGGAGCCACGGGCGATCCGGGCGATCGACGTCCACCCGAAGGCAGCCAGCACGACCGCGACGGTCAGTTCCGTGCGCTCCTCCGCCAGGCTCAGGATCACGATGGCGGCCAGCACGAACGGCACGGCGAAGAAGACGTCGGTGAGCCGCGACAGGATGGTGTCGAGCCACCCGCCGTAGTAGCCGGCGATCGCCCCGATGGCGGTACCGAGGATCACCACGAACGTGGTGGTCAGCGTGCCCACGAGCACCGAGGACCTGGCGCCGAACAGGGTCCGGGCGTAGATGTCGCACCCGTTCTGGTTGGTGCCGAACGGGTGCTCGCCCGACGGTGATGCGAACGCGTTGCCGAGGTCGCAGCCCGAGCGCGGCAGCGCGGTCGTGAACACGCCGGGAATGATGGACACGATGATGACCACGACGATCATCACCGCCGAGACCCAGAACATCGGGCGGCGGCGCATCTCGTTCCAGGCGTCGCGCCACATGCTCGACGGCGCCTCGCTGGTGTCGACGGAGTCGATGACCTGGAGCTGGACCACGTCGGGCCCGGCGACGAAGTGCTCCTGGCCCGGACGGGGGTTTGGTCGGGTGTTCTCAGGCATAACGGATCCTCGGGTCCAGAACGGCGTACAGCAGGTCCACGAGCAGGTTGGCTCCGATGTAGACGATCACGAGCACCGTGGACAGCGCGACGACCGTCGTGTTCTCGCCACGCTGGATCGCCTCGAAGAGGGTGCCACCCACGCCGTTGATGTTGAAGATGCCCTCGGTCACGATCGATCCGGTCATGAGGTTGCCCAGGTCGACACCGATGAACGTGACCACGGGGATGAGGGAGTTGCGCAGCACGTGTCGCCGCGTCACCAAGGCGCGGGACAGGCCCTTGGCCCGCGCGGTGCGCACGAAGTCAGCGGTGATGTTCTCGAAGACCGACGTGCGCGTCAGCCGCAGCACGTAGGCGAACGAGGTGGCGGCCAGCACGATCGAGGGCAGCAGGAGGCTGTAGAAGTTCGGATCTCGTCCCGCGGTGACGGGCAGCCAGTCGAGCTGGACTCCCACGATGATCTGCAGCAGCAGACCGGTCACGAACGTGGGGACCGAGATGAGCAGCAGGCTCCACACGAGTACGACGGAGTCGAAGAGCTTGCCCTTGCGCATGCCGGCCCACAGGCCGAAGGCGATGCCGAGCACGGCCTCGATCACGATGGCCATCATGGCCAGCTGGAAGGTCACGGGCAGCGCGTTCGCGATGGTCTCCGCCACCGGCTGCCCCGTGAAGTCGTTCCCCATGTCGAAGGTGACGACGCCCTTGAGGAAGTAGAAGTACTGCATGATGAACGGCTCGTTGAGGTGGAACTGCTCGCGGATCTGGGCCTGTACGGCTTCGGGCAGGCCTCGTTCACCGCCCAGCGCCGCGACGGGATCACCGGGTCGCAGGAACACCAGCGCGTACAGCAGCAGCGTGGCACCGAGGAACACGGGGATCACCTGGATCAGTCGGCGTCCGATGTACCAGAGCATCGTTAAATCTCCTTGGTAAGTTTCCGCCGCCCATTATCCCGGAACCTTCCGAGAGCCAGGACACGGCACAGGGGAGGCGGAGCGTGCAGTGTTGCACGCCCCGCCTCCCATCTGGGGTGATGGGCTACGTCCGGCGACCGGACGTCATCACCATCACTCCGACTTGGTCACCTGCGTCAGGATGGGGTCGCTGTCCCAGCCGAACGCCACGTTGTCGACCGCCTCGGAGTGGCCACCGGTGGCGTTCTGGTACCAGAGCGGGATGCCCGGCAGGTCCTCGAGGAGGATGGTCTGGGCCTCCTTGTACAGCTCGGTGGCCTCCTCCGGAGTCGCAGCGCCGGCCGCCTCGTCGAGCTTGGCGTCGAACTCCTCGTTCGAGTAGTTCATGTCGTTCGAGCCGGCACCGGTGCCGTAGATCGGGCCGAGGAAGTTACCCATGGACGGGTAGTCCGCCTGCCAGCCACCACGGAACATGGCCGTCGCCGGGAGCGTCTCGTTGTCACGAGCGTCGAGGAACTCGTCGAACACCGGGTACTGGTCGAACTCGCACTCGATCCCGAGCACGTCGCGGATGCCGTTGCAGGTCGGGTCGATCCAGGACTGGTGGTCGCTGTCCGCGTTGGACGAGATGTAGAACGGCTCGTCACCCCACGGCTCGATCTCCTCGGCCTCGTCCCAGAGCTTCTTGGCCTCCTCCGGGTTGTACTGCAGCACCTCGTTGCCCTCGAGGTCCTCGGTCCAGCCGTTGATCACCGGCGAGGTGAAGTCGGTGGCCGGCGTGCGAGCACCGTGGTAGACGGTCTCGGTGATCGCCTCACGGTCGATGGCCATGGAGATCGCCTGACGGCGCAGGAGGCCCGCCTCACCGGAGAACTTCTCGTTGTACTCCGGGACGTTGATGACCTGGATCACCGCGGCCGGCTGGTTGACCGCGCGCTCGCCCAGCTGCTCCTCGAAGGTGCCGAAGGCCGACGACGGGATGTTGATGACGATGTCGAGGTTGCCGTCGAGCAGCTCGTTGTACGCGGCGTCCTCCTGCGTGTACGCGAGGAGGTCGACGCCGTCGTTCTCGACGGTGTTGCCACCCGCGTAGGACTCGTTGGGACGCAGCTCGAGGACGGAGTCGTGCTCCCAGTTCGCCAGCGTGTACGGGCCGTTGCCGATCGGGTTCTCACCGAAGGCTTCCGGGTCCTCGTTGAACGACTCGGGCACCGGGAAGAACGCGGCGTAGCCGAGGCGCACGGGGAAGTCCGACTCCGGCTGAGTGAGGGTGACCGTGAACTCGGTGTCGCTGACGACCTCGAGGCCGGACAGGGTCTCGGCCTTCGGCACCTCGCCCTCCTTGGGCGTGCCGTCCTCGTTCAGCTGGTCCTCGGCGAGCTGCACGTCCTCGAACCCCTCGATCGGGGTGAAGAAGTAGCTCAGGTTCTGTCCGTTGGGACCGTAGGCGCCGTAGTTCCAGCCGTCGACGAAGCTCTGTGCCGTCACCGGGGTGCCGTCGGAGAACTCCCAGCCCTCGTTGAGGGTGATGTTCCAGACCTTGTTGTCCTCGGACTCGATGGACGCGGCAACCTCGTTCTCGATGCCACCGTTCTCGTCATAGCGAACGAGGCCGGCGAAGATGTTCCTGACGACGAGTCCGCCGTAGACCTCGTTGGTCATCGTCGGGATCAGCGGGTTCTGCGGCTCGCCGCTACCGACGGTCACGATGGCCGCGTTGTCGCCGCTCGCATCGTCGTCGCCGCTGCCGCCGCCACCACAGGCCGAGAGCACCAGAGCCGTGGCGAGCGTAAAGGCTCCCACTCCCATGAGTCGCTTTCGAGGTGTCACGTGTCCTCCTGGTTCGTTGTGCCCACTCCGTCCGACGGAGTTGTCCTCCGGAGCGATGCGGACGCTTCTTTGCGCCCAGTGATAACAGACCTAACGTAGTCGCTCCACGCAGATGCCGATGACCACCGTAAGGGAAACTCCACCGAGTTGTGACCATCTCGGTATGTGGGAGTAACACCAGGTAACAGTTCTGACCAGGTGGTTCTCACAGCCGTAACAATCGCGCCGAGAGGGCGTTCACCAGGAAATTCACCCTGTTGCCTCAGTCCATCACCTGCCCGTCGTGCAGCTCGACCACGCGGTCGGCGCGGGCCATCAGCTCGGGGTCGTGCGTCGAGACGACGGCGGCCACGCCGCGCTCGTGCGCGACCCGCGCGAGCAGGTCCATCACCACGGCGGCAGTCCCCGAGTCGAGCTGTCCGGTGGGCTCGTCGGCGAGCAGCACCTCGGGCTCCGCGACGAGGGCCCTGGCGATGCCCACGCGCTGCTGCTGGCCGCCCGACAGCTCGTAGGGCCGCTGCTTCGCATGCCCGGAGAGCCCGACCGCGTCCAGCGCCGCCGCCACCCGTTCCGCCCGCTCGGCCGGTGGGGTGCGCCGCAGCCGCAGCGGTACCTCCACGTTCTCCGCCGCCGACAGGACGGGCACCAGCCCGAACGACTGGAACACGTAGCCGATCCGCTCCCGCCGGGCCGTGAGGACCGCCTTCTCCCCCAGTGCGGTCAGCTCGGCGTCGCCCAGCCACACGCTGCCCGACGTCGGGCGGTCCAGGGCACCGAGCAGGTTCAGCAGCGTCGTCTTGCCAGAGCCGGACGGGCCGCGCACCACGAGCAGCTCGCCCGCCGCGACCTGCAGCGCGGCGTCCGTCAGGGCGCGCACCTCGCCGGCACCGGTCCCGAACACCCGGGTGAGGCCCTGGGCACGCAGCACGGTGCGCGCCGGAGCGGTGGCGGTCATCGGTCCTCCTCGGTCGGGATCTCGACAGGATCGGCCACCGGGCTCGGCTCGGCCGACGAGCCCGGCGTCGCCGACCAGACGCTCACGTGGTCCGGCTCGAGGGCCAAGCGGACGCGGTCCCGCAGGTCGAGCGCGTGCACGAAGTCCTGCGGCAGCTGCAGGCGGCCCACCCGGTCGAGCACCGCGAACTCCTCCGACACATGCCGTGCCCGGCCGTGCTCATCGGTCTCCGTGCGCCGCAGCGTCTCCGTCGAGGTCCGGCCGTCGCGGATCTGGACGGTGCGCGCCACGTGCTCGGACACCGTCGGGTCGTGCGTGACGATCAGGGTGGTCACGCCGGTCTCCCGGTTCACGCCGCGCAGGGCTTCCAGCACCTCGGCGGAGGTGGCCTCGTCGAGCTCGCCGGTGGGCTCGTCCGCCAGCAGCACGCGCGGGCTGTTGGCCACGGCGACCGCTATCGCCGTCCGCTGCTGCTCGCCGCCGGACATCTGGCCCGGTCGCCGGCCGGCCACGTGGCCCACCTCCAGCAGTTCGAGCAGCTCCTCGACGCGACGCCGCCGCTCACGCCGCGGCAGCGTGTTCGCCAGCTCCAGCGGGAGCCGGACGTTCTCGCTCGCCGTCAGGTACGGCAGGAGGTTGCGCGAGGTCTGCTGCCACACGAAGCCGACGGTGGAGCGCTGGTACCGCACCCGCTCGGCGTGTCCCATGGTCAGCAGGTCCGTGCCCGCCACCACGGCGGACCCGCCCGTCGGCGTGTCCAGGCCGGAGAGGATCGTCAGCAGCGTGGACTTCCCGGAACCGGACGCGCCGACGACGGCGACGATCTCCCCCGGGTCGACGCTCAGCGTGAGGCCCTGCAGCGCCTGCACCTCCACGCCGTCCGTGGCGAAGATCCGGACCAGGTCGCCGCACCGGATCTCGCCGCCGTCCTGCGGCGGCCCGGCCGACGCGGGCGCGCCGCCGTCCGTCAGCTCGATGGTCGTGCTCATCGGGTCTCCTCTCGAACGCCTGGGTCCGCGGTCGTCATGTCAGTCGTTGCTGCCCATCCGGAGCTGGGCGGCTACCTCGCCGCGCCTGCTCAGCGCCGCGGCGACGCCCACTGCGGCCAGCACCACGGCGACGAAGCCCGCGGCGGCCGCACCGAGCAGCAGCGGGTCGTACTCCGGGGCCGGCTGCGTGACGCCGCCGGTCAGGGCCGTGACGTCCACAGCTGCCAGCACGAGCGACGGCACGGCCACACCCAGCACCGCGCCCACCACCAGCGCCACCACCGCCCACGGCCCGATCTCCCAGCCGACGAGCCCGCGTCCCTGGCGCGGCGACAGGCCGAGCGTCTGCAGCACGGCGAGCAGCCGGGCCCTGGCGGGTGCGGCCAGCATGAGCGTCATCACCACGGCCGCCGCACAGAGCAGCCCCGCGAGCAGCACGGCCAGCACGAAGGCGATCACCAGCCCGCCCGAGACGGGCGCGGCGAGCATGGTGGCCGCCTCCTGGTCCGGGTCCTCCACCAGTGCGGACGGCAGCACCTGCGAGATCTCGGTGGTCACCGCCGCGCGATCCGCGTCGTCGGCCAGGCCGACGAGCGAGAGCCGCGCGAAGCTGGTCTCGCCGGTGCTCGCGGTGAGCAGCTCCGTGTCTGCCAGGACGAGCGCGCGGCCGGCGGGCAGGCCAGGCAGCGTGTCGACCACGTCGACCACGCGGACCGGGACCTCGCCCTCCTGCGTCGCGAGGGTGATCCCCGTGCTCCCCGCGGCGACACCGGGACCGGCGGCCGACTCGGTGAGGATCACGGGCAACGCGTCGTCCGCCCCACCGGCCGGTGCTCGGACCAGCTCGCGGAGCGTCTCGGGCGCCGCCCCGGTCACGTCCTCCTGGACCAGGGCGAGCGCCGCGGCGTCGACGGAGTACACCTCGGTCCGCGGGGACGATGCCGTGCCCTGCAGCACGGCGTCACCAACGTCGGCGACCGCGGTCACCGCCTCGACCCCCTCGATCGCGGCGAGCTGCTCGGCCACCGGCTCGTCGATGATCGGGCCGGAGATACGCAGGTCGGAGCCGGTGGCTCGCCACGCCTCGCGGACCACGCCACCGGAGACCGTCGAGTAGAGCACCGCCGACGTCGCCGCGACGGCCACGGCCAGCACGAGCGCCACCGCCGGGACGGGCCCGCCGGCCGGGTCACGCGTGGCGCGCGCTGCGCCGAGGAACGGGACGAGGTCGAGCCGGGGCGCGAGCGCCCGTTCGAGCGCGAGCGCGAGCCAGGGGTAGGCACGCACGGCGAGCAGGGTGAGGGCGAGGGAGATCAGCAGCGGCGCGGCGGCGACCAGCGGGTCGACGCCCGTGCCGGCACCCGAGCCCGCGACGACACCGCGCGAGAGCAGCAACCAGGTCGCCAGCGCCGCGCTCGCGACGACCAGCACCTCGAGCACCCACCGCACGCGGCTGCGCGAGCGGGGGGCGAGGTCGGCGCGGGCGGTTCGCAGGCCGGCCGGTGAGGTGGCGAGGGCCAGTGCGGTCGCGGGCGCGAGACCCGCGGCGAGGGCGAAGGCCACCTGGCTCACGGTGACCGGCGCGTCGAGGCCGAGACCGGCAGAGAGCGCGAGCCCGGCCGCGAACCCCGCCACCGCAGATCCGAGCCCCACGACGAGGCCCTCGCCGCCCATGAGCAGGCGGAGCTGTGTCCCGGACGCCCCACGGGCGCGGAGCAGGGCGAGCGCCGAGCGCCGGCGGTCGACGACGAGCCGGGCGCCGAGGGCGAGCACCGCGACGGTGGCGCCGAGCGGCCCGACGGCGAGCACCGCGACTATCGCGTCGACGCCGGTCCGCTGCGCGAGCAGGCGTTCAAGGATCTCGCTGAGGCGGGTGCTGGGGCGCAGCTCCATCGGCACGGGGTCGTCGGGGCCCGCCGGGACGCGGAACGTCTGGGCCGACTGGCCGTTGGCCTGGGCCAGGAGCAGCGGCACGTCGGCAGCGGTCACGCCGTCGGTGTCCACCGGATACCAGACGCGGGTCTGCCCGATACCCAGGGTGACCGGCGTGATCATCGCCGGGCTGATGTAGACGGAAGCGGTGCCGAGAAGGCCGCGGTTCGGGTCGGTGATCACCGATGCCCTGGCCGCCAGGCTGTGGTGCAGCCAGTAGTCGGTGTCCGGGTCGCCGGCCTCGAAGATCCCTGTCACGACGAGGGCGGGGTAGCGCTCGGCCAGGGCGATGATGCCGGAGCCGCCGAGATTGTCGTACCGGCCGCCGAGCTCCCAGCCGTACGTCTCCGCGACGGCGCGCGAGACGGCGACCTCGAACGCCGGCGCTGGGGTCGCACCGGGCCACCGGCCCTCGAGGAGCTCGCTGTTCTCCGCAAGGTCGGTGGCCGAGCGGAGAAAGACCTTGGCCTCGGCCAGCTGGGAGCTGGGTACCGGTTCGGTGTACGCGGGCTCCGCCGAGGTCACGTGGAAGTGCGGGGCACCCATCACCGAACGCAGCGGATCCTCTGTCTCGGTGCGCACGGTGTCCAGGTTCGCGAGGAACGGTGCCCAGTCGGGCTCGGCGGGGACGCCACCTCCGACGTCGGGCGATTCGTAGCCGTAGATCCCACCGGGCGGCTCCCCGGGGATCGCTCCGGCGACCGAGACCACGTCACGTGCCGGTCCCGAGGCCGCCGCCGTCTCATAGGTCACCTGGTCCGCGTGCATCGTCGCGATCGCGCGCGGTGCGGTCGACAGCACACCGGCCGCGAGGAACGCGACGACGCCGAGCGTCGCGGTGGCACCCCAGGACGTGCGCAGCTGCCGCCGCGCGAGCAGGCCCAGCCCGGACAGCGCCCCCATCAGCGGACCTCCTCGCGGTAGGTGGTGTCGCGGGCCTGTGCGGCGACGCGCCCGCCGACCCCGATCGCGACCAGGACGAGACCTGCCACGGCCACGGCCAGCACCAGGCCGGTCCCCGCGGTCTCCACGACGAACTGGGCAGGTGGTGCGGCGTCGATGCCCGTGAGCGTCGCGCCGGCAAGCCCGCCGGCGGTGAACCGCGCGACGGCCCATCCCGCGACGGCGCCCACCGCGAGCGCCACCGAGCCGACCGCGATCAGCTCGGTGGACCGCGCCCTGGCCTGCGCCACAGGACCGAGACCCACTGCGCGCAGCACGATGACCTCGCCGCGCCGCTCGCGCAGGGTCGCCACGGCGACGGCGAGCACGCCGGCCAGGGCGAGCACCGTTGTGCCGGCGGCCGCGAGCCAGAACGAGACGCGTACCGGGGCGGCGGTGTCCGTAGAGCCGTAGCCGGGTGTCGTGACGGTCGGCCGCTCGCGGCTGCTCTCGCCGGTGGCCTCCGCGACGGCGGTCGTCGCACTGGCGAGGCGGGTCACGGCGTCGGCCGGAGCACTGGCACCGGGCGGGCCCGCGGCCAGCCAGACCTCGCTCGTCAGGACCGGGTCACTCACCTCGCGGACGAGCACGGTGGCGAGCGCTCCGCGGTCCAGCAGGGCTGCGTACGGCTCGAGCGCCCCGGGCACCGTGCCCGACGACGCGACGGCGACCACCGGCAGCCGCGTTCCACCGAGGGTCAGCTCGAAGGTGTCCGCCGTGGCTATGCCCAGGGCGCTGAACAGCGACGCCGAGGCGAGCAGCGGGACGGGCCCGGCGTCGGGCGTGGTCAGGAGGCGGAGCCTGCTGGCTGCCGTCGCGTCGTTGGCGAGCTGCATGGTGAGCTCGACCTGGCCGGGCAGTGTCTCCGTTCCCAGCTCCAGGCCGTCGGCGCCGTCCATGGTCTCCGACAGGGTCCACTCCGCACCGTCGACGGGCGCTCCGTCCGCGGTGAGGCCGACCACGGACAGCGACGCCTGAGCCGTCGACCAGCCGGGCAAGGTACCCACGTCCAGAGCGGCGACCCGCCAGGTCTGGCCTTCCGGCGGTGGTGGAACAGCTCCCGACAGCTCGTGGGTGGTCAGGTCTGCCCCGAGGGTGTCGCCGGTCCCGTCGCCCTCGCTCAGCTGCCCGAGGTCGACCGTGGCCAGCGTGCCGTCGGGCGTCGCGAGCACGACCGACACGTCGAGCCGGTGCCCGGGCGCACCCGCCGGCAGCGGCATATCGGTCGTCGGGCGGATGCTGCCGCTCATCGTGAGGCCGACGTCGCGCGCGCCGTCGGGCAGGGCCGGCGCCGTGGCAAAGGCGTCGCTCGCCAGGTCGTCGGCCAGCCGCCCGACGTCGAGCACCTCCGCCGGTGCACGCATCACCGCTGGTGCCGCGGCCGCCGGCAGCGCCAGCATCGTGACCGGGAGCCCGTCGGAGTACGCCGTAGCGGAGAGGACGGGCGCCGCGGCGACGGCGTCCGGACCCGGCCCCCCGGTTTCGGCACCGCCCTCCAGGTACGGCGTCGGGTCGAGACGTCCGCTCTCCGGTGCCGTGACCCGCACGTCGGCACCGTTGGCGAGCACGTCGACGTCGGCCCGCAGCCGTTCGGCGGTACCCGCGTAGCCGCCCGCGAGCGTCGCGGCGCCGCCCGCGAGCACGAGCAGGACCACCGGTACCACGTAGACGACGAGCCGTCGGGCCACCTGCCGCGCCGCCAGCGGTCCGACGACGCCGCGCGACCGGCCGGCGAGCCCGGCCCACAGGCGGGTGGCCGGGCCGAGGACCACCATCGCGGCGACGGCGAGGGCTGCGAGGGCGAGCGCAGGAGCCGCAGCGGCCGTCGGATCGATCCGGGGACCGTCCGGCGTGGCCAGCAGCGGTGAGCCGTAGCGCAGCAGCTGCGTGACGCTCACCGCGGCGGCGGCCACCGTCAGCACCACCGTGCCGAGGGCCGCCACCTGGCGCACCCGCCCCGAGCGGTCGGTCACCTGTCGCCGCGCCGCTGCCTGCGCCTGCAGCGCCGCGACCAGCATGAGTGTCGCGGCCGCCACGACCGCGACCGCCAGCGCCACGGCCAGGGGCGTCGCGGCGGGGACGGCTGCACCGGCGTCCGCCCGGGTGACCAGCCGCAGCGCCGCCCAGGCCGCGCCGCCCCCTGCCGCCGCTGCGGTCAGTGCGAGCAGCACCCCCTCCACGAGGGCTGCCGCCGCGACCGTCCCGGGCGCGGCCCCGCGCGAGACGAGCAGCGCGACCTCCGCCTCACGGGTGGCGGCCAGCAGACGCGCCACCTGTACCAGTGCGACCAGACCCACGAGCGCCAGGAGGCAGAGCGGCACCAGGGCCACGGCGTCCGCCGCACGCAGCGCGGCCTCGAGATCGGCGGCCGTCGTGCTGAGCGTGCCCGTGACGGTCAGCCCGCGCGGCGCGACGGAGTCGTCCTCGCCCAGGCCGCGCTCGACCTCGGCGGTGAGCGCCGCCAGTGCGGGCAGGTGCGCGGGAGTCAGCGCGGTGCGGTCGGGCACAACGGTCCAGCGCGCGAACGGGTCGGTGTCCAGGCCTGTGACGACTTCCTGGCTCACGACCACCGGGCCGGGATGGGCGCCGTCGGCCCCGGTCAGCGCAGCGGGGTCCCCGAGCCAGACGGCGGCGTCAGGGTCCGTGACGCGCCACGTCGCCGCGATGACGAGGGGCGTCCCCGTGGTCGTCGGGGCATCGGGATCCACGCCCAGGCGGATCGTGTCGCCGACCGTGAGGCCGGCTGCCTCCGCGGCATCGGCCTGTACCGCGGCATCTGAGGCGTCGGTGGGCCAGGCCCCTTCCACGACGGTGACACCAGCCGCGCCTTCCCCCGCCAGCACCTCCGCGCGCGACGGGGCGGGCAGGAGCGCCACCGGCCAGCGGCCCAGGTCCTCCCCCGCGCTGCCTCGCGTGTACTGCGGCTCGGTCCGCACGTCGTAGGCGACGTGGTGCGGCACGCTCCCGAGCAGGTCGGCGAGCACCTGCTGGACGTGGGTGTCCTGGGCGTCGGCCTCGCCCTCGTCCGCCAGGCGGGTGGCGAGCTGCACCGCCCGGGCCGACGGCTCGGCGTCCGCGAACCCGTCGCGGGCTTCCGCCGTTGCGGCGGCCTGCGTCCAGCCGACGGTCACACCAAGGGCGCCGGTCAGCACCGCGACCAGCAGCCACACGAGCGCGAGCAGCCCGCGGTGCGCCGTCGACCGGCGGGCAAGGAGGGTGGCTCGACTCACGGGCCCAAACTAGCCCTGCCCTGTGACACGGACGACGAAACTAGTGACGCCCAGGGCAACGATCCGATCACGCAGCAGCATGCGAACCAGCCACCATGCGCGTCTACCCAGGGACCGGGCCCGGAACTGACGTCAGTTCCGGGCCCGATCCCTGGGTAGAGCGCACCTCTCAGGGGCGACTAGCGACAGCCGACCGAAATCAGCGCCTGGACCCCGGGACGTACGGGCGCTCGGTCGCGCCGGTGTAGACCTGGCGCGGGCGGCCGATCTTCGTCTGCGGGTCCTTGATCATCTCGCGCCACTGGGCGATCCAGCCGGGCATGCGGCCCAGTGCGAACAGCGGCGTGAACATGGCCGGCTCGAAGCCCATGGCCTTGTAGATGAGGCCCGTGTAGAAGTCGACGTTCGGGTAGAGCTTGCGCTCCACGAAGTAGTCGTCCGAGAGGGCGATCTCCTCGAGCCCGCGCGCGATGTCGAGCAGCTCGTCCTTGGCGCCGAGCTTGTCGAGCACCTCGTCGGCCGACTTCTTCACGATCGCGGCGCGCGGGTCGTAGGACTTGTACACGCGGTGGCCGAAGCCCATCAGGCGCACGCCGTCCTGCTTGTTCTTGACCTTTTCCATAAAGGTCTCGACCGTCTCGCCGCCCGAGCGAATCTTCTCGAGCATCGACAGGACCGCCTCGTTGGCGCCGCCGTGCGCGGGGCCGGACAGGGCGTTCACGCCCGCGGCGACCGAGGCGTACAGCGTCGCGTTGGACGAGCCGACGACGCGCACGGTGGACGTGGAGCAGTTCTGCTCGTGGTCCGCGTGGAGCACGAGCAGCTTCTCGAGGGCGTCGACGATCATCGGGTCGGCCTCGTAGGCCTCGTACGGCGTCGCGAACGTCATCCGCAGGAAGTCCTCGACGTACCCGCGTGAGTAGTCCGGGTAGAGCAGCGGCTCACCCACACGACGTCGGTGCAGGTAGGACGTGATGGTCCGCGTCTTGGCGAGCAGCAGCACGGTGGCCAGGTCGACCTGGTCGTCGTCCGCCGGGTCGAGCGACTCCGGGTAGAACGTGGAGAGCGCGTTCACCGCGGACGCGAGCACGGCCATCGGGTGCGCGTTCCGGGGGAAGGTGCCCATGAACGTGCGGAAGTCCTCGTGCACCAGCGTGTGGCGGTTGACCCGCTCGGTGAACGTGTCGAGCTCCGCGGGGCTCGGCAGCTCTCCGTAGATGAGGAGGTAGGACACCTCGAGAAAACCCGAGCCAGAAGCGAGCTGGTCGATCGGGTACCCGCGGTAGCGCAGGATGCCGGCATCGCCGTCGATATACGTGATCGCCGATTCGCACGACGCCGTGTTCATGAAGCCCGGATCGACCGTGACCAGGCCGGTGTCCTTGAGCAGCGACGACACGACGATGCCGTCATTGCCCTCGCTCGCGGCGACGACAGGCAGGGTGTGAGAGGTTCCGTTGACGGCGAGCTCGACGCGGCTCGAGCCGTCCACCGGTGTGGAGGTCATGTCTTCCTTCCTGAATGGCGCACGAGGGACGCTGCTGAAGAAAGCAGTCGGGCAGCGTCGACCTGGGGCACGACAGTATCGCGCCCAGCTCTTGTTTTTCCAATCCGTCGGTCAAGCCTCTGTGAGGCGTGACACAGCGTCGGCAATCTGCGCGTCAGTGGCGGTGAGCGCCACTCGCGTGTGCTTGTCGTCGCCGTACAAGTGTCCTGGCGCAGTCAGGATGCCGCGCTCGGCGAACCATTCGGCGAGCTGCTGCCCGGAGCGGCCGTCCCGGGCCGCCACCCAGAGGTACAGACCGGCACCCGACTCGTCCACGGTGAGCCCCGCGGCGGCGAGCGCGGCGGCGAGCGCCCGACGCCGGGCACCGTAGGTCGCGCGCTGGGCGGCGACGTGCTCGTCATCGGACAGGGCCGCCGTCATCGCCGCCTGCACCGGGGCGGGCACGATGAGGCCCAGGTGCTTGCGGATCTGCGTGAGCTCGGCGATCACCGCGGCGTCGCCCGCCAGGAACGCCGCGCGGTAGCCGGCGATGCTGGACTGCTTCGAGAGCGAGTACGCCGCGAGCAGGCCCTCGTGGGAACCGCCGCACACGCGCGGGTCGAGCACCGACGGGACACCGCCGTGACCCGGCCCTGCGCCAGGGTCCGCGACCCACGGCGCCTCCCAGGCCAGCTCCGCATAGCACTCGTCGGACACGACCACTGCGCCGATGGCGCGCGCGGCCTCCACCACAGCGCGCAGGGCCTCGACGTCCAGCACGCGACCGGTGGGGTTGCCCGGGCTGTTCACCCAGACCATCCTGACGTCGTCCCGGCCGGCCCAGTCGGCGACGTCGTCGCACCCGAGCGGCGTGGCGCCGGCCGCACGGATGCCCGCCACGTACGTCGGGTAGGCGACGGCCGGATGCACCACGACGTCACCCGGGCCGAGGTGCAGCAGCGAGGGCAGCAGACCGACCAGCTCCTTGGAGCCGATAGTCGGCACCACGGCGGCTGGGTCGAGACCGGGCACGCCCCGGCGCCGGGCGAACCAGTCGGCGACGGCCTGCCGCAGCGCGGGTGTGCCCGCCGTCATCGGGTAGCCAGGCGCGTCCGACGCCGCTTCGAGCGCGTGCCGCACGACCTCTGGTGTCGGGTCCACGGGCGTGCCCATGGAGAGGTCGACCAGCCCGCCCGGATGGGCTCTGGCGGTCGCCGCGATGCCGGCGATCGAGTCCCAGGGGTACGACAGGTCGGAGAGGTCGTGCAGGCCCACGTCAGGCCTGGGGCGGGAGAGCCGCGATCATCGGGTCGTCCTTCTCGATGATGCCCATCTTCGCGGCACCGCCGGGCGACCCGAGGTCGTCGAAGAACTCGACGTTCGCGCGGTAGTAGTCCTTCCACTCATCGGGGACGTCGTCCTCGTAGTAGATGGCCTCGACCGGGCAGACCGGCTCGCACGCGCCGCAGTCCACGCACTCGTCCGGGTGGATGTACAGGGAGCGGCTGCCCTCGTAGATGCAGTCCACGGGACACTCCTCGATGCACGCCTTGTCCTTGAGGTCGACGCACGGCTGAGCGATCACGTAGGTCACTTCGAGGGTGTCCTTCCACGTCCGGACTGGGGGGGTCATGCACGATGCGGTCCGCGGGACGAACCCGGCGGCGCGATCCTAGTATCTCCCGGAAGACCGTCAGATCCCCACCGGTCTCACGCAGCGGAAGGAGAATCGACGTGACGTTCGCTACACCGCCGGTCCCGGCGGGCGGTTGGCGCGCCCTCCGGCCCGGAACCCGGGTGGTGGTCCGGCTCCGGCTCGCGCCAGCGGGCCCTGTCGTGTCCAACGGCGGCACGGCGTACCGCTGGACGGACCTGATCGGCTTTATCGTGGAGGTGTCCGACGCCGGGCTGCGGCTGCGCACCGACCCGGTGCCCGGCCGCGGGGAGCCGCGGGAGGTCTCCGTCGCGGCCGCCGACATCGAGACCGCCAAGCCGATCCCCCCGAGGCCCGTCAGGCGTTCTGGTCCACCCAGATGACGCCGGTCGGGCACATGCTCACTGCCTCCTGCACCGCGAAGTCGAGCTCCGGGCCCGGCCGCTCGTCGAGCAGGATGACCCGGTCGTCCTCGTCCTGCCCGAACACGTCGGGAGCGAGCAGTGCGCACTGGCCGGCGCCACAGCAGGCGTCACGGTCCACATTGATCTTCATGGGTCCACTCTTCCCACCCGAGGGGCAGTTCGCCTAATCGAACCGCCAGTGGGCCGTCCTGGAGGACACCGCTCGAGTGCGCCGGGATACCGACGTCGGGGGCCGGGGGCCGAACCGCAGGCTGGCTGCGTGCCAGGCAGCCCGGACCGACGTCGAACCGCAATTTGTTCGTCCTGGTGGCCGCCGAACCGCAAGTTAGCCGGGCGGCTGGCGCCGAACCGCAAGTTGGTCGTGGGACCGGCCGCCGAACCGCAAGTTCGACGTTGCCGCAGGCGCCGAACCGAAGGCTGCACGTCTATCCGGGCCTTGATTGACGGCTCCGTTGCGGTTCGGCGTCCGGCTCCACAGCCAACCTGCGCCTCGACACCCAGCCCGACAACCAACCTGCGCCTCGACACCGAACAGTCCACCGCCCGGAGCGAGCCTCGGTCAGGCGTTGGCCACCAGGCCCAGCTCCGCGACGCTCGTCAGGTGCGGGTGCTTCGGCACGATCCGGACGGTGTAGCCGAACGGCCCGGACGTGTCCAGGTCGACCTCCCCGCCGAACGCGTGCCGCCCCGCCTCGTAGGACTCGGTGAACGCGAGCTGCTCGGCGGCGAACTCCTCGATCACGTCGGCCTCCGTGACCCGACCGTGCACCACCTGCACGGCGACGTCGTCGGGCGACAGGTCCCCGAGCGAGACGTAGGCGCGCACCGTGAGCCGGTCGCCGACCTGGACCGCCTCGCCGATGCCCGCCGACTCCACGTGGTCCACACGCACCTGGGACCAGGAGCTGCGCACATGGGCCTTCCAGCCCGCCAGGTCCTTCGCCGCGGCGAACCCGTCGGCCAGGAGGGTGCGGCCGGCCTCGGCCGCCGGTGCGTACAGCCCGTGCACGTACTCGGAGACCATGCGCGTGGCCTGGACCTTCGGGCCGAGCGTGGCCAGCGTGTGCCGCACCATCTCGAGCCACCGGCCGGGCACGCCGTCAGCGGACCGGTCGTAGAACGCGGGCGCCACCTGGGACTCGACGAGGTCGTACAGCGCGGCAGCTTCCAGGTCGTCGCGGCGGTCGGCGTCCTCGACGCCGTCGGCCGTCGGGATGCCCCAGCCGTTCTCGTCGTCGTACCACTCGGCCCACCAGCCGTCCTCGATCGAGAGGTTCAGGCCGCCGTTGAGCGCGCTCTTCATCCCGGAGGTCCCGGACGCCTCCAGCGGGCGCAGCGGGTTGTTCAGCCAGACGTCGCAGCCCGGGTACAGGGACTGCGCCATGCCGATGTCGTAGTTCGGCAGGAACACGATGCGGTGGCGCACCTCAGGGTCGTCGGCGAACCGGACCAACTGCTGGATGAGCCGCTTGCCGGAGTCGTCGGCCGGGTGCGACTTGCCCGCCACGATCAGCTGCACCGGCCGCTCGGGGTGCAGCAGGAGCGCCTTGAGGCGGTCCTGGTCGCGCAGCATGAGCGTGAGCCGCTTGTAGGTGGGCACCCGCCGGGCGAAGCCGATGGTGAGCACGTCAGGTGACAGGACGTCGTCCACCCAGCCGAGCTCGGCGGGGGACGCACCGCGCTCGCGCCAGGACTTGCGCACCCGGCGCCGAGCCTCGGCCACGAGCTCGCCGCGCATCTCGCCGCGCAGGGCCCACAGCTCGGCGTCGGACACGTTGCTCGCGTCCAGCCAGCCCGACGACGCCTCGGGCGCCGTGAGCTGGTCCAGCCCCATCCGCTCCGCCTCCACGGCGGCCAGCCGCGGAGCGACCCACGTGGGCGAGTGCACGCCGTTGGTGACCGACGTGATCGGCACCTCGCGCGCGTCGAAGCCGGGCCACAGGCCCTCGAACATCTCCCGCGAGACCTGGCCGTGCAGGAGCGAGACACCGTTCGCCCGGCCACCGAGCCGCAGGCCCATCACGGCCATGTTGAACACGGTGGGGTCACCACCGTCGTAGTCCTCCGAGCCGAGCGCCAGCACGCTCTCCAGCGGCACGCCGTCCATCATGTTGTCGCCGCCGAAGTACGCGCTGACCAGGTCCTTCGGGAACCGGTCGATGCCGGCGGGGACTGGCGTGTGTGTGGTGAAGACCGTGGCGGCACGCACGGCCTCGTGCGCCTCGCCGACGCTCAGACCCGACCCGACGAGCTCACGGATGCGCTCCACGCCGAGGAAGCCCGCATGCCCCTCGTTGGTGTGGTAGACCTCCGGCTCCGGCGCACCGGTGAGGCGGGACCAGGCACGCAGCGCCCGCACGCCTCCGACGCCGAGCAGCAGCTCCTGCTGCAGGCGGTGCTCCCCGCCGCCCCCGTAGAGCCGGTCGGTCACCTTGCGGGCGGCCTCGTCGTTCTCCTGCACGTTCGAGTCGAGCAGCAGCAGCGGCACGCGGCCGACGGCGGCCACCCAGACGTGCGCGTGCAGCGTGCGTCCCCCGGGCAGGTCGAGCGAGATGACGGCGGGTGTGCCGTCCTCCTCGCGCAGGACCGCGAGCGGCAGCCCGTCCGGGTCGAGCAGGGGGTAGGTCTCCACCTGCCAGGCGTCGCGGGTGAGCGACTGCCGAAAGTAGCCGGCGCCGTAGAGCAGGCCCACGCCGACGATGGGCACACCCATGTCGGAGGCGCTCTTCAGGTGGTCGCCGGCGAGGATGCCGAGACCGCCCGAGTACTGCGGCAGCACCGAGGTGATGCCGAACTCCGGGGAGAAGTAGGCGATCGCACGCGGCAGCTCGCCGCCCGACGCCGTCGGCCGACCCTGGTACCACTGCGGGTCCCGCAGGTAGTGGTGCAGGTCGTCGGACAGGGCATGCACGCGGCCCGTGAACTCGTCGGAGGCCGCGAGCGCCGCGAGGCGGTCGGACCCGAGCGCGGCGAGCAGGGCGACAGGGTCACCGCGGACGTCGGCCCAGAGCTCCGGGTCGATGCTCTCGAACAGCTCGCGCGTGGGCGCGTGCCAGGACCAGCGAAGGTTCTGGGCCAGCTCGTCGAGCGCCACGAGCTGCTCGGGGAGGACCGTGCGGACGGTGAATCTGCGGATCGCTCTCACGGGAGTGAAGACTACGCACATGTCCGGGCGGGCACACCTGTTGTCGAGGGCTTCACCGACCCGTCCGACGACGTTCACCGGAACCTCGGCGCGCCCGAAAGGCGAGTCCCCCTGACCGGTCGATAGCGTGGTCCGGGTGAGCCAGCACACGACACCCGGCCAGATCAGCCGCATCCCCGTTCTCGAGGTCGCACCCGTGGTCGAGGGCGGTCGGTGGCCGGCGAAAGCCGCCGTCGGCGAGGTGGTGCCGATCGACGCCACGGTCTTCCGCGAGGGGCACGACGCCGTCTCCGCCACGGCCGTGCTCGTCGCCCCGGACGGCTCGGACCACGCGTGGGCGCCGATGACCGATATCTCTCCCGGCCTGGACCACTTCCGCGGTTTTCTGCAGCCCGACGCCGAGGGTGACTGGTCGTTCCGGGTCGAGGGCTGGTCCGACCCCTACGCCACCTGGGTGCACGACGCCGGGATCAAGATCGGCGCAGACATCGACACCGAGCTGATGCTCGCGGAAGGGGTGCGGCTGTTCGACAGGATCTGCCGCCTGGTGCCGGAGGACGCACTGGTCGCTCCGGGCCGGACCACTCGCGCCGCGCGTGCCCTGACGGCGGCGCGGCGGGCCCTCGGTGACGCCACCCGGCCGGCGCAGGCCCGGTTCGCGGCGGCGACGTCGCCCGAGGTTACCGAGGCCCTGCGGCGCGCGCCCCTGCGCGAGCTCGTCTCGGCGTCGGACACCTACCCGCTGCGGGTGTCGCGGCGACTGGCGCTGGCCGGGTCCTGGTACGAGATGTTCCCCCGCTCGGAGGGCGCGTACCGGAAGAAGGACGGCACGTGGGTGTCCGGCACGTTCACGACGGCGGCGAAGCGGCTGCCGGGCATCGCCGCGATGGGGTTCGACGTCGTCTACCTGACGCCGGTCTCCCCCATCGGCACGACGTTCCGCAAGGGGCGCAACAACTCGCTCGACGCGCAGCCGGGCGACCCGGGCAGCCCGTACGCGATCGGGTCGGCGGACGGCGGGCACGACGCGATCCACCCCGACCTGGGCACGGAGAAGAGCTTCCGGCGCTTCGTGGCGGCGGCCCGCGCCCAGGGCCTAGAGGTGGCGCTCGACATCGCGCTGCAGTGCTCCCCCGACCATCCCTGGGTCACCGAGCATCCCGAGTGGTTCGTGGTGCGCGCGGACGGGTCCATCGCGTACGCGGAGAACCCGCCCAAGAAGTACCAGGACATCTACCCGCTCAGCTTCGACACCGACCCTGAGGGCCTGTACGTGGCGGTGCTGGACGTGATCCGCACGTGGATCGACCGGGGCGTCACCTTGTTCCGGGTCGACAACCCGCACACCAAGCCCCTGGACTTCTGGGAGTGGCTCCTCGCGGAGGTGCACGCGACCAACCCGGAGGTCATCTTCCTCTCGGAGGCGTTCACCAAGCCGGCGATGATGCAGACGCTGGCGCGGATCGGCTTCCACCAGTCGTACACCTACTTCACCTGGCGCAACACCAAGGAGGAGATCGCGGAGTACCTGACCGAGGTGAGCGGGCCGCAGGGCTCGGTGCTGCGCCCGTCCTTCTGGCCCACCACCCACGACATCCTGCCGCCCTACCTGACCGACGGCGGCGTCGCGGCGTTCGCCGTGCGGGCGGTGCTGGCCGCCACCGGTTCGCCCACGTGGGGCATCTACTCGGGCTACGAGCTCGTGGAGAGCACTCCCCGGCCCGGCGCCGAGGAGCAGATCGACAACGAGAAGTACGAGTACCGGCCCCGGGACTGGGCGGCCGCCGACGAGTACGGGATAGCGCTCCTGCTGGGCAAGCTGAACGAGGTGCGCCGCGCGCACCCCGCCCTGACGCAGCTCCGGAACCTGACGGTCCATCCCACGACGAACAGCCACGTGCTCGCCTTCTCCCGCCGAATCTCGGCCGATCACGCGTCGCGCGCGACAGCGGCGCCGCAGGGCCGCACCATGAGAGCAGGGGGTAACGACCGGCGTGCCCCGCGGCACGACGACGTGATCGTGGTCGTGCTGAACCTGGACCCGCGGAACGTACAGGAGTCAGTAGTGCACCTGGACCTTTCCGCCCTCGGCCTCAGTGCTCCCGAGGGCGACGAGAACGCCCCCTTCTTCGTGGCACACGACCTGTTGTCCGGCGAGACCTTCGGCTGGGGAGCACATCCCTGGGTCCGGCTCGACCCGCAGGTTCGCGTGGCCCACGTCCTCCAGGTCGGTCCGGCATGACGACGTTCGGACCGGGTGGCCCCGCAGTCGGGCCGCCGGAGGGCTATCCCGAGGCGGCCGGGGGCGCACAGCCCGAGCGGCCCAGCATGCCGAACCCGCCGTCGGTGCCCGTGCCCGTGCAGGCCCTGCCGCCGCGGCGGCAGCCACGCGTCGACGCCCGGCGCAAGGGCCTGTCGGCAGACCCGGAGTGGTACAAGAAGGCGGTCTTCTACGAGGTCATGATCCGGTCGTTCTCCGACTCGGGCGACAACGGGTCCGGTGACCTGCGCGGCCTCGTGGACCGGCTCGACTACCTGGAGTGGCTCGGCGTCGACTGCCTGTGGTTGCCGCCGTTCTTCCCGTCACCGCTGCGCGACGGCGGGTACGACGTCGCGGACTTCACCGCGGTCTCGCCGCAGTACGGGACCATCGCGGACTTCAGCGCCCTGGTCGCCGCAGCCCACGAGCGGGGCATCCGCGTGGTGATCGACCTGGTCATGAACCACACCAGCGACGCCCACCCGTGGTTCCAGGCCTCGCGCGCCGACCCGGACGGCCCGTACGGCGACTTCTACGTGTGGAGCGACGACCCCACCCGCTACGAGGGCGCGCGCATCATCTTCGTGGACACGGAGACGTCGAACTGGACGTTCGACCCGGTGCGGCGGGAGTACTTCTGGCACCGGTTCTTCAACCACCAGCCCGACCTGAACTTCGAGAACCCGCGCGTCGTGGAGGCGATGCTCGACGTCGCGCGGTTCTGGCTGCAGCTCGGCGTGGACGGCTTCCGGCTCGACGCCGTGCCGTACCTGTTCGAGGCCGAGGGCACCAACTGCGAGAACCTGCCCGAGACGCACGTCTTCCTGCGCAAGGTGCGGCGGATGCTCGACGCGGAGTTCCCTGGCCGCATCATGCTGGCCGAGGCCAACCAGTGGCCGGCGGACGTGGTCGGGTACTTCGGCACGGAGGACGAGCCCGAGTGCCACATGTGCTTCCACTTCCCCGTGATGCCGCGCATCTTCTACGCGATCCGCGACCAGCGGGCGCGCCAGCTCCTGGAGATCCTCGCCGACACCCCGGCCATTCCTGCGGGCGGGCAGTGGAGCACGTTCCTGCGCAACCATGACGAGCTCACCCTGGAGATGGTGTCGACGGAGGAGCGCGCCAGCATGTACGGCTGGTACGCCCCCGACCCCCGGATGCGGGCCAACGTGGGGATCCGACGGCGGCTCGCCCCGCTGCTGGACAACGCCCGCAAGGAGATCGAGCTGGCCAACGCGCTGCTGCTGTCGCTGCCCGGCACCCCGTGCCTGTACTACGGCGACGAGATCGGCATGGGCGACAACATCTGGCTGCCCGACCGGGACGCCGTGCGCACGCCCATGCAGTGGACGCCGGACCGCAACGCCGGCTTCTCGACCGCCGACCCGGGCAAGCTCTACCTGCCGCTCGTGCAGTCGCTGGTGCACCACTACCAGCACACGAACGTGGAGGCGCAGCTCGCCCAGCCCACCTCGCTGCTGCACTGGACGCACAACATGCTGGCGTTCCGGCGGCTGCACCCCGCGTTCGGCACCGGCGACTTCACCGCGCTCGACTGCAACGACGAGTCGGTCATCGCGTTCACCCGCACCGCGGCCGAGGAGACGCTGCTGGTGGCCGCGAACCTGTCGGCCACCGCACGGTCCTCGACGATCAAGCTCCCGGGCTACGCCGGCTGGACGCTCACCGACGTGTTCGGCGGCGCCGGGTTCCCGAGCGTCGGTGAGGACGGGATCCTGACCATGACGTGGGGCGCGCGGGACTTCTACTGGCTGGTCCTGGCCCCGCCGGTGCGGGCAGCGGCAGGCGGCCCGGCCGGGCAGGCGCGAGAGGTGTGAGCCCGGCGCGACACGTCCACGTCTCTCCCGGCGCCGCGCACCTCACCCCCGAGGTGCTGCGGCTGCTGGACGTGTGGCTGCCCGAGCAGCGCTGGTACCCGGTACCCACAGAAGGTGTGGCGCACGAGCCGTGGCTCACCGTCACGTTCCCCGGCGTGGCCGACGTCGTCGTCGCGCTCCTGCGGCTGCACGGCCCCGGCCTGGCCACCGGCGACGAGTCGCTGGTGATCCAGGTGCCGCTGGTGCTCACCCCCACCGCGGAGCCGACGGCCGACACCGCCGACACGGAGGCCGCAGGCCTGATCGGCACCGTGGCGACGGCGTCGGGCACCGTCACGGTGCACGACGGCGGTGCCCACCCCGCCGCCTGGCACGCCTACCTCGCCACGGCGCTCCCCGACGCCGGCGGACCAGAGGTCTGCGACAAGCTGGCCGGAGCGCGGCGGATCTCCGGGGAGCAGTCGAACACCTCGGTCATGCTCCCGGCCATGAACCACGGCACCGGGCGGGGCGGGATGCTGAAGATCCTGCGGACCGTCGCGCTGGGCCCGCACCCCGACGTCGTGATCCCGGCGGCCCTGACCAAGGCCGCCTGGGCCGGAGTCCCCCGCTTCCTCGGCGCCGTCGAGCTGCCCGCGCCCGATGCCGTGGCCGACCCCCGGGAGCCCCGCGACGTCCCACCGCGCACCGAGGACCCGTCGTGGGGCAAGACCGGCGGGCCCCTGGCCCACCTCGCCGTGCTGTCCGAGCTCGTCGCGGACGCCACCGACGGGTTCGAGCTGGCCTGCGCGTACGCCGAGCGTGACGAGGACTTCGGCGAGCGAGCCGCTGAGCTCGGCGCCGCCGTCGCCCACCTGCACGCGGTCCTGCGCCAGGCGCTGGGTCCCGGCCCGGCGCTCGAGCCCGCCGGCTTCATGGGAGTGCTGCGCCGCCGCGCCGCCGAAGCCTTCGCCGACGTACCGGACCTGGCACCGCAGCGCGCCGGGGTCTCCGCCCTGTTCGACGCCGTCAGCACGCGCCTTGCCGCCGTCGCCGAGCGCACAGGCGGCATGGTGCCGCTGCAGCCGATCCACGGTGACCTGCACCTCGGCCAGGCCCTGCACGCGCCCGGCGGCTGGAAGATCCTCGACTTCGAGGGCGAGCCGCAGCGCCCCGTCGCCGAACGCGTAGCGCCCGACCTGCCGCTGCGCGACGTCGCAGGGATGCTCCGCTCGCTGGACTACGCGGCCGCCGTCGGGCGGGCCACCGATCCGCACTGGGTCTCGCACGCGCAGGTCAGCTTTCTCGAGGGGTACCGCCAGGCCAGCGGCGAGACGCACGGCGGGCCGGTGCACGCGGTGGCGGGGGCGGCCACGTCCGGTAGCGAGCTCGATGTCGCTACCGCCGAGCTGCTCCTGCGCGCGCTCGTCGTGGACAAAGCGCTCTACGAGGTGGTCTACGAGTTCCGGCACCGTCCCGCGTGGATGCACATCCCACTGACCGCCGTCGAACGCGTGCTCAGCTCGTGACCTCTACCAGCCCCGACGTGTCGCACGTCACCTGCCCCCCATGGAAAGGTGAGCCCATGGCAGACCTGCCCGACGTCGACCTCGAGGTCCTGACAGCTATCGCGTCCGGAACCCACCATGATCCGCACACCGTGCTCGGCCCCCATCTGCTCGACGGGCCCTGGACCGTGGTGCGTGCCCTGCGCCCGCTCGCCGACGAGGTGGTGATGGTGACCACCTCGGGCGGCGAGGTGAGCGCGACCCACCAGGGCGCGGGGGTGTGGGCGGCCGCCGTGCCGGCCACCGAGGGTCCCGACGGGTCCCGGCACGCGCCCGACTACCGCATCCGCACCCGGTCGGGCACACATGCCTGGACCTCTGACGATCCGTACCGGTTCCTGCCCACCCTTGGTGAGGTCGACCTGCACCTGATCGGCGAGGGGCGGCACGAGCAGCTCTGGCAGGTGCTCGGCGCCAATCTGCACCGGTATCCGAGTGCGACCGGCGACATCGCCGGCGTCGCCTTCGCCGTGTGGGCGCCGAACGCGCGGGGCGTACGGCTCGTGGGCGACCACAACGGCTGGGGCGGCACGCACCCCATGCGGTCGCTGGGTTCCACGGGCGTCTGGGAGCTCTTCGTCCCGGACGTCGGCCCTGGCCTGCGGTACAAGTACGAGATCCTGGGGGCCGACGGCGTCTGGCGGGCCAAGGCCGACCCCCTCGCCAAGGCGACGGAAGAGCCGCCCGCGACCGCGAGCGTCGTGACGGACTCGGTCCACGAGTGGCACGACGAGGCGTGGCTCACCGCCCGGACGGCCACCGACCCGCACTCCGCGCCGTTGAGCGTCTACGAGGTGCACCTGGGCTCGTGGCGGCCGGGCCTCGGCTACCGCGAGCTCGCGGAGCAGCTGACGGCGTACGTCACGGAGCAGGGGTTCACGCACGTCGAGCTGATGCCCGTCGCGGAGCACCCGTACGGCGGGTCCTGGGGCTACCAGGTCACCAGCTACTACGCGCCGACCGCGCGGTTCGGCTCGCCCGACGACTTCCGGTACCTCGTGGACCGGCTCCACCAGGCCGGGATCGGCATCATCCTCGACTGGGTTCCCGCGCACTTCCCGCGCGACGAGTTCGCGCTGTCCCGGTTCGACGGCGCGCCGCTGTACGAGCACCCCGACCCCCGGCGCGGAGAGCAGCAGGACTGGGGCACGCTGATCTTCGACTTCGGCCGGCGCGAGGTGCGCAACTTTCTGGTGGCGAACGCGACCTACTGGTTCGAGGAGTTCCACGTCGACGCGCTGCGCGTCGACGCCGTCGCCTCCATGCTCTACCTCGACTACTCCCGCAAGGACGGGGAGTGGACACCCAACATGCACGGCGGGCGGGAGAACCTCGAGGCCATCGCGTTCCTCCAGGAGGCGAACGCCACCGCGTACCGCCGCACCCCCGGCGTCATGATGATCGCCGAGGAGTCGACGGCGTTCCCCCGGGTCACGGGCCCGACGTCGAGCGGGGGGCTGGGCTTCGGCCTGAAGTGGAACATGGGCTGGATGAACGACTCGCTCCGCTACCTCGCGGAGGACCCGTACAACCGGCGCTACCACCACGGCGAGCTCACGTTCTCGCTCGTGTACGCGTTCACCGAGCAGTTCGTGCTGCCGATCAGCCACGACGAGGTGGTCCACGGCAAGGGGTCCTTGCTGGGCAAGATGCCCGGCGACCGGTGGCAGCAGCTCGCAGGCGTACGGTCCTTCCTCGCCTACCAGTGGACCCACCCCGGCAAGCAGCTGCTGTTCATGGGGTGCGAGTTCGCGCAGGAGTCCGAGTGGTCCGAGTCGGACGGGCTGCCCTGGCACCTGCTCGGCGATGCCGGGCACGCCGGCGTGCAGCACCTGGTCCGGGACCTGAACGCGCTCTACCGCGGGACGCCGGCGCTGTGGGAGCTGGACTTCGACCACACCGGGTTCGAGTGGCTCGAGGGTGACGACGCCGACCACAACGTGCTGGCCTACGTGCGCCGGTCACGCTCGGGCGACCCGGTCGTGGTGATCGTGAACTTCGCCGGTGTGCCGCACGAGGGGTACCGGCTGCCGCTGCCGACGCTGCCGCTGGTCGAGCCCGACCTGGTGGTCGCACCCGTCGGGACCGGGGCGCCGACGAGCACGGCGACCGTGTCGTCCGTGTGGCGGGAGGCGCTGAACACCGACGCAGGTGTGTACGGCGGGTCCGGCGTGGGGAACATGGGCCGTGTACAGGCGGAGCCGGTACCGCACCACGGCCGCGCGTGGTCGGCCGTAGTCCGGATCCCGCCCCTGGCCGCGCTGGTCCTCGTCCCGGCCGACCGCAGCTAGCGGCGGCCCTCTCTCCTTCGAGGCCTAAGTTGCTTCGCTTTGAACCGCCTGAAAGCGAAGTAACTTAGGCCTCGAAGGGGAGAGGGGTGTCAGGAGTCAGTACAGGCTGAGCGCCAGGCGCTTGCGGGCCTTGCTCACCCGCGGGTCCGTCGTGCCGGCCACCTCGAAGAGGTCGAGCAGCCGGACGCGGAGCTTCTCCTTGCCCTCGGCGTCGGCGTCGGGCAGCAGGTCGAGCAGGCGCGCGAACGCGTCGTCCACCTTGCCGCCCAGCATGTCCAGGTCGGCGACGGCGAGCGCGGCGTCGACGTCGGACGGCGCGGCCGCCGCGGCCTGGCGCACCGTGGCGAGGTCAGCGTCGTGCGTGCGCTGCATGAGGCGCACCTGCGCGAGTCCGGCGGTCGCGTCGGAGTCCTTGGGATCCTGGCGCAGAGCCTTGGCGTAGGCGTCCGCCGCGGCGTCCAGGTCGTCGCGCTCGATCGCGTCGTACGCCTCCTGGTGCAGCGGCGGCAGGGGCTGCTCGGCCTCGGCCTCCGGCTCGTCGGCGGCCGGCACCGCGCCAGGGGCACGGCCCGTGACGCCGTTCTGCTCGGCGGCGGCCAGCACCTGGTCCAGCACGTCGCGGATCTGCTGCTCGTCTGCGGCACCCTGGAACAGGGGCAGGGGCTGGCCCTGCAGCACCGCGACGACGGTGGGCACGCCCTGCACCTGGAACGCGGCGGCGACCTGCGGCGAGGCCTGCGCGTCGACGCGCCCCAGGACGAACCGCCCGCCGTACTCCTCGGCGAGGCGACCCAGCGTAGCGCCGAGCTCGGCGTTCGCCTGGTCGGTCGGGATCCAGACCAGCATCACCACCGGGTAGGTGGACGAGTCGCGAATCAGCTGTTCGAAGTTCGTCTCGCTGACGTCCACCACGAAGCCGCCGGCTTCGGGTGCGCCACCGGGTTCACCAGGCGGTGGTGCCTGAGGGCGGTTGAGGGCGGACAGGTCGACGGCGCCGCGCACCGCGAACTCGGGCTGGGCGCTCCGGGCGGGCCCGGGCTGAGGGGACGTACTGCTCATGGGGTAATCCTAGTGACTCGACGGTGGTTACTCGCCGGACACGTCGATCGGGATGTGTCGGAAGCCCACCAGCGTGATCTTGTGCGCCGAGCCGGCCGACGGCACGTAGAGGGCGACGAAGTCGTGGTAGCGGGTGCGCAGCCGGTTGGTCTCCGCCTCGTCGCCGAACAGGACCTGCTGCGCGGACGGGAGCGCGTCCGTGTTGATCTTGGCGCCCTTCTGGCCGACCTCGATCGTCTGGGTACCCGTGAGCCCGCCCAGCACCAGCGCGCCGCCGTCCGCTGTGCGTACCGCCCGTAGGCCAAGGCTCGGCTCGACCTCTGCGGTGAAGGAGTACTTGCCCTTGGTCTCCGCCCAGTCGGCGACACCGGTCTGCGACTTCTCGATGGCGCGCAGGTCCTGCCGTAGCCGGTCGTCGGCGAACGCTCCTGTGCCCTTCGCGTCCGAGTCCTCGCTCAGCACCTCCGCGTACTCGGCGAGCGCGTCCTGCGGCGACCGGACCAGCGACGTGTCGTCGTCCGGTGCCACGGCCGCGCTGCCAAGCTCTGGCTGCGCGAACGGCGGCAGGCTCGCGCCCGGCACCAGGTTCACGTAGCCCCAGAGCTTGTACTGCTCTCGGGCTGAGGCCTGGTCGAACACCATGAGGGCCGGGGTGTGCGTGTCGGCCGGCTGGGCCTGGACCGCGTAGCTCGTCCGTGGCCAGCTCTGGTCGGACGGCAGAACTGTCTGCTGCGTCTGCATCGACAGGTCGGTGCGCCACCTCTCCTCGCCCGTGTCCTCGGCGAGACGGAGCTCCGCCTCCCGCATCGACAGCGCGGGCCCGGTCATGCGAGCTCGTAGCCCGTCGGCCGCCGACACGTTGTCGTGCTTGGCGATGGAGGTGGCGACCGCGTCCAGGATCTTGCGTTCCTGCGGCTCGCTGACCACCGCCGCGATCGCTGGTGCGTCCGGTGCGGGGGTGGGCGGTTCGACCGTGCAGCCGGCGAGCAGGACCGAGACGACCCCGACCGCGGCGAGGCAGCCGGCGCCTCGTCGTCGGGCCGCGGACGAGACGTCGGGACGAAGCAAGGGTGGCCTCCGTAGGTTCACGGGGGCCACCCTAGCGGCGGGACGACGGGTCGATCGGAGAGGTCAGCCGTTCGAGACCGAGCTCGGGACGTGCTCGTAGCCGACCAGGCTGATCTCGTCCTCCGAGTCCTTGGGCGGCACGTACATCGCCACCATGTCCTCGTAGTTGACCTCGACCACGTTGCTGACCTCGGTATCGCCCCAGAGTGCCTTGGTCGTCTTGGTCGGCGGGCCGATCTCGCAGCCCTCCTCCTTGGCCGTGATCGTCTCCTGGCTGATCATCGAGGCGAGCACGAGGGCTCCGCCGTCAGCCGTGCGAACGGCTTTCACCGGGTCCTTGGTCGGTTCGTACTCGACCTCGAAGGAGCCACCGCACTCTTCCTTGTTGATCGCATCGACCTGGAGCTTGCCGTAGTCCCGGAAGAACTGGCGCAGGTCGTCGTCGGCGAAGTTCTCGGCGTACTTCGAGTCCTTGTCGACGGTGAGCACCGACGCGTACTGCTTGATCGCGTCCTCCGGCGTCACCTTCAGGCTCTCGTCGTCCTCCGGCACGGCGGGGCTGCCCAGGTCGGCCTCCGCGAACTGCGGCATGGTCACCCCCGGCAGCAGGCGCACCCAGCCCCACAGCTTGTACTGGTCACGCGCGGTGGCCTGGTCGAAGGCCATGAGCACCGGCGTGGTGAGGTCCTTGGGCTGCACCGTGATCGCAAAGCTGCTGCGCGGCCAGTCCTGGTCCGACGGCAGGATCACCTGCTGCATCTCCATGGCCAGGTCCGTCAGCGGCTCCTTGTCACCGCGCGCGTCGGCGACCTCGAGCTGGGTCTCGCGGATCGAGAGCGCTGGGCCGTCCAGCCGGGCAGCGAGCGAGTCGGCGTCGCGGGACTTCTCGACCTTGCCGACGACTTCCGCCACCTTGTCCAGGATCTCGCGTTCCTGGGACTGGGTGACGACCGCCGCCGCGACGGGCGCCTCCGGCTTGGGCGTCGGGAGCTCCTCGGCACAGCCGGCGAGCAGACCCGTGGCGAGCACGGTTGCTACCACGGCCGTGGTGCGGGTGGTCGTGGTGCGCTTCATCAGTTACCTCCGTCGTTCCCGGTGACGCCCCAGGTCTGGCGCCACGCCGCAGCACGACTGCTGGGTGTCTCCGGCTGCTCAGCCTCGGGCTCGGGCTCTGGTTCGGACGCGGGCACGGTGGGCATCGCGCCTGTCGCGGCCCTGCGCTGCGCCTGGTCGCGCATACGCATCTCGCGCCGTGTCATCGGCTTGTCCGACGCCGCGGCTGCGGGCGGGGCTGCCTGGGCAGGATCCGGCGTCCCGGGCGCCATCGGTGCCCGTGCTGGTGCGGCGCCGCCGAACGGCGTCGGCTGGGCCGGGGGCTGGGCGGGATCAGCGGGTGCGCCGGAGCCCTGCCCACGGCGGCGGCGGATCCCGCGGATGGACGCCGCCGGGGCGGCGACCGGTCCAGGAGCCGGCTCGACCGCCGGCGGCGGGGTGATCGGGGCCGCGCCACCGAACGAAGCGGGTGCGCCCCAGGACCGCGTCTGGTCCTGCTCGGGCTCGGGCGTGCTCTGGGCCGCCTGTCCGCGGCCCGGCCGCGCCGGGCTCGCCGGCGGGAGGACCGCAGTCCCGCCCTCGACCGGGTCGCCGAGCGCGGGTGGGAGCCCGCCGCCGGGCTCGTGCGCGGACGGGCTCGACTGCTCGCCGTCCACCTCGAAGACCGCGTCGCGACGCGGCAGCTCGGAGTCGGGCTGACGGGTACGGACCGCTGACGGCGTCCGCCCCTTGTTGCCGCGGTTCTTCTTGCGGCGTGCGCCGATGGCGATGAAGACACCGAGAATCAGGAGGAAGCTGCCGCCCAGCACCCCCGGCCACAGGTACGGCGTGGTCACCGGACGGGGCCAGGTGAGCTCGAGCGTCGGCGCCTCCGCGTCCTTTCCGACGCCGGCGGCCAGCAGGACCACGCGACCGGGCTCCTCGGTCCAGCGCAGGGAGACGGTCGTCTCGCCGCTGACCTCGGAGATCCACATGTCGGAGCCGGCAGGGTCGGGTCCGGAGGCCGGCTTCTCAGCCGGCGCATCGTCCGTCTCCTCGCCGTCGGCCGCTTCCTCCTCGGTCGCGGCAGCGGTACCCGGTGCGACGCTCAGCGTCTCCCAGGAGGACAGGCCGGTCACCGAGTCGTAGGGGTCGTCGCCGACCCAGCCGAGCACGTCGACGTCGGACCCGAGCGCGAGCGTGACCTTCTGTCCCTCCGGGACAGTGGCTCGCACGGTCACCTGGTCGTCGACCAGGCCGAGCACGCCAGGCTCTGTGACAACCATCGTTCCGTCGCCGCTGGGGGTCGCGGTCGCGACGACCGTGTCGGACTCGCGTAGCACGGTCGCCGTCGCGACCCCGTAACCGATCCCGCCGAGCCCGGCAAGGATCAGGAGAGTCGCCAGAATGCGTTGCACCACCGATTCCCTTCGAATATTGGGCGCGTGCCCGTCGATCAGGTGGATGTTCCAGCATAGGGACCGAACGAGGAGCACTGTCCAATGACGGGCGTGCTTGTGCGGTTCGGTCGGGATTCTCACCCTTCCTTCACCGAGGTGTGCCTGAACCGCCACCATGGTCCCGGGTCGCATGAGCCAGCGGAGAGTATCCCAGGCATTACGTACATTGCATCCCGTCGCGGAGTATCCACATCCGCACAAGGCACGTATCCTGGGCGCCGGACGAGCCGTATGTACGGCGTCCGCAAGGGGGGAGCCTGACCCGCGCCTCACCAAGTCCCGACACTGGAGGTCTGCACCGTGTCCGACGAGCGCTCGCTCTTTCCGACTGCCATGCGCGGATACGACCGCGACCAGGTGCACGCTCACCTGGATCGACTGAACCACGCCCTTGAAGAGGCACGTCGCCAGGTCGAGGCCTCCGACGGCCGCGCCATGCAGCTCACGCAGGATCTCACTGACGCCAAGCGCAACCTACGTGAGACGGAGAAGCCGTCGTACGCCGGCCTCGGCTCCCGTATCGAGCTGCTGCTGCGCTCAGCCGAGGACCAGTCGACAGACATCATCAACCAGGCCAACCAGCAGGCCGCGGACATCATGGCACGGGCGAAGCTGTCCGGCGGGCAGGTGCGGTCGCGCGCCGAGTCCGAGGTCGCCGAGATGCTCGCCAGCGCCCGTCGTGAGGCCGAGGAGATCCGCACCACCACGTCCGCGGAGGCGGAGGGCCATCTGCTCGCCGCCCAGCGCCGCGCCGAGGAGCTCGTCGGCTCCGCCGAGCGCGAGTCCGCGCAGATCGCGAGCGCCATCAGTGCTGAGGAGAGCGAGCGCCGGGCCAGCCTGGAGCGCGAGCTCGGCACCCTGCGCTCCACGGTCGAGCGGGAGACCACCGAGCTGCGGGTGAACACCGAGCGCGATGCCGCCAAGCTTCGCGGCGAGGTCAGCACGCAGACCACGGAGCAGCGCGAGACCGCCGAGCGTGACGCGTCCGCGATGCTGGCCAGCGCGCGGGCCGAGGCCGAGCAGATCCTCTCCGAGGCACGCCGCCAGGCAGCCGAGGCGGCCAACGCCGTCACCAGCGAGATGGAGGACCTGCGCGAGCAGGCTCGTGCGGCGCTCGCCCAGGCCGAGCTCGACATCGTCACACGCAAGGAGAGCGTCGAGAAGGAGCTCGCCGAGCGGCACGAGACGGCGAAGGCCGAGACGGCCAAGCTGGTCAGCACGGCGGAGGAGCACGCAGCAGAGGCAGAGAAGCGCGTGGCCGTGGCCCTCGAGCAGTCGGAGAAGATCCGGTCCGAGTCCGACGTCTACGTCAAGGACCTCGTTGCCGACGCCCGCAAGTCCGCGGACCGGATCGTGGCCGAGGCCAGGGAGTTCGCGGAGCAGACCATCGACGACGCCCGCGCAGAGGCCGAGTCGAGCCGGTCGGCCGCGCAGCACCAGCTCGAGGACCTGACGCGTCAGCACGACTCGATCAACTCCTACCTGGACGAGCTGCGCGGGATGCTCGGCACACCGGCCCCTCCGGGCGCCGCGGCCACTCCGGGCGCCGCGCCGGCCCCGGTGCCCAGCCCGCCGGCCAAGCCGAAGAGCATGTCGGGCGCGACCCCCGCACAGCAGGCCCGCTTCGCCGTCGTCGGTGACGGCACCGAGGCCGAGCCCGACGTCGCCGAGTCGACGGACACGGGATCGATGCCCGCGTCGATCCCGCCGAGCAACCCGACGCCTGTTCCCGTCGGCACGGCCACCGTCGTCATCCCGTCGGTCAAGGGGACCAAGGCGGGTACCAAGGCCGGCCAGAACGCCGCCGACTCGGTCTCCTCTCCCGCGGAGAGCGACGACGTCGAGGAGTCCGTCTCCGAGAAGGCTCGAGCGTCCAGCTGATCCGCTGAGTCAGTCCGACGCACCGACGGCGGCCCTCCCGTGCAGGGAGGGCCGCCGTCGGTCTGTCCGCTCTGTTCGGCCGGTCAGAGTCGGTGGCCGGGTCGTCGTGGTGCGGCCCCGGTCAGTGGTGAGCCACCACCTGGGCGTGCAGCAGGCCCAGTGCCGCGGCGGCGGCCTGCGGATCCTCGACGACGCTCAGGTGGCCCGCGCCAGGCACGATCGTGAGTGCGGCGTCTCCGGCGGAGAAGTGCGAGGGCCTCCCGGCTGCCCGCACCATGTGCTCGGCCTCGGCCAGCGGAGTGATGGTGTCCTCGGCGCCCACCACGACGGCGACCGGCGCGTCGAACTGCTCCAGCACCGCCGTCCGGTCGGGGCGGGCCGCCATCGCCCGTTGCGCCCACGCGACACCTGCGGGCGACTGCGCACGGATCCACGAGTCCAGCAGGGGAAACAGGTGCCGTCGGTGCTTCGCGCTCGTGCCGCCGACCAGGTCGGCGGGCATACCGAGCACGGCGTCAACGGTCTGGTCGGACTCGGCAGCAGCGGCGACCCGGAGTCGCTTGGCGTGTGCTTGCTCGGTGTCCGCCGTGGACTTGGTGTTCACGAGCCCGAGGCCGGCGACGAACCCCGGGTGCCGTTCGGCGAGGGCGAGCGCGACGTACCCGCCCATCGAGTGCCCGACGACCACGGCATTGCCCTCACCACCGGCGACCATGGTCCGGTACACCCGGTCGGCGGTGTGCTCGATGCTGGGCTGGAAACCGTCCAGGTCGCTGTGCCCGGCTCCCGGCAGGTCCACTCCGATGGCACGGATGCCCGGGGGCAGGTGCTCGGCGCAGGCCGCCCACATACGGTGGTCGAGCGGGAAGCCGTGCAGCAGCACGAGCGGCACTCCGCCGCCGTCGTGCAGCGTGAAGGTGGCTAGGGCTGATGAGGTCATCGTCGTCCTCCTGTGGGTGGTGGGGTGCTCAGGAATCGCCCAGTGGACCGTCCCAGTGCGTCGGCAGCGGTAGCGGGTGGTCGGGCAGCACATGAGCCACCACCTCGTTGAGCACGCGGGCGACCGCCGGCTCGCCGACCCACAGGTGCTTCGCACCGTCGACACCGATCACCTCGGCCTGCGGCACGCGCGCGAAGCGCCGGCGGGCCTCGTCGGGCCGTAGGTAGTCGTCGAGCTCGGGCACCAGGACGACGAGCGGCTTGCCGAACGCCGCCCAGCGGTCCAGGTCGTCGTCGGTCGCTCGGTGCAGCGGCGGCGACAGCAGGATCGCTCCCTCGATGCTCGGGTCGGCGCCGTGCTTGAGCACCAGCTCGCTGCCGAACGACCAGCCGACCAGCCACGGCTGTGGCAGCCCGCGGAACTCGGCGAGCTCGATCGCGGCCGCGACGTCGTAGCGCTCCGCCTCTCCGCCGTCGAACGCGCCCTCGCTCGTGCCCCGCGGTGACGACGTGCCGCGCGTGTTGAACCGCAGTACCGCGAGGTCAGCCAGCGCGGGCAGGCGCCAGGCCGCCTTGCGGTACACGTGGGAATCCATGAAACCGCCGTGCGTCGGCAGTGGATGGAGCGTCAGCAGTGTGGCCGACGGCTCACTGTCCGCGGGCAGCGACAGGTCACCGACGAGCGTCAGGCCGTCGGCGGTGTGCAGCTCGACGTCCTCGCGCTGCGCGGGCAGGACGGTGAGCGAGCGGATCTGATGGGTCGTCTGGCCGGAGGCCTCGTCCGGCGTCGCTTCGGTGGTCATCGGTCCCATTGTCTCCCTCGTTGCCGACGCCGGGCTCAATGGAGGACTCAATGGAGGTTGGCGCGGCGCTGCCAGCAGCTGTTGTGCCAGTGCCGACGGCCGTCCAGACCGGCACCGGGTCCGCCGAGCCCGTCCGTCCGCCAGGCGACGACGTGCGCGGTGCCTGGCGTGACCTCCTGGCGGCAGGCCGGGCAGACGTAGGTCTTGTCCGACGACCGGATCCGCTGGACCACCCACTCGCCGTCGGCCGCGGACTCGCTGCGGCGGCCGCCCGTGGCCCGATCGACATCGAGGGGAACGTGGTCCGCGGCATACGGACGCTTGCTGGAGCGGCGCTTCGACGGCATGGCACCTATTCTTCCGCAGGGCAGAGGTGATGACCCGAACCTGCCCAGAACCTGGGAGCCACACTCATTTCCGCCCGCTAGAGTGTGGCGGTCCCCAGCAAGGCGAAAACCCGACCGAAGGACTACTCGTGAAGCACCGCACCACTGCCGGCCTGGCAGCCGTCGCGCTGGCATCCATCGCGCTCACCGGCTGCGCAAGCGGCGACGACACCGCGGACGGCAGTGCTGCCGCCTCCAACGGAAATGTCTGCGAGGTGACACCGGCCGCTGAGCCGTCGCCCGCACCGAGCCCGTCCGACGCGGACGTCAAGGCCGTCGACGCGATCGAGGTCTCCGGCCCGGTCGGCAAGGAGCCGAAGGTCTCCTTCAAGACCCCGCTCGAGGTCAGCGCGCCGACGTTCCGCGTGGTCGACGAGGGCACGGGCGACGAGCTCAAGGAGAAGGACCAGGTCACCATCGACTACGTGGTCGTAGCGGGCAAGGACGGCTCGCAGGCCGCTTCCACCTGGAAGACCAAGGAGCCCGAGACGTTCGAGCTCGGCGACGCGCAGTACGACCTCCTGAACGACCAGCTCATCGGTCAGAAGGTCGGCGCACGACTGCTCATGGCCAGCACCGCGATGGACCAGTCCATCCAGGTCACGATGGTCGAGGTCGCCAAGGTCGCGGCTCCCAAGGAGACCCCGACCCGTGCGGAGGGCACCGAGGTCGCGCCGAAGGAGGGCATGCCCGCCGTCGAGCTCGCCGACGACGGCCAGCCGACCGTCACCATCCCCGAGGGCTTCGAGGAGCCCACCGACCTCGTGGTGCAGCCCCTCATCGAGGGTGACGGCGCCGAGGTCACCAAGGACCAGACGGTCACCGTCCAGTACGCGGGCTGCCTGCTCGACGGCACGTCGTTCGACTCCTCCTGGAGCCGCGGCACCCCGACGTCGTTCCCGCTCAACGGCGTGATCCCGGGCTGGACCAACGGCATCGCCGGCCAGAAGGTCGGCAGCCAGGTGCTGCTCGTCGTCCCGGCGGACCAGGGCTACGGCGACCAGGCGAACGGCGCGATCCCCGCGAACTCGACGCTCGTGTTCGTGGTCGACATCCTCGAGGCGAAGGCCGCCTGACCCTCTCGGCAGGCCCGCCCAGCGGAACGGCTGAGATCTAGCGCACTCGACGTGCGCATCGCCGCTGGTCACGGCATTGACGTGGCGGGTACCCGAGCCGGGTGCCCGCCACGTCTCGTAGTGTCTTCCCATGACGTCGACAGAGCTCCCGACCACTGAGTCCGTTCCTGTGCCGGAGCGCGAGGTGCTCACCTGGGAGACCTTTCCCGATGCGGTGCGCGACCTCGCCCACAAGGTGGTGGACAGCGGGTTCGTACCCGAGGTGGTGATCGCCGTCGCGCGTGGTGGCCTGGTCCCCGGCGGTGCCATGGCGTACGCGCTCGGCACCAAGGGCGTCGGGACTTTGAACGTCGAGTTCTACACGGACATCGGCAAGACGCTGGACGACCCTCGCGTGCTGCCGCCCCTCATGGACACGTCCGAGCTCCCTGGCGCCAAGGTCCTGGTGGTGGACGACGTCGCCGACTCCGGCCGCACCCTGGCCCTGGTGATGGACCTCCTGGAGAAGCAGGGCGCCGAGGCCCGATCGGCCGTGCTGTTCACCAAGCCGCGCACGATCATCCAGCCCGACTACTCCTGGAAGGACACCGACCTGTGGATCACCTTCCCGTGGTCCGCCGAGCCTCCGGTGACCGGCGCGAAGTCGATCGACGCGTGACCCGCTGAACGCCCGCGTGGACGCCCAGGCCCACCAGGCACGTCACCAGGACGCCAAGGGCCAGGCCTGAGGCGACGTCGTGCACGTAGTGGACGCCCGCGGCGACGCGGGCGCCGGCAACCGCAAGCGCCAGCGGTACCACCGCCGGCCAGAGCCGGGGCGCGACGAACAGGCACGCCACCGCCAGGGCACCCGCGATGGTCGAGTGGTTGCTGGGCCAGGACCAGTCGCCCGGTGCCGGGCAGGTCAGGACCGTGGCGATGTCGACGACGCGGCATGGCCGTTCCTCGGTGACCACGAGCTTGACCACCTCGCTCACCGCGTACGCACCGAGCGTCCCGACCCCCGTGGCGGCGAGCAGCGCGAACCGGAAGCGGTCGCGAAGCCAGGTGAACAGCGCGAGGCAGGCCGTGACCGCGACGAGCATCAACAGGCCCTTGTCGGCGACCAGCCCCGCGAAGCCGGCCAGGGACGAACGGGCGGTCCCTCCGGCGACGCCCTCGAAGAGCCTCTCGCGTGCGGGCCAGGCCAGGAGTGCGGTGAGGGTCAGGCCAAGGACCGTGCTGAGCGCCGCTGGCAGGACAACGCGCGGGACAGGGCTCCGGGTCGGCGAGGCCGGACGGTTCGCTGCTGGTGCATGGCGTGTAGTGGTCATGCCGAGAACGCTAGAAATCACCGAGGGTGAGCGGATCTGGCGTAGGTCAGTAGCTGTCTATGACCTCGGTCTTACTGGGCCGCCGCGAAGATCAGACCTGGGCGGGAAGCGCGCACCGCCGCCCGTCGGCGACGATGGTCGGGTGACCCAGCCGTCCGAGATCACCCATACCGAGCACACCGTTGAGAGCGTCGCTGTGCGGCCCGCCCACGTGCTCGTCGCTGTCGCGTTCGCGGTGCTGCTGGTGCTCGCCGGCGTCAGCCCCTGGTGGATGCTCGTGCTGGCCGCCGCGGCAGCGCCCCTCGGGCTGTCTCCGAGTGGTGCTCGGCTGGGCGTCATCGCCATGGCCGTCGCGGCGGGAACCGGTGCCGTTGCGGTCCTGGCCGGCTGGGCGGACCTGCGTGAGGTGCTCGTCGCCGTCGCACGCGGTGTCGTCACCGGGGTGCTGCCCTGGTCCGTAGCCATCGCGTGGCGCGCCCGCCGGGCCGGCGAGGCCGACGCGGCGATGGCGCTCCTCCGGGAGCAGGACGCCCAGCGGATGCGCGCCGAGACCGACCTCGCCCGGCAGCGCCTGCGCCTCGCCGGGAGCTTGCACGACGACCTGGGACACGCCCTCAGCCTCGTCGCGGTCAACCTCGGCCGGCTGGAGCTCGAGCTGGAGCGGAGCACGGGGACCCAGGACCAGCCCGGCGCCGCATCCGCACGGGAGTCCGTCGGGCTCGCACGGCGCCAGGTCTCCGACGCGGTCGCCCGCCTGGGCGCGTCCGTCCAGACTCTTCGTACCGGCCTGGCCGACGACATCCCTCTGGCGGCGGTCCAGGCGGACCTCGACGCGCTCGTGCGCGACGCACGCCTTGCGGGCGCCGACGTCGAGCTCACCGGCTCGCCCAGGCGTGACCACCTGGCGCACTTCGGTCCCGCCGTCGTCCGAGTGGTCCAGGAAGGGCTGACGAACGCGCTCAAGCACGCTGCGGGCCAGCCGGTCCGCGTGGCGCTGGCCGGGGGGCCCGATCGGCTCGTCGTGACGGTGCGCAGTCCGCTGCCCGGGCAGCTGTTCGGACCCGTGCACGGGGCGCTGCCTGGCGATGAGCCGACTGCCACGGTCGGCGGCACGGGCATCCGGTCGCTGATCGAGCATGTGCACGCCGCGGGCGGATCGGTCCAGGCGGGCCCCGACGATGGCGACTTCGTGCTGCGCGCCGAGCTGCGCCCCGTGTCCGAGGATCCGGCCGGCACCCCGATCACTGCGCCGGACGAACACGGCGGTGCCGCTGCCGCGCCGCGGCCCCTGGACGCGACGAGCCGGGGCACGACGGCCTCGGGCACGGCGTCGCGCGGGGAGACAGCCAGGGATGCGCGCACGGTGACCCACGGGCTGACCCGCGCCCGGCGTCGCGGCGGGGCACTGCTGCTGGCCGCGGTGCTCGTGCCGACCGCCGCGCTGGTAGCGGTGGCGGCAGCGATCCAGCTCGCGGACCACCTCGATGCACGACGCGCGCTGATCGACCCGGCGGCCTTCGCGCGCATCTCGGTCGGCGACGCTCGGTCGCGCGTTCAGCCGCTGCTTCCTGCGGCCACCCTCGATCCGCCCTCTGGCGCTGACCCGGAGTGCGACTACTACTCTGTCACGGTGGACTCGCTCGATGACGCGTCCGGTGACGCCTATCGGATCTGCTGGGCGGCCGACCGCGTCTCCTCGACAGACCTCGTGGTCGGAGGAGCGCAATGAATCGGCCGGATGCCTCCGGGGCGCTCCGAGTGGTCCTCGCCGACGACGAGCCCCTGGTCCGCGCGGGACTCGCCGGGATCCTCCAGACGGATGACGGTGTGCAGGTCGTCGCCCAGGCGTCGTCGGGTCAGGAGGCGCTGGCCGCGGTGCGGGCGCACCGACCGGACGTCGTGCTGCTGGACGTGCGCATGGGGACGATGGGCGGCCTAGAGGCTCTCGCGGAGATCCGGCGCACAGCCGGACCCCTGCCATGTGTCATGGTCACGACATTCGGTGAGGACGAGTACCTCGCGGAGGCGATCCGGCTGGGCGCCGACGGGTTCGTGCTGAAGGCTGGCGATCCGCGCGAGCTGCTGTTCGCGGTGCACGCTGCGGCGTCGGGCGGTGCCTACTTCTCGCCCGCCATATCGCGGCGCCTGCTACAGACTGGACTTGGCACGCGGTTCGTCGCGCAGCAGGACGCCAGGGAGCGGTTCGAGCGCCTCACCCCGCGTGAGCAGGAGGTGCTGGCACTGCTGGGAGACGGCCTGCCGAACCCCGAGATCGCGGAGCGCCTCCATCTCGCCGAGGGCACGGTCAAGGTGCACGTCACCTCGATCCTGCGGACGACAGGTGCACGCAACCGGGTCGAGGCCGCCTTGATCGCCGCGCAGGCAAGGACGGCGCAGCAGTAGCCGGAAGAACCGGTCGACGGGCTCGCCGTCGATCAGGAGGTGGCCTCGACGAGTCGGCGCCCCCAGGCCCGCATGTAGTCGACAGCCTCGACCGGTCCGTGCACGACGAACGGGGCGCCGATCGCAACAAGGCAGAAGGCCGCCCAGTCCAGCGACTCGGCGGCGATCTCCACATCGCACGAGGCGTCGTCCACGGGCCGGACAGTTCCATAGTGCACGATCTCCTCCCGGATCCGGTCGGCAGGTGCGTGCACGGTCGCAAGCACGCGATAGCGCGACGGCAGGTCGCCGAGCTGCGCACGCACGTAGGTCACGGGGTCGTCGTCGGGCAGACGACGCCGCGCGAACCGGTTGCCGGTACGGCAGGGCTGCGTGATGCGGTCGACCCGGAAGGTGCGCCAGTCTGCGCGGTCCAGGTCCCAGGCGGCGAGGTAGAGCCGGTTCTCCACGTTCACGATCCGATGCGGTTGCGCCGTCCGTCGGGACGGCTCCCCCGTGCGCGACCGATAGGCGAACACCACCGCGTCGGCGTCACGGCAGGCCAGCGCCAGCGTGGTGAGCGCGGTGATGTCGCCGATGGCAGCGCGGTTCTCGGCGCCTCCCACAGGGAGCGCGACCGCTCGGAGGCTGTCGATCCGGCCTCTGATGCGGGCCGGGAGAACCTGGACGATCTTCGCTATCGCGGTGACAGCGGCTTCCCCCGAGGCCGGATGGACTCCCGTGGCGATCTCCTTCAGTCCGAGCACCGTGGCCGCGGCCTCGTCCTCGCTGAGCACCAACGGCGGAAGGGACGCCCCAGCGCTGAGCTGGTAGCCACCACCGGTCCCCCGGGTGGTGACGATCGGGTAGCCGAGCTGCTGCAGACCGTTGACGTCGCGGCGCAGTGTTCGCCGGCTGACGTTCAGCCGGCGCGCCAGCTCGGACCCTGACCAGTGGCGCTGGCCTTGCAGGAGCCCGAGGAGCTCGAGGGCCCGGGTGCTGGTCGACATGTCGCCAGGCTAGTTTCACTAGTGGCCAGATAGTGACCGGAAGCCAGGCAAGAGTGGGAGCACGAACGAAGAACGAAGAGTCCGCGCACCACGAAGGAGAACCATGTCCGCTTCCACACCCTCCGCCGTCCCCACCCCCTCCGCCGCTCCCGCCGCTCCCGCTGCTCCCGCCGGGTCGGCGACCGTCGATCCCTTCATCTGGACCGACGACGCGCCCGGCCTGATCGGCTTCCTGGTCGACGTGCTCGGGGCGACCGAGGTCCCCGAGGCCCGGACGGCCGACACCGACGGGCTCGTCCTGCACTCCGAGCTGCAGATCGGCGACTCCACCCTCACCATCGCCGATCGCAAGCCCGGCTGGCCCTACACTCCGGCCTTCGTTCGCGTCTACGTCGAGGACCCGGCCACCACGCTGGAGCGCGCCGTTGCCGCCGGCGGGCGGATCGTCACCGAACCGACGAACTTCTGGGGCGACGTGCTCGCGCGCTTCGCCGATCCCTTCGGGCACCTGTGGTGGATCTACCAGCACAACCCGAGCACCACCACCTGGGAGGACGCCGAGAGTGACCCCGCGGAGAGCGGCACCGACGGCGCGGACGAGCAGTCCTGGGAATCGTTCGTCACGCCCGAGCTGTCCTACGTCCACACCACGCTCATGGAGGCGATGGCCTCGCTACGAGACCCCCGCACCCGCTGACCCACCCGACCACAAGCCAGACCAGAAGAGAAAGGACCGGTCAGCATGCGCATCCTGGTCACCGGAGCGACCGGACAGGTCGGCCGACACCTCGTCGAAGAGCTGCACCAGGGCCGGCACGAGGTTCGTGCCCTGACCCGAGATCCGGACAACGCCGTCTTTCCCGACGGCGTGCAGGCAGTAGGCGGCGACCTCACTCGGCTCGAGACGCTCGGCTCCGCCTTCGACGGCGTCGACGCGATCCACTTCATCACCTTCGGCGGGGACGACTTCGCCGACCTCGCCAACGGCGCGGACCTCATCGACCTGGCCGAGCAGAACGGGGTACGTCGCGCGACGGTGCTCGGCGGCTGGTCCGCGACCAGCGTCGAGACCGAGCTCAGACGTAGCAGGATCGACTGGACCCTGCTGCAGCCGGTCGAGTTCATGGCCAACACGCTCGAGTGGGCCGACGAGCTCACGACCCGCGGCACCCTGTCGGCCCTCGCCACCTATCCGAGCGCGATGATCCATGAAGCCGATATCGCGGCGGCCTCCGCCCATGCCCTCACCGAGCGCGGGCACGCGGGGCGGACGTATGCCCTGACCGGCCCCGAAGCACTCACCCCGCGGGAACGGATCCGCATCCTCGCGGAGGAGACCGGCCGAGACCTCACCTTCGTCCAGCTCACGCCGGAGCAGGAGCGCGCCCGCCTGCGCGGGTACGGGTACGACGACGACTACGTCGAGTTCGGCATCCAGCTGGCGACGAGTCCACCCGCGACTGCGGGACGGGTGCTCCCCACCGTCCCGGAGATCACGGGTCGGCCCGGGCGCACCTTCGCCCAGTGGGCCCAGGAGCACGCGGCCCGCTTTCGGCCGTACCAAGGAGCCGACCCGCGGTCCTGACACCGGCCGATGTGACCGCCGCGCTGACGAGGACTCGGCACACGAAGAGGCCCGGAACCGCAGGGATCTGCAGTTCCGGGCCTCTCACCAGCCCTACCGGGCTACCAGCCCTACCGGGCTCCTGAGGAGTCTCAGAAGTCCCAGTCGTCGTCCTCGGTCTCCACGGCCTTGCCGATCACGTACGACGAGCCGGACCCCGAGAAGAAGTCGTGGTTCTCGTCCGCGTTCGGCGACAGGGCCGCGAGGATCGCCGGGTTGACGTCGGTGTCCTCCTTGGGGAACAACGCCTCGTAGCCCAGGTTCATCAGGGCCTTGTTTCCGTTGTACCGCAGGAACTTCTTGACGTCCTCGGTCAGCCCCAGCTCGCCATAGAGCGAGTCGGTGTACTCCTCTTCGTTCTCGTACAGCTCGAAGAGCAGACCGAACGTATAGTCCTTGAGGTCTGCCTGCTCAGCCTGCGTCAGCTTCGCAAGGCCCTTCTGGTACTTGTAGCCGATGTAGTAGCCGTGCACCGCCTCGTCACGAATGATGAGGCGGATCAGGTCTGCCGTGTTCGTCAGCTTCGCCCGCGAGGACCAGTACATCGGCGCGTAGAAGCCGGAGTAGAACAGGAACGACTCGAGCATCGTCGAGGCGACCTTGCGCTTCAGCGGGTCGTCGCCCCGGTAGTAGTCGAGGACGATCTCTGCCTTCTTCTGCAGGTTCGCGTTGTTCTCGGACCACTCGAAGGCGTCGTCGATCTCCGGCGTCGACAGCAGCGTGGAGAAGATCGAGGAGTAGCTCTTCGCGTGCACGCTCTCCATGAAGGCGATGTTGGTGTACACCGCTTCCTCGTGCGGGGTGACCGCGTCCGGGATCAGCGACACCGCTCCGACCGTGCCCTGGATGGTGTCCAGGAGGGTCAGGCCGGCGAACACCCGCGTGGTCATGACCTTCTCGTGCTCGGAGAGGGTGTTCCACGACTGGATGTCGTTCGAGACCGGCACCTTCTCGGGCAGCCAGAAGTTACCGACCAGGCGGTCCCAGACCTCGAGGTCCTTCTCGTCCTCGAGGCGGTTCCAGTTGATCGCTGACACGCGATCGATGAGCTTGAGCTTGCCGGTTGGCGACATGGGGCCTTCTTCTTTCACGGACGACGACGACGGGCACGGCGAGGACTGCTCACAGCATGCAGGAGACGCAATCCTCGATCTCGGTCCCCTCGAGTGCCATCTGACGCAGGCGGATGTAGTAGAGAGTCTTGATGCCCTTGCGCCACGCGTAGATCTGCGCCTTGTTGACGTCGCGGGTGGTGACGGTGTCCTTGAAGAACAACGTGAGGCTCAGGCCCTGGTCCACGTGCTGCGTCGCCGCGGCGTACGTGTCGATGATCTTCTCGTACCCGATCTCGTACGCGTCCTGGTAGTAGTCCAGGTTGTCGTTCGTCATGTACGGCGCCGGGTAGTAGACCCGGCCGAGCTTGCCTTCCTTGCGGATCTCGACCTTGGCCGCGACCGGGTGGATCGACGACGTCGAGTTGTTGATGTAGCTGATCGAACCCGTCGGCGGCACCGCCTGGAGGTTCTGGTTGTAGATGCCGTGCTCCATGACCGAGGCCCGCAGCGCACGCCAGTCGTCCTGCGTCGGGATCGCCACGCCGGCGTCGGCGAAGAGGGCGGCGACGCGCTCTGTGGCCGGCTTCCACTCCTGCTCGACGTACTTGTCGAAGTACTCGCCGGTGGCGTACTTCGAGTCCTCGAACCCGCCGAACTTCTTCTTGCGCTCGATCGACAGGCGGTTGGACGCCGCGATCGCGTGGTAGGCCACGGTGTAGAAGTAGATGTTCGTGAAGTCGATGCCCTCGTCGGAGCCGTAGTAGATCCGTTCACGGGCGAGGTACCCGTGCAGGTTCATCTGGCCGAGGCCGATGGCGTGCCCCATCTCGTTGGCCCGCTTGATCGACGGCACAGACTCGATCGACGTCTGGTCGCTCACCGCCGTCAGCGCGCGGATCGCCGTGTCGATCGACCGGCCGAAGTCCGGCGAGTCCATCGCCTTGGCGATGTTCAGCGAGCCCAGGTTGCAGGAGATGTCCCGCCCGATCTCGTCGTAGGAGAGGTCCTCCTTGAACGTCGACGGGGTCGACACCTGCAGGATCTCGGAGCACAGGTTCGAGTGCGTGATGCGGCCCTTGATCGGGTTCGCCGCGTTCACGGTGTCCTCGAACATGACGTACGGGTACCCGGACTCGAACTGGAGCTCCGCGAGCGTCTGGAAGAAGTCCCGCGCGCTGATCGTGGTCTTGCGGATGCGGTCGTCGGCCACGAGCTCGTCGTACTTCTCCGAGATGGAGATGTCGGCGAACGGCTTGCCGTAGACCCGCTCGACGTCGTACGGGCTGAACAGGTGCATGTCCGCGTTCTTCTTGGCCAGCTCGAACGTGATGTCCGGGATGACCACACCGAGCGAGAGCGTCTTGATGCGGATCTTCTCGTCCGCGTTCTCCCGCTTGGTGTCGAGGAACCGCATGATGTCGGGGTGGTGTGCGTGCAGGTACACCGCGCCGGCACCCTGGCGCGCGCCGAGCTGGTTCGCGTAGGAGAAGGAGTCCTCCAGGAGCTTCATCACGGGGATGACGCCGGAGGACTGGTTCTCGATGTGCTTGATCGGCGCACCGTGCTCCCGGATGTTGCTCAGGAGCAGCGCCACGCCGCCGCCGCGCTTGGAGAGCTGCAGCGCGGAGTTGATGCCGCGCGCGATCGACTCCATGTTGTCCTCGATGCGCAGCAGGAAGCAGGACACGGGCTCGCCGCGCTGCGCCTTGCCGACGTTGAGGAAGGTCGGTGTCGCCGGCTGGAACCGCCCGGAGATGACCTCTTCGACGATGTCCCGCGCGGTCTGCTCGACGCCGTCCGCCAGGCCGAGCGCGACCATGGCGACACGGTCCTCGAAGTGCTCCAGGTACTTCTTGCCGTCGAACGTCTTGAGCGTGTACGAGGTGTAGTACTTGAAGGCGCCGAGGAATGTCTCGAAGCGGAAGTCCTTCGAGTACGCGAGCTGGAAGAGCTCCTTGACGAACGCCCCGGAGTACTTCGCGAGCACGGTCGGGTCGTAGTACTTGGCCTCGACGAGATGCTCGAGCTTCGCTTCGATCGACTCGAACTCGACGGTGTTCGGGTTCACGTGCTGCAGGAAGTACTGGCGAGCCGCCTCGCGGTCCTTCTCGAACTGGATCTTCCCGTCCGACCCGTACAGGTTCAGCATGGCGTTGAGCGAGTGGTAGTCCATCTGGAGGGGCTCCAGGGGCATCTCGCTCACCCCTTCACCGTTCAGGCGGAGAGGCTCTGTAGTTGTTGCTGCCAAAATCGTCCCAATCCGTTGCGGACGCGCGTGACGTCCTCCGCTGTACCGAGGAGCTCGAAGGCGTACAGATACGGGACATCGCACTTCGCAGCGATGATGTCCCCGGTGATGCAGTACGCAGCCCCGAAGTTGGTGTTCCCCGCAGCGATGACGCCGCGAATGAGCGACCGGTTGTGTTCGTCGTTGAGGAACTTCCTCACCTGCCGTGGGACAGCCCCGCCCTCGTTGCCGCCACCGTAGGTGGGGGCCATGAGGACGTAGGGCTCGTCCACGCGCAGAAAACCGTCGGCCGGGCGCAGCGGGATCCGGTGCACCGACATCCCGAGCTCGTCGAGAGCAAGCTTCCCGACAAACCGGTGCGTGTACTCCGACACGCTGGAGAAGTAGACGAGGGAAGCCACGTCACACCTCCTTGCCGACGTTGCGGTAGTTCAGGTCAGGCCGAGGCGGCCTGAAGCGCGGCGACCGCGCTGATCTGGTCGGGGCGAAAGCCCGACCAGTGGGTGTCACCGGCCACGACGACCGGTGCCTGGAGGTACCCGAGACCGCGAACCATCTCGAGCGCCTCGGCGTCCTCAGTGATGTCGACGACCGTGTACTCGACACCCTTACGATCCAGCGCTCGGTACGTCGCGTCGCACTGGACGCACGCCGGCTTGCTGTAGACCGTGACGCTCATGTCCGCCTCCTCTGACCTCGAAGGACACCCGTGAAGTTACGTTGGTGTGCTTTGTTTGCGGGTCGGTGTCTCCCGCTGAACCAAACACTACACCTAGTGTCTGACACCCGCTCGCTTACGACATGTTGTGGTTGGGGCCGAACAGGGCACTGCACCGGAACCGTCCGCGACCCTCATGGACCATGCTGCCACGAGCCTCTGACACCGCCTGGGAGGCCGCGTGCGCCACTTCCCGCGCGGCCCCCGGCCCGATCGCGCGGGGGCTTGGGAAAGGGCACCTCACGCGGCCCCCACGGCTCGAAAAGTGATCTGAGTCAGCGGCGTGTCGCGGCCGTTGGGCGTGTCCCGCGAGCGCCGGCCGGCGCAGTGAATCGGGTCACAGCGGACCGGTCAGAGCGGGTACCAGCCGGCCGTGTCGTGCCCGCCCGGGATCTCGGCGTCCGGGGCGTACGGGGTCCGGGTGAGGCAGAAGGTCCCGACGTCGAGCGCCACGACCCGACCGTCCCGCTCGACGGGCCGGAGGATCTCGCCGTGCCAGTAGCCCGCGGTGACGCCGACCCACTCTCCGGACGTGGCGCCCGGCGCGAACTCGGTGCTGCGGCGGCCAGCCGCCCCGGTCAGCGCGAGCCGCCCGTCCTCGGCGCGCAGCGTGTACGGCACGGGCCCCCAGTACCAGGTTCCGGTCACGTCCAGGACTCGTGCACCGACACTCTCCTCAGGTCCCGGCACTGCACCCGACGCCGAACCCGTGCCTGCGCCGCCCTGTGCCCCGGCCGCACTCGCCCGCCCCGCCGGGGACGGCCCGCGTACGACGGCGGGGCGCGCGCTCAGGAGGGCCGCGAGCAGGCCCGTCCCGTCCCCGAACCCGCCGGTGCTCGAGCCGACGACCGCCACGGCGTCGCCCGTCTCGACGTCGACCCGCAGGTCCGCGGTGAAGCCCGGCACCGAACCGGAGTGGCCCACCGTGCGCACCGGCACCGTGCCCGTCCCCGGAAGGTCCACCAGGTCCTTGCGGATCCGCACGCCCAGGCCGTAGGTGCCGGTCCAGGCGGCGCCGGGCTCGTCGACAACCACGCGGGGCGCCGTCATGAGCCGGCGCGCGGCATCGGGCAGGACGGCGTCGCCGGCCGCACCGAGCGTGTCGTGGCCGGCCAGCCACACCCCGAATCGCACGAGGTCCGCCGGGGTGGACCACAGCTCGCCCGCCGGGCCCATGGCCAGGTACTCGGCGACCGGCTCGTCGTGCACCAGGTCGGCGTCCGGGTGCACCGCATATCCCCGTACGTGCGGCCCCACCGGGACCCGTCCGGTCGCAGTCATCCCGAGCGGCGTCCAGAGCTCGTCGCGCAGCACCTCGTCCCAGGCCCGCCCACGCGCCACCTCGACCAGCCGGCCGAGCACCGCGTAGCCCACGTTCGAATAGTGGTACCGGATACCGGGCGCGACCAGCCGGGGCAGGCGGGAGGCGACGATCTGCTCCCAGGTCGACCCGCCGGCCCGTTCCCACCAGGCTCCGGCCGGCTCGGCGGGCAGCCCGCTCGTGTGGCTCAGGAGCTCTGCGATCGTGGCGTCGGCCGCAGGAGCGTCCGGCAGGTGCGCGCCGATCGGGTCGTGCAGCGCCACCTTGCCCTCCTCGACGAGCCGCATGACCGCCACGGCGAGCATCGGCTTGGTGATGGATGCGATGCGGAAGGCGTGCTCCGCCGTCGGCGTGCCTGCCCAGGGGGCGTGGGCGACCTCGGACCAGACCACCTCGCCGCCGCGCCCCGCGGCCGCTGACAGGGCAGGCACCCGCCCACCGTCCCGCAGCCCCCGCAGCACGCTGCGCAGCTCCGCCCCGATCACCTGATCTGCTCTGCTCACCCCCACAAGGTACCGAGGAGCGCAGCGCGGATGGTCGGTAGAACGTCAGGTGTTCGGCAGCCCGAGCTACCGATCATGCGACGTTCTGCCGACCACCCGCGAAGAGAGGCCCCGCTAGGCCGGCGAGATCTCTGTCACCGGCGGGAGGGTGTTCGTCGTCGCCAGGCGGCGGTACCAGTGCGCCGAGTCCTTCCAGGTGCGCTCCAGCGTCCCGTAGTCGACGCGGATGATGCCGAACCGCCGGTCGTAGCCGTAGGCCCACTCGAAGTTGTCGAGCAGCGACCACGCGAAGTACCCACGCACGTCCACGCCCTTGTCGCGGGCGAGCCCCAGGGCCTCGACGTGGTCGTGCAGGTAGGACACCCGCTCCACGTCGTGCACGCGCGCCACGCCGTCCTCGACCACCACGGTGTCCTCGAACGCCGCGCCGTTCTCCGTGACCATCAGCGGCTGGTCCGGGTAGGAGTCGCGCAGCGAGACCAGCAGGTCCGTCAGGCCGGCCGGCTCGATGTTCCAGCCCATGGCGGTGTACGGGCCAGGCTGGGGAAGGAACTCGACGTCGTCCGCCGCGGGCCACGGTGTGCCGGCGGAGTCCTTGTGCCCGTCGGCCTGCTGCCGCTCGCCCTCACCCGCGAAATGGCGCACCCGCGCCGTCGAGTAGTAGTTGACGCCCAGCACGTCCAGCGGCTGCCTGATGATCTCCAGGTCACCGTCCTGCACGAACGACCAGTCGGTGACCGAGGCGGTGTTCTCCAGCAGGTCGGCGGGGTACGCGCCGTCGAGCACCGGGCCGAGGAACGCCCGGTTGGCCAGCGCGTCGACCTTGCGGACGGCGCCCTGGTCGGCTGCGGACGACGGGTCGTCCGGCCGGAAGACGTGCAGGTTCAGCGTGATCGACGTCTTGGCGGAGTCGCCGAGCACCTCGCGGATCTGCTGGACCGCGAGGCCGTGCGCCAGGTTCAGGTGGTGCACGGCCTGCAGCGAGGCAAGGGCCTCCGTGCGGCCCGGCGCGTGGACGCCCGAGCCGTAGCCAAGGTATGCCGTGCACCACGGCTCGTTGAGGGTGGTCCAGACGTCGATGCGCCTCCCCAGCTCCTCGGCCATCTTCCGGGCGTAGCGGGCGAAGGCGTAGGCCGTGTCGCGGTTGGTCCAGCCGCCGGTGTCCTCCAGCTCCTGCGGGAGGTCCCAGTGGTAGAGCGTCACCACGGGCTTCACGCCCGCGGCGAGCAGCCCGTCCACGAGGTCGGAGTAGAACCGGATGCCCTCGGCGTTGAAGTCGCCGGAGCCGCCCGGCTGCACACGCGACCACGAGATGGAGAACCGGTAGGCGCCGAGGCCCAGGTTCTTGATGTGCTCGACGTCCTCCTGCCACCGGTGGAAGTGGTCGTCAGCGACGTCGCCCGTGTCCCCGTTCAGCGTCTTGCCGGGTGTGTGCGAGAACGTGTCCCAGATGGACGGTCCCCGCCCACCCTCGGTCGCGCCGCCCTCGATCTGGTACGACGCGGTCGCCGAGCCCCAGAGGAAATCGCTGGGAAAACTCCGTGCACTCACAGTGTCACCTCTCCTGGGCCCGTGGCCCGAACGGTCCGTCCTTCATTCTCGACGCTCCACTCACCCGGAGCGTCGTCACTGGTCACCTGCACGACGCCGGAGGCGCACCGCACGCGGAACGTCGCGGGCGCGCCCGTGCCACCCGGGACCAGGACTTCTTCGTCGTACCCTTCGGGCAGACGGGTGCAGCGTAACGTCACGCCATCGGCCCACGCGTAGTCCGGTCGGTCGTCGCGCGCTCCGACCGGCAGCACCGTGCCGGGCCGGACGAGCAGGGGCAGGCTGTCGAAGCCGTGCTCCTCGGCGACCCAGCGCGGGCCGGTGACCGTCGGAGCCTGGCCCGCCCCGACGTCCGGCAGCCGGGTCCACTCCCCAGCGGGCACGTAGTACTCCGCACGTGACTCGTGGAAGACGGGCGCGACCAGCAGCGACGGCCCCAGCATGTACTGGGTGTCGACGGACGCCGCCGTCCGGTCGTCGGGGAACTGGAGCACCATCGGGCGCATCACGGGCATGCCCTCCTCCGCGGCGACGAGGCCGAGCCCGCCGAGATACGGCATGAGCCGCAGCTTCAGCCTGGTGAACTTCCTGGTGACGTCGACCGCCTCGTCGTCGAACGCCCACGGCACGCGGTAGGAGCTGGACCCGTGGAGCCGGGAGTGCGACGACATCAGGCCGAACGCGGCCCACCGTTTGAACACCGCGGGGTCGGGCGTGCCCTCGAACCCACCGATGTCATGGCTCCAGTAGCCGAACCCGGACAGCGACAACGAGAGGCCGCCACGGAGGGACTCCGCCATGGAGACGAAGGTGGACTCGCAGTCGCCGCCCCAGTGCACGGGGTAGGCCTGCGTGCCCGCTGTCGCGGACCGGGCGAAGACGACCGCCTCGCCGCGCCCGCGCTCCTCCTCCAGCAGCTCGAAGACGACCTTGTTGTAGAGGTTGGCGTAGTAGTTGTGCATGCGCTGCGGGTCGGACCCGTCGTGCCAGACGACGTCCGTGGGGATGCGCTCCCCGAAGTCCGTCTTGAAGCTGTCCACACCCTGGCCAAGGAGCACGCGCAGCTTGTCCTGGTACCAGGCGACGGCGTCGGGGTTGGTGAAGTCGACCAGGGCCATCCCGGCCTGCCACTTGTCCCACTGCCAGACGTCGCCGGCCGCCGTGGTGACCAGGTAGCCCTTCTCCGAGCCCTCACGGAACAGGTGCGAGCGCTGGGCGATGTACGGGTTGATCCACACGCAGACCTTCAGGTCGCGTTCGTGCAGCCGGGCCAGCATGCCCTCGGGGTCGGGGAACGTCGCCGGGTCCCACACGAAGTCGCACCAGTGGAACTGCCGCATCCAGAAGCAGTCGAAGTGGAACACCGACAGCGGGATGTCGCGCTCGGCCATGCCGTCGATGAAGCTCGTGACGGTGGCCTCGGAGTAGTTCGTGGTGAACGACGTCGAGAGCCACAGGCCGTACGACCACGCAGGGACGACGGCGGGCCGCCCCGTCAGGGCCGTGTACCGGCGCAGGATCTCGGCGGGGGTCGGCCCGTGGATCACGTAGTACTGGAGCGACTGCCCCGGCACCGAGAACTGGGTGCGGCTGACGGCCTCTGAGCCCACCTCGAACGAGACCCGCTCGGGGTGAGCAACGAACACGCCGTAGCCGCGGTCCGTCAGGTAGAACGGCACGTTCTTGTAGGCCTGCTCGCTCGCGGTGCCGCCGTCCTCGTTCCAGACGTCGACGCTCTGGCCGTTCTTCACGAACGCGCCGAACCGCTCACCCAGGCCGTAGACGTGCTCCCCGACGCCGAGCCCGAGCTGCTCGTGCACGAAGTCGCCGTCCGGGGTGCTCGCGATCCCGACGCTCCGGTCCGACGACGAGGTGAGCACCTCGCCGTCGGCCACGAAGTCGACGTGCCACGGGCCGTCGGTGGAGACGCGGGCCGTGAGCCCGCCGGAGGTGAGCTCGGCCGGGCCGGACTCGGGGACGACCACCTTGACCGCCCCCGGCTCCCGGTTGACGGCGAAGTGCGGGCCGGGGTCACGGCGACCCTGGTGGTGCTCGATGCGCACCCCGATGACGTCGTCCGCCGGGGCGTCGAACGTGACCGTGACGACCGGTCGGTTCAGGGTGTCCCCCCGCCGCGTGATCGGCGCGGTGGGTGCGAAGACGGTCAGGGTGTTGTCGCCGGCCTCGACCGAGTCGATGTCGCGGGGACGAAGCATCTCGACGCCGGGTCGCAGCTGCCAGTAGCCGTCGGTGAATCTCATGGCTGGTGAAACCTCTCGGCGTAGTGGTGGGCAGGGCGGGGTGCGGTCACTTGATCGCTCCGGCCGTCACGCCACGGGTCAGGGTGCGCTGGAAGATCAGGAAGAACACGACGGCCGGCACGAGGGAGACGAGCGAGCCTGCGTTGATCGTCGGCGCGTCCATCATGCGATCGCCCTGCAGCGAGGCAAGGGCGATGGGGATGGTCTGGGTGTCGTTGCTGGTCAGCATGACCAGCGGGATGAAGAACTCGTTCCAGGTCCAGATGAAGAAGAAGATCATCAGGACCGAGAGCGTCGGCCGCACGATCGGGAAGACGACCTGCCAGAGGATGCGCCACCGGCTGGCGCCGTCGAGCGCGGCGGCCTCGAGGAGCGCCGGCGGGAACGTGCCGAGCACCGAGGACAGCAGGTAGGTGCCGAACGCCGACTGGATGACGGTGAAGATGATGATCACCGACCACTGGGAGTTCGAGAGCCCGACCGCCTGCGCCATGGTGAACAGCGGGTAGATCAGCGCCTCCTGCGGCAGCATGTTCGCCAGCAGGAACAGCGCGACGATCCACAGCCGCCCCTTCACCCTGCCGATGCCGATCGCGTAGGCGTTGAACAGCGACAGCAGCGCGGCGAGCACGGCCACGACCGCCGAGATGAAGAACGAGTTCCAGAGCTTCACCGGGAACTCCGTGCGCTCCCAGAAGGCCACCACCCCGTCGAGGTAGAGGCCGGACGGCAGGGCCAGGGGCCCGTTCGCCGCATAGTCCTGCGGCGACTTGAACGCGTTGAGCAGCATGATCCCGAACGGCGCGAGGACCGCGAGGCCCACGACCACCGCGGCGGCCAGCACGAGCCAGCGACCGACGCCGCGGCGGTACCGGGTGTCGACGGCGGTGCTGCGCAGCTGAGCCGTTCGTGTGGTCGCGCGCACGTCTGTGGCGACAGCCATGTCAGGTCCCCTCCCGCTCACGTCGTTCCGCTCGGCCCTGCAGACCGAGGATGATCACGGCCACCACGACGATCACGAGCGTGAGCACCGTGGCGATCGCGGCTCCGTAGCCGACCTGGGACTTGTCGAAGAAGCTCAGGTACGAGTAGTAGCTCGGCACGAGGGTCGAGCTCTCGGGTCCGCCGCGCGTCAGCACGTAGATGGGCCCGAACACCTTGAGCGCCGCGACCGTGCAGGTCAGCGTGACCACGAAGATCTCAGGCCGGATCTGGGGCACCGTGATGGCCCGGAACCGGTCCCACCAGCCGGCGCCGTCCAGCTCGGCCGCCTCGTAGAGCTCAGGGTCCACCCGCTGCAGCGCCGCCATGAAGATGACCACCGGATAGCCCATCTGGACCCAGATCAGCACGAGCATCACCGACGGCAGGGCCGTGCTCGGGTCGCCGAGCCAGTTGGGCGGCGTCTCGATGCCGATCCCGCGCAGGAGCACGTTGAGCGCCCCGGTCTGGGAGTTCAGGATCCAGTTCCACAGGACGCCCGCCACGGCCACGGGCAGGATCTGCGGCAGGTAGTAGGTGGCCCGCAGCACCGACGAGACGCGCTCGCCGAACCGTCGGCCGAGATAGTCGAACAGCACAGCGGCGAGCACGAGCCCGAGGAGCGTCGGCACGACGACCATCGCGACGATCATCGCCGCCGAGTTGGCGAACGACGTCCAGAACTTGTCGTCGGCCATCAGGTCCACGTAGTTGCCCAGCCCGTTCCAGCGCAGCGGCGCCATGCCGCCGCGCCACTTGAACAGGCTGAAGTACACGTTGGTCACGAGCGGGTACCCGATCACCACGAGGAACGCGATCCCGCCGGGCAGCAGGTAGGGCAGGTACCCCACCCACCGGGCCCGACGACGACGGCGCGGCCCGTGCGAGGCTCGCGGGCGCTCGGCCGTCCGCGGTCGCTCCTCGGTCAGGGTGCTGTCAGCCATCGAGCAGGTCGGCCTTGCCGTCGTCGTACGAGCTCTGCAGCCCGTCCAGCACCTCGTCCGGGGTCTTGGACCGGTTCACCAGGGACTGCAGCTCGCTGACGATCACGTCGTAGTAGCCGGCCACCGGCCAGTCCGGGTAGAACGCCAGGCCGTCCTCGTCCAGGATCGCCTGGAAGTTCTCGGTCAGCTCCCGCGTGCGCTCGTCCTCGATGACCGAGGCGTCGCCGGCGACGGGCAGGCCACCCTCTGCGGCCAGCACGTTCTGGACCTCGGGCCGCAGCGTGATGTCGATGAACTCCTCGGCGAGGCTCTGGGAGTCGGCGTTGGCCGGGACCACCCAGAGATTGCCCGACGAACCCGTGTGCAGCGTGTTGCCAGGGAAGTTGAACTGGCCCCAGTCGGCCTCGACCTCGGTGGCGAGCCGGCCGAACCACCAGGACCCGCTGACCATGAGCGGGTAGGTGCCGTCGATGAACGAGACGCCCATGTCCTCGGCGGTGAGCGCTGCCGAGTCGGAGGCGATGTAGCCCTTCTCGATCCACTCGTCGAGCTTCTCGGTGGCCTTGGTCATCGCCTCGTTGTGGAAGTCGACGTCGTTCGCGAACAGCTGGTAGTCGTCCACCAGGGCGCGGTCCCCGTAGGCCAGCACGAGCTCGTACCAGAGCTGGCCGAGCGGGTACTCGGCGCCGGCCTCGGCCAGCGGCGTGATGCCCTCCTCCTTGAAGGCGGCCAGGACGTCGTCGAACTCGTCCAGGCTGGTCGGCACCTCGAGCCCGTGCTCGGCGAACATGTCCTTGTTGTAGTAGACGCCGACGAACTCGCCGTAGTTCGGCACCCCGTACCACTCACCGGAGCCCATCAGCCCCTGCTCGTCGTACGTGGCGGTGGTCGCCAGCGAGCCGGTCAGCTTCTCGTCCCAGCCGCGCTCGGTCGCGGCGTCGGTCAGGGGGGTCAGCAGGCCCTGCGCCGCGAGCTGGCCCGCCGTCGCGTTGCCCTTGTTGAACTCCATGACGTCAGGCACGTCGTCGCCGGTGAGCACGATCTTGGCGTTCTTCTGAATCTGCTCGAACGTCTGCTTCTCGACGTCGACCGTGACGTCGGGGTTCTCCTCCTCGAAGATCGTGATGGCCTCGGCCCAGGCCTTGCCCATCGCCGAGTCCTCGTTCTCGTAGTGCCAGATCGTCAGCGTGCTGGCGTCGGTGTCGCCACCGCCACCGCCACCGCTCTGACCGGTGCAGCCCGTCAGCGCCAGGGCGCCGGCCAGCGCGGCCGCCGCGGCAGTCATGGTCCGCCTGTGCTTCATCGCATCTCCTTGGTTCGCAGAGCCCAAGAGGGCTCACCTTGCGGCCGCGCCCAGACATCTGCGTCTGGATCGTCGAAGCGTTTCAATACGCTAACCCCGCGCGCTCACGAGTGTCCAGTGCCATCGGAGATTAAATCCGCTACCATTTTGTCGAAGCGCTTCCCTGCCATGCGGCACACTGGTGTGCCCGGCGCGTCACACGCACCACCTGCCACCGCACCAGGCACACTGCGGTACCGATGAGATGAGGAGCTCTGTGGCTACGATCGACGACGTCGCCAGGGCGGCGGGGGTCTCGACCTCGACCGTGTCCTATGTGCTGTCGGGCAAGCGGCCCATCTCCGCGCCGACGCGGGCCCGGGTCGAGCGCGCCATCGAGAAGCTCGGCTACCGGCCGCACGCAGGGGCACGGGCGCTGGCCTCGTCCCGCACCAACGTCATAGCGCTCATGGCACCCCTGCGCGTCGGGGTGAGCGTGCCCGTCATCATGCAGTTCGTCGCCGGCGTGGTGACGCGTGCGCGCGACTTCGACCACGACGTCCTGCTCCTGACCCAGGACGACGTGAGCGGCCTCGACCGGGTGACCAGCGGCTCCATGGTGGACGCCCTGGTGATGATGGACATCGAGGCGGACGACCCGCGGGTGCCCCTCGTGGCGGCCGCCAAGCAGCCGACAGTGCTCATCGGCCTGCCGGAGGACCCGGAGGGGCTGAGCTGCGTCGACCTCGACTTCGAGGCCGCGGGCCGGCTCGCCGTGCGGCACCTCGCCGGCGCCGGCCACACCGACGTCGCGCTCATCGGCTCCCCGCCCGAGGTGCTGCGGCGGCACACGTCCTACGCCGAGCGGATGATGCGGGGCCTGCGGAACCAGGCCAAGAGCTCCGGCGTGACGGTCGACGTGGAGGCGTGCGACTCCACGCCGTCGGGCGCCACGGAGGCCGTGGACACGCTCCTGGCCACCGCGCCGGACACCACGGGGATCATCGTGCACAACGAGGGCGCGCTCCCCCACGTGCTGGCACGCCTGGCCGACCGTGGCATCGTGGTCGGCACCGACATGTCCGTGGTCGCGGTGTGCCCGACGGACGTCGCCCTCTCCCAGCGGATCCCGATGACCAGCATCGACCTGCCCGCCGAGGACATCGGCAAGGTGGCCGTCGACATGGTCATGGCCCGCCTCGAGGGCGAGCAGCCGTCCGAGACCAGGCTGCTCGCCCCCGTGCTCACCGAACGCGCGAGCTCGGCGCCCGGGCCCGCCGGCGCGCTCGGCTGACGGCGGGCTCCCCGTGCAGCTCACCCCTTGATGGCCCCGAAGATCACGCCCTTCGTGAAGTGCCGCTGCACCATGGGGTACACCACGAGGATCGGGATGATCGCGAGCACCATGACCGCCATCTTCACGGGCAGGCCGGTCACGGCGCCGTCGTCGACGTCGACCTGGCCAACGCCGCTGCCGGGGAGCGTCACCCCCTGCAGCACGTAGGACCGCAGCACGAGCTGCAGCGGCCACTTCGCGTTGTCGTTGATGTAGAGCATCGCGTTGAAGAACGCGTTCCAGTAGCCGACGCCGTAGAACAGCGCGACCACCGCGACGACGGCCTTCGACATGGGCAGGACTATCTGCCCCAGGATGCGCAAGTCCCCTGCGCCGTCGATGCGGGCCGCGTCCGTGATGGACCGGTCGATGCCCATGAAGAACGCCCGCAGGATCAGCACGTTGAACGCGCTCACCGCCCCCGGGAGGATGAGCGACCAGTAGCTGTCGATCAGCCCCAGGTTGCTCACCAGCAGGTACGTCGGGATCATCCCCGCGCCGAAGAACATGGTGATGAGGAAGACGAACAGCAGCGGCCGGTGCGCGAAGGAGCCTGGCCGGCTCAGCCCGTACGCGGCCAGCACGGACACGGTGGTGGACAGCACGGTGCCGACCACGGTGATCCCGATGCTCACGATCGTGGCCCGGGTGACTATCCCGCCGGACAGGATCTGCACGTAGGCCGAGAGCGACAGGCCGCCCGGCACGATGACCAGGCCGCCTGACCGGGTGATGTCCGCCTGGGTGGAGAAGCTGGTGAGCACCACCGTGTACAGGGGGAACAGCACGGTCGCCGTGATGACCAGCAGCGCCACCCCCTTGACGACGAGCCCCAGCGGGTTGGGGTCCTCCTCCCAGACCGGGCGGTTCTTGCCGCGCAACAGGGCGCGATATCGGGCGGAGCGCCGCGGCGGCGGCTTCGGCGGCTGCTTCGGCAGCCGCGTGGGCGTGTGCTTCTTGGCGTAGTTCTCGGTTCGGACTGTCATGCGCGCTGGTACACCCCCGCCTCGCCCACGAGGTGGGCGAGCTTGTTGGCCCCGAGCACCAGGGCGAGCGAGACCAGGCCCTTGACGAGCCCGGCGGCGGCCGCGAAGGCCCAGTCGCCGTTCACGACACCCTGGTAGTAGACGAACGTGTCGAGCACCTCCGCGACGTCGGTGCCGACGGCGCCGCGCTGGAGGATGAGCTGCTCGAACCCGACGGTGAGCGAGTCGCCCAGCCGCAGGATCAGGAGCAGGATGATCACCGGCCGCAGCGCCGGGAGGGTCACGTGCCACATGCGCCGCCACCGGCCGGCGCCGTCGACCACCGACGCCTCGTAGAGCTGGGTGTCCACCGTGGCCAGCGCCGCGAGGAAGATGATGATCCCCCAGCCGGCGTCCTTCCAGACGGACTGTGCGGTGATGAGCAGCAGGAACGTGTCCGGGTTGGTCATCAGGTCGAAGCCCGAGTACCCCGCCTCTCGTAGCCGGCTCGCGACCATCCCCGCCCCGCCGAAGATCTGCTGGAAGATCGTCACGACGATCACCCAGGAGAAGAAGTGCGGCAGGTACACGATCGACTGGATGGTGGTGCGCAGGCCCGGGCTCAGCACGCTGTTGAGCAGCAGCGCCAGCACGATCGGCACCGGGAAGAAGAACACGAGCTGGAACGCGGTGATGATCAGCGTGTTCGAGACGGCGTCGAGGAACAGCGGGTTGGTGAAGACGCGCGCGAAGTTGGCCCAGCCCACGAACGGGCTCTCGCGGATCCCGACGTACGGCGAGTAGTCCTGCCAGGCCACCACGTTGCCGGCCATCGGCACGTAGGCGAACACCGCGAGGAGCAGCACTGCCGGAGCCACCATGATCAGCAGGGTGCGGTCGCGCCGCATCCGCGTGGTCCAGGGAATCTTGCGGTGGGGCGGGCTGTCCGCGCGGGAGGTCGCCGTGCCCGTCGAGGTATCGGTGCTCACTTCTTGTCCAGGATGTCCTGGTAGAAGGCGCGCAGCTCCTCACCGCCGGAGCTGCTCCACGTCGCGATCGCTTCGTCGAGGTCCTTCATGGTCTTGCGCCCGCGCGCGATGTCCTTCTCGAGGTCCTCGAACGGTGTGGCGAGCGACGCGAACTGCGCCGGCTCCGTGATCTGCATGCCGTAGAAGAGCGGCTCCTCGACGTACTCGGAGGCAGCGGCCATCCACGTGCAGTAGGCCTCGACGTAACCCGGGTACTGCACCTGAGCGTTCACCTTCGGTGGGTCGACGAGGAAGATGTACGACGGCGCCACCTCGCTGGCCGCGGCGTCCGTCGCCTGGGGCAGACCGTCGCCGTCGATCTCGTAGTGCTCGCCCTCGAGGCCGAAGTTGACGAGCTGGAACTCCGTGGTGCCGAACGGCGAGGCGAGGAAGTCCGCGGCGGCGAGGAGCTCCTCGATCTGCGCCTTGTCGTCCGTCTTCTTCAGGAACGAGAACATGTCCGCCGGGGCACCCTTCCAGACCCGCGGGGTGCCGCCGTCGTGGGCGATCGGGTCGAAGGGCCGCGGGTCGAAGGCCGGGTTGCTCGGCAGCACCCGGCCCAGGGACTCGTGCCAGCCGCCCACGCCGTCGTTGACGACGAGGATCTCGCCCGCCTCGAAGAGGGGCTTCATCTCCTCGGGCTTGTCGGCCACGGCCGTCGGGTGCACCGCACCCGACTTGTACAGCCGGGCCTGCCAGTCCAGCGCCGCCCGGTACTCCTCGGACTCGATCCGGCTGACCAGCGAGCCGTCGTCGGCCAGCTTCCAGCCCTTCTCCGGCGGCACCGCGAACATCATGTTCGCCGTGATCCACTGGTCGGCCGAGCCCCAGCGCTTCTTGCCCGGGTCGGTCAGCTCCTTGGCGAGCTCGATGAGCTCGTCGGCGTCCTTGGGCTGCTCGGTGATGCCGAGCTCCTTGAGCATGTCGGCCCGGTAGAACGTCGCCAGGTGGACGAGCTCCCCCGGGAACGGCAGGCCGTAGAGCTTGTCGTTGAAGACGCCGTAGCGCCAGGCGTCCGTGGGGATGTTGGCGAGGTTCTTGTACTTCTTGACGTTGTCACCGGACAGGTACGGCGTGAGGTCCTCGAAGAGGGCGTCGACGGCCTGGGAGAACCGCGGCGGGAAGTTCCAGGTGGGCACGCACACCCAGTCCGGCACGTCCTTCGCCGAGGCGAGCACGGCCGCGAGCTTGTCGCCGTAGGTGTTGCCGTCGGAGATCTGGAACTCGACGGTGGCCCCCATCGCCGCGTTCACCGAGTCGAAGTAGGGGTTGCCGGACGTCTTCGGGATGGCGCTCCACAGCGGCGTCATCGCCGTGTACGTGCCGCCGGACCCGGGCGGCGTCGCGAAGGCCGTGACGAGCTCGTCCGGGATGGCGGCGTAGCCGGCGGTGGAGCCGTTCACGGACGGGAAGTCCGGCTTGACGTACTCGACCGGCACGTAGGTGGGCAGTACGCCAGAGCTCACGGCGCCACCACCCTGCGCGGAGCTCACCGGACCGCTGGTACAGGCCGTGAGCAGGGACGGCACGCCGACGACGCCGGCACCGACTGCGAGAAAGCCGAGGAAGGACCGGCGGCTCAGCCCGCCGGCCAAGTGGGTTGCTGTCATGGCTCTTCACTCCTTTGTGGACAGCGCGGCACGTCAGTGTGCCCGGACCCGACAGGGAGGCGAGCGATTCTTCGTCGAAGCGCTTCGACCTCTGTCGATGGCAAAACCATAGGGCAATGCTGGGAACGAAGGCAATGATTCGCCCAAATTGCCCGCTGGCCATTGAACCGTTTCGAGAGCCCGTTTACCCTTCGACCGGACGCTGATGACCACCGGGCAACCCCGACGACAAGGGAGCACGACGACGTGCCAGACGAGACACAGCACCTTTTCCGCGACCCAGCGGCGCCGCTGACCGACCGGGCCCGCGACCTCCTGGAGCACCTGACGCCCGACGAGCGCCTGAGCCTGCTGCACCAGCACCAGCCGGCCATCGAGCGGCTGGGCCTGGCCGCCTTCCACACCGGTGCCGAGGCACTGCACGGTCTCGCGTGGCTCGGCCGCGCGACCGTCCTGCCGCAGCCCGTCGGGCTGGGCGCCACGTGGGACACCGACCTGCTCCGCCGGCTCGGGGACCTGGTCGCCACCGAGGTGCGCGCCAAGCACGCCGAGGACCCGGCGGTCTCGCTGAACGTGTGGGCCCCGGTCGTGAACCCGCTGCGCCATCCCGCCTGGGGGCGCGGCGAGGAGGGGTACAGCGAGGAGCCACGCCTCGTGTCCCAGCTCGCCACGGCGTACTGCCGCGGCCTGCGCGGCGACCACCCGACGGTCTGGAAGACGGTGCCCGCCCTCAAGCACTTCCTCGGCTACGGCAACGAGACCGACCGCTCGGCGACGTCGTCGAACCTGTCCGAGCGGACCCTGCACGAGTACGAGCTACCCGCCTACCGTGGGCCGATCGAGGCGGGCGTCGCCGGCGCCGTCATGCCCTCGTACAACCTGGTCAACGGGGTTCCGGCCCACACGTCGGGCGCCCTCCTGGCCGAGCTGCGGTCGTGGGCGCCGGGTTCGGTGGCCGTCGTGTCCGACGCCGGCGCGCCCACGTTCCTGGTCTCCGTCCAGCGGGCCTTCGCCTCCCACGCGCAGGCGCACGCCGCCGCGGTGCGCGCGGGGCTCGACTCGTTCACGGACAACGACACCGACCCGTCCGTCACGCTGGACCGGCTGCGCGAGGCGCTGGCCGCCGGCCTGCTGACGCGGGACGACGTCGACGTCGCGGCCCTGCGCATGATCGAGCTGCGGCTGCGCACCGGTGAGCTCGACGGGCCGGCTGACCCGTACGCGCACATCGGCCCCGAGGCCATCGACCTGCCGGAGCACCGGGCGCTGGCCCGCGAGGCCGCCACGAAGTCGGTGGTGCTGCTGCACAACGACGGGACGCTGCCGCTGCGAGCGCCCGAGCGCATAGCCGTCGTCGGGCCGCTGGCCGACCGCGTCCTGACGGACTGGTACTCCGGCACCCCGCCGTACGCGGTGTCCCTCGCTCGCGCGGTCACCGAGCGCTACCCCGACGCCGTCGTGGAGGTCGTGGACGGAGCCGACCGCGTGGCGCTGCGCGCGACGTCGACCGGCCGGTACGTGACGATCACCGCAGCGGGCGAGGTGACCGTGTCGGCGTCCGACGCCGGACCGGAGACCCACCTCGACGTCACCGACTGGGGCGACGGCCTGCTCACGTTCGGCTCGGTGACCTCGGGCCGTCTCCTGACGGGCGCGGGCTGGATCCTGCGGGCCGACGCCGATCGGGTCGGCGGCTGGGTGGTGCAGGAGTCGTTCCGGCGACACCATCATGACGACGGCACCTGGTCGCTGCACCACGTGGCGAGCGGTCGCTGGCTGCGGGTGCAGCGCGGGTCGGGGCTGCTGGTCGCCGAGGCCACCCGGCTCGCCGACGCCGAGCGGTTCACCTGGCGCACCGTCGTCTCGGGGCACGCCGAGGTCGCGCGGGCGGCGGCGAGCGCCTCCGTGGTGCTCGTGGCCGCGGGCAACGACCCGCACCTGGGTGGACGCGAGACCGAGGACCGGACCAGCCTCGGGTTGCCGGGGTCGATGGCAGAGATCTGGCGTGTGGCCCGTGAGGCGTGCCCGGCGGCGGTGCTGGTGCTGACGTCGTCGTACCCGTACGTGCTGGGGCCAGGGCTGCCCGGGTTCGACGCGACGCCGGGCGCGCTCGTCTGGGCGTCGCACGGCGGGCAGGAGGCAGGCACCGGGCTGGTGGACGTGCTGTCGGGGGACGCCGAGCCGTACGGGCGGCTCGCGCAGACGTGGCCGGCCACCGAGGCGCAGGCCGGCGACCTGTTCGACTACGACGTCGCCCGGCAGGGTGTCACCTACCGGCACCTGGCGAGCGAGCCCGCCTACTGGTTCGGGCACGGGCTGAGCTACACGACCGTCGGGTACGAGGGCCTGCGGCTGGTGGCGGACACCGCGGTGGTCTCGGTGCGCAACTCCGGGGACCGGCTCGTGGACGAGCTCGTCGCGGTGTACGGCTTGTCGCCCGACCTGCCGGTGCCCGCGGCCGGCCGGCAGCTGCTCGGGTACGCGCGCGTCCGGCTGGAGCCGGGGGCACGGGCGGAGGTGCCGGTGCCGCTGGACCTGGGCGCGCTCGCCGTGTGGCAGGGCGGCGCCATGGTGCTGCAGCCAGGCTCCTACGGCGTGGCGTCCGGGCCGTCGGCCGGTGACCTGCGGACGCGGGCGGACCTGACGGTCGGCTGACCCCGGCGCTGCTGTGCGCCGCCCGGAGCTGATTCGTGTTCAGCAGGCTCGGGGAGTCCATAACCTCGGGGGTTCTGGTGCTCCCGAGCCTGCTGAACCAGTCTCAGGAGCGCGCGTGCTCGCGATCGAGGATCGCGTAGACGACCTCGGTGGACCACACGCCGTCGCGCAGGTCGTTCTCCACGAGGCGGGCCTCGTTGCGCATGCCGAGGCGCTCCGCGACGCGCACCGAGGGGGCGTTCTCCTCGTCGATGCGCGCGAACACGCGGTGGAACCCGTAGGCGGAGAAGGCGAGCCGGAGGGTCGCGCCGGCGGCCTCCGTGGCCAGGCCCTGTCCGCTGACGTCGGGGTGCAGGGCGTAGCCGATCTCGACCTGGCGCGGGCCAGCCGCCCACTTGAGCAGCGTCTCGCCCACCACGTCGCCGTCGAGCTCGACCGCCAGCACCAGGACGTCGCCGGGCTGCTCGAAGGGGGCGTTCGACCAGGTGCGTAGCTTCAGCACCGCCGTGGGGTGGTCCCACGGCGGCAGGTACATGTACCGCACGACGGAGGTGTTGGAGCGCCAGGCGAGGAAGGCCTCGGCATCGGCGGGGACGACCGGGCGGAGCGTGAGGCGGTCGGTGGTCACGGGCCAGGCGGGGTCGACACGGTGGGCGAAGGCGGGCGGGGCGGGTCGAGGCGAGGAACCGGGTGCGGCGGGCCTGGGGACCGGAACGGAAGAGGGCACGAACCGACCGTAGCGCCCACGAACCGGGTTGCCACCGGAAATGGGACGACAGCCGCCGGGCAGGACGCCGCTACCGGCGAGTCGCTGTTCAGCGCGTCTCGAACGGCAGGCTCGCCCAGTCGGCGGGGATCTCGCGGGGCTGCCACGACGCGTCGGGCGTCCAGTCGGCCCAGGCCTTGTCCCACCAGAGCTCGCCGGCGTCGAGCAGGCCGGCGATCCGGTCGCCCTCGGCGCGGATCTGCTCCATGCGGCCGGGGTAGCGCGCCGGCCCGGTCTCCTCGAACTCGACGACGTCCTTGAACTCGTACGTCTCGGCGTCGGCGGCCCACCACACGTCCAGCTCGTGGTCGAGCGTGTCGAACCCGATGGCGGTGCGGCGGGGCGCGTCCTCGAGGTTGAAGTACCAGCCCTGGAAGGCGCGCTCGGGACCGGCCCAGAACAGGAAGAGCGAATGCTCCACCCCGGCCCAGTGGAGCTCGAGCCGACCGTGCCCGCGCCAGCGGGTGCCACCAGCGGCCTTCCAGGGGTGCTCCCCCACGGGGAACGCGCCGGCCTGCGGGTATGCCAGCGTCGTGCCGCCAGGGGTGTAGGTGACGAGCAGGTCGCCGTCATCCTGGACACAGACCTGCGGGACGGCGATCCACGGCTCGCCGCGCATGATCTCGCGACGCACTACGGTCTGGCCGGGCTGGAACACGGGAGACGTCATGCTCGGCACGCTAACAGCGGTGCGCTACGAACCGGCGGCATCGACGTCGACCTCACACCGGTTACGCGACATCCAGTCCACCGCGAAGTCCACGAGCGACCGCTGGTCCATGAGCCGGGCAGCGGCGGACCCCACCTGCCCGAGGGTGACCGCGCCGGTCTCCTCGAACGCGGCGCCGAGCCGGTCGAAGTCCTCCTCGCCAGTCATGAGGTCCGTCCAGGTCACCCAGCGACTCGTCCCGTCGGCGTCGCTGATCGCCGCGCCTGTCTCACCCATCGGGGGTGCCGCCTGACGGCGCTCGGCTAGGTGCAGGGACGTATTGGAGTCGTGACCGCAGCCGAGGAGCAGGACCCGGCCGCCGAGCCGGTAGACCGCACCGATCGGAGACCTCTCCCCGTGCGACTCGGCGAGGTCGTGCTCCACGGTCACCTCCCGGGCGCGGGCGCCGAGCGCGGCGCAGGACACCTGCGGGTGCCCGCTGCGTAGGGCGCCCGGCCAGGTTCGGACGACTTCAGACAGGACGCCGACCCAGCGGCTGGGCGTACGTGCGGGGTCGAATCCGGGCGTCTCGGACCGGATCACCGGCCACCACTGCTCGGGGACGGGCGGATCCTGCCAGCCTGCCGGGTCGGTGTTCTCCGACGTGTGGGTCGGGACCACGAGGGTGCCCTCAGGGCCCACGGCCGACAGCAACGCTTCGACAACGGCCTGCACGCCGCCCGCTACGAAGCCAAGGCTCTGCACGGACGAGTGCACCAGCAGCACGTCACCCGGGACCACGCCCAGCGCCCGCAGGTCGTCGTCAGTGTGGCCGCGGTATGCGGTCGAGCTTGATCCATCCGGGGAGCGTAGTTCCGAGCCCGAGCCGCACACACGGGAATTCTGACCTCACATGGCACGAAGTCGGCGATGGGTCCAGAGTTGCGCGCCACGGGTCGGGGCCTCGCGGTGCGGGCTGGGGAATTCGATGGAGAACCGCCTCCACTGGCCGTAGGTGGTCGCGGCGAACGTGGTGAGGGCATCCGCCGTCGCGCTGGCGTGCTGGATGCCCCAGGTGCCCGAGACGAGTTGTTCGGCGTCGGCTGGGTCGTGTCCTTCGGCGATCAGCCGGATGGTGAGCAGCGCGGCATCGATCCAGGGCGGGCCGGTCCGCGACCACGCCCAGTCGATGACGCTCACCGTGCCGTTGTCCACAAGCAGGTTCAGCTCGTGGATGTCGGCGTGGACGAGGCTGTCCCCGGCCAGGGCGTTCGGTGCCTCGTCGTCGAGGTTGACCAGCAGGTCGAGGTGCTGCTTCTCCCACGCGTCGAGCTGGTCCGCGTGGTTGTCTGCGAGCCACTGCCACCCGGCCAGCCGCGTGTACTTGCGGCGGAGCGGGGCCACGTCGGGTGCGGGGCTCGGCGTCAGTTCCTCAGCCAGGCGCGAGATGGCGTCGACCACGGTTGGTATGTCGGGCGAGCCGGGTGAGAAGTCGGCGTGCTCGCCGGGTACGGGCTCGTACCCGGCGAGCAGCCAGCCCCCGACCTCGATCGTCCACAGCAGGCACGGGACACCGGAGACGCGGTGCCGTAACCAGGTGTTGACGCGGATCTCGTGCCGGTGGGCTCTGAACAGCCGTACGTCGGTCGGGATGCCTTTGACGAACACGCTCCCGTTCGCCGTGTGCAGCAACGCGGACAGGGCGGAGTTCCGGCCGGCGGACGGGGTCTCCGTGCGTAGGATCGCCCCGCATCGCGCCTCGATGGCGTTGCGGACGTCGGCGGGCAGCTCGTCCCAGGATCGGCGGTTCATGTGTGTCTCCCTGTCGATCAGGCGGGCGAGCTGGTTGCAGCCCGCGTGGCACTGCGAGCACTTGCCCGCGTGCGCGGTCGGCCACAGCTCGGTGTCGACATAGAACCCTGCGGCGTCGATGGCGTCCACGGTGTAGCTGAGCGTGTCGTGGACGCCCTCGGCCGACTCGTCGTCGGGGTCGGTGGGCACGTGGTGCAGGAAGCGGCCGGCGACCCGGTCGCAGAACTCGGCGTAGTCGACCGTGTGCAGGATGAACTCGTGCCAGCCCGGGTCCACGATCTCGGACGCCGAGAGCGGGCGCCCCTCGTGTGTGGCAGTGGTTCCGAGGAACGCGAGGGCCTGGTCCACGATCCGACCGGCCATGATCAGGTCGTGGTCGTGCTCCTCCGCGACTCGCTGGACGAGCCGGTGGAACAGCTCGGGGTCGACAAGCTCCCTGCCCTCTCGCAGGCCGCGTGCGATGGTGGTGGTCATGTGCTTCCTCCTCGTTGTGCGGGGTGGTGCCTGCACGTACGCCCGCCAGGAGCGGGCTTGCGGCCGGGCGGCGGTGCTGGGCACCGTCCAGCCGCAAGTTCAGTGGGCCTGGACGGTGGTGGCGGTCACTGCGCCCGCCCGGGTCTCGCCCGTGAGGTCCTCACGATCGGGCTGAGCAAGCGCATGCAGGATCAGAGCCGCACCGTCGTCCTCGACGTCCTTGGTCGCGTAGTTCGCGGAGAACCGGACCAGCGCAGACGCGTTACCCATCGCGATACCTCGCTCGGCCCAGGTCAGCATCGAGATGTCGTTCTCGCTGTCCCCGACGGCGACCGTGCGGCTCTTCGGGATGCCGAGATCGCGGCGGATCGTCTCCAGAGCGGTCGCCTTGCTCACCCCTCCGGGCGTCACGTCGACCCAGTCCGGGCGGGTCCGCGTGGCGGTCATCCCGCCCGCCCGAATCGACGGGACGAGGTTCTGCGCGCCCGCGCCGTAGATGGCCAGGCGCGGGGTTGCCTCCGCCCACAGGTCGTCGAGTCGGGTTGCCTCGACCTGTTCGCCGCCGAGTTCCTGCGGAGGGAACGGCTGCGAGACGTGGTAACCCACGCCGACGATCTCGGCCGCTATCCGAAGGTCGGGGCGGACGACGGACACGAGCTGCACGACGGCCTTCGCATCAACCGTGTGTATCCCGACGAGGTCGTACGCACCCCTGTTCAGCCGGACGACGACGCTTCCGTTCGAGGCGACGATCCAGCCGTCTGTGATTCCGAGGAGACGTGCTGCGTACAGCGCTCCGGACAGAGAACGTCCCGTGGCGAGCACAAGTTCGTGCCCGACACACGAGGCGGCCCGGATCCCAGCAAGAACGGCAGGGGTCGGGTCCTGGCCTGTCACGAGGAGAGTTCCGTCGATGTCGAGCGCCACCAGTCGCCGCACGATCTGCGTGCTCGGCTCGGTCGCGGTCATCGGACTGCTCCCACAGGCTGGCGCCCGGCGAACGCAAACCGGCTACCGCCGCAGTCCTGGCGGCGGTCAGCCGTGGCATCCCGCTTCGCCATGGCTCCACTGCCATAGCTGACATCCTTCGCGCTGGTCGTAGTTATCACGGCGGTTCCTTGGGTCGGTGGTGAGAAGCTCGACCAAGGTCGCATCCGATCGGGAGTGCAGACGCCTGTTCGGCAGGCCAACGGCGAACGGATTTTTGGGTGTCTTGACCGGTGGTGCTGCCTTCGCCCGCAAACCTTGCCCATTGCAATGGGCAAAAGGGTCCAGGATGGCTAAGGTTCGGGTGTGGAAGGGCTACCTGCCGTGAGAAAGCCGTCTGCACCGCCGCGCTCACGCACCAATCAACGCATAGGAATCACTCCTCAGGCGCGAGGCAGAGAACTAGCCCGGATCTTTCATCGCTCGGGTGAGCGTGGCTGGGGCGGCGTCGGTGCCGTCGTTGGGGCGTGATTCTTGCAGGTGGGTGTGACAACGCGGCCGGCGTCGGCCGGTCGCCGGGTTCCACTGGTCCGGATGTGCGGGGTCGTCGGGACGGTCTGGCCGGGGTCAGCCAGGTGCGGGTCCGAGGGTCCGCAGCCGATGGATGCCGTCGGCGGCGAGGCCGGCCCAGGGCGCGTGGTCGGCCAGGTGCAGCACGAGGCCGCGGGCGCGGCGGGCCAGGACCGCCGGGGTCGTGAACAGGCGCAGCCGCAGGCGTTTGGGTTCCCACCGGCGGGCCGGCTCGTCGGTCAGGGCGAGGGTCTGCATCCAGGCGGTGAGGTCGCCGGCCAGCGCGACGATGGCGCACCAGATCCGGTTGGCGTCGAACGAGGCCAGGGGCAGATTGGTCAGCCCGGTGTCCTTCGCGCAGCGGATCCGGTCCTCGCAGCGTGCCCGACGGCGGTGCCGCAGCTCGAGCGCGGCGAGCTGGGTGCCCGCGCCGCCCGGGGCGGTGTTGGTCGCGAACGCGGTGATCCGCATGCCGTCGACGTCCTCGAACCGCAGCTGCGCCCCGGGGTGAGGCCGTTCCTTGCGGACGATGACGCGCATCCCGGGCGGCCACCCGGTCAGGTCCATGAGTCCGGTCAGCTCGGCGACCCAGGCGCCGTCGCGGACCTGGTCGTGGGCGTCGTAGGCCTCGGTCCACACGTCCTGCGGGATCTGGGCGAGCAGGTCCGGGGTGTTCTCCGGGAGCGTGAACCCCACGCTGTAGGACAGACCCCGCCTGGCCAGCCACGCGATGAAGTCGTGCGTCCCGCCGGCGCCGTCGGTGCGGACCAGGACCTTCTTCCCGGCCCGGCGGCCGGGAACATGGCCGGGCAGCTGACTGAGCGCCTGTTTGACCACGGCGATGTGGTCGGCCGCGGTGTTCGACCCGGCGTTGCCGGGTCGCAGCCGGATCACCAGCGGTTCCCCGGTCCCGTCGGCACCATGGTCGACGAACGCGCACAAGGGATGGAACCCGAACCCGCGCTTGAACGTCGGCGCGGCCTGCTCCTTGTCGGAGTGCGCGGTCACCAGGGTGGCGTCCAGATCGATCACCAACGGGTTCCTCGCCCCGGTGTCGTGGTCCGGGGCGTGTGTCTCGGCCAGGGCCCACGCCCGGGCGCGAGCTGCCGCCCGGGCCCGGTCGATCGCGGCCAGCGACCTGTCGGCATCAGCAGCCAGCGCCGTGATCGTGCGCGAGACCGTCGCATCGGATGCGACCCGACCGAAGATGCCTGGCTCGGACCGCAGCAACGCGATGTCCGCGCAGGCGTCGCCGCCCAGCACGAGCATGATCGCGAGGTCGAGCAGGACCTTGCCCGGATCATGCACCGCCAGCGGTTTGCGCCACGGCCCCAGCTCCCGGGTCAGCACGGCGTCGAGACCGACTGCGCGGACGGTGTCGGTGACCAGCACCCCGCCCGCGTTCCCGACCGCTCCCACGTTGCGGACATCGACTCTGGGGCGCGGGTAGAACCCGGTAGGCTTCCTCACCTGAAAGGTGCTCCTGATTCTGGACTGATACGACCTTCGACAAGCCGTATTATCCCAGCTCAGTGGCACCTTTCGCTCTCATCAGCCAGCCCGCGGACACCTCACCGATGAAAGCCCGAGGCTAGCCGCGCAAGGGAAGAAACTGTGGACCGAGCTGAGGTCCGTGAAGGACGCCGCAGTCGAGCTGATGGCCCGGTACCCAGACGTACCGAGCTTGCAGGCACACCGGTATGCGGCCGGCTTGTCACAAGACCAGGCAGCCGGGCGCTATAACGACGTCACCGGAAATCAGACCAGCCTGGGCGGCACGACCATCAACGCCTGGGAGACGTGGGCCCGCGGCCGAGGACAGGGCTCACCGCCCTCGATGTCGAGCCTGCTCATCCTGTGTGCTGCCTATGGCAAAGGTCCCTTGGGCGTGGCCGAGGAGAGCATCAATCCCACAGAACTGATCGCCGAAGCCTACGAACGCCTTACGGCCGAGGACCAACTCGCTCTCAAGCAGTTCGCCACCGACAAGCAAGCGATCAGAGGCGACGCATCAGCCCCGATACCTGGCGCAGCACACAACAGTGTTCGCCCGGCGAGGGAGTGGCAGGGTCAGACCGGTCAGGAGTTCATCTTGACGGTGCCCACCGTCGAGTACGGCAATCCTGATATCCAGGTGTTCAGCCTGCCTAATCCTCAGCCGGGGCGATTGCTCGATCTGACGTGGGAGACGTTCGGCCACGGCGTTCAGAGCCTGTCGCATCAGATCAAGAATCTCGGCAAGCGCCTCGACGCTGACATCTGTTTCGGGATCAACGAGGCCGGGCTGGTGATGGCAACATTCCTCGCCTCGACCCGGTTCGCCCGATGCCCTATCGGGTACCTGCGCTGCAACAAGGTGAGCGACGGCGTCGAGCTCGACGAGGCGTCCTTCTTCCCCGACGCCAGAGACGCTCCCACCATCGTGATCTGCGACTTTGAGGTCAAGCACGCCGATGTGATCGGCTATATCGCACGACAGGTGCGCGCGAGGTACCCCAGAGCCGAGCTGTACTTCGCCGTGTTCGGTGCGATGACCAAGGACCGAGAACTGGCGGTCGACAGCTTCGACGATCTGACCGGTGCGAAGATCATGCGCGCCGCGGACTTCGAGGCCGTGTTCATTGCCGCCACCATGAGCCCGCCGGGCATTGAGCCCCCGCTTGAGTTGCGATAGCCGACTGGAGACACCCTGCATGAGCAGCGAGCCCCCGATCCCGAAGCTGGCGGAAACCATCGCCGATCTGGTCAAGGCCACGATGGAGGAGATCCGGCCACGCCTCGTGCAGGCCGCGCTCACTGGTCGTCGTGCAGAGAACGAGAACCTGCGCCACGAGGACAACTTCCTGTCCGACTACGACCTATGGATGCACCACCGTTACCAGGAGCTCCTCGCCGAAGTCATCCCGTCCTTCATCTACGCCTCCGAGGAGGACGACCCGCAGATCATCGGCGACGATCCCGACCCCGACCTCTGCGTCCTGGTCGACCCCCTGGACACCAGTGAACTAGCGGTACGGGCCCTGCACGGCTACACCCACCTCATGGTCTACTCGCGATCGATGAGGCGGCCCGTCATCGCGATCGTCGGCGACATCTTCCACCACGTCCAGCTCTACCTCGCGGTGCACGACGACGGTTCGGACCGAGCGTTCCTGATCACGGCGGACGGGGACCGGCGCGCCCTGGAATCGCCGTCGAACGCTCACCTCTCCCAGGCGCTGGTCACCAACTACCTCATGCGGCCCGCCGAACGGTTCAGGCCCCTGGCACAGCAAGAACGCTTCTTCGACCTGCTCAGCGGACCCGGTGAGGACGGGAGAGCGAAGGGGCGGATCGGTGTCGACTTCGGGTCCATCAGCCTGTGCCACGTCGCTGCCGGGTTCACCGACGCGACCATGGAGATCGCCAAGGGCTTCGCCGTGTGGGACCTGTCGCCCGGGCACTACATCCTGCACGCTGCCGGAGGCGTCACCATCGACCTGGACGGCAACCCCATCGCACTCGACCACGGTCTCAACACCCTGGCTGAGATCAACACGACGATGGGCCAGCGACGGAAGTTCATCGCCGCAGGCAACCATGCACTCGCCGAAGAGATACGCAGCGCCATACACTTCTAGGAGCGCCCAACCGCCCTCGGTCGACGTCACGACTTGGCCGAACGGGCCCGTGTTTCACCACCAACGTGCCTCGCGCGCGGAGCCGACAGTGTGTTCGCAGAGGCGGTACTCGCGGCGGGCGGACGCCTTGTGGCGGTGATCCCGTCGCAGGACTACCGGCAGGTCAAGGTCAAGCCGGACCACGCCGCTCTGTTCGACCGGCTCGCCACCGCCGCGACCGAAGTTCTGGTGCTGGAGCACCCGACCGCCGGCCGTGACGCTTACCAGGCAGCGAACGAAGTACTCATCGCCCGGGCCGACCGGCTCGTGGCCGTGTGGGACGGTGCACCGTCCAACGGCAAGGGCGGCACAGCCGACACCGTCACGCTGGCGCGTGACGCAGGTGTGCCGGTCGACGTCGTATGGCCCCAAGGAGCAGCCCGCGGCTGATGGTGGAGAGCTGGTCGGGCTGATGGAATCTTCGATCGGCTACGCCCCGGCAAGGTCGACGTCAACACCGTGGCGCAGCACCCGAACCGGGCGCAGGTCCGCGTCGGTGACCAGGACGTCGGCGCGGGCGCCCGGCTCCAGGCTGCCGACCTCGCCCGTCAGCCCCAGGACCCGGGCCGGCACCACGGTGGCCGCCCGGACGGCGTCGACCAGAGGTACGCCTCCGGTGACAGCGCAGCGCACGACGTCGACCAGGTGGGCGGTGCCGCCCGCGATCGGCCCTTCTCCCCCCGCGGCCTCCGAGGTCAAACCCTCCGTGATGACCCGCGCGACGCCCTCGAGCACCTCCACCGACATGGGTCCCAGCTCGTAGTGCCCGTCGGCCATGCCGGCCGCCGCCATCGCGTCGGTCACCAGCACCACCTGGTCCGCCCCCACCATGTCGAACACCGAGCGGACCATGGCCGCGTCGAGGTGCACGCCGTCGCCGATGAGCTCGACGACCATGTCCCCACGGGCCGCCGCGGCGAGGCACGCTGCGATGGGGCCTGGCTCGCGGTGGTGCAGCGGCCGCATCCCGTTGAACAGGTGCGTGGCGGTCATCGGCCCGAGCGTGCCGCCCTGGGCGGCCAGAGCCTGGGTGACCTGCGCGATCAGCGCCTCGGCCTGCTCGGTGCTGCCGTCGGTGTGGCCGAGGGAGGGCAGCACGCCGGCGTCGACCAGCGCCTCAGCGGCTCCCCCGGCACCCATCACGCCGGGCACCTCGGGCGCGATGGTCATGGTGCGCAGAAAGCCGCGGGCTGCCTTCGCGAGGTCCCTGACCAGGTCGACGCTGCCTTCTTGCAGGTCAGCCGGGTTGTGCGCGCCCCTGCGGCGGTGCGAGAGGAACGGCCCCTCCGCGTGCAGCCCCTCGATCTCGCCGGCCACGGCCAGCTCGGCCAGTACCGCCGCCCGCTGCAGCAGCACCTCCGGCCGGGCCGTCACCAGCGACGCGAGCATGGTCGTGGTGCCGTGGCGGCGGTGCTCCAGCACACCCGCCAGCGCGGCGGCGGACGAGGTCACGTCCGGGAACGAGACGCCACCCCCGCCGTGGTTGTGCAGGTCGACGAGCCCGGGCAGCACGTACGTCTCGGGCGCCGTCGGCACTGACTCGACGAGAGGGCCGTGACCGGCCGCGACGGCGTCGGGCAGCGAACCCGCGAAGGTGACGCGACCGCCGGAGGTGACGACGACGCCGTCGTCCACCACCCGGGTCGGCTGGACCAGGCGGCCACGCACCACGAGAGCACCGGAATCAGTCATGCGGACATCCTGCCAGGGTCGTGCCGAAGGTCCACGGTCCCGAACGGGAGCGGGCCGTCACGCCGTCCGGCATCGGCACGACGTCGCGCAACCGCTTCGACTCCGGCTGACCGCGGCGGACCGGAATGACTGGGCTCCAAGGCCCACTGCGAAGGGAAGGGCCTGCTGGGTCCAGCCTTGACAGCCCTCCCGACGCATGGTGATGATGAGGACCTTCATCGAAGCGCTTCGCCGAAACTGGTGCGGACGTTCACCACACGTCAAGGAAGATGTGAATGATGCGTAGGACTGTCCCGGTCATGGCCACGCTCTCAGCGGTCGCCCTCGCTCTCACCGCGTGCTCGTCGGGCGCCGGCTCCGGCGGTGCCGATCCCGACGACGGCGGGCCCATCACTCTCGACTACTGGGCGTGGGGCACGGCGCAGCAGCCCATGGTCGACGCGTGGAACGCCGCCAATCCCGACATCCAGGTGAAGCGGACCGACGCCGGCGGCGGGACCGACTCGTCGGCGAAGCTCGTGACCGCCACGCGCGCCGGGAACGCCCCCGACGTCGCGATCGTCGAGTACAACACCCTGCCGGCGATGATCGTGGCAGGCGTGGCCGGGGACATCTCGGAGCACGCCGACGGGCTCGATGACGAGTTCGCCCCTGGCGTGTGGAGCCAGGTGACCTTCGACAGCGCCACCTACGGCGTGCCGCAGGACGCGGGCCCCCAGGCGCTCACCTACAACAAGGCGCGGCTCGACGAGCTCGGCATCGAGGTCCCGGCCACCTGGGACGAGTTCGCCGAGGCGGCGGAGAAGGTCCACGAGGCGGACCCCGACACCTACCTCACGACCTTCGCACCGGCCGAGTTCGGTGGCTTCGCGGGGTACGCGCAGCAGGCCGGCGCCGAGTGGTGGTCGGTCGACGGGGACACCTGGACGGTGGACATCGACGACGACGCGTCCGTCGCGGTCGCCGACTACTGGCAGGACCTCATCGACCGCGATCTCGTGCTGGCCGAGCCCATGCTCACCCCCGAGTGGAACGCCAAGGTCAACGAGGGCGAGGTGCTCTCGTGGCCGGCCGGCCTGTGGGCCGCCGGGGTGCTCTACGGTGTCGCCGAGGAGAGCGCGGGCGACTGGGCCATGGCCCCGCTCCCGCAGTGGGAGGAAGGTGACCCGGCCGTCGGGTTCCAGGGCGGGTCCGCCGTCGTGGTCACGACGTCGACGGAGCACCCGGAGGCCGCCGCCGAGTTCGCCCGGTGGATGGGCACCGCCGACGAGGCCTCCGCCGCCCAGATCGAGCAGGGACAGTACCCGGCGTCGCTCGCCGGTCAGGAGCTGACCCTGGCGAGCGACCCGCCCCTGCTGATGCCGCAGCAGGAGGACTACTGGGAGACCGCCGCGGAGATCACCCGGGCCACGATTCCGGAGATCAGCTGGGGACCCAACGTCAACGTCGCGTCGAGCGCGTTCCAGGACGCGATGTCGACGGCCGTCACGGACGGCACGCCCCTGCGCGACGCCCTGACCGAGACCGAGGCCGAGGTGGTCGACGACATGAGGACCACCGGCTTCGAGGTCACCCAGAAGTGACTCCCCGGACCGACGACGACGCCGGTCCCAGGCCTGCGAAGGAGCAGCCCGCCATGAGCGCCGTCACCGACACGCCCCCGCCCGCGTACCGCCGCGCGCGCCGACGCTGGGCAGCCCCGGCCCTCTTCCTCCTGCCGGCAGCCCTGCTCTTCGTCGCGTTCCTCGCGATCCCGATCTGCTACGCGCTGTACCTGAGCTTCCGGGGGATGCGCATGGCGGGCGGGGGCCCGTTCGGCGTCCGGCAGGAGACGTGGGTCGGACTGGACAACTACGCCGCGGTGTTCACCGACCCTGAGCTTCTCGCAGGGCTTGGACGCCTCGCGATCTACGGAGCCATCGCCGTTCCGCTCACCCTCGGGCTCGCGCTCACCTTCGCGCTCCTGCTCGACCTCCCCCGCGTGCGGGGCGCCCGGTTCTCCCGGACCGCGATCTTCATCCCGTACGCGGTGCCCGGCGTCGTGGCCACGCTCCTGTGGGGCTTCCTCTACCTGCCCTCGACGAGCCCGGCCGGCTGGATCCTCGAGCGGGTCGGCCTCGGCGGCATCGACGTGCTGCACGGCCCGATGATCTTTCCCTCGGTCGCGAACATCGCGATCTGGGGCGGAGTCGGCTTCAACATGATCATCCTGTACACCTCGCTGCGCGGGATCCCCGTGGACGTGTACGAGGCCGCGCGGCTCGACGGAGCCAGCGAGTGGGACATCGCCTACCGGATCAAGATCCCGCTGGTCGCCCCGGCCCTGACGCTGACCGGCCTGTTCGCCCTGATCGGAACCCTCCAGGTGTACGGAGAGCCCACGACGCTGCGGCCGATGACGAGCGCGATCTCCCAGACCTGGGTGCCGTTGATGTTGATCTACCGCGACGCCTTCACCCGGGACAACCTGTCCCTCGCCGCCGCGTCGTCGGTCGTCCTCGCACTCGGCACGCTCGTCGTGTCGGTCATCCTGCTGCGCGTGACGCAGAAGCGTTCGTTCGGAGAGTCCTGATGAGCACCGTCACCACGCCCCGCCCCGTGGGCACCCGACGCCTGGTCGGGGAGCGCCCGGGCCCCGCGAGCCGGCGCGGAGCGGTACTGCCGACCGTGGTCCTGTTCCTCGGCGCCCTGTACTGCCTCGTGCCAGTGGCCTGGGTCCTGGTCGCCTCGACCAAGTCCAGCTCCGAGCTCTTCTCGACGTTCACCTTCCTGCCCGGCACGGGCCTGCTCGAGAACCTCCGTGACCTGTTCGCCTACGGCGACGGCCAGTACGTGCAGTGGGCGCTCAACAGCGTCCTCTTCGCCGGCGTCGGCGCCGTCGCCTGCACCGTCGTCTCGACGATGGCCGGCTACGCGCTGGCCAAGTACGACTTCCCCGGACGCCAGGTGGCTTTCTATGCGATCCTCGGCGGTGTGCTGCTGCCGGGTATCACGCTGGCCATCCCGCAGTACCTGCTGATGTCGAAGGTCGGCCTCGCCGGGACCTACTGGTCGGTGCTGCTGCCCTGTCTCATCTCGCCGTTCGGCATCTTCCTGGCCCGCGTCTACGCCATGTCGGCCGTGCCGACCGAGACGATGGAGGCCGCACGCATCGACGGCGCGAACGACGCGCGCGTCTTCGTCTCGGTCGCCCTGCCGATGATGGTGCCCGGAATGGTGACGATCTTCCTGCTGCAGTTCGTGGGGATCTGGAACAACTTCCTGCTCCCGTTCATCATGCTGTCCGACGAGCGGATGTACCCCCTCACGGTCGGCCTGTACACGCTGCTGTCCAAAGGGTCGGGGACGCCGTCGCTCTACACGCTCGCGATCATCGGCTCGGCCGTGGCGATCATCCCGCTCGTCGCGATGATGCTGGTGCTGCAGCGGTACTGGCGCCTCGACCTGATCAGCGGCGGGCTCAAGGGATGAGCGCCGCCCTCGCCCACCGGGCTCTGGGGACGACCGGGTTGCGCGTGCCCTCGGTGGTCCTCGGGACCTCCTCGCTCGGCCGGCGGCTCGACGCAGCTGGTGCGGCCGCCGTGCTGCGCGCCGCCGCGGCCTCCGGGTGGCGCACGTGGGACACGAGCAACGAGTACGGCGACGCCGAGGCGTTCATCGGCTCGGCTCTCGCCGGCGTCGACGGCGTCGACGGCGACGGCGTCGACGGCGACGGCGACGGCGTCCTCGCCGGCACCGTCCAGGTGTTCACCAAGGCCGACCCGGTGCCCGGCTCCGGCGACTTCTCGGGCGCCCGTGTCCGTGCGTCCGTCGCCGAGTCCCTCGAGCGGCTGGGCCTCGACCGGCTGCCGCTGGTGCACTTCCACGACCCGGAGCGCATGACGTTCGCCGACGCCATGGCGCCCGACGGGCCGGTCCGCGCGCTGCTCGAGCTGCGCGAGGCCGGCACGATCGAGCACCTCGGCGTGGCCGGAGGGCCGGTCGGGCTCCTGCGGCAGTACGTCCGCACCGGCGAATTCGAGGCCGTCGTGACGCACAACCGGCTCACCCTCCTGGACCGGTCGGCCGAGACCCTCCTGGACGACTGCGCCGACCGCGGCGTGGGCGTCCTGAACGCCGCACCGTTCGGCGGGGGCGCCCTCGCCGACGACGACGGGCCCGTACGCAGCTACCACTACCGCGACGTCGACCCCGTGCAGCGGGACGCGGTCCTGAGGATCCGCGCGATCGCCCGTGCGGCGGGGATCCCCGTCGGCGCGCTCGCGCTGCGGGCCGGCAACCGCGACCCGCGGGTAGCAGGGACGATCGTCGGCGTGACGAGCCCCGCCCAGCTCGCCCAGGTGACGGCGTGGGCCGGCGCCGACGTGCCGGACGACGTCTGGCCGGAGCTCGACGCCGCCCTGCCCGACCCTGCCCAATGGACCGGAGAGCTCGGCCGCTAGCGCGACCTCCCGCGCCGTCCACCTACCACCATCGCCCCACCGACCCGAGGACGACTCATGACGGTTCCCTTCGCCCCCGCCCGCCTGCTCTTCGGCGGCGACTACAACCCCGAGCAGTGGCCACGTGAGGTCTGGGCCGAGGACATGGCGCTCATGCGCCGCGCAGGCGTGAACACGGTGACGATCGGGGTGTTCTCGTGGGCGGCGATCGAGCCGCGCGAAGGCGAGTTCGAGGCCGGCTGGCTGGACGACGTCGTCGCGCTGCTCGACGCCAACGAGATCGGGTTCTTCCTCGCCACGCCCACCGCGTCCCCTCCGCCGTGGTTCACCAGGGCCTACCCCGACGCGATGCCCGTGCGGCCCGACGGGGCCCGGCTCTCCCACGGCTCGCGCGACACGTACGCGATCAGCGCGCCCGCCTACCGCGACGCCGCGCGGCGGGTCGCGCGCTTCCTCGCCGAGCGGTACGGCGCCCACCCGCGCCTGCGGGGCTGGCACGTGCACAACGAGTACGGCACGATCGACCACGGCCCGCACGCCGCGGCCGCCTTCAGGCGCTGGCTCCGGGAGCGGCACGGCTCGCTCGAGGCGCTCAACGACGCCTGGACCACGGCGTTCTGGTCCCAGCGGTACGACGACTGGGAGGAGATCCTCCCGCCGCGCGCGACGCAGTACCTGGCCAACCCCGCCCACGCGGTGGACTTCAAGCGCTTCTGCTCGGACGAGATGCTCGCGGCCTTCACCGAGCAGCGCGACGAGCTCCGCGCAGCGGGCTCGACCGCGCCGGTCACGACGAACTTCATGCATCCCGCCTGGGACCACCTCGACCAGTGGGCGTGGCAGGAGCGCCTGGACCTGGTCTCCGCCGACCACTATCTCGACACGACCGGCCCGGACGGCGAGGCCCACACCGCGTACGCCGCAGACCTGACCCGCTCGTGGGGCGGCGGCCCCTGGCTGCTCATGGAGCAGGCCACCGCCGGCATCCGGGACGGCGCGCGGCATGCCTTCAAGGAACCCGACCGGATGATCCGCAACTCCCTTGGCTACGTCGCCCGTGGCTCCCAGGGAGCGCTGTTCTTCCAGTGGCGGGCGTCGGCAGGCGGCTCCGAGACGTGGCACAGCGCGATGGTGCCGCACGCGGGCCCGCAGAGCCGGACGTTCGAGGGCGTCGTCGAGCTCGGGGCGCTCCTCGACCGTCTCCAGGAGGTCGCGGCACCGCCCGTCGACGGCCCGGTCGTCGCGGCCGACGTCGCGGTCCTGTGGGATGCCAACGGCCGGTGGTCGCTCCAGACGCAGGCTCTCCCGCACGACGACCTCGACTACGCGACCGAGGTCCGTGCGACGCACCGCTCCCTGTGGCGGGCCGGCGTCGCCGTCGACTTCATGCGTCCCGGTGCCGACGTCGCCGGCTACCGGGTGCTGTTCGTGCCGACCCTGATGGCTGTCGACTCCGCCACCGTGGCGTGGCTGACCCGGTACGTCGAGGCGGGCGGGCACCTCGTCGTCGGGCGGTTCACCGGTGTCGCCGACGAGCACCAGCGGGTGGTCCCCGGTGGCTACCCGGGCCGGCTGCGCGACCTCCTGGGTGTCCGGGTCACGGAGCACCTCCCGCTCGCTCCCCACGAGAGCCAGGAGCTCAGCGACGGTTCCACCGTCGTGCAGTGGACCGAGCGGATGGACCCGCCCCAGGCGGACGTCCTTGCGACCTACGCGCAGGGCGCGCTCGCTGGCCTGCCCGCCGTCACCCGCCGCACTGCCGGTGCGGGAACCGCCACGTATGTCTCGGCGGGGCTGACCCAGGAGTCGCTGGACGGGTTCGTCGCGGCGCGGCTCGCGGAGCACTGCGTGCACCCGGTCCTCCCCGGCGCCGTCGGCACCGGGGTCGAGGCGATCCGACGGCACGGCGCGGCGGGCACGTACCTCTTCCTGCTGCACCACGGTGACCGGCCGGTCCGGATCACCGGGCCTGGGCACGACCTCGTCACCGACGCCCCGACGGACCACGGGATCGTCGTGGCCGCGGGCGGCTACGCCGTGATCCGCGAGGCCCCGACCGCGACGTGGTCGATAACCCCGCGATAGCCCACGACAAAGAGCTAGAAGAGGCGGGTGGTCGGGTCGTCCGCGCCGCGCATCGTCTCGTAGTCCAGCAGGAGGGTGGCGATGCCACGGTCGTGGGCCAGCACGCGCGCCTGCGGCTTGATCTCCTGCGCGGCGTACACGCCGCGGACCGGGGCCAGCATCGGGTCCCGGTTCAGGAGGTCAAGGTACCGGGTGAGCTGCTCGACGCCGTCGATGTCGCCGCGGCGCTTGATCTCCACCGCGACCGTGGACCCCGAGCCGTCGCGGGCGAGGATGTCCACCGGTCCGATGGCGGTGGGGTACTCACGCCGGACCAGCGTGTGGCCGTCGCCCAGCAGGGCGATCTGCTCGGCGAGCAGCTCCTGCAGGTGCGCCTCCACGCCGTCCTTCACGAGGCCCGGGTCGATGCCGAGGTCGTGCGCGGATTCGTGGTGCACGGTGAACAGCTCGACCTCGAGCCGGTCGTCCGACTTGGCGTGCTGGACGGTCCACACCTGGGTGACGCCGCGCTCGGCGGCCTCCTCGGAGGGCTCGCGCACCGCCAGGGTGCACGGTGGGCTCATCCAGTTCAGCGGCTTGTACGAACCGCCGTCGGAATGGATCAGCACGCTTCCGTCAGCCTTGACCACGAGCAGCCGGGTGGCCGGCGGGAGCATCGCGGTCAGGCGGCCCGTGTAGAGGGCGGAGCAGTCGGCCACGACCAGCCGCATCAGAGAACCAGATCCTGTCGTCCGGGAGGGGCGGCCTCGAGCCAGGAGGCGAGGCCGAAATAGTCGCCGGCAGCGAGATCGAGCTCGAAGTCGAGCCCGTCGTACCGGCACTGGACGAGGTAGTGGTCACCCTGACCACGCTCGTCCGGGTCCAGCGGGGTGCGGCCGATCACGGCCAGCCGCTCCCGGTACCACGTGCGGGCCGGACGGGGTGACAGCGACCAGCACCGCCACCACTCGATCCGGCCCACCGCGTACTGGGCGATGCCCGGCGTCCAGGACCCCTCGGGGTTGCCGGTCGGCCGGGCACTGCAGTCGAACGAACCTACCCTGTGGGAAAGCGTCCGCAGCCGGGAGATACCTGCTGCGAGCACGAGCGCGAGCGCACCGAGCACCGCTATCGCGATCCAGATGACGCCCGGCACTCGCGCTCTCCCTCAGACCAGGGAGATCTCGTCGACCACCAGGGTGACGAGGTTGTTGTCAACGGACACGAAACCACCGGTGACCTGCGCCTCCAGGGCCGGGCCTGAGGCTGTCTCCACCTTGATCGCGCCCGGGCGAAGCACAGCCAGCAGCGGCGTGTGGTTCGCCAGGATGCCGATCTGGCCGTCCGCGGACGGCGCGCTCACCTGGGTCGCCGTACCGCTCCAGACCTTGCGGTCCCGGGACACGAGGTCCACGCTCAGCTCTGCCACGAGAGTTCCTTCCGATGTAGCGGGCGCGATGCCGCCCCTTGCGGGTTGCCCTGACCTTCCGAGCTACCCAGCGGGGCGGCATCACGCACGGGGGATGTCCGAGGCCTCAGGCCCCGTACTCCTTCTGGATCCGTGCCCAGTTTGCCTCGAGCATCTCAAGCCCACCGATGTTGTAGAAGGCCTGCTCGGCGATGTGGTCGAACTCACCGTCGCAGATCTTCTTGAATGCCTCGATGGTCTCAGACAGGGGGACCGTCGAGCCCTCCACGTCCGTGAACTTCTTGGCCATGTAGGTGTTCTGGGAGAGGAACTGCTGGACGCGACGCGCACGCGCCACGACCGTCTTGTCCTCTTCCGAGAGCTCGTCGACACCGAGGATGGCGATGATGTCCTGCAGCTCCTTGTTGCGCTGCAGGATGGACTTCACGCGGGTCGCGACGTCGTAGTGCTCCTGGCCCACGTAGCGCGGGTCGAGGATGCGGGACGTCGAGGTCAGCGGGTCGATCGCCGGGTAGAGACCCTTCGACGCGATCTCTCGGGAGAGCTCGGTCGTCGCGTCCAGGTGGGCGAACGTCGTGGCAGGGGCCGGGTCCGTGTAGTCGTCAGCAGGCACGTAGATGGCCTGCAGCGACGTGATGGAGTGGCCACGCGTCGAGGTGATGCGCTCCTGGAGGAGGCCCATCTCGTCGGCCAGGTTCGGCTGGTAGCCCACGGCGGACGGCATACGGCCGAGCAGCGTGGAGACCTCGGAACCGGCCTGCGTGAAGCGGAAGATGTTGTCGATGAAGAGCAGCACGTCCTGCTTCTTCACGTCGCGGAAGTACTCCGCCATCGTCAGCGCCGACAGGGCGACGCGCAGACGCGTGCCCGGCGGCTCGTCCATCTGGCCGAAGACGAGGGCGGTCTTGTCGAACACACCCGCCTCGTCCATCTCGGCGATCAGGTCGTTGCCCTCACGGGTGCGCTCACCGACACCGGCGAACACGGACACACCACCGTGGTCCTGGGCCACACGCTGGATCATCTCCTGGATGAGGACCGTCTTGCCGACGCCCGCACCACCGAAGAGACCGATCTTGCCACCCTGGACGTACGGGGTGAGCAGGTCGATGGACTTGATGCCCGTCTCGAACATCGTCGTCTTCGACTCGAGCTGGTCGAAGGCCGGCGGCTTGCGGTGGATCGGCCAGCGCTCGGTGACCTCGAGCTTCTCGCCCTCGGCGAGGTTCAGGACCTCACCGATGACGTTGAAGACCTTGCCCTTTGTGACGTCGCCGACGGGGACGGTGATGGGCGAGCCCGTGTCGGTCACCACGGCGCCGCGGACCAGGCCGTCGGTGGGCTTGAGCGCGATGGCCCGCACCAGGGAGTCGCCCAGGTGCTGCTCGACCTCGAGCGTCATGGTGAACGTGTTGTCGCTGTCGCCCTGGCCGGACAGGTCGATCTCGACGGTGAGCGCGTTGTAGATCTCGGGGATCGCGTCCTCGGGGAACTCGATGTCCACGACAGGGCCGATCACCCGAGCGACCCGGCCGGTGCCGGGGCCGCTCGCGTGCGGAGCCGTGGCTTCCACGGTGGTGGCGGTCATACTTGCCTCGCTTCGGTGGGCCGGAGGGTCCTCCGGCGGGGGAATCTTGTCTGCAGGACGGGCTGGTCTGGCCTCAGCGGTCAGGACCCGGCCAAGGCGTCGGCCCCGGAGACGATCTCGCTGATCTCCTGGGTGATGTCCGCCTGACGGGCCTGGTTGGCCAGTCGGGTGTACGTGCGGATCAGGTCCTCTGCGTTGTCCGTCGCCGTGTGCATGGCACGCTGGCGGGCGGCCAGCTCCGAGGCCGCGGCATCGAGCAGCGCCGCGTAGATGCGCAGCTGCACGTAGCGCGGGAGCAGCGCGTCCAGCACGTCCTCGGGCGACGGCTCGAAGTCGTAGAGCGGCAGAGCCTCGTGCTCGTCCGCCTCGACCACGCCCTCCACCACTTCGAGCGGCAGCATGCGCACCACGTGGGGACGCTGCGTCACCATGTTGACGAACTGCGTGGAGACCACGTGCAGCTCCGAGACACCGCCCTCGTCCTCGGGTGCGAGGAACTTCTCGAGCAGCGCCTCCCCGATCTCCTCGGCGATCTCCGCCGTCGGCCGCTCCGACCCGTACACCCACGACGAAGCGACCTCGCGGCCACGGAACGTGTAGTACGCGATCGCACGACGGCCGGCGACATAGAGGAGAACCTCCTTGCCCTCGGCCACGAGCTGCTGCGCCAGCCGCTCGGCCTCCCGGACGATCGACGCCGGGTACGAACCCGCCATGCCACGGTCCGACGAGATCACGAGCACCGCGGCACGCTTACCGCCGTCGACCTCCCGCGTGAGCGGGTGGTCGATGTCGGTGTGCGTCGCGACGGCCGACACCGCACGCGTGATCGCCTGTGCGTACGGTGCTGCCGCTGCCGTCTTCGCACGGGCCTTGCCGATGCGGGACGCAGCGATCAGCTCCTGCGCACGGAACATCTTCTTCAGCGACTGTGTCGACTTGATCCGTGCCTTGAAGACGCGCTGGGATCCACCGGCCACGGGTCAGGCCTTCTTCTTGACGACGATCTGCGCCTGCTCGACGTCGACCGGCTCGTCGTCCACGTCGCCGCCGACCAGCGCGGTGCCATCGCCCCGCTGGAACCCTGCCCGGAAGTCGTCGACGGCGGCGCCTAGGGCGGCCTCCGTGTCGGGCTCCATCTTGCCGGACTCCAGGATCTTGCCGAGGACCTCCGACTTACGACGCAGGTGGTCCAGGAGCTCGGACTCGAAGCGCTTGACGTCCTCGACCGCGACGTCGTCGAGCTTGCCCTTCGTACCGGCCCACACCAGGGCGACCTGGTCCTCGACCGGGTACGGCGAGTACTGGGGCTGCTTGAGCAGCTCCGTCAGGACGGCGCCGCGCTTCAGCTGCGCGCGGGACGCGGCGTCGAGATCGGACGCGAACATCGCGAACGCCTCGAGCGACCGGTACTGCGCCAGCTCCAGCTTGAGCGTTCCGGAGACCTTCTTCATGGCCTTGATCTGCGCGTCACCGCCGACTCGGGAGACCGAGATACCGACGTCCACCGCGGGACGCTGGTCGGCGTTGAACAGGTCGGACTGCAGGAAGATCTGCCCGTCCGTGATCGAGATGACGTTCGTCGGGATGTACGCCGAGACGTCGTTCGCCTTGGTCTCGATGATCGGCAGACCGGTCATCGAGCCGGCGCCCAGGTCGTCAGAGAGCTTCGCACAACGCTCGAGCAGACGGGAGTGCAGGTAGAACACGTCACCCGGGTAGGCCTCGCGGCCCGGCGGGCGGCGCAGCAGCAGCGACACGGCACGGTAGGCCTCGGCCTGCTTCGACAGGTCGTCGAAGACGATCAGGACGTGCTTGCCCTGGTACATCCAGTGCTGGCCGATGGCCGAGCCGGTGTACGGGGCGAGGTACTTGAAGCCGGCCGGGTCGGACGCGGGAGCCGCGACGATCGTCGTGTACTCGAGCGCGCCGGCCTCCTCGAGGGCGCCACGCACGGAGGCGATGGTCGAGCCCTTCTGGCCGATCGCGACGTAGATGCAGCGCACCTGCTTGGTCGGGTCGCCCGACTCCCAGTTCGCCTTCTGGTTGATGATCGTGTCGACCGCGATCGCCGTCTTGCCGGTCTGGCGGTCGCCGATGATCAGCTGACGCTGGCCACGGCCGATCGGGATCATCGAGTCGATCGCCTTGATGCCGGTCTGCAGCGGCTCGTGGACCGACTTGCGCTGCATGACGCCGGGCGCCTGCAGCTCGAGGGCACGGGTGCCCTCCGTGTCGATCACGCCGAGACCGTCGATGGGCGTACCCAGCGGGTCGACCACGCGGCCGAGGTAACCCTCGCCCACGGGGACCGAGAGCACCTCACCGGTACGGCGGACCTCCTGGCCCTCCTCGATGCCGGTGAACTCGCCAAGGACGACCACACCGATCTCGCGGACGTCCAGGTTCTGCGCGAGCCCGAGCGTGCCGTCCTCGAAGCGCAGCAGCTCGTTCGCCATCACGCCCGGGAGACCCTCGACGCGGGCGATGCCGTCCGCGGCGTACGAGACGCGGCCCACCTCTTCGGCGACCGCTTCCTGGGGCTCATAGGACTTCACGAAGCTGTCCAGCGCGGCCCGGACCTCGTCCGGGCGGATCGTCAGCTCAGCCATTGCTTATCTCCTGTCGTGGCCGCGAAAGCCGCGGCGGAAGGTTTGTTCACGTTTTCAGCCGGCCAGACGACGCGATGCGTCAGCCAGGCGCGACAGGACGGTGGAGTCGACGACGTCTGCGCCGACCTGGATGCGCAGGCCCCCGACGATCGCGGGATCCACGGTGACGTTCAGCTGGACGGGCTTCCCGTACGAGCGCTCGATCAGAGCGCCAAGACGCTCCTGCTGCTCGCGGGTGAGCACCGTCGCGCTCGTCACGGAGGCGACGAGACGCTTGCGGCGCTCCGCCGCGACCTCGCCGAACCATCCGAGCGTCTGCACGAAGCGACGACCACGGAGCGCCGATGCCGCGCGCTGCGCCAGGCGCTGCGTCACGGTGTCGACCTTGCCGCCGACCAGCGTGTCCACGAGCGCCACCCGGCGTTCGGGGGCGGTCGCGGCGTCCGAGAGAGCCTGCTTGGCCTCCCGCTGGCCGACGAGCGACCGAGTGATCCGGAACAGCTCGTCCTCCACCGTCACGAGCACCCCGCGTGCCTCGGCGGAAGCCAGCACGGCATCCACGCCAAGGCGCTCGACAGCGTCGGTCAGGTCCGCGTCGCTCGACCAGCGGGACCGGACGAGTCCGGACACCAGGTCCACCACGCGCTCGTCGAAACCGCTCAGCAGGTCGGCCACCAGGCCGGCCTTGGCCTCGCCCTCGCGCGAGGGGTCGGCGAGCGAGCGGCGCAGCGCGGCGGAGTCGTCCAGCGCCGACACCAGGGTGAGCAGCTGCTCACCCAGCGTCAGTGCTTCCGCACCCGCGGCACGCAGCACCGGTTCGAAGCGCTCCTGCGCCGCCGTCAGCGATGCCCCGCTCGATCCCCGCATCACGCCTCCTTGGTGCTTGCCACTGTCTGGCTTGCCTCGAGCTCGTCAAGGAAGCGGTCCACCACGCGCGACTGCCGGGCCGAGTCCTCGAGGGACTCGCCCACGATCTTCGACGCCAGGTCGGTCGCCAGGGCGCCGACCTCTGTCCGGAGGGACACGGCGGCGGCCTGCCGCTCGGCCTCGATCTGGCGGTGCGCGGTCTCGGAGATGCGCTCCGCCTCTTCGCTCGCCTTGACCTTGAGCTCCTTGATGATGGCGGTGCCCTCGGCACGCGCCTCCTCACGGACCTTCGCGGCATCCGAGCGAGCTTCGGCGAGCAGCTCCTGCTGCTGAGCCAGCGCCTCGTCGGCCTGCTTCTGCGCCGCCTCGGCCTTGGCGATGCCGCCCTCGATGAGGGAGGCACGCTCGTCCAGGACCGCGTTCATGCGCGGCAGGATCATCTTGTAGAAGACCGCCGCGATGATCACGATGACCACCGACGACCAGAAGAGGTCGTATCCGGCAGGCAGGAACAGTTCGATGCCCTGCGGCTCGTCCGTCTGCGCCGCTACGACGACGGCGCGCGAGTGCGCCGGCATCACTGGAAGAGGAAGCCGGCGACGAGACCGAGCAGGGCGAGGACCTCGACGAACGCGACACCCAGGAACATGGTGGCGCGGAGCTGGCCGGCAACCTCGGGCTGACGGGCCATGCCCTCGATCGTCTTGCCGATGAGGATGCCGAGGCCGAGGCCCGGGCCGAGCGTGGCGAGGCCGTATCCGACCGTGTTCAGGTTGCCGCTGACCTCAGCGAGAGTGGTGACGTCCACTTTGCGTCTTCCTTCCGTTGGGCGCCGGACCCGTTGGTCCGGCGTCGCATGGTGTGCGGAGGCGCTGGTGCGCCCGTCGCGGGTTTCCAGGTGAAGCTATGCAGCGCCGCCCGGAGGAGGGAGCAGTATCAGTGCTCCTCCTCCAGCGACATGTTGATGTAGGCCGCGGCCAGCAGGGCGAAGATGTATGCCTGCAGGAAGGCGACCAGAACCTCGAAGAGGGTCATGAAGATGCCCGCCGGGAGCGTGAGGGCCCCGAAGACCATCAGCCCGGTGCCTGCCGAGTCGACCACGAAGAACTGCGTGGCGGCGAAGCAGAGCACGAGGATGATGTGGCCGGCGATCATGTTGGCCACCAGTCGGACCATCAGCGAGCCCGGCCGGATGATCAGGAGCTGCAGCAGCTCGATCGGCGTCAGGATGGCGTAGATCGGCCACGGTACGCCCGGCGGGAACAGGTTCGACTTGAGGTACCCGCCCAGGCCGTGCTTGCGGATGCCGACAGCCCAGTAGGTGACGAACACCCAGAGCGCGAGCACCAGTGGCAGACCGATCCGCGAGGTACCGGCAAGGTTCAGGCCCGGGATCACACCCGTGAGGTTGAACGCCAAGATGCTCAGGAAGATAGTGGTCAGCATGGGCACGAAGCGCCGAGAGCGCTCCTTGCCCATGATCTCCTCGCCTATCTGCACCCGGACGAAGCTCAGCAGGAACTCGATGCCGGCCTGGAACCGACCCGGCACCACCTTCGCGCGGCGTGCGGCGATCACGAAGACCGACAGCAGCACCAGCGTGGCGATGATTCGGATGATCCAGAGGCGATCGATCTGGAAGATCGTGCCCTCGAAGAGGATTGCCGACGGGAAGAAGTCGGAGATCGACGGCGTGTGGAAGCCGCCCTCACCCTCGTGGCCTTCGGTGGCGGCGAGGATTACGGACGTCGCATACGTGGACAGGAGGACTCCCAGGTGGTCATTAGGCCCTGCGCGCGTCACCGCAAAGGGGCGGAACGGGCGCGCCGTCGGGCCTGGCCGTCATGGATTCAGTCGTAAGCCTAACCCATGCCGGACGGAAATTTGGCCGCATAACCGCACAGCGCGGCCCCTTGTGACTTATTGCGCAACCCAGTGCCGGGTCAGTGTCGGCACGGGACGCGTCGGTCAGGCCCCGGCTTCGGGCTCGACGTACGGGACACGGCCGTTCTGGACCGCGCGATAGTCGAGGAGCGCCGCGCCGACCGCCCCGAGCAACAGCACGACGAACAGGACCACGCGGTCATAGAAGTCGAACCGGGTCAGCACCAGGAGCACGGCGATGAGCACCACCATCTTGGCGAGCCAGGTACCCATCACCACCGCGCCCATCGCGGTAGCACCCTTGCCCACCGTGTAGAGCATCGACCAGACAGTGGTCCCGCAGAAGAACGCGGCGATCGCCGCGCCGATCAGACCGCCCCAGAGTCCCGGCACACCCGAGACCAGGAAACCGACGAGCGAGCCGAGGACCGCGAGCGCGGCCACGAGGATCAGGCCGTCGCGCAGGGCCGCACGCAGCATCGCCTGCTCGGCGGCGCCCCGCTGTGCGCCGGGGGGACGGGGTACCTGCTCGGTCATTCGATGGTCTCCTTGGTCTTGGGCGAGGCGCTCGGGTGAGCGGCGCTCGGGCGGGGTGCGCTCTGCGCCGCGACGCGCTGTACCGGCACCGCGGCTTCGATACCGGAGACGGCCGCGACCCCGACCCCAGCGGGAACCTTCGGGGTCTGACCGGACAGCGCGGCGACGTCGTCGTCCAGGAAGCGGCCGCGGTGGCGCAGCGGGCCAAGGGTGGCCAGCAGCGCGAGCACCACGAACACGGTGGTCCAGATCAGCACGACCTCCCAGTCCCACTGCACGAGCGCCGCGGCGCTGAACGCGAACACGGCGGTCCACACGTACAGGATGACCACGGCGCGGCGGTGCGAGTGGCCGAGGGCCAGCATGCGGTGGTGCAGGTGCATGCGGTCGGGCGCCATGGGTGACTTGCCTGCGGCCAGCCGCCGGATCACCGCCAGCCCCATGTCGAGCAGCGGCAGCATGAGCACCGCCACCGGCAGCAGGAGGGGGATGAACGCGGGCAGGGCCTTGGCGCCGGTCATGATGCCCGGCGGGATGTTGCCGGTCACGGTGATCGCGGCACCCGCCATCACCAGGCCGATCAGCATGGATCCGGCGTCACCCATGAAGATGTGCGCCGGATGGAAGTTGTGCGGCAGGAACCCGACGCACACGCCCACCATCACGGCGAGCATGAGCGAGGCGAGGCTGGCGTAGTTGTCCGGCGTGGACTGCTGGGTGAGCCCGTAGGTGTAGAGGAAGAACGCGGTACCCCCGATGGCGACGATGCCGGCGGCGAGTCCGTCGAGGCCGTCCACGAAGTTCACCGCGTTCATCGCGATCACGATGACCAGCACCGTCACCGCGAGCGACATGCGCGACGAGGTGATGGTCACGCCGGCGATGGGCATAGTGATGAGCTGGACGCCCTGCAGCGCCATGAAGCCGGCGGCCAGCACCTGGCCCGCGAGCTTGGTGATCCAGTCGAGGTCCCACTTGTCGTCGGCCCAGCCGAGCGCGCAGACGATGGCGGCCCCGCCGACGATGCCCCAGACCTGGGGAGCCTGCCGGGCGGAGAAGACGCCCTCGAGGAACGGCATCTGGGAGGCCAGCAGCACCGCCACGACGATGCCGATGAGCATGGCGAGCCCGCCGAGACGCGGCGTGGGCACCTGGTGCACGTCACGGGCCCGCACGGCCGAGATGGCCGAGGTCTTCAGGGCGACCCAGCGAGCGAAGGGCGTGGTCAGGAACGTGACCGCGGCGGCCACGAGCATCAGGAGCAGGTACACCCTCACTCGTCGTCCTCCGCGGCGTCGGCCGAGGGAACGCTCGTGTCGTCCTCACGCGACGCCTCGGGCCCGTCGATGTCGGCGACCTCGCGCAGCGCTTCGAGCGGCACAGCGCCCTCACGGACCACACGCAGCCCGGGCCCGGTCGCGTCGACGATCGTGGACGCGACACCGCCCGGCGCCTCGCCCCCGTCGAGGTAGACGGCCACCGCGTCGCCGAGCTGACGTTCGGCGTCCGCCACGTCCAGCGCCGCCGGGCTGCCCGACCTGTTCGCGCTGGAGACGGCCAGCGGGCCCGTGCGCTTGAGCAGCGCGAGTGCCGCGGGGTGGTCCGGCATCCGCAGGGCGACGGTGCCGCCCGTGTCGCCGAGGTCCCACTGCAGCGACGGTTGCGCGCGCAGGATGATCGTGAAGCCGCCGGGCCAGAAGGCCTCGACGAGCTTGCGGGCGTCGTCGGGCACGTCGATGGCCAGGCCATCGAGGGTCGCCACCTCCCCCACCAGGACCGGCGGCGGCATCTGCCGACCGCGACCCTTGGCAGCGAGGAGGGCGGCTACCGCCGCCTCGTCGAAGGCATCAGCACCGATGCCGTACACGGTGTCGGTAGGCAGGACCACGACACCGCCACGGGAGATCGCGTTCACTGCCTCGTCGATCGCGGGGCCCCAGGTCTGCGGGTCGGTGGCGTCGAGCACGGGACGCACAGGCACACTCACGCGCAACAGTCTTTCACGATCCGGGGACCAGGAGATGCCCTTCGGCGCGCGACCACCATGCGGGGCCGCCCGGTCAGGTCCTTGCGGGTCTCGGGCGCCCCGAACGCAGGCAGCCCGTCGGCGTCCCGGGCCGCGGCGACCATCGCCCGGGCGGCCTCCGCCTGGACCTCGGCGTGCTCCATGACGTACAGCCCGCCGGGCCGCAGCAGCCGCGCGGCAGCGTCGGTGATGCCGCGCGGCACCTCCAGCCCGTCGGGCCCCAGCCCGTACAGCGCGACGGCCGGGTCGTGCTCGGCGACCTCCGGGTCCACCGGAACGGCATCGGACGGGACGTACGGCGGGTTCGAGACGACGACGTCGGCCAGCCCGTCGATCCCGTACAGCGCGGTGCGGGCGTCGCCCTTGACGAGCCGTACCACCCGCTCGGCCGCGGCCTGCGGCGTCGCGACCGCCTCGACGCCCGCCACGGCGGCGCTCACGGCGTCTACGTTGCGTTCCGCCCAGGCGTGCGCGTCCTTGTCCAGCTCGACGGCGTGCACGCGCGTGCCCGGCACCTCGGTGGCTACGGCCAGGGCGATCGCCCCGGTGCCGGTGCACAGGTCGACGACGACGGCGCTCTCGCGCTCACCGACGACCTTGGCCGCCTCGTCGATGGCTACCTGAGCCACCTCCTCGGTCTCGGGCCTCGGCACGAAGACCCCCGGGCCCACCGCCAGCTCGAGGTGCCGGAACGCCGCGACCCCGGTCAGGTGCTGCAAGGGCTCCCGGGCAGCTCGACGTGACACGAGCCCTGAGAAGGTGCCGGCCGCGTCGTCGGGCACCTCGCGGCCCAGGACGACGAGCCGCCGCAGCTCCCCACGGTCCACCCCGAGCGCGTGCGCCAGCAGCACCTCGGCGTCGGCCCGGGGCGACGCGACGCCGGCGTCGGCCAGCTCCTCGTAGGCCCACTTCAACAGCTGTGTACTCACCGCGCTCCTCCCACCACGGCAAGAGCCTGCCGCTCCGCCTGCCCGTCAAGCAATACCGGTCCGGACCGAGCCTCAGACACCCGACGCCGCCGCGAGCCGCTCCGCCTCGTCCGCGTCGATCGCCGACCGCACGACGGGGCCCAGATCACCGTCGAGCACCTGATCGAGGTTGTAGGCCTTGTACCCGGTGCGGTGGTCGACGATCCGGTTCTCCGGATAGTTGTACGTCCGGATCCGCTCGGAGCGGTCGACGGTCCGCACCTGCGAACGGCGCAGCTCTGCGGACTCCGCGGCGGCGGCCTCGGCCTGCGCCGCCAGGAGGCGCGCCCGCAGCACCCGCATGGCCTGCTCGCGGTTCTGCAGCTGGGACTTCTCGTTCTGCATCGAGACGACGATGCCCGTGGGCAGGTGCGTGATGCGGACCGCGGAGTCCGTGGTGTTGACGGACTGCCCACCGGGACCGGACGAGCGGTAGACGTCGATGCGCAGGTCGTTCTGGTCGATCTCGAGCTCGCCCGGGTCGTCGACCTCCGGGAACACCAGCACGCCGGCCGCCGACGTGTGGATGCGGCCCTGCGACTCCGTGACGGGGACCCGCTGCACACGGTGCACGCCGCCCTCGTACTTGAGGCTGTGCCAGACGCCGTCCTCTGGACCCTGGACGTTCTTCGCCTTGACGGCGACCTGCACGTCCTTGTAACCGCCCAGATCGGACGCGGTGGCCTCCAGCAGCTGCGTGGACCAGCCCTGCTGCTCCGCGAAGCGCAGGTACATGCGCAGCAGGTCGCCGGCGAACAGGGCCGACTCCTCGCCGCCCTCGCCCGCCTTGATCTCAAGGATGGCGTCGCGGCCGTCGTCGGGGTCGCGGGGCACCAGCACGCGGCGCAGCTTCTCCTCCGCCACCGCCTCGGCCTCCTTGAGGACCGGCAGCTCCGCGGCGAACGAGGCGTCCTCGACGGCCAGCTCGGCGGCGGCCTCTGCGTCGTCGTGCGCCTGCTCCCAGGCGCGGTACGCACCCACCACCTGGTTGAGCTCCGCGTACCGCCGCCCCAGGGTGCGCGCGCGCCCGGCATCCGCGTGCACGGCGGGGTCGGCCAGTGCCGACTCGATCTCGGTGTGCTCGCTGAGCAACGGCCCGACGGCGGCGAACGACGACTCGGTCACGAGGTCTCCTTGGTTGTGGGCGCGATCTTGGCGACTGGCTGTCCGTCGTAGGCGCAACGGTCGCGCCCCCAGCAAAGCTCCGGCGGGCCGGGGAAACGAACAGCGCCGGTGGTCCGGTGCCCGACTGCCCCTGGAGAGGTTGTCGGGCCGGACCACCGGCGCTGCGAAGTCGCTACTTGTCGGCGTCCTTCTTGCCGTAGCGCGCCTGGAACCGGGCCACGCGGCCACCGGTGTCCATGATCTTCTGCTTGCCCGTGTAGAACGGGTGGCAGGCGCTGCACACGTCGGCGGAGATCTTGCCGGACGTCTCGGTGCTGCGCGTGGTGAACGTGTTACCGCAGGTGCAGGTGACCTCGGTGACGACGTACTCGGGGTGGATACCAGCCCTCATGTTGCTCCTTGGTGTGATGCCGCTGGGTCGCCCTGCAGAATCGCAGTGACGTGAACCAGCGAGCCAGCCATTCATTCTGCCACTACCTCGCCCGTGCGGGCGAGGGAGACTGATGTGACATGGATCAGACGGGCTCGTTGCCGTCCGAGCCTGCGGTTCCGCTACGGGCGAGTCCCTCGTACCTCGGGCCGCACCCTGCGCTTCACCTCCGGCTCAGACGGTCTCGCCCACGTTGTCGTCGTCCGTCAGACCACCCGGCGTCGTCTTCTGCACGTGCAGCAGGAACTCGACGTTGGTCTTGGTCTTCTTGAGCTGTCCGAGCAGCAGCTCGGCGGCCTGCGTCTGGTCGAGCGCACCCATGACGCGGCGCAGCTTGTAGACGATCGTGAGCTCGTCCTTCGACATGAGGATCTCCTCACGACGCGTGCTCGAGCCGTTGACGTCGATCGCCGGGAAGATGCGCTTCTCGGCCAGGGACCGCGAGAGCCGCAGCTCCATGTTGCCGGTGCCCTTGAACTCCTCGAAGATCACCTCGTCCATCTTCGACCCGGTCTCGACCAGGGCGGTGGCCAGGATGGTCAGCGAGCCGCCGTCCTCGATGTTGCGGGCGGCGCCGAAGAACTTCTTGGGCGGGTAGAGCGCGGCGGCGTCCACACCACCGGACAGGATGCGGCCCGACGCCGGTGCGGCCAGGTTGTAGGCGCGCGACAGGCGGGTGATGCCGTCGAGCAGCACCACGACGTCCTGACCCAGCTCCACGAGACGCTTGGCGCGCTCGATGGCGAGCTCGGCGACCAGCGTGTGGTCGGAGGCGTGCCGGTCGAACGTCGAGGAGATGACCTCGCCCTTCACCGAACGCTCGAAGTCGGTGACCTCTTCCGGACGCTCGTCGACCAGCACGACCATGAGGTGGACCTCAGGGTTGTTGAGCGAGATCGCGTTGGCGATCTGCTGCATCATCAGCGTCTTGCCTGCCTTGGGCGGCGCGACGATGAGGCCACGCTGGCCCTTGCCGATCGGGGCGACGATGTCGATCACGCGCGGCGTGAGCTTGGTCGCCTCGGGGTTCTCCAGGCGCAGGCGCTCCTGCGGGTACAGCGGCGTCAGCTTGGTGAACTCGGGGCGCTCACGCGCCTCCTCCGGCGTCATGCCGTTCACGGAGTCCAGGCGCACCAGGGCGTTGACCTTGTTGACCTTGGCATTGCGCCCGGTCGGCTGCGTCGGCGGCTCCTCGCCGTCGCGTGGCTGGCGCACGGCCCCGACGACGGCGTCGCCGCGGCGCAGGCCGGACTTCTTGACCTGGTTCAGCGACACGTACACATCGTTGTTGCCGGGCAGGTAGCCCGACGTCCGCACGAACGCGTAGTTGTCGAGGATGTCCAGGATGCCGGCGACGGGCAGCAGCACGTCGTCCTCCCGCACCTCGGGGACGTTCTCGAGACCGGCGACGTCCGGGCCCTGGCGGCCGCGGCCGCGCTTGCGGTCCCGACCCCTTTCCCGGCCCCGACGGCGACGCGAGTTGCGGTCCTCCTCGGAGTCGGTGGTGCGGTCGGTGGTGCGGTCGGTGCTCCGCTCGACGCTGCGGGCGTTGCCACGCTCGGCCCGGTCGGCGGTGCGATCGTTCGCACGGTCGGTGGCGTTGCCACGCTCGTTGGCGCGGTCGGTGCCACGGGCGCTCTGCCGGCCGGCCTGGCCGTTCCGGCCCTTGTCGTCGCCGGCCTTCTCGGCGTTCCCTTCCGGGGCGCCCTGACCGCGGCCGGAGCGACGTCCGCCGCCCTGCTCGCGCGGAGCCGCGACGGCCTCGGCCAGCTGGGCCAGGCGAGCAGCCTTGTCGGCTTCCGTGCTCGCGTCGGCGCGCACACCCGAGGTGGCGACCTCGGCGGCGGCGACCGGCGCCTCGGCACGGGCGGGCTTGTCCACCGGCGCCTCGGCGCGGGCGGGCTTGCCGTTGCTGGTGGGCTTCTCTGCGGAGGCGGAGGCGGCACGGTCCGAACGCTTCGTCGCGCCGCCCGTCTTCTCGCGGATGGTGTCCACGAGGTCGCTCTTGCGCATCCTGGAGGTGCCCTTCACGCCCAGGTCTCCGGCGAGTGCCTGGAGCTCGGCGAGGCGCATGCTGCTCAGCGCTCCGGTTCCGGCCGTACGGCCGACAGCTGACTGAGCGTTATCGGTGGTGTCTGTCACGAAGGACCCTTCCCCCTCGAACTGCGGCTGATCGCGTGATCGCGGGCCGCGGGATGGTGGGCGCCCGGCGCTGAATGGCCGGAACGCGGAAAACCTCGCATCCGTGGTACGACGACGACGGCTGACGGGGGCGTTGTCTGCCTTCTCGCGAGATGCGGTGGCCGTTGGTCACGGCCTGCAACGGGCACGGTTGAGCGGCTGAGACTCTGTGAGTAGCTCTGCCGGATCAGGCGGTGAAGAACCGAAGTTGAGTCCGAGTTCCAGCCACCATGGCTCAGGACGTGCGATCCCGAAGGTTCACTGCATACTACCACCCCGTACTGCTGGCGATCCTGGCACGACATGACGCTCGGTTGCACCTGACGAACCGGACGATAGCGCACCCGGGTGTCCGGAGATCCTTCGCGCGCGTGCGCCGGTCATGTCGATCCCTGGGCTGATCCGTCGCCACCCCGCCGTCTCGTCCACGAGATCCGCCAGGACGGCGTCCCGCCGTGCCCGGTGGCCCGGTCCGGCGAGCACCAGGACGGTCGGCCCTGCGCCCGAGACGGTCGCAGGGACGCCCTCGTCCCGCAGGGCCCTCAGCAGCTCGCTGGAGGCCCCGAGGACGGCAGCGCGGTACGGCTGGTGCAGGCGGTCCTCCGTCGCGTCGAACAGCAGCTCCGGGCGCCTCGCCAGGGCCTCGACCAGCAGCGCCGCACGGCCCGCTGTGAACGCCGCGTCGCCGTGCGACACCCGCTCGGGCAGTGCGGCCCGCGCCCGGGAGGTGGCGAGCCGCGCGTCGGGAACCAGCACGGTCGCCTCGATCGTCGGGTCGACGTCGAGGCCGACGGCGTGGGGCCCGTCGTCGGTGGTCCACGCGACGGTGGCCCCGCCCTGGATGGCGGGCGCCGCGTTGTCGGGATGGCCCTCGAACTCCGTGGCGAGCGCGAGCACCGTGGCGGCGTCGACCGCCCGCGGGTCGGCCAGCAGGGCGCGCGCGGCGACGATCCCTGCCACCACCGCCGCCGACGACGACCCGAGCCCCCGGCCGTGCGGGATCACGTTGTGGCACGTCATGTGGATACCGGTGGGTACAGCACCGGCCAGCTCCATGGTGCGACGCAGCGCGCGCACCACCAGGTGGTCCTCCCCCAGCGGCACGTCCCCCGCGCCCTCGCCGACGACCTCGACCACCACGTCGGAGCTCGCCACGAGGCGCACCTCGACCTCGTCGTACAGGGCGAGGGCCAGGCCGAGGGAGTCGAACCCCGGCCCGAGGTTCGCGCTCGTCGCGGGCACCCGGACCCGCACGTGGTCGGCGCCGAGCTGCATCAGAGTGACAGTGCGTCGGCTATCGAGACGACGTCGGCGGACACCCGCACGGGTTCCACGTCGCCGCCGTCGGGCGTGCGCAGCGCCCAGCTCGGGTCCTTGAGCCCGTGCCCGGTCACGGTGATGGTGATGCGGGCCCCAGCGGGGACGAGACCGCGCTCGTGCCGCGCCAGGAGGCCTGCGACGCCTGCCGCGGAGGCAGGCTCGACGAACACGCCCACCTCGGCGGAGAGGATCCGGTGCGCCGCGAGGATCTGCTCGTCCGTCACAGCCTCGATGACACCTCCGGACGCGTCCCTGGCCTCCTCGGCGAGCTGCCAGGAGGCGGGGTTGCCGATGCGGATGGCGGTGGCGATGGTGTCGGGCTCGTCCACCGGGTGGCCCTTCACGATCGGCGCGGCGCCGGCGGCCTGGAAGCCCCACATCGCCGGCACGCGGCTCGCGACCCCGGCCTCCGCGTACTCCCGGAAGCCCTTCCAGTACGCGGTGATGTTGCCGGCGTTGCCGACCGGCAGCAGGTGGATGTCCGGGGCGTCGCCCAACGCGTCCACGATCTCGAACGCGGCGGTCTTCTGGCCCTCGATGCGGTCCGGGTTCACGGAGTTCACGAGCTCCACCGGGTGGGTGTCCGCGAGCTTGCGGGCCGCCACGAGGCAGTCGTCGAAGTTGCCGTCCACCTGCAGCAGGCGCGCGCCGTGCGCGACGGCCTGGCTCAGCTTGCCCATGGCGATCTTGCCGTCCGGCACGAGCACCGCGCAGATCATGCCCGCACGCGTCGCGTACGCGGCGGCCGACGCCGACGTGTTGCCGGTCGACGCGCACACCACGACCCGGGCGCCACGGCCGGCCGCCGCGGAGATCGCCGCGGTCATGCCGCGGTCCTTGAACGAGCCGGTCGGGTTCATGCCCTCGACCTTGACGTAGACGTCGGCGCCGGTGCGCTCGGACAGCGCCGGGGCAGGCACCAGCGGTGTCCCACCCTCGCCAAGCGTCACGATCTTGCGCTGCACGTGGGCGGGCATGCGGTCGGCGTACTCGGCGATCACGCCACGCCACAGGCGCGACGTGGCCGGTCCACCGGAGGCGGCGGAGGGGAGGTTCGGTTCAGCGGGCAGCACAGGAGGCACGGGTTCAGCCTTCAACTCTCAGGACGGACGTGATCTCGCGGACCGGTTCGAGGTTGCGCACCGCCGCGATGGTGGCAGCCAACGACGCCTCACGGGCGGCGTGGGTGGTCAGGAGCAGCTCTGCGGTGCCCTCGGAGGGACCAGTCTGGCGCATCGTGTCGATCGACACGCCGTGGTCGCCCACGACCCCCGCGACCTGGGCGAGGACGCCCGGGAGGTCGGCGACGAGCAGGCGGACCTGGTAGCGCGTGACCGCGGCGTCCGCAGGCAGCAGCGGACGGGCCGCGTAGATGGACTCCTGCGGGCCCTTGCCGCCGAGCACGCGGTGACGCGCCGCCGAGACGACGTCGCCCAGCACTGCCGACGCGGTGGGCCGACCACCGGCACCCTGGCCGTAGAACATGAGCGGGCCGGCGGCGTCCGCCTCGACGAAGATCGCGTTGAACGCGCCCTTGACGCCGGCTAGCGGGTGCTCCAGCGGTACCAGCGCCGGGTGCACCCGCACGGACACACCCTCGCCGGTCTGCTCGGCGATGGCCAGCAGCTTCAGGGCATGGCCCGTCCGGGCCGCCCAGGCGACGTCGTCCGGGGTGACGCCGGTGATGCCCTCACGGGCGACGTCGTCGGCCGAGACGCGGGTGTGGAAGGCCAGGCTGGCGAGGATCGCGGCCTTCGCGGCGGCGTCGTACCCCTCGACGTCCGCGGTGGGGTCCGCCTCCGCGTAGCCGAGCTCCTGGGCCTGCTTGACCGCCTCTTCGAGGTCGAGGCCGCTCGTGGCCATCTGGTCCAGCACGTAGTTCGTGGTGCCGTTGACGATGCCGAGGACACGGCGCACGTAGTCGCCCGCCAGGGACTCTCGCACGGGGCGCACGATGGGGATGGCGCCCGCCACGGCGGCCTCGTAGTAGATGTCGACGCCTGCCGAGTCGGCTGCCTTGTAGAGCGTTGGTCCGTCCGCGGCCAGGAGCGCCTTGTTCGCCGTGACCACGGCGGCCCCGCTCTCGATGGCGCGGAGCAGCAGACCACGCGCCGGCTCGATGCCACCCATCACCTCGATGACGATGTCCGCGTCGTCGACCAGCGACTCCACGTCCTCTGTCAGGAGGTCGCGGGGTATGACCGCGTCACGGGGACGGTCCGCGTCGCGGACCGCGATCCCGGCGAGCTCCAGCGGGGCACCGACCCGGGCGGCGAGATCCGCACCCTGGTCGAGGAGCATCCGAGCCACCTCGGTGCCCACGACGCCACAGCCGAGCAGTGCAACGCGCAGCCCGCGTGCGGGCTCAGGAACGTGGACAGGCACAGCGATCCTGCTTTCGTCTTCGGGGAACGGTCCGGTCCGGTGCAGGGTCCACACGGGGAGTTCCGGACGTTGCGATCAGGGTAACCGCAGCGTCTGACACGCGAGAGCCGTGTCTCACGACAGCGCGCCGAACGCGAGCGTGCCTGGTCTCGACGAGCTCGACCATCGTGGTCGAGCCCGTCGAGACCAGGCACGTGCTCCTGCGGCGTGGGCGGTCAGGCCTCGTTGACCCCGTGGCAGACCTTGTACTTCTTGCCCGAACCGCACGGGCACTGCGCGTTGCGGGGCGTGCCGGGGAACGTACGGCCGTCGCTCGTGGCGGCGGTCGCCTCACCGTGCAGCGCCGCCCGGCGGCGGGCGCCGTCCGACGACTGCACGAACGCCGAGCCCGAGCCGTCCTCGCTCGGTGCCGAGTACGTCAGCGGCTGCTGCCGGTTCGGGGCGTCGAGCCCCTTCGCGAGCAGGATCGGCTCCGTCGCGGCACCGGCCGCACGCCGCTGGCGCGGTGCGGGCGGCTGAGCCTGTCCCTGAGCGGCCGGCGGCGCCACCACCGGCAGCTGCGCGGTGGGCGGGGCGTCCGGCTGGCCGGTACCCAGGCGTCCGCGCGGCGGCACCGGTCCGGCAGCCGGCAGCTCCGAGCCGCCGTCGCCGGCCTGCTCGGCGCCCGGCTGCTGCACCGTGACCTCGAGGTTGAACAGGAACCCGACCGACTCCTCCTTGATGGCGTCGGTCATGGCCTGGAACAGCTGGAAACCCTCGCGCTGGTACTCGACCAGCGGGTCCCGCTGGGCCATGGCCCGCAGACCGATGCCCTCCTTGAGGTAGTCCATCTCGTAGAGGTGCTCCCGCCACTTGCGGTCCAGCACGGAGAGCACCACGCGGCGCTCGAGCTGGCGCATGGCCGGGGACGTCAGCTCGTCCTCACGCGCCTGGTAGGCCACCCGCGCGTCGGACAGGATCTCTTCCAGCAGCATCTCGGCCGTGAGCCGGTCGGCACCGCCCGCCTCCTCCGCGACCTCCTCCGGCGTCAGCGACACCGGGTACACGGCCTTGAGCGCCGTCCACAGGGCGTCCAGGTCCCACTGCTCCGCGGTGCCGCCCGCCGTCGCGTTGGTCACGTAGTCGGTGATGGTGTCGGTGAGGAAGTGCTGGATCTGCTCGTGCATGTCTTCGCCCTCGAGCACCCGGAGGCGCTCGGCGTAGATGACCGTGCGCTGCCGGGAGAGCACGTCGTCGTACTTCAGCACGTTCTTGCGGATCTCGAAGTTGCGCGACTCCACCTGGCCCTGCGCCGACATGATGCCGCGCGTGACCATCTTGGACTCCAGCGGCATGTCGTCAGGGAACCCCGCGCGGTTCATCATCGACTCGGCGAGGCCGGAGTTGAACAGACGCATCAGGTCGTCCTGCATCGACAGGTAGAACCGGGACTCGCCCGGGTCACCCTGCCGGCCGGAACGGCCACGCAGCTGGTTGTCGATCCGGCGGGACTCGTGGCGCTCCGTGCCGAGCACGTAGAGGCCACCGGCCTCCGTGACCTCGTCGTGCTCCGTCGCGACGCGTTCCTTCGCCTTCTCCAGCGCCTGCGGCCAGGCCGCCTCGTACTCGTCGGGTGTCTCGACCGGGTCGAGTCCGCGCTCGGCGAGCTCGGCGACCGCGAGGTACTCGGCGTTGCCGCCGAGCATGATGTCCGTACCACGGCCGGCCATGTTCGTGGCGACCGTGACAGCGCCCTTGCGGCCCGCCATCGCGATGACGGCGGCCTCACGCTCGTGCTCCTTCGCGTTCAGCACGTTGTGCGGCACGCCGGCCTTCTTGAGCTTGGAGCTCAGGAGCTCCGACTTCTCGACGCTGGTGGTACCCACGAGGACCGGCTGCCCGTAGGCGTGCCGCTCCACGATGTCCGCGACGACCGCGTCGAACTTGCCGTCCTCGTTCTTGTAGACGAGGTCCGGCTGGTCGATCCGCTGCGGGTCCTTGTTCGTCGGGATCGGGACGACGCCGAGCGTGTACGTGCTCTGGAACTCGGCGGCCTCGGTCTCGGCCGTACCGGTCATCCCGGCCAGCTTGTCGTACTGCCGGAAGTAGTTCTGGAGGGTGATCGTGGCGAGCGTCTGGTTCTCCGCCTTGATCTCCACCCCCTCCTTGGCCTCGATCGCCTGGTGCATGCCCTCGTTGTAGCGGCGGCCCGCGAGGATGCGGCCCGTGTGCTCGTCGACGATCATGACCTCGCCGTTCAGCACGACGTAGTCCTTGTCGCGCTTGAACAGCTCCTTCGCCTTGATCGCGTTGTTGAGGAACCCGATCAGCGGCGTGTTCAGCGACTCGTAGAGGTTGTCGATACCGAGGTAGTCCTCGATCTTCGCGATGCCAGGCTCGAGCACGCCGACGGTGCGCTTCTTCTCGTCGACCTCGTAGTCGGCCGAGGTGTCGGCGTCGCCCGCCTTGGCCCGCAGACGGCGCACGACCTTGGCGAACTCGTTGTACCAGCGGTTCGCGTCGCCGGCCGCGGGGCCGGAGATGATCAGCGGCGTCCGCGCCTCGTCGATGAGGATCGAGTCGACCTCGTCGACGACGGCGAAGTTGTGCCCGCGCTGCACCAGGTCGTCGGTGGACCAGGCCATGTTGTCGCGCAGGTAGTCGAAGCCGAACTCGTTGTTCGTGCCGTACGTGATGTCCGCCGCGTACATCTCCCGGCGCTGCGCCGGGGTCTGGCCCGACAGGATCACGCCGGTGGTCATGCCCATGAACCGGAAGACGCGGCCCATCAGGTCACCCTGGTACTTGGCCAGGTAGTCGTTGGTGGTGATGACGTGGACGCCGTCGCCCGTCAGCCCGTTGAGGTACGCGGCGGTCGTCGCCACCAGCGTCTTTCCCTCACCGGTGCGCATCTCGGCGATGTTGCCGAGGTGCAGTGCCGCACCACCCATGATCTGGACGTCGAAGTGCCGTTGGCCGAGCGTGCGGCGGGCCGCCTCGCGGATCGCCGCGAACGCCTCCGGCATGAGCTCGTCCAGGCTGGCGCCGTGCTCCAGCCGTTCCCGGAAACGTGCGGTCTCCTCACGCAGCTCGGTGTCGCTCAGCTCGACGAAGCTGGGCTCCAAGCGGTTGACCTGCTCAGCCACAGAGTGCAGCTTCTTCAGGACACGTCCTTCGCCTATGCGCAGGACCTTGTCGAGGATGGACACGCGGGTTCTCCCAGGTCGTCGTCAAGTTTCGCCGTCGTCCATCGTAGGCCGTAAACCACGACTCGTGGCCCAATGAACGACGACGGATCGGCAGGTTCGCTCCAGGGGTAACGATCGCGGCCGCCCACAGGTTCCTGCACGCCCCACCGCACTCCTGCGGATAAAGTGGCAGTCATCGCCCACCCGCCCGCGCTCGCGCGGTAGCCGGCCCGTACTCGTACCGGGTTCCCACCCGGAGCGCAAGGCACGACGTCGTCTGTCCACGAGCCCCGACAGGACGGCACGGACGTGCTCCCGGTACTGCTTGCCCATGGGGTCCTGGCTCTGGCCGCCCCCGCTCTCGTGAACTCGCTGGGCCGACGCGCCTTCTGGGTGCTCGCCATCGGCCCCGCAGGGGCGACGGTCTACGCGCTGTCCCAGACGGCGGCCGTCCTGGACGGCCGCCCGCCCGCAGAACACCTGCCCTGGATCCCCGCGCTGGGCTTCGCCATCGACCTCCGGCTCGACCCGCTGTCCTGGGTCATGCTGCTCGTGGTCGGTGCCGTCGGCACCCTGGTGCTGCTCTACTGCAGCGCGTACTTCGCCCATGACGCGCGCGGTCTCGGCCGCTTCGGCGGCTACCTCGTGGCGTTCGCCGGAGTCATGGCCGGCCTGGTCATCGCGGACGACCTGATCCTGCTGGTCGTCTTCTGGGAGCTCACCTCGGTGTTCTCCTACCTCCTGATCGGCCACTACTCCCACCGCACCTCGTCCCGCCGCGCCGCCATGCAGGCGCTCCTGGTGACCACGGCAGGCGGCCTGGCGATGCTGGTCGGCGTGGTCGTGCTCGGCGTGACCGCGGGCACCTGGAGCCTCTCGGAGGTGATCGCCGACCCGCCGTCCGGCACCGCGGTCACGGTGGCCGTGGTCTGCCTGCTGGCCGGCGCCGCCACCAAGTCCGCACTCGTGCCGACGCACTTCTGGCTGCCCGCCGCGATGGCGGCCCCCACGCCCGTCTCCGCCTACCTGCACGCCGCCGCCATGGTGAAAGCAGGCATCTACCTGATCGCGCGGTTCGCACCCGCGTTCTCGGACCTCGCCGCCTGGCGCACGGTGGTGCTCGTGCTCGGCAGCGCGACCCTCCTGCTCGGGGGCTACCGCGCGCTGCGCCAGCACGACCTCAAGCTCGTCCTCGCGTTCGGCACGGTCTCCCAGCTCGGGCTGCTCACGCTGCTGCTCGGCTACGGGACCCGGGCCACGGCGCTCGCCGGCCTGGCCCTGCTGGGCGCCCACGCCATGTTCAAGGCGTCGCTGTTCCTCGTCGTCGGCGTCATCGACGCGGCGACGGGTACCCGTGACCTGCGCAGGCTCGCCGGTGTCGGACGCCGGCTGCCGGTCACGGCCCTTGCGGCCACCCTCGCGACGGCGTCGATGATCGGCCTGCCGCCGTTCGCAGGCTACGTCGCCAAAGAGGCAGCGCTCGCGGCCTGGTCGCACGACGGCGATCTGCTGGGCAAGATCATGATCGGCGTCGTCGCGGTCGGATCCGCCCTCACCGTCGCGTACGGGCTGCGGTTCCTCTGGGGCGCCTTCAAGCCCCGCCTGCGGTCCCTGCCGGACCCTGAAGGGCTCCCCGGCGACGGCGCCCGGAAAGAGTCACCCGGCGAGCCGGCCGCCACGCTCGACGCCTCCCCTGCGACGGTGCACCCCCAGCGGTTCTGGATGGTCGCACCACCGCTCGTCCTCGCCGTGCTCGGCCTCGCCGTCGCCCTCGTACCACAGGCGGGCGAGAAGCTCCTCGCCCCGTACGCGAACACCTACCCGAACGGCGAGCCGGGGCACCTCACCCTCTGGGAGGGATTCACCCCGGTCCTGGCGGTCACCGCAGGCATCCTCCTCCTCGGCGCGCTGGCCTTCTGGCAGCGGGACCGCCTGGAGCGCGTACAGGCAGCGCTCTGGTTCCCCGACGGCGCCGACGTGGTCTACCGACGGCTCATGCGGAAGCTGGACCGGCTCGCCGCCGACGTCACAGCGGGTACCCAGCGCGGCTCTCTGCCCTTCTACCTCGGCATGATCCTCGTCGTGCTCGCCGTCGGTCCAGGGTTCGCCCTGGCGGCCGGGCTGGTCGGCCAGCCCGCCGGCGGAGGGCTTCCCGTCGCCGTCGACGCCGTCGGACGGGACGGCGTGCTCCACCTCGGCCCGTTCGCCCTGGTGCCGTGGGACCGCCCCGCCCAGCTCGTCATCGTCCTGGTGGTCGTGGTGGCCGCCGTCCTGACGGCCCGCGCACGCCGACGGCTGAAGGCGGTGTTCCTCGCGGGCGTGGCCGGGTACGGCAACGCCGCCCTGTTCCTGCTGCACGGCGCCCCCGACCTCGCGCTGACCCAGGTGCTGTGCGAGACGCTGACCCTGGTCGTCATGGTGCTGGTGCTCCGGCGCCTGCCGCCGTACTTCTCCGACCGGCCCCTGGCGGCGAGCCGCTGGGTACGGCTCGCGATCGGTGTGCTCACCGGGCTGGTCGTCATGCTGTTCGTGGCAGCGGCGCCGCTCGTGCGGGTGCACCTGCCGGTGTCCGTGGACTTCGCGGAGGAGGCGGAGGCCTTCGGCGGCGGGCACAACATCGTCAACGTCACGCTCGTCGACATCCGCGCCTGGGACACCGTCGGCGAGATCTCGGTGCTCCTGGTGGCCGCCACCGGCGTCGCGTCACTCGTCTTCCTGCGCCAGCGCAGCGGCGACGTCCTCCGCCTGGACCCGGCAGACGGGGACCGGTCCCCCGAGCAGGCCGCCACCGCCGGTTCCCGGCAGGTCCGGCAGGGCACCTGGCTGGTCGCCGGGCCGACGCTCGACCCCGACCAGCGGTCGGTGCTGTTCGAGGTGCTCACCCGAGTGCTGTTCTACCCGATGATCCTGTTCGCCTTGTTCCTGCTGTTCAGCGGGCACAACGCGCCGGGCGGCGGGTTCGCGGCCGGGCTCGTCGCCGGTCTGGCGCTCGCCGTCCGCTACCTGGCCGGTGGCCGGTACGAGCTGGGCGAGGCGGCGCCGGTGCACCCGGGCCTCGTCCTCGGGACCGGGCTGTTCCTGTCGGCCGGCGTGGGGCTCGTCGCGCTGCTCGCGGGCCAGGCTGCGCTCGAGAGCACGATCCTCCACCTGTACGTGCCGGTGCTGGGTGAGATCCACCTCGTCACCAGCCTCTTCTTCGACATCGGAGTGTTCCTCGTGGTCATCGGCCTGGTCATCGACATCCTGCGCACCTTCGGCGCGGAGCTGGACCGGCAGGCCGAACCGTTCGCCCAGGCCCTCGGCTCGCACGGACGCGCGGGGAGCCACGCCGGGGGTGAGCGCGCATGATCGTGCTCGACACCGTGCCCTCCGGTTCCCTGCTCCTGGCAGTCGGCGTGCTGTTCGCCGCGGGCGTCTACCTGCTGCTGGAGCGGTCGCTCACCCGGGTGCTGCTCGGCTTCGTGCTGCTGGGCAACGGCGCCAACCTCGCGATCCTCGTGGCGGGCGGCCGGGCGGGAGCGCCCCCGATCACCGGCTCCGGCTCCGGCTCCGGCTCCGAGGCGGAACCGATGAGCGACCCCCTGGCGCAGGCCATGATCCTGACGTCCATCGTGATCACGCTCGCCCTGGTCGCGTTCGTCCTGGCCATGGCATACCGCTCCTGGCAGCTGCACGGCCACGACGAGGTGCAGGACGACCTGGAGGACACCCGCATCGCGCGGCTCGCTGTCGCGGACGTGCCGTCGTACGCCGACAGCGACTCGCTGGAGTCGGGACCCACCCTCGCCGAGGAAGCGGTGACGGCACGGGACGAGGTAGCTCTCCCGGACCCGGCCGTCGATCTGCCGCCCCGCGGGAGGGCCGGCTCATGAACCTGTGGACCGTACAGACCCTCGTGCCGCTGCCGGTGCTGGTGCCGCTGTTCGCGGCCGGTCTCGCACTCGCGCTGCACCGGTACGAGCGGGTACAGCGAGTCATCTCCGTCGTCGCCCTCTCCGTGGCGGTCGCGGCCGCCGCCGGCCTCGTGGTCGCGGCGAACGACGGGCCGGTCGTGGTCGACCTCGGCGGCTGGGCCGCACCCGTCGGGGTCAACCTGGTGGCCGACCCGCTGGCCGCGATCATGCTGCTCGTCAGCAGCATCATGCTGCTCTGCGTGCTCCTGTACTCGATGGCGCAGGGCATCGCCGACAGCAACGAGCGGACGGCACCGACGACGAAGAACGCGAGGCTCTTGCGTGAGGCGCTCGAGGCGCAGGACCCGGACGCCGACGAGTCGGGACGCCGCGACGTGCTGCCGGTCGCGATCTTCCACCCGACCTACCTGATCCTGGCCGCCGGCGTGGCGGACGCCTTCCTCGCCGGTGACCTCTTCAACCTCTATGTCGGGTTCGAGATCCTGCTGGCCGCCTCGTACGTGCTGCTCACGCTCGGCGGTACCAGCGAACGGATCCGGGCGGGCAGCGTCTACGTGGTGGTCGCGCTCCTCAGCTCGATCGTGTTCCTGCTGGCCGTCGGCCTGGTCTACGCCGCGACGGGCACCGTGAACATGGCCCAGCTCGCCGAACGCCTGCCCGACATCGATCCCGGCGTGCGGCTGGGGATCCAGGCCCTCCTGCTGCTCGCCTTCGGGATCAAGGCGGCCATCTTCCCGCTCTCCGCGTGGCTCCCCGACTCGTACCCGACGGCGCCCGCGCCGGTCACCGCCGTGTTCGCGGGCCTGCTCACCAAGGTCGGTGTCTACGCCATCCTGCGCACCCAGACCCTCCTCTTCCCGTCGAACGAGAAGCTGGAGGCGGTCCTGCTCGTGCTGGCCCTCGCCACGATGCTCGTCGGGATCCTGGGCGCGGTGGCGCAGGACGACGTGAAACGTCTGCTGTCGTTCACCCTGGTGAGCCATATCGGCTACATGATCTTCGGGGTGGCGCTCGCCACCCAGGCGAGCACGGCGGCAGCCATCTTCTACGTGGTGCACCACATCACCGTGCAGACCGCCCTGTTCCTGGTCGTGGGGCTGATCGAGCGCCGCAGCGGCACCACGTCGCTCGACCGGCTGGGCGGTCTCGCACGGCTGGCGCCCGGTCTGGCGATCCTGTTCTTCGTCCCCGCGATGAACCTCGCGGGCATCCCGCCCCTGTCCGGGTTCCTCGGCAAGGTGGGGCTGCTCGAGGCCGGCGTGCTCGACGGCTCCGTGCTCGCCTGGGTGCTCGTCGCCGGTTCCGTGGTCACCTCCCTGCTGACCCTGTACGCGATGATCCGGGCCTGGAACAAGGCGTTCTGGCAGGCCTCCACCGACAAGGAGCCCCTGCCGGAGCAGGATCGGCTGCCCTGGGGCATGGTCGGCCCGACGGCGGCGCTGGTCGCCGTCGGCGTGAGCCTCACCGTGGTGGCCGGTCCGCTCTACGACTACGCCGAGCGGGCGGCCGCCACCGTCATGGACGGGCACACCTATATCGAGGCGGTGTTCCCCGACGGGGCGCCCCGTGGCACGGGCGAGTCCAACGAGGTCACGAGCGACGCCGAGGAGGACCGGCCATGACCGATACCGACGAGGCCGAGCGCCCGTGGCGCCGTCGGGCCCGACGGCTCACCCGGCTGTCGCCGACGATGGCTGTGGGCGCCGTGATCTGGGTGCTGCTGTGGGGCGACCTGTCCTGGGCGAACGTGCTGTCCGGCATGGCGCTGGGGGCGCTCGTGGCCGTGGCGTTCCCGTTGCCGCCGTTCGGCACGGCCGCGACCCTGCGGCCGGGCCGGCTGCTCCGCCTGGCCGGCCGGTTCGTCTCGGACCTCGTGCTCGCGTCGTTCCAGGTGGCGTGGTCCGCGGTGACGCCGGGACCCACCCCGGAGGGCGGGTTGGTGTCCGTGCAGCTCCGGACCCGGTCCGAGCTGTTCATCGCCACGACCGCCGGGCTGTCGTCCATGGTGCCTGGCACCCTCGTCATCGACCACGACCAGCCCAGCGCGACCTTGCGGCTGCACGTGCTCGACCTCGACAGGTCGGGCGGCGACGACGCAGTGCGGGAGTCGACACTGGCCCTGGAGGCGCGGGTGCTGCGTGCCTTCGCATCCCACGACGAGCTGGTCCGGGTCGGCCTGGTCGACCCGTTCGACCGGCCCGCACCCACGCCAGGCAAGGAGGTACAGCGATGATGATCGCCGTCGGAGTGGTGGCGACCGCGCTCCTCGCCGTGGGCGCGCTGCTCGCCGTGGTCCGGATGGAGCGCGGCCCGTCGATGCTGGACCGCACGGTGGCCTTCGACGTGCTGACCACGGCGCTCGTCGGCGCCATCGCGGTCGAGGCGGCGCTGTCCCGGCGCACGGAGTCGGTACCCATCCTCGTGGTGCTGTCGATGGTCGGGTTCATCGGGTCGGTGACGATCGCCCGCTTCGCCGCCGTCGAACCGCCCAAGCGGGAGCAGCCCGACGACGGAGGGTCGGCGGAGCCTGCCCCGGCCGACCACGACGACGTCCGGAGGGATACGCCATGACCGTCGTGACCGACGTGGCAGCAGCCGTCTGCCTGCTGCTCGGAGCCTTCTTCTCGTTCTCCGCCGGCGTCGGCGTGGTGCGCTTCGACAACCTGCTCTCGCGGATGCACGTCGTGGCCAAGCCACAGGTGCTCGGGATGCTGCTGCTCCTCGCCGGTGTGGCGCTCCGCCTGCTGGACTGGACGTCGGCGACCATGCTCCTGCTGGTCGCGGTCTTCCAGCTCCTGACGACTCCCGTCGGGGCGCACATGGTGGGTCGCGCCGGCCTGCGCACCGGGAACGTCGCGCCCGTGCTCCTCCAGGCCAAGGGCGACCAGCCCGTGGACCCGCTGAAGCCGGAGCCGAACGCGGACAGCTCAGCTCCGGGCGGCCCGGGTCAGTGAACCGAGGTCAGAGCGGGCCTCCGCCGACGACCGGCTCGGCCGCCGACTCCGGCGACAGGTCGGGCCCCTGGTCCCGGTGTGCGTTCCGCCGCGCCTGAGCGTCGCGCATCCGCTCGGCGGCGGCGTAGCCGAGCGCCGCCTCGGCCGCCTCGTCGGCCAGCGCCAGCCCCGCCGTGCCGTACAGGTGGAACACGGCGTCCGCACCGTGCCGCTCGAGCTCGGCCACGTCGTCGTCGTACCGCGCGACGGCGGCGACCGTGCCGTCGAAACCGCTCGCGCGCAGCTGGGACAGCGCGATGAGGTTCGCCGCGTGGAAGGGCATGGCGAGGATCGCCAGCCTGACGGCTCCGGCGCTGCGCACCCGGCCCCAGAACTCGATGTCCGTGGCATCGGCCTGCACCACGGTGAAGCCCTCGTTCCGCAGGGTGATGACGCGCGCCGGGTCGTGCTCGACGCCCATGGCGGCCATGCCGTAGTCGTCGCACAGCTGGCGGACGGCGCCACGGCCCACCCTGCCCATACCGAGCACGAGCACCTCAGCACCGGACACGTCGATGAGCTGCTCTTCCGGGTGCAGCCACTCGTTGGGCCTGGACGGGAAGCGCTTGGCGAGCCGGATCGCGAACTCGTTACCGCGGGTGTTGACCGCCGAGGACAGCACAAAGCTGCCGGCGACGGCGACCGCGAGCACCACGAGCCACTCGTCGTGCAGCATGCCCGCCTGCGCGCCGACGGCGACCACGATCAGACCGAACTCCGAATAGTTGGTCAGCACCAGACCCGTGAGGATCGCCGTGCGCTTGCGCAGCCGCGTCAGACGCAGCAGGACCGCCGTCGCGACGGCCTGGAACGGCAGCATGAGCAGCATCAGCAGCCCGATCCCCGCTGCCTGCCAGGTCAGCTGGCCCGAGAAGCCGATGGACACGAAGAAACCGACGAGCAGCAGCTCCTTGAGGGTGAACAGGTTGCGCGACAGCTCCGTGGCGGCCGGGTGCCCCGCCAGGAGCATGCCGAGGACGAGCGCGCCGAGATCCCCTTTGAGACCGACGGCGTCGAACAGCGCGTAACCGGGGCCGAGCGCGACCGCCACGCCGAACAGCGCCTGCAGCTCACCGTGGCCCACCTTCGACCACACCCTGCGCAGCACCCAGGCGCCAGGGATCAGCAGCACGAGGCCGAACGCCCACGGGCTCGGCGGATGGTCGGAGGACACGGACAGGAAGACGACGGCGATCAGGTCCTGCATGACCAGGACGCCGATGGCGATCCGGCCGTAGAGCGCGGACTGGTCGGAGCGGCCGTCGAGCACCTTGACCACGAACACCGTCGAGGAGAACGACAGGGCGAGCCCGAGGAGCGCGAGGACGCCCAGACCCTCGCCCGCAAGCATCGAGAACCCGATCACGCCCAGCAGGCCGAGAAAACCGATGGCGATCGCGACGCTGACCAGGAGGTGGGCCACGGTGGTGAGCCACACGTCCTTGCGGAGCAGCGTCTTGACGTCGAGCTTGAGACCGATGCCGAACAGCAGCAGCGTCACGCCCAGGTCGGCGACCGTCTCCAGGTAGTTCGGCTCAGCGACCCCTGCCGCGTGCAGGGCGAACCCGGCCACCAGAAATCCCACCAGGGGCGGCAGCCGGAGCAGCACCGCCCCTAGTCCGGCCGCGACCGTGACGGCCAGGAAGATCGCAGCGGTGACCATGCACCGAGTTTAATCGGCGCATGTTTCAGCGACTGCCCGTCACGGCACGCAGCGCGGGTGAAAGCGTGCCTCTGGCCTCGACCGCCACCCGCTCGAGCCCGAGCCACCGCGCCATCGCGCCGAGCTCGGCCGCCAGGCGCGCCGGTGTGTCCTCGGTCAGCGTCGGCTCGGAGTGGGCGGACCGCACCCGCAGGATCCCCGCCGCGCGGTCCGCCTTGAGATCCACCCGGGCCGTGAGCTGTGCGTCCTCGAGGAACGGCAGCACGTAGTACCCGTCGACGCGCTGGGCGGCCGGCGTGTAGATGCCGATCCGGTACCGCATCCCGAAGAGGCGTTCCAGCCGCTTGCGCTCCCACACGAGCGGGTCGAACGGCGCGAGCAGCGCCTGCCCCGTGGCCCGCCGCGGGCGGACGGCGTCGCGGTGCAGGAGCCACTGCTCGGAACCACCGGCCACGCGGACGGGCAGCAGCACCCCGTCCTCGACGAGGCCGGCCAGAGCCTGGTCCGCCACGGGCCCCCTGAGCCGGTAGTAGTCCTTGATGCAGCGTGCCACGCCGATGCCGTGGGCCCGGGCGCCCAGCTCCAGCAGAGCGCGCTTGGCCTCGGCCTCCGGCACCTCCCCGAGGGCCGACGGCGGCAGCACGCGCTCCGGCAGGTCGTACAACCGCTCGAACTGCGCGTTCCGCCCTGCCGAGACCACCTCGCCCGTGAAGAACAGGTGCTCCACGACACGCTTCTCGGTGCTCCAGTCCCACCAGGTGCCCCGCTTGCGGCGCACCGAGCGCCCCTCGGAGACGAACCGGTCGTGGATCTGCGAGGCCGACAGCGGCCCCTCTGCCACGATCAGGTCGCGCACCTCGGCGACCTGCGGGGCGTCCGGCAGCCGCACGCCGTCCAGCTCACGCCAGTCGTACTCCTGCGCGAACCACCGCCGCCGGAACGCCAGCAGCGGCCATACGTGCGGCGGCACGTAGGCGGCCACGTGCGCCCAGCTCTCCACGAGCCGGCGGTCGGCGGCGGCCGCCTTGCCCGCTCGCCGGGCGAACCTGCCCGACGCCGTGGCCCGGTCCAGCAGGTCGGTGTCGTACGGGCCGAGGCGTGAGAACAGGGGCAGCAGGTGTGCCCGGGCGAGGACGTTGACCGAGTCGATCTGGAGCAGGCCCAGCCGGTCGATCACGCCCTGCACGTGCCGCATGGTGCGCGGCCCGTCGGTGCGTGGGCGGTTCAGGCCCTGCGCCGCGACAGCGATCCGGCGTGCCTGGTCCAGGGACAGGGTGATCGGTTGCACGAGAACATCGTGCCGCGACCCACTGACACTCCCCTCCGGTGGGTCCTGTGGACAAGCGGCGCGACGCGGCGCCGTCGGCCAAGGTGGTCGGGTGCATCCCGTCCGCCTGCTCGCCCGCCTGCTGCTGCCCGTCGCCTGTCCGTGCGGCGAGCTCGACGTGCGGTGGTGCGCGCGGTGCGCGGCCCTCCTGGCCGGGTCACCCGTCCGGGCCGAGCGCGGCGCGCCCCGCCTGGACCGGCTCGACGGCGTCCCGCCCGTACCGGTATGGGCGCTGACGCCGTACACCGGGCCGGTACGGGACGTCGTCGTTCACTGGAAGGACCGCGGGCGCGCCGACCTGGACCGGCTGCTCGTGCCGGCGCTGCGCGGCGCAGCGGCCCGGCTCGGTCCGGCGCTCTCCCCCGCGCTCGGCGGTGCGCCGGCCGCCGTCGTGCCCGTGCCGTCGACCGGCGCGGCCCGCCGGGCCCGGAGCCGCGACCCCGTGGCCGTCCTGGCCCGGGCGGTGGCCACCGGCCTGCACGACGCCGGGATCCGCGCCCGGGTGGTGCCCGCCCTCGCTCGTCGCGGCGCCGGGCGGGACCAGGTCGGCCTCGGCGCCCGTGCCCGCGGACGCAATCTCGCGGGCGCCGTCCGCATGACGAGACGCGGGGTTCGGTCGCTCGGACAAAGATCCGCCTGCATTCTTGTGGACGACGTCCTTACCACCGGGGCCACCCTGGCCGCCGTCGAGCGCGCCCTCGAGCACGACGGCCACGAAGTGCTGGGCGCAATGGTGCTGGCAGCGACACCGCCCCCGGCGGACGGTGCCGGTCCGGCTCGGCGCCCGTCGTCGGATATCGGCGGGAACCTGGTCAGAACCTGAAAGCCTGACAGATTTCTGTCGCCTTGTTCACTATCCGTTGGGGCTGTCGTTACCCAGGCGACGGAGTTAGCCTGAATGTTCCACGCAGGATCCGAGCCTCGACGACGTGGTCGGGGCGTACGCGACGGGAGGTGGTTCGTGCCCGGCACCGGTAGCAGGGGGTGCCATAACGAGTAGGACGGGCGCACGCCGCCGGCAAGGGACGGCGTGGCCCAGAGTTCCCGGAGCGGAGATACGCACATGGAAATTGTCGTTGTCGGCAGGCACACGGACGTGGCGGACCGCTTCCGCCAGCACGTGGAGGAGAAGCTCGCCAAGGTCGAGCTGCTGTCCCCCTACGTACGTCGGGTGGATGTGGAAGTCACGCACGAGAACAACCCGCGACTCTCCGAGAATCGTGAACGAGTAGAGCTCACGCTGCGCGCGAAGGGTCCGGTGATCCGCGCGGAGGCCGCAGCGGACGACCGCTTCGGCGCCCTGGACCTCGCCATCGACAAGCTGAACGAACGCCTGCGCCGCGCCCGGGACCGGCGCAAGGACCACCGGAACAACAAGGTGCTCCCGCCCGTGGACGTCCGCCCTCTGGACGAGATCCTGGACTCCGACAGCGAGGCATCGGGCAACGCGCCCGAACGGCAGATCTCGACCCCGGCGGCACTGTCCGAACCGGGCGACTCCGTGGAGACCACGATCGGCGACTCGCCCGTGGTGATCCGGCAGAAGCTGCACCACGCGGACCCGATGACCCTCGACGACGCCGTCTACGAGATGGAGATGGTGGGCCACGACTTCTACCTGTTCATCGACAAGGAGACGTCGCGTCCGTCGGTGCTGTACAAGCGCAAGGGCTGGTCGTTCGGAGTGGTCCAGCTCGACAACACCTGCGGTGCCGAGCCGGTCACCGACCTGACGTGACCTGAAAGGCCGCGCCCCGGCTCACCCGGAACCTCCGGGTCAGCCGGGGTACGCCACGAGGTCGACGTCCTCGGCCAGCGGCTGCCAGACGCCGGTCTCCTCGTGCTCCAGGTCGCCGTCCTTGCTGACCACCAGGATGCCCTCGTCGGTGACGCCCGCCGTCATCTGCGCCACGTCCGTGAGCCCCGGCAGCTTCGCCGACTGGCCGCCGGTACCGGCCAGCCCGCCGACACCGGCGGTCCAGATGCCGGACTTTCCCTCGTTGTCCCGCGTCAGGAGCGCGAGCGTGGTGAGCCCGGACCAGCGTGCTTCGACGACGTCGTCGACCGGTGCGCCCACCGCCAGCGGAGTCGCCGCGAGGTCGACCGGCGCTCCCTCGTTGTCCCGCACGATGCCCGCCACGTGCACCTGCGTGCCCGTCGGTGTCTCGCTGACGATCGCTGCCCGCGAGCCCTCCGGCGCCACGGACACGCTGATCACCTTGCGCCCCTTCAGCCAGTCAGGCTCCACGGTGACCTCTTCGAGCGCGGCGGTGTACACCTTCAGCTCACCGACGCCGCCGCTGGTCCAGGTGGCACCGAGGTTGTCGATCGACGGCGCCGCCAGGTCCGGACCCTGCAGGATCGGCACCGGCCCGTTCTCGCCGTCGGGCGAGATGCTCACGATCTGATCCGTGCCGTCCCGCACCACGATCGGCGTGGCCACCGGACTGACCGCGAGCGCCGTCGGATCGATCCCCGACAGGTCCACCGGCAGCTCGTGCTCGACGACCCGGCCGTCGTCGATGAGATACAGCTGGCCGTTCTTCAGCGCCATCGCCTGGGCGGTGGTCGCCGGCAGGTCGACATCGGCATCCTCGACGGCGAGGCGGTTGGTGTCGCTGAAGAGGTCAACGGACACGGGGCGTCCGGCTCCCTCGGAGAGGGTCGCGGAGATCTGCTCCGCGATCACCGAGCGCTGGGCGGAGGGCGCCTTGCTGATCTGCTCGCTGAGCCGGACGGCGACGGGTTCGCCGTCGTCCGACTCGCTGATCGACGGCGATGCGAGCTGGGTACCGTCCGGCACCAGGGACTGGGTGGCGCCCTGCAGCCACTCGGGCGGCCCTGCGAGCAGCTCCTCGACAGCCACCCGCCGCCAGGACTGCCGCGGGAACCAGCGCAGGTCGGGCACGAGGCTCTCCATGTCGTCCGCGGCCGGGAAGAACAGGCGGGTCGCACGGTACTGGTTGGCGAACAGGTTGGCGGGTACGAGCACGCCGTTGTCGAGCGCGGAGATGCGCCATTCTCCGCCGGACCTGGTGACGGTGAACCGGTAGTCCAGCTCTCGCGGGTCCCCCACCTCCGTGTACGCGCCGGCGCTGTCGAGGGTGGCGATGGCGGTCGCCTGTACAGCGACCTCCACCGTGTCGGCGTCCCCGAGCTCGGCGCTGCTCTCCATCGGTTCCGGCACCGGTGGCTCGCGGACGACACGCACCGACGCCTCGGGGTCCCATGTGTCCACGACGTCGCTGGTCAAGAACTCCCGTGCGGTCTGGAACTCCTTGGGTGACGTCGTGGCGGCGACGGCCGCACCCAGGAATCCCAGCACGATCGCGTACGGGTCGGCGCCCACTGTCGGACCCTGCGGAAGCATCGCGATGTCGACCTGCGTCTCCACGTCGGCGGTACCCACTCGTACGGGACCGGACGTCGGGATCTGGGCGCAGGCGCCGAGCCCGACGACACAGGCAAGAGTGACGGCTGCGGCCACGAGGTTCGTTCCCCTGCGCATCAGTGCACCTCCACGTCGTTGGCGGCGTGCAGTCCCACGGCGCCCTCGGGATCGGACAGGTCGGGGATCGCCGTCGGCGTCGGCCCTGCTGACGGGTTGACCACGGGGATCTGGCCGGTACGGAGCCCCGGCTCGTGCGACGCCGGCGCCATGGTCACCGGTGGTTCGCCCACCTGTACGCCGGCGCTGCGGGGCAGCGTGAGCCGGAAGCTCGCGCCCTGTCCTGGTCGGCCCCACGCGTCGAGGCGGCCGGAGTGCAGGCGCGCGTCCTCGAGGGCGATCGCCAGGCCCAGGCCGGAGCCGCCGGTGGTGCGGGCGCGCGCCGGGTCGGCTCGCCAGAAGCGGTCGAAGACGTGCTCGACCTCCTGCTTGGTCATGCCGACGCCGTAGTCGCGCACCACGACGGCGACGGCGCGGTCGTCCTCGGCGACGGTCACCTCGACCGGCCGCTCCTCGGCGTGCTCGATCGCGTTGACCACGAGGTTGCGCAGGATGCGCTCGATACGGCGGGGGTCGAAGTCGGCCGCGGCGTCCGCGTCGGGCAGCCGCACCGAGACTCGGACGTCCTTGCTGTTCGCGAGCGGCGCGGCCTGCTCGACCACCGACATGACGAGGTCACGCAGGTCGCGACGCTCGGCGTCGAGGACGGCGGCGCCGGCGTCGAACCGGCTGATCTCCAGCAGGTCGGACAGGAGCGACTCGAACCGGTCGATCTGGCCGAGGAGCAGCTCGGCGGAGCGGGCCGCGTCCTCGTCCATCTGCTGCCGCGACTCATGGATGATCTCGCTCGCCATGCGGATGGTGGTGAGCGGCGTGCGCAGCTCGTGCGACACGTCGGACACGAACCGGCGCTGCATGGCGGACAGCTCCTCCATCCGCAGGATCTGGTCCTGCAGGCTCTCGGCCATCTCGTTGAACGAGCGCGCGAGGCTCGCCATCTCGTCCGTGCCGCGGGCGCCCGGCATCCGCTCGGACAGGTGCCCCTCCGCGAGGCGCTCCGCCACCGTGGCCGCCCGGGTCACGGGCGTCACCGTCTGCCTGGCCATGGTCCAGGTGACGACGCCGAGCAGCGCCAGCATGCCGAAACCGCCGGCGAGCAGCACGCGGTGCACGAACGACAGCGTCTCCTGCTCCGGCTCCAGCGAGTAGAGGTAGTAGATCTCGTACCTGGCGTCGGGCGATGCCTGGACCGTGGAGCCCACGATGACACCCGGGCCGACCATGCCCGGGTCGGCGGTCGCCGGGATGCCCACCGCCTGCAGCACCTGGTCGTCGTCCGAGGCGATGTTCGCGTCCCGCAGCTCGCTGGTGATGAGCAGGTCCGTCAGGTCGGCCCTCGAGGCCACGTCGGCGACCTGGGCGGTGCCGCCCTCCTCCTGCAGCAGGAAGTACTCCTCAGCCGTTGACCCGCTCGTCGCACCGAGCGTCGCGATCGTGTCGAGCAGCAGCTGCTGCAGCTCGCCGTCCGACGTCGTGGGGGTCTCCGAGAAGTTCTGCGCCACCTGCGCCGTCAACGCGGCAGCCTCCCCGTCGATCGCCGCGAGCCGCTGCTCGTAGATGCCGTCCCGTACCGACGTCGACAGGTACAGCCCCAGCACCGCGATCGCCGCGAACCCGATGGCGAGCGCCGTGGTGACGACACGCAGCTGCAGGGAGGAGCGCCACTGCGCCACCCCGCGGCGGGCGGACCGGACAGCGACCACCCGGGCCCGGGGTACCACCCGGCGCAGCCGCGTGACCAGGCCGTGCGGCATCAGCGTGTCGCGCCCGCCTTGTAACCGACGCCGCGCACCGTGAGGACGATCTCCGGGTTCTCCGGGTCACGTTCGATCTTGGAGCGCAGGCGCTGGACGTGGACGTTGACCAGGCGCGTGTCGGCGCTGTGCCGGTAGCCCCAGACGCGTTCCAGCAGCACCTCCCGCGTGAACACCTGCCACGGCTTGCGGGCCAGCGCCACGAGCAGGTCGAACTCCAGCGGGGTGAGCGCGATGCGCTCGCCGTCCCGCATGACGGTGTGGCCGGTGACGTCGATCTCGACGTCGCCGACGACGAGGCGCTCCGGGCCCGGGTCCTCGCTGCGGCGCATGCGGGCCTTGATCCGGGCCACGAGCTCCTTGGGCTTGAACGGCTTGGAGACGTAGTCGTCGGCGCCGGACTCCAGGCCCACCACGACGTCGAGCGTGTCGGACTTGGCCGTCAGCATGATGATCGGCACACCCGACTCGGCGCGGATCTCGCGGCAGACCTGCACACCGTCCTTGCCGGGGAGCATGAGATCGAGCAGCACAAGGTCCGGCTGGTGGGTGCGGAACATCCCCAGCGCGGAGTCGCCGTCGGCACAGAACACGGCGTTGATCCCCTCGCCCTTGAGGACGATGCCGATCATCTCCGCCAGTGCTGTGTCGTCGTCGACGACGAGAACTCGTACCTTCATGTCCTCCAGTGTGCCAGGCTGGTCCAGTAAACTTGGCCTTGCCTGCCGTGCTCGGCCCGTTTGCTGCGAGTTCACCCGCGGTCGGTGGGCCTACGGTAGTGACCGTGAACCTGCCAGCCACCAGCCCGTCGAGCCGCGGATGACCGGGCCGAACGGCGCGCCGTCGAACCTGCGGGTGCTCCTTGCCGAGGACTCGGCGATCCTGCGCGACGGCCTCGCCGCTCTCCTGACCCGGCGCGACCACACCGTCACCACGGTCGGGGACGGCGTGGCTCTGGAGCGGGAGGTCGCGCGCCTCGCCCGCGAGGAGTCGCTGCCCGACGTGGTCGTCGCCGACATCCGGATGCCGCCCAGCTTCACCGACGAGGGCCTGCGCGCGGTCCTGGGCCTGCGGACCCGGCACCCGCGCCTGCCCGTGCTGCTGTTCTCGCAGTACGTCGAGACCCGGTACGCGAGCCTGCTGCTGTCCGGCGACGCGCGCGGCGTCGGGTACCTCCTCAAGGACCGGGTGGCCGACGTCGGTGACTTCGTCGACGCACTCGGCCGGGTGGCCGGTGGCGCGACGGTGCTGGACCCCGAGGTCGTCTCGCAGCTCATGGGTTCCGCCCGGCAGGACGACGACCTGGAGCGCCTGTCGGCCCGGGAGCGCGAGGTGCTGGGCCTCATGGCCCAGGGCCGGTCCAACGGGGCGATCGCCGAGCTGCTGCACCTGTCGTACGGGGCCGTCGAGAAGAACGTGGCGGCGATCTTCACCAAGCTGGACCTGCCGCAGGACGCCGCCGACCACCGCCGCGTCCTGGCGGTGCTGCGCCACCTCGGGGTCTGACCCGTCCGGACAGCTCTGCCGCCCGGTGCGAGACGAGGTCTTTCCCGAGCTGCTACCGCATTTAGGTAGGCCTTCTGCTGTTTCTTCCCTACCCTACTGAAAGCTGGAGATATCAGTCTAAGCGGGCATGAAGGACAAACAGAGGAGATTTCTATGGGCGGAACTCGAAAGCTGCGGCTGGCCGCCATGGCCACCGCTATGACCCTGACGGCGACCGTGGTCAGCGTTCCGATGGCGTGGGGCACGACTTCTGGCGCGCCGGCCGACGTCGCCGACGTGCCCGACAGCGGCATCGCGTCGACCGTCGCGCCGGTCCTGAAGGGGAACGGCTCGACGGCCCGCACGTACTCGCAGCAGGAGGTGCAGCGGGTCGAGGACCAGGGTGGCGACCCCGCGGTCCTCGACTACTGGACGCCGGAGCGGATGGCCAGCGCTACGTCGCTGGACGAGCCGGGCGACCGCGCACTGGTGTCCAGGACGGCGCGCGACGCCGCCCTGGACCTGGCTTCTGCGGCCACCATGGGCGATGCCACGGTGGCCGAGAGCGCGCCGGACGCCGAGATAGTCACCCGGCCGGCGGCAGCCGCCGGCGCCACGCCGGCAGGTAAGTCGGGGGGCGTGCAGCCGCTCGGCGTCAAGAGGTTCCCGATCTCCACCGGCAAGCTCTTCATCGGCGGGGTCAACGGCAACCGGTACTGCTCGGCGTCGGCTCTCAACACCCGCTCGAAGCGCGTGGTCATCACCGCGGGGCACTGCGTGCACGAGGGACGGGGCGGCAACTGGATGAAGAACGTGGTCTTCGTGCCGAGGTACAACGGGAACGCGAGCCGGCCGGCACCGTACGGCAAGTTCCAGGCCCGCACCCTGCACACCTTCAAGGCCTGGATCAACTACGGCGGCACCACGCGCGGCTGGGGCCGGGACGTCGGGCTGATCTCCACCTACACGAACGCGAACAACAAGCGGCTCGTCAGGGTGGTGGGCGGCAACGGCCTCGTGGTCGACAAGTCCTACAGCTTCACCGCGTCGGTCTTCGGCTACCCGTCGAACCTCAGCAACGGTGAGGTGATGCGGGCCTGCACCGGTAAGGCAGCCAAGACCAGGGCCATCCCGCACACGTCCAAGATCGTCGGCTGCAACTTCGGCAAGGGATCCTCCGGCGGGCCGTGGCTCTGGAAGTACAACGGCGACACCCGGCTGGGGTACACCATCGGTGTCACGTCGTTCGGACCCTCGAACAACAAGTTCATCGGTTCGCCGCACTTCGACGTCGCGGTGCGGAGCCTGGCCATCAAGGCCAACAACGCGTTCTGACACGTACGGCCGAGCCCCGTTCGGCACGGATCCCCGCCGGTGCATCTCCGGTGGGGATCCGTGCCGGACGGGGCTCGGGTGCGTCCAGGGCCGGCGTAGGGGCTCGGCGCGTCGGGGTCGGCGTCAGAGCCGGCCTGCCGCCTTGAGCGCCAGGTACTCGTCCGCCAGGCGGGGCGCCAGGTCGTCCGGCAGCGCCTCGACGACGTCGGCCCCGTAGCGGCGCAGCATCGTCGTGACGGCCGTGCGCTCCAGGTCACCCCGCGCGGCAGCCGCCGCGTCGTAGACCTCGGTGACCGTCTCGCGTCCGGCCCGCAGCCCGGCCACCTCCTCGTCCGCGACGGACGCGACGACCACGGTGTGGTTCCGGGAGAGCTGGTCCACCACGGGGAGCAGGCCGTTCTCCACCGCAGCGGGGTCGAGGCTCGTGAGCAGCACCACGAGCGCGCGCTGCGTCATGCGGGTCCGTACCTGCGTCACCACACCCGGCCAGTCCGTCTCCAGGAGCACCGGGTCGATGGTCGCGAGGGATTCCGCCATCGCGGGCATGAGCCGCGGCCCGGCCGCGCCCACCACGCGGGAACGGACCGTGCGGTCGAACGCCACGAGCTCCACCCGGTCGCCCGCGTGGCCGGCCAGCGCCGCGAGCAGCAGCGCCGCCTCGATGCTGGCGTCCAGCCGGGGTGCGCCCGTGGAGTCCGCCGCACCCACCCGGGCGGCGGACGTGCGTCCCGTGTCCAGCACGATCATCACGCGCCGGTCCCGCTCCGGCCGCCAGGTGCGCACCACGACCTCTCGCCGGCGGGCGGTGGCGCGCCAGTCGATCGAGCGGACGTCGTCGCCCACCACGTACTCCCGCAGCGAGTCGAACTCGGTGCCCTCGCCGCGGATCTGCACCGCCGCACGGCCGTCCATCTCCCGCAGCCGCGCCAGGCGCGAGGGCAGGTGCTTGCGGCTCGCGAACTCCGGCAGCACACGCAGCCGGCCAGGCACCGGCAGCGTGACCTGGCGGCCTGCCAGGCCGAGCGGCCCGAGGCTGCGGATGGTCACACCGCCCGCCGTCCGGTCGCCCCGCCGCGTCGGCACGAGCGTGGTCGGCAGGCGTGCGGCCTCGCCGTCGGGCAGGTTCACGTGGTGCCGCCCGGACCCACCCGACGCCGGGCGCACACGCTCCGACCTGCCCCGGCCCTGCCCCGCACCGGCCGACGGCCCCCACGCGTCCCGGACCACGGCACGCAGCCGCCGTCCGGAGGCGTTACGGAGCACCAGCTCGCTCGTCGCCTCGGCGCGCAGCCGCACCGAACCGGGTACCCGCCGCTGCACCGCCACCCGCCGCGGTGAGGCGGCCAGCACGACGTCGACGACACATACCAGGACCACCACGGCCGTCCACACCAGCACCGTCCCGTTCGCGGGCAGGAGCAGCACGGGAACCACGCCGAGCCCCATCAGGGCGGCGGCCCGCCACGTCACGACCATGCGCGCTCCCCCTCAGCGCGGCACGGGCACGGAGGCCAGCACCGTGTCCAGCACGCCCTCGGCGGTGACACCCTCGAGCTCGGCCTCCGCGCGCAGCTGCACGCGGTGCCGCAGCGTCGGGTGGGCGAGCGCCTTGATGTCGTCGGGCGTCACGAAGGAACGCCCGGACAGCCACGCCCACGCCCGCGCGGTGCGCAGCAGCGCGGTCGCGCCACGCGGCGAGACACCGAGCGAGAGCGACGGCGAGAAGCGGGTCGCGCGGCACACGTCCACGGCATACCCGAGCACCTCGCGCGACACCTGGACACGGGCTACCTCGGCGCGGGCGCGCTCCAGGATGTCGGCGTCGGCCACGGGGGCGACGCCGGCGGCGGCCAGGTTGCGCGGGTCGAACCCGGCGGCGTGCCGGGCGAGGACCTCCACCTCCTGGTCCCGCTCGGGCAGCGGCAGCACGAGCTTGAGCAGGAACCGGTCGAGCTGGGCCTCGGGCAGCGAGTAGGTGCCCTCGTACTCGACGGGGTTCTGCGTGGCGATCACCATGAACGGGTCGGGCAGCAGCCGGGGCGTGCCGTCCACCGACACCTGACGCTCCTCCATCGCCTCCAGGAGGGACGCCTGGGTCTTGGGGGGCGTGCGGTTGATCTCGTCCGCCAGCACCAGGTTGGTGAACACGGGGCCCTTGCGGAACGAGAACTCGGCGGTGCGCGCGTCGTAGACGAGCGAACCCGTCACGTCGCCCGGCATGAGGTCGGGAGTGAACTGGACGCGCTTGGTGTCCAGCTTCAGGGCTGCCGCCAGGGTGCGCACCAGGAGCGTCTTCGCGACACCCGGCACTCCCTCGAGGAGTACGTGTCCCTGGCACAGCAGGGCGATGAGCAGGCTGGTCACCGCCGCGTCCTGCCCGACGACGGCCTTGCCCACCTCCGTACGGACCGCCGCCAGTGCGGCGCGCAGCTCCTGCGACGGTGCGGGCGGCTCGGGCGCGGGGGGCTGCTCGTTGCTCGGCTGCTGAGCCGGCGTGGGCTCAGCGGGCGCAGCTGCGGGCTGTTGGGGGAAGGCTGGTTCGGTCACGGTCGGTGGACCTCGCTCTCCAGGATGTCGAGTCGGCGCGCGAGCTCGGCGAGCGCGGCGTCGTCAGCGGGGGGTGGGCCGTAGAGCAGGTCTGCCACCTGCTGCGACGGGCGGTTGGTTGCGGCGACGACGGAGTCGACCACCGAGGTGGCGTCGGACGAACGGGCCAGGCCGAGGCGCGAGGCTATCCGGTCGGCCGTCGACGCGCGCAGGCCTGCCGCGGCGTGCCCGCGTGCGCGGGCCGCCCGGTACAGGCGGGCACGCCCGCGCGTGGCCTCGGCCGACCGCACGAGCACCGGCAGGTTCTCGACGACGAGCGGGCCCATGCGGCGCACGCGCCACAGCGCGAGCAGCACGGCGGTGAGCACGGCCACCAGCGCGACGGGTGCGGAGCCGGGCGGCATCATCGCGTTGACCTGGCCGCGCTCAGCGGGCGTCGGCTCGTCGTCACCGGTGCTGACGTCCATCGGGTCCGGCACCAGCCAGACCAGGTCCTCCTGCTGCCCGAGCATCCAGAGCGCGAGCGCGGCGTTGCCCTCGTCCAGGACCGTGCCGTTGCGGATCACCGCCGGGTCGTCGACCACGGTCACCGACCGGTTCGGGAAGTCCAGCCGCGCGTAGGCGTAGGCGCCCAGACCGTCGGGCCAGCACAGCACCGGGCGAACGGCGTCGCCGCCCGCCCCGGCGTTCACGTCGTAGAGCCCTGGCCGCAGCGTCACCTCGCCTGCGGCCTGCGCGGCCGGGTCGTCGCACTGCGGCGGCACGGGACCGTCCACCTCGCCGTACGTGGAGTCGATGGTGTTCCGGCTCACGGCCGCGACCATGGCGTAGTCCGCACCGAGCACGACGAGGTCGGCGCCCGTCCGGTTCAGCGCCGAGATCTGGTCGTCGGCGAAAAATTTAGGGCTGGGCGTGACGAGAAGGGTGCTCTCCGGCCCAGCGGCCGCCACCGCGCCGGCCACCGTGGTCACGTGAGTGATCCGCACGCCCTGGTCCTTCAGGACCTCGGCAACGGCCATCCCCCCGTTCTCCTCCGGGTTGTCCGGGGCGTACGGGGCAGCCGACGTCGGCGGGCGGACCACCGCGAGGAACAGGACGAGCAGGGCGATGGCGGCGAGCACCGTCAGCGGCCAGCGCAGCCGGCGCCAGGTGCTCGCGGCGCGTGACCGGCCGGTGCTGTCGTCGCCGATCACGACGGGCGGCTCGTCGACCGGGCCCGTTCGCCCGCCGGACGATGCCGCAGGTGGCGTGGGGGCGGGCGGCGGCGGGAGGGGCGTGACCGTCATGCGGACACCCCCGGCTGCTCCTCCACCTGCGCGCTACCGGGCTGCGCCACGGGCCGGGCCCTGGTGACCTCGGCGTCGAGCGCGCGCAGGTCCGCGTCGTCCCCCGGCGTGGCCACCCGGTCGCCGTACTCGACGCCGTCGAACAGGTCGGCGCCCCCGCGCAGGCCGTCGGCTTGAGCCGGCAGGCGTACGGCGGCGTCGGCGGCGGCCTCCTGGGCCGTGCGGCCGGGTCGGGGGTCGATGATCACGCGTTCCTCCAGAGAGCGGACGACCGCACGGAAGCGCTCGACGGCCGCCGTCCGCCAGTCGCCCGACGCGGCGGCGGCGTCGGCCGCCGCGCGCATCTGTGAGGCGGTGCGGGCGTCATCGGTGTCGAGCACCTCGGCGGAGCCCGTGCGGTTGCGCCCGAGGCGCACCGGTCCGGCCACCAGCCAGGCGAGCACGAGGGCCACCACGGCGACCACCACGACGACCACCCCCAGCTGAGGCCCCGACATCGACGTGTCGGGCCAGTCGATGCTGTTCAGCCAGTCCAGCACCCAGCCGATCAGGCGGGCCAGCAGGGACTCGCGCTCCGCGTACTCGGCGCCCTGCAGCTCGCTGGTGAGCCACTCACGTGCGGTGTCCCGGTCCGGGACGACGGGTAGGTCGGCCCTCATCTCACTGTTCCGCCGCGGTCGCGGCCGCGGTCTGCAGCTGCACGTCCAGTCCCTCGCGACGCATCCGGGTGTCGATGTAGAGCAGCGCGATGACGCCGCCGACGAACAACGCGCTCAGCCCGCCGGAGATGACAGAGCTGAGCCCGTAGCTGATCGCTATCCCCACGTCGTTCGCCGTCACCAGGAGAAAGCTCATGGCGAACTGCAACGGGACGAGGACGATGTTGGAGATGATCCACATGATGATCACCGTCAACAGGTAGATCCCCAGCACCCGCCAGAACGTGCCGCGGGTCAGCTTCCAGGCGCGCGCACAGGTGGCCCAGAAGCCGCCCCCCTCGACCGCGAGCGCCGGTGGGATGAGCGCCACCCGGGTGAGCAGCCACGCGAAGCTCACCACCAGACCGGCGAGCACGACGAGCACGCTGATCCCGCCCAACGTCGGATCCACCGCGAACGCCGCGATGACGATCCCGATGGCCAGGAAGAAGATCAGATACGCGGCGAGGCCGCTCAAGAGCGAGAAGCCGATGAGGAACCACGCACGCTTCACCACGCGCCGCCAGGCCTCGGACAGCGGGATCTTGCGCCCGATCACCGAGTCGCTGACGGCGATGGCCATGACGCCCATCGCGAGCGGCATCGCGAGCGAGACCAGCAGGCCGATGCCCAACGCCGACCCGTACGTCACGCCGAGCATGTCCTGGGTGAAGCCCAGGCCCTCGAGAGCGGGGTCGGACCCGACCTCGGCGAAGAAACCGGCGAACAGATCGGTGAACAGCGTGGTGAGGGGGATGCTGATCAGCGTGCCGACGGCGACGGCGAAGACCACGATGATCGCCGTCAGGCCCAGCGTCACGCCCGGGTTGTGCCGGACGGCTCCGAACGCGCCGTCGTACAGCTCGCCCAGGCTGAGCGGGCGCAGGGGGACGATGCCGGGTTTGTCCGCCAGCGGTCGATAGCCGGGCACCTGCGGGGAGGACGGGGAGTACTGCCCGTACTGGCTCTGACCGTACTGCGCGGCCTGCTCACCCTGCGGGGTGCCGTACTGCGGGATGCCGGTCTGCGGCGTGCCGTACTGCGGCTGGTCCTGCGCGGGTGGCGCTGCCGCGTCGTACCCGGGCGCGTACTGCCCGTACCGCGGCGGCTCGCCCCAGCCGGCGGGCTGGGACCCTCCGGACTGCGGGGGCGTCGGCTGCGCCGGCTGGTCGGGTGCGCTCTCGGGCGTCGTCATGGGGGCGTGCTCCCGGGTGTCGTCTTGGGGTCGTGCCTGCGCGGCAACCCTAGTACGCGCTACTGACGCCGGGCGGCGTTATTCACGCCCGCGTCGGTCGCTCCGCGCAACTGTCACCCAGCCGTGACCACTGTGGCGCCGGCTTCGTGCTCGGCGAGGTCACCCGTTGCCCCGGCGCGGACGGCCCTGCGGCCCAGCACATAGACGTAGGCCCAGAAGGCGGCCAGCACGATCATGCCGATCACGATCTTGAGCCACCAGTACAGGTCGGACCCGGTGACGAAGCCCTCCACGACACCGGAGACGCCGAGCGCCACCGCGAGCCCGATGACCGTCGTGATCAGGGCGCGCCCCTCGGCTGCCATGGCGACGGAGCGCTTGCGGTGCCCGGGGTCGATCAGGGTCCAGAAGAGCCGCAGCCCGGCGGCGCCCGCGACGAAGATGCAGGTCAGCTCGAGCAGGCCGTGCGGTGCGATGAGGGTGAGGAACAGGTCGAGCTCACCATGGGAGGCCATCATGCCGCCGGTGGCGCCGATCCCCACGGCGTTCTGCCAGAGCACCATCAGGGTGAAGTAACCGGTGATGCCGCCGGCCACGGCCAGCGCCGCGATCCTCGCGTTGTTGGTGAACACGACGCCGGCGAACCCTGGGCCCGGCTCGTAGTAGGAGGCGAACGCGTCGTTCACGTACTCCTCCTGTGCCGCGGGCGTCATCATCGCGTTCATCGCGTCGACGTCGGTGGCGATATAGATGCCCGCGACGATCGCCACGAGCAGGCAGGCCGCCGTCACCGCGTGCGACCACCACCGGATCCGGTAGAACGCGGCGGGCAGCGACAGCACGGCGAACCGCACGACCTCGCGCCAGGCGGGCTCGTGCGTGCCGGCGATGCGCGTACGGGCCCGGTTCAGGACGTCGGAGAGCCGCGTGACCAGTGCAGGGTCCGGCGCGGCCGACCGGACGGTAGACAGGTGCGTGGCGACCGACTGGTACAGGCGCACCAGCTCGTCGGACTCAGCGCCGTCCAGACGGCGCCGGGACGAGAGCTCCTTGAGCCGGTCCCAGTCGGCTGCGTGCACGGCGGTGAAGGCGTCGATGTCCACGACGGTAGTCTGCCGCACAGGAATGGCGGCGTGACCCCGAGACCCCCACCCGACCGGAGGAATCGTGCAGGACGGCATAGTCATCGGCGAGGGCGTGGTCCTGGACGCGCGCCCGGCGTCATTCATCACACGCGCGATGGGAGCGATGCTCGACTTCCTGATCCTGGTCGTCGTCGTCACGATCGTCCTGGCCTCGGCCGGGGTGTGGTTTCTCGAGACCGCCACGATGAGCGAGGACCTCGCGCTGATCACCTTCTCGGTGGTGAGCGCGTTCGTCGTCGTGGGGCTGCCCGTCACCGTCGAGACGCTGTCCCGCGGCCGGTCCGTCGGCAAGCTCGCCTGCGGCATCCGGGTGGTGCGCGACGACGGCGGGCCCGTCAGGTTCCGTCACGCACTGGTGCGCGCCCTGGTCGGGGTGTTCGAGCTGTGGCTGACGATCGGCGGCGTCGCGGCCATCGCGTCGATGGCGAACGCGAAGGGCAAGCGCCTCGGCGACCTCGCCGCGGGCACGTACGCGGTGCGGGTGCGGGGCGGCACGCCGCTGTCGGCACCGATCGTGATGCCGCAGGCCCTGGCCGCGTGGGCCCACACAGCCGACATGCGCCGGCTGCCGGACGGGCTGGCGCTGGCCGCCCGCCAGCTCCTTGGCCGCGCCGCCCGCCTCGCACCCGGGTCCAGGGCCCGGCTCGCCGACGACCTCGCCGGCCGGATCGAGCGCTACGTGGCGCCCGGGCCGCCGCCCGGCACTCATCCAGAGGCGTTCCTGCACGCAGTCCTCGCCGAGCGCCGCGACCGCGAGCTCGCCGCTGGTCAGCGGGAGCGCAAGCGGGCCGAGGAACAGGCCGAGCTGCTGCACCGCCTGCCGTTCGCGGTGGCGGACCCGCCGCGCTGACGCCTGGTTGCTCCCGCACGGACACGAGATCGGTCCGACCCCATGAGCTCGGTCCATCGATCGACCGATCTCAGGTCCGGAGGTTGTCCGTGGTCCGCAGCAGGCCACGGGAGCGCAGGGCGGCCGAGCAGCGCAACAACCCGGTCTGCACCGCCCGGCGCAGCCGGGCCGACGTCGGGCGCTCGACGCCGTAGTGGATCACCACGGCCAGGAGCAGGCTGATCCCACCCGCCGCGAACAGCGCGACGGTGCGGGTGGTCTCGTGGGCCAGGAGGTCGATCACCGCATAGCCGAACTGGGTGTGCACCAGGTAGACGGGATAGGTCAGGGCACCGACCGTGCCGAGCACGGCCGCCACCCGCCGGGGCGGGACGGTCCGGCCGGGCAGGGTGGTCGCCCAGACCGCTGCGATGCTCGCCAGCATGAGCATCACGGCGATGACGGGGCTCACCGGTACGCCCTGGAGGTCCGACGCCCGGCCTGCGGCGTCGAGGACCCGCATCACGCACAGGGTGATCCCTCCGATGAGCAGCACGCCGCTGACCAGGTCGAAACCGTCGCGGTAGACGAGGAACAGCAGCATGCCGACGGCGAAGTACGGTGCGTAGTTCGGCACCAGCCAGTCGGTGAGCCACTGGGCACCGAACGCCTGGGCGGCCCAGCCTGCGAGCGGCCAGAGCGTGGCGAACGCCAGCACGCGGTTGCGCGTGAGCGGGCCGAGCGCCAGCACCACGAACACGAGCAGGTAGAACTTCAGCTCCACCAGCAGGGTCCAGAACACGACCTGGACGCCGGTGACCTGGAACAGGTCCTGCACCATCGTGAGGTTGACCAGGGTCTCCGTCAGGCTCGTCCGGCGCCCGCCCGACCACACCTGCTGCAGGCCCGCCGTCAGCACGATGCAGGCCCAGTACGCCGGGAAGAGCCGGCCCACGCGGGAGGCGACGAAGCCCGCGACGCCCCGGCCGTCGGCGCTGAGCAGGATCACGAACCCCGAGATCATGAAGAACAGCTCGACCGCGAGCCACCCGTACCGCGTGACCTCGTTGAGCAGCGGGAACGCGTCCACGGGGTCGACACCCCAGTAGCCGGTCACCGTCGAGGTCGCCGTGAAGTGGTAGAGCAGCACCACCGCCGCCGCGCCAAAGCGCAGGCCGTCCATCCCCACGAGTCGACCGGAGGATCTCCGGTCCTTGCCTACCGTGGTGGCAGAGGACGCCTCGGGCAAGGTGGCGGACGGGCTTTCGTGGCGGGTCATCGCCGCAGACCTTAGATCACAGAACGATAACGGTCAAAATTCACCCTACCAGAAGTGTCTTCGCCGACGTGTCTCGGCCCTACGCTGCGGCCCTGGTCCGATCTCCCCGGAGCCGGCGGATCGCGTCGTCGTACAGGTCAGACATCCGGCGGGCGTGAGCTTCCGGAGCGAACTCGGCGCGGGCCTGCTCGGTCGCCCGCGAAGCGGCCAGCACCCGGTCCGGCCGTTCGACGAGGTCCACCAGTGCGGCGCTGATCCCCGCCTCGGACACGGGGACCTCGATGCCGGGTCCGGCCAGTCCCTCGCTGAGCGCCGGATCGCAGTACAGGACGCCGCGTCCGGCGGCGACTGCTTCGACGATCGTCATGGGCTGGTTGTCGAAGCCGTACGACGTCAGCGCCACCAGATGTGCCCGCGCGAGGAGCTCCGGAACCCGGTCGTGATCCTGCCTGCCGAGAAAATCGATCTCGGCGTCTCCCGCCGCCTGCCGCGCCTCCGCCAGCTGGCTCCCGTCGCCGACGACCACGCCGCGCAGCCGGCCCGGTCCGAGCCGGCGTTGCGCGGCGGTGAGCGCCCGGACGAAGGGCAGGATCCGCTTCTCCGGCTCGCACCGGCCGATCCAGATGATCCGCAGCGGGATGTCGACACCCTCCAGCGGCCGCGCCGCATGCCCGGACGCCCTGACCGTGTTGGGCACCACCGCAACCCGCTCGAGCCCGGCAGCGCGGAGCCGTTCGGCCTGATGAGCGGAGGGTGAGACCACCTGATCGGCTCGCTGGGCCACGCCGAGGGTCATGTTGCGGAGCGCGCCGTCCGCCGCCCGGTCCGCCAGGCCGGCCCGTGTCGGGCGCCAGCCGGTGATGCCGCGGTGGAAGGCTCGGACGAGCGCGGCGACGAGGCGCTGGGGCCGCAGCGACGTCTGCCAGAAGAAGGTGTGCACGGTGTGTACCACCGGGAGCCCCAGGCCTTTCGCGACACTGATCGCTCCCGCCGCCACCCCGAACTCGGAGTGGAGCTGGACCACGTCGACCTGGTGCTCGGTGAAGACGGCCGCCAGCAGGCGGCGCAGTCCAGCCGAGTTGGCGACCACAGGCAGGGCCAGGCCGGGCAGCACCCACCGCGCCGGCACCTGGACATAGGTCACGCCCTCGCTCAGCCCTGCTCGTGCCGCGGCTTCCGGGGAGGACGGCGCGACCACCACCACGTCGGCGCCGTGGGCGACCAGCGCCGCCACCTGTTCGATCAGGGCGGTCTGTGCGCCGCCGAGGTAGTCCAGCGCGTAGTCGCAGATCACTGCGACGCGCCGGGCGGGGGACCGCGCCGGACCGGACGGGTCCATGACTGGCTTCTCTCCTGGGGTGGGATCTCCCGGAGCGGGGAGGTCCGTGGTCATGCCGCCACCGGCGCCCCGTTCATCACCTTCTCGTAGAGCGCCTCGAAGATGCCGAGGGTCGCCCCCATGGTGTGCGCCTCGATCAGCTCGCGGCCCGCGCTGCCGTATCGCTCACGCAGGGCGACGTCGGTCAGCAGCGTGCGCAGGTGGACGGCGAGCCCGTCGATGTCGCCCGGTGTGAACAGCTCACCGTTGGTGCCGGGCCGCACCAGGTGCGGCAGGGCCATCGCATCGGCGGCGACCACGGGAAGTCCCGCCGCCATCGCCTCCATGGTCACGATGCTCTGCAGCTCGGACACGCCGGGCATGCAGAACAGGTCGGCCGTCCCGTAGGCACCCAGCAGCTCGTCGTCGGACACCCGACCGCGGAATCGTACGCGCTGTGCCACACCGAGCCGGTCGGCGAGCGCCTCCCAGGTGGCCCGGCACGCACCGTCGCCCACCACCTCGAGCCGGCCGGGCACGTCCGGGGCGATCCGGGCGAAAGCGCGGATGAGCTCGTCGACCCGCTTCTCCTGGTCCAGCCGACCGACGAACAGCACCGTCGGCTCGTACAGCGTGTCCGGGCCACCGGGTGTGCTCCGGCGCGCGGCGACCGCGGTCCGCACCTGTTCGAAGGCGGCGGCGTCGATGCCGTTGGACACGGGGAACGCAGCGGCCAGCCCGGAGCGGCGGGCGATCAGGTCGACGGCGCGCGGGGTCGGCGCGGTCACGACGTCCGCCTGGGAGTACACGCGACCGAGATCGCGGTACATCCACTCGGCGAACACGTCCTGGAGCGGACCGGCCAACGGCAGGTAGCCCACGATGTTCTCCGGCATGAGGTGGTTCGTCGCGACCACCGGAACCTCGGCACGCAGCGCGGCCTGCACCACGGCCCGGCCGAGCAGCATGTGTCCGTTCGTGTGGACGACGTCGGGCCGCACCTCGGCGAAGACCCGCTTCACCTCGGGCGACACCTCCCACGGCAGGCACACGCGCATGGCGTCCAGCCCGGGCAGGCGGCGGGATACCAGACGGTGCACCACGACGCCGTCGTCATGCACCTCGGTGTACGCGCTCCCGGTGGGCGAGGGTGCGACGACGTGCACGTCGTGGCCGCGGGCCGCCAGACCGGCGGAGAGCCGGTCCGCGAAGCGCGCGGCTCCGTTGACGTCAGGGGCGAACGTGTCGGCGGCGACGAGGATCCGGAGCATGTTCACTGTGGGGACTCCCATGGTTCCGCCCCGGGCGGGGCTGGTTCTGGACGATTGTGTGGTTCAGACGTTCAGGCAGGCAGGGACGACGGCGCGGAGGAGCCACTCGTCAGGCAGCGATCATGAGTGCGTCCCGCTCCGCGCGGGCGGCCACGGCGTCGGGGTGGTGGTGGGCAAGGATGAGGACGCCGATCGCCGCGGTGACGGCCGCCGCACCGAGCAGCACCCACGCGCCGACGGGCGTCGTGGACCCTTCACCGAGCAGGACGGCGCCGAGCACCACGGCGACGATGGGGTCGACGACGGTCAGGCAGGCGATGACGATCTCCGGCGCACCCGCGTGATAGGCGTGCTGCACGAGCCAGGCGCCGATGGCGAACGCGGCGAGGGCGCCGGCTGCGCAGCCCAGCACGAGGGGCGACAGGATGCCCGTGTCGGCGGCCGCCTGAGCGGCGACCCGGATGAGCGCGGACAGAAGGCCGTACGCCGCGGCCACGGCGCTGGCCAGCGCGAGGCAGCGCAGCGATCCGCGGCTGTGCCGGGCCAGCCCCGCGAACCCGAGCAGGACGACGAGCGCCATGACGATCAGCCCGGCCGTCAGCGTCGCCGTGGCCGACGGCGTGTGGGTGGTGGCCGAGCCGGCCGACGCCACGACGAACACCGCGACGCCCCCGACCGTCAGGGCCGCACCGATGAGTACGCCACCGGACGGCCTGCGCCGCGCCTTGGCGGCCGACAGCAGCACGGCCAGCGGGACGGCCAGGACACCGACCGGCTGCACCACCCGCAGCGGGGCAAGGAGCAGGGCGACGCCGTTGACCACCGAACCGATCGCGGCGAGCCCTGCGCCCTGGAGCCAGCGCCTTCGCCGCACGATCGCCAGGAGGTGCCGTCCGGAGAGCTGGTGCCTGCCTGCGGGCTCGTCGTTCCGCCCGACATCGCCGACACGGCGCGCCTCGTCCGGGTGCTCGGTGGTCGTCACGGCGTGGTGCTGGAGCACCGAAGCCACCGCGAAGCACACGGCCCCGACGAGGGTGAGGCCGATGGCGAGGATCGTCATGGGCTCCATCTTGGCTGTCGGGGCACGCGTCAACCATAGGGGTCTCCCCCTATTCATCAGGGGTTCACCCCCCACCTTTTCGTCGGGTTCACCCCCACTTTTCCCGGACTCCCCAAAAGGTCTGGTCACAACGGCTCTTTCGACATTCCGGCTGGTTAGGCTCTTCGGATGGCACGCCAATCACTTCCCTCGCCGTACGCGACGCTGGTCTCCGGGGCCCCGGTGACCCGCTCGCAGGTCACGCTGTGCGGCGGCACCACTCACCTGTGGCAGTACGGGTCCGACCGGTCCGCTGACCACCTGGTCGTGCTGCACGGGTTCCGCGGGGACCACCACGGGCTGGAGCCGGTCGTGGCGCACCTGCTCCGCGAACGTCCCGGTCTTCGGGTCACCGTGCCCGACCTGCCCGGCTTCGGCGCGTCGCCACCGCTGCCCGACGGACGGCACGACGTGCCCGGTTACGCCGCCTGGGCACGCGACCTCGTCCGGGAGGTGGCCCCGGGGGGCACCGCGGCACTGGCCGGGCACTCGTTCGGGTCGGTCGTCGCGGCGGCCGCCATGTCCGGGACCGTGCCCGGCGGGCAGGAGCCCGCGGCTCCGCTCGCGCGAGCGCTCGTTCTGATCAACCCGATCCCCCGGCCCCCGGTGTCAGGACGAGGCCGGCTGGGGGTCGGTGCCACCGCCGCACTGCACTCCCTGGCGGGCGCGCTGCCCGAGACGGCCGGTACCGCACTGCTCCGGCACGCCGCGCTGACCCGCATCGCGAGCGTCGCCATGGTTCGCACGCCGGAGAAGACCCTCACCCGGTGGATCCACGAGGAGCACGACCGGTACTTCGCCGGGTTCGCTACCCGGCGCTCGCTGCTGACGGCGTTCCGCGCCTCGATAACGGGCAGCGTCCGGGAATGGGCAGCAGGCGTCGAGGTCCCCACCCTGCTCGTCGGAGGCGCGCGTGACGACCTCGCTCCGGCATCCGACCAGAAGGAGCTGACCACGGCGTTCCGCGACGCGCGGCTGGTCCTGGTGCCCGGCGTGGGGCACCTGACGCACTACGAGACCCCGGACGCCGTGGCCCGCGAGATCGCCGCGTTCCTCAGCGAGGCTTGACTCTTGTGGGGTGAATGACCGACACAACCCCGCCCCTGACCTTGGCGATCAGATCAATTGGGCTTTTCGGAATGAAGCAAAACGGCAAAGGTCAGCCGCCGAAGAGTGGTGCCACCGCCTTGATCAGCTCGGTGCCGCCCAGGAACAGGAACATGGCGGCCACCAGGACGAGGATCACGTTGACCCACCACCGGTTGCGCCACCGCAGCGGCACCGCCTTCGAGTTCATGAGGATCAGCAGCGTCAGCGCGAGGAACGGCATGAACAGCGAGCCCAGTGCGCCGTAGAGCACGACGAGCAGGATCGGCCGGTCGAGGAACAGCAGCGCCATCGGCGGGAACGTCAGCCACAGGATGTACGCCCGGTAGTAGGTACCGCCGGCGCCGCGGCGACGGTCGTCGCTGGGCAGGTTGCGCATCGTGGCGACGAAGTCCGCGAACATGAGTGACACGCCGTGCCAGACCCCGAGGATCGACGAGAACGTCGCGGCGAAGAAGCCGACCAGGAACAGCGGCGCCATGAAGGACCCGTACCGCTGCGAGAGCACGTCAGCGACGTCGATGAGCCCCTCTTCACCGTCGGCCACCGTCAGACCCGCGGAGAACAGCAGCTCGGCGCCCACGATCAGCATCGACACCACGAAGACGCCCGACATGACGTACGCCCACACGTTGTCGAGCCGCATGACGCGCATCCAGCGGGGCGTGGACCAGCCCTTCTCGGTGAGCCAGTAGCCGTAGGCGGCCAGGGTGATCGTGCCGCCGACGCCGCCCGCGAGGCCGAGCGTGTTCAGGACCGCACCCTCGGGAATGATCGGCACGAGGCCCGCCGCGATCTCGCCGAGGTTGGGCGTCGTCAGGATGGCCGAGCCCACGACGGTCACGAACATGACGCCGATCAGGACCGCCATGACGTTCTCGAACGGCTTGTACTTGCCGAACCAGACCAGCAGCAGACCCGCGACTCCCGCGAGCATCGCCCAGTACCGCAGGTCGACACCGGGGAACAGGCCGTTCAGCGCGAGGCCGACGCCGGACATGGCGGCGGCGCCGTAGCTGAAGCCCCAGATCACCACGTAGATGCCGAAGTAGACGACGGCCCACAGCCCCAGCGACTTCCAGCCGTCGAAGATCGTGCGGCCGGTCGCGAGCGTCCAGCGCCCCGCGCCCTCGACCAGCACGATCTTGATGACGACCCCAAGGATCACCGCCCACAGCAGGGCGTACCCGTAGGCGCTGCCCGCGACCATCGTGGCGACGAGGTCACCGGCGCCGATGCCGGTGGCCGCGACGATGAGGCCAGGGCCGACGATCTTCCAGCGGGGCTTCTCGAGGGACCCGTCGTACCCGGCGGCGGTCGCACCGTCCGGCGGCGGCGATCCCCCGGTCAGGCCTTGTGAGGTGACCTCATTGTCCTTTTCCATGGCGAGACTGTACTCACGGTTTCACCCGGCGGAAAGAGACGCGCCCGCGACCCGTCCCGCACGGAGCAGCGGGAGGGGGCGCGGGCGCCGTCAGGAGCCGAGGGCCTACAGCAGGCCCTGCTCGGTCAGCCAGTCCTCGGCCACGTCAGCCGGCTGCTCCAGGTCCACGGAGACGCGCTCGTTGAGCATGGTCATCTCCTCCTGGGTGAGCGCAGCGGAGATCGGGTCGAAGATCTCGTCGAGCTGGTCGCCGTACTGCTCGTAGACCTCCTCGCGGAAGACCGGGCTCGGGTTGTACAGCGGGAAGAATCCCTTGTCGTCCTCGAGGACCGTCAGGTCGAGCGAGGCCACGCGACCGTCGGAGGTGAACACCTCACCGAAGTTGCAGGGGTCCTGCGCTGCCGCCGCCGTGTACACGAGCGCGGTGTCGAGCACGGTGACGTTGCCGTCAGGGAAGGCGATCCCGTAGGCCTCTTCCAGGCCCGGCAGGCCGTCGTCACGCGTGGAGAACTCGTTCTCCACGCAGACCGTCGCGGCGTCCGGGTCGTCGGCGACGAGGCCGGCCAGGTCGGAGAGCTTGGTGGGGTTGCCCAGCTCCTCCGCGGCCGCGGTCGGGAACGCGAGCGCGTAGGTGTTGTTGAACTCCGCCGGCTGCATCCAGACCAGCTGGTTCTCCTCGAGGTCGCGGTCGCGCACCGCCTCGTACTGCTCGATGCGGTCGGGGATCGCCTCGGTCTCACCGAAGAAGCTGATCCAGGCGGTGCCGTTGTACTCCCAGTACGTGTCGATGTCGCCGGAGGTCAGCGCGGCGCGCGCGGCGTCGGTGCCGCCGAGGTTGATCTGGTCGTCCACTTCTGCGCCGGCGTTCTCCAGCGCGAGCTTCGTGATGTTGCCCAGCACGAGCTGCTCGTCGAAGTCCTTGGACCCCACGACGATCTCGGCGCCGTCGAGGGCGCCGCCGGTCGCGGACGCAGCGTTGTCACTGCCGCCACAGGCCGCCAGACCGAACGACAGCGTGACCATGCCCGCCGTTGCGAATACCTTTTTCATGCGCATTGATGCTCCTTTCCAGAGCGTTGTTCTTCGATGGCGCTGCTCGACGCGTGCCCCGTAGCGGGCGTTCGCTCACAAGCCCCGTGGGGCGAGCAGCCGGCCGAGCGCGCCGGCCAGGTAGTCGATCAGTAGCGCCAGTGCCGAGACCAGGACCACGCCCGTGACGAGTACGGGCGTGCGGTTGAGGGTGATGCCGTTGTAGATGATGAAGCCGAGCCCGCCCTGGCCGAAGAACGTGCCGAGGGCCGCGGTGCCGACGTTGATGATCAGGGCGGTACGGATGCCGGCGATCATGACCGGGAACGCCAGCGGCAGCTCGACCTTGAGGAGCACCTGCAGCGGTGACATCCCCATCCCGCGCGACGCCTTGACGGCCGTCCGGTCCACCTGCTCCAGCCCCACCATGGTGTTGCGCAGGATGGGCAGCGTCGAGCAGGCCACGAGACCGATGATCATGGGCCAGAAGCCCAGCGAGGTCCACAGGATGACGATGGTGATCAGCCCGAACGACGGCACACCCTGGCCGATGTTCGCGATCCCCAGCACCGCAGGCACCACGGGGCGGGCGAACGGTCGCGACAGCAGCACGCCGAGCGGGATCGCGAGCACGATCACGATGGCCGTGGACACCGCGGTCAGGTGCAGGTGCTCGATGGTGCTCCGCGTCAGCTGTTCGACGTTGAGCGTGCGCTGCTCGATCGTGTCCAGCTCGAGCGAGCTCACCCAGAGGTAGGTGCCGCCAAGGATCACCGCGAGCAGCACTGGCATGCCGAACCAGCTCAGCGGCGAGCCGCCGCGACGGCTCTCGGCCCGGCCGGGCGCGCCGGCCGTGCCTGGTGTGCCTGCCGTGCCCCCCGTGCCTGGCAGCGCCTGTGTCGCGAGTGCGGTGTCCGCCATCAGCGCACCTGACCGTCGGCCGGCTGCTGGGCGAGCTTCTGAGCGAGGTGGAACCGCTCGTACTCGTCCCGGACCGTCCTGACCACGGTCATGATCGTCTCCAGGTCCACGACCCCTTGGTAGGCGCCGGTCCCGTCGACCACCACCGTGCAGCCCACGTTGGAGGCGATGAGCTCGTCGAGGGCGTCGGCCAGCGTCGCATGGGGCTCCACGATCGCCTCGACGGGCAGGCCCAGCTCCGTGAGCGCCGTGCCCTTCTCGGCACGGGCGAGGTCGCGGCTGTTCACCCATCTGGCGGGGCGGCCGGTGGCGTCGAGCAGCAGCAGGGACGTCCAGGTGGAGGCCAGCAGAACGGCCCGGACCTCGGCCACCGGCGTCGAGAGGCTCGCCGTCGGCGCGTCCGTCGCCATCTCGATGTCCCGCACGCGGCTCAGGTTGAGCCGCTTCAGCGAGGCGCCTGCCCCGATGAAGTCCGACACGTAGTCGTCAGCAGGGCTGGTGAGCAGGTTCTCCGGGGTGTCGTACTGGGCGATGTGCGACTGGTTGCGCAGCACGGCGATGCGGTCGCCCATCTTGAGCGCCTCGTCGATGTCGTGCGTGACGAAGATGATGGTCTTGCGCACCTGCTGCTGCAGCCGCAGGAACTCGTTCTGCAGGCGTTCCCGGGTGATCGGGTCGATCGCGCCGAACGGCTCGTCCATGAGCATCACCGGCGGGTCGGCAGCGAGCGCCCTGGCGACTCCCACGCGCTGGCGCTGGCCGCCGGACAGCTCCTTGGGGTAGCGGCCGCGGTAGGTGGCCGGGTCCATGCCGACCATCTCGAGCAGCTCGTCCACGCGGGCGGCGATGCGCGCCTTGTCCCAGCCGAGCAGCCCCGGCACGGTCCCGACGTTCTGCGCGATGGTCCGGTGCGGCAGCAGCCCGGTCTCCTGGATCACGTACCCGATGTGCCGGCGCAGCTCGTCGGGGTTCGTGTGGGTCATGTCCTCGCCGTCGATGAGGATCTGGCCCGACGTCGGCTCGATGAGGCGGTTGATGAGCTCCATCGAGGTGGTCTTGCCACAGCCGGAGGGCCCGACGAGCACGGTGATCTCACCCTCGTTGACCGTGAGGGTGAGCCCGTCCACCGCCGCCTCTGCCGTGCCGGGGAACCGCTTGGTGAGGCCGACGAGCTCGATCATCGGCTTGGCGCCGGCCGCCGTCGGACCGGGCTGCGCCATCGTCTCTGTGGTGGTCATCGGATACCTCGCGAAGTGGTGAGTCGGCGGATCAGGACGAAGGCGGCATCGAGCAGGAGTGCCAGCACGATGACGCCGAGCGTGCCGCCGTAGACCAGGTTGGGGGCGCTCGCGTTGCCCTGGGAGCGCAGGCCGCGGAAGATCTCGGTGCCGAGGCCGGGGCCGCCCACGAGGGCGGCGATGGCGGCGATCCCGATGACCACCTGCGTGGAGACCCGGATGCCGGTGAGGATCACCGGCCAGGCCAGCGGCAGCTCGACCCTGAGCAGTCGCTGGAAGCCGGTCATCCCCATGCCCTGCGACGCCTTGACCACCGCGGGGCTCACCGAGGCGAGGCCCGTGACCGTGTTGCTCACGATCGGCAGCAGCGCGTACAGGCTCAGGGCAGCGATCGCGGGCGGCGCACCGATGCCGAGCACCGGGATGAAGATCGAGAAGAGCGCCAGCGACGGCAGGGTCAGGAAGAATCCTGCGCCGGCGAGGATCGGGTTGCGCAGGAACCCGTTGCGGTGGGCCACGATCCCGAGTGGCAGGCCCACGGCGAGCGCGATCCCCATGGAGATGAGGACCAGGTTGAGGTGCTCGAGGCCGAGCTCCAGAAGGTTGTCATAGTTACGCGTCAGGTATTCGGCAAAGGTCACAAAGGCTCGTTACGTAGGGGGTGCTGCGTTCGGCCGCGTGGCAGCCCGCGCAGCGCCCACCGTACGGGTGCCCCGAGCACCGACGGACCCAGATGACCGTCAGCAGCCCGATCTGTGACCCGATCGTAAGGTGAGATCTTGCCCGGTCACGGGAGTCTTCGGAGCCACGCCCCGCTCGGAACCGCCCGCCAAACCGCGGCTCAACAGTGCCTCAACGCGTCGCCTCGAGGCTCGACGCGGAGGCAGGCAGGGCCCGGGTCGGATTGCATACAGCTCAGCGGTATGCGCGATGATTGTATTCAGTCGTCCTTGTCAGACTCGGATTGGATTCTCCAGTGCGCACTCCGTCGCCGGCCGCCGGCACCCCGTCGTTCACCCCGCCGCCCTCCCCCCTGTCCCGACCCGACCTCCAGGGCACGTTCGGGATGGTGGCCTCCACCCACTGGGTCGCCACCGCGAGCGCCCAGGCAGTGCTCGAACGGGGCGGCAACGCCTTCGACGCGGCGGCGGCAGGGGCCTTCGTGCTGCACGTCGTGGAGCCGCACCTCAACGGGCCCGGCGGCGACATGACCGGCGTCTTCGTGACGGCCGACGCGCCGTCGGCGCCCCGCGTCCTGATGGGCCAGGGGCCTGCGCCCGCCGGCGCCACCATCGAGCACTACCGGGCCGAAGGGCTGGACCTCGTCCCGGGCTCCGGAGCGCTGGCGGCGGCAGTACCGGGCGCCGTCGACGCCTGGCTGCTGCTCCTGCGCGACCACGGCACCTGGGACATCGCCGACGTGCTGGCCTACGCCATCGGCTACGCGCGCGACGGGCATCCGCTGCTCGGCCGGGTCAGCTCCACCATCTCCCTGGTCGCCGAGCTGTTCCGCGACCACTGGCCCACCTCGGCCGCGCGCTGGCTGCCCGACGGCGAGGCCCCGGCCCCCGGGACGCTCGTCACCAACCCGGAGTACGCCGACCTGCTGGACGCCGTCGTGGCCGCCGGCTCGGGCGCAGGGAGCCGCACGGAGGCGATCGATCTTGCGCGGGCCACCTGGCGCGAGCGCGTGGGCGCGGCCGTCGAGGAGTTCGTCAGGACACCACACCGGCACTCCGACGGCGGCGACCACGCCGGCGTCATGACCGCCGCCGACGTCGCGGCCTTCGAGGCGTCGTACGAGGACGCGACCACCGTGACGTTCCGCGGGTACACGATCGCGAAGACCGGTCCCTGGGGTCAGGGTCCCGCGCTGCTGGCGGCGTGCAAGATCCTGGAGGGCTTCGACGACGCGGCGCTCGACCCGTCCACCGAGCTCGGCGCCCACACGATCCTCGAGGCGCAGAAGCTCGCGATGGCGGACCGCGACGTCTGGTACGGCGACCCCGCTGCGGACGACGTACCGCTGGCCCACCTGCTCAGCGAGGACTACGCGGCGCAGCGCCGAGCGCTCATCACCGACACCGCGAGCCACGAGGTGCGCCCCGGCGCCGTGGCCGGCCGGCCCACGCCCACCGTGCCGATCCTGCGCACCGAGTACGCCAGCAGCGCGCCGATCGGCTCCCTGCCGGGTGCCCCGACCGGTGGCGCGGCGGCCGGCGTGGGCGAGCCGACCGTCCCGGTGGTCGAGCCGGCCTACCCTGAGCCCGTCGGACGGGTCGAGAGCCCCGACTCCCCCGAGCACACCGGTGCCACCCGCGGCGACACCTGCCACATCGACGTCGTCGACCGCTGGGGCAACATGGTCTCCGCGACGCCGTCGGGCGGCTGGCTGCAGTCCTCCCCCACGGTGCCCGGCCTGGGCTTCTGCCTGGGCACGCGGCTGCAGATGACATGGCTGGACGAGGCGTCGCCGTCGGCCCTCGTGCCCGGCCGGCGGCCCAGGACGACGCTCACGCCCACGCTCGTGCTGCGCGACGGTGAGCCGGTGATCGCGCTCGGCTCGCCGGGCGGCGACCAGCAGGACCAGTGGCAGCTGCTGTTCCTGCTGCGCGTGCTCGTCGGCGGGTACACGCCGCAGCAGGCGATCGACGCACCGGCCCTGCACACGACGTCGTTCCCCGGCTCGTTCTGGCCCCGTACCTGGACACCAGGCGGAGCCACGGTGGAGGACCGGCTCGGCGACGCCGTCATCGCCGGCCTGGAGCGGCGCGGCCACGTGGTGACCCGGGCCGGGGACTGGGCCCTCGGGCGCCTGTCCGCGGTGACCCGCGACCCGGCCACCGGAATGCTGGGGGCCGCCGCCAACCCGAGGGGCGCACAGGGCTATGCCGCAGGACGCTGAGCTCGCCGCCGAGCCGGACGTGCCCGCCCACGACCGGTCGGACGGGCCTGCGCCCGTTGCCGTCGCGCGGCCGGCGTCGGTCAAGGACGCGATCCGGCGGGACATCATCGCCGGCGTGCTGACACCCGGTGCCCGCGTCACCGAGAGCTCGCTCGCCCAGCGCTACGACGTCTCGCGGGTACCGGTCCGGGAGGCGCTGCGGGGACTGGAGAGCGAGGGCTTCATCGACTCGCGCCACCACGTCGGTTCCCGGGTGGCGCCCATCCCGGTGCACGACGCCGACGACCTGTTCGCGGTGCGCGAGGCCCTGGAGGTGTCGACCGCGCGCAGCGCCGCGCGCCGAGCGGCGACCCTCTACTCGGGCGACGAGAGCCCCGCGGACTGGTGGCGGATCCGCCGGGAGATCGCCGCCCTGCTCGACGCAGGGGACGCGCACGTCGCGGCCGACGACCTGGACCCGTTGGTCGTCATCAACGACCAGATCCACATCGGGATCGCCGAGCTCAGCGGCAGCGCGACCCTGACACGGCTGCTGCGCCAGCTCTCGTGGAAGATCGAGTGGCTCTACGCCGCCGAGGTGCAACCCCGCGGCAAGCGGCTCTGGCCCGAGCACCGCGTGATCGTCGGCGCCATCGACGCCGGCGACGGCGAGCGGGCCGCCGCCCTCATGGCCGCGCACGTGCGTGAGTCCCGGATCGGCTATCTGCTGCGGTACGGCGTCACGACGCCGAGCTCGGACCCGGCGGTCGCCGCGGCGGTCCGGCGGTCAGCCGGCAGCTGACCAGGTGGGCCCGAGGCGCGGGGCACGCGGTTCGAGCGACAGCAGGAGCTCGTCGAGCGCCTGCCCGTCGCGCTCGACGTCGAACACGTAGTCCGCGTGGAACATGCCGCCGGTCGCCGGGCTGGCCGCCGAGGCGTCCGGAACCACCGGGTCGCACCAGAAGTAGTGCAGGTCACCGCCGTACACGGCGGCGATGTGGTACTCGTTGGTGGCCCAGTAGCTCTTCGACGCCAGCACGATCCGCGTGGCCGGGCCCGACGAGAACACGGTGTTGATCAGCCCCGAGCCCGCGTAGCCCGCGACCACCGGGACGTTCGAGAAGAGCCGCGCCTGGTCCGGCAGCGAGAAGTCCTCGGGGTAGACCGTGACGAAACCCGCCTCCTCGAACCGCCGCTCCACCTCGTCCGCGTTGAGGCACCGCCGGCGGCTCGCCGCCCGGCGTGAGACGAAGACCCGCTCCGGCAGCGGACCCCGTCCTGCCCGCGGCAGGAGGCCTGCCGTCACCCGCGCCCAGACATCCCGCGCCACCGGGCTGAGGAAGTTCGGCTGCTGGAAGGCCTGGGTCGCGGTGATCAGGCGCTCGGCGCGCACCGGACCGGTGATCACGTGGACCCGCTCCCTGCCGATGCCGAACGCCTCCAGCAGCTCGTACGTGTAGCCGGGTACCTCACCCGTCTTCACCTGGGGGCTGATCAGCACCTTCAGGTCCGGGTACTCGGCGAGCGCCGCGTCCCACGCCCACAGCTTCGACAGGTCGTGCGTGATGACGTGCCCGTAGTGGCCGGCGATCTGGTTGTCGAGGTGGTAGTAGGTCCCGGACAGCTCCTCGGGCTCGGCCTCGAACGCCGGGAGCGCGGAGAAGTCACTACCGAGGTTGGGCAGGCCACGCGTCGTGCGGCTCGACCGCCCCGGCAGGAAGTACGACGTCGGCAGCAGGAGCCGTTCCACCACGGCCACCTGACGTGGTGCGCAGAGCACGCCTTCGTAGACGGTGCAGACCAGCTCCTGCACCTCGATGGTCCCGCCGAGCCGCTCGGCGCCGAGCACTGCGTCGCTGGACCAGACGGACGACGCCGACACCCGCCGTTCGGGCGCGACGCGCGCGATCACCCGCTGCTCGACGCCGCGCGCCGCGAGCGCCGCGCGCGTGTCGTCGACACCGAGCTTGATGACGTGCTCCCCGCGCTTCTGCAGCACGAGGAAGTCGCCGCTGACGGACACGTCGGCGAGCGCCCTGCCGAGGCCCAGCTCGAGGGCGCTCAGCGCCCGCCGCCGCGCCGTCGGCACGGCCTGGTGATCGGCCAGGTTCCGGACGTCGTCGACGATGTCGCCGCCGTCGGCCGGGGTGCCGGGCTCCTGCCGGGTGATGTACCGGCCGCCGTCGGCCAGAGCGAGGAAGGTCCGGCGAAAGGTGTTTCGCACGTCGGCCGGACGCCCCTGCCGCATGTCGACGACCAGGTCGGCCGGGGGTAGCGACGCGAGGGTACGCACGATGCCGTGGTCGCTCTTGATCCGGGTCAGGCCGAACGGCCGCCCGCCCTGCTTGACCCGGGCCTCGGACAGGACCGTGAGGTCGGAATCCGGGTACTGGTCCTGGAAGTTGCGTCCCAGGATGACGGGCCGGTCGTCGCAGATGACGACAAGGACCCTGACGTCCGTCGGACTCGCCGCACGCTGGAAGAGCTCGAGCTGCTGGCGGGTGACCGGCAGCTCCCGCTCCCCGTCTCCCCCGGGGCCTGCCGCTGCTCCGGGGCTCTTCGCGCGCACCTCCGGGACGATGGATCTGAGGGGTCCGCGCCTGGGGTGGCTCATCTCGCAATCCTCGCTCCGGCCATCCTCAGTCGCCTCGTAAATAAGGTAGGGCAGCGGGTGATTTCACTCCGGAACAGACACGCTGGTCGTGCTCTTCCCGGACCCGGTTACCGTGGGAGCGTGACGATGAACGCGCAGACCGGAGCGGAGCACGACGGATGCGGATGCGGATGCGGCACCCCGGGGCGGGACGCGTTCGTCAAGCTCGGCTCCCGCCCGGCCCACGCCGACGCCACGATCCCGGCCGGTGGCAGGCACGCCGTCGAGCAGCTGAGCATCCCCGCCGGCACCTTCACGATGGGTGACTCGTCGGGCGACCGGAACGCCGCCGACGGCGAGGTCCCGCTGCACGAGGTCACGCTCGCCGCGTTCGAGATCGACGCGACGACCGTCACGAACGCGGACTTCGCGCGCTTCGTCGGTGACACCGGGTACCGCACCGAGGCGGAGACCTATCGCTTCTCCGCCGTGTTCCACCTCGCCGTGGCGGCCGACCCGGCCGATGTCCTGGGCCAGCCGAGCGGCGCCCCGTGGTGGTTCGGCGTGCGCGGCGCCGACTGGGCACACCCCGGCGGCCCTCTCTCGAACGTCGACGGGCTCGACGACCATCCGGCCACCCACGTCAGCTGGAACGACGCCGTCGCCTATTGCGCCTGGGCCGGCCGGCGCCTGCCGACGGAGGCCGAGTGGGAGTACGCGGCCCGCGGCGGGATCGACGGCGCCAAGTACCCCTGGGGCGACGCGGAGGTCAATGCCGGCGGATGGCGCGCGAACATCTGGCAGGGCACGTTCCCGCAGGTGAACACCCTGGACGACGGCTGGCTCACCACCGCACCGGTGCGGAGCTTCGAGCCCAACGGCTACGGCCTCTGGCAGCCCGTCGGCAACGTCTGGGAATGGTGCAACGACTGGTTCGACCCGAGCTACTACCAGGGCTCCCCCGCGGCCGACCCGCCAGGCCCGGAGCAGGGCACGGTGCGGATCCTCCGTGGCGGCAGCTACCTGTGCCACCTCTCGTACTGCAACCGCTACCGCAGCTCCGCGCGGTCGTCGAACACCCCAGACTCCTCGATGGGCAACGCCGGCTTCCGCACCGTCGCGCTCACCTCAGCCGGCGCACGGGCATGAGCTCGAAGAGATTTCCCCAGCGCGTCTACCGCGACGGCGAGGAGCCGGACCCCCGGTTCAGCCTCGCCAACGAGCGCACGTTCCTGGCCTGGCTACGCACCGCGCTCGGGCTGTACGCGGGCGCGTTCGCGCTCGAGGCGCTCTCGCTCCCCGCCGCGACCGGCTGGCGCGTCGCAGCGGCCGGCGTCTTCCTCGTCCTCGGCACGATCGCCGCCGTGCAGGCCTGGCTGGGCTGGTCCGCCACCGAGTCGGCGCTGCGCCGGGGCCGGCCGCTCCCCGGCCTCGCCGTCGGCGGGCTGCTCGTCGTGGGCATCGTCGTCGCCGTCGTCCTCGTCACGATCGGGCTGTTCGTATGAGCCAGGACCACGGTGTCTACGATCCCGGGCTCCAGACCGAGCGCACCCTCCTCGCCTGGCGCCGCACGTGCCTCTCGTTCGGCGTCGCCAGCCTCGTCGCCATGCGCTTCACCGTGGAGACCGCCGGCGTCCTCGCCGTCTTCGCGGGCGTCACAGGTGCCGGGCTCGCGGTCGCCGCCTACGTCGCCGCCGCCGTCGGCTACCGCAGGGCCAACACCGCGCTGCACAGCACCGGGTCGCTCGACCACGGGGCCGCGCCGATCGCCCTGGCCACCGCTGCGGCACTCGTCCTGGGCATCGCCTGCGCGGGCTACCTGATCCTGAGCACACTGCGCTGACCGTCGCCGTCGCCGTCGCACTGGTAGGTGCTCTTCATCGCCACCGCCCTCCGGCAGTTCTGCGACACCCCATCGATCGAACTCCCCGTCGAACGTAGGGATAGTCGCTCCTAGGGACCTCTGAGAGCGACCAACCCTACGTTCAGCCGCGGTCGCCATCCGACGCTAGATCGGCGTCTGCGCTGTGATGCCCACGAGGTCGACGGCAACGTGATGGCCTCGGTCCCGAGGCCACTACTTGGGTCAGAGCAGCAGGTCGAGGTACTGCGCGCGGGCTTTCATCGCGTGGATGACCAGCGCCTCCCCGGAGTCGAACACCAGGATTACGAGCTCAAGCATCCGCCCGGCGTCGTCGAACCCGAGCAATAACCAGCGGCGCGGGTCGTCCTCGTCGTCCAGCGCGGCGCGGTAGGTGGGCTGTTCGACGGCGCGCAGGACACCAGCCTCGGTCAGTCGATCCCGCTTGAAATGCTTACGGGCAGAGCCGTGCAGCTTCACGCGACGTGCGCCCAGGCACGCACCGCCGCACGGATCGCCTCGGACCGGTTCGCCAGCCCTTCAGCAGCAGCCTGCCTGTCCAGCGCGGCGAGCGTCGCAGCGTCCAGTCGAGCCGGTACCACCTCGCCCGGCCCGTCACCAGCAGGCGGACGGCCGCGGCCGCGCAACTTGGTCACGTCGTAGCCGGCCTCGGCCTCCTCGGCCCACGCCTGGATCTGTTCGTCGCTCACCGCCCGCCCGCGGATCTTCCTATCGCTCATATGAATATCGTATACGTAAATATCTGTCGGTCAACAGGCGGTGCCCATGCCGCTCGCGTTGTCAACGCCCGCGTGTCCGACGTCGCTGCCGTGGCTCGTCGACGGCGACCCCTACGCAATGCACCTCTTCGTCGGCGTGTCGCGTGCGGTACGTAGGGGTCGACAGCCACGGAGAGACGCAGTCGAGACCTCAGAGTGCTCGGTGGGTCCAGCGGCCCGCCAGCAGGGTGCCCGCCACCGGCATCTGCCGCAGCGTCTCCGCGACGCCGTCGTCGAACCCGCCGCCATCGAACCTGTCGCCATCGAACCTGTCGTCATTCGAGCCGTCGACACCGCCACCGACCCCGAGCGGGTCCGCGTCCAGCACCACGAGGTCCGCCGGCCCGCCCGCCGTCGGGAACAGCCCCCGCCCGTCCGTCGAGGCCGCCAGCGCCGTCCGCAGCCCGATCCGCTGCTCCGGGTGCCAGGGGGAACGCCCGTCCCTGGACCGGCTGACGGCCGCGGCGACGGCCAGCCACGGGTCGAGCGGGGCGACCGGCGCGTCCGAGCCCAGAGCGAGCACGGCCCCGGCGTCGTCAAGGGCGCCGTAGGGAAAGGCCCGTCCGGTGCGCCCGGCCCAGTGCCGGTCGGCGATGTCGCGGTCGTCCATGGCGTGCTCCGGCTGGACGGACGCGACCACGCCGAGCTCGGCGAACCGGGCGAGGTCAGCCGCGTCGAGCAGCTGCGCGTGCTCGATCGAGCCGCGGGCGCCGGTCGCCGCGAACGCGTCCAGCGCCAGGGCGTTGGCGTGGTCGCCGATCGCGTGGATCGCGCACCGCAGCCCGCCGTGGTGGGCGCGCTTCATGAGCGGGACCAGGTCGTCGGGCGGCACCGACAGGATCCCGTGCGCCTCTGGCCCGGCCAGGCCCGGGTACGCGTCGTGACAGTAGGCGGTGCGGGTGTTGAGCGACCCGTCGGTGACCACCTTGTACGGACCCTGCTCCAGGAGGCCGCCCGTGCCTGGCAGCACGTCGCCGGTGCGCAGGCCCTCGGCGAGGACGTCGTCCAGCCAGGGCGTCCAGACGCCGGCCCGGACGCGCAACGCATCGAACCCACCCGCGAACCGGCGGCGCCAGACCGTGCGGTTGTCGACGATCTCCAGGTCGACGACGCCGACCACGCCCCGGGCCGCTGCCGCCGCGGCGGCGTCGGCCACCCAGGTGTCGGCGAGGTGGTCGGCCACCCGGTCGACGACGGCGGACAACGGCAGCCACTCGCTCTCCCGCAGCACTCCGGTGGGGTGCGAGCCGACGCCGACGAACCGCAGGCCGGCGGTGCTGAGCCACGCACAGTGCAGGTCGCCGGACACGAGCACGACGGGGACGGCGCCCGCCACGGCGTCGAGCAGCGCGGCAGCAGGGGTGTCGGGCCACAGCCCGTCCCGGAACCCGTAGCCGACCAGCGCGGCTCCCGGATCGGGCGGGCCCTCGGCGAGGCGGTCGCGCACGAGCCGGACGGCCTCTGCGGCGGAGCTCGCGCCGGACAGGTCGAGCCGACGCCGCACCAGCGCCCACTGGGTGAGGTGCACGTGCTTGTCCCAGAGCCCTGGCAGGACGGTACGGCCGTCCAGGTCGAGGCGCTCCACCGGCCCGGCCCCCTCGCCGCGCCCGGCCGCGGCACCGCCGAGGTCACCACCGGCGAGCGTGCCCGATGGCGCGACCGCGCGCACCCGACCGTTCCGCAGCAGCAGGTCCACGGGCTCGGTGTGCCCGACGAGGCGCGCGCCGGTCAGCAGCAGCGGCTCGACCAGGCCGCCCACGCCGGTCACGCCTCGCCGCCGCTCGAACCGCCGCTCGCCACCCCGGGCGAACCGGCTGAACCGGCCGGACCTCCGCCGAGGCCGTCGACGCGCCTGCCGAGCTCTGCGCGCATCTCGGCCGCGAGCGCCGGCTGTGCGTAGTGCGGGTCCGCCTCCAGCGCGGCGATCACCCGTTCGGCGACGGCGCGGGGCTTGTCCTGGCTCAGCTTGGCCTTGCCCTGCCACCGGGTGACGCGCAGGCGGAACCCCGCCGCGCCCTTGGCGATGCGCCGGGCGTACTCCTCGACGTGGGGCAGGCGAACGGGCCGCGGCATGACCGACTCGTAGCGGTCGACGGTGTCGGACAGGACCCGGTACGACTCCGCCGGCGCGAGGAGCTCGACCGCGCAGTGCAGGTGGACGGCGAGGTAGTTCCAGGTCGGCACGGCGGGGGTCAGGTCGTACCAGCCCGGCGACACGTAGCCGTGCGGGCCCTGCACGATCAGCAGCGACTCGCGGCCGCTGTCCAGCCGGTGCAGCACCTCGTCGGGCCTGCCGACGTGGCTGAGCAGGCTCATCGGCTCCCCCTGCGGCGTGTCCTCCAGCAGGACCGGCAGATGGGAGGCGACGGGCGCTCCGTCGTCGGCCACCGAGACGAGGGTGGCCCAGCCATGGTTGCGGACCAGGTCGCGCACGCGGGCCTCGTCCTCGATCTCGTAGTCACCGGTGTCGATCACGGTGCCATCGAACCACCGCGGGCGCCCCGCGCAGGACCTGCGGACGGCGGCGGGCCGCGCGGGTGAGATCGAGACCTGGGCTTCGCCCGCTCGCCACCTGCACGTAAGGCCCCGGCTCTACATTCGTCGGCGTGCCAGCCACCGGCGCGCCGACGGCGCCACTGCCCAGCCCTTCCCGCCCACACCAGGACGCGTCGCGTCGCACCGCCAGTGGCTGAGCCGCGGATCGGCGCCGTCGACGGCCTGCGCGGCCTGGCGCTGATCCTCGTGGTCGCGTTCCACCTGTTCGGCCAGGGTCGGGTCTCGGGCGGTGTCGACGTCTTCCTCCTGCTGTCCGGGTACTTCGCGACGGGAACGCTGTTCCGCCGTGCCGAGGCAGGCAGCCTGCGGCTGGCGGCGCACTACGCACGTACCCTCGCCCGGCTGCTCCCGGCAGCGCTGGTGGTGCTGACCGCCGTCACGATCGCCCTGCTCACGCTGGCTCCCCGGATGAGCTGGTCGGCGGGACTGCGCGAGATCGGGGCGTCGGCGACCTTCTGGGAGAACTGGGAGCTGGTGCACGCCTCGCTCGCCTACGGTGCCGCGGGGCCCGGGACGAGCCCGCTGCAGCACTTCTGGTCGCTGTCGGTGCAGGGCCAGTTCTTCGCCGTCTGGCCGCTGGTGGTGCTGGGTCTGGTCGCAGGCAGCCGGCGGCTCGGGAGGCACCGCGGCACCCGGCCCACCACCGGCGCGAGCAGCCCGGCCGTGCTGCTCGCCGCGGTCACCGGCGTCGCCACGGCGGCCTCGTTCGCCGGCGCCCTGTGGCTCGTCACCGTGGACCAGCCGGTCGCCTACTTCAGCACGTTCACCCGGTTCTGGGAGATCGGCGCGGGCGCGCTGCTCGCCCTGGCCCTCCGTGCCCGCGTACCCCGACAGGGTCCGCTGCGCGACGTACTCGGATGGGTCGGTCTCGCCCTGGTGGTCGGGTCGGGCTTCCTGGTGGACGGCGCCAACGTGTTCCCCGGCGCCTGGGCCCTCGTCCCCGTCAGCGGTGCTGCGCTCGTGCTCATCGCGACCGCATCCGTCCCGGCAGGGCAGCGGACCCCCGCGGCAGCTCCCGCCCGAGGCGTCGAGCGGCTGCTGGACAGCGCTCCGCTGCTCTTCGGCGCGCGCATCTCCTACGCCCTGTACCTCTGGCACTGGCCGATCCTGATCTTCTGGCTCCTGACGACCGACACGCGGCAGGTGGGCCCGATGGCGGCGGGCACGATCCTCACCGCCTCGACGGTCCTCGCGTGGCTCACGACGCGGTACGTCGCCGAACCGCTCCTGACCCGGGTCACGGACCGCCTGTCGGCCCGGCGAGCGGCGGCGCCGGACCTGGCACCCCGGGGCGACGACGTCGGCCACCGGGCCGCCACGACGCCGTCGGGCAGGCGGACGCTCGCGGCCCTGGCCGGTGCCGCGGTGCTGGTGCTCTGCAGCACCCAGGTCGCGGCGGCCGGGCACGACGCGACGGTGCGGCACGACATCGCCGCGCTGCTCGTGCCGTCACCCGACCACCCAGGGGCCGCCGCGCTCGCACCGGACGCTCCTCCCGCCGACACGCAGCCCGGCGCCCCGTTCCGCCCCGCGACGTGGGTGGCCTACGACGACCACCCGGACCGGCCGGACTGCGCCCAGGACGGCGACCGGGCCGAGGTGCTGGAGTGCACGGTGGTCTCGCCCGCCGACCCGACCGACCCGACAGCCGTGGTCTACCTCGCCGGCGCGTCGCACGAGCAGCAGTACGAGGAGGCCTTCGTCGCGCTCGCCCACGAGCACGGCTGGGAGCTGCGCGAGATGATCAAGCACGGATGCCGCCTGGCGACGTCGGGCGAGGGCAGCGTGGCGCACCGGTCGGCGTGCGCCACGTGGAACGAGGGCGCGCTGGACGCGCTGGTCGCGGCCCGCCCCGACGTCGTGGTCGTGGTGGGCACGCGGACCCACGAGGACGGCGCACCGGAAGAGGTGCTACCCGGCCAGGCCGAGGCGTGGCGCACGCTGGACGACGCCGGGATCACCGTGGTCACGATCCGGGACAACCCCCGCTTCGAGTGGTTCGTCCCGGAGTGCATGGTCGACGCCGTCTCCCCAGAGGTCTGCGGCCGGCCGCGCGCGGAGCAGCTCGCCGACGTCTCGCCCGTCACGACCGCACCCGGCGTGCCGGGCACCGCCGTCCACCTGGACCTCACCGACTCGATCTGCGGACCGGTGAGGTGCGACCCCGTGGTCGGCAACGTGCTCGTCTACCGCGACGACGATCACCTGACCAACACGTACGTACGGACGCTCGGCCCTTTCCTGGGCAACCAGCTGCGCCAGGCGGTGCCATCGCTGTTCGACGGCGGCACCGCCTCCGGTCAGCGCACCGCCGGCACGATCACGACCGCCCACCGGATCGATCGAAGCGCTCCGGCAGGACCCGCCGGACGTCGTCAGTGACCTGGTCCATGTAGGTGCGCGTCACGTGGTTGCCGTCCCGGTAAACCAGCACGTTGCCGATGACCGCCGGACAGGTCACGTCGTCGCAGAACTTGTCCCACAGGTGGACGACCTCGACCCGAGGGGCGAGCTTCGCGGCTGCGGGCACCACGCCACGGCCTCCGAGCGCCTCCTCGCGCGGCATCCCGCACTCCTCCGGGTCGGTGTAGTTGTCACTGACGCACGCCACGACGTCCTTGCGCGCCTGGGGGGTGTCCCGGAACGCCACGACGCGGGTGCCACGCGCCACCAGCTCGTTCCACACCTCGGCCAGGCCCGCGGCGCCCGCCACGTCCTCGGCGGGTCCGGCCTCGAAGCGGGTCCGCTCGAGGTACGTCGTGACGACGAGCTCCGGGTCGAGCTCACGCAGCGCGGCCCGGGTGTTCTGGTTGGCCTCGTAGCAACCCTCGATGTCCGCCGCGTCGCCGTCCGCACGGAGTGCGTTCGTGAACGGGCAGGACCCGTACAGGTAGGTGACGACGCGCCACCCGCGCTCCGCCGCCACGGTAAGGATCGGCTCCGCCAGCACTCCGGCGTGCGAGTCCCCGACGACGGCGACCGTGGCGGTCGGGTTCTCCGTCTCGCCGTACTCGCAGGGCTCCACCGGACCGTCGGACGCCGTGCCGAGGCAGTCGCCGAGCGTCGAGCTCTTGTCGTACCCGGCCTTGAGCGGGTTCGGCTTGATCACCGTGTCGCCGTCGACGAAGGGGGTGAACCCTTCCTCGAGACCCTCCTTGACCCGCTCCTCCTCCTCGCCGGAGATCGCCGACGCGTTGCGGTCCCACTGGTCGTTCGTCCCGCTCACCCGGAACGGGAGGGTCGCCGCGAGGCCGACGACGAGCGCCATGGCGACCAGGGAGGCCACGAGCATGCGGCCGTCGGCCCGGAACCAGCCCGAGACCCGGATCGGCTGCTCCACGAGGACGTAGCTGGCGATGGCCATCGCGAACGAGGTCGCGATGATCGCCAGGACGTCCGTCACGCCCGGTTCGCGGCCGGTATGGATGCCGAAGAACACGATCACCGGGAAGTGCCAGAGGTACAGCGAGTACGAGATGTCACCGAGCCGCTGGACCGCCCAGGTATCGACGATCCGTCGGAGCGAGCCGGGGCCCGCCGTCCGGCCCGCTGCGATGACCGCACAGGCGCCGAGCGTCGGCGCGAGCGCCGCGACCCCGGGGAACGGCGTTCCGTCGTCGAGCACGCAGGCCGCCACGACGATGGTGGTGACCCCGAACACCGCGAGCGTGCTGCGCAGCGACCGCAGGCGCGCCGTGTCGCGGATGACGAGGGCGAGGATGCCGCCGACCGCGAGCTCCCACACCCGGGTGAACGTCGAGTAGTACGCGACCGGGTCGCCGTCCATGGACTGCTTGACGCCCCACGCGAAGGACGCGACGCCCACCAGGGAGAACAGCACCAGCAGCAGGGCGCGCAGGACCTCGGGGTCGCGCGTGGCGGTCGCGCGCCGCGCTCCGCCCCACAGCCCGACGGCCAGGACCACGAGCAGCGGCCACACCAGGTAGAACTGCTCCTCGACGCCGAGGGACCAGAAGTGCTGGAACGCGGTCGGCGCGTTGGACGCCGCCTGGTAATCGACGGCGTCCCTGGCGAGCGCCCAGTTCTCGACGTAGAGCACGGACGCGAGCGCCTGGTGCCACCACGTCTCCAGCAGCGACCGCGGGAGCAGGAGCTGCGCGAGCACGATCACCCCGACGACGGTGACGAGCGACGCAGGGAGGATCCGCCGGGCGCGGGCCGCCCAGAACTTCTTGAGGCTGACCGTGCCGGTGGTCGACGCCTCCCGCCACAGGTGGCCGGTGATGAGGAAGCCGGAGATGACGAAGAAGACGTCCACTCCGATATAGCCGCCCGGCAGGACCGCTGGGTCGATGTGGTAGACGAGCACCAGCAGCACCGCGAGGGCGCGCAGAGCCTGGACCTCTGGGCGGAACTTGCGTGGGCGGACCGAGGGTCCGGCCACCTGGCTCGACTCGGCGGCGGGCGTGGTCGTCGGTGCCGTCATGTGGTGTTGTCGCGCTCTTCGTCTCGGGGGCAGGAGGGACCACTGTGCCACAGAGCGCCGAGGCCGAGGATGAAATATCCCGGGCACGCGGGTGAAGGAATCGGGGTCTCCTTCCGTTTCATCTGTGGAGGTGCGGTGGGCAATTTCTGCCGGGACGCGTAGGTTGCCGTACGGGCCCCACCCGGGGGCCCGTCTTCATCCAGGAGAGTGATCCATGCGCATCTCCCACTCCCGGCGAGCACTCGCCGTCGCTACCGCGGCGACGCTCGCGCTCACCGCGTTCGGCACCGGCGCCGGGTACGCGGCGGACGAGCCGGAATCAACGCCCGTCCCGATCGTCACACCCGACGGGGCACTGTTCTCCTACGTCGTCAACACGGAGGACACCAAGGTCCGTGACGCCGTCAAGGCGGTCAGGGCGATCAAGCGGGCCGACGGCGTCGTCGTGCAGGCGTGGCCCCAGATCGGCGTGATCGTGGCGCACTCGGCCAACGGGTCGTTCCGCGAGGACGTGCTCGCGGCCGACCGGGTCGGCGTCATCGAGTCCGTCGGTGCAACCCGCACCGTCAGCCCCACCGAGGGCACACCCGGCAGCGACTCCGCCGCGGGCGTCAAGAAGGACATGGCCGTCAAGGGCAAGGCCAAGAAGGACACCACCGGCTGGACCGTCGACGAGCCCGCCGGCACGACCGCCGTCCCCGACCCGGGTGAGGCGACGCAGTGGGACATGGAGATGATCAAGGCCGACCAGGCCCTGGACGTCAATCCCGGCTCGTCCCGCGTCGTCGTCGGCGTGCTGGACTCCGGGATCGACGCGTCGCACCCCGACCTGGCCACCCAGGTCGACACCGCCCGGTCGGTGAACTGCACCGACGGCGGTAGGCCGGACAGGTCGGCGACCGGCTGGCTGCCCACGACCTCCGACCACGGCACGCACGTCGCCGGCACCATCGCCGCCGCGCAGAACGGCGTCGGCATCGTGGGCGTCGCGCCGGGCGTCAAGATGGCCTCGGTCAAGGTCGTGAACGACGACGGGTTCATCTACCCCGAGTACGCGATCTGCGGGTTCGTCTGGGCCGGCATGACCCACATGGACGTCACGAACAACTCGTACTACATCGACCCGTTCATGTACTGGTGCGAGGACCAGCCTGACCAGGCTGCCGCGAAGGAGGCCGTGCGTCGCGCGGTGGACTTCTCGACCGAGCGCGGTGTGGTGCACGCCGCCGCGGCCGGCAACGCCGCCACCGACCTGGCCAACAACACCACCGACGCGGCGAGCCCGAACGACTCGACGGCCGTGGACCGGGTGATCAACTCCGGTTGCGAGGACATCCCCGCGGAGCTGGACGGCGTCGTGACGGTCTCGTCCCTGACCCAGGCCTCGGACCTGAGCTCGTTCTCGAACCGTGGCCTCGGCAAGATCGACGTCGCCGCCCCGGGCAGCGGGATCCTGTCCACGGAGCTCGACGGCACCTGGGACCTCAAGAGCGGCACGTCGATGGCGTCCCCGCACGTCGCGGGCGTCCTGGCGCTCATGAAGTCGGCGCACCCGCGCTGGAAGCCCGCGCAGCTCGAGGCAGCGGTCCGCACCCAGGCCGACGACCACGAGTGCACCACCACGACCGCCGGGGCGCCCTGCGTCGGCGGGCTCGCGGAGAACAGCTTCTACGGTGACGGCATCGCCGACGCCCTGGACGCGGTGACCCTAGGCTAGGGCGCTCTCCCGACGCGGTAAGCGGTCGGGCTCGCCGGGGCCTGGTGGTCTCGGCGAGCCCGACCGACGGGGGCAGGATCAGCCGCCGGAAGCTCAGAAGCGCATGCGTACCGGTGGGCTGCGCATCGGGTCCGCGAAGAGCCACTCGGCCTCTGCTCGTAGCTGGTTGTGCAGCGGCCGCTCGAGAGTCGTCACATAGGTGGCCGTCAGATGGTCGTCGTCGCGATAGATCAGGACGTTGCCCACCACGCCGGCACACAGCTGCGCGTCGCAGATGAACGGGGTCAGATCGAGGTGCGCCGCCGAGGGCGGCACCCCCTGTGCCTTCTCGACCGGGTTGACCGGCGAGAAGATGTCCGCTCGTGGCCGCGTGCAGGCCACGCCGTAGGACTCCTCCACGCACGCCGGGACGTCGAACTCGAACCGTGGGTTGTCCCGCACGGTGACCACCCGGACACCCACCTCGGCCAGCTGCCGCCACGCGCGTGCCTCGTCCGGGTTCACCTCGTCGCCGGACGCCTCCGGCGACGTCCGGCTCCCGATGACCATCACCGCGTCCGGCCGCATCTGCTCGAGCAGCTTCAGCGCGTTGGCTCGCCAGTCCCAGCAGTTGCTGCCCTTGGTGAGCGGCTCAGCGGGGGCAGCGAGCCGGCAGCCGCGCCGCGCCAGCAACAGCACCTGCCACTGCTCGTCCCGGCCGATCTCGGTCATCGCAGGCGCCCATTGGATGCTGTGCGAGTCGCCCACGAGGACCACTACCCGCTTCGGGTCCGGCACATCGGTCAGGGTGCAGGTCATGGGAACACCCGAGGGGGACGTCGCGGCACTCCCCTCGATGCAGCCGTCGCCGTCGACGGAGGGCCGGTCCTGCGACGCGACCGCAGGTGCGGGCTGGATCTCCACGTCCTCCGGCACCGGGTCGCGGTACAACGGGCTCAGTGCGCGCGCACCGGGGTACTCGGCCGCCCCGTCCTCGTCTACCGCGCCCGCCGCCGCCTGCGCGGCGGCAAGCTGTGCCAGGTCCCGCCGTTCGAGCGCGGTCAGCCCCACGACGGCGCTGCCGACGACGAGAGAGACGCAGGCAGCGGCGGCCACCAGCGCGCGAACCCCGCCGAACGCCTCCCGGAACCGCTGCGCCGGGTCGGCCACCAGCTTGTTCGTGAGCCAGGACAGGACCACCGACGTCGCCATGATCGCCCCGGCGCCGAACCAGTCCAGCCGCTCCGCGCCCGTGTAGTGCAGGTAGGCGATGAGCAAGGGCCAGTGCCACAGGTACAGCGCATAGGAGATGTCGGCGACGAAGCGCAGCGGCGCCACCTGCAGCAGACGACGTGGTCCCCAGACGGCGGTACCGCCGGAGCCCAGCAGCACGAGGAGAGCACCCGCCACCGGCCACAGCGCCCACTGCCCTGGGAACAGAGCACCCCCGTCGAGCACGAACCCGCTGGAGACGACCAACCCGAGGCCTGCCCACCCGAGGACCGGGCGCAAGAACCCAGGCAGCCGCAGCCACGGCAGTGCCAGGGCGAGGAATCCGCCCAGGCCCAGCTCCCAGAACCGAGCCCAGGAGTGGAAGTACGCGACCGGCTGGTCCGCGGCGTGCAGGTCCTGCGCGAAGACGAACGACGCAGCGGTCGCTGCCCCGACCACCACGAGCAGCAGGGCACGGGGACGGATTCGTACCGCGCGAGCGAGCCCGACCACGATCAGCACCACCACGGGCCAGGCCAGGAAGAACTGCGCCTGGACCGACATCGACCAGAAGTGCTGCAGCGGGCTGGTCTCAGGCCCCGCCGCGCCGTAGACGAGCTGGCTCGAGATCATCTCCCAGTTCACGTAGTACAGCGCCGAGGCCACGATCTCCCGGCCGGTCTGCGCCCAGGTGCCCTCTGGCATGATCCACCAGGCCAGGCCCGCCGTAGCGGCGAGCACCAGGAGGGCCGGGGGCACGAGCCGGGAGAACGTCCGTCCGTAGTGCTCGCCGAGGCGCAGCTCGCGGCGCGCGGCACGGCGCAGCAGGGACCCGGTCGCCAGGAACCCGGACAGGACCAGGAAGACGTCGACGCCACCCGACACCCGGCCGTTGCCGAACAGATGGAACGCGACGACGAGGGCGAGCGCCACGCCGCGCAGTCCGTGCAGCTCGGGGATGTGCGTGGCGGAGGTCCGCCCCACGGGATCAGCGTCCGACAGGCGGACTCCGCCGCTCGGCACGGACCGTGCCGTGGTGCCCCGAGTGGTACCCGGATCCGCCGGCCCGGACGAGGGCTCCAGCGAGCTCGAGACGACCGTCACCTGGGGTACCTCCGGTCAGCGTGCGGCCCTGGCCCGCACGGCTCCGATGTTGTCGCGATGTGGTGTCCGGACCAGGCAGCATCTCCGCAGCATGGGAGGGTCGCCGACGCATAGTCGGCGACCCTCCGGCGTAGCGGAGCGTATCAGGGGCCCGTGGCCACCGGTCACGTTCCGTCCTGTGCCTCAGTACTGGTGAGCAGGTCCGCCGATCATGCCGGCGGCGACCGTCTTGTTGGTCGCCTCGTCGACGAGGATGAAGGCGCCTGTCTGGCGGTTCGCCTGGTAGGAGTCGACGAAGAGCGGCTTGGTCACGCGCATCTTGATGCGCGCGATCTCGTTCAGCTTGATCTCCGTGGCTTCCTCGTCCCGGTGCAGCGTGTTCACGTCGACGCGGTAGCTGATGGTCTTCACCATCGCGCGCGCCCACCGGGTGGTGTGCTTGATCGCGTACTTCTTGCCCTGCACCAGTGACGCCGACTCGTCCATCCAGCAGATCTGGGCGTCGACGTCCTGCGTGACCGTCGGGGCGTTGTTCGGGCGGCAGATCATGTCGCCACGCGAGATGTCGATCTCGTCCGCCAGCCGCACCGTCACCGACATGGGCGGGTACGCCTCGGCGACCGGACCGTCGGCCGTGTCGATCGACTCGATGGTCGTCTCCAGGCCGGCGGGGAGGGCCAGCACCCGGTCGCCGGGCTTCATGACGCCGGACGCGACGGTGCCCGCGTAGCCGCGGTAGTCGCGCGCGTCGGTCTGCTGCGGCCGGATCACGTACTGCACCGGGAACCGTACGTCGACGAGGTTGCGGTCCGAGGCGACGTGCAGCCGCTCGAGGTGGCTGAGCAGCGGCGAGCCGTCGAACCAGGGCATCTTCTCCGACCGGGTCACGACGTTGTCGCCCACCAGGGCCGACACCGGGATGAAGGTCAGGTCCGGCACCCGCAGGCGCGACGCGAACTCGGTGAACTCGGCACGGATCTGTTCGAACACCTGCTCGTCGTAGTCGACCAGGTCCATCTTGTTCACGCAGACCACCACGTGCGGCACGCCCAGCAGGGTGGCGAGGAACGTGTGTCGACGCGACTGCTCGACGACACCCTTTCGCGCATCCACGAGGATCAGCGCCACGTCCGCCGTCGAGGCGCCCGTGACCATGTTCCGCGTGTACTGGGTGTGGCCCGGCGTGTCCGCGATGATGAACTTGCGCTTGGGCGTCGCGAAGTAGCGGTACGCCACGTCGATGGTGATGCCCTGCTCGCGCTCGGCGCGCAGGCCGTCCGTCAGGAGCGACAGGTCGGCGTAGTCGTTGCCGCGGTCCTTGCTGACCTGCTCCACCGACTCGAGCTGGTCGGCGAAGATGGACTTGCTGTCGAACAGCAGGCGGCCGATCAGCGTCGACTTGCCGTCGTCGACCGAACCGGCGGTGGCGAACCGTAGGAGGTCGCCGCTGACGACCTCGTTGAGGGTCTCGGAGGTGCCCGTGTCCTCGGGCAAGGTCGTCGTCATCAGAAGTAGCCTTCCTTCTTGCGGTCCTCCATGGCGGCCTCGCTCACCTTGTCGTCGCCGCGCGTGGCGCCGCGCTCGGTGAGACGGACCGCCGCGACCTCCTCGACGACGCCGTGGAGCGTGGTTGCCGCGGACTCGACACATGCGGTGAGGTTCGCGTCGCCCACCGTGCGGTAACGCGTGGACCGGACCTCGGCGGTCTCGCCCTCCTTGAGGGGGGTGAAGCCGTTGACCTCGAAGAGCATGCCGCCGCGCTCCACGACCTCGCGCTCCTTGGCGAGGTAGAGGTCCGGCAGGTCGATCTCCTCGGCCTCGAGGTAGGCCCAGATGTCCAGCTCGGTCCAGTTGGACAGCGGGAACACGCGGATGGACTCGCCCTGGTGGACGCGGCCGTTGTACAGGCTCCAGATCTCCGGGCGCTGGTTCTTCGGGTCCCACTGGCCGAAGTCGTCGCGGAAGGAGAACACGCGCTCCTTGGCGCGGGCCTTCTCCTCGTCGCGGCGTCCCCCGCCGAACAGGGCGTCGAAGCCGTGCTTCTCCACGGCCTCCAGCAGCACCGGCGTCTGGATCCGGTTGCGTGAGCCGTTGGGCTCCTCCTGGACCAGACCGCGGTCGATCCCCTCCTGTACGGAGGCGACGACCAGCTGCACTCCTGTGCGCTCCACCCACCGGTCACGGCAGTCGAGCACGGTCTGGAAGTTCAGCCCTGTGTCGACGTGCATGATCGGGAACGGGACTCGCGCCGGCGCGAACGCCTTGACCGCGAGATGCAGCATGACGATGGAGTCCTTGCCACCGGAGAACAGCAGGCACGGCCGTTCCATCTCGGCGACCACCTCGCGCATGATGTGGATGCTCTCGGCTTCCAGGCTGCGCAGCTGGCTCAGAACGTGACTCTTCACGGCTGGGCACCTTCCTTGCTATCTGCCCCGACCACGGACACGACACCAACGGTGTCGAGCAGCTCGCGCAAGCGCTGAGCCAGAGCCGGGGGGCATACGAACAGGTCAGGGAGCCAGGGGCTCTCCCGGTTGTACTCGAGCTCGGATCCGTCGAGACGCGTGCAGACGATTCCCCTGGACCGGGCAACGGCTACTGGTGCGGCAGAGTCCCACTCGTACTGCCCACCGCCGTGGACGTAAGCGTCAACTGTACCGTCGGCGACAGCCATCATCTTGACGCCCGCCGAGCCCATCGGCACGAGCTCGACGTCGCCCCGTTCGGCCAGGGCCGCGACGAACTCGGGCGGACGGCTGCGGCTCGCCGCGATCCGCAGCGGACGGCTGCCGGACAGCACGTCGGCGCTGCCGGCTCCAGCAGGCACCGCACCGTCTGCCGTGGTCAGCACCTGCCCGCGGGCCGGCAGTGCTACGGCGCCGACCGTCAGCCCGGGACCGCGCTCCCAGAGCGCGATGTGCACGGCGAAGTCGTCGCGCCACTGCCCGGCCAGGGCCCCCTCGGCGTGCCGTTCCGCGAACTCGCGGGTGCCGTCGAGCGGGTCGATGATCCACACCCGGTCTGCACCGGTGCGAGCCAGGTCGTCCTTGGCCTCCTCCGAGAGGACGGCGTCGGTGGGCCGAGCACCGGCCAGCGCGGCCGCGAGCCAGGCCTGGGCCGCGGCGTCGCCGGCGTCCTTGAGCTCCTTGGCGACGAAGGAGGCGCCGGCGGCCACCTCGGCGCGTAGCGCGAGGAGCACCTCCGCGGCTCCCGAGGCCAGTGCGTGCGCGAGGGCGCCGTCATCGAGCGACGCCGAGGGAAGCATGGGTGACGGCGCGTTCATCGATCTCCTGGTCTGCGGAATCTTGGTGTGGTTCACGGGGGAGAGATCCCTGCCCGAAATGAGGCTTCCGAGCGGTATCCGAGTGAACTCCGGCGAACGCGCCGAGGCTACCATTCGTGCATGCGATGCATTGTCAGAGGGCCAGTTCCATGCTGATCGAGAACCCGGGAACACGCATGTCCTCTAAACCGACCGAGTTCATCGGAATTGGCGGGGGCGTGGCCCCTCGCGACGAGCGTGAGGGGTCCCACCCGTGAGCATCGACCCAGCACTGATCGTCGGTGGGCTCCTCGTCGGGTTCATCGTGGGGCTCACCGGGATGGGCGGCGGCGCCCTGATGACCCCGATGCTCATCTTCGTCTTCCGGGTGGATCCGCTCGTGGCGGTCTCCAGCGACGTGGTCGCCAGCCTGTTCATGAAGCCGGCCGGCGCGATCGTGCACCTCCGCCGCAAGACGGTGAACCTCAAGCTCGTCCTGTGGCTGTGTGTCGGCTCGGTCCCCGCCGCCTTCTCCGGCGCCCTGCTGATCAAGGTGCTGCCGTTCGGGGAATCGCTCGACGCCGCACTCCTCCGGATCCTCGGCGTCGCGCTGCTCATCGCGTCCGGTGGCCTCGTGGTCCGCGCGGTTCTGCAGATGGTCCGCAGCCGGTCGGCGTTCGGCGAGGGCCCCGCCCGGCCGTCCGCCCCGCAGGAGCTCGTGGTGCGCCCCGTCCCCACTGCGCTTCTCGGCGCCGTGGCCGGCCTCCTGGTCGGCATGACGTCGGTCGGCGCTGGATCGATCGTCATCGTCGTCCTCCTTCTGCTCTACCCGGCGCTGAAGGCGTCGCAGCTGGTCGGGACGGACCTGGTCCAGGCGGTGCCGCTCGTCGCGGCGGCGTCGCTGGGGCACGTCCTGTACGGCGACTTCTCGCTCGGTCTGACGACCTCCCTGCTCATCGGAGCCATCCCTGGCGCGTGGTTCGGTGCGCACGTGTCCTCGCGCGCACCGGGCGGGATCATCCGCCGCGCCCTCGCGATCCTCCTGCTGGCCTCGGCGCTCAAGCTGCTGGGCGCGAGCATCCCCGTCGTCCTCGGTGCCGCCGTGGCCGCGCTGGTCGGCGGTAACCTGATCTGGTTCTGGGTCAGGCGCCGCTTCGGAGTGCCACCCGTGGCGCGCTCAGCTCCGGCAGTGCACGCTGAGGGCCACGACCCAGCGGACGGTCCAGCACAGAGCCGGGCCGCCGGCCCAGCTGACGACCCAGCAGAAACGAGCCGCCGCGAATGACCGACTTCCCCGCCCGCGTCCTGTCCGACGACCAGCTCGACCTGCTCGAGCTGGCCCTCGGCGGAGCCGTCGCGCCGTCGGTACTCGCGACCGTCTGGCCGGACGCTCCCGCGGGCGCCGTCCTGACAGACGCGGAGAACAGCCCGTTGGCCCGCCTCACCCTGCCGGCGGACGGCGGGCGGGCCACGCTCGAACCGCTCAAACCGCTCGCTCCGGCGATCGGCCCGCAGTGGGACGACGCCGTACGACGCCCCGCCCGGGAGGTCCGTGCGGAGCTGGCGGCCGGGGACGACGCCGGCGCTCCGGATCCGCTCGGCCTGCTCGTCACCGAGGTGCCCACACGGCAGGACACCGACGCCGTCGTCGCCCTGGCCGAGCACGCCCGCACCGTGCTGCTCCTCGTCCCGGTCGCGCGCCGCACCCCGGCGCCCGGTCCGGTCGGGGCCCCCGGTCTCGTACGGGCGGCCGCAGGGCTCGCGGTCGCCCTGACCGAGCGCACACGAGCGCGGGTGAGCACGGTGGTCCTACCGTGGTCCGGGCTCGGCGGGGTGACTCTCGAGGAGGTCGCGGCCGCGTACGGCGCTGCGGACGCCAGGCCGCTCCTCGCGCAGCGCACCGCTGCTACCGCCACTGCCGTCTCCGGCCTCCCCCATGTGCTGGACGACGCCGTAGCCGCTCTCTACCCGCCGGCCTCTGCCGCCGAGGTGGTGCGCGCAGCGGCGGCCGACCGCCGCAGGGGCACCGTCGTCTTCTTCACCGGCCTGTCCGGCTCGGGCAAGTCGACGGTGGCCCGCGCCCTGGCGGCCGAGCTCGAGGACGACGGCCTGCGGACGACCCTGCTCGACGGCGACGCCGTACGCCACCACCTGTCAAAGGGCCTCGGGTTCGACCGCGAGTCCCGCGAGACCAACGTGGAGCGCATCGGCTACGTCGCTGCGCTCGTGGCCAAGCACGGCGGCATCGCCGTGGCTGCTCCGATCGCACCGTTCGCGTCAGGCCGGGCCACGGTGCGGGCCCTGGCGGAGGAGACGGGTGCGCGGTTCGTCCTGGTACACATCAGCACGCCGCTGGAGGTGTGCGAGGCGCGCGACCGCAAGGGCCTCTACGCCCGGGCACGCGCCGGCGAGATCCCCGACTTCACGGGTATCTCCTCGCCCTACGAGACCCCCGATGACGCCGACCTCGTCATCGACACCTCCGTGCTGTCCATGGAGGAGGCCGTGAGCACCGTTCGTACCCACCTTGGAACCGCCGGGTGAGAGGCGCTCCGCTCGAGCCTCCGCAACGGCCCGGCACTGGAAGAGACCCGACCAACCTGGAGACCACTGCATGACTACGACGAGAACACTGGACTGGCGACAAGGGTTCGCGCGGGGCAAGGTGACCGGCGCGAAGTTCCGGAGCGCTTTCGGCCCCGAGGTGACCAGTCGTAACCGCCGGGACGATGTGCTCCAAGAATTCTCGGACCTGATGGTCCGGCATGCCCGCGGCGAGGAGATCCCGTCCAGCGCGGTGAAGTCCCTGCACCGCCGGGCGCTGTCCAAGCGGTTCAGCGACTGGGACGGTCTGATCATCGCCGTCATCTCGACGCTGGCCACCACGTTCCGCAACAAGCCGGCCCGGGCCTGGCTGCCCGCGCTGCTGGCCGCCGCCGGCAGGTTCGACGAGGTGGTCGACATCGAGCCGGAGTTCGTCACCAACGGCCCGCAGCGCAAGGACTGGCTGGTCGTCGTCACTGCGCTCGCGGGGTCCGGCCGCGAAGACCTGGCCCGCTCCCTCGTCGAGCGCCTCGACGAGCACTTCCCGGAGGACGGATCGAACCTGACGGTCTGGGGCGACGACGCCCTCTCCAAGGAGTTCGCGCGGCTGCGGGAGCAGGCGCCCAGCGGCACGGTGCTGCCCGTGTTCTTCCATCTGCCGTTCTGCGGCGGCACCAGCATGATCGTGTCGCTCAAGAGCATCATCCCGTGGGGCCGCATGGTGCAGATCAACCGGCGCTACGGCCTGCTGCAGATGGAGCACGCCCTGCAGCTGTCGACGGAGGACACCGCACGGCTGATGCTCGTCCACCAGCACCACCCGTTCGCGTTTCAGCTGCCCGGCCGAGAGCTCAGCCACTTCACGGTCCTCCGCGACCCGGTGTCGCAGATCAGGTCCGGGTACTTCAAGCGCCTCTCGACCCCCGGCATCCTGCCGACGCGCGACGAGTCCCCGACATTCGACCAGCACATCGACTACACGATCAAGCAGCGCATGACGAACATGCTCGCCCGCCAGATCGTCACGACGCACCCCGACCTGTCCAGCACCTATCGCAAGCGCTTCTCGGGCTCCGGCACGTTCGAGTCCGTCCGTGCCGAGGAGGACATGTTCTGGCTCGAGGCGACCGCCGCTCTGAGCGAGAACGACCTGCTGCGCATGTGTCGTGAGACGCTCGACGAGCGGTTCCACCTGGTCGGAACCATGCGGCACCTCGAGGCCAGCCACATCGCCGCGACTGCCTCGACCGGCTCGTACACCGCCGACCGCGTGGGCCACCGGGGCAGATCGGGTCAGCCTGAGCGGACCGACGACGAGTCCGACGCCGTACGCAGGCTCCGCGACGCGAACGGCGTCGACCAGATCCTGTACGACGAGTACACCGCACGGTTCGAGCGGGACCACGCGTCCCTCATCGACCTGGTCGCATCGCACTGACCACCCGCCCGGTCCCGGGCCTGCTCGGTCAGGCCGGGTGAGTGCACGGAGGGCCGCGGCTCCACAGCCGCGGCCCTCCGTACGTTCAGCTGCCGGTCGCTCCTCCGACGCCCACCTTCCGGGCGCCCTTCCCGTTCCGGCCGCCCGCCCTGCCGCCGCCCTTGCCGCCCTTGCCGCCCTTGCGACCCACCGGCCGCAAGCTCCGGACGTAGTCCTTGTACCGCTCGGCCACCTCGTGCGTCGGGCCGTCCATCACGAGCTTTCCCTGATGGACCCACAGGACCCGGGTGCACATGGCCTCGACCGTCGAGATCGAGTGACTGACGAGGAACACCGTCCCGGCGTTCTGGCGCACGTCCTCGATCCGCGCCTTCGACCGCGCCTTGAACGCGGCGTCACCGGTGGCGAGCGCCTCGTCGATCATCAGGATGTCCGGGGAAGCCGACGACGAGATGGCGAAGCGCAGCCGGGCGGCCATGCCCGAGGAGTACGTCCGCATCGGGAGATACACGAAGTCACCGATCCCCGCGAACTCCACGACCTCGTCGAAGCGCTCCTCGACCTGCTTGGGTGTGAGACCGAGAGCCAGGCCGCCGATCATGATGTTCCGTTCGCCGGTCAGCTGCGGCATGAGCGCCGCGTTGACGCCGAGCAGCGACGGCTCACCCGACACGTGCACGCTCCCCGACGACGGCGGCATCAGGCCGGCGATCGCGCGCAGCAGCGTGCTCTTTCCCGAGCCGTTGATACCGACGATGCCGACGGACTCACCGTGCCGCACGGTGAACGAGATGCCGCGGACCGCATGCACCTCGCTCACCCCGCCGGTGTGCTGGCGGCTGGCGGTGACGAGTCGCTTCACGAAGGAGGGCTTGGTCTGCGCCTCACGGACCTCCGCGCCCTTCTCCGCCTCTTTTCTGGCACGGCTGCCGACCACGCGGTAGACGACGTGCAGGTCGTCCACCACCAGGCAGGGGTCACCGATCGGAGCCTCGGGAGCTTCCTCGTCCAGGTCGTCGGGCTCCAGCTCGAGGTCGAAGTCCATGTGTGCGTCGGCCTCAGTCACGTCCGTACCTCTCCTCGCCCCGCCAGAACACGACGAAGCCGATCACGAAGAACAACACTGCCCACACGGCCCCGAGCGCCCACATCAGGCCGCTCTGCGGGATGCTCTCCTCCTGCGTCAGGCAGGACCGCACGAGATAGAGGTACACAGCCACCGGCTGGTGCTCGAGCACCGCACCAAGGATCCCCTTGACGGTGTCCGACACCCCCATCCTCTCGATGTACCCGGCGAGCGGAAAGATCACGCCCGACCCGTACATCACCACCCGCATCACGAAACCGATGATGTTGTCCAGGTCCGGTGTCGTGGCCACGGCACGGGCCATCATGAACGCGAGACCGGTGTTGAAGATCCACAGGAGCACGACGGCCGCGGGCAGGAGCAGCCACCACCAGGTCACCTTCATCGTCTGATAGCCCGGGATGTATCCGCTCAGCAGCACCATGACGCACATGACCGCGAGCGCGGGTATGAGGGTCGCGAGCAGCGACAGCACGGTGGAGATGGGCATGACGGCCCGCGGGAAGTGCAGGGACCGCAGGAGCTGCGTCTTGCCGCTGATCGACTTGGCGCCACCGGTCACCGACGACTCGATGAAACGGTAGGTGAAGACGCCGACCACGATGAACGCGATCGAGTTGCCCATGTCGCGGGTGACGCCCAGCAGGATGCCGAAGATCAGCACGTAGACGGCAGCGTTGAGGATCGGGTTCAGCACCGCCCAGAGCTGACCGAGATAGTTGGTCTGGTTCCTGGCGTATGCGGTCGACGTGGCCAGGACCCGGATGAAGGACCAGCGACCCATCAGGTCGCGGATGTACTCCCCGAGTGGTGGGCGGACGTTCAGGGGACGCAGGCCGTACTGCTCTGCCATGGCCAGCCGCTCGGCCGAGGTCGTGTCGGGGGCCAGCGGCGGCGGCGGTTCTGGCGTACCGCCTCGAGCAGGGCGGACACCGGCTGCGGTCGCATCGGTGGTAGGTGTGGTCACGGTGGGTGGAATACCTGTCTGTGGAGGGCGGGCCGGCGTGGAACCGGCCGTCAAAATCCTAGCGGGTCGGCCCGGAAACCTACCAGGTTGGTAGGGAACCTCGGACCATCGCCTGGCGAGGCCTGGTGGTCCCCGACCGTGAGAGACTGCCCGACGTGCCGACCGCCCACCACAACCCGCCACATCCGATGCGGACCGCTAGTGCACTGGTCGAGTCGCCGCTCCAGCTTCTCTGCACCATTGAAGCCCATGCCGCGGGCCTTGGCGGAAACCCGACGCGGGTCCACGTGCGCGACGACGTCCCCTCGCTGGGCAACGCCCTCGACGCGGTGCGCGGCTTCGGGCTCCCCGGCGGCCTCTCGGCCGAGCTGACCGGACGGCGCGCCGCCCTCACCGCCAACGAACCGGTCTGGTTGGTGGGCGACGCCTTCTCCGGGCTGTTCCAGGCGACAGCGCCCCTGCGCAGGGGCCTGACCCAGGTGGTCCTCGTCGACGACGGGCTCGCCACGCTCGACCTGGCCCGCCGTATCGCGGAACGCGAACCCCTGATCCGTCCCCGGGCCACGGCCGGCGCGGCGCGGCGCAGCCTGGGGACCGTCGCCGCCCGCAGGCTGCGCAGCCTGGCCGCCGACGGACGAGCCACCCTGTTCACAGCTCTTCCGCTCGACGTCGCGGTCAGCGACCGCCTGCTGGCGATGGGCTTCGAGCTGGTACGCAATACGTTCTCCTGGCTCGCCCAGGTCCCGGCTGCCGATGCCCCGTCCGAGCCGACCGTCGTGATCGGCTCCGCGCTCGCCGGCGACGGGCTGATCGACGCCGACCGCTACGTCGACTGGGTCCGGTCGCTCGCGGCAGACGGACCGCTGCGCTATCTGCCCCATCGCCGGGAGCCCGAGGCGGTGCTGAACAGGCTCTCGAGCGTCGACGGGCTCGTGCTCGACGCGGCGGGTGCCCCGGTCGAGCTACGCTTGCGCGGCATGACGGCATCGCAGCGCGTCGTCAGTCTTCCATCCACGGCAGCCGTGCTCCTGACCACCATCCTCGCCCCCGCTGGCGTGGCGGTCAGCCCCCAGGCCGTGCCGGACAGCTGGTGGACCGATCGCGCGACGCCGAGCCTGCGCGCCCACCTCTCGAGCGTGCTCCGGCTCGCGGCGGAGACGCACGCCGCCAGGACCGGACCCGACTCGACCAACCCGGAGGACCACGGATGACCATCCGCGTGCTCGCCGTCGCGGACAGCGACTCCTACCTCAAGTGGGCGTGCTCCACGCTCGACAGCCTCGGTGACCCCGAAGCGCCACTTGACCGTTCTGCGGTGCTCATCAGCACCCCGATCGTGCCGACGACGAGCCAGATCGCGGCCGCCGTCGCCGGATCCTCGATCGTGCGGCCGCGCGTGCTCGGCCTGCGCGCGTTGCAGGCCCACGTCAGGGACGTCAGGCCTGACGTCGTGCTGGTCGCCGCTACCGGACCGATCGCGGAGATGATCGCACGCGCCGTGGTCCGGGCGGACCCGAGGCGTCGGCCGGCGCTCGTCACCGGGCTGCCGGGGATGGCCCTGCCGGCTACCCCGCGCGGGACGGCGTGGCGGCGCTGGTGCGACGCGTTCGTGGTGCACAGCCGCAGGGAGCGGCTGGCCTACCAGGACGCGTTCGCCGCGCACGGCGTCGAGCCCCAGGTGGTCCTGGCCCACCTGCCGTTCCTGGAGCGGCACGCGGCGATGACTCCCCGGCCCATCGACCGCGTCGTCTTCGCCGCGCAGGCCAAGGTGCCTGCCGGGCGCGCCGAACGCCTGCGGCTGCTCGACGGCCTGGCGAACATCGCCGCCGAGGGCTTCGACGTGATCGTCAAGCTTCGCGCCCGCAAGGGCGAACGACAGACGCACAACGAGGAGCACCCCTACGACGACCTGTGGGAGGCAGAGCACGCACGGCTCGGCCACGCCGTCGGAACCCTGCGCTTCGTCGACGGACCCATGGCCGAGTGGCTGCAGCCCGGCACGGCTCTCGTGACGGTGAGCTCGACGGCCGCGCTCGAGTCCCTGGCGCTGAAGCTGCCGACCGCGCTCGTCGACGACTTCGGCGTCGCCGAGGAGCTGCTCAACGAGCCCTTCACCGGCAGCGGCTGCCTGGTCTCGCTGGCCGACGCCGGAAAGCTCTTCCGCGAGGAGGGGCCCGTGACCGACGCCGCGTGGCTCGACGAGAACTACCTGCACAGCACGGATTCGGAGCTGCCAGGGACCGTCTCGCGCCTCGCCGCGCAGCGCGCGGCCGGCGAGCTGCGTCCTCTGCCGGACGTGCGGCCGTGGCTGTGGCCGCGGCACCTGCGGGTGGTGCTGCAGTCCGTGCTGCCCGCACCGGCCTACCGGGCCATCCTGGTCGTCGGGCGGCCGGTCAAGCGGATGCTCGGCCGGGTAGCACCGTCGCTCGCGAACCAGTGACTCGCCCCACCCGGTGAGCCGAGCCTGAAACCAGGGTGAATTGTTTCGGTCGGGCGACATCTTCGTTGCCCGGCCGACGCGCTGGGCATAACGTCGGTCGGGAGCCTTGACCAGGCTCCGTGCCCTACGTCAGGAAGATCCCATGAAGCGTGTCCTCATCGGCACCACGGCTCTTGCCTTCTCGCTCCTGATCGCCGGGACCAGCACGGCGGCTGCTCTCGACGAGTCGCCGTCGCCGTCACCGTCCGTATCTCCCGCACCGAGCATCTCCCCCGTGCCGGACGTCTCCGCGTCGCCGTCGGCCTCGCCCAGCGCTGAGCCATCAGCGACGACACCGGCCGAGCGGCCTTCCGTGGCCGGCCTGGAGGTGCCCACCTTCACGTGTGACACCGATCCGAGCGACGACCTCGTGCTCCCGGAGAACACGGAAGGCGTCACCTACACCCTCGAGGACGGCGTGTTCGTCGCCACGCTCGCCGAGGGGTACGAGTGGGCCGACTGGTTCTTCAGCGATCCCTGGGTCGACCCGGGCTACGACGACTTCCCTCCCGGTTTCCGCGTCCCGGAGTACGGCCCGACCGACCAGATCAGGGTCCCGGTCGCCGACATGGCCTTCCCGAACTGCAACCATGACGACGAGACGCAGGTCACGCTCGCGACCGAGTGCGCGGACGGTACCGGCTATCTCGTGTACGACATCGACGCGTGGTGGGCCACCGAGGACACGACCGTCTCCGTCTTCCCGTACACCAAGGACGAGGCCCTTCGGGGGCACGACGTCTACCAGGGGAACGAGCTGTCCGGTCGCCTCGCCTGGGACGGCAGCACGCCGGGGATGACGAGCCCGATCGGCCCGATCGGTTCGGGAGCCGATCTGCCCGACGTCCACGACCCGATCTTCTCGATCAGCACCGGCTCGGGCCAGGACGCACACGAGGCGCTGGTCAAGCTTCCCTTCCAGGCCGACGACCCGTGCCTCGAGGACGACGGCGGCAACGGTGACGACGGCAACAGTGACGACGGCAGCAGTGACGGCGGCATCGGTGTGGCGGAAGGCGGCGGCTCCGACGACGAGCTCGCCGCGACCGGCCCCGAGGCAGCGCTGCTGACGGCCGGCGTCGCCGCGCTGCTCGTTGCCGCCGGCGCGGCACTCGTCATCGCACGACGCCGCCTGCACAGCTGAACGGTGCCGTTGCTGGGGCGCTCACTCCGCGTGAGCGCCCCAGCAGCCGCGGTCAGACGCCGTCGTCGGTCCGTACCCGTTCGGTAAGGCCGCGCAGGAAACCCGCGCCCCACGCCATGTGCATGGTGACCAGCGTGACGGGCAGCGTCAGGGCCGAGCTCAGGTCGAGCCGCGGGCGACGGGTCGCGGCGTGCGCCGAGGCCGCGAGCACCCCGAGCAGATACGTGGCGGGCGCGACCAGGCCGATCAGCGTCATGGGAAGCCAGCCGACCACGGCACCGACGACGGCCAGCAGGATCGAGACGCTGAGCACGAGCACGGCGGTCGGCGGGGCCAGGTAGCGCAGGTTCGCGGTACCCGGGTTCCGGCGGACGACCTCACGGCGCCACATGCCGGTGCGCCAGAACTGCGTGGCGACGGCGCCCAGCGTGCGGCGTGGCTTGTACTCGACCACCAGCGACGGATCGAACCACAGGAGGCTGCCGCTGTTCCGCAGACGCAGGCACAGCTCCCAGTCCTGGGCGCGGACGTAGACGGGAGAGTATCCACCCACACGCTCCAGCGCGTCACGGCGGAAGGTACCGAGGTAGACCGTCTCGGCCGGTCCGGCGCTGCCGCCCGTGTGGAACGATGCCGCACCGAGGCCGGCCGGGTGGGTCATCGCGCGTGCGACGGCCTTCTGGACGGGCGTGTCACCGACGGGAAGCATCTGCCCGCCGACGCCGTCGGCTCCGGCGGTCTGGAGCGCCTCCACCGCGCGGCGCACGTACGTGGGCTCTGCCACGGTGTGGCCGTCGACCCGGACGAAGATCGAGTGCCCCTCCGGCATCCGCTCGAGACCCGCGTTCAGGCCGAGCGGCTTCGAACCGGTCGGGTTGTCCACCACGGTGACGCGGCCGGTCTCGACAGAGAGCTTCTCGGCGATCTCGCGGGTCCGGTCCTTCGAGGGGCCCACCGCGAGCACCATGTGCAGAGGGTGCGGATAGTCCTGGCCCAGGATCGAACGCACCATCGCGTCGAGGTACGGCTCCTCATCACGTACGACGGCGACTACCGTCACCAACGGCATGCTTGCCGCCTCAACCCGCTCGGGCACGTGGCTCCCTCTCACGATGACCGGGCCGGTTCGGCCCGGGTTCCGGTCCTGCCGGATCCGGGAACATCGGAGGCGGGCACCGCGCGTGCGGCGCCCGCCTCCGACGATGAACTAGTTCCTGCGGGTTCGGCTCAGGCAGTGCTCGAACGCCTGAGCCTACGGTTCCGCTCCGGGCGAGTGCCTCGTACCTCGGCCCTCACCCTTCGCTTCACCTTCGTCTCAGACCCGGATGACACGCCCGAGCCTGCGGTTCCGCTCCGGGCGAGTGCCTCGTACCTCGGCCCTCACCCTTCGCTCCACCTTCGTCTCAGGCGTCGACGCGGCGCAGCCGCGACATCGGCGAGAACTCGCCGGGCATGACGCGCTTCTGGCCGTCGCCGAGAGCCTTCTCGAGGATGCGGATGTCCCGCACGAGGTTCTCGAGGCCCTTGGGCTCGAGCGAGGAGGCGTGGTCCGAGCCCCACATGGAACGGTCGAGCGTGATGTGCCGCTCCACGGCGACGGCGCCCAGCGCCACTGCCGCGATCGAGATCTGCAGACCGGTCTCGTGGCCCGAGTAGCCGACGGGCACGCCGTAGCGCTCCTGCAGCGTCGTGATGGTGCGCAGGTTCGCCTCCTCGGGAGGAAGCGGGTAGGTCGACGTGGAGTGCAGGATCACGAGCTTGCTCGTGTCCAGGATCTCCACGGCGGCGTCGATCTGCTCGAGCGTCGACATACCGGTCGAGAGGATGATCGGCTTGCCGGTCGCGGCGAGTGCGCGAAGCATCTCGTGGTCCGTGACCGAGGCGGAGGCGACCTTGTGGGTCGGCACGCCCATCTTCTCCAGGAAGTCCACCGACGGCGCGTCCCACGGAGACGCGAACCACTGCACGCCCTTCTCCTTGGCGTACGCGTCGATCTCCGTGTACTCCGGCTCCTCGAACTCAACCTTGTACTTGTACTCGAGGTACGTCATCTCGCCCCAGGGCGTCTGACGAATCTTGTCGCGCTGGTCCTTCGGAGTACTGATCTCCGGAGTGCGCTTCTGGAACTTCACGGCCTGGCATCCGGCCTCGACCGCGACGTCGATCAGCTTCTTGGCGATCTCGACGTCACCGTTGTGGTTGATGCCGATCTCACCGATCACGTACACGGGCTGGTCGGCGCCCACCTGCAGGTCGCCGATGGTGACCGGCGCGGGCTGCGCGTTCGTCGCGCTCATAAGAAGGTCCTTCCGAAAGGGTCGAGCACAGGGTAGTGCTGTTACGTGTCGTCGGGACTAACCGGTGACGACGGGGGTCTGGGCAGCTGCCGTGCTGAGGAAGGTCGCTGCACCCGGACGCGCAGCGAGTATACGGTCACAGATCTCACGAACCGCACCGTTCCCGCCCTCGCGGGACAGTACTAGCCTCGCCTGAGCCTTGACCTCAGGGCGCGCGTCCGCAACCGCGACCGGCCAGCCGACGATCGCCATGGCGGCGAGGTCGTTGACGTCGTTGCCGACGTACGCGACGCGCGCCGGGTCGAGGTCCTGCTCGGCGATCCAGGCCCGCAGAGCAGCGGCCTTGTTCTCGACACCGTGCATGACCTGCACCTTCAGCTTGTCAGCGCGCGAGGCGACCACCTTGTTGGTCTCCGTCGACAGGATGAGGATCGGCAGGCCCGTGCGGCGCAGGAGGGCGACGCCCATGCCGTCGCCGCGGCTCACTCGAACCTGCTCGGTGCCGTCCTGGTCGACGAACGCGTGGTCGTCGGTGTGCACGCCGTCGAAGTCTGTGACGAGGGCGTCGACGTCGAGCGGCTGCCGGGCCGCGTCGACGTCCTGGTCGACGAGCTGCCGCGCGAGCCAGAGGTCGCGGGGCTCGTCGATCTCGATGGCCCACTCGGAGGCGACCGGCTGGATGCCGACGTCGCCGAAGAACCGCGTGCTGCCTGCGCGGAACCCTTCCGTACTCATCACATAGAAGGCACCGGTCTCCCGGAAGTGCGGCGCCCGCTCCTGGCGACGCGGCCGGTACTCGGTGGTGTGTCCTACGGGGCTGGCGACACCGTCGTCGATCCGCCACTGGAAGTCGTGGGTCTCGGACACCGCCACCACCACGTCCTTCTCGCCCGCGGTGACCCGGCGGATCGCGGTGTCGAGGTCTTCCGGGTCGATGAACGGTGAGGTGCACTGCACCAGCACCGTCACGGGCGGGATCTCCTGGGCGGGCAGGCCGCCGTCGCCGGCCTCGACCCGGTCGAGGACGTGCAGCAGGGCCGACTCCGACGACGCGGTGCCACCCGCGATCTCCGCGGGGCGGGCCACGACGCGCGCTCCGTGCTGCCGAGCCTCGGCTGCGATCTCGTCATGGTCCGTCGAGACGATGACCTCGGCCACCGATGAAGCGGCGAGCGAGGCCTGGACCGCCCGCCCGACGAGCGTGATGCCGTCCACCCGTGCGAGGTTCTTCAGGGGGACACCCTGGGAACCGCCGCGTGCTGGGATGATGACGATCGCTGATGGGGATGCCTGGTCGGGCATGACCTAACCTCTGGTGGTAGGGGCGGAAGCTGGAGCGACCCTATCGAATGAGGTGCCTTGCCGGTTCCGGGAGCGGCCCCACGTCCTGGATAGCACCCGACTACTGTAGCGTCTTTGCACGCCCGGCCCACTGCACGCCCGGCCCACTGCGCGGACGCCGACCGAACGACCCCGTTGGTATGCTCGCAGCCGCCGAGACCCGCACAGCGGGCTCTCCGGCAGCCAAAAGTCGAAGGCCCGCGCACACCGCGTGTGCCGAAAGGTATGAAGTGACGAGTCGTATGAAAGCCGCCCGTGGCGTGCGAGGGGACATCCAGGCGCTCCGCGCCTTCGCGGTGATGGCGGTGGTGCTCTACCACCTCTGGCCGATGCATGTGCCGGGCGGCTATATCGGGGTCGACGCCTTCTTCGTGATCTCCGGCTTCCTGATCACCTCCCACCTCCTGCGGGAGGTGGACCGGACTGCGAAGATCGACCTGGCGCAGTTCTGGGCGCGACGTGTCCGGCGGCTCCTGCCTGCCTCGCTGGTGGTCGTGGTCGTCTCCGCCGTCGCCGTCATCGCGGTCGTGCCGCGCGAGCTGTGGCAGACGTTCCTGCAGGACACCATCGCGGCGACCGTCTACGTACTGAACTGGGCCCTCGCCGCACAGGCCGTCGACTACCTGGCCGCTGAGAACGCCGCCTCACCGGTCCAGCACTACTGGTCGCTCAGCGTCGAGGAGCAGTTCTACCTGGTCTGGCCGCTCCTGATCGTCGGCGCGATGTGGCTCGCCGCCCGGGCCGGGAAGTCCCGCCGGTCGATGATCTTCGCCGTCCTCGCCGTGACGACCGTCGCCTCCCTGATCTACGGGATCGTGCTGACTGCCACGGATCCGGCCGCCGCGTACTTCGTGACCCCGACCCGCGCCTGGCAGTTCGGCGCCGGCGCGCTCCTGGCCTTCGTCAGCACGACCCTCGCGAACCGGGGCGGGCTCTCCGCCATCGTGTCGTGGACGGGCGTGGCGGCCCTCGTCGTGTCCACCTTCGCCTACGGCAGCGGGACACCGTTCCCGGGTGTCGCGGCCCTCCTGCCGGTGGCCGGCGTGCTCCTGGTCGTCGCGGCGGGCGAGTCGAACCACCGCCTCGCACCGACCCGGCTCTACAACCTGGCACCCGTCCGGTGGCTGGGCGACAACTCGTACTCGATCTACCTGTGGCACTGGCCGCCGATCGTGATCCTTCCGTTCGTGCTCGGCGGCGAGCTCGACTACCGCCACAAGCTGGTGATCCTCGTCGCCACCCTGGTGCTCGCCTGGCTGACCAAGCTGTACGTCGAGGACCCGGTGCGCCGCACGCCCGTCCTGGCCGCCAGGCGCCCGCGCGTGACGTACGCCGTGCTGGCCGGCACGACAGCCCTCGCCCTGGCTGCGCCGGTCATCGGTGTGTCGGTCATCAACGCGCAGGAGCGGGAGAGCGAGCAGCTGGCTGAACAGGCGATCGGCACGGAGTGCTTCGGCGCCGCCGCGATCCAGCCGGACGGGTCCATCTGCTCCCCCGATTCCGTCACCGAGATCGTGCCGGAGCCGGCCGTCGCCAAGGAGGACCTGCCGCCCGTCTACACGGACGAGTGCAGGGTCCAGCCCGAGGGCGAAGGCGTGCTCGAGTGCGTGCTCGGCGACCCTGACGGTGAGCACTCCATCGCCATGGTGGGCGACTCCCACCTCGCCCAGTGGGCCACGCCCGTGTCCGAGATAGCCAAGGCCAACGGCTGGCGCATCACCCTCTACTTCAAGGGCGCCTGCCCGTTCACGGCGGCCGTGGAAGACCTGGAGTCGAACTTCGAGGAGGCCACCTGCATCACCTGGAACGACGAGGTTCTCGACCGGATCCTGACCGGGGGCTTCGACGGGGTGCTGACGTCCTCCCGGGCCGGCTACCTGTTCGTCGACGAAGGTGGCGATCCGGACCGCGGCGTCGCAGTGGGCGGCTTCCGCGACCGGTGGGCAGAGCTGACTGCCGCAGGCCTTCCCGTAGCAGTCCTCGCGGACACCCCGAGGATGCCCAACGACGCTCGCGAGTGCGTCACGACGTCGTCGGACACCGCGTCGTGCGGTGTCGACCGCGCCGAGGCCTTCTCCCTGCCGGACTACTTCCATGAGGCCGCACGTGGTGCGGACGACGTGACGCTGGCAGACCTCGGTGACCGCTTCTGCACTGACGACCGCTGCCCCGCCGTCGTGGGCTCCGTGTTCGTCTACCGGGACGGGAGCAGCCACGTGACCGACACGTTCGCCAAGACGCTCCAGCCGGCGCTGGAAAGGCAGCTTCGCCCGTTCACCGCCGCGGTCGGCGGCTGACCTGTACAGGCGGGAAGGCGCCCCGTTCTGAACCGGAGCACCGCACGCGCCGAGCCTCCGCAGAGGCGAGCGCGCCGCAGAGATCGAGAGGATTCGTCGTGAAGATTGCTGTTGTCGGTACGGGTTACGTGGGTCTGTCCAACGCGGTGCTGCTCGCGCAGAACCATGAGGTCTGGACCCTGGACCTTG
>NZ_JAMTCT010000011.1 GCF_024171995.1 Promicromonospora umidemergens | reverse complement strand
GCCGGCTACGTCGATATCCAGCTCGATCTACGCATGCCGGTCTACTTCGCCGATCCGCACTCGCCGTGGCAGCGCGGCTCGAACGAGAACACCAACCGGCTGCTGCGGCACTGGTTCGCCAAGGGCACCGACCTGTCCGGGTGGAGTCCCGAGGACCTCAAGCGGGTCGCGACCATGCTCAACGCCAGGCCACGCCCCACCCTCGACCTCAAGACCCCCGCCCAAGCACTCAAGAACCTCCTGACCCAAGCCGCCTAAGTTGCACTAACCGATTGACAACGGGCGGTCAAGATGACGTATAGCTTGCGGTTCGGCGGCTCGGGGCGGCTCGGCGGACGTGCAGGTTGCGGTTCGGCGGCCTCCAGGTTCGGGATGGACCTGCAAGTTGCGGTTGGCGCCGGAGAGCACCAGCAACCTGCGGTTTCGACGTTCGGGCCTGGCCGGATCGACGACTGACTTGCGGTTCGGCCTGCAGGGACCGACCACAATGAGACGTAGGGCCACAGCCATGTGCTGTGGCCCTACGTCTCATCCAGTACCTGGGCAGCTGTTCCCGGCAACCGTCCGGCAACGCGGCAACCCGGCAACCCGGTCGCCAGGACCCAGCCGCTCCTCCTAGCCGATAGCCGGGTGCGCGTTGGCGACGAGCATCTCGAACTGGGCCTGGAACCAGTGGCCGGACAGCGGCGCGTCCGCGAGCGCCCCCGTGTGGTTCCCGCCCAGCTCGCTGGACTGGTAGGTCGGGTCGCACATGCGGTCGAGGCGCTTGCCCTCGTCGTTCGGGATCTCCACCGACGAGCCGTCCGACTCGCCGGGGGGCTTGACCCACACGTAGGCGTCGAGGTGCGATTCCGGGTGGCCCGACGGCGTCACGGTCGGCCGCTCACCGATGCCGGCCCCCTCCGGGTTGCACCAGGCGCCGCGGTGGTTGCGGCGGTCCACCCTGGACTCGTTCACGTAGGTGTTCAGGTCGGTGGACGTGCTCACCGCCGTCGGGCGGTCGGGGCCGCCCCAGCCGTTGCGCGACGTGTCGATGAGCATGCCGATGCTCGACGGTGCGCCCTGGGCGATCATCAGGTCGTACAGGTGCGCCGTCCAGTCGACCTCGTCGAAGTCCGGGTTCCACTCGAACCAGCCGGCGGACTTCACCTGACCGCTGCCGACCTGGAGGTCGGGGTTGCTCAGGAACGGCTCCTCCAGCGGCGTGGTGTTCGCCGTGTTGGTGACGAAGCCGGACACGGCGGACCACCCGTAGGTGCTGCCCTCGATGACGTTCGCGAACTCCTGCGCGGAGCCGCTGGAGTTGTTGGGCCAGCCGAGCCAGCCCGAGTGGGCGGCGTCGAGGTAGGAGTACACGTTCCCGACTTCGTACAGCTCGGACAGCGCGTACTGCACGCCCTCGCGGTAGTACGGCGCCGAGGTGACGCAGTCCGGGTCGGACTGGTTGGTCACGAGGTTGGGCAGCGAGTCCGGCTCGATCGTGGCGACGATCCGCAGGTTCTCGTACTCCGGCCGGTCCAGCAGCGCGACGATCGGGTCGATGTACTCGCCCTTGTACCGCGCCATCCCCTCGGCGGTGGCGGGCAGCTCGCCGTTCGAGGCGAGGGCGTGGCAGTCCCGGCCCGGCAGGTCGTAGATGACCACGTTGAACACCAGTGGCGATCCGCCCGACTGGGCCACCGCCTGGTCGAGGTGCCATTCGAGGCCGTGCTGCCGTTCGGTACCTTCGATCGCCGCTATCCGGTCCATCCAGACCGACGTCGGCTCGTCCGCTACGGCCAGCATGTCCGCGGCGAGGCCGGGGTCGCTCACCTGCGTGGCGGCTGCCTCGACGGACGCCGACCAGTCCGGGTTGACGTACTGCCCTGCCCCGACGAAGGGGTTGTCCTCGAGCGCGACGGCCGGTGCGCTCGTGGCGACCAGTGCGGGAGCCGCGAGGAGTGCACCCGCTGCTGCTGCCGCCAGAGTGCGTGACCTGCGTGGGGACGTGCCGCGTGGGCGGCGTGGTGCTGTAGACACGGTGACCTCCGTTGGTCGTGCCGAGCGCGTACCGCTCCGGCTCGGGCCGGTCGACGCCACGCGCACCGCGGCGGCTCGTTCCGCCGTGGCATATCGCACCTTTGCCCACCGTTAAGCTCCAGCAGAACCTTCTTAAACGATTAGTCCCCGGGCGGAGGCGCCGTCGAGCCGCGCACAACGAGCCGCCCCACCGGCACGGTGCCCGACGGCGGCGCGGCGCCCTCCGTCGGATCCACCCCCACCGCACGCCGGGACGTCGCGGTGCCGAGGACCGCGCGCAGGGCTCTGCCGGTGGCCCGGCCGAGCTCCTCGACGGGATACGGCACGGCGGTGAGCGACGGCGCCGTCAGGTAGCAGGCCGGCGAGTCGGTCCCCGCGACGACCGACAGGTCCCACGGCACGCCGAGACCGAGCCGCCGTGCGACGTCGAGCACGAGGCCGGCGGTGGCGTCGTCGTCGGTCACGATCGCCGTGGGGCGGTCGGCCGCGGAGAGCAGCGGGCGCAGCGCCGCCGACGCGCGCTCTGGGCCGTCGCCCGCGACCGTGCGCAGCTCGATGCCGTACCCCACGAGCGCCGCCTCCAGCGCGGCCGCACGGCGGGCCGGCGCGACCAGACGCTCCGACCCTGCGACCATCGCGATCCGCCGGTGCCCGAGGCCCGCAAGGAAGGAACCCACCTGTGCGAACGCGTCGCCGTCGTCAAGGACCACGTGCTGCCAGGTGCCGGGCGCGTTGTCGACCGCGGCTCCCACCACCACGGCGGGCGCCGGGAGGGTACGCAGGGCCGCGAGGCGCGCGTCGTCGACCCGGACGCCCGTGACGACGAAGGCCGCGTAGCGGCGTTCCGTCCACCAGCGGTCCATGAGCTGCGCCGCGTCCGCGGGTGACTCTGCGACGTGCACCGCCAGCGTGAGCGTGTCCGGGCCCAGGGTCTGGAGCGCGCCCGCCACGAGGTCGAGCGGGAACGCGGCACGCGTGCCGAACGGCTGGTCGTGCACCACCACCAGAGCCGCGGCAGCCGGGCCGCTGCGGAGGGACCTGGCCGCCGTGGCGGGTCGCCAGCCCAGCTCGTCCGCCACCCGGAGCACCCGCTCCCTGGTCGTGGCGGAGACCCCTCTGCGGCCGTTCAGGGTGTACGAGACGACCGCCGTGGACACGCCGGCCACCCTGGCAACGTCAACAATCGTCGGCCGGCGCGCATGCGTCGGAAATTCGGACAGTTCAGGATCGTTCGGTCGCGACGTTGGGACCATAACCACGTAGCATGCACCCTCGGGTGAATTTTGCACAGCGTCAACGAAGACGGGTGTATTTGTATGCTTAGTGGAAAGCGCAGGTATGTCATCGGGGTGCTGTCCCCGGTGGTCGGTGGCTACTACTTCGGGCGGGTGCTCGCCGGGATCGCGCGCACCGTCCGCCCGGACGGGCACCGCGTCGTCGCGGTGCAGACCTACCCCGCCGACCTGGAACGCGACCAGTTCCCGGACCGGCCACCGGGAACGGCCGCCGTCAGCCTCGGCCAGCTCGACGGCGTCATCGTCATCACCACCGCGGTGAACGAGGCGACACTGCTCCGGATCGACGACGACGGCACTCCGATAGTGCTGGTCAGCGAGCGCACGGCCAGCATCGACGCCCCGGTGGTGACACCGGACAACGAGGGCGGGACCCGCGCGGCGGTGGAACACCTCATCGCGCACGGGCACCGGGAGATCGGCTTCCTCGGCAACTTGCGGCAGGCCGACATCGTCGAGCGCCACGAGGCCTACCTCGCCACGCTCGTCGCACACGGCATCACGCCCCGGCCCGAATGGCTCTACCGCACGGCCGACAACCAGGAGGCGAGCGCCGCCACCGTGGCGCAGGCCCTCGTGGGCGGTCCAGGGCTGCCGACGACGGCGACGGTCGCCGCGACGGACCGCAACGCGATCGGGTTCTCCCGCGCGCTGTGCGCCCAAGGACTGTCCCTCCCGGGCGACCAGGCGATCATCGGGTTCGACCACTCCGAGGCGGGCGCCCGGGTGCGCCCACGCCTCGCCTCGGTGGACCCGCACCACGACCAGGTCGGCGAGCTCGCGGTGTCCCTGCTGCTCGCCCGGATCCGCGGCGAGCGCGTGGCCGGCCAGCACCTGTCCCGCTCGACGCTCGTCACGCGAGAGTCGTGCGGCTGCCTCGACGCACGCGCCGGCACGCTCCTCGAAGGCCTCCCCGCGCAGGAGGGCTCGACGGCGTGGCGGCGGCTCGGCGAGGTGGCACGCGCGACGTTCGACGGCGCGGAGGCGCGCCTCGGGCCAGGTGCCGACCTCGACTCCTGGCTCAGGGGCGTGCAGCGGCTCTTCCGGAGCGCTGCGGCACTGGGCCAGGCGCCCACGCAGGCGACGCTCACGAGCCTCGCCGAGAGCACGCGAGCGCTCCGGCCCCACCCGGAGGCGCTGGAACAGCTCATCCCCGCGCTGCGGTCGGTCGAGGAGGAGTTCCGCGCACAGGTGCGCAGCGGCCAGGTACCAGCGGTGCCCGGCGAGCGGCCCAGCCCCCCGAGCCGCGCCGCACGCGCTCGCGCGGTCACCCACACGGCCACCGACGTGCTCGTCGCCCTCAGCGCCGGCTGCACCCAGACCCTGCTGGCCCGGTCCGGACAGCTCGAACGCACGATCGGCGACCAGTACGAGCTCGACCTGGACCTGCTGCACGGCGACGGCCGGGCGATCCGCGCACTCACCTGGCTACCCCGCGCGCACCGCGGCCCCGCCACGCTCGCCCTGTGGACCGACGTCGAGGTGGCCCCCCTGCCCGGCGCCGCACCGGCACCCGGCCCCGTGAACGGGGCACGGACCCTCGAGATCGTCGGCACCACCGCGGCGTCCCGCAAGGCGACCGCCCTGGTCGGCACACACCTGCCCGTGAGCAAGTTCCCGCCGCCGGCGCTGGCCGGCGAAGGCGTCGTGTTCGTCGTGCCGGTGACGTTCGGGCAGAGCGACTGGGGCATGCTCGCCATCGGCGGCGGCGTCGACACGCACGCCACCAGCTCCCGCGACAAGTACGACCACTGGGCGGCCATGGTCGCCGTCGCGCTCGACCGCGAGGCCCGCCTCACCTCGCTGCAGCAGCAGCAGGCGGCGCTCGCAGAGGCCGCCGCCAGGGAACGCGCGCTGGTGCTCGACCTCCGCACCGAGGTCGAGCGCAACGCCCTGGTCCAGGACGTCGCTCTCGAGGGCTCCTGGGACTGGGACATCGCGACCGGCCAGGTCTTCTACTCGCGCACCTGGCGGGCCCTTGTCGGCCTGCCCGACGACGCCTCGTGCACCGGCATCGAGGAGTGGACCGGGCGCGTGCACCCGCAGGACGTGCGGGCCGTGCAGATCGCCATCGCCCGCCAGCTCGCCGGTGCTACCGAGCCGCTCGACCTGGAGCACCGCCTGCTCGCCGCCGACGGCCGCGAGATGTGGGTGCGCTGCCGCGCCACCACCGTGACCGACGACGCAGGCATCCGCGCGCGCATGATCGGGGTGCTCATGGACGTGACGGGCATGCCTGCGCGGGAACGCCGGGGCGTGGCGCGGTGACGGCGGCGCCGTCCTACGGGACGGTGACCTCGCCGCGCTCCGCCTTCAGCGCGATGTCCGTGCGGTGGTGCGAGCCCTTGAGCCCGATCTTCGCGACGCCCTCGTAGGCCCGACGCCGGGCGTCCGCCAGGTCGGTGCCCAGCGCCACGACGGACAGGACGCGTCCGCCGGCGCTGACCAGGTCGCCGGCCCCGGCGCGGCCGGTGCCCGCGTGCAGCACGTGCACCCCGGGGAGCGCCTCGGCATCCTCGATGCCGGTGACCGGGTCGCCGGACCGGGCCAGCTCTGGATAGCCCTCCGACGCGACGACCACGGTCACCGACGCCTCGGGGCGCCAGCGCAGCGCCTCCAGCTCGGCGAGCCTGCCGCGCGCCGCCGCGAGCATGACCTCCGAGAGCGGCGTGACGAGCCGGGCCAGCACGGACTGGGTCTCCGGGTCGCCGAAGCGCGCGTTGAACTCCACCACGCGGGTGCCCCGGCTCGTGAGTGCCAGCCCGACGTACAGCACGCCGGAGAACGGGGTGCCGCGGCGGGCCATCTCCTCGACCGTCGGCTGGGCGACACGGGTCAGGACCTCGTCCACGAGGCCCGACGGCGCCCAGTCCAGCGGGCTGTAGGCGCCCATGCCACCCGTGTTCGGGCCCTCGTCATCGTTGCCGACGCGCTTGAAGTCCTGCGCCGGGACCAGCGGGACCACCGTCACGCCGTCGGACACGCAGAAGAGCGAGACCTCAGGGCCGTCGAGGTACTCCTCGACCACCACGCGGCCGTTCTCGTGGGACAGGCAGGCCTCGCCGTGCGCGAGCGCGGCCTCGCGGTCGTCGGTGACGACCACGCCCTTGCCCGCAGCGAGCCCGTCGTCCTTGACCACGTACGGGGCGCCGAACGCGTCGAGCGCCGCGACGACCTCTGTGGCGTCGGTGCACACGTGCGCCATGGCCGTCGGCACACCCGCTGCGGCCATGACCTCCTTGGCGAACGACTTGGAGCCCTCGAGCCGGGCAGCCTCCCCCGACGGCCCGAACACCGGGACGCCCGCCGCCCGGACCGAGTCCGCCACGCCGGCGACCAGCGGCGCCTCGGGACCGACGACGACCAGCTCGGCGCCGACCTGCTCGGCCAGCGCCGCCACCGCCGCGCCGTCCAGGGGATCGATCTTGTGCAGGGTGGCCAGCGCCGCGATGCCCGGGTTGCCCGGCGCCGCGTGCAGCTCATGGGCGGCGGACCCGGACGCGGTCTCCCTGTGCAGGGAGTGGATGATGGCGTGCTCGCGGGCACCGGTCCCGATGACGAGGATCTTCACTGTGGCAGAGGGCTCTCTTGGTGGGTACCGACTCAGCGGCTGTGGATGAGGTCGTGGACAGGGATGATCTCGTCGCGCTTCGGGCCCACGCCGATCGCGGAGATCCGGGTGCCGGACATCTCCTCGAGCGCCTTCACGTAGGCCTGGGCGTTCGGCGGCAGGTCCTCGAAGGCGCGGGCCTTGGAGATGTCCTCCCACCAGCCGTCGAACTCCTCGTAGATCGGCTTCGCGTGGTGGAACGCCGTCTGGTCGGTGGGCATCTCGGAGAGGCGGACGCCGTCGACGTCGTACGCCACGCAGACGGGCACCTTCTCCATGCCGGTGAGCACGTCGAGCTTGGTGAGCACGATGTCGGTGAGCCCGTTGATGCGGGTCGCGTAGCGGGCGATGACCGCGTCGTACCAGCCGGTGCGGCGCGCGCGGCCCGTGGTGACGCCGTACTCACCGCCGGTCTTGCGCAGGAACTCGCCCTTGTCGTCGAACAGCTCGGTGGGGAACGGTCCCTCGCCGACGCGCGTCGTGTACGCCTTGATGACACCGATCACGGAGTCGATCCGGGTGGGCCCGATGCCAGACCCCGTCACCGCGCCGCCCGCCGTCGCGCTGGACGACGTCACGAACGGGTAGGTGCCGTGGTCGATGTCGAGCATGGTCGCCTGGCCCGCCTCGAACAGGACGGTCTTGCCCGCCTGGATGGCCTTGTCCAGCTCGACGGCGGTGTCCGTGACCATGGGCCTCAGCCGGTCGGCGTACTGGAGCAGCTCGTCGAGCGTCTCGTCCACCGTGATGGCCCGACGGTTGTAGACCTTCACCATCAGGTGGTTCTTCTGGTCGAGCGAGCCCTCGATCTTGGCGCGCAGGATCTTCTCGTCGAACAGGTCCCACATGCGGATCCCGACGCGGTTGATCTTGTCGGCGTACGACGGGCCGATCCCGCGGCCCGTCGTGCCGATGCGGCGCTTGCCGAGGAACCGCTCGGTGACCTTGTCGATGGTGCGGTGGTACGGGGCGATGATGTGCGCGCTGCCCGAGACGAGCAGGCGGGACACGTCGACCCCGCGCTCGATCAGGGCGTCGAGCTCCTCGAAGAGGACCTCGATGTCGACCACCACGCCGTTGGCGATGACCGGCACCACGCCCGGCGACAGGATCCCCGACGGCAGGAGGTGCAGCGCGTACTTCTCGTCGTCGATGACGACGGTGTGTCCCGCGTTGTTCCCCCCGTTGAACTTGACCACGTAATCGACGCGGGAGCCAAGGAGGTCCGTCGCCTTTCCCTTGCCCTCATCGCCCCACTGGGCCCCGACGAGCACGACGCCTGGCATGGATCTCCACCTTCTCGGATTGCTGGGGTTGCTCCGCGTCGTGCGCACGATGGCGCCCGCGGGCCGCGCCCGAGTCTACTTCGTGGTGAGCGTCAGGGCGCGTACCTCGTCCACCGAAGTGCCCGAGTCGGTCAGGAACTTCGCACAACGCTCCGACTCGTCCTCCTCGCCGATGAGGTGAGCCGCCCGGGAGAGCGCGAGCAGCGCCCGGAGAAAGCCCTGGTTCGGCCCGTGGCTCGCCGGGATCGGGCCCTGCCCGCGCCAGCCGGCCCGGCGCAGCGCGTCCAGCCCACGGTGGTACCCGGTGCGCGCGTAGGCGTACGCCTCGACATTGCCCGCGGCGCTGTCCGCTGCGAGCGCGCCCTCCGCGAGGACCGCCCAGACGATGGACGACGCCGGGGCCGACGCCGCTACCTCGACCGGGTCGTCACCGCTGGTCAGGCGCTCACGAGCTGCCGGGTAGTCGTCGGGGAGCAAGGTCGGCTCGGGGCCCTGCAGCAGGTTCTCGTGAGTACTCATGCGCAAATTCTCACACCTCGACGGCAGGGATGGACAAAGGGGACCGCACGGCATTGCCCCGGACACCGGCCGGGATGGTGAATTTTGCCTTTCATCCGGTGCGATCCGACAACAGTCGTTACGCTCGACACATGATCGAGATCGCGACGTCTCCCACGACGACGACGCTCGTGATCGCCGGCGACCTCGACCTCGCCGAACGAGACCAGTTCCCGGAGATCGCGGCGCGCGTCGTCGGCCTGCGCAGGCAGCTGCTCGTCATCGACATGTGCCGGGTCACGTTCATGGACTCCACCGGGGCCGCGTTCCTCATCTCGCTGGCCGACGCCGGCCGCAAGCGCGGCGGCGCCACCGTGATCCGCGGGGCTGACGAGCGCGATCTGTTCGTGCTCGAGGTGTGCGGAGCGATGGAGCTCTTCCGCATCGACGACGAGCACTCGTGCGAGCCCTCCGCCCCTGACTCGGGATTCGCGGTCCTGGCCTCGCGGGAGGATGACGTGTCCCCGTTATCCCATCGCGACGCGTCCACTGCGTAAAACGTTATCCAAACCCCCTGCTCGGTTGTGCGCGCGATCTTTGCGGCTACCTGTCCGTTCTAGCCACAAATGATCGCGCCCACAACCAGCTACTTGGGTGGGGTGGGCTGGCGACGGAGCTTTGCCCAGACCAGCTTTCCGCTGCCCGACGGGCGCCAGCCCCACTCGGCCAGCCGGTCCACGATCTGCATGCCGAACCCACCCAGGCGGTTCGGGTGCCCGTCGGTGGCGACCGGCGGCGCGGGGTTGTTGTCCTCGACCTCGATCCGCAGCCCGTCGCCGGTGTCGTACAGGCGCAGCGCGATGTGCCCCCAACCGTGCAGCACACCGTTCGCGACCAGCTCCGACACCACGAGCTCCGCCTGCGCGGACTCCTCGATCCCCCACGCCTGACAGGTGCGCAGCACCGAGTGCCGGGCCCTGCCGATCGACGACGGCTCGCTCGGCAGCATCCAGCGCCGCCACCGCGGCGACAGAGCGGTCTCCCCGGCGTCGCCGGTCGGGTCGGGGATGCGGACCACGACTATCGCCACGTCGTCCTCCGGTGCGTCCGCCAGGCGGGACAGCAGCTCCTCGCCCACACCCGCTGCGTCACGGGCCGTGATGGCCGACGCCGTCTCCAGCAGCGCATCGAGGCCCAGCCGCAGGGACCGGTCGCGCCGCTCGATCAGCCCGTCCGTGTAGAACAGGAGCGTGTCACCCGGCTGGAGGCGCGCCTCGCCGGTGGTCCGCTCCCGTGACCCGAAGCCGACGAGCGCACCGCCGCCCTCGTCCAGCTTGATCACCTCGCCGGCACGCAGCAGGAGCGGCGGCAGATGGCCCGCACGCGAGTAGCCGATGGTCCAGACGTCCGGCTCCTCCTCGCGCTTCAGGGAGGCGTACACCATGCTTGCCGAGCGCGGGATGCCCATGCCGGCGACGAGCTGGTCCACGCGTTCGAGCACGCGGCTCGGCGTCGACAGCTCGAAGGCGTACGAGCGCACCACGGACCGCAGCTGCCCCATGGTCGCGGCGGCCTCGACGTCGTGCCCGACGACGTCGCCGATGACCAGGCCGACGAGCTCCGGCGAGATCTGCAGCACGTCGTACCAGTCACCGCCCACCTGGGCGTGCTCGGCGTTCGGGGCGTAGTAGGTCCATACGTCGAGCCCCGCGACGTCGGCCTGCTCGGGGAGCATGGCGCGCTGCAAGGTCTCGGCGAGCTTGTGCTCCCGCGCGTACATGCGCGCGTTGTCGATGGCGCTGCCCGCGCGACGGGCCACCACCTCCACCACCGTGCGCAGCGTGTCCGACTCGTCGGCATCGACGTAGTCGCCCGGCTCGTCCTCGTCCGGGACGATCACGACCAGCCCGAGCACGTCCCGCCGTCCGGCTACGGGGTGCACCACGACCGACTCGGGCGCCTTGCCCAGCTCGTCGGCGAGGCGCAGCGTGAGGTCGCGCTGCAGCCAGCCCGACGCCGAGTGCGGCGCGTGCGGGATGTCGAGGTGCAGCGCGACGGGGCCGTCGAGCGCGCCGTCGAGCACGTCCTGCACCGAGTCCACCACCTCGAGGATGGGCATGGGCCCGGTGGTGACGGAGTCACCGAGCGCATCGGTCTGCGGCCGACGGCGCTGGCTCTTGTCCGCGATGTTGTCGCCCTCGATGTACCGCGCGTGCCTGCGTCCACGGCCGCTCGGCGGTGCCGCGACGTCGATGCCTGCGGCGTGCCTGAGACCGTCGTCGTTCACGTAGAAACCGGCCCAGCGCACCATCGACTGGAGCAGCTCCGCGATGTCGCGCAGGGCGTACGGGTACTCGAGGTCGGTCAGGATCTCGGTGGTCTGCGCGATGAGGTCGAGGTCCTCGCGCTGCTGCCGCTCGACCTCGAGGCTCGCGAGCTGGGCAGCGTGCCGCTCCATGTGGTCGGAGACGTCCACGCTGAAGCCGACCCAGTGGGTGATGCGTTCGCTGCGGCCCGCACGGACAGGGGTGAGCGTGAGCTGGGCCCAGCCGTGCGTGCCACCACGCAGGTGGGAGCGCACGGTCGCGTGCACCTCCTGGCCCGCGTTGACCAGCTCGGTCATCCGCTCGAGGTCCTGCGGCTCCACGAGCATCTCGCCGAGCCGACGCACCGTGTACCCGGCGAAGTCGGTGAACCGCACGCCCGCGTAGTGCTCGAACGCGCTGTTGGCCCACAGCATCGGCATGCCGTCCTCGGTGGGCCCGGTCAGGAAGACGGGGATGCCCACGCTCACCGCGGCGCGCAGGACCACATCGCCGACCGACGGCGGCAGGGTCCGCGGGATGCCGGTGCTCGGTGCGTGCCTCCGCGGTTCCGCGCCGCCGGCTGCCCGGTGAGCGCCCCGCGGCGCGTTGCTCGGCGGGATGCTCGGGGGCACGCTCACCGCGTCGGCACGAGCAGGCCTGCCGGCGCCGAAGCCGTTCCCGTTCGACATACCGTTCGATGTTCTGCTCGTTCTACCGTTCGATGTCCCGTCCTGAGTCGGACCAAGGCCGAATACGGAAAGGCCGGGGTGCCGCGGCGGCGGAGAGGACGGTGTCAGACCGGATGAATCGGTCAAAATGCCCTCCCAACGGTATCTGTTGCTCGAGGTGCTTCTCCAGCAGGACATTCAACCGTAGATTGGGACGGTCCGAGATCTGAACCTCAACCTCTATCATCGGACCGACACAGCGCTACGACCACTGCTCCCGGAAGGAGAACCGTGCAGGACGGAACTTACGACCCCCCGCGCGGTCCGCAGGGCGGGAGCCCCCAGGACCCCGGCCATCAGACCCCCGAGATCGGCGATCCCGCGAGCATCCACGTCATCGTGGGCCGCTCCCGCGCCCGGATCGTGCTCTCCGGAGAGATCGACGCCGATATCGGCGGAGATCTGCACGAGGCCACGGCCGCGGCCGAGGAGTCACGTCTCCCGGTCGAGATCGACGCGCATCATGTGACCTTCATGGACTCGTCGGGCGTCGCGTTCCTCGCGCGCCTCGCGAGCCGCAGCCCGCACCGCGTGCGCGTGCTGCGGGCACCTCCGACCGTGCGCTTTCTGCTCGAGGTGACCCGGATCGGCGACCTCCTCGACATCGTGGACGAGGACCCGGGCTTCGAGCTGGACGACGACGGCCCGTCCGGCCCGCCGCCGTCCGACGGCGCTCCGGCCCCTGCCGGTGTAGGCGGCTGACGGCCGCCTTCGGATGGTCGGTAGAAGGTCAGGTGGTCGGCAGCCCGAGCTGCCGACCACCTGACCTTTTACCGATCACGCCAGCTGCCGACTCACATCTTGTGGCCGGCCGAACGGAGCTGCTGGCAGGCCTCGACGATGCGGGCGGCCATGCCGGCCTCCGCCGTCTTGCCCCAGGCGCGCGGGTCGTAGGCCTTCTTGTTGCCGACCTCGCCGTCGATCTTCAGCACGCCGTCGTAGTTCTTGAACATGTGGCTGACGACCGGACGCGTGAACGCGTACTGGGTGTCGGTGTCGATGTTCATCTTGATGACGCCGTTGTCGACCGCCGCGGAGATCTCCTCCGCCGTCGAGCCCGAGCCACCGTGGAACACGAGGTCGAACGGCATCTCCTCGCCGATCTCCGCACCGACGGCCTTCTGGATGTCGAGCAGGATCTCCGGGCGGAGCTTGACCGAGCCGGGCTTGTACACGCCGTGCACGTTGCCGAAGGTCAGCGCCGTGAGGTACCGGCCCTTCTCGCCCGAGCCGAGCGCCTTGATCGTGGCCAGGCCGTCCTCGACCGTCGTGTACAGCTTGTCGTTGATCTCGGCCATGTGGCCGTCCTCCTCGCCACCGACGACGCCGATCTCGATCTCGAGGATCGTGCGCGCCGCCTGCGACAGCTCGAGCAGCTCGGCCGCGATCACGAGGTTCTCCTCGATCGGCACGGTGGAGCCGTCGAACATGTGCGACTGGAACGTCGGCAGACCGCCGTTCTTCACCTGCTCGGCCTCGATCGCGAGCAGCGGCTTGACCCAGGAGTCGAGCTTGTCGGCCGTGCAGTGGTCCGTGTGGATGGCGATGTTGACGCCGTAGCCCTTTGCGACCTCGTGCGCGTAGGCCGCCAGCGCGAGGGAACCGGAGACCCGGTCCTTCACCGTCGAACCCGATGCGTACTCGGCGCCACCCACGGAGACCTGGATGATGCCGTCCGACTCCGCCTCGGCAAAGCCCTGAAGCGCGGCTGTGATGGTCTGCGACGACGTGATGTTGACCGCGGGGTAGGCAAACTTGCCGGCCTTCGCCCGGTCGATCATCTCGGCGTAGACCTCAGGGGTTGCGATGGGCATCTGCGAAACTCCAAACGACTGGTGAGATGGGCGGTCGCAGGAATGTCCAAGGCCGCCCGGGTATGCACCATCGATCTTGCCACGATCCACAGGCAGCCGTGTGCGGCCGTTCGACAGTCGAACGGCCGAATCACGCTCGATCAGGGCAGCGGCGGCGTCTCGCCGTCGAGCAGCATCCGGCCGGCCCGCACCTTGGCCTCGACGAAGTCGGTCTCCCACAGGTCGCTCAGCGCCTCGGCGTCGTCGGCGTCGTAGCCGGCATCGATGAACGCATGAGCTGCCGCAGTGTCGGCCACCGACGGCTCTGGCGTGGTGTATCTGCCCGGCTCGAACGGGAGCTCCTTGCCGTCCAGGATCATCTGGCCTGCCCGTGCCTTGGTCTCGGTGGAGTCGAGCGCCCAGATCTCCTCGAGCTTCACCTGGTCCTCGTAGCTGTACTCGGCGCCCCAGAACGCCTCGTACTGCTCGCGCGTGTAGCCGTCGGGCATCGAGGACCAGTCGACACCCACGGCGTGTGCGATGCCGTCGACCGTGGCGGCGAACTCCGTATAGGGGTCGGTCGCCGCGGCGGTGGCCGCTCCGACCACGCCCAGTGCCGATGCGACCACACCGGTGACCGCGATAAAGCCCGCGCGCCGGACGAACGGGGTCGCGGCGCCGCTCCGGCCGTCGGCCGCTGCTCCGACACGGGCAGCGATCCGCTGGGTCAGCGCAGCGGTGTCGGCGGCGGCAGGCTCGCGCGAGCGCAGGGCCGCCGCGATCTGCTCGGCGAGGGCGTCGTGCTGGGCATCGTGCCGGGTGCGGCCCTCCGGCCGGGTTCCGGGCACCGGAGTGCCCGTGGGACGGTCGTGGTTCATCTCGTCTCCATGAAGATCGGGGCGGTGCGCCGGAGAGTGGCCAGAGCGCGCGAGGCGTGGGAACGAACGGTGGCGGGCGAGGTGCCGAGAACTGTCGCGATCTCCGTGTCCACCAGCCCCTCGTAGTACCGGAGCACGAGCACCGTGCGCTGCCGCGCCGGAAGCTGTTCGAGGCGGCGCCACATGTCGTCCTCCTGTGCGAGGTTCTCCGCGTGGTCCCCCGCGGTGCCACCGCGCCTGACCAGCGTGTCGTCGGCGGTGGGCTGGATCATCCGCACGTGCCAACGGCGGCGCCACGAGAGGTGCTCGTTGGTGATCATGCGCCGGAGGTACAGGTCGGGCCGCTCCGTCAGGGCGATCCGGTGCCACCGCTGGTGAGCGCGCAGCAGTACCTCCTGCACCAGGTCCGCGGCGGTGTGCTGGTCACCGACCAGCACCGTCGCATACCGGATCAGGCCAGGCAGGTGCGTCCGCACCAGCTCGTCCAGGGTCCGGGCCGGGCCGGCGTGGCCGGCGTCGTGCGTGGGCACTCGCGGCTCCACCACGCGCGGGACGGGCGTGCTGTTCGGGCTGGTGGCGGGTAGCCAGACGGTCATCGACCGGCTCCCGTCGTCGCCAGGGCCAGCAGTGCCCCGGTCGGGTCGTGCGCCGCGCCGCCGTCGGGCCGCGGGACCGGGGCGTCGTCGAGGCATCTCAGCACCAGGCGCTCGACGAGCGCGGCCCGGCGCAGGATGTCCGAGGCCTCCAGCGCACCGGGCAGGATGCGCACCTCGACGGTGTCGCGGACGGGGTGCGGGGCGACGAGCTGGGTGAGGTTCACGTCGGCGTACTTCGTCAGGCCGATCCCGCGCGCGGCCGCGCGCAGCTCGCCCCACGACTGGTCACCGCGCTCCACGAGCCGGAGCAGCTCGGTGGGCAGCGGTGCCAGACGGCGGCAGGCCTCGTTGGTGCCCAGCGCCGCCCACAGCGGTTCGCGCCAGTGCCCGAACAGCCGGACCAGGTTGGCGAACGCCGCGGGCCGCCGGAAGGGCGCGCCGTCCAGGTGCAAGTGGACGGCGGCCTCTGCGGGCACGGTGAAGCCGAGGTCCCGCGCGGGGGTGAGCAGCTCGTCGAGCACCGTGCCGTGGTCCTCGGTGATCGGCGGGGTGACCACCTCGCAGGGCCGCTCGCGCCCTGCCGGCAGCGGCATCGCGACCGCGATGGTGGCGCCAGAGGCGTCGTTCACCCTCGCCGCCCCGCCTCTCGGCTCGACCTGGGTGCCGAACAGCTCGGCGACCGGAGCCAGGACGTCGGGCAGGGCGGCGACAGGGTCCGAGCACCGCTCGATCAGGCGCAGCAGACGGGGCTCGTCGCACAGCACCCGGTACCACCCGCGGTGCCCGGGCCGGGTTGTCGTGCCGGCCAGGTCGGACACGATGGTGATGTCGTCCACGAGCCGCGCCACCGGGGCGCCGGCACCGTCCACCACGTCGAACGCGGGGGACAGGTGCCGGAACACCCCGACGCCCGGCACCGCTGACGGCTCGCTGTCGGTGTGGAACGACCGGCACACCCGGCCGGCGCGGCGGGCGGCAAGAGCGTCCGCGAGCACCTGCCGGTCGGAGCCGGCGGGCGCGAGCAGCTCGATCTCGAAGCCGGTGCGCAGCGTGAGGGTGTCGATGGTCGTCTCCTGGCGAGTCGTCAGCGGTGCCGGGAGCACAGGTCAGCTACCGGACGTGGTGGCCACGTCGGCGGGGTCGAGGGGCAGCTCCTCGCCGTCGAGCACCATCTGACCGGCGCGGGCCTTGGTCTCCACGTACTCGGTGTTCCACAGGGCGCTCAGCTCCTCGACGTCCCCGCCCGAGTAGCCGGCGTCGAGGAACGCCAGGATCGCCTCGGACTCGTTCGCGGGCAGCTCGGGTGTGGTGTGCGTACCGGGCGCGAACGGGAGCTCCTCGCCGTCCAGGATCATCTGTCCGGCGCGGGACTTGGTCTCGGTCTCCTCGAGCGACCAGATCTCCTGCAGCTCGACGAGGTCCTCACCGCTGTACTCGGCGCCCCAGAACGCCTCGTACTGCGCCTGGGTGTACCCGGCGGGCATGTCGGACCAGTCGACGCCGACGGCGTTCACCGTGGTGCCGACCGCCTGACCGAAGCTCGAGGTCGGGTTGGCCGCGGCGGCCAGGCCTGCGCCTGCGACGCACAGGCCGGTGGCCGCGACGCCGATCGCGGTGATGCGGAAGGTCTTGGAGCGGAGGGTGCGGGTCGTGCTGGTCACGTGGACCTCCAGGTGCGTGGGATGTGCTTGCGCCCCTTAAGACGCCGCTCACCCGCGAGATGTGGAGTCACGAGCGCCACTACTTTCGCCCGGTCACCGAGCGTGCTGCGTCGCCCACGCGTGCATGGCGATCGCAGCCGCTGCTCCCGCGTTGATCGAGCGGGTCGAGCCGTACTGCGTGATGTGCAGGACGACGTCGCACGCGGCCTGCGCCTCCGCAGTCAGGCCGGTGGACTCCTGGCCGAACAGCAGGACGCACTCGCGCGGGAGCGCGTAGCCCTCGATCGGCACGGAGCCTGGCACGTTGTCGATGCCGATGATCGGGAGCCCGGGGGACGCCGCCCACTCGGCCAGCGCCCCGGCGTCCGGATGGTGCGTCACGTGCAGGTACCGGTCGGTGACCATCGCGCCGCGGCGGTTCCACCGGCGCCGGCCCACGATGTGCACGCCTGCCGCGTTGAACGCGTTGGCGGTGCGGACGACGGAGCCGATGTTGAGGTCGTGCGCCCAGTTCTCGATGGCCACGTGGAGGGGATGCCTGCGCGTGTCCAGGTCGGCGACTATCGCCTCGACGGACCAGTACCGGTACTGGTCGGCCACGTTCCGGCGGTCGCCGTCGGCCAGGAGCTCCGGGTCGTAGCGCGGGTCGTCGGGCAGCGGGCCGGGCCAGGGGCCGACGCCGACCGGGTGGCCGGTCCCGACAGGCTCGTCGGCCACACCCGTCATCCTGCCGCGACGGGAGCGGCCGAGCCCTGCGTCCGGCGCGACTCCCACCAGATCGCCACGGCGACGACCGCCGCACCCACCAGGGCGAGCAGCACCGGGACGATGAAGTCTCCGGGGGGAGCCAGCAGGTCGCCTGCCTCGTCCTGCCAGGGCCACAGCGCGCGCAGCGAGCCGAGCATGAGGCCGGCGAGCAGCGCCATCGTGCCTTGACGGCGGTGCTCCAGCAGCCAGTGCAGGAACTTGACGAACGATCCGAGCCCGACCGCCGCACCGAGCATGAAGGTGCCGATGAACGCGAGGTCGCGGTCGTGCAGGGCCGCCTGGACCGGGACGTACAGGCCCATGGCGAGCAGGACGAACGAGCCGGAGATGCCGGGCAGCACGAGCGCGTTGATGGCGATCGCCGCTCCGACGAACACGAGCCACAGGGGCGGGTCGCTGAGCTCTGCGGCGGGCAGCCCCGTCAGGAAGAAGGCGGCGATGGCCCCGGCCACCAGCAGCCCGACGTCGAGCGGCCGGAACCGGTGCGGCATCATCCGCAGCGGGACGCTGATCGACACGGCGATCATGCCGAAGAACAGTGCGCGCATCGGCACGGGGTTCGACTCGAGCAGAGGCGCGATCGTGTTCAGCGAGACGAGCAGGATCACGACCATGCCGGCGAGCACCGGAACGAGGAACGGCCAGTCGATCTCGCGCAGCGCCGCGGAGGCCTGCCGGAGGCCGCGGCGCCCGACGAGGCCCTGGACGAGCTCGCGGAGGGCGTGCACGAGCTGGCTGGCCGCGCCGAGCAGGCCGTCGTACAGGCCGACGACGAGGGCGATGGTGCCGCCCGAGATGCCGGGAACCGACTCGGCGGCGCCGACCAGTCCGCCGCGCACCGCGTTGCCCGGTGCGGCGGACCAGGGCGTCCTGGAGGACGTGGAGGGGTGGCGGCGAACCGGCCCGGGGCGCGTCGCGTCGTCAGGGACAAGGTTGGTCACGCGCGAAGCCTACGACCCGCCACAGGGCTCGGCGCACACCCACGAGGCGTGCCCACGAGCCGGACGTGGCTGGCGTTAGGCTGACGCCCATGATCGAGCGGACCACCGAAGCCTGGCTCACTGACATGGACGGCGTGCTGGTGCACGAGGGAACGGCCCTGCCCGGCGGACCCGAGTTCATCAAGGCACTGCGGGACAAGGACCTGCCGTTCCTCGTCCTGACGAACAACTCGATCTTCACGCCGCGCGACCTGCGCGCCCGGCTCGCCTACAGCGGCATCGACGTGCCGGAGCAGAACATCTGGACGTCGGCCCTTGCGACCGCCCAGTTCGTCGCGGACCAGATCCCGAACGGCAGCGCGTACGCGATCGGCGAGGCCGGTCTGACGACGGCGCTGCACCAGGCCGGCTTCACCCTCACCGAGTCCGACCCGGACTACGTGGTGCTCGGCGAGACGCGGACCTACTCGTTCGAGGCCATCACCAAGGCCATCCGGCTGATCGTCGGCGGTGCCCGGTTCATCTGCACCAACCCGGACGTCACCGGCCCCTCGCAAGAAGGCGTGCTGCCTGCTGCCGGGTCGGTGGCCGCGATGATCGCGGCGGCGACCGGCCGCCAGCCCTACTACGTGGGCAAGCCGAACCCGGTGCTGTTCCGGTCCGCGCTCAACCTGATCGGCGCGCACTCGGAGTCAACGGCCATGGTGGGCGACCGCATGGACACGGACATCCTGGGCGGCATGGAGGCCGGCCTGGAGACGTTCCTGGTGCTCACGGGCTCGACATCGGCCGACGAGGTCGAGAAGTACCCGTTCCGCCCCAGCCACGTGGTGAACTCGATAGCGGACATCGCCGACCTGGTCTGATCCGCCCGCCCGGGCAGCGCAGGGTCAGGTCAGGCCGGGGATCCCGAAGCCGTCGATCTTGCCGCCGGTCTCGAAGCGCGGGCTGTCCTTCTCCATGGGCAGCACGATGCGCGCGACCTCCGCGACCCGCTTGGCCCGCTCGGCCAGGGTCGTCACATCGGTGCGGCCGGGCCGCCACAGCAGGATCGAGGGGCCCTCGATCCGCAGCCGGGAGCCGTGGAAGTCGGGCAGCATCACGATGTTCGCGAGCCGCGCGTCGAGGGCACGGCGGGCGAACACCTCGTCGGAGGCCCGCACGAGCCACTGCCCGTCGAACGCGGGGTTGTCGATCTGGACGTCCTGGGCGCCGAAGAGCTTCTGCCACTTCTCGCGGAAGCCCTCTGGCGACAGGTCGACCACCGGCTCGCCGGGCAGCGCGTCGAGGGCGACCACGTGCGCCGTGCGCCGCAGACCACGACGACGCGAGTCGGCGCCGGGCGTGCCCGCGCGCCAGGTATAGGTGAAAGAGACGATGTCATGGCCGTCGACGTTGCCGCGCAGGACGTCGCGAGCCACCCGGTCGAGGCCGATACCGAAGGGCCGCCCGCTCCATCGCTGGGCAAGCGTCAGATCTTTGTCCACGTACTCCCAGCCGTTCGCCTCCGCCCATTGGGCGACGTCTTGCGAACGGCCGCGTCTCATCATCCGTGCCGCGGCAACGGTGAAGGTCACTACGCCGACAACGAGCAGGACTAAAGCGACAAATGGCCCCATGAATCTAAAGATACAGTAGCGCTAGGCAAAAGTCTTCACGGTAAGTGATATCGAGATGCCCAGATTACGGTATCGAGGGGTTCAGGCGAGCCCGAGGTCCTGCAGGTCGTAGAGGTAGTGGTACTGCACCCCGAGGGCCTCGATCTTCTCGCCCGCGCCGGTCGCCCGGTCCACGATCGTGGCAACGCCCAGCACCTCGGCGCCGGCCGCCCGGGCCGCCTCGATCGCCGCGATGGGGGACCCACCGGTGGTGGTGGTGTCCTCGACGACGACCACCTTGCGCCCTGCGATGTCGGGCCCCTCGATCTGGCGCTGCATACCGTGCGCCTTCGCCGCCTTGCGCACCACGAAGGCGTCCAGGTCCTGGCCGCGCGAGGCCGCGGCGTGCAGCAGCGCGTCCGCGATCGGGTCAGCGCCCAGCGTGAGGCCACCGACGGCGTCGATCTCCGCCGTGCCGAGCCCTGCCTCCTCGAGATGGTCAAGGAGCACGTGGCCGACGAGCGGAGCGGCCCGGTGGTGCAGGGTAATGCGGCGCAGGTCGACGTAGTAGTCGGCCTCCTTGCCGGAGGACAGAGTCACCCTGCCGTGCACCACGGCGAGCTCCTTGATGAGCTCGGCCAGCTGCTCGCGCGGGGTCGGGGAGAAGTCAGAGTTCACGGTGGCAAGAATACGTGGCGCCGGCACGCCGCGCGGAAGCCTGCCTGGTGGCGCGGGCGCCGTCCTGGGTTGCCGCCGACCTCTGGGAGGGTTCTGCTGTGAGCCTGACGCAGAGCGAGCAGACCAAGAAGATCTCGGCCTGGGCGGCGATCCTCTTCGCACCGACGCTGATCGGCACCATCTACGGCATGAACTTCGACCACATGCCCGAGCTGCACTGGACGTTCGGGTACCCGCTCGCGATCGCCGGGATGCTCGGTCTGGGCGGGATCTTCTACTGGATCTTCAAGCGGGTCGGCTGGCTCTGACGGCCGCACGCACCGTTGTCCGCCCGCCGGGCCGGCCGGCTCGTCAGCGGTACTTGCCGAGGGCGCGGACGGCCCGGCGCGGCGCCGCCCGCAGCACCGCGCTGGCCAGCTTGTAGCGCACCGACGGCGTGGACAGCACGACGCCGCTGCGCACGTCCGCCAGGGCCGTCCGGACCACGTACTCGGCGTCGAGCCAGCCCCAGTCCGGGATCGCCGACTCGGGGATGCCGGCCCGCTCGTGGAACTCGGTGTGCGTGAACCCGGGGGACAGCAGCGTGGCCGTCACACCCGTGCCCCTGAGCTCGACCGCCAGGGACTCGGTGAAGGTCCGCACGTACGCCTTCGCCGCTGCGTACGTGCCGCCGGCGGTGAGGGCGGCGACCGAACCGACGTTGAGGATCGCCCCCCGGTCCCGTTCGAGCATCTGCCCGACGGCGGCGTGCGTCAGCTCCACGACCGCCCGCACCATGACGTCGATCCCACGGCGCTCCGTGGTGACCCGGCCCGTCGCGAAGCTCGCCCCGGTGGCGAAGCCCGCGTTATTGACGAGCAGCCCGACGGGGCGCAGGCCGCCGTCCTCGGGCCGGCCGCCGACGACCGCGAGCCGCTGGGCGACCCGCGCGACGTCGTCGGGCACCGAGAGGTCCGCCGGGAGCACCTCGACCGCCGCACCATGGGCGGAGCGGAGCTCCTCGGCGACCTTGTTCAGCCGGCCCTCGTCGCGCGCCACCAGCACGAGGTCGTGGCCTCGCGCCGCGAGCTGCCGCGCGAGCTCGAGCCCCAGGCCGGCGGAGCCTCCGGTGATCAGTGCTGTGCCCATGTCCGCAGCCTAGGCCTGCGCACGCTCCCGGCGCTTCAGCCAGATGCCCAGGGCCAGCAGCACCACGATCGCCACGTACGCGCTCGCGGCGAACGGGCTGCTCACGAGGTAGGACAGGTCGCCCTGGCTGATCGCGAGCGAACGGCGCAGCCGGTCCTCCGCCATCGGGCCGAGGATCATGCCGACCACCAGGGGCGCCACCGGGTACCCGTACCGCCGCATGAAGAACCCCGCGAGGCCGATCAGCACCAGCAGCAGCACGTCGACGGGCGAGAAGTTCAGCGCGTACGAGCCGAGCGCGCCGAACAGGATGATGCCCGCGTAGAGGTAGTGCCGCGGGATGCGCAGCACGCGTACCCACATGCCAACGAGCGGCAGGTTCAGCACCACCAGCATGACGTTGCCGATGTACAGGCTCGCGATCAGTGCCCACACGAGCGTTGACTCGTTCTGCAGCAGGAGCGGGCCGGGCTGGATCCCGTAGGACTGGAACGCGACGATGATGATGGCCGCGGTCGCCGTCGTGGGCAGGCCGAGGGTGAGCAGGGGGACCAGCACGCCCGCCGACGCCGCGTTGTTCGCGGCCTCCGGGCCGGCAACGCCCTCGATGGCACCCTTGCCGAACTGCTTGCGCCGCTCCTTCCCGGCGAGCCTGCGCTCGGAGGCATAGGAGAGGAACGTCGCGACGTCGGCACCGCCGGCCGGGATGGTGCCCACCGGGAAACCGATCGCGGCGCCGCGCAGCCACGGCTTCCAGGAGCGCCGCCAGTCGTCCGGCTTCATCCAGGAGCGCCAGCCCTTCTCGATCGGGATGACCTTGATCGGGCCGTGCCGCATCCGGGAACCTACGTACAGGGCCTCACCGACGGCGAACAGGCCGACGGCGACGATCACGACGTCGATCCCGTCCGCAAGGTTGGGCACACCGAACGTGAAGCGCTGCTGGCCGGTCAGGGTGTCCGTGCCGACCAGCCCGAGGAAGAGGCCGAGGGAGAGCGCGGCGAGGCCGCGCGGGACCGACGAGCCGAGCAGGGCGCCCACGGTGATGAACGCGACCACCATGAGGGCGAAGTAGTCGGGCTCGCCGAGCTGGACCGCCCAGCGGGCGATCACGGGCGCCAGGAAGGTGAGCGCCACCGTGGCGAGGGTCCCCGCCACGAACGAGCCGATGGCTGCGGTGGCGAGCGCCGCAGCGCCCCTCCCGGCGCGCGCCATCTTGTTGCCCTCGATCGCCGTCACGATCGAGGCGGACTCGCCGGGCGTGTTGAGCAGGATCGACGTCGTCGACCCGCCGTACATGCCGCCGTAGTAGATGCCGGCGAAGACGATGATCGCCGCCGTCGGCTCGAGGGAGTAGGTCAGCGGCAGGAGCAGGGCGATCGTCATGGCCGGGCCGATGCCCGGCAGCACACCGACCGCCGTCCCGATGAACACGCCGAACAGCGCCCACAGCAGGTAGGTGGGGTGCAGGACGGTGGAGAACCCGTCGAGCAGTGCGGAGAAGTTATCCACGGAGGAACGGCACCCCTTCCAGGAGCGGGCCGGCCGGGAGCGACAGCCCCAGCAGCCCGCCGAAGATCACTTGGATGATCAGGCCCAGCACGAGCCCGGCCACGGCGGCGCGCCACCACGGGCGCGCGCCGAGGACGACCGCGGCACCCGCGAACAGGATCGCGGCGGCGAACGGCCAGCCGATGACGTTGATCGCGAACACGTGGACGACCAGGATGGCCACGATCAGCACCACGGTCAGCCAGTCGGTCCGGACGTTCGGGTCGACGTCCTCGCCGCCCTCCTCCTCGCCGCCCCGGCCGCTCAGGACCAGGACGACCAGCACCACTCCCGCGACGACGAGCATGCCGCCCACCAGGTAGGGAAAGGCGCGCGGTCCCAGCGTGTTGGTCGAACCAGGGACGGTGATGCTCCCGGCGGCCACGAGGACGTACGTGCCGAGCGCCGTGGTGGCGAGGGCCAGCACGAGCTCGCCCCACCGGCGGCGCGGCTTCTGCGCCGCCCTCGGCTCCAGGGCGTCCGACGGCGGAGGGCCCGCCTCGTCCGTCGGTGCACCAGGTGCTATGGGCGCCTCGGGCGCCGCGCCGTCGGGCGTCACCGGATGAGACCGATGTCCTTGAGCACCGTCAAGGACTCTGCGATGTTGCCGTCGAGGTAGGTGTCGAACTCCTCACCGGCGAGGAACGCGTCGTCCCAGTCCTTCTCCTCGAGCGTGGCCTGCCACGCGTCGGACTCGGCGAGCTTCGTGACAGCGGTGGTCAGCGCCTCCCGCTCCTCGTCGTCGATGGAGCCGGGAGCGACCACACCGCGCCAGTTCGTCAGGACGACGTCGTACCCGGCCTCGGTGAGGGTCGGCGTGTCCGGGAGCGCATCGACGCGCTCCTCGCCGGAGACCGCGAGCGCCCGCAGCTCGCCGGCCTGGACCTGCTCCGCGTACTCGCTGATGCCCGAGATGCCCGCGTTGACATTGTTGCCGAGCAGCGCCGCCAGGGACTCGCCGCCACCGGAGTAGGCAATGTAGTTGAGCTTGTTCCCGATGTTGGACGGCGGCATCCCCGCGGCCTTGAGCAGCATCCCGGCGAGGATGTGGTCGGTACCGCCCGCGGACCCGCCGGTGATGGACACGTCCTTGCCGTTCTTCTCGATGTCGGCCAGGAGGTCGTCGATGGTCTCGTACGGCGACTCCGCCGGAACCACGATGACCTCCTGCTCCTCGGTGAGGCGCGCGATCGGGGTGGTGTGCTCGATCCGTGCCTGCGACTGGTTGGTCTCGACGGCCCCCACCATGACCAGGCCCATCACGAGGAGGGTGTTCGGGTCGGAGGCGTTGGCGATGTTCGCCAGGCCGACCGTGCCGCCCGCTCCGTCGACGTTGGTCACCGTCGCGCTGCCGACCAGGCCTTCGTCCTGCAGGTTGGCCTGCATGGCACGGCCGGTCTGGTCCCAACCGCCGCCCGGACCCGCCGGGACCACGATGCTGAGCTCGTCGATGGCGGCGTCGCTGCCGCCACCGCCCGCTTCAAGGCTGGAGCAGCCGGCCAGGGCCAGTGCAAGGACGATTCCGACCGGGGCAGCCCCGGTTCGCATGATGCGCATGTCTTCTCCTTTGAGTGGATGCGGCGGATGCGGGTACCCGGAGCCGGCTACGTCGACGGCCCTCGGTCTACCTCGGCGTGAGCGTAGGGAGCGCACGCCTCGGGGGCCTGGTTGTGGTCGCAACGAAGGTTGTGGTCGTTTCGGTCGCACCGCTCGGCTACCGCACCGGCCGTCAACCGGTGCACACTGGCGTCCGTGAGAAGAGCGATGACGCTCCGGGCGCAACTGTTGGTGCTGCAGGTCGTGATCGTGCTCGTGCTGGTGTGCACCACCGGGTTGGTGGCCTCGGCCCTGCAGGAGCGCCAGCTCCGCGAGGCCTACGTCGACCGGATGGCAGGGGTGGCACAGTCGGTGGCGCGGCTGCCCGCCATCCAGGACGCGTTCGACGACGACGACCCCTCCGCCACGATCCAGCCGATCGCGGAGGTCATCCGTGAGGCGTCCGAGGTGACCTACGTGGTCGTCACCGACGACGCCGGCATGCGCTATTCCCATCCCGACCCCGAGCAGATCGGGCGGCGGGTCTCGACCGACCCCTCCGTACCCCTGTCGGGGCGGGTGTGGACGGGCACGCAGACCGGCACGCTCGGCACGTCGTGGCGCGTCAAGGTGCCCGTCTACGGGGACGCGGCCGACGACGCCTCGACCGCCCCCGTCATCGGCACCGCCAGCGTCGGGATCCTCGAGTCAGAGCTGCGCGCCGACCTGACCGACGACCGGGGCTGGCTGCTCGGCTCGCTCGCGGCCGCCGCGGCGGTCGGCGTGCTCTGCGCGGCGTGGCTGACCCGCCTGGTACGCCGCCGCATCTACCTGCTCGAGCCCGAGGACATCGCCGGCCTCCTGGAGACCCGCGGCCTCACCGACGCCCTGCGCTCCCAGTCGCACGAGTTCGCCAACACCGTGCACGTGATCTCGGGGCTGCTGGAGCTGGGCCGCACCGAGGATGCCGTCGCGTTCATCGAGCGGTCGGGCTATGGGGGGCTGTTCACCTCGGCGGCGGTCGCGCCGGGCGTGCGGTCCCCCGAGGTCGCGGCGCTGCTCCTGGTCAAGGCCGTCACGGCGCGTGAGCGCGGCGTGCTCCTCGATGTCGACGACTCGTCCACCCTCGACGCCCCGGCCACGCCGGACGCCTCGTCGCTGCACACGGACGCGCTCATCGTGCTCGGGAACCTGATCGACAACGCGGTCGACGCGACTGCGCCCGACGGACGGGTCCGGGTGCTGCTGGCCTCCGACGGCACGCACCTGCGCCTGCAGGTCGACGACGACGGCCCCGGCGTGCCCACCCACCTGCACCACCAGGTCTTCAAGGCCGGGTTCTCCACGAAGGTGCCCGGGATGAGGGAGCACAGCCGCGGCATCGGCCTTGCCCTGGTCAGGCGGGTGGTGGACCGGCGCGACGGCGAGGTGGCCATCGGGACCGGCGACCTCGGCGGGGCGCGGATGACCGTCGAGCTGCCGGTCCGGGTGCCGGTGTCGGGCGGGCTCTTCCGGGCGGCCGGGGCCGAGGTCGGCGCCGGCGTCGGTGCCGGGGTCCGGGCCAGGGCCGGGGCCGGGGAGGCGGCACCATGACGGAACGCGCACGGACGCTCGTCGTCGAGGACGACCCTGCCGTCGCCGTCGTGCACCGGGAGTTCGTGGAGAGCCATCCCCGGTTCGTCGTGGTGGGCGAGGCCCGGAACGGCGCGGACGCGCTGCGGCTGGCAGCCGCGCTGCGGCCCGACCTGGTGCTGCTCGACCTGCACCTGCCGGACATCGGTGGGCTCGACGTGCTCCGCCGGCTGCGGCTGCTGCCCGGCCCGCCCGTCGACGTCGTCGCCACCACCGCTGCCCGGGAGCTCGACAGCGTGCGCCAGGCCATGGCCGGCGGCGTCGTCGCCTACCTGGTCAAGCCCTTCAGCGCCGCCGCCCTGCGCGAACGCCTCGATGAGGTGTGGCAGCGGCGCGAGGACGTGCGACGGGCCCAGGACACGCTCGGTCAGGACGAGGTGGACCAGCTCCTCGCCGGTCCGCGGTCGGCCACGGCCCTGCCACCGAAGGGACTCTCCGAGCGGAGCCGCACCCTGGTCCACGAGGCGCTGGTCCGGCTGTGCGCGGACCCGAGCACGGGCGGGCCGGAGGGGCCGACCGGCCCGGGGGCGCCGGACGGGCGGGGCGGGTCCGGCATCAGGGACGCGTCGGCGGTCGAGGTCGCCGAGGCGGTCGGGATGTCACGCGTGAGTGCTCGCCGCTACCTGGAGCACCTGGTCGCCGAGGGCCATGCGCGGGTCAGCCCGCGCTACGGGGCGACGGGCCGCCCGGAGAACCGCTACCGGCCGACGTGACCGGCGCCGATCCGCCCTCGGCCGTGCTGCGCGCGTACCCCGTGATTGCGCCTAGATCTCGCCCCTGTTCCGGGCGCAATCGCGGGGTAGAAGCCGCGACAGCGATCAGACCGGCGAGGCCAGCGGGTCCGGGTTCGGCTGGGTCCGGCCCGTCGCCGTCTCGTACGCGAAGCCCTCGCGCACCCAGTACTCGAACCCGCCGAGCATCTCCCTGACCTGATAGCCGAGCTTCGCGAACTCGAGCGCGGCCTTGGTCGCGGCGTTGCAGCCGGGGCCCCAGCAGTAGGTGACGACCGGCAGGTCCCGGTCGACGAGCTGCTCGGCCCGCAGCCGGACCTTGCCGCCGGGCAGGTGCACCGCGCCGGGGATGTGCCCCTGGTCCCACGACTCCTGGGACCGCGCGTCGACGAGGGTGAACGGGACGCCGGCGGCAAGATCGGCGTGGACGTCGGCGACGTCGGTCTCGAAGGTGAGCCGCTCGGTGAAGTGCGCGACGGCGGCGGAGGTGTCCTGGGAGGTCGTCATAGCCAGAGTCTGCGGAGGCTGAGCCGCCACGGCAAGCGCCGGGAGCACCACGGTTCCTGAAGTGTCGGTAAGGCCCGCTACTTGTCAGGCGCTGATGCGACCCTTGGTTGCCGCACGGGCCGTGCCTATCGCGTCGTGCATCACCTCGTCGGCCTGCCGCAGGAGGAGTTCGCGCTCAGCCATGGCCCGGGTGAGCACTACCTGCGGGGGCAGCTCGTCGACTCCGACGTCGTAGACCTCGGCCGTGTCGATGTCGAAGTTCTCGAAGTCGCGCTCGATCTCGGCCAGTTCCTTCGGCTTAAGTTCGGACATAGGGTTTCACCTCCTAAGTTGGCAACTACAACATGCCAAGTTGAACTTGCTTTCATGGGCGAATGGATTCAGTCGCTCGTTGCCTCGCGCAGGAACCGCACCACGCGCCGAGCCCGGAACATCAGCGCGTAGCCGATGGCGATGACGTGGCCCACCACGCGCATCGTCTCGTTCACGGCACCCTCGAGGAGCGTGTCCTCGTCGTCGACCACACCGTCCCGGGCAGAGCGCAGGCTGAGGATCTTGGCCCGGTCGTCCGGGCCCAGCTCCTCCAGCAGCTTCGGCACCGCCGACAGGGACTGCGCGAACGGCGCGTTGCGTTCGAGCACGGGCTTGATGATGTCCTCGGGTTCGAGCCACTTCCCTGCGATGATCACGACCGCGACGATCGAGCGGCGTCGGGCGTACGCCGCGAGGACGGCCCCCGCTCCGGCGGACGCGCCCATGAGCGCCACCCGTTCTCCGCGCTGCTCGTAGCGCTCGACCATCTCGTCGAGCCGGTCGAGCCGGTCCTGGAACGACGCGTCGGACGACCAGCGGACGCGGAACATCGTGGTGTGAACGCCCAGGGCGCGCCACGTGCGCAGCGCCTCGCGCTGGAGGTGCACAAGGGGCGGCAGCCGGTCGCCCAGCCCGGGCACGAAGATCACGCGGAGCGGGGCCTTGCCCGGCTGTCCGACGGCGTGCCGGACGGCGCCGTCGAGCGCGGGGAGGTCGCTGTCGCCGCTGGTCGTCTGCTCGATCATGTCGCGCAGAGGCTACACGGCACAGGTACGTGTCAGACCCCCAGGTCGCCGTGCTGACCTGGGGGTCTGACACTCGGGTCAGGCGTCAGCGGACGCCGTACGCCCGGATCACCGTCTGCTCGATGGTGCCGCCTGCTGCGTCCCGTGCCTCGACGCGGACGGAGACATGCTCGGTGCCGGTCGGCACCTTGAGACCGCTGGTGTAGACACCTGCGCCGGTCCGGCGCAGCGCCGCCTTGTGCCAGGTGACGCCGTCATCGGGCGACCACCACAGACGCGCCCCGGTCACCTTGCCTCCAGAGCTACCAGCCTGGTGACCGACCGTCACCGTGGCGGTGGTCTGCCGCGGAGCCTTGTTGGCGAGGCTCATGCCCTTGACGGCGTAGGCGACGTCGAGGACGGGCAGGTCGACCGACCCTGCCTTGGACCCGCCAGGCTCCGCGTGGAACGTCCACTCCGTGCGCACCCGCGTGGACCTGTCCCACCAGGGCGCTTCCCACGCCGCGCCGAGCACCACACGGTGGTCGGCGCCCCCGGCGGGGATGCGCACCTGCGCCGACGGGTACGTGTTGTCGGCGACGGCAGCGCCGTCCTGCCAGACGCGGAGCCGCGTGGTGTCCCCGCCGAACGAATCGAACGGATGTCTGTCCGCATCGCTCCAGGGCACGAGGCCGAGGGCGAGCGTGCGCCCTTCGGCGGTGATCGCCCCCTCGTCGAGCCGGGTGCCCAGCACGGCGCCACCGACGGTCGTCCGCGCCTTCTCACGCGGCGCGTACGTGCGAGGCTCACCCTGGAAATAGCCCTGGTCGGACTCGGCCGAACCCACGTACACCTCGTGGCCCCACGCGACGCCGTTCGCGCTCACGTACTCGGTGCGCCGGCCAGGAGTCGCGACCGGGCTGGACACCGCCGAGCCCCAGAGATGATCGGCCGCGAAGCCGACTCGCGCGCTCGCGTTCCGGTGGTCTGTGCCGAGCGCCGCGTATCCCGTGGTGAGCGGCGCCGTGTTCCGCTCCGTCGCCCGGAACTTGAACGTGTCCACCACCTCCTGCGCGTACAGGAGGTCATAGGTGTACGACGGCGCACGGCTCGCACCCGACGGGCCCGTCAGGACGAAATGGGTCTGCAGGTCGTGCGTACCGGTGGTGACCGCTGCCTTGGTGGGCGTCGCGTAGGCCGTCGCCTCGCCGGTGACCACGAGCCCGAAGCCGTAGGGCTCACCGTCGGCCGCGGTCCGGGTGTCATCCAGCGCGAGCGAGGCGAGGCCCGCGGGCCGCTGGGTGGTCACCGTCAGCTCCCGTGCCGTCCGCGCGTCGAGGACCAGCGCCGTGTCGTCGGCCACCTTGACCTCGGGGTGCAGCACGGCGGTCGCCTCGGACACCACGAACTCCTCGTCCGCGGTCCACAGGAAGCCCGTTACCGAGTAGCTGCCCGGCGGTACCCGCAGGTCGGCGCCCTCCGCGCCGATCTCCAGGTGCTCGCTGAACAGGGCGGGGTCGTCGACGTTCACGACACGGACGGTGGACGAGCCGGCATGCGGCTTCCCGTCGCGCCCGACCGCGTCGATTTTGAGGTCGGCGAGGTCGGGCTCCTTGTAGTAGCCGAGCGGGGTACGGACCTCCTGGCCGTCCGGTCCGGTGGCGGTGACGGCGCCCGAGTAGCGGCGCTCGACGGCACCGACCGTCGTGTTCACACGGACGTCGACGGTTGCGGTGCCTTGCGCCGGGACGGTCAGCGTGCTCGAGCCGAGCGTGACGGCGCGGGCCGGCAGGGGCTTGCCGTCCTGGCGGGTCGCCGTGACCGCGAGGTCAAGCGTGACCGCCGTGTCGGTGTCGTTCTCGTAGGTGAGCGTCCGCTTCACCCTGCCCTGCTGCGGGAACTCCAGCGCGCCGAACGACAGCGAGTCGGGAGACGCCATGACCGGCAGCTCCAGCGCGGCGGGCAGGTAGATGCGCCCGGCGCCCTCGTCGAACACGCCGCCGCTCGTGTGCTGGGCGGAACCCATGAGCACTGCCTTGAGCTGCTGCGCCGACAGGTCGGGGCGTGCCTGCTTGAGGACCGCCGCCGCCCCCGCCACGTGCGGAGCCGCCATCGAGGTGCCGCTCCAGGCGACGTACTTGCCGGTGCCCGAACCTGGCTTCGTGCCGGCGGCGCGGGCCGCGACGATCTCTACCCCCGGTGCGGTGACGTCCGGCTTGATCGCCTGGTCGAGCGCTCGCGGGCCGCGGCTGGAGAAGGTGGCGACGTCGTCGGCGTCGTCCACGGCGCCCACCGTCAGGGCGGAGCTCGCGGCCCCGGGCGTGGCCACCGTCCCGTACTCGCCGTCGTTGCCCGCCGCGACGACGAAGAGGGTCCCGTGCCGGGCACTCAGCGTGTCGAGGGCCACGGAGGTCGGATCAGTGCCGTCCGTGTAGTTCTCGGACTCGCCGAGGCTCAGGTTCACGACGTCGGCGCCCTCGCCGGCGGCCCACTCCATACCGTCGACGACCGACGACATCTCGCCGCCGCCGAACTCGTCGAGCACCTTGCCGACGAGCAGATCGGCCCCCGGCGCGACGCCACGGTTCTCGCCGCCCGACGCGTCGCCGGAGCCCAGCGCGATCGAGGCGACGTGCGTGCCGTGGCCGTAGTGGTCCTTGGTGTTCCCTGAACCGGTGAAGTCCTTGGCCCCGACCACGACATCGTCCAGGTCCGGGTGCGTGCGGTCTACGCCCGAGTCGAGCACCGCCACCGTCACACCTTCACCGGTGTAGCCAGCTTCCCAGGCCGCGGGGGCGCCGATCTGAGGCATCGAGTCCTCGTCGAGCGCCTGGACGGGTGCGTCCAGCCACACCTTGACCTCGGGCGTGGTCGACCGGGCCGCCGACCTCGACGTGTCGCGTCGTAGTCCTGCGAGCAGGTCGGCCGCTGCCTCGCGGTCCAGGTCCGCCGAGATCGCCCCGGCCGACTCGAGCGTCCGCTCGGGCTCCAGACCGAGCGCCGCCCAGTCGGGCTGGCGCCGGTCCTGCGGCTTCCCGGCGCCCGACGCCGTCCGGTCGCCCCGGGCGGACATGTCGGACCCGGCGGCCGCTTCGTGCGCCACGGCGGCGTCCTGCACGATGACCGGGACGGTGCCCCGGTTCGCGTCGTCATACCCGGCCGCGACCAGGCCGGAGACGTCGAACAACGCGCTGTCCATCCGGTCCGGCACGAGGCCGGCGACGTCGGCGGGGATCACGTGCAGCCGGTCGCCCTCCGTGATCCGCTGGAACGCGATGCCCTCCCGCCCAGCCCCTGGCGTGACGGCCGCCGAGCTGCGACCGTCGGCATGCCGGGTGAGTGTGACCCGGTCGCCGGTGATCAGGGTGACGGTCGCGGTCGACGGGGGGCCCGACCTCGTCAGGACCACCGGCGCGACGGCGGCGCCGTCACCGTCCGGTCCCGCCGCGACGGCACCGAGCGTCAACGCCGGTACTCCCGCCCCCGTCGCGACCGCTACGGCGATCGCCGCTGCTGCTGCGCCTGCTCTGGCACGCATCTGCTGTCTCCTTCGTGAGAAGCCGGCGGCAGGAGTGCCACCTCACGGGGGATGACGCCCGGGGAGCTGAGAAGGTTGGGCAGCAGATCCGGCGTCGTGCCTGCTCAGCGCCTCAAAACGGGCGTCGCCTCGCGGAGGCTGCGGGTGTACTCGTGCTGCGGGTCGTCGTACACCTGGCCGACGGGCCCCTGCTCCACGATCCGTCCGTCGCGCATCACCGCCACGTGGTCGCAGACGTGCCGCACCACGCCCAGGTCGTGCGACACGAGCAGCAGCGTCAGGGCGTGCTCGTCCGCCAGCCGCCCGAGCAGGTCGAGCACCTGCCGCCGGACGGAGACGTCGAGCGCGCTGACCGGCTCGTCCGCCACGAGGATCCGCGGCCGGCACACCAGGGCCCGTGCGATGGCTATGCGCTGCCGCTGCCCGCCCGAGAACTGGTGCGGGTACCGCTCCGTGGCATCGAGCGGCAGGCCGACGGCGTCCAGCATCTCGCGCACGGCGTCGCGCCGGGCCGAGGCCGTCCGCGGGCCGCCCTCGCGCACGTTCGCCGGGTTCAGGAGCGGCTCGGCCACGATGGCACCGACGGTCATGCGCGGGTCGAGCGAGCCGTACGGGTCCTGGAACACGAGCTGCAGGGCGGCGCGCAGGTCGCCCAGCTCGTGCGGCGCAGCAGGCAGGTCGACGCCCGCGCTGGTCACCCGGCCCGACGTCGCACGGTCCAGGCCCGCCACGATCCGCAGCAGCGTCGACTTGCCCGATCCGGACTCCCCCACGATGCCGAGCCGCTGTCCCTCGCGGACCTCCAGGGAGACACCGCGCAGCGCGTGCACCGGTCGGCCCCCGCCCGGGTACGTACGGGTCACGTCCTCGACGCGGATGAGCGCGGGTCCCGGGACCACGGCAGCCGGCCCGGTCCCGGCCCGTGGCCGCAGGGTCGACGCCGCCAGCAACCGTCTCGTGTACTCGTGCCGCGGCTGCGCGAACACCTGGGCGACCGGCCCTTCCTCGACCACCACGCCGTCGAGCAGCACCACCACCCGCTCGCAGACCTGGGACACCACCGCGAGGTCGTGCGTGATGAACAGGAGGCCGGCCCCCCGGTCCTCGACGAGGCGCACCATGAGGTCGAGCACCTGGCGCTGCACGGTGACGTCGAGGGCCGTCGTCGGCTCGTCCGCCACCAGCACCGCCGGGTCGTTGGCCAGTGCCATCGCCAGCACCACCCGCTGCCGCTGCCCGCCCGACAGCTCGTGCGGGTAGCGCCGGGCGGCACCGTCCGGCAGGCCCACCTCGGCCAGCAGCTCCGCGGTGCGCGCCGCCGCGGCCGCGTGCGCGGCGCCGTGCACCGTCATCGCCTCGGCGACCTGCCTGCCGACCCGCATCAGCGGGTTGAGGGCGGTCATCGGCTCCTGGAACACCATCGAGATCGCCTCGCCGCGCAGCCGCGCCAGAGCGCGCTCGCCCCGGTCCAGGAGGTTTCCCGGCACCTGGTGGAGGGCGACGTGCCCGGTCGCCGCCACGCCGTCGGGCAGCAGGCCGAGCGCCGCGAGGGCTGTCATGGTCTTGCCGGAGCCGGACTCGCCGATCAGGCCGACGCGCTCGCCCGGGGCGACCCGGAGGGACACGCCGGACAGGAGCGTGCGACCACCGTCCGTGCGGACGGTGAGGTCGCGGAGGTCGAGGGCGGAGGTCTCGGCGGGCCCGGCCGACGTCCCGGGCCCGGCCGACGGGGTGTCGACCGGCTCGGCCAGCGGGTCGCGCTCGGTCGGGGAGACCGCCGAGAGCCTCGGGTCGAGCACGTCGCGCAACCCGTCGCCCAGCAGGTTGAACCCGAGCACGGCCACCGCGATGGCGACGCCGGGCACGATCGCGAGGTGGTCGGAGACGCCGAGGAACTGCTGCGACTCCTGCAGCATGCGGCCCCACGACGGCGTCGGCGGGGGTGTGCCGAGGCCGAGGAAGGACAGGCCTGCCTCCGCGAGCACGGCTATCGCGAAGTTCACCGAGCACTGCACCAGCACGGTGCCCGCGATGTTGGGCAGCACGTGCCGCAGCGCTATCGCGGCCTCCCCGCGGTTCGCCGCCCGGGCGGCGAGCACGTAGTCGGACCGCATGACCTGGAGCGTCCCGCTGCGGGCCACGCGGGCGAAGGCCGGGATCGAGCCGATGCCGAGCGCGACCATCGCCGTCACCGTGCCCGCGCCGTAGACGGCTCCCAGCACGATCGCGAGCAGCAGGCCCGGGAACGCGAGGAGGAGGTCGCTGCCCCGCATCAGGAGGGCGCCGAGGCGCCCGCCCCGCATCCCCGCGAGCACGCCGAGCGGTACGCCCACCACCGCTGCGATCCCCACCGCGACGACGCCCACCAGCAACGTGATCTGCGCACCCGCCATGACCTGGGAGAACAGGTCGCGGCCGAACCGGTCCGTCCCGAACCAGTGCTCGGCGCCCGGCGGCAGGAGGCGCTCGGCGCCCGCGTGCTCCGGGTCGTACGGCGTCCAGACCAGCGACACCAAGGCCGTGACCACGACCAGCCCCACCAGCGTCGCGCCGATCACGAGCTGGGGGTGCCTGCCGGAGCGGCGGGGCTCTGTGGCAGGCCCGAGGTCCGGCGGCGGCGGGCCGACGGCGGCCGTGGTCGGGTCGCTCATGACGCTCTCCTGAGCCGGGGGTCCAGCAGCGTGTACGCGAGGTCGACCAGGAAGTTCAGCAGGACCACCAGCACCACGAGCACCGCCACGATCGACTGCACGGCGAGCAGGTCGCGGTTGCCCACCGAGTCCAGCAGCAGGCTGCCGAGGCCTGGCACGGCGAACACCCGCTCGATCACGACGGCGCCGATCAGCATCGACGCGATCTGCACGCCCACGACGGTCACGATCGGCACGCCGGCGTTCCGCAGCCCGTGTCGCACGAGCGCGCCCGTGAACGTGAGCCCCTTGGCGCGGGCGGTGCGGAGAAAGTCCTCGCGCATGATCTCCAGCACGGCGCTCCGCACGTACCGGGTGATGATCGCGGCCTGCACGGAACCCAGCGCGACGGCGGGCAGCAGCACGTGCCGCCAGAACTCCCCGAGCCCCTCGGCGGGCGCCGTCCAGCCGCCCGAGGGCAGCCACCCGAGCCGCACGGCGAACACCGCCACGAGCAGCACACCCACGAGGAAGTTCGGCACGGCCACGCCCACCTGGCTGACCGCGGACAGGGTCACGCCGCCCGCGTTCCGGTGCCAGACGGCGGCCAGCGTGCCCACCGGTATCGCTACGACCAGGGCGACCAGCATGCCGAGCAGCACGAGGATGCCCGTCACCTGTACCCGGTCGGCGATCAGCGGTGTGAGGTCCTGCGAGGTCACGTAGCTCGTACCGAGGTCCCCCGTGAGCAGCCCGCCGACCCACTCCAGGTACTGGGCGACGAGCGGCCCGTCCGTGCCGTGCTCGGCGCGCCAGGCCGCGAGCGCCTCGGGGGACGCCTCGATCCCGAGCGCCACGACGGCGGGGTCACCGGGAAGCACTCGCAGCAGCACGAAGATCGCCGCCGTCGCCACGAGGAGGGTGGCGACGAGCTGGGCGAGGTGGGAGGCGAGGTGTCTGGCCACGGGTGGTGTCCGGCGTCGGGCCGCGTCAGCCGTCGGACCAGCGCAGGCCGGTCAGGTCCATCGACTCCGTGGTCGCGTTCGCGGCGATGCCCGTCAGGCGGGCGTCCGCCACCACCGTGTTGGGGAAGAGGAACAGCGGGTTGCTCGCCGCGTCGTCGACGATCATCCGGGCGACCTGCTGCATGCCTGCGACGTACTCGTCCGGGCTGCCCCGGTCGGCCTGCTGGGCGACCTCGGTGAGCCGTGGGTTGTCGTAGCCGATGTAGTAGTCGGGGTCGCCGAAGATCGTCAGCAGGTCCCGGGCCTCGGTGTGGAGGATCACGGACATCTGGTAGTCGTGCTTGGTGAACACCTTGTCCAGCCAGACGGCGGGGAACTCCGCCGGGACGATCTTTGCGTCGATGCCGACGTCCTGGAGCTGTGACACGACCACCTGGGCGACGGCCTCCGCGTAGGGGCGGGTCGGGACGTCGAAGGTGATGCTCAGGTCCTCGGCGCCGGCTTCCTCCAGCAGCTCCCTTGCCTTGTCCGGGTCGTACGGGTAGGCGTCGGTCAGGTCCTGGTAGTAAGGGTCGGTGGGCGGGACCATCGAGCCGATGAGCTCCCCGTGCCCGGCCCACGCGGTATCGAGGACGGCCTGCCGGTCGATCGCGTACATGATCGCTCGGCGCACCTGGAGGTCGTCGAAGGGCGGCTCGGCGTTGTTCAGCGCGAGCAGGACCTCGCCCGTCGACGTGCCGTCGATGACCTGCAGCTCCTCGTTCTGCTCGAGGCCTGCCAGCAGGTCGGGGGTCTGCAGGTTGTACGCCATGTCGATTTCTCCGGCGCGGACCGCGTTCGCCTGCGCGTTGGCGTCCGCGAAGTAGCGGACGGTGACGTCCGTGATGGCAGGTGCCGCCCCCCAGTAGTCGTCGCGGGCGGCGAGCGTGATGTGCTCGCCGGGGGCGACCTCCTCGACCGTGTAGGGGCCGGTGCCGACCGCCTCGGTCGCCAGGTCCGCGGACAGGTCGTCCGGGAACATGGCTCCCACGGAGGTGCCCATGTCGAACAGCCACGCGTTGCTCGGGCGCCTCAGCGTCACCGCGACCTCGGTGTCGCTCGTCGCCTCGGCCTTCGCCACCACGTCCATCTTGGACTTCAGGCTCAGCGTCCAGTCCTCCTGGACCCGCTCGATCGACGCCACGACGTCGTCAGCGGTGAACGGCGAGCCGTCGGAGAACGTCACGCCGTCGTGCAGCATGAACGTGTAGACGGTGCGGTCGGCGTTGACCTCCCACGACTCGGCGAGCTGCGGCTGGACCGCGCCCTCCTGGTCGATCGTGACCAGGCCCTCGTACACGTTGTTCATCAGCAGCTGCGGGATGGCCGAGCCCGACGTGGTCGTGAAGTCGAGGTTGGTCGGCTCCCCGGTCAGGCCGACGACGACGTCGGTGCGTGCTCCTTCGGCCTCACCGGAGGAGCTCCCGGCAGAGCACGCCCCCACGAGCGCCACGGAGGTGAGGGCGGCGACTGCGCCGACGGCGCGGCGCCTGGTGAGGGTCTGCACGAAGCAAGGGTAGTCGGGGTGAACCTGTCGCTGGTCAGGGCCCGAGAAGTGCGGCGGGAATCACAGCGACGCCGTCCTGACGGCGGTAGGCGTACTTGCCGGTGGTGATGACGGCCCCTTTCTCTCCTCAGCAGCAGCCGGGCGTTGACTGCCCCACATCCGCTACTACACGTTTTGCGCACCTTCCACTCCACCGCGTGCGCACCATCTCGTGACCGCAGCAATGTTCGTTCACGCGAGGAGCGGAACAAAGGATCGCTACCGGTCGCCCGCTTCACCCGCCACTGAACAGCCAGCGCTCCGGCGCCCCGCACGTACGCTGTCTTCGTGCGCCTCGTCACCTGGAACGTCAACTCCATCCGAACGCGGGTCGACCGCGTGCTCGCCTTTCTCGACCGGTCGCAGACCGACGTCCTGGCGATCCAGGAGACCAAGTGCCGGGACGACCAGTTCCCGACGGCGGCGTTCGAGGCCGCCGGGTACGAGGTGGCGCACTTCGGGCTCTCGCAGTGGAACGGCGTGGCGATCGCGTCGCGCGTGGGCCTCGCCGACGTCGCCACCCACTTCCCGGAGCAGCCAGGATTCGCGAAGACGATCATCGAGGACGGCCCGGACCCGCTGCTCGACGTCGTGCCGCCGATCGAGGCACGTGCGATCGGCGCGACCTGCGGCGGAGTCCGGGTGTGGAGCCTGTACGTGCCCCACGGCCGCGCGCTCGGCGACCCGCACTACACCTACAAGCTGGCCTGGCTCGACACTCTGCGTACCGCCGCGCAGGGCTGGGCCGACGCCGGTGACGCCGTCGCGCTCATGGGCGACTGGAACGTGATCCCGCTCGACACCGACGTGTACGACGCCACGGCGTTCGAGGGGAAGACGCACGTGTCCCTGCCGGAACGGGCCGCGTTCGACGCCTTCGGCGAAGCCAGGTACACGGAGCTGACGAGGAAGTTCCTCCCGGAGGAGCGCACCTACACGTACTGGGACTATCAGCAGCTCGCCTTCCCCCGGAACAAGGGGCTGCGGATCGACTTCTGCTGGGCGTCGCCCGCGCTCGCCGGCCGTGCGTCGGCCGCCGCGATCGACCGGGAGGAGCGCAAGGGCAAGGGCGCTTCCGACCACGTCCCCGTGATCGTCGACCTGACCGACTGATGCACCCCCTGTACGCGGCAGAGCACGCAGAGGTTCCACCCGCGATGGGGAAATCAGCGGGTGACGTTGTCCATAAATGGAGCGCAGTCGGAGCGGGCGTCGTCCCGGTGCCAAGGTCGTTGCCGAATGTCGGTAAGTTAACTGCATGACGTCGACGCCCGACCAGTCCCCGGCCGCCACTGAAGTCTCCAAGGTCCCTGCCACGGACCCTGTCGAGACGGCGTCCGTGGTCGAGGTGGAGCAGGATCCGGCACCCGACACCGCCGAGAGCGCGCCCCTCTCGAACGGTGCGGCGACGTCCGGGCAGGTGGGCGCGGACGCGCCGGACGACGACGCGGCGCCGACGGACGGTGCTGCCCCGAGCGCGGCTGCCGAGGCCGCTGCGACGGAGGCCGCTGGAGCGGCCGAGGCTGCTGAGGCCGAGGCCTCTGAGGCTGCGGCCTCTGAGGCCGAGGCTTCTGAGGCTGCCGAGGACGGCACGGACGAGCCGACGGCGGACGCCCCGCCGACCTCGGAGCCCTCGTCCGTGGCCGGTTCCGGGACGGACGACGTCGAGCCTGCCGCACCGGTCGAACCCGTAGCGGTCGAACCCGTGGCGCCGACCGTGGAAGGCGCTGCTGGTTCCGAGCCGGCCCCGGCTGAGCCCGTCGAACCCGCAGAGCCCGCTGCCGAGGAGGCCACTGCAGGGACGCCGGACGCAGAGAGTGCCGCTACAGAGGTGCCTGGTGAGTCCGGTGAGTCCGGGACCAGCTCTGAACCCCAGACCCTCCCGAAGCGCACCGAGGCGCCCACGGAGGAGATCACTGTCGTGCCGGCGCCCGTGCCCACCGCCACGCCGGAGCCGACGCCGGCCGTCCAGGACGCAGCGGCCCCGGACGCTGCGCGGGCCGATGACGCGGTCGAGGCCGACTCGGACGACACCGACACCGACACCGACACCGACACCGACACCGACGAGGCAGGCACGTCGACGTCCGCCGGTGCGAGCGGGTCCGGCACCCGGACGCCGTCGGACAGCGCGGCTGCGCCGGTCGTCGAGGAGTCGTTCGACTTCAAGGCGCTCTCCTTCGCCGCGATCACCGCGGCACACAAGAAGGAGCTCGGGCCACGCACCGTCGCCGGCGAACCGGAGCCGGCCGACGACCAGGAGGCAAAGGACCAGGAGGCCGACGAGCAGGCCGCTGCCGAGGACGCGCCCGCCGCGGTCCCGGCGGAGGCGCCTGGCGAGCAAGCACCTGCCGAGGCGGAACCGGCGGCCGCGGACGAGACGCACGCCGAGCCGGCAGAGCTCTTCGCGCCACCCGCTGCGTACAGCCCACCGCCCGCCGCGCCACCGAGCCCGTTCCCGACGCCCGCAGCGCCGCCGCAGCACCGGCCCGACGCACCGGGGCACGGCGCGGGCTCCGGGCCGCAGCAGCCGCCGTCGCCGTTCCCTGCCACGCGCGACGGTTCTGCGCACTCGTTCCCGGCGGTGCACGGCTACGCGCCCGAGGCTTCCTATGCCGGCTGGCGCCCGCCGACGGAGGCCGACGCGACCGCCAGACGGCGCCGGTTCGGCATGATCGGCGGCGCCGTCGCGGCAGTCGTCGCTGTGGTGGTCGGCATCGCCACCATCGTGAACGTGGCGAACGAGCAGCAGTGGGAACCGATCGAAGCGATGATCGCCGAGCCTCGTGAGGTACACCCGCTGCAGCTGGTCCTCGGGTCGTGCGTGGAGACGGTCCCCGCGGACGGCGAGGTCTCCGAGGTTCTCGCGGTGCCCTGCGACGCCTCGCACACCGCGCAGGTGGTGGGCCGCACCGATTTCGCCGACGCCGCGGTCTGGCCAGGACGGGACGCGGTCGACAAGCGGGTGGCTCTCGTGTGCGGTACCAAGCAGCTCGGCCCCGTCGCACGGACGAGCGCCGTCGTCGACTCCGTGAGCTACGTGGTCTGGGGCCCCAGTGCGGATTCTTGGGACGACGGGGATCGTGTCGGCCTGTGTCTCGCGACCACCGCCGAACCGATCACGCGGGATCTCCTGCAGTGACCGAGAGCATCGTCGGGGCCTGACCGCCACAGCCGTCCAGCAGGGTCTGACCCAGCGGGGTCAGCGCGTGGATCACCGTGTTGCGCTCGCGTCCGCTGGTGATGAGACCGGCGTTGCGCAGCACCGTGGCGTGCTCGGACGCCGACGCCGGGGAGATCGCCAGCCGCTGCGCGATCTCGCTGGTCGTGGCCCCGGTGCCGAGCACACGTAGCACCGCGGCCCTGGTGCGGCCGAGGAGTGCGGTGAGCTGACGTCCGCCGTCGGACCGGGCCTCGAGACCTCGGTCCGCCCCGGCGGGTTCGCGCGCGATCGGATAGACCAGCACGGGTGGCAGCTCGGAGTCGGCCAACGTGATCGGCGCACGAACGCAGAAGTACGACGGGATGACCAACAGGCCGCGTCCCGCCAGATAGACGTCCCGCTCGGCGGCGGTCGCCACCGACAGGACCGGGTGCTGCCACCGGACCGAGGGGTGCAGCGTCCGCAGCGCATGCTCGGTGCCGCCCGCCACCCAGGCCCTTGTGCGCGCTGCTCGGTCGATGTCGACGGTGGCGCGGATCCCGCTCCAGTACGGGGCCACCGCCTGCTCGTAGTAGGAACGCATCGCGACGCCGAGCCCACGCACCGCCGGTGCGGAACCGTCGGCGAGGTCGCGCATCCAGGCGTGCGACGTGTGTCCGCGCGGCAGCATCGAGATGTCGTTGCCCAGCCGCACCCTGGAGGTGGACAGCACCGCGTCGAGCCCGGTCTCGAAATCATCGGTACCGGTCACGGGCGTGAGGAAGTCCGGCGAGCACCCCCGCGGCGGCATCAGGCGCAGCAGCATCCGGGCAGCGGGGCCCAGGCCGGACAGCACCCGCTGCCGCCAGGGCCCGAACAGCACGCTGCCCGAACGCTGGTTCACCACATGAGCGCTGAGCAGCACCTCCCACATGGGGTCCGGGACCGGAGCTATCCGGACCCGGGCAAGATCGTCCGAAGTGAAATGAAACCGCAGCATCAGGCCCTCCCCGGTTTTCGTCCCGCACACACAGAGGGACGTAGGAGATTTCCAGTTCTGGACGATCGGACTGCCACCTTCACAACACCACCACATCGGCCGAGCTGCGTGACCCCGCGTACGCCGAACGACGTACACGGGACCGCTTGATCAGGCGGTCAGCACCTTGCGGTCGAGGGTCAGGCCCTCGCCGTCCGCGCGGTCCACGACCACCGTGTCCCCATCGGACACCTCACCTGCGAGCAGCAGCCGCGCCAGGCGGTCGCCGATCTCCCGCTGCACCAGACGGCGCAGCGGACGGGCGCCGTACGCCGGGTCGAAGCCCTCGAGCGCGAGCCACTCCCGCGCCGCCTCCGTGACGTCGAGCGTGATGCGACGGTCCTCCAGCCGCTTCGCGAAGGCACCGACCTGCAGCTCCACGATGCTGCCGAGCTCGGCAAGAGTCAGCGCGTCGAAGACCACCACGTCGTCGAGCCGGTTGAGGAACTCCGGCTTGAACGAGGCGCGCACGGCCGTCATCACGGACTCGCGCCGCTCCTCGTCCGACAGCATCGGTTCCACGAGGAACTGGGAGCCGAGGTTCGAGGTCAGGACCAGGATCGTGTTGCGGAAGTCGACGGTGCGGCCCTGGCCGTCGGTGAGGCGGCCGTCGTCGAGCACCTGGAGCAGGACGTCGAAGACCTCGGGGTGCGCCTTCTCCACCTCGTCCAGCAGCACCACCGAGTAGGGCCGACGCCGGACCGCCTCCGTGAGCTGGCCGCCCTCCTCGTACCCGACATAGCCGGGAGGCGCGCCGACGAGCCGGGCGACCGAGTGCTTCTCGCCGTACTCGGACATGTCGACGCGCACCATGGCGCGCTCGTCGTCGAACAGGAAGTCCGCCAGCGCCTTGGCGAGCTCGGTCTTGCCCACGCCCGTGGGACCGAGGAACAGGAAGGAACCGGTGGGCCGGTCGGGGTCCGAGACGCCTGCCCTCGTACGGCGCACGGCGTCGGACACCGCGGCGACCGCTGCCTGCTGCCCGATGAGCCGTTCCCCGAGAACCTCCTCCATGTGCAGGAGCTTCTCGGACTCACCCTGCAGCAGCCGTCCGGCGGGGATGCCGGTCCACGCGGCGACCACCTCGGCGACCTCGTCCGCGCCCACCTTGTCGGCGATCATCGGCGGCTCGTCGTGCTCCGGGCCCGTGCCCTGCAGGTCGTCGTCCGAACCTGCCTCCGCCTCCTCCGCGGCCACGAGCTCCTTCTCGACCACCGGGATCTCGCCGTACTGGATGCGTGCGGCCCCCTCCAGGTCCCCCTCGCGCAGCTTGCGCTCGGCGTCGGTGCGCAGCCCGTCGAGGCGCGCACGCAGGTCACCGACCCGGTTGTGCCCCGCCTTCTCGGACTCCCACCGTGCGGTGAGCGCGGCCAGAGCCTCGCGGCGGTCGGCGAGGTCGGCACGCAGGCGCTGCAGCCGCTCCTTGGAGGCGGCGTCCTCCGACTCGGACAGCACCACCTCCTCCATCTCGAGCCGCGTGACGGCGCGCTGCAGCTCGTCGACCTCCACCGGGGAGGAGTCGAGCTCCATGCGCAGCCGCGACGCGGCCTCGTCGACCAGGTCGATCGCCTTGTCGGGCAGCTGCCGCCCGGAGATGTACCGGTCGGAGAGCGACGCCGCGGCCACGAGGGCGGAGTCCGCGATGGTCACCTTGTGGTGCGCCTCGTAACGCTCCTTGAGCCCGCGCAGGATGGCCACCGTGTCCTCCACCGAGGGCTCGCCAACGAAGACCTGCTGGAACCGGCGCTCCAGCGCGGGGTCCTTCTCGATGTGCTCGCGGTACTCGTCGAGCGTGGTGGCGCCCACCATGCGCAGCTCACCTCGCGCGAGCATCGGCTTGAGCATGTTGCCCGCGTCCATGGCGCCCTCGCCCCCTGCACCAGCGCCGACCACCGTGTGCAGCTCGTCGATGAAGGTGACCACCTCACCGTCCGACGCCGTGATCTCCTCCAGGACCGCCTTGAGGCGCTCCTCGAACTCACCGCGGTACTTCGCCCCGGCCACCATCGAGGCCAGGTCCAGCGCCACGAGGCGCTTGCCCTTGAGGGACTCGGGCACGTCGCCCGCCACGACCCGCTGGGCCAGCCCTTCCACGACGGCGGTCTTGCCGACGCCGGGCTCGCCGATGAGCACCGGGTTGTTCTTGGTGCGGCGGCTCAGGACCTGGATCACGCGGCGGATCTCCGAGTCGCGGCCGATCACCGGGTCGAGCTTTCCGTCCCGGGCGCGCTGCGTCAGGTCCGTGCCGTACTGCTCGAGCGCCTTGTACGTGCCCTCGGGGTTGGGGCTCGTGACCCGGCCGGATCCCCGGACGGCGGGCAGTGCCGCGCGCAGGGCGTCGGCCGTGGCACCGGCGGCGGTCAGGATCTGGGCAGCGGGTGACTGCCCGGCCGCTACGGCGACGAGCAGGTGCTCGGTGGAGACGTACTCGTCACCCAGCCCCTGCGCCTCCTTGGACGCCAGGTCGAGGACCGTCGCCATGGCGCGGCTCGCGCTCGGCTGGGCGGTGCTCGCGCCGCTCGCCTGGGGCAGCGCGACGAGAGCTGCACGCACCTGCTGGCCGATGGTCTGCGTGCTCGCCCCGACCGCGTCGAGCAACCCGGTCGCGACACCGCGCTCCTGCTGCAGCAGCGACGCGAGCAGGTGGACCGGCTCGAGCTGCGGGTTGCCGGCTGCCGACGCCGACTGGATCGCGTCGCCGATCGCCTGCTGCGACATGGTCGTGAACTTGGTGTCCATGAGGCCTCCCAGGGATGCTGAAGTGTCTACGGGATCAAAAGGGGTCAAAGTTGAGCCTACTCCACTCAACCTTGGAACTCACTGTAGCGTGCACCACCCACACTCGTACCGTTGGCGCATGAACACCCAGGTCATCGTTCTCAACGGCGGTTCGAGCTCCGGGAAGTCCGGCATCGCGCACAGCCTGCAGGCAGTCCTGCCCGACGCCTGGCTCTCGCTCAGCATCGACACCCTCGTCGACGCGATGCCCGCCCGCCTGACGTCCGGCGGCGACGGGATCGGCTTCGCGGACGACGGCGGCGTCGACGTCGGGCAGGAGTTCATGGTGCTGCAGGACGCCTGGATCGCCGGGCTGGCCGCCATGGCGCGCGCGGGTGCACACGTCGTGGTCGACGACGTGTTCCTCGGGGGCGCCGCGTCCCAGCGGCGCTGGCTGGACGCGCTGGGCGACGTGCCGACCCTCTGGGTCGGCGTGCGCTGCGCCGCTGCGGTCGCGGAGGCCCGCGAGGCAGCCCGCGGCGATCGCGTGGCGGGCATGGCCGCGAAGCAGGCGGTCGTCGTCCACGAGGGCGTGGCCTACGACCTGGAGGTGGACACCACGAGCACCGCGTCGGCGGACTGCGCGCGGGTCATCGCCGCACGCCTGAGATCATCGCGGGGTGACCGAGCAGACTGACGACTCCCTGACTCCACCCCGTGCCGCCGTCGTCGGGATCGTCGGCGGCGCGTTCTCGGGGCTGTTCGGCCTGGGTGGCGGCATCGTGATGGTGCCGCTCCTGACCTCGCTCGGCGGCCTCACGCAGCGCCGGGCCAGCGCCTACTCGCTCGCGGCGATCCTGCCCGCGGCGATCGTCGGGTCCATCCCGTACCTGACGCACGACGCCGTCGACCTGATCGCCGCAGGACTGCTCGTCGTGGGAGCCGTGGTCGGCGCGGTGGTCGGCGCGCGGCTGCTCGCCCGCGTCCCGGAGACCCTGCTGCGCTGGCTGTTCGTCGCGGTGCTCGTCGCGGGGGTCGTGCGCTCCCTGCTGGACGGGTTCGGGGAGCCGCCGTCGGTCGACTCCGCCCAGGGGATCCCCAGCCTGCTCGACGGCGCGGGGATGATCGGGCTGGGTCTCGTCATGGGGGTCGCGTCCGGCCTGCTCGGCATCGGGGGCGGCCAGCTCGCCGTCCCGGGCCTGTCCGCCCTGTTCGACTTCGCACCCGCGCTCGCCAAGGGCACGTCCCTGGTCGCGATGATCCCCACCGCCGTCTCGGGAACGTGGGTCAATGCCCGCAACCGCCTGGTCCACCTGAGGTCGGCGGCGATCATCGGCCTGGTGGCGTCCGTGTTCTCGTTCGGCGGCGCGAGCCTCTCGGTGGTGCTGCCGCCCAGGATCGCGTCGATCGCGTTCGCCGCGCTGCTCGTGTTCGCGCTGGCGCAGCAGATCCGCAAGGCCCTGCAGAAGCACTAGCGTGCCCGTGCCCCGTGCCGGTGATCGGTAATTCGTCAGGTAGTCGGCAATCCGAGGTGCCGACTACCTGACGAACTACCGATCATCGAGGTGGTCGGCATTTCGGGCGGCACCACGCAGGAGCGCCGCGCACTCCGCGGCGACCGCGACCGCGACGTCCCGCGCCGTGTCGCCGTCGTGCTCGGGGACCACCCGCTGCACCGCGCCCTCGGCCAGCAGGTCGACGGCGCGGATGTGCTGTGCCTCCGCCAGCTGCGCGGCGTGCGTGGTGTCCCCGTGCACGATGACGCTCGCGCCCTCGGGCGGCAGCGGGGACAGCCAGGCATGCTCGGCCGCGATTACGACCTGCGCGGGAAGCAGGGCGAGCGCCCCTCCGCCGCAGCCCTGGCCGAGGATGACCGACAGCGTCGGCACCGTCAGCCGGGTCAGCGCGGCCATGCAGCGCGCGATCTCGCCGGCGAGCGCGCCCTCCTCGGCGTCCTGCGAGAGCTCTGCTCCCGGGGTGTCGATCACCGCGACCAGGGGCAGCCGCAGCTCCTCGGCGAGCCCCATCGCGCGCCGGGCGACGCGCAGCGCGGCGGGTCCCATCGGGGTGCTCTCGGTCTGCCGGGTCCGGTCCTGCCCGACGACGAGGCACGGCACGCCGTCCAGCCGCGTGAGCGCCACCAGCATCGACTCGTCGCGCTCGCCCTCGTCCGTGCCGGACAGCCGCACCGTTCCCGAGGCGCCGTAGCGCAGCAGGTCCCGCACCCCCACCCGGTCGGCGGCACGGGTCCGCAGCACGGAGTCCCAGGCCGACGTCGTCCCGGAGGGCTCTCCCTGCCTGCGCGGGAGGGCCGACGGCGACGGCGGGTCGACGAGCACCGCGAGCGCCCGCTCGACGAGCGCCGGCAGGTTCTCGGGGGCGACGACGCCGTCGAGCACGCCCTTGGCGGCGAGGTTCTCGGCGGACTGCACGCCGTCCGGCAGGGCCTCGCCGGTCAGCGCCTCGACCACGCGCGGGCCGAGGAACCCGATCAGGGCTCCTGGCTCGGCGACGGTGAGGTGCGCGAGCGAGCCCCAGGAGGCGTACACGCCGCCGGTCGTGGGGTGCCGCAGATAGACGAGGTAGGGCAGGCCGGCGTCGCGGTGGTCCATGACGGCGCGGGAGATCTCGACCATCCGGAGGAAAGCTGGGGTGCCTTCCTGCATCCGGGTGCCGCCGGACGCCGTCGTCGCGAGGAGAGGCAGCCGCTCCGCCGTCGCGCGCCGGACGGCTGCGGCGATCCGCTGGGCGGCGGCACGCCCGATGGAGCCGCCGAGGAACCTGAACTCGTTGACGACGACCACGACGGGGCGCCCGCGGACGCGGCCGCGGCCGGTGAGCACCGACTCGTCGGTGCCTGCCTTCTCGGCGGCGGCGGCCAGCACCGCGCGGTACTCGGCCGGGTGCCCGGAGACGTCGACCGGCTCGTCCCAGGACTCGAAGCTGTCCGCGTCGAGGACGAGGTCGAGCAGCTCGCGCGCCGACCACCGGCGGGTCATGCGCCCGGCTCCGGCTCGGGCACCACCGGCTCGTCGAGCCAGGCCCGGATCCGGGCGGCGTGCTCGTCCAGGACGGGAGGCGCCTGGTGGTCCCGCCGGGTGACCTCGTCGCCGGACGGGTCGAAGAACCGCAGCGGCGGTCCAGGCAGCGTCACCGTGCCGAGGCTTGCGTGCTGCACGTCCACGAGCAGTCCCTGGCTCGCCGTCTGCTCCCATGCGTACACCTCGTCGAGCGTACGCACCCGGCCGGCGGGTATCCCGGCGTCGGCGAGCTGCATCAGCAGCGGTCCCGCGTCGAGGTCGGCGAAGGCCGCCTCGATCGCCTCGATGATCTGGTCGCGGTGGGCCACCCGCTCGGCGTTGCTCCGCATGCCCTCTGCGTCGGCGTCGAGCCCGAAGGCCCGGCAGAACCGCTGCCACAGCACCTCGGACCCGACGGCGATCTGGATGGCGCCGTCACGGCAGCGGAACAGGCCGTACGGCGCTATGGAAGGGTGGTGGTTGCCCTGCGCGTGCCCCACCTCCCCCGCGACGGTCCACCGCGTGCCCTGGAACGCGTGCACGCCGGTTACCGCGGCCAGCAGCGACGTCCGGACCACCTGGCCGACGCCGGTGCTGTGCCGCTCGTGCAGCGCCGCGAGCACGCCGTACGCGCCGTAGATCCCCGCGAGCAGGTCTCCGATCGGCACGCCGACGCGCTGCGGGTCGTCCGGGCCGGACCCGGTCAGGGACATCAGGCCGGCCTCGCCCTGGGCGATCTGGTCGTACCCGGCGCGGCCGCCCTCCGGACCGTCGTGCCCGAACCCGGTGATCGAGAGCACGATCAGGCGGGGGTTGCGCTCGAGCAGCGTGTCGACGCCGAGACCGAGCCGCTCCAGCACCCCGGTCCGGAAGTTCTCCACGAGCACGTCGGCGCGGTCGACGAGCTCCAGGAGGGTGGCCCGGTCGGCGTCGGCCTTGAGGTCGAGCGCTATCGACTCCTTGTTCCGGTTCGCGGACAGGAAGTACGTCGACTCGCGCGCCCCCTCCTCCCCGACGAACGGCGGGCCCCAGCCTCGCGTGTCGTCGCCTCGGTCGGGCACCTCCACCTTGACGACGCGTGCGCCGAGATCGCCCAGCATCATCGTGGCGTGCGGCCCGGCGAGGGCACGGGAGAGGTCGACGACGACGACGTCGTCCAGCGGTCCGGTCATGGCGCTCACCAGCCCGGCAGGACGAGGATGGCCCACACCAGCAGCGGCCCCACGAGAGTGACGATGCCTGCGTAGCCGAGGATCTGCTTGTAGTACGCCTGCTCCGAGATCGTGTCGGGCCGGTTGGCGAGCATCAGGGCTCCGTTCGTCGAGAAGGGGCTGACGTCGACGATCGTCGACGAGACGGCCAGGGCCGCCGCCATGGACCAGGCGCTGACGCCGCCGGTGGCGATGAGCGGCACGGCGATCGGGATGATGACCGGCAGCAGAGCCGTGGAGGACGCGAACGCCGAGACGACGCCGCCGACGTAGCAGAGCACGAGCGCGCCGATGGTGACGATGCCGAGGCCCGCCGCCCAGAGGCCGATGTACTCGGGCGCGCCGGCCTCGGTGAAGACCGTCGCGTAGGTGGTCACGCCGGCCACCAGCAGCACGGTGGGCCACGCGATCTGCTTGACGGCGTCCTTGTTCTGGCGCGGGGAGAGCATGGCGAGGAAGACCGCTGCCGTGATCGAGACGAAGCCGATGTCCTGGTCGTACGCGAGGGCCGTCACGGCGACCGCTGCGAAGGCGACGAGCGTCAGCACGTGGTCGCGGCGCACGCCGACGGTCCGCGTGACGGTCGCGAGGGCACCCTGACCGCCGGCGGGTGCCGGCGTTCCGCCCGGGTTCAGGCCGTCGACGCTGCGGTCGGCGGCGTGGCCGGCGGCGTCAGCGGGGTCGACCCGCTCGCTCATCAGGCGACGCCCGCCGAGCGCGAAGAACAGGATGACGGCCATCGCGAAGTTGAATCCGAGCGACGCGATGAACACGGCCATCTCGGTGCCCTCGTAGCCGACGTCGGCCATGATCGAGTTGGTGATGGTTCCGTAGATGCTGATCGGGGAGAACCCGCCGCCCTGGGCGCCGTGCACCACGAACATGCCCATCATGAGCGGGTTGATCTTGTAACGACGGGCGAAGCCGAGCGCCACCGGGCCGATGATGGCGCACGCCGCGGGGCTGGCCGCACCGATGGCGGTCAGCACCGCGGTGACGGCGAACATGACCCAGGGGATCAGGGCCACTCGGCCGCCGACCATCTTGATCGATTGCGCGACGATGAGGTCGACCGTGCCGTTGTTCCTGGCTATGGCGAACAGGTAGGTGACGCCGATGAGCGTCAGGACGAGGCTGGCGCTGATCCCGCCGAGCACGTCGCCGTCGTCCATGCCCAGCGCGAAGACGCCGACGAACCAGGCCGCGACATAGGCGAGCGCGCCCATGTTGATCGGTAGAACTGTCCCGACGACGAACAACGCGACGAGCGCGATGATCGCGATCCACTCAGGACCCATGAGAACTCCTCTTCCCATCGTGGCGGACACCTTTGACCGACGAGGCACGATGGATCAGTGGCCTAGCCAATAGTCCACTGGTCCATCTGTCAAGTATTCTCGGTCAGGTGACCCCCAAGGCTTCCGCCGAACTGCCGACACCGCTGGCCCGCACGCGCCTGTACGAGCAGGTGGCGGAGCAGATCACCACCTGGATCCGGCAGAACGGGCTCAAGACCGGCGATCGACTGCCGCCCGAACGTGAGCTCGCCGCGCGGCTCGGCGTCAGCCGCGCGACCCTCAGCCAGGCCCTCGTCGCGCTCGAGGTGGTCGGCGTCGTCGTGGTGCGGCACGGGGACGGCACCGTGCTGACCGGCAAGCTCAGCGAGAGCCGCATCGTCGAGGCGATCCGCGCGCACGCCGACCGGATGCCCGAGATCATCGACATCCGGGACGCGCTCGAGACCAAGATCGCCGCCCTGGCCGCACAGCGGCGCACGGAGGACGACCTCCGGGCGATCGACGCGGCCCTGGACACGATGGAGGCGGCCATCACGCACGGGGACCGGGGCGTGGACGCCGACGAGCAGTTCCACGCGGCCGTCACCGCCGCCGCGCACTCCGACCTCCTGGCCCAGACCATGCGGGAGATCGCGAGCCTGGTCCGGGAGAGCCGGATCGAGTCGCTCTCGCAGCCGGGCCGCCCTCGCAACTCCCTCAACGGGCACCGCGCCATCGCGGAAGCCATCCGGGCGGGCAAGCCCGAGGCCGCAGCGGACGCCATGCACGCCCACGTCGAGATGGTGAGCGACGTGGCGCTCCTGCGGGACGAGGAACAGTGACCGGCTGGGAACAGCTCGCCGTCCTCGGCGCCGGGCTCGGGGCAGGGATCCTCACCTCGACGGTCGGCGTCGCGTCGCTCCTGAGCTTCCCCGTGCTGCTCGCCATCGGCCTGCCGCCCGTCGTCGCCAACGCGTCGAACACGGTCGGCCTCGTCCCCGGAGCGCTGAGCGGCGCGTTCGGCTACCGCCAGGAGCTGCGCGAGCACCCCCGGACGGTCATCGTCGTGCTCGCCGCCTGCGGGGTCGGTTCCGTCGGCGGAGCGATCCTGCTGCTCGCGCTGCCGCCCGGCGTGTTCGAGGCAGTGGTGCCGTGGCTGATCCTGCTCTCCTGCCTGCTCGTCGGCGCGCAGCCGTGGATCAGCCGATGGCTGCGCCGTACCCGCAACGAGCCGACCCGCCTGCGCCACGAGATGTCACCGGCAACCGTGGTGCTCGCCGTCCTCACGGGCACGTACGGCGGCTACTTCGGGGCCGGCTCCGGCGTCATGATGGCCGCGGTGCTCGGGCTCGGGACGGACTTTCCGGTGCGGATCGTGAACGCGCTCAAGACGCTGGCCGTACTGGCCGCGAACGTCGTGGCCACCGTCATCTTCGTGGCGGTCGCCGACCTGGACTGGCTGGCGATCGGGCTGCTGGCCGCTGGATCGGTGGTGGGCGGGTACGTCGGGGCACGCCTCGGACGCAAGATGTCGCCCGTCGTGTTCCGCGTTCTCGTGGTGATAGCGGGCGGCGGGACAGCGCTGTTCATGCTTTTCTGACCGGGCTTGGCGCCGGGCCGGGCGTCGAACCGCAAGTTGCGCGTCCGCCGGCCCGCCCACCGGCGTCGAACCGCAACCTGAACGCTGCCCGGCGTGCCGAACCGCAGCAGACACGTCCACGAGTTCCCGCATCGACTCGAAGGTTGCGGCTCGGCGCGTCCCACGACGACCAACTTGCGGCTCGACGCCGGTGGGCGGGCTAATGGGCTTCTAACCTGCGGTTCGACGTTGATCTGCGGTCCGACGCCGATCGGCGGCCGGAGGACTCGAAGGTTGCGGTTCGGCACAGGTGGGGCGGTCGACGGACTTCTGACCTGCGGTTCAACACCGAGCACACCAACGGATCGAAGCAGTCCGGTGCACACTATCGTGCATAACTATTGTGCACAGAGTCTGTGCATGGTTATTGTGCATACATGGCCGCTCCCCAGGACAACTTTCGACTCACTCCCGAGGCCGTCAAGGTCCTCGCCCACCCGCTGCGCTCACGCCTGCTCGGCACCCTGCGGCGCGGTGGGCCCGCGACGGCGACCACGCTCGCGACGGCGCTGACCACCAACTCAGGCGCCACCAGCTATCACCTGCGCAAGCTCGAGTCCGTCGGCCTCGTGGCGGACACGGGCGAGGGCACAGGCAAGCAGCGGTTGTGGCGGGCCGCCACAAGCTCCCACAGCTGGGAGCGCACGGAGCTGGCTCACGACGAGGACGCCGCCACCGCGCTCGGCTGGCTGGAGCGGGACTACCTGCGCCTGTTCAGCACCGACTTCGGCCACTGGCTCGACGTCGCCGAGGCGTGGCCCGACAAGTGGCAGGACGCGGCGGGCATGGGTGACTCCTGGGTCACGGTCAACCCGGAGCAGCTCCAGGCGCTGCGGCGAGACCTGGACGAGGTCATCGAGCGCTACCGGGACGTCGACCCCGCCCCGGACGGGCGCCGCGTGACCCTGTGGGCAGCGGCCTTCCCGCTGGAACCGGACGACATCCCCGGCGCCGCCGACACAGACACGGACACGGACGACAACCCCGGATCGGACCGGCCATGACTCCCCTGACGCCCGCCCGGGCCCGGAAGGTCTTCCTGCTGCTGACCGCGACCAGGTGGTTCCCCGTCGGGCTGGTCGTCACCGTCACCACGCTGCTCCCGCTCGAACGCGGGCTCTCGGTCACGCAGGCTCTGACGGCGCTGTCCATCACGGGACTCACCGTGTTCTTCCTGGAGCTGCCCACCAGCGGCCTCGCCGACACCCTCGGCCGTCGCCCCCTGCTCGTCATGGCCGCCGTACTGCAGGTGGCGGCAGCCGTCCTGTTCCTCACCGCACAGAGCTTCTGGGCGTTCGCCCTGGCCGCGGGCGTAGCGGGCGCCTTCAGGGCGCTCGACTCCGGACCGCTGGAGGCCTGGTTCGTCGACACCGTGCACGCCACCGAGCCCGGCGCCGACGTCGACCGGCCGCTGGCGGCGCACGGCACCGTGATGGGTGTGTCGATCGCCGCCGGTGCGCTCATCTCGGGCGGGCTCGTCTGGTGGCACCCGCTCGATGCCTGGTCCGCACTGACGCTGCCCTACGCGGTGTACGCCACGCTCGCGCTGGCGCACCTCGTCGCCGTGACGATCCTCGTCCGGGAGGTGCCAAGGGTCTCGGCTCCCGAGGCCGACGGCACCGGCACTGGCGGCCCAGGCGCTGCGCCGGCCCTACCGCCGTCGGGCACCGGGAGCACACGGGTGGCGGGCCGGGTGCTCCAGTCCGCGCGACAGGCTCCCGGCGTCATCCGCGATGGGCTCCGGCTCGCCCGCGACAACCGCGTGCTGCGCTGGCTGCTCCTCGTCGAGGTGTTCTGGAGCGTCGGCATGGTGGTGTTCGAGACGTTCCAGCCGATCCGGCTCTCCGAGATGCTGGGCGGAACCGCGGCCGGTGCCGCGGTCGCGGGACCGGCCGCTGCGGCCGGCTGGGCGGTGTTCGCCGGCGGGGCGGCGCTGACCGGCCTGGCCACGCCCCGGATCGGGGTCGCCCGCACGGCGATCCTGGCCCGCGTGCTCAACGGGCTCGGGGCCGTCTGGATGGGTCTGGCTCTCGGTCCCGTCGGCCTGGTCGCCGCCTACCTCGTGACGTACGGGCTGCACGGCGCCTGCGGGCCCGCGTACCAGGCGCTCCTGCACCGCGAAGCCGAGTCACGGAACCGCTCGACGGTCCTGTCGATGGCCTCGATGCTCTCGTTCGCGTCGTTCTCCTTGGCCGGCCCGGTCCTCGGCTGGACGTCTGACGTGCTCTCCACGTCGGCGGCGATGGTGCTGGCCGGTACGTTCAGCACCCTTGGCGCCGCCTGCTTCCTGCCCGCGCTGCGCCGGGAGCGGATGCTCGCCGCGAGCGCCAAGGCGACCGTTCCTGCCGCCGTCGGCTGACGACGGCCGACCGCGCCCATACCGCGCACCTGGGGTCCCGCCCATGGGGACAACTCCCCTCGATCAGGCTTCTCGATTCCGGGGGACGACCGGCATGCTGTCTCAGTGCTCCGCTCCCGCCTCGTGGCAGTCGCCTCCCTCGCCGTACTGACCCTGACTCTGTCCGGGTGCGTACGCCTGGGTGTCGAGGTGGAGCTGAAGCCGGACGACACGGCGGTGTCGAGCGTGGTGCTCGCCATCGAGGACAGGTACCTCGACCAGACCGGGCAGTCCCCTGACGACGTCATCGACACGCTCACCGAGGGCCAGGGTGACCCGGCACAGGACGCGGCCCGCACCGAGGACTTTCAGCAGGACGGCTACACCGGCACGCGGTACGTCTATCCCGAGGAGAAGATCGGTGGCGTCGGCGCCCGGGTGGGCTGGCCCATCAAGGTGGTCCGCAAGGGCGGCGACTACGTGGTGTCCGGCACGCTCGACCTCACCGAACAAGGCCTCGGGAGCCGCGGCGGCGCATCCGTCGACGACCTGAGCGTCACCGTCGACATCACGTTCCCGGGCACGGTGAAGGACTCGAACGGGACCATCGACGGCAACTCGGTGCGCTGGGAACCGACGGTGGGCGAGGCCGTCGAGATCAGTGCCCGGGGATCGGCCGTCGCCCCGATGGACGGGTCTGCCGACGAGGCGGCCGGGGCCTCCGAGGTGGTCACGCTACCCGTCGTCCCGGAGTGGATGGTCCTGGCGCTCGGCCTGAGCGGGCTGGTCATCCTGCTGCTCATCGGCGTCATCGTGTGGCAGGCCATGCTGCGCGTGCGCGACCGCCGGCCGGAGGTGGCTACCGGCCCGCCGTTCCCGGGTCAGCAGGTGCCGCAGCCGACTCCCGCCCGACCTGCGCCCCAGCCGTACGGTGCCGCCAAGAGCCCCTACGGCGCGGCACCCCCGCACCCGCAGGAGCAGGCCACCCCTCCGGACCCGAGCCGGCCGCCGAGCTTCCCTCCGGGATACTGACAGCCTCGCCGCGTTCCTGGTAACCGTCGTCAGGGGGCTCGTTGCCTATATCGTCAGCCGACGGCAGCGCACACGGCAGGCCGACCAGAAGCAGGCATGACGCACAGGAGCGACATGGACGACAGCGGGAACGAGTGGACCGAGGACGTGCTGGGCGCTGGCTTCGAGGCTCGCACCTTGCGGCTGCCGGGGCCCTCGGGGTCGCTGCGGGTCCCCGCGGGTCGGCGACGCCGTCCCGTGGCGGACGACAGCGCCGAGGCGACCCTGGTCCGCTACACGCCCGAGGGCCGTCCCGACGCCGGGCGCCCACCCGTGCTGTACGTGCACGGCTACACGGACTACTTCTTCCAGCGGCACCTCGCCGAGGCGATCGCCGGGCGGGGCTACCCGTTCTACGCGATCGACCTGCGTGGCTACGGGCGCTCCATCGAGGCGTGGGCCGCGGCCGGCGCCGACGCCAACATGGTCAACAGCCTGCGGCTCTACCAGCAGGACCTGGACGCGGCCGCCGAGGCGATCGCAGCGGACGGCCACAGCGGGCTGGTGCTCATGGGACATTCGATGGGCGGGCTCATCACCTCGATGTACGCGCACGCGCGCCCGGACCAGGTGACGGCCCTGGTGCTCAACAGCCCCTGGTTCGACCTGAGGGGCAGCTGGTCGGACCGAAGACTGGTCACCCAGCTGGTGTACCTGCTCGGACGGGTCGCGCCGAACACGGTCCTGACCCATCTCGGCGAGGACTACGGCCGTGCCCTGCACCACGCCACGGGCGGCGAGTGGGAGTACGACCTGCGGTGGAAGCCCTACGCAGGCTTCCCCGTCCGGGCGGGGTGGCTGGCCTCGATCCGGCGCGGCCACCGCAGGCTCGCGCGTGGCCTCACCGTGCGGTGCCCCACCCTTCTGTGCACCAGCGACACGACCGGGCCCGACGGCGGGGCCGCCGCGGTCATGCTCAGCACCGACGCCATCCTCGACGTCGCGCACATGCACGCTCGTGCACCGCAGGTGGGTGCCGCTGTCGACGTAGCGATCATCGAGGGCGGCGCCCACGACCTGGCGCTGTCCCCCAGGCCGGCCAGGGAGAAGTACCTGTCCACGGTGCTGGACTGGCTGGACACGAAGGTCTGACGGCGGGCGTCAGCGCAGGTCACGCAGGTAGGCGGCGGTGCCGCCGGAGGCGGCTGTCCTCCGTTCGTCGAGCGTCGCGATGATGAGCAGGACGACGGCGGCTGGGACGAGGGTGAGGATCCATGGCAGCGGTGAGACGCCGACACCCAGCTTGGCGAACACGATGACGACCTCGACGGCCAGGGTCCACACGCCGATCCAGAACGGCGCCGAAAGACGCAGGCGTGACCCGACGAGGACCGCAGCCAGGGCGGCCAGCACCACCCAGGACGCGCGGATCGTCAGCGGGTCGGTGACGGTGGACAGCACCGAGGGACCGACCAGGGCCGCGATACCCCAGCCGATGGTGCGCCAGGAGCCGTGGTAGCCGACCGGCCAGGTCATGAGGGTGCCCGTGGCACCCGCCGGCTCGCCCGCCGCCACCCAGCGGCGCAGGGCAGCGGCACCCGACCAGATCAAGCCGGCACCCAGCATCACCGAGAACGCCTCGACCCGCAGCTCGCGCGGTGACCAGGCAGCGATCGCGACCGCCGTTGCGCACAGCCAGACCAGCCACGGCGGTGCGCCGACGCCCGTCTGCCCCGCCTGTCCTGCACGCCCCGCACGCCGCGTGACCAGGACGAGCACCGCGAGCAGCACGAGCTCCAGCGCGAGGAGCGCCACGATCGACCCCCACACCGGCCGGGTGTTCGCCACCGCGCCGAGCGTCCCGAGGACCAGGCCCGGCGCCATGCCCCAGCGGTCGAGCCACGGTGACGGTCGGCCGTCCGCCGCGCGCCGGGCCACCGCTGCCGCTGCGATCAGCAGCGCTCCCGCGAGGAGCGCCCAGCCGAGACCGACCGCGAACACCCAGCCTGCCTCGACCGGCGCACCGAGCGGGGCGCCGTCGTACCACGTCAGGCGGGGCAGGCCAGGCGACGTCTCCCGGTCGAAGGCCAGCCAGGACACCGGCTCGCGCGCGACCTGGAGGGACTCGATGACTCCGGCGAGGCCGGCCAGCGCCGCCAGGGCGGTCAGCCCCCGCCTCGCCGGGTGCGTCCACGACTCGCGCAGAACGGCGAACCGCCCGCGCACGGCCGGCAACCCCAGGGCGTACGCCACCCCGAGAGCGATCACAGCACCACCCACGAGGGCGAACGCCCGCCAGTCGGCCGGCTCGGTACGGGTCAGGTGGACCAGGAGGCTCGGCACCACGGCGAGCCCCGCACCGACCGCGGCAAGGCGCCACGCATGCGTCACCGCCGTAGCCGGCGCGCGGCCGGCCCCGGTCGGTCGAGCCGGTCGGGTCGTCTGTCGGGCCGGTCGGCCCGCGCCCTCGGTGCCTGCCCCAGCGCGTCCCAGGCGCCAGGCCAGGAGCACGCCCACGGTGACCGCGCCCAGCGCGGGCGGAAGCGTGTAGGCCTCGATCAGCATCACATCGCCGCCGGCCAGCGCCGTCCACAGCGCGGCGAGACCCAGCGCGGCGACGAGAAGCCAGACGCGCCGGCGCCCGGGCTCCCTGGCGACGAGCGCGGTACCGGCCATCAGGAGCAGCAGCACGGCTACCGCGACGTCCGGCCCGGCTGCCGGCCGGGCGTAGGCGAGGAGGATCGTGATGGCGCCCGTGAGCAGCGCGGACCGCTCCAGGCTTCGGTGGACACCCGACGCGAGCCCCGGCCCGCCGTCGGGCACCCGTGCGGCTATCCGTTCCGCCACCCGAGCCGCACCGCCCGCGACCGCCGAGACGACCAGGGCGGTGGCCGGCAGGACGTACGGCGATCCCGAGACCTCCAGGATCATGGCGCCCGCACTGGTGACCATGACGGACGCCGTCGGCAGCAGGAGGAACGCCGCTCCCGACCGGAGCAGGCCCGACAGGCCCGCACGGGCGGTGAGCAGCAGCACCAGCTCGAGGGCCAGCATGGCCGCAGCGGCGCCCGCGGACCACCAGGTGCGTTCGAACACCACGGTGACCACACCCGCGGCGAACGGCCCTGTGGTCACGCAGAGCACCACGTACCACTCGGCCCGCGAGGTGCGTGCCCCGAGCGTCACCACGATCGTCACCAACGAAGCGACGGCCGAGACCGTGCAGATCGCCGCGACGGTGGACAGGTCGAGCCACCCGAGCACGACACCCAGCACGGCCAGCGGGTAGACGTACCCGGCGCCCACCAGCCAGGGACGGGCCGTCGACCGCAGCACGCCACGCAGCGACAGCAGCAGCGCACAGACGACGAGGGCCCCCGCGGCGGCCGTGGGACGCGAGGCCCAGGAGAGGACGAGCAGCATCCCGGTCGCCACGAAGGCACCGGTGAGCGCGGTGGCGCGGGCGAGCCGCAGGTCGGCGCCGGTGACCCCGGTCCCGCCGATCACGCGGAGGCGCCACGACGCGCGGACCAGCGCCCTGGCCGCGCCCTGCACGGCCGCGACAGCGGGGCGCAGCCCACGCCAGGCTGCCGCCCGGTCCGCTGTCGCCGCGACGAGCACGAACGCGAGCAGGGCCAGGGCGGCCAGCGAGACCGCGGTGAGGAGGCGAGGATCGAGCGCGAGGCCGATCACCGCGAGCAGCACGACCACCGGGGCCACGACGGCCTCGACCCGCCGTCCGCGCCGGGCGAGCCTCGCCGCCAGCAGCGTGACGACCGCGAGGGCGACGGTCCCCAGGTGGGTCCAGGGGAGGTTCAGGCTCACCAGGGCCTCGGCCTCCCCGACCGTCGGGCCGACCGGCGCCGGGCTGACCAGCGCACCGGCGGGCAGGGTCCATCCGGCACCTGACGTGGACCAGGCAGCGACCCATGCGTCCGTCGCGCGCACCGGGACCAGCATCAAGGCCGGTACCGCAGCGGCAGCGACGGCGATCCAGCCGCTGAGCAACAGGTCGTCCCGGGTGCTCGGGTGCAGCGCCCCACGGACGGAGCCGAGGCGGGTCGCCGCCAGCAGACGCGGAGCGGTCAGGAGCGCGAGCGCCGCCCACACGCACGCGGCGCCGAACGGGACCCAGCCCGCCCCCGACCATTCGTCGACCCCACCCAGCAGACCACCGGCGGCAACCACGAGCACACCGCCGATGATCGTCCAGTGCCGGTGGTGGGTGACCCGCCGCAGGACCGTCACGGTCGCTGCCGCCAGGGCTGTGAGCACCGCGGTGCCGCCGAGGCCTGGCAGCGCGTCCGGCTGTCGTACCCCGAACGACAGGAGAACGGCGATCGGCATCGCGACGACGGCCACGATGTCGAGCCCGGTGGTCTCGGCCCGCAGTCCGGACCCGATGCGGGGCCCGGAGACGATGCCGACAGCACGCGCGAGGAGCGTGGTGAGGGCTACGGCGAGGACCGCCACCGTGGGCAGCCACGAGCCGTCTGGCAGTTCCGCGGCGCCGAGCAGCAACAGCGGGATCGCCGGCGCCGCGAGCACTCCGGCGGACGACCACGCCCGAACCCGCAGCGCATGACCGAGCACCAGACCGGTGACCACCACGGCTGACCAGAGGACGACGGTGGTCCCCTCCTGCGTCATGGCCCCGACCGGTGCGGCGAAGAGCGCCAGGACCGACGCCGCGAGGGCGACCGGCAGGCCGGTCGCACGCACCACCCGCAGCATTCCCGCCTCGACGACGAACAGCGGTTCGCCGCTGGGGTCGAGGCGCCGGTCGAACGTCGGGAGCAGACGCATCGCGGCCCACGCCACGACCGCCACCAGCACCAGTGCGAGCACCCACCACCACGCCGACCACACCGACTCGGGCAGGCTCAGCGCGACCAGCACCGGCACCACCGGCGCGGCGAGCACCGCGACGGACGACCAGGAGCGCACCCGCAGGCCGTACCCGAACAGTGCCGAGAGCGCCACCAGGGCCGACCACAGCAGCGTCGTCGCACCGAGGCCAGTGAGCGACAGCACCGGCCCAGCCACGCAGGACGCCGCCAGCGCGAGCGGGAATCCTGCCGCCCGCACCACGCGCAGCGTCCTCGCCTCGATGGCGAACGGCGTGCCGAACCGCTCCGCGAGCGCCGGAACGGCTCGTCCGGCCACCCAGCCGATGAGGGCGACCAGCACCAGCGCGAGCACCCACCACCACACCGACCACGCTGATCCGGGCACGCTGAGCACCACCAGCACCGGCACCACCGGTGCGGCGAGCAGGGCGGTCGACACCCAGGGGCGCACCCGGAGGCGGTAGCCCAGCGCTGCCGAGAACAGGACCACCCCGGACCACAGCGCCGTCCTCGCGCCCGAGCTCGTCAGCGGCGGCACCGCCTGGGCGCCCAGCGAGACGAGCAGGGCAAGGGGCGGCCCAGCGGCTCGCAGCACCTCCAGCACCCCCGTCTCGAGCTCGAACGTCGCGGTACCGCCGAGCCGGCGGGCGACCGCCGGGAGCAGTCGCATCGCTGCCCAGGCCACGACCGCGACCAGCACCAGCGCGAGGACCCACCACCCCACGGACCCCGCGGCCGCTGGGAGGCTGAGCACGATGAGCAGCGGTACGACCGGAGCCGACACCAGGCCCGTCGACGTCCAGGACCGCACCCGCAGCCAGGACCCGAGCACCACAGAGCACACCATGACCCCGGACCACAGGACCGCCGTCGCCCCCACCGCCGTGAACGGCAGCGTCTCGGCCCCGAGCGGCTCGGCCCCGAGCGCGGCGAACAGGGCGAACGGCGGCCCGGCGGCCCGCACCCTCCGCAGCACCGCCGTCTCGGTGCCGAGCCGCGTACCGGACCGCTTCTCGACCAGGGGCACCGTCCGCATCGCCGCCCACGCCACGACGCCGACCAGCATCAGCGCAGGCACCCACCACCACACCGACCACGCCGACCACGGCAGACCTGCCGCCACCAGCACCGGCACCACAGGAGCCGACAGCAGACCCGCCGACACCCAGGACCGCACCCGCAGCCAGGACCCGATCGCGACGAATCCGGGGGCCAGGACCGCGAGCACCACGGCCCGCGCCATCGCGGGGTCGAGCTGTCCGAGCAGGCCCGCCTGCAGACCGAGCTCGACGTCGACCCACGCGAGGACCACCGCGAGCGCCGCCACGGCCTCGCTCGTCGTGCGCAGCCCCGCCCGTCGCAGCAGTGCCCCGACGGTCACCGCCGCGACGGTGACGATCCCGGTGACGACGGCACGCAGCAGCAGGTTGTCGCCGAACGTGAAGAACACGAACACGACAGCCGACACCGCCAGCAGCGTGGCGCCGGCACCCGCGAGGATCGGCTGCAGGGAGACGCCCGGACCGGACGCGCGCCGAGCAGCTGCCTTCTCCTGGCGGACGTCGACGGGCGGTGCGAAGGGGCGTGCGACCTCCCGCGCGGACGGCCGTGCCGCCTCCGTGCCGCCGGCCGGCGGCACGGGGGCCGGAGGGTTCGGGGCCGACGGCGCCGGTGCCTGCGCCGGTTCCGACGCCGGGGCCGGTGGCGTCGCCGGAGCAGGCGTCGAAGCCGGAGCCGGAGCCGGAACGGGCGGCGTCACAGCCGCCCGCGAGGCTGGTGCCGGCAAGCCGCCACCTGCCCGCACCGGACGCGCCTGGCTCTCCGGCGTCCGCGTGCCCGCACCGGTCCCAGCGCCGGTCACCACAGCCTGCGCCCGGCGCATCGCGTCGAGGACCTTGTCCCGCTCCCGGAGCGTGTCCGCAGCGGAGAGGGACAAGCGCCACACCTCCTGCGCACGCCGCCCGGAGATGTCGAGTCCGCAGGCGGAGCAGACGATGGCTGCGAGCTGTTCCCCGCAGGAGGGACACCTCGTGGTGTCGGTAAGACGGGCGACGACGTCGCCGGCCCAGGTCGCTGGCATGACCGCCATCCTGGCGGAGTGTGCGTCGTGGGCGCTATGTATCCACAGGGTGAGGACGGCGGGGATCCTGTGCGCACGGTCCGCACCTCCCACCGCCGTGTCCGAATCCCGCTAGCCGATGCGTCCGGACGGGGCGCAGGATGGTGGTCATGACCGACGTCGAGCTCCGCGATCCCGCGTTCACCGAGCGTTACCGCGCGATCGCCGCACGCGACTCCCGCTTCGACGGGCAGTTCTACACCGCGGTCCGGACCACCGGCATCTACTGCCGGCCGTCCTGTCCGGCCCGCACGCCGAAGGCTGAGAACGTCTCGTTCTACCTCACCTCGGCGGCCGCGCACGAGGCCGGGTTCCGCGCGTGCAAGCGCTGCCTGCCCGAGGCCGCCCCCGGCACCCCCGCCTGGGACCTGCGCCGCGACCTCACCGGCCGCGCGATGCGCCTCGTGGCGGACGGCGTGGTGGACCGCGAGGGGGTGCCCGGCCTGGCGACCCGTCTGGGCTACTCCGAGCGGCAGCTGCACCGGCTGCTGGTCGGCCAGCTGGGCGCAGGCCCACTGGCGCTGGCCCGCGCCCAGCGTGCCCAGACGGCGCGTGCGCTGCTGGTCGGCACCTCCCTGCGGCTGGCCGACGTCGCCTTCGCCGCGGGGTTCGGCTCGATCCGGCAGTTCAACGACACCGTGGCCGAGGTCTTCGGCACCACACCGACGGAGCTGCGCGCGAAGGCGCGGCGCTCCGGCCCGTCCGGCCGCGTCGAGGTCGGCACCTTGCATCGAGGTCGGTCCAGGCCTGTACCGACCTCGATGCAAGGTGCCGACCCCGGTGACCCGGCTCCGGAGGACCAGCCCGTGCGGATCTCCCTCACCCTGCCCGTCCGGGAGCCGTTCGACGCGCACGGCGTGCTGGAGTTCCTGGCGGTCCGCGCGGTGGAGGGTGTCGAGGCGGCGGACCTGAGCACCGGCTCGCCCGACGGTTCGGCTCTGCCCCGGTATGCCCGGACTGTCGCCCTGCCGCACGGCCCCGGCGCGTTCGAGGTGCGAGTGCCCAGGCCGGGCAGCGGCCGGGTCGACCTGGACCTCGAGCTCGCCGACCTGGCCGACGCCCCGGTCGCCGTCGCCCGGGTGCGGCGGCTGCTGGATCTCGACGCCGACCCGGTGGCCGTCGACTCGGCCCTCGCCGCGGACCCCGTGCTCGCACCGTCGGTCGCCGCGGTCCCGGGAATCCGGGTACCTGGCACGCTCGACCCGGCAGAGCTCCTGGTCCGCGCGATAGTCGGCCAGCAGATCAGCGTCGCCGCAGCGCGTACCCACCTGTCCCGCCTGGCGAAGGGCGTCGGTACCACCTATGTCTCCGCGTTCGAGGGGCTCACCCGCCTCTTCCCCACACCTGCCCAGGTGGCGGGACCACCGCGGCCCCGCGAGGGAGCGCAGCACGACGAGGACGCCTCGCACGGCGCGAGCGGCGCCGACGCATACCTCCGCCTGCCCGCCCGCACCCTGGCGACCGTGCTCGACGCCGGTCGCGACCTCGCGGACGGCACCCTCACCCTCAGCGTCGGTGACGACCCCGACGACCTGCGCCGACGTCTCGTGTCCCGGCCCGGCATCGGCCCCTGGACCGCCGGATACGTCGCGCTGCGGGTGCTCGGTGACCCGGACGTCCTCATGGACGGCGACGTCGCGCTGCTCGCCGGCGCACGCAACCTCGGCCTGGTCTCCGCCGAGGCGCCCCGGCCCCACCAGTTCAAGGAGCTCGCCCGGCGCGGCGCGGTGTGGGCGCCCTGGCGCTCGTACGCCGCCATGCACCTCTGGCGCTCTGCCTGACGTGTCAGCCACCTGGGCCACCCTCTGTGGCCTGTGCGGCTGACAGCCCATCTCACCGAAGGAGCACCATGTACGCCACGACTCTCACCACCCCGGACGGCGCCTTCAGCATCCTCGTCGGCGCCGGGCCGGACCCCACCGACGGCACCGACGGCACCTCGGCCCAGGAGGCGGTGCTCGCCGCAGGCTGGACCGCCGACGTCGACGCGCTGCTCGCCCTCGTCCATCCCACCCTCCGGCCAGTCACAGGTCCGGGGCAGCTCGCCCGGCCGTCGTCGTCGGACGGTGTGCTCGCCGAGGCCACCGACGCCGTCCGCGCCTACTACGACGGCGACCACGGGGCACCCGGGCGGGTACCCGTACGGCAGGCGAGCGGCCCGTTCCGGGCGCACGCGTGGGACGTGCTGCGCGAGGTGAAGGCCGGCGAGCGCCTGACGTACACCGAGTACGCGGCGCGGGCGGGCCGGCCCGCCGCGGTCCGCGCGGCGGCCGGAGCGTGCGCGATGAACGCGGCAGCACTGTTCGTGCCGTGCCACCGCATCCTGCGCACCGACGGCACGCTGGGCGGGTTCCGCTACGGGCTGCCGGTCAAGGAGAGCCTGCTGGCCCGGGAACGGTGACTCCGTGAGACAGGCCGGTGGTCGAGCCCGTCGAGACCCTCGCTACGTCTCGACAAGCTCGACCACCGGATCGAGTCGACCACCGGACCCGCCGGGGGATCAGCCCTTGACGGAACCTGCCAGCAGGCCACGGACGAAGTAGCGCTGCAGCGCGAGGAACACGATCAGCGGCACCAGGATCGAGATGAAGGCGCCCGCTGAGAGCACGTGCCAGTCACCACCACGCGAGCCCGCCAGCTCGGCCACGCGCACCGTGAGCGGGAACGTATCGGTACCACCCATCACCAGGGCGACGAGCAGGTCGTTCCACACCCACAGGAACTGGAAGATCGCGAACGCCGCGATCGCTGGAACGAGCAGCGGCAGGATGACCTGGAAGAAGATCTTCACGTGCCCCGCGCCGTCCACACGAGCTGCCTCGACGAGGGACTTCGGGATGTCCCGCATGAAGTTGTGCAGCAGGAAGATCGCCAGCGGCAGGGCGAACATCGAGTGCGACAGCCAGATGGGCCAGAACGTGCCGTTGATCCCCGTGTCCACGTACGCACGCAAGAGTGGGATGAGCGTGATCTGGATGGGCACGATCTGCAGTGCGAAGACCGCGACGAACAGGATGTCCCGCCCCTTGAAGTCGATCCACGCGAACCCGTAGGCCGCGAGCAGCGCGATGGTGATCGGGATGAACACCGCCGGCAGCGTGATCACGAACGAGTTCACGAAGAAGTCGATCAGGCTGGTCGAGCGGCTGAACAGCGCAGCCTCGTAGTTGCGCAGCGAGAACACGCCCTCGCCTGCGAGAGCGTCGCCGAAGACGGTCCACCAGCCGCTCTGCCGGATGTCGAGCTCGGGCCGGAACGACGTGACCAGCAGGCCGAACGTCGGCACCGTCCAGGCCAGCGCGATCACGACGGCGATCATGCTGGCCCACGGTGAGGTGAGCTTCTTCTTCGCCTTGCGCGCCCGCTCCTGAAGGCCTGACGGCGGAGGGACCGCCTTGGGCGCCACGGCCGGCGTGGTGGTACTCATCGGACCTCCTCGGCCAGGCGCATCTGGCGCACGTTGTAGATGATCACCGGAATGACGATGACGAACAGGAGCACAGCGAGTGCGGCGCCCAGGCCCGCGTTGTTCTGCCGGAAGCTCTGCTCGTAGAACTCGTTCGCCACGACCGAGGTGCCGTACCGGCCGGCGGTCATCGTGCGGACGATGTCGAAGACCTTCAGGGTCGTCATCGCGATGGTGGTCAGCACGACGACGAGCGCCGGGCGGATGCTCGGGATCGTGATGCGCCAGAACATGCCGAATCCGGACAGGCCGTCCAGGCGGGCCGCCTCGACGATGTCGGTCGGGATGGCACGGATCGAGGCCGAGAGCAGCGTCATCGAGAACCCGGTCTGGATCCAGATGAGCACCACCATGAGCAGGAACGTGTTACCTGGCCGCTCCAGCAGGAACTGCACGGGCTCGCCGCCCAGCCAGACGACCAGCTGGTTGAGCAAGCCTGTCTGCTCGACGCTCGCGGGCTTGAACTCGTAGACGAACCGCCAGATGATGCTCGCGCCGACCATCGAGATGGCCATGGGCAGGAACACGAGCGCCTTCGCGAACTTCTCGAACCGGCTGCGGTCCACGACCACCGCGTAGACCAGGCCGATGAACGTGGCCAGGAGCGGGGCCACCAGCACCCACAGGGCGGTGTTGCCAAGGACGAGCAGGAACGCCGGCTCGCTGAACGCCCTGATGTAGTTGTCGAGACCGATGAACTCGGAACCGTTGCGGTTCTGGAACGAGTTCACGATCGTCCCGCCGGCAGGCAGGAGCAGACCCAACGTGAGCAGGATCAACGCGGGCCCCACGAATCCGCCTGCGATGAACCACTTCGACGGGTTCCGCCGCCGGTCCACCACGAAGAGGATCAGTGCCATCACCACGACGAAGAGCGCGATCGCGATGACCATCAGCAACAGCTTGTGTACCGGGTCGTCCCCGGCACTCAGAAACCAGTCCACGGATCCTCCAGATCCTGGTTGTCGGCTCCGGTCGTCGCCGCCCGGGCCCGTTCGCGGTCCGCGGGCGACGGAGGCGCGGGACACGAGGTCCCGCGCCTCCGCGCGTCACTCACGACCGAGAACCGTGTGTCAGTTCTTGGGCCAGGACTCTTCGATCGTGTCCGTGACCTCCTGGCTGCTGGCGTCGGAGGCGAACCACTCGGTGATACCGGCCCAGAAGGAGCCCGTGCCCACCTCGGACGGCATCAGGTCGGACGCGTCGAACCGGGCGACCGTCGCCGGGTCGGCCAGGATCTCCGCGGACAGGCGGTCGAAGTCCGTCGCGAGAAGCTCCGGGTCCAGCGCGTTGTTCGCGCTCACCCAGCCGCCGGCCGGTGTCGCCGCCGCCTTGGCGTTGGCCCAGTCCGGGCTCGACAGGTAGGTCTGGAAGGCCTGCACCTCGGGGCGGTCGGTGAACGCGCCGATGAACTCGCCGGCCACCAGGGTCGGGCGCTCGTCAGTGCTCATCGACGGCAGGTAGAAGGCGTAGACGTCGCCGTCGGGTGCCACCTCGGTGCCCTCCGGCCACTGCGTCGCGTAGAAGTTCGCGGCGCGGTGCATCCAGCAGCTGCGGTCGAGGATCGGGTAGCCGGCGTCCGTCCAGGGAGCCGTTGCGATCGAGTCGACCCCGCCCAGGCCGCCGTTGACGTGGTCCGGGTTCTTGAGGATCTCGCCCGCGGTGTCCCACGCCTCGACGATCTGCGGGTCGTTGAACGGGATCTCGTGCTGGTACCACTGGTCGTAGACCTCGGGGCCCGCAGTGCGGAGCACCACGTCCTCGATCCAGTCGGTGCCCGGCCAGCCGGTGGCGTCACCGGACTCCACGCCCGCGCACCACGGCCGGGTCGCGCCTTCGTTGGTCGAGGCGATCTCCTCGGTGAGCGCCATCATGTCGTCCCAGGTCTCCGGGACCTCGTAGCCGGCCTCCTCGAACATGGACGGCGAGTACCAGACGTAGGACTTCACGTTCGAGCCCAGCGGCGCGGCGTAGAACGTGCCGTCGACGGTGCCGTACTCCTTCCATTCCTCGGACCAGAACTCGTCGACGTTGGCCTCGACCTGCTCCGGTGCGGGGAGGACGGCGTCGTACTGCGACACCAGGGTGTTCAGCAGCCCGGGCTGCGGCAGGATCGCGATGTCCGGCGGGTTGCCTGCCTGGACGCGCACGGGGAGCTGCGCCTCCATCTCGCGGGACGCCTCGTACTCGACGGTGACGCCCGTGCACTCCTCGAACGGCTCGTAGGACGCCACCTGCGTCTCCGCCTCGGGCTCGACGATCGTGGTGTATACGGAGACCGTCTTGCCTTCGAGGTCGCCGAACTCCTCATAGACGCTGCAGTCGAGCGCGGGTGCCGCGGCGTCGCTGCCTCCGCCGTCGCCGCTGCCCCCACCATCATCGGTGTCGGCACAGGCCGACAGGATCAGGGCCAGGCTCGCGCCGGCCGCCGCAAGGGCGACCGTGCGGCGCTTGGAAGCCATCCGGATACTCATCTCGTGCTCCTCCACTGCTTCGTGGGCTGAAACCCTCTGACGTGCGGGTACGGCCCGGCAGACTGCCAGGTTGCCCTTCCTCAACGCAACCGTGGTTTACCGCCCAATGCAAGCCCATACAGCATCACCTTGCATTACGAAATCGTTGCAATAACCCGTACGACCCATGTCGGGTGAAACCCAGGGTCGCCTTCGTGCAACGCGGGCTCACGTCCCGGAACGGCCGTGGGTGGCGGGACGTAGGCTTGTGCCGCCAGATCACTGGTTCCCCTACGGAAGGACGGACATGATCGAGCTGAGGACGCCGCGCGAGATCGAGGAGATGCGCCCGGCGGGACGCTTCGTCGCGGACGTGCTGCTCGCCGTCCGTGCTGCCGCCGGGACGGGGGCGAACCTGCTCGAGCTCGACGAGATCGCGCACAAGATGATCCGCGACCGCGGCGCGGAGTCGTGCTACATCGACTACCACCCGTCGTTCGGCGCCATGCCCTTCGGCAAGACCATCTGCACCTCGGTGAACGACGGCGTGCTGCACGGCCTGCCGTTCGACTACAGGCTCAAGGACGGCGACCTGCTGTCCATCGACTTCGCCGCGTCGGTGAACGGCTGGGTCTCCGACTCCGCGCTGTCGTTCGTGGTGGGTACGCCCGCGCCGGGCCGCGCCGAGGCGGACGCGAAGCTGATCCGCACGACCGAGCTCGCCCTCGACGCCGGCATCGCCGCAGCGCAGCCGGGCAAGAAGGTCGGCGACATCTCCGCTGCGATCGCCGAGGTCGCGCACGCCGCCGGATACTCGATCAACACCGACTTCGGCGGGCACGGCGTGGGCCGCACCATGCACGGCGACCCGCACGTGCCGAACGACGGACGCGCGGGCCGGGGCTTCCCGCTCAAGCCAGGCCTCGTGATCGCCGTCGAGCCGTGGTTCCTCGAGACCACCGACGAGATCTACACCGACGCCGACGGCTGGACGCTGCGCTCTGCGGACGGGTCCAGAGGGGCCCACTCGGAGCACACGATCGCGATCACGGAGGACGGCCCGCTGATCCTGACGGCTCGGGACTGACCTCCGGGCCGGTCACGCCCGCCTGCCGCAGGTCGAGCCGGTCAGGGCCCGTCCAGGTCCCGCTCGACCAGCGGCAGCGTCTGACCAGCGGTGTCAGATAAGGGTCTTCAGCGCCTGGATCACGCCGTGCTGGGTGATGTCGCCGACGGTCTCGTTGGCGATCGCCTTCACCTCGTCGGGGGCGTGCCCCATCGCGACGGCGCGTGCGGCCCAGCTCAGCATCTCGATGTCGTTCAGACCGTCGCCGACGGCGAACGTGTTGAGCTGCGGGACGCCGAGCGCGGAGCGGACGTTCTCCAGCGACGTCGCCTTGCTCAGGTGCCGCGGTGTCACGTCGATCCAGTCCGCCGCGGCCTGCGTGGCGGTGACGCCGTGCCGGCGGAGCGGCTCCAGCAGCTCGAGCACGCCCGGGCCGCGGAGGATCGCACGCGAAGCGGGCAGCGCCCCCAGCCCGTCGACCGCCACCACCCGCTGCGCTCCGTTGACCTCGTGGGGCTCGAACGTGCGGTTCACGCGGTAGCCGACGCCGATCTCCTCGACGCCGATCTGCACGTCCGGGAAGCGGCTCAGCGCCATCCGGGCCACCGGCCCGACGTCGAACGTCAGCACGTCCTCGAGCATGTAGCCGTTGGTGCAGGTGTCGCACAGCCGCGCCGTCACAGCGCCGTTGGACGCGACGACCCAGCCGTCGGTGATGCCCAGCTCCTTGGCGACCGGCAGGATGCCCGTCAGCGACCGGCCCGACGCCAGGACCACGTGGTGCTTCTGGCTACGCACCAGCTGAACGGCCAGAACCGTCGGTTCGGGCACTCGCTGCCCGGTGACCAGCAGGGTCCCGTCGATGTCGAGGGCGACCAGGTAAGGCGCGTCGTTGCGCACCCGCATGGACACCGGTTGGTCGTCCAGGATCATCACGTACCCCCATGGCACCGTGAGCGCCGTCACTCATCGACGGATCGAGCCCAAATGTACAGGCACTCGCCGAGTGATCCATACCTTTGCACGGATAACTTTCACCTGCGACTTCGGTCGCTGGTCATTTTTACCCTCAAAGCAGGGATCTGAGCACTTCCACAACACCGTCGTCCTCGATCGAGGCGGTCACCTCATCGGCCGCGGCCCGCACGGTGTCCGACGCGTGCCCCATGGCCACACCCCGACCGGCCCAGCGCAGCATGTCTATGTCGTTGCTGCCATCACCCACGGCGACGGTGTTCTTGGCCGCTATGCCGAGCTCCTTGCGTACCTCTTCCAGCGCGGACGCCTTGGTCACGCCCTGCGGCGCGATATCCATCCAGGCGGACCAGCCGACGGCGTAGGTGACGTCGTCGAACCCGAGCCGCGCGGCGATCTCGTGGAACTCCGCGCTGGTCTCGCCAGGGCTGCGCACCACCACGCGTGTGACGTGGCCGGCCCAGAGCTCCTCGAAGTCGACCACGCGGTGCTCCCCGTTCAGCTCACCGTCCGGGAAGAGCTCGGTCATCCGGAAGCCCACACCGACGTCCTCGACCGCGTAGCGCGCGTGCGGGAGCTCCTCCTTGAGCATGCGGAGCACCGGTTGCGGGTCGAACGTCTCGACCCGCTCCAGGGTGTACCCCATGTCCGCAGTCGTATCGAGGCGCGCCGTGACCGCGCCGTTCGACGCGACGATCCAGGACTCCTCGATCTTCAGCTCCGCCGCGACGGGCGTCATGGCGATGAGTGACCTGCCCGAAGCCAGCACGACGTGGTGCCCTGCCGCCCGGACGGCGGCTACCGCGTCTCGGGCGGCATCGGAGAGCACATCGTCATAGGTGACGAGCGTGCCGTCGATGTCGAGGGCTACGAGCTTTGGATCGATGTCGCTGGGCACACCGGCAGCCTACCGACAGGAACATGAACGCCAACCGTCCACCCGTGATCGAAACCTGGTTGTGGGCGTGACCGTTGCGCTTATGTGTCCGTCATAGGCGCAACGGTCACACCCACAGCCAAGGGGTCAGGCGGTGGGCTCCAGGAGGGCCAGGCCGCCGAGGTAGGGGCGCAAGGCCTCCGGGACATAGACCGAGCCGTCCGGCTGCTGGTGGTTCTCGAGGATGGCGACGATCCAGCGCGTGGTGCCGAGCGTGCCGTTCAGGGTGGCGACGTTCCGCGTGGAGCCGTCCTCCGTCCGCTGACGGACGCCGAGGCGGCGAGCCTGGAAGGTGGTGCAGTTCGACGTCGAGGTGAGCTCCAGCCACCGCTCCTGGGTGGGCAGCCACGCCTCGCAGTCGAACTTCCGGGCCGCCGACGAGCCGAGGTCGCCCGCCGCCGTGTCGATGACCCGGTACGGCAGCTCCACCTTGGCCATCATGGCCTCCTCCCAGCCCAGCAGGCGCTGGTGCTCTGCCTCCGCGTCCTCGGGAGCGCAGTAGCTGAACATCTCCACCTTGTGGAACTGGTGCACGCGGATGATCCCGCGCGTGTCGCGGCCCGCCGAGCCGGCCTCGCGGCGGTAGCAGGCGCTCCAGCCGGCGTAGCGCATGGGCCCGTCGGACAGGTCGACGATCTCGTCGCTGTGGAAGCCTGCGAGGGCCACCTCGGAGGTGCCGACCAGGTACAGGTCGTCCTTCTCCAGGCGGTAGATCTCGTCGGCGTGCGCCCCGAGGAACCCGGTGCCCTGCATGGTCTCCGGCTTGACGAGGGTCGGCGTGATCATGGGCGTGAAGCCCTCCTGCACCGCCTGGTCCATCGCCATGTTCAGCAGCGCCAGCTCCAGGCGCGCGCCGATACCGGTGAGGAAGTAGAACCGCGCCCCGGAGACCTTGGCCCCGCGCTTGGTGTCGATCGCACGCAGGCCCTCGCCGAGCTCCAGGTGGTCCTTCGGCTCGAAGCCCTCGGCCGCGAAGTCGCGGCGCTCGCCCACCTGCTTGAGCTCGATGAAGTCGTCCTCACCGCCCGCCGGCGCTCCCTCGATCACGTTCGAGATGGAGTACAGGACCCGGTCGAGGTCCTGCTCGGCCTCCGTCGCGGCAGCCTGGTGGCTCTTGACGTCCTGGGCGAGCTGCTTGGTGTGCGCCAGCAGTGCCTGCTTCTCGTCGCCCTGCGCCTTGGCCACCTGCTTGCCCTTGGCCTTCTGCTCCGCGCGCAGGCTCTCGAACTCCGACAGGGAGGAGCGGCGGCGCGCATCGGCGTCGAGCGCCCTGTCCACGAGGTCGGGGTCGTCGCCGCGGGCCACCTGGCTCGCGCGGACGACGTCTGGGTTGTCGCGCAGAAGTCGGAGATCGATCACGGAGGTGAGCCTATCGGCGCCGCCCTGTCGGCGTGGCCCGCAGCGCGACCATCGTGAGGAGCGGCACGGCCGGGATGAGCGCGATCATCGCGATCCGGAGGCCGAAGTCGTTGACCAGGGAGCCCAGGACGGCCATCACCCACATCGCGACGAGAGCCGGTCGCAGGAACTCCCAGCGCTCCTGCGCACGGTCGAACCAGGCAGGACTCAGCCGCGCTCGCCAGGTGGCCGGGCCGAACAGGGCCAGCCCTACCACCACGAGCACCAGCACGGTGACCCACACCGCCGGACCGCCGGTGATCGAGTTCAGCGCGTACAGGGCCTTGCGCAGCACCGTGGAGACCGCCTCGCCGTCGATCACCTGGCCGACGAACCGGCCGAGGTGCGACCGGGAGTCGGGTGGTCGCATCCAGTCCAGGACCCCGACGAGCGCCACCAGCCCGACGCCGGCCGCGGCCACCCCGACGAACCGCCAGAACGTCAGCCGTAGCCCCGCGGCCGCGGTGCCGATCACCACGAACGCCGGGACCAGCACCAGTCCGCCGCCAAGGTCTGCGCCGAGCGTCGGCCACACGACGACCGCCATCGAGACCACGCCGACGACCGTCACGGCGAGGGCGGCCAGGACCCGGCGTCCGCGGGTGACGAGCAGCTGGGCCAGCGCCGCCGCGAGCACGATCGCCGCCACCGCGTACACCGAGAACGTGGGATTGCCGAAGCCGTAGAACCGAGCCCCGAACGTCGGCGCCGAGCCGAGCGGCGCGGCCCGGTTCAGGGGCGTGCCGAACAGTGCGTCCAGCGTGAGCGCGGCGAACGTGATGCCTGCGACCACAGCGGGTGCCGCCCACAGCGGCCGGCGTGGAGCGAGGAGGCTCAGCCCGGCCACGGCCGCCGTCGCGAGCACCGTGGCACCCACGATCGCGAGCACCGGCAGGTCGAACCGCCACCAGCCCGTCAGCGAGGCGAGGAACCCTCCGGCAGGGAGCGCGGCCAGCGCTGTCGCGGCGACCTCCGCGACGCGGCGCCATCCGCTCGGCACGTCGCCACGACCTCGTGCCCGTAGCCGGCGCTGCACCCACCAGCAGACCGCCGCCAGACCGAGGCCCAGCCAGAACGGCATGTCCACGAGCCAGATGTACGCGTCGCGGCGCACGTGGTCCCGGGCGGTCATGTCCGCGAGCTCGTCGGCGGTGAGCCATGCCGAGGCGGGACGCAGCCCACCGCGCAGCAGCGGCGTCGCGTCGATGTCGGCGGGCAGCGCCACGTCGGCGGCGTCGAGCACGGCCGCCGGGACGTCCATCAGGCGGGCCACGCCCTCCGTACGGGTCGCCGTGCTGGCCAGGTAGCGCGGCAGGCCTTCGTTCGCAGCGGACGGGCGCGTCATCGCAAGGCCCAGCTCGAGCGGGTGCTCCGGCACGGTCGCGACGTCGATCACCAGCACCGTGGTGTCCGCCGGGGCGGCGTCGAGCACGCGCCACACCGCGAGGTCCACGGCGGAGACGAGATCGGCCCGGAGTGCCTCGATCTGCTCCGCACCGTCCGGTTCCTTCTCCAGCTCCGCGCGCTGCGTGACGTCCAGCAGCGCGGACCCCGCGTCCACGAACGTGACGGGGCAGTCCCACGCGCCCGACCCCTGGGCCACCGCCGTGTCGAAGTCGAAGTACCTGCCGACGCTACCGTCCCGCTCGGCGAGCGCCACCGCGGCACCTGGGCCGACTGCCGTCGCGCACTCGTCCGCGAGGGCCGTGCCGAGCGTGCCGAGGTGCGCGGCGTAGCCGGACCCGCGCTGCAGCTCGATGAACCGGTCCCACTGGTCGACGACGGCGGGCCGGTCGCCCTTGGCCGGCGTCACGGAGATGTCGGAGCAGATCCAGTGGTTGTCGGCGTCGCGCTCGTCGGCCACCTCGGCGAGGCGTCCCGCCGACAGGCTGAGCCAGCCGCTCTCCGGGCAGCGTGCCGCGCGCCCGTTGGGCAGGGTGAGGCCTGCGGCGTCCGCGCCGTCGGTCAGGAGGCCGTACAGCGTCGGTGCGGGTGCCGTGCCGGTGTCCAAGGACGGCTGGACGTCGGTCCAGCGCAGGCCCTGGGTGCCGATCACCACGACGCTGCCGCCCGGCGGCACCACCGGGTCCGCGGTGCTGAGCGAGCCGGACTCCTCGCCCGCCGCGTCGGCGCCGGGCGCAGGCAGCACCGCCGCCGCGAACAGGAGGCTGAGCAGCAGTGCGCCCGACAGGGCCAGCACGGCGGACGGCACACCACGCACCGGCTCGGTGAGCCTGCCTGCGCCACGAGCCCTCCGCGAGGTCCCCGGGGGGAGCGCGGACAGCTCGCGGGGCGAGGCGCGCAGCCAGCCGCGGGCGTCGAGGAGCCGGACGACCAGGTCGGACCGGATCGCGAACAGCGCGACGACGGCGAACGGCACGAACAGGAGGAGCCCGCGCAGGCGGTCCCCGAGGAACGGCGCGGCATCCACCCCGACGGTCACGAGCGCGACGGACGCGACGACACCGCCCGCGAGCCACACCGGCCGGGCCGACTCCTCAGGATCGGGACGACGCGCGCCGTCGCCCAGGCCGGCGCCGGCGCGCGTGCGGCCGCGCACCACGTAGGCCGCGAGGCCGCCCGCGAGCACGAGCCCGGCCACTGCGTAGACCAGGAAGGCCACGTCGGAGAACCCGTAGAACCGGTCGGCGGTGGCGAGCGACGAGCCCAGCAGCGACCCCTGCAGCAGCGTGAACCCGGTGACCCCGTCGACGACGAACACCAGCCAGGTGACCCCCGCAGCGGCGACGGCGTTGCGCCAGGGGGCCGCGGGGAGCAGGCGGGACACGCCCCGCACGACGAGTGCGACGAGAACCGTGGCTGCGGTCAGCGACAGGGCCAGGCCGAAGTCGGGCGCCGGCCAGACCCACCAGTGGGTCAGGGTCGCCAGGCTCGCCGCCGCCGGGGCCGAGACCGCGAGGAGCGCCGCGCCGAGCGCGATCCGCTGCCGGTAGGGGCCAGGGCCCCTGCGCGGACGCCCCGTACGTCGCGGCAGCACGAGCACCAGCACGGCGATCAGCAGGAACAGAGCTATCGCGCCGGCGAACGCGGGTGCCTCCGCGGGGATCGTGCCGGCCAGCACGTTGATGTACTGCCGGTTCTCGACGGTGCGGGCGACGGTGGTCCGGCGCGGCTCACCCACCTCGATCGGCATGCCGTCGATCGCCGGCTCCTCGACGACCGGTCCGAGACCGGGCTCCTCCACCTCGGGACCAGGGAGGGCACCGCCCGCCTCGGCCGCGGTAGCGGTCAGGTCCGTGAGCTGGACGAACCCGGTGCTGCGCGACGCGTCCGACGTCAGCCAGCGCACGCGCGGCACGTCGACCACCCAGTCGACGACCACCTGCAGCCCCTGCTGCGTGAGCGGCGTGTCCGCGATACCCGCCACGAGCACCCGGGTGCCGTCCGGCAGGCCGGTCCGCAGGGTGCTCAGGGTGCTGTCGAGCTCGTCGAGCGCATCGGCCCGCTCCGGGCCCTCGGGCAGGCTGCCTGCGTCGACGACCGTCACTGGGCACTCGGCCAGGACGTCGCTCCAGCCGGTGTCGCTCGACCCTGCCGTGTCCGTCGACGCAGAGGTTGCCGTCGCCTGCAGCGCCTCGAGCGAGGGGACGTAGCGCTCGACCGTCCCGTCCTCCCTGGCGAGCATCACGGCGGCGCCGGGTCCGACCGCCGTCGAGCAGGTGTCGGCCTCGGCGAGCATCTCGCCGAGGAGGCCCGGGGCCGGAACCTCCGCGAGGCCGACAGGCTCCTCGCCCTCCTCCGGGTCCTCCTCCTGCTCCGGAAGCTGGGCCCAGCCGTCCACCGTCGCGGCGGTGGTCGGCTCGTCGCCGGCCCTTCCGACCGCCTCTGGCACCGGGGTGCACGACGTCGCCCCGCGCGCCTCGGGCGGCTGGCCGTCCCGCTGCTCGGGGGCGGGCGCGTCCGCGCGCTCCGCGGTCCCCGCCGAGACCGTCCGGGTACCGGCAGAGAGGGTGAGCCACGCGTCCAGCGGGCAGGTGGCCGGTGCCGCGGTGCGGACGTTGATCGAGGCGACCGAGCCACCGCCGACCATGTGCCACAGGTTCGGGGTGGTGCTCCGGGACACGTCCGTCCAGCGCAGGCCGGCCACCCCGACCACCACGACGGGAGCGACGGGCTCCGAGGCCGAACCCGACCCGGCGGCGGGCTGTGACCCCGGGGCCGGCTCGGACCCCGTGGCCGCCTGGGCCCGCGGTGCCGCCGCGGCGACCGCCGGACCCAGCAGACCGAGCAGCGCCGCCACCACCATGACCAGGACGGCGGGCACGGCCATGGCTCGTGTGGAACGGGGATTCACCCGCCTAGGGTAGATGGCCCGCGCGGTCACGGTGCGCGGACCAGCGGTCACGGTGCGCGGACCAGCAGGGCGCCCGGCTGGACGTGGACGTCGATCTCGACGGCCCGCCCGAGGGGGTCACCGTCCACCTGGGCCTCCTCACCTGCCGGTACCCGGATGCGCGCGCGCCGTGCCTTGGTGTGGTCGATGCGGCCGAGCTTCTCCGGCAGGTCGTTGCGCACCCCCACGCCCTGCATGGCGATCTCCAGCGTCAGCTGGGCCCAGCCGAGCACCCCGCCGCGGACGTCGACGGCCGCCACGTCGAGCACGCCGTCGTCGAGCACGGCGTCGGGCAGGAGCGTCACGCCGCCCGGGAGGATCCCGACGTTGCCGACCATGATCGACCGGGCGCGGGCCTCCACCGGCGGGCTGTCGTCGAGCTGCAGATGGGCACGCATGCGCCGGGCCTGCATGTGCGACAGCCCCGCCACGAAGTAGGCGATCCAGCCCACCCGCTTCTTCAGGTCGGCGTCGGCGGTCGCGACCATCGCCGCGTCGAAGCCGAGGCCCGCGATCACGAGGAAGATGTGCTCCCGCTCGGTGTCGGGCTCGTGGTCGGGCTGGTTGGGGTGGTCCCCGTTGCGCGGCATGTCGGCGAACTCGGTCACCCGCAGCCAGCCGACGTCGATGGCCCGCGTGCGACCGTGCACGATCACGTCGAGGGCGCCGTCCACGCTGGCCAGCGGCAGCTCGAGGTTCCGGGCAAGGAGGTTGCCCGTGCCGACGGGCAGCACGCCCATCGGCTTGTCCGTGCCGACCATGGCCTCGGCGACGGCTCGCACGGTTCCGTCGCCGCCCGCCGCGATGACGACGTCGGCGCCGTCGGCCAGTGCCCGCAGAGCCGGTCCCTTGCCCGGGTCGTCCACGGTGGTCTCGTACCAGAGGGGTTCCGGGAGACCATGGGCGCTGCAGTGCGCGCGGACCTGGACCAGCAGGCCCGCGGCACCCTGCTTGGACGGGTTCGCGACGACCGCGAGCTGGGTCGCGGCCTGCGCGCTCGGCGGCGTCACCCGACGGTGGTCCCTGCGCCGCATCCGTGCCTGCTGCGTCCAGACCCCGGTGGCGACGGCTAGTGCCAGCAGAGCCACGACGATCGCGGCAATCCCGAGCCAGACCTGCCACCCCATGGGATCAGGATACGGGGCAGGCGTGCGGGTATTCGCTCATCAGCTACGGACGTTCGAGCCCGCGTGCCGTACCGCGTCCACCGCGCCGCGCATCTTGCGCGCGTTCACGGCCAGCAGCACGTCGCGGTACTGCGCCGCGCGGTGGATCTGGCCCTTGAGGTCGTTCGCCGACGCACGGTGCTTGAGGTCGCACGGCACCTCGACGGCGACGTACCCCTTGCGCAGCAGGTCGATGGTCATCCCCGTCTCGACGCCCCAGCCGCGCGCGAGCGGGGTGGCCGCCTCGAAGGCCTCGCGAGTGAGGCAGCGCATGCCGGACAACGGCTGCGACGGGCTCCAGCCCGTCATCGCCTCGATCGCCCGGCGGGCCGCGCCCACCACCACGCCGCGCCCGCCGGCGCCGGCCTGCTTGGGCAGCAGCGCGATCGTGAGATCGGCCACGCCCTCTCGGACGGGGCGCACGAGCGGAGCGGTGTTCACGGCGGTGTCGCCGAGGTCGCCGTCGATGAACATGAGGAGGCGCGGGGGGCGGCCGTCGGCATCGCGCATCGCCACCACTGCCGCGCCCGTCTCCATCGCCGCTGCCTTGCCGCGGTTGTGCGAATGGCGCACGACGACGGCGCCGGCGGCACGCGCGACATGCTGCGTGTCGTCCTCGGAGCCGTCGTCGACCACGAGCACGAGGTCGACGTGGGGGATCGCACGCGCAGAGCGCACGGTGGCGGCAATGCGGTCGGCTTCGTCCTTCGCCGGGATGATCGCCGCAACCCGTTGGACGTTCTTACCTGCCTGAGCATTGCCGGGACGCGTGGTCTTCGCGACCGGGAGAGCGTTCACACCTGTCCTGCCTGAAGCGTCGATTTGCCTTGGTGGGTGGCCGGATAGCCCTTTGCTTGGTGAGTGCAAAGGTTTACCCCTGGAATCCTACTCCCTTGGTCCGCTAGTTGCCGAAACCTGGACCGCTCATGGCGATCCTCGGTGACTGCCGACGCGTTCCGGGCCGCTCGCGCGCGCCCGACCGGGGTGTCCGGACTAACGCAGGGTGACCTGCCGGGAGACGATACCTGCTCTTGCGCGTCGCTCGTTCGCATCAAGCGGCTCCTTGATGGAAAGTGCTTTCGTGAGCTTGTCGCCGAGCTCCGTCGCCGGGCCCTCCAGATCCGCTGCCTCAGTACCCTTCGGCAGCTCCCAGACGGGGACGACCAGCCCAGAAGCACGAAACGCTCCCACGAACTTCCCACCCGCGAGCCCTGACTCGCGCTTTGCGTGCAGCCGAGAGAGGGCGTCGATGAGGTCGTCCTCCGGCTCAGGGCGTGCCCAGCGGAGGAACTCGCGAGTCATGCTGCACCAGTAGGCCGACTCGACGGAGGACACCTTGACCGTGGGGATCGCGCCGTCGGCGGCGTCCTCCAGGCTCTCCTTGAGCTCCGGCGTGACGTCGGCGCTCGGGTCGAGCCAGAAGTCGAACGTCTCGTGCACCGTGGCCTCGAACGGGACGCTCAGGTCGAGCACGTCCTGCAGGCGCGGACCCTCACCCGGCAGCTCGCCCGGCTCGACGGCGGTGCCCGGCTCGAGCTCCAGCGCCTCGAGCAGCGCGGCGGCGAGATCCCGGCTCACGTCACCCGATCCGAGGATGCCCTGCACGGCGAGCAGGATCGTGCCGTCGGCACGGTGCAGCGCCGTCCAGGCGCCCGGAAGCAGCGTCACGACGGTGACGTCGCGGGAGCCGTACTCTGCGGTCGTGCGGGCCGTCGCGGTCGCTGACGGGACGATCTCGCGCATCGCGACCCAGTCGGTCTCTCCAGGGAGACCTTCGAAGGGCCGCAGCACGAAGTCGGAGGAGGGATTCTTGGCCATGCGGCGAGTGTATCCGCGTGCATGAGCTCGGATCTGTCGGGCCGGTGATGTTTTGGAAAGTGGTCCGTCGCCGCTCCGTCACACGCCGCCGGTGGGACGGGGACGGGCCGGGCCGATGATTGAGTTGTGGAACCCTGGCTCGCCGCCCACCTGCCCGTGCTCGACCTCGCGCTCGACGCGGTCCGAGCGGTCCAGCGCGCGGCCGCGCGGGCCGGACGAGGGGCGAGAGGAGCCGACGAGCCTCCCCTGCCTGATCCCGCCCGGCTCGCCGCCGCGCTCGCCTCTGACCGCGTCTTCGCGCTCGACGGACAGCCCATGGCCGGGTTCGCCCAGCTCTCCGGCTTCTTCGCCACAGCCGACGGCTGGGTCCGCACCCACGCGAACTACCCGCACCACCGGTCGCGCCTGACGGCCCTCGTCGGCCTGCCCGACGACGTCGGCAGGGCCGCGTTCGCCCACCGCCTCACGGTGCTGTCGGGACAGGAGCTCGAGGACCGCGCGGCCGGCCCGGCAGGCTCAGGACCGCATGCCGGCGCGATCGTGGCGCGCGTACGGACGGAGCAGGAGTGGCGAGCGTCGGAGCCGGGGCGCGCGGCGGCGTCGGGCCCCCTGGTACGGACGGGGCAGCGGACCGATCCTGCAGGCCCAGGACCGCGTCCGGGCTCAGGACGGCGTCCCCCGACCGGCACGTCGGCCGGCGGAGCCACGCCTCTGGCCGGCATCCGCGTGCTCGACCTCACCAGGGTGATCGCCGGCCCCGTCGCCACGCGCACGCTCGCGCTGCTCGGCGCCGACGTGCTCCGCGTCGACCCGCCGGATCCCGCGGAGATCGAGTGGCAGCACCTCGACACGGGACAGGGCAAGCGCAGCACCGTCCTCGATCTGCGGGATGCGCACGGCCGCCGTACCGCGCAGGACCTGCTGGACACGGCCGACGTGCTGGTCACGGGCTACCGGCCCGGCGCGATCGAGTCGCTCGGGCTCCGGGTTCCACGTGGCACGGTGACCGGAAGGGTGTCCGCATGGGGCGACACGGGGCCGTGGTCCGGTCGGCGGGGGTTCGACTCGATAGTGCAGGCGGCCAGCGGCATCGCACTGCTGGAGGGCCGGGACGGGGCGCCAGGGGCGCTTCCCGCTCAGGTGCTCGATCACGCCTCCGGCTACCTGCTCGCTGCCGGGATCGTCGACGCGCTCACCCTCCGGGACGACGGGCCCGGCCGCGACGTGTCGGTGTCGCTCGCGCGCACCGCCACCTGGCTGCTTGACCTCCCGGGACGCGACCCGCTGCGCCCGGCGGCCGCGGTGCCGCGCCGTGCTGAGCCCGCCGGCGCGCGACGCGCCGAGCCCTGCCGGGTGCCGGCGACCGAGACCGTGACACACGGGCGGGTCACCACCGCGCGGCCGGCCCTCCCGGGATACGACGACTACGCGCACCCCGCACACCCGTGGGGTACGGACGCCCCGGCCTGGGCATGAGTGGGGTCAGGCGCGGACATGACTGCGGCGGGCGACCAGCAGCGATCCCGCACCGCCGATCACCAGGGCGCCGGCCGCGGCCGTGAGGGCGGCAGCCTCCGCACCGGTCGTGGCGAGCCGGACCGGGGCGTCGAGGGTGGCCTCGGAGAGCGCGGAGGCGTCCTGCCCGATCGCCTCTGCGCCCTCGGACGGGACGTAGGAGGTGAGCTCGGCCCCTGCGGTGTCGGCCGCCGTCGGCCTGCCCTGCCACTGCTGCCCGGGCGCCTGCACGGCCACCGGCGGCTCGGACGGGGCAGGCTCGGACAGGGCAGGCTCGGACGTCTCGGCCACCGCGGGCGCCGCAGGCTCCGCGACCGCCGGCGCCTCGACCGGCGCGACCTTCTTCGGGGTATCCGCGACCGGCCGCTCGCCTGTCTCGACGGCGGGCTCCGGCTTCGGGGCGGGCGCGTCGGCCTCGTTCACGTGCTCCCGCACGATCTCGCGCACCTGCTCGCGGTCGTCCTCGTCCCAGTCGGAGCGGACCTGGCTCTCGCCCCGGTCGCAGTCGCCCTGCTGGGACCCGTACCGCGGCATGTCGTAGTCCGGCTCGCTGTAACGGGCGGGCTCGTAGGAGCGCGGGGCGTCAGAGGAGTCGCGGCCGTCGTCGTGCCAGCGGTCCAGGTCGTGACCGCCGTAGCCCTGGTGGCCGTCATAGCCCTCGTGCCCGTCGTGGCCGCCGCCCTCGTGGGCCATCGCCGGGCTGGCGACCGCCGTCGCCGCGGTGGCGAGCGCGATCGTCGCCACGACACGGGAGGCCGTGGACCTGGCGACGGACGAAGGCTTGACGGCGGCGTGCTTCATGGGAGCTGCTCCAGCTGGTCGGCTACAACGGCCCGGAACCCGGGGGACGCGATGACGCTACCGGATCAAGAATTGGAGCAAAAGGGGTAGACCGGAAAAACCCGATCCGATGGTAACGATTAGATAACAACCGGCAGGAGAATGGAACCTGAGCAAAGGGCCGTAAAACGTAAACAAGGTGGAGCGCCAATGGCGCTCCACCTTGCTACGTCAAGACCGAAGAGGCTGGGGTCCTCTCGGAGTTCGGGTCAGGAAAGGCCGCCCAGAAGCCCTCCCGTGACACCGCTCACAGCGCCGCCGGTCACGCCGTCCACAGCGCCCGTGACGCCGCCGACGGTGTCCTTCGCGGCGCCGCCAGCGACGCCCTTGACGGTGCTGTCCACGGTGTCCATGACGGGCTCCGTGACGCCGTCCTTCACGACCTGCTTCGCGACGCCGTCCACGACGGCGCCCTTGACCAGCGGCTTCGCGACGCCGTCCACGACGGTGTCCCTGACGACCGGCTTCACCACGTTGTCGACCACGTCGCCCTTGACGACACCCTTGGCCACACCGTCGACGACGACGCCACCGACCGGCTTGGCCACACCGTTCACGACGGCCGGCAGGACGTCGTCGGCCACGGTGCCTGCGGCACCCGGAACGACGGAGCCCGTCGCGTGGCCGACGGTCGAGCCGGCGCCCGGCACGACGTTGCCCTGCACGGAGCCGACGGCGCCGACGGTCCCCGCGGCGACCGGCTTGACGACACCGTCGACGGCGACGTCACCCACGACGGCCTCTACGGCACCGGCGGCCGGTGTGGTGACCTTGGCCACGACTCCCGGCACCCCTGCGACCACGCCGGGAACCTGCGACACGACGCTGTTGACGAGGCTGCCCACGCCACCGAGCACGCCCGGCAGGGTCGCGGCGAGGCCTGCGGCCGGGCCGGTCACGCCGCCCACGACGTTCGGCAGGTTGCGGATCACGTCGGCCACGGTGGCGGGCACGTTCTCGACCGCACCGGTCGCGACGCCGGCCGCGGTGCCGGCGCCGTTGCCGCCGAGCACGTTCGCGAACGCCGAGTGGGCGGTACCGGTCACCCCGGAGACGGAGTGGGCGGTACCGGTCACGCCGGAGACGGCGGAACCGTTGGTCACGCCACGCACGGCGCTCGAGACGGCCTGGGGCGTGGCGCCCTGGACCGCACCCGACACGTACTGGGCGGGCTCGTAGTTCGGCGCGAGCGCCGTGGTGGGGGCGATCGAGGCGGGGAGCTTCTTGGCCACCGCGTCGGCCGTGGGGACGGCGCCGGTGAGCTCGCCCAGGTCGATCGACGTGGAGGAGATGGCGGGGAGGCCGGACTTGAGGCCCTCGGCCGTCGCGCCGACGTCACCGAGGGAGTCCAGCGGCGAGGCCTCCGCGGCCATGGCCGGGGCGGCCATGCTCGTGGCCGCTGTTGCGATGGCGACGGTCGCGATGGTTCGCGCGCCCGCCGATGCGGTCTTCTTCTTGTGTGCTGCGTGCTTCAAAAGGTGCTCCAGCATCTCGTTGCGCATATGCGCGTTCGGTCCTTGAGCCCCCGAACCTAGCCCCCTCCCACCGGGTGAATAAAATCACCCTTGTTACGATTGTGTTACACAGGCCGAATTGGACCTTGAAACCCGGTCCGTCCGCCTTGTTCCGCCAATTCGCGCCGAGGAGTTATCGGCGGCCGGGCCGGCCGGCGTCTCGCTGGGCGGACGCCCGCATCGTCAGGGCCTCTGCACCGTGGACCAGTGCGGCCTCTGCGGCCTTCGCCTCGGCAGTGGCCTTCGCCCGGACCGCGACGATCTTGTCGTGCAGCTCGGCATGCACCCGCCTGCGCACCTCGCGGGCGATGGCGTCGGCCTCGGCGTCCCCCGGGGCCGGACCGCCCCGTGCGGCCAGCTCCGCAGTGAGCCCGGCCACCGCGTCGGCGACCTCTGCGACCACTCGGACCTCCGCCTCGTCCAGGAGGGCGACCACGGCGGCGTCGGCCTCGCGGCCCAGGCGGGTCTCCTCGAAGCGCCGGGCGGCACCGTCCACGATGACCTGCGCCTGCGCGACGACGTCGTGGGCCACAGCGGGTGCGTGCGCCTTCAGGGTGGCGAGGTCGAAGAGCAGCACGCCCTCGACGTCGGCCACCCCGGGGTCGACGTCGCGGTGCAGCGCGAGGTCGAGGATCACGAGCGGTCGGGGCTCCGGCTCGTCGCCGGCCCGGTCCGCTGCGCGCTCCCGCGCCCGGACCAGCGCCGCGGCGTCCAGGACGTGACCGAGGCTCGCCTCGGGACCGTCCTCGCTCGTCAGACCGCGGAGGCGGGTCTCGACTGGCTCGGCCACCGAGGGCTCGACCTGCCCGGGCACCGCCTGGGAGTGCTCCGCCGGCCCGGCCGGCGCGCGACCGCGCGCACCGCTGCAGCTGACCACCAGGTCGGCGTCGGCCAGCGCCTCGACGAGCGAGTCCACCGGCTGGACGCCGTGCGAGTCGGCGAACACCCCGGCACGACCGGACCGCGAGTAGACGCGGATGTCGTCGCAGCCGCGCGCCCGGAGGGCGGCGACGGACGCGCCCGCGTACGAGCCGGTGCCGATGAGCACGACCCGCGTGCCGTCCCACGGTGGCAGCTCGCGCTCTGCGAGGTCCAGGGCGAGCGCGACGACCGACCGGCCGGCCGCACCGAGCTCCGTGTCCGTGCCGACCCGCTTGGAGGTGCGCGACGCCGTCTGGAAGAGCAGCTCGAGCGTCTTGGACGTCGTCTCCTGCTCGCGGGCGACCACGAGCGAGCGCTTCACCTGGCCGGCGATCTCTCGCTCGCCCACCACCATGGCGTCGAGGCCCGACGCCACCGCGAACAGGTGCTCGGTGACCTCCGGTCCGGTACGGACGGTGAAGCTCCGGGCCGCGACGTCGCCGGTGACGCCGGAGGCGTGCGCCACCAGCTCGGCCACGTGACGCGTCGCGTGCCGGACGCTGTCGCCGCTGAGCGGGGCATCGACGTCGAGGTAGAGCTCGAAGCGGTTGCACGTCGAGATCACGACGGCGCCCGCGACGGGGCCGCACGTACCGACGACGACGCGACCCACTGACGACGAACCCGTGGACAGGCGTTCCAGCGCGTCGAGGTCGAGCTCGCGGTGGCTGGCGGTGAGGGAGAGGAGAACCACAGTGCTCCAACTTTATGCACCCCGGCCCGGCAAGGCAGAATCGGGAAGCGTGAAGTCCACCACGATCGCCCCCACTCATCCGCTCGCCGACGGGCGGACCTCCGCCGCGCCCCTTGTGCGGGCCCTCCGGGGCGATCGGCCTGGTCGCACGCCCGTCTGGTTCATGCGCCAGGCCGGCCGCTCCCTGCCCGAGTACCGCCAGGTGCGCCAGGGCACCGACATGCTCGAGGCCTGCCTGCGGCCGGAGCTTGCGTCGGAGATCACACTGCAGCCCGTGCGCAGGCACGGGGTGGACGCTGCGGTCTTCTTCTCCGACATCGTGGTGCCGCTCAAGCTCGCCGGGGTCGGCGTGGACATCGCGCCGGGCGTCGGCCCGGTCATGGACCAGCCCTACCGCACCGCCGACGACGTCGCGGGGCTCGTGTCCCGCACGCTCGACCCCGCTGCCCTCGACCCGATCCGGGAAGCCGTGGCGCTGACCGTCGCCGAGCTGGGCCCGACGCCGCTGCTGGGCTTCGGCGGTGCGCCGTTCACGCTCGCCGCGTACCTCGTCGAGGGCCGGCCGTCGCGCGACCACCTGGCCGCCCGCACCCTGATGCACGCCGACCCCGAGACGTGGGACGCGCTGGTGACGTGGACCGCCGACCTCACCGGGGCGTTCCTCCGGGCACAGGTCGAGGCGGGGGCGAGCGCCGTGCAGCTGTTCGACTCCTGGGCCGGATCACTCTCGCTCGCGGACTACACGTCCCGCGTCGCCCCGGCGTCGACCCGGGCCCTCGGCCACGTCGCGGACACCGGTGTGCCCGGCATCCACTTCGGTACCGGTACCGAGCACCTGTTGCCCGCCATGCGGTCCGTGCTGGTCTCGGCCGGGATCACGGACCACGCCGTCGGCGTCGACTACCGGACGCCGCTCGACGAGGCCGCCGCCCTGCTGCCAGGGGTCCCCCTGCAGGGCAACATCGACCCGGCCCTGCTGGGCGCGCCGTGGGACGTCCTGGAGGCGCACGTGCGGGACGTGGTCGCCCGCGGGCGCAAGGCCAACGGGCACGTGGTCAACCTTGGCCACGGGGTTCCGCCGGACACGGACCCGACCGTCCTGACCCGCGTGGTCGAGCTGGTGCACTCGTTGTGACCGGTCGCTGACCGGGGCTCGGTGACCATGCAGAGCGAGGCGGCCGACGCCGTCGTCGTCGGGGCCGGGATCGGCGGGCTCGTCGCCGCGCACACGCTCGCCGCACGTGGGCTGCGCGTCGTCGTGCTCGAGGCCGCCGAGCGGGCCGGCGGGCCGGTCCGCGGCGGGTCGTTCGCGTCCCTGCCGGACGTGCCGCTGGACCTGGGGGCCGAGTCGTTCGCGGTGCGGGGTGGCGCGGTCGAACGGCTGGCGGACGAGCTCGGGCTGTCGGTCGAGGCACCCGCAGGGCTCCCGGCCTGGGGTTACGCCGCCGGGCGAGCGTTCCAGCTGCCTGCCGCCGGCGTCCTGGGGATTCCCGCGCGTCCGTGGGCAGCGGACGTGCGGCGCGCGATCGGCTGGCCGGGTGTGCTGCGCGGCACGCTGGACCGGGTGCTGCCGTCCCGGTTCGTCGACACGACCGACCTCGGGACGTTCGCGCGGTCCCGGCTCGGGTCCCGGGTGGCGGACCGGCTCGTGACCCCGGTCGCCGCAGGGGTGCACTCGGCTCCGCTCGACCGGCTCGACGTCGCGGCCGTCGCACCAGGCCTGCTCGACGCGTACGCGCGGAGCGGATCGCTGTCGCGGGCCGTGGCGTCGCTGCGAGCGGCGGCTCCCCCCGGCTCCGCGGTGCGGGGGATCGACGGCGGGATCCACTCGCTGGTGGACGCCCTGCTGGAACGGCTCGACGTGCGGTTGGGAGCGCGGGCAGTCGCCGTCGAGCAGGTGACCGGCGGCGAGCAGGCGATGGGCGAGGCCATGGGCGGCCGCGCCGACTGGCTGGTGAGCGTCGAGGGCGGTCCGGCGCTGCGAGCGCCCCGGTTGGTGCTGGCGACTCGTGTCAGCGGTGCCGAGATCGAAGCGGAGGTGCAGCGAAGTACCGATCTCGCGCCGCCGGCCCCCGAGCGCGGCGCGGACATACGGCTGGTCACGCTGCTCGTCGAGGCACCGGAGCTGGACACGGCCCCGCGCGGTTCGGGGATGCTCGTGGCGCCGGGCAGCTCGCCGGGCGCCGTCCGGGCCAAGGCACTGACCCATGCGACGGCGAAGTGGCCGTGGCTCGCCCGGCGGGTGCGCGACGCCGTCGGGCCCGGGTGGCACGTGGTGCGGCTCAGCTACGGCCGCATCGGCGAGCCGACGCCGGACCCCACCCCGGAGGAGGCGGCCCACGACGCGTCGGCGCTGCTCGGCGTCGACCTGACCGGCCGCGTGCGGGACAGCCTGCACCAGCGCTGGGACGGGTCGCTGCCCCCGCCGACGCCGGCCTACCGAGCTGTCGTCAAGGAGATCGAGGAGGCCGTCCTTGCCCAGCCCGGCCTCGACACGACCGGCGGCTGGATCGCTGGAACGGGCCTCGCGGCGATCGTCGGGCACGCACGGCGCACGGCCGAGCGGCTCGGAGAGCCGGGGTTCTGACACAACGTTCTGACAGCTCGCCAGCAACCGTGTGAGATGTGCCGCCCGGTTTCGTCCCCGCGGGGATCGGGTAGAGACTGGGATGGTGACCCCGACCCCCCTTCCCGTCAGCACCCCCGGAAGCACCACGGGCGACGTCGTGCCGATCCGTCTCGGCACGCGCGCGAGCGCGCTCGCCACCACCCAGAGCGGGCTCGTGGCGAAGCGCCTGGAGGAGCTGACCGGCAGGCCGGTCGAGCTGGTGCGCATCAAGACGGAGGGCGACGTGAAGACGGGGAGCCTCGCGAGCCTCGGCGGTACCGGGGTGTTCGTGACGGCCTTGCGCGAGGCGCTGCTGGACGGCCGCTGTGACGTCGCCGTCCACTCTCTCAAGGACCTGCCCACCACTCCCGCGCCGCACCTCACCTTCGTGACGCCCGAGCGGGCGGACCCGCGCGACGCCCTCTGCGCCCGCGACGGGCTCACTCTCACGACGCTGCCCCGCGGCGGGCGCGTCGGCACGGGCTCGCCCCGGCGCGCCGCACAGGTCCGCGCCGCCCGGCCGGACCTGGAGGTCGTCGACATCCGCGGCAACGTCGGCACCCGGCTCGACCGGGCGCTGGGCCCCGAGGCCGACCTCGACGCCGTGGTCCTCGCCTACGCGGGGCTCGCGCGGCTGGGCCGTACCGAGGTGGTCACGGAGGCCCTCGACGTCGACGTCGTCGTCCCGGCGCCCGGCCAGGGCGCGCTCGCCGTCGAGGTGCGCACTGCCGACATCGTGTCCGACGGCGGCGGTGCGCCCCGTGTACCCGACCTCGCCGAGGCGATCCACCTGCTCGATCACCGCCCGACCCGCCTCGCGGTCCTCGCCGAGCGTTCCGTGCTGGCGCGGCTGGAGGCCGGGTGCGCCGCACCGGTCGGCGCGTATGCCACGGTGTCCGGCAACGTCCTCCGGCTGCGCTCCGTGGTGGCCGCTGTCGACGGCTCGGAGCAGATGTCGCGCGGCGGTGAGACGCGACTCTCCCCGGACATCGCACCCGAGGTGATCGATGACGCCGCCCGGGCGCTGGGCGTCTCCGTCGCCGAGCACCTGCTGGCCGACGGTGCCGAACGGCTCGCCCCGCTGAGCACCACCGTCCCGGAGAAGGCGTGACCGAGCCGGACCCACCTGCGGCCGGGTCTCCCGCGACGGACCAGGCTCCCGGCGCGACCGGGCCGGCCGACGTGCTCGTCGCGCGCGACCCGGAGCGGGCCGCCGGACTCCTGACGCTGCTGCGCGAGCACGGGCTGGACCCGGTGGCGGCACCCGTGATCGAGCGGGCGCCGGCCGAGGACCCCGCGGAGCTCGCCGCCGCCCGCGAGCGCCTGGCCGACGGCGCCTATGCCTGGGTCGCGATCACCAGCGTGAACGCGGTGGACGCCCTGCTCGGTCCGACGACGGCCGGCGCGGTCACCGCCGGGTCGGTCCGGTGGGCCGCCGTCGGGCCCGCCACGCGGCAGGCGCTGGTCACGCACGGCGTCGCCGTCGACCTCGTCGCCGACGACGCGACCGGCGCCGGCCTCGCCGAGGCGTTCCCGGCAGCACCGAGCGGCCGCGGCGCAGGCGATCTGCCTGGCCCGGCAGGGCGGGGCGCCGCCCCCCGCGTGCTGCTCCCGCTCGGGAACCTCGCGTCCGGCACGCTGCGCGCCGGCCTCGAGGCGAAGGGCTGGGCGGTCGACGTCGTCACGGCCTACCGCACGGTCACGCGTACGCTCCCCCCGGAGCTCCGGCGGCGGTTCGACGTCGTCGTGGTCGCGTCGGGCTCGGCCGCCCGCCAGGTCGCGGCCCAGCTGGGCCCGCAGCGGGTGGTGGCGATCGGGGAGCCGTCGGCCAGCACGGCACGAGCCGTCGGGCACACGGTGCTCGCCGTGGCCGGACGGCCCACGGACGCGGCCCTGGCCGACGCCGTCCTGCGAGCGTGTCAGAAACTCAGGAACAGAACAGGAAGAAGGACACCTTGAGCTCCACCGGGATCGTGTACCGACCGCGTCGTCTGCGGGCCACACCGGGCATGCGGCGCCTGGTCGCGGAGACGCGGCTGCACCCGGCCGACCTGGTGCTGCCGCTCTTCGTCAAGGAGGGGCTGACCGAGCCCGCACCGCTGACGAGCATGCCCGGGCAGGTGCAGCACACCGAGGACTCCCTGGTGGAGGCGGTGCGGGCCGCACGCGACGCCGGCCTCGGCGGCATCATGCTGTTCGGCATCCCGGTGGCCAAGGACGCCAACGGCTCACAGGGCGACGCACCGAACGGGATCCTGCAGCGGGCGCTGCGGGCGTCGCGCGCCGTGCTGGACGAAGGGCTCGCCCCGGGTGCCCCCACCCCCGTGCTGATGGCCGACACCTGCCTCGACGAGTTCACCGACCACGGCCACTGCGGCGTCCTCACGTCCACAGGGGCTGTGGACAACGACGCGACGCTCACCCGCTACGCCTCCATGGCGGTGGCGCAGGCGAAGGCGGGCGCCGACGTCATCTCGCCGTCGGGCATGATGGACGGCCAGGTGGCGATGATCCGGGACGCCCTGGACGATGCCGGCTTCGTCGACACGAGCATCCTGGCCTACAGCGCCAAGTACGCGAGCGCGTACTTCGGCCCGTTCCGGGAGGCCGTGGACTCGGAGCTCAAGGGCGACCGCAAGACGTACCAGATGGACTTCGCGAACAGCCGCGAGGGCCTGCGCGAGGCCGACCTGGACCTCGCCGAGGGTGCCGACATGGTCATGGTGAAGCCGGCCGGGTCGTACCTTGACGTGCTGCGCGCCGTCGCCGACCGGAGCGACGTGCCGGTGGCGGCGTACCAGGTGTCGGGCGAGTACGCGATGATCGAGGCGGCCGGCGCGAACGGCTGGATCGACCGCGACCGGGCGGTCATGGAGTCGGTGACGAGCATCAAGCGAGCGGGTGCGGACGTGATCCTCACGTACTGGGCCCTGGAGATTGCGGAGTGGATCAAGTGAGCGAACCGGTGGCCGAGCCTGTCGAGACCCAGGGCCTGCGCCGCGCCCCTGAGGCGAACCACGCGGCGTTCCTCCGTGCGCAGGGCGCCATCCCGGGCGGCGTGAACTCGCCGGTGCGCGCGTACCGGAGCGTGGGCGGGGACCCGCGGTTCCTCGCCTCGGCCCGTGGTCCGTACGTCACGGACGTGGCGGGGCGTGAGTATGTCGACCTGGTGTGCTCGTGGGGTCCGGCCCTCCTCGGCCACGCGCACCCCGACGTCGTCGTCGCCGTGCAGGAGGCCGCCGCGCGCGGCCTGTCGTTCGGCGCCCCGACGGTCGCCGAGGTCGACCTCGCGGAGGAGGTCCGACGCCGGGTGCCCGCCGCCGAGCGCGTCCGCCTCGTCTCCACGGGCACGGAGGCGACGATGACGGCGATCCGCCTCGCCCGCGGGTTTACGGGCCGGCCGCTCGTCATCAAGTTCGCCGGGTGCTACCACGGGCACGTGGACGGGCTGCTGGCCGAGGCCGGCTCGGGCGTCGCGACGCTGGCGCTGCCGGGTTCTGCGGGCGTGACCGAGGCCACCGCGGCCGAGACGCTCGTGCTGCCGTACAACGACCTCGCGGCCGTCGAGGCGGCGTTCGCGCAGCGCGGCTCCGAGATCGCCGCGGTCATCACCGAGGCGTCGCCCGCGAACATGGGCGTGGTGCCGCCCGCGGAGGGGTTCAACGAGGGCCTGCGGCGGATCACGTCGAGGCACGGCGCGCTGTTCATCATGGACGAGGTCCTGACCGGGTTCCGCGTGGGCCCGTCCGGCTGGTGGGGGTTCGAGAACGACGCAATCCGCGCCGCCGGGGGCGAGGGCTACACGCCCGACCTGTTCACGTTCGGCAAGGTCGTCGGTGGCGGCATGCCGGTGGCCGCGCTCGGCGGGCCGGCGTCGATCATGGACCACCTGGCGCCCCTCGGCCCCGTCTACCAGGCGGGCACGCTGTCGGGTAACCCCGTGGCGGTCGCCTCAGGTCTGACGACCCTGCGGCTGGCCGACGACGCCGTGTACGCCCACGTGAACAAGGTGGCCGCCACGCTTTCGGGCGCCGTCGGCGAGGCGCTGAGCGCCGCGGGCGTCGAACACCGGGTGCAGCGGGCCGGCTCGCTGTTCTCGGTGTTCTTCGGTCCGCTGGCCGCCGCGTCCGGGGTGCGCGACTACGCGCAGGCCCAGGCGCAGGAGACCTTCCGGTACACGGCCCTCTTCCACTCGATGCTGGAGTCGGGGGTCAACCTGCCGCCGTCGGTCTTCGAGGCCTGGTTCGTCTCCGCTGCGCATGACGACGCCGCGGTGAACCGGATCCTGGAGGCGCTGCCGGGCGCCGCGCGGGCTGCCGCCACGGCGACGGCCTGATCCTGGGGGCCGCCCGACGACGGACAGCGCAGGCGCCGAGGTCCGGCGACCGTGGGTAGTTCTCCCCACAGACCGTGGCCCTGACTTCTGTCACTCTCTGCGAGGGCGCGCGAACGCGCGCCGTTCGAGATGAGGAAAAGAGAACATGGTCTTCTTCGGCTGGGGTAGCAAGAGCAAGACGGCGCCGCTCGACGCGGGGCGAGCCCTGGTGCTGCGGTACTCGTACTTCCACCTGTTCTGGTTGCTCCGGGTCTCCTGGGGCCTGAAGTACAGCCTCGCGACCGCTACGGAGGCGGGCTGGGCGACACGCCAGCTCTCGGACGAGGAAGCGATGCAGCTCGACGCGCCCAACCGGCTCACGCTGAACCTGTGGTGGCGGTTCGGGCTGCTCCTCTGGGCAGCCGTCACCGTCGTCGCCATCCTCATCAGTAACCTGACCGGCTGACCGTCGGGTCACAGCAGCACCGGCTCCGTGCCGTGCTCCCTGGCGACGTCGAGGTAAAGGAGTAGGTGGGATCGATAGGTAGTCACATTGCGGCGAGCAACTCGCTCACGAGAGCGGCAAATGCTGGCGCCACGGTCGGGTCCCCGTGTGCAGCGCTGGCCGCCAGGACGGGGATCCGTCCTTGTGCACTCGAAGCCCGTGCGCGGAGTAGGTCGAGTGCTTCGTTGGTGACGGCAGCGGCGTGCTCGTCGGCCGAGTGAGCCTTGAGCCCGCCGACAAGGTCGGCAGTCTCGACGGCTTGTAGGACGCGGAACATGTCGAGGGCGTCCTTCTCTTTGAGCCGATCGGGCTGCTGGTCGGCTTGTTCGAGGCGTTCGGCGATCTTGATCGCCTTCGCGGTCAGCAGTGCAGCCGGCCCAGCCACTCGCAGGTCAACCCTGCGGGTGTCGGCGGTCTCGAACGCGGTGATCGTGACCCGCTCATTGTCGAGGAGCGCGGGCTCCAGACCGCGGGCGATGCGGGCGGTGTGCTTGTCGTGGGGCTGTAGGCGGGCCGCGCGGGCGGAGGCCCGTGCCGTGCCTGCCTGATGTGGCACGACCATCAGGTCGACTGCAACGTCGCTGGCTGCGATCCAGTGTCCGGGGTTGGGGCCGTGCGTGAACCCGGCTGCCCGAAGCACTTCGCCGATCTCGGGCACGTCTGCGAGACCGGTGGCGTTGATCGCGAGGTCCGCGTCGGTCGTCATCAACGGCACGTTCAGCTCAGCGGCGCCGGTGTGGTGATAGACCGCCTGGGCACCGACGAGGATCAGGTTGTCGAGGTGTCCTTCGAGTGCGGCGAGAGCGTCAAGGAGAACGCGGCGCGCGGCGACGTACTCGGGAGCAAGGTCGTTCATCTCATTCGTTCCATGCGGGGTCGTTTTTCGCTAGTGCTTCCATGAGCTGGTCAGCCTCGGCGTCTGAGCGGCCGGGGAGTGTCAACAGATCAGCCAGCACGAGCGCTACCGGTGCCGTCGCCAGCGACAGGTCATTGAACCCCGGGAGAACGTCCTTGTCCTGTGGTGCGGCGATCACGACGTTGGCGGTCGCCGGCTCAGCGGCGATCAGACCCAGTTCTCGGGGCAGGGCGATTGGCTCAGCGGCATACAGGGCGAGCAGCCGGAGCGGAACGACAGATGTCACCCCGTCGGGCAGGATGCGGCGCGCCGCCGCCGATCCCGTGACCGCGATACCCCCTCGATCTGAGAGCTGGGTCACCGCGCGGTCGAGCCCTCGCGGCGCGATGTAGTAGCTGACCGCGCGGTTGGACTTTGCGAAGGAGTAGTCCTGCGCCCATCGCCGGATCAGTGCGCGCCGTCGCACGGTGTGGACCCCGCCGCGCTCGTCCCGGTCGACGACGCCCTCGGATGCCAGGGTGGCCAATAGCTTGGAGACCGAGCCAGGTGAGACACAGGCGAGGTTGGCAAGTTCCCGTACTCCGATGGGCAGATCGGTGTTCGACAAGGCACGGATCGTGCGGCTCGCCGCGATCCCGTTGAGCCGGGTGACTGCGCTGGCGACCCGGGTCTGCGGGGAACGCTTGGCCCCGTGGCCAGTTAGCAGGATGAGGGGGTCTTCGGAAATCACTCGCACCCATCCGGTGGCATCGGCAAAGCTGATGTTCTCGGCGATCAGGGCGGCTCGCAGGGACGGCCCGACGTAGTCGGAGACAAACAGCACCGGCAGACCCGCGCGGCGTGCGTGCTCGCGCAGGACGTCTAGGAGGACTGTTGTCGACACGGACCCTGACAGCTTCGCCTCGACCACGAACGAGGCTCGGTCGCCGCTGGGGCCTATCAGCTCCACGACGGCGTCGAGCCGCACGCCTCGGAGCGCGACTTCCCGGCGCTCGTCGAATCTCCAGGAGGCAGGCAGCAGCTCGACGATGGAGCGCAGTGCATCGTCAAGCATGTCCGTTTCTCGACTGGGCGCGTTTCTCATGATGAGAAACAGGTTAGTTCGAGAAACAGCGGCCGCCAAGTGGACTAGTCGATTCCGCACGCTTCCACTGTCCCAGTCAGGACCTGGATGTTGCCGCCGTGCTGGCCGTGCCGCGGCGGCCGACGGGCTGCTCACACTTACCGACAAGGGATACACCGGCGCCGGGATCGGCATCATGGTGCCGATCAAGGGTCACATCCTCGCCCCCGGACAACGTCTCCCGCAACGCGATGATCAACGCCCTGCGCGCCCCGGCCGAGCGCGCCAACGCACTGCTCAAGGCCACCTGGCCCACGCTCCGCGGAGTCCAACTCGATCCCTGGCGCATCACCGAGATCACCGCAGCCGCCCTCTTACCGCTCCACCTTCAACGACCCGTCGCTCAATGAGGCGAGAAAGCCACACTCCACTCCGCACCGTCACCAGGTCAGCGGTGGAGTTTCGTCCCGAAGGGGATCGAGGTCCTCGACGGTCTCCCGAACATCCGAGAGGCGGTCGAACGCGATCCAGCCAAACCAGTTGGACGCCGTCGCGCCATCGTTGTCCAGTCGCAGGTCAGGATGCAGCGGTTGTGCGAGCTGATCGTGGACGCTGGTCGAGGCAGGGTAGGTCGCGTGCACCAAGACGAAACCTCTCGGCTCATCGACATCAACAACCTTGACCGAAAGGCCGTCTAAGGTCGCGCTCGTACGCACGAAGAAGAGGCGTGCGGCAGCGCTCCGGGGCGCAACCAAGTACCACTCTCTTCCTCCTGGCTGCTCACGCCATCCTGACGGACGCGGCTCCGAAGACGGCAAAGACAGCCGGATATTTGGGCCATATGCGTCCGCTCGGAATACATCTTCATCAACGACAGCATAGAGTCCCGCCCTCATCGCAAGACCCACTGCTGCAAGTCGCGGCTATATCCTGCGACTATCTCGCGAGCACCGTCAGGCCCAACGCGCCAAAGTTCAGAACCATCGGGGACGTTGGCGTAATCAAAGTACTGGAATTCTGGCTTGATGAGATTACCTCCGCTTCCAGCGAAACCGTTTCCTCGATAGGGGTTGCGCGGGTCGAGAGCAAACCCCCCATTATTGATCATAGAGTCCACGCCGGGCGCGCCCGCATAATCCTTACCTATAAGTTCCAAAATCCTGCTCCTGTACTGCTCGGGTGGTAACTCATGGAGTTCGTCAAAGTGCCTGAGCGCGGTCTGAGCCACGTAATGAGAGGTGTCCGGCAACCGATGTCCTGGTTGAAACTCGATACCAAACATGAACTTGTCGCCCGGGCGGAACGGCGTCCCCTTGTAGTCGAGGCCTAGCTGTTGGTAGATCTCAGCAGGCGCCTTCCCAATGAGATCGGCGGCTCGCGTGACAAAGCCACCAAGCTTTGTTGGCTTACGCTCGTCCGGCGGCACATCGCGAATCATGTCGTCGTGGGTCTCTACAAGCTCGAACATGCGGGCCATCTGCTTCGGATCGGATACATCCGCCGTATCAATCAGATCCACAAAGATTTGGTGGACCACATCCGGTGTCACGACTTTCTGCAGAACAGTGTCCGGATTCACCGGTGGGAGATCCTGCCTGAGCTCTATTAGCTTCTCCAGTCCAGGCCGGGTGAGCTCGTGGATCGGCGTATTGACCAAGTCCTCGAACCGGCTCCGCGTCACCGAGTGTTCAGCCAGGAACTCATCGAGCCGGCCGTCAAATGCGGAATCCAGATCCCGCACCACGGCATCACCCATCGGGGTGGACGGCACTGAACGCGGTGGGCTCCCATCCTGCCCACTGTTGCCAGGCGCGTCCGGCGATCCTTCCGGCACGCTTGGCCCATCGGTGCCACCGCCGTGACCACCACCCACGCCGGGGGCGTCGCCAGATCCTCCGCCGCCGGAGCTCGTGCCACCACCGTGGCCACCACCGGTCGAGGGCTGGTCTACCGACACATGCGAGCCAGCCTGCACCACGTCGGCGGCGTTCCGGGTCGCCGCTCCGACGAGCGCCGGCTCCCGCACACTTTCCGGCGCCGACTGACTCGCGGAGTTCTCAGCCGGGGACACATCCAGCCCGTCCGGCTCCGGCGTCGTCATGTCAACGTCCGGGTCGAACTCCAGCCCCTTCAGGATCTCGTCAGTGTTCAGGCTGCTGTGGAACCGCGCAGCCTCGAAGGTGTCGAGGAGGTGCACTCCCTTGAGCACCTTCGCACCACCCACGAGCAGCTCGACCGGATCCATCGCCTTGCCCACCACACGCAGAGCCTGCCCCGCGACAGAGAGCACCTGACCGGCCCGGCCCGCCGACGCGACGCCCTTGATCGCCGCCCCTGTGCCCAGCGTCGCGACCGTCAGCGCGATGTTCCCCAGCGTCGTGCCCGTCGCACGTGCCGGATCCTCGGCCCACATGTCCCAAGCCACGAGCGACTTGCCGGTCGCCAGCCACGCATCGCCAGCGGTACCCCAGGCCCAGTCCCCTGTCTCGACATCACGCCCGATCAGCGCACCCATGCCGCCCCACGTGCTCTCGAACGTCTCCATCGTGAAGCCGTCCTCGCCCAGGCCGATCAGTCCGCCCAAGCCCTTGAAGCCCTCGACGATCACGTCGTGGCCGAACCCGTCCCAGACCGCAGACTTGACCGCTATGGCGGCCGACATGGGGCAGTGCTCCTGCTTGTCGACGGGTGCGCCCCACGGCATCTCGGTGCCCACCGGGATCGACGACAGCCCGTACCCGTACTGGTCGCCCTCCGCGATACCCGAGTGCCAGCGCTTGATGTCGTCGATTGCCCGGATGGCGTTCGCGCACTCCCGCTCCGCGTCCCACAGCTGCACCTGCGTGGTGTTGACCCGGCCCAGCAGGGCGGTGTTCTCGTCGATCAGCGCCTGGTCGAACTCCCACTCCGGGTTGGACCTGATCCGGTCCTTGAACGCGAACGCGTCTACCCGCACGCGGTCGAACTGCGCCTTGATCTCGCGCAGCTCTCCCGCGAAGGTCATCAGCGCGGCAGCGGCCCGACCGAGATCGTCGCCGACGGTAGCCGTCGCAGTCCGGACGGGATCCATCGACCGCAGCAGCTGCTCCGACTCGAGTGCCTGATAGTCCTCGCGCAGACGGGACCACGCATTGACCACCTCGCCGCCGGTCTCGCGGATCGCCTCAGCATCGGCGCGCAGAGCGCGTGCAGCGTCCTCCACAGCATCCGGATCCAGTTTCGGATCATCGCCAGGGATCTGGTTCGGATCAATCGCCGGCATAGGTCCCACACCTTCGCACCAAGATCCTCAAGCCGCGCCGGGTCATTGCGTAATGACCTGTGCTTCGCCCATCACGATGTTCGCCTTCGCTTCGAAGTCCCGAAGGATCGTCCCTCGCTGGCCCATGCCTTCCCACTGCACGGTCCAGTACGACGTCGCCGTCACCTCGTACTCACCCTGCTTCGTGTAGCGGTGCCCACAGTCCGGGGAGTCCATGATGTCGAACCGGTCCTCGTAGACGGTTCCCGAGCCGTTGCACGTGACCGTCGTGCCATCGCCCATATCCCAGACCACCTTGTCGACGCTCGCAGTCGCCGTGACTGACGCCGACCCTGCCGTTGCCGTCATCGAGATCGGGCCAAACGTGTTCGGTACTGGCTCGTTGACCCACATCCACTGCGGCATCCCAACAATTCCAACTCGGTCAGGGCCCTCTTCAGGAACGATCCCGATATCGATCGGATTCAGGTCCATCTGCGACACCGCACGCAACGCCAACTGCTCCGGATCCGGGCCGCTCGGGTCTGGCAGGGAAGGAATCCAGCGGTCAAATGCACAGTCAGGCACCCACGACTGATCCGGCCGCTCCACACACGCTGGCGGCGTGCACGTCACGATCAGCCCGTCCGTGTGCCCCTCCCACACAGGATCGATGGCCCGAGGTGGCGGTTTCACTGCTTTCACATAGCAACTCCCGTTCCAGACGCCAGCGACCGACCGACAGGGGACCTTCTTGCCACGGTTGGTGCAGGTCACCTCTCCACCGTCGGCGGGCTTGTCAGCCGGCGCCTCAATGCCGTCGCCCGTAGAACCGCCACTATCGGTTTCCTCAGCATCACCGGTGCAGATCCCGGACTTCGGGTTGCAGAACACGTCAGCGCTCGCGGGCGATGCGACCACCAGTAGAGATGCACAGAGCGCGAGGACGGGTAGGACCCGCCTCAGCATGTCTCGTCCTCTTGATACTCGACGATGTCAACCAGCCATGGGCCGTCCGGATACTCATAGTTAGCCACTCCGACCTCGACAACGCCCCGGTCCTTACGGCTCTCCGGGATGATTGACTTTCCACTCTTGTCCACTGTGTCGAGGTCTGTCACGTCGTAGCAGACCGTGAACTCGACAAACGGGATCTCAGGTGGCGTCAACTTCGGCTTGTAGGTCAAGTCCACTTCGTTGACCTCAACCGACGCGACCTCGGTTGCTCCGACCTGATGCAGCCCTTGCTCTCCTGCGGCGCTGTGCTCCTGCTCGAGATAGTTCTGAGCCGACCCTACGGAGACCTCTCCGAACCACTGGTACTTGAATTTCGACGGGTTCTGCAGCGCTTTGTCTTCCAACCGGAAATACTCATGCACGACAGGCTCAGCGAGCTTGACCGCCTTGTCCTCCGGCGACAGCTCCGTCGGGGAAGGCGACGCCGACGCCGAAGCGGGCGCCGACTCCGAGGGCGCCGCAGCAGGCTCGGCACCACCAGAGCAGGCCCCAAGGCTCAGCCCGAGTACCACCACAGCGGCAGCGCTCACGGTCCGGGCAGCGATACGGGTCGTGCGCGACATACGGGTCCTCCTACAGGACAGTTGAGTTCTCATCAGAGCGCGTCGACCATGAGCCGGTCGAAGCCGGCGCCAGGGCTCTTCAGCGCGGCGAGGAGCTGTTCCGTCTCGGGCTGCAGATCGCACTCGAGGCGCTCGGTGATGCTGAGCAGGCTCTCGATCGCCTCGGTCTCGGCACCGGCGTCTCGACTCTCGTGCGCGGCCAGGATCCGGACGCGCCAGAGGCTCTCGTGCGCCGGCTCGACCTTCAGGCCCACCACGACCGCCTCCTCGGCGGAGCGCCAGCGGCCCTCCAGCAGACGTCGCTTCGCGAGCGCGTACGACGCGTCCACGATCTCCGCGACGAGGCGCTGCCGGACCGGCTCCGCCCACGCGTACCGACGACCGTGCGCGCCCTCGAACGGCACGCCACGCACCAGCGGGAGCGCCGCTTCGAGGTCATCCGACGCTGCTGCCAGCGGCGCGCCGCCCAGCAGGCTGTCCCATTCGCCGACGTCGGAGGTGACCGACGGCAGGAACCCGTGTCCGCCGTCGGCCTGGTGCCGCGGCAGGTAGTCCTGGCCGTCGGCGTCCTGCCCGGCCCAGCGGCGCAGCCGCGATGTCGCTGCGTTCCGGGTGCTCAGGTTGTCTGTGCTCGCTCGGCCGGGCCAGATCGCGTCGTCGATGGCCGTGCGTGTCGTGCCCGGGTGCAGCGCGAGGAACGTCGCGAGCTCCAGCAGGCGGGCGCACTTACCGTCCTCCACGGTGCCGGTCGCGTTCCGCAGCTCCACCGCCCCGAGCGCGAGGATCCGGGGAGCGGCGGCCGACGGCGTGGCGTCCGTGCGGGGAGCCGGGACGATCGCGACCTCGAGGGTGTCGGGGGCGGGCTCGTCGTAGTCGCTCCCGCGGGAGGCCTCGACGGGCTCGACCGGCGAGGTCGGCTCGACCCGCGGGGCCGGCTCGACCGGCGCCGTCAGCGACGGCGGGGACACGATCGGTACCTCGGCGGTATCTGTCCGTGGCTCGGTCTCGACATGCCCGACCAGCGGAGCGGGCACGATCGGGACCTCTGCGGTGTCGGTCCGCGGCTCCAGCACCGGCCTGATCGCCTCGACCTCCGCGACGCTCGGCTCGGTCTGGCCCGCCCCCTCGAGCTCGCCGGGGTCCGCCAGGGAGACGAGCTGCAGCAGGTGCCCGTACTGGTCGGACGGCAAGCGCTGCGGACGGAGCTCCAGACCTATCGGCGACAGCACCGCGAGCTCGTGCCCGGGCAGCACCTGGAGAGCCCATTCGCCCACACTCGTGCCGCCCGTGATCGTCGCGAGCGCTACGTGCGGCAGGACGTCCATCAGCTCGGTCAGGCGCGCGCGCTGCGTGTCGGAGACCTGGTCGGCGAGCAGCACGATCTCCGGTACCCAGGCGTCGGGCACCGCACCGGTCACCCGGGCCGAGTACAGGTCGGGCACGCTCTGCGCCGCGAACGCCGCGCGGTCGGCGTGCGCGCGCTGGGACAGGTCCTCGATGATCCGGCCGACGGTCGGCAGGAAACGGATGCGACCGGTGCGCATCGTGTCCTCGAGGTCGGGGAACGCGCCCACGAGGGTCACCTGGAGGTCGTCGGCCCACACGGAGGTGGCGAGCTCGACGGCGATGGCCGCGAGGATCTCGAGGGTGGCGGAGTCGTCGCCGGTGATCCCGAGTGCCCCGAGCTGCTCGAGGTTGAGGAAGACGTGGCCCTGGTCGTCGTCGGACCCGATGGTGACGAGCGTCGGGTAGGGGGCCGGGACGACGGCGATGTCGACCGGGGCGAGCCGTTGCAGGTCGCTGACGTCGAGCGTCCAGACCGTGGAGTCGGCAGCGGCGCGCCACGGCTGAGGCAGGAGCGTCGGCTCCTGCAGGTACAGCTCGAAGGCCTGGGCGGTGAGCCGGGCCGCACGCACCACCGGCAGCGGGCGACCGGACTCGACGCACAGGCTCGCCAGGGAACGCAGCGCCAGGTCGACGGTCTCGACCGACATCTGGTCGGCGGCGGCCCGGATCGTCTGCTCGAACGCCGCGGTGTCGCCGGCGGGGAGCGGGATGCGCTGCCCCGGGCGGCGCAGCCGCTGCTGGTCCCGGCGGCGGCGCGCGAGGACCGCGAGCATGCCGGCGGCCAGGATCGTCCCGACGCCGGTAGCGGTCGCGACCTGCCAGGGTGCTTCGTCGGACAGACCGTCGTCCGCCACCTCGTCGTGGGCGGTGTCGGCCTGCCGCTCGGTGGCGGTGTCGCCCTGCCGCACGAGGGCGGGGGCGGGCGCGGCCTTCGGCCGCTGGGTCTCGGCCCCGGTACGCGTCACCTCGGCCGACAACCACGCGGGCGCCTCCGCGTGCATCGAGGCCGCCTGCTCCACCGGGGCCACCGGCTTCGGCTCGGGTGCCCTGCGCTCCGGGACGGGGTGCGGCGCGGCTTCCGTGGCGCCCGGCACCTGGACGGTCCATCCCGGGTGGATCAGGTCCGGGTCGGTCAGGTGGGCGCCGCCGGGCTGGTCGACGTCCTGCGTGGCCTCGAAGAGCTCGGGGTACCGGGTGGCGTCGCCGAGCTCCTCCGCGGCGATGCCCGACAGGGTGTCGCCCCGCTCGACCACCACGGACCTGTCGGCGCCGTCCCTCGAGTGCCCGGCGTCCGCGCCGGGCGCCGAGTCGGGCGTCGCATCGGGCGTCGCATCGGGCGCCGCCGGGATCGTCAGGACCCAGCCCGTCGTCAGGAAGGCCGGGTTGTCGGCGAGGTGGCCCTGGTTGAGCTCGACGATGTCCCGGAACCGGTGCCCGTCGCCCAGGTAGGTCTCGGCCAGTCCCCACAGCGTGTCCCCGCGCACCACTGTGTGCTGGACGGTCGCCGGCGCGACCTCCTCCTCGGCCACCTTCTCGGTCGCCTGGTGCGTCGAAGGTGCCGACCGATCCGTCGGCACGGTCACCACGGCCGGCGCGGACACCGACACCGTGTGCGGCTCCGTCACCGGCACCGCGCTCGCGGGCAGCACCGCGGCGTTGGCCATCGGCACTGCGGTGAACAACAGCAGCATGGCGCCGACGAGGCCGCGGGCGGCACTCTGCGGCAGCTGCAGCCCGGGCAGTCGGGGCGCGCGGACGCCACGTAGCTGCGAGACCAGCTCGACCAGGATCGACAGGGCGAGGAATGCCCACGCCAGCCAGCCCACCACCTGCAGCACGGCCATGAACAGCGTGCCGTCGTCGCGTGAGGTCAGCAGGTCGACCACCGACCCGAACGACGGCACACCGCCCGCGAACGGGTCGGCGCCGACGGCGAGCAGCACGTACGGCAGGCCCACGGTCGCGCCGACGATCACCAGCAGCGCCAGCAGGCCCCTCAGACGACTGATCACTGCTCGACACCCCCCACGGCACGCGCGACCCGCGCCTCGCCTTCGCCCGACACCGTCATCGAGGTCAGGCCGATGATCGACAGGAACTGGGTCTCGTACTCGTCCCAGGTCCGCACCACGACCAGGTCGCCGCCCCCCGGCACGCTGACGGTCCCGGTCATGTCCGCGGCGGCGAGATAGGTCCGGGCGGCGACGGCGGCCTGGTGGGAGCTGGCGTGCACCCCCTGCCCACGGATCGCGGAGCCGCCTTGAAGCTGCTGCCCGCCGGCACGGGCAGCCTGGACGGCGACGTCCCTCGCGTGCTGCTGAGCGTGCACCTGCCCGGTCAGGTCGACGGCGATGCCCACGCCGAGGATCATCACGAACGTCGCCGTGACCAGCCAGGACGACACCGATCCGCGCTCGCGTGCGGTGCTGTCCGTCGTCGTCGGGCGTCTCAGGCGGCGCATGTCAGTGCTCCCGGTAGGTATCGATAGGGCTGGACATCGTCTTGGTGATCGTCAGTGCTCCAGGCACGCCGGGCAGCGCGACGTCGGACAGGTCCACCGCGCAGGACACGGTGGCGTCCACCGCCGCCGGTGTGCCCGGCGGCGAGGCGAACCCGCTGGTGTCCACGGCGACGCTGCTGGTCCGGCACCGGACGTCCTGGTTGGCCAGGCTCGCCGACGCGGCGGCCTCCGCCGACGCGTCGGCCTCCGCCTGGGTACGGGCGATCGACGCCGACCGGGCGGCCTGCGCAGCGACGGACTCGATCGCCTGGTGCGCGATCGCGACCCGGCCTCCTGCGATGACGAGAGAACCGAGCAGGACGAACGCCGAGACGCCGATCACCGCCTCGATGGAGCCTGAGCCGCGCTCGCCGTCCGGACGGCGGCCGGCGCGCCACGGGACCCGTCGCATCATCCGGTGATCCTCTCCACGGGCAGGGTCGCCGACTGCTCGACCGTCGGCTGCCAGCCCGGGACGAGCGACACCGTGTGCGTAGTGATGTTGACCGTCGCGTGCGTCGCTGTCCGCTGCCCGGTCACCGTGGTGCCCTCCAGCCCGACCGTCGTCGAGCGCACGTACTCGTGCGCCGCCGCCACTCCCGCCCCCGTGGTGCCGTGCTCGGCGGCCGCGGCGCGCGCGCCTTGCTGCGCGGCGGCGAGCGCCACCGCCTTGCCCTGGTACAGCATCGCGCCCTGCACGAAGACGAACATCAGCGTGAACAGGGCGGGCAGGAGGAACACGTGCTCGATCGTGGCCGAGCCGCGCTCCTGGGTCTTCCGGGATTGCCGCACCCGGGAGCATCGTGCGTGCCGGGGACGGCGGGTCACCCGATCCTTGCCGCTTCTGCCGTGACGAAGCCCCTGATCACGGCGACGACGGCACCGACGATGGCGATGACGGCCACCGCCCACAGGACGTGCTCGATGGTGACGTTGCCCCGCTCGGGGGCGTCGGTCAGCCGGGCGCGAGCCCGGTCTGCCACCTTGAGTCCGAAGGTGTGCAGTATTGCGGTGATGCGGAGCATCGGGGTCCCTTTCTGGAGGATCTGGAGTCGAGGTAGGTGCGGACCGGTTCTTGGCGGCCGGCCACCGTCAGCTGCTGGCCATCACGCGCAGCAAGGCTGGGGTGACCAGGATGACCATGAACACCACGCCCAGCATCGACATGGGCATGTTGATGCGCTCGCTCGCGGCGTTGGCGCTGGCCCGCTCGCTGTTCAGCATCGCGGAGCGCAGTGCGGCGGAGCGCGCCCGGAGGTTGTCGTAGACCTGGGATCCTTCGCCGCTCATGCGCATGACGTCGGCCAGGTCGGTGAGCTCGGGCAGGCCGAGCTCGTCGGACAGGTTCTGCAGCGCGTCCCAGGGCGCCACACCGTTCCAGCGGGAGCGCTGCAGCTCCTCGCCGATGCGGCGGAACACCCAGTTGTCGCCGACCTCTGCGGCACTCTCCATGGCCTGGCGTGAGCCGGCACCGCTGAGTCGTTCGAGGGCGACCAGGTCGGTGTAGACGCCGAGAGCCCGGGAGAAGTCCGCGCGGGCCTTCTTGGCGTCGGACCGGACGTTCATGTCGGGTGCCATGAACAGGAAGGCGGCGAGGACCAGAGAGCCGCCCGCAGGCACCAGCACGGGGACCGGCAGCTCGACCAGCGTGAAGTAGTACGACAGGATCGGGGGAACCACCAGGCCGGCCAGTGCGTACAGCACCTTGGTGCCGTAGTGGCGGTGGAGGGGCATCCGCAGCAGGGCGAGCTCCTTGGTGGGCGACCTGCCCCACACGGACGCCGGGAAACGGCGGATCGCCCAGATCCCGACCTTCTCGATGGTCCCCGGCGCGACGACCTCCGTCCGCACCACCGACCGCTCCTTGACGGCCTCGGGCGAGTAGCGCCGCACGACGTCGACCACGTCCGGGTCGGCGGGCATCAGGCGCCAGACCAGCAGCGCGACGCCGAGGCCGAACACCGCCCCGCCCATGAGCGCTATCTGCAGACCGGTGGTCATCATGATCCTGCCCCGTCCCGCGCGTCCGCGCCCATGAAGCGGGGCAGCGGCGAGCCCTTCGACATGTTCCGCATCAGCACGAGCAGGCCGACGTACGCGGCGAGGAAGAGCGTGATGAGGAGCTGTCCGATCGGTGTGCTGTAGGGCTCGATGTAGTCGCCGGTGAAGGCAAGGACGCCCAGCACGCACGCGGTGATGATCGTGACCCAGCGCGCCGTCGACCGGGGTCCGGCACGTTCGGCCTCGATCTCGCGGCGGGCCCGGACGTCGTCGGCCACCGACTGTGCCGTGGACTCCAGGACCGATGCCAGGCCGGCGCCGCGGCGACGGGCGCCGAGGATCAGGCTGGCGGAGACGACGTCGCCGGTCGCGTCGTCGAGGTCGTCCGCGAACGCGCGCAGCGCGGCCTCCGTGCCCCAGCGGGCGCGCAGGCGAGCGACAAGGGTGGTCACCTCGGGCCGGATCGCGTCGGGCACGGAACGCAGCGTCATCCGCAGCGCCTCCTCCAGGCCGACGCCGACGGTGAGCACGCCGGCGAGGCTACGGACCCACTCCTCCAGGGCCTCGAGCTTCTTGACGGTGGATCCTCCGTCGCCGGAAGCCAGGAGGATCGGCAGGCCGATGCCAGCGACCGGCCCGATCACGAGGGCCACGAGCCAACCGGTGATCAGGTAGACGACCACACCAGCGGCCAGGCCCACCAGGACCAGCAGCCGGGTACGGCGGTCCATCCGCATCAGCCGGGTCGCGGCACGGCTCCGACGACGCCGGGGCGGGGCTGCCGCGTCGACCGGGGTCTTGCGCAGCCCGACGACCACGCCGATCAGGCCCGCCACGAAGAGCGCACCGCCGAGGGCGGGGAAGATCACGGTCATCGCGTGGGCTCCTCACGGCCGTTGTCGGCCAGGTAGGAGGTCAGGTCGAACCCGAAGCTCTCGAGCTCGCGCAGCTCGTCAGGGATCGTGCCGGGGAGGGCCGGGCCGCCCGAGCGGTTCGGCTTGAACACGTGCGTGGTGGCGTAGCCCTTGAAGGCCTCGCCCGGCGCGACGTGCACGATCTCCGAGACCCACCGGGACCTGCGCCACTGGGTCTCTGCCGCATCCGTCGGCTTGGTCTCCAGGTTGATCTGCACGATCAGGTCGACCGTCTCGGCCAGCTTCGACGTCGCCAGCTCGCGGGTCACGTGCGAGCCCGCCTCCATCGCACAGGTGACGAGCTTGCGGATCGCCGCCTCGCCGTCGGCTGCGTGGGTGGTGGAGATCGAGCCTGCGCCCGACTCCATGGCCTTGATCATGGCCCAGACCTCCTTGCCCCGGACCTCGCCGACGATCTGGCGCGACAGGTTGAACCGGAACGAGTCGTACAGCGCCTCGTCCAGGCCGAACTCGCCGGCCTGGCGGCCGTCCGGCCCGATCTCGCCCGACCCGGGCCGGGCCTCCCAGGCATGCACGATGTCGTGGACGTCGGTGAGCTCGTGCAGGTGCAGCTCGAACTCCGTCTCGAAGGTGCCGATCGCCTCGTACCGGGGGATCTCCCCGCACAGCGCCCGGACCATCGTTGTCTTGCCCGCGCCCTGCGGACCCGCGACGACTATCGACTTGCGGGCGCGGATCGCGGCGCGCAGGAACGAGGCCTGGCTCGCGCTCAGCATGTCGCGGCCCACCAGGTCGTCCAGCGTGACCTTGCGCAGCCGGTGACGCCGGATCACGACGGACGGACGTGCGGTGACCCACGCGGCGGCGGCGAGCCGGGACCCGCCGTCGAGCCGCATGTGCAGCCGCGGGCTGGACGTGGAAAAGCTCCGGGCGCTGGACTCCGAGCGCGTCGCGATGAAGGCGAGCTCGTCGAGCAGCTCCTTGTCGGAGTCCGCGATGGGCTCCTTGCGGACCAGCTCACCGTCGATCTTCTCGACCCACACGTTGTCGGCGCCGCTGATGATGATGTTCTCGACCGAGTCGTCGTCGACCAGGGGCTGCAGCCGGCCGAGCCCGAACAGTGCGTCGAAGATCGCCTTGGCCAGGGCGTCCTGCTCGTCGGTGCTCCACACCTGCTCGCCGTCGTGCAACCGGTCGGCCACGGCGTCGTCGAGCAGGGTCTGGATGATCGTCTTGCCCAGCTCGCGCTCCGCCTCCAGGTCCTTGCCCTTGTCCTCGCCCAGTCGCTCGACCAGCCGCTCCGACGCCTGGGCGCGGAAGATCGCCACCTGGTGCCAGTCGATCTTGACCGTGGGGACGACGGGGGGCCGCGCCCGCGTGGTACCGGAACCAGGGGCGACGGCGAACCGGTCGGCCGCCGTCGGGTCGACGTAGGTGGTGACCACCTTGTCCGGCCAGGGGCTCATCGTCCCCGACGGTGGCTGCGCCAGCACGGGCGGTGCCGGATTCGGGCTGGGTACTGTCGCCGGGGCAGCGGGAACCCGAACCGCAGGCTGCGCCGCGATCCGCCCGGCCAGGGCGTGCGCACCCGGGCGTTGCTGCCGGATCTGGCCGACAGGCGACTCGCGGACGGGCTCCGGCGGATCCTGCCACTGGTCCGGCCCGCCGAAGATCGGCAGGGCGGTGGGATCCACTGGCTGCTCCGTCATCGCAGGTTCCCCTCGGCGACGACGCCCAGCTGGGCCCGCGAGCGGGTCACACCGGCCCGGACGCTCTGCACCGCGGCGCGCAGGGACTTGGTCAGGACCGATGACTCGAACTTGCGCGGCGGCTTCGCGCCGTGCGAGTACACCTCGGCCGATCCCGGGTCCCACGCCACGTTCGCCATCACCGGTCGGTCCAGGACCTTGGCGACCTCGCGGTTGTCGTACGGCTTGCCCGGCCCCACGACGAGGACACCGAGGCTGTCCAGGGCGCCGGCGCGGATGAACGACTCCCGCAGCGTCACCGCCCAGGAGCTGCCCGCGACGAGAGCAGGAAGGGTGGACCGCGTCACGAGCAGCGCCAGGTCGGCCTGCGTGACGAGCTTCATCGCGGAGCCCTCGAGACCTAGGCGCCCTGCGTCGACGATCACGTCCTGCCCCGTGCGCTCCAGTGCCTTGAACACCCCGCCGAGCGGCTCCCAGAGGCTGTCGAGGGCACGTGCCTGGTAGTGGTTCAGCGGCCCGCAGAGCAGCTGCACCTGGGTGCCCGGTATCGGCATCAGCATCCGCGGCAGGTCCTCGGCCAGCGTGCCCTGGCGGTGCGAGACCGCGAGGTCGACGATGGTCTGGTCGGTCGGGAGCTGGGCGCCGCCGAAGTACCCGGCAGGGATCGCCCGGGCCCCGGTGGGGTCAGCATCGACGAGGACGACGGGACGCGGCCAGGTCATGGCCAGACCGAGCGCCGTCGTCGTCACGCCGGGTGAGCCGTTGGCGGAGGTCAGGACGATCAGCGCCATGTCACTGCTCCTGACTGTCCAGCACGAGCGCGACCTGGCCGTTCGCGGCCAGCGCGCCCACGATCGCGGCCTTCGGCCTGGCCACCTGCACGTTGACCAGCGTGTTGCCGGTGATCTCGTCAATGGACACCCCGACGACGGACGCGGCATACGTCGGGATCTCGGTGCCTGGCTCGACAGCTGCGCCGGCCTCGCCTGCCGTCGTCACGACGCGCACCAGATCGCCGGGGACGATGATCTGGTCCGTCGGGAGCATCGCGGCGGTCAGGCTCAGCCCGACCACCGCGTAGCCCTTCGGCGGCACCATCGCGTCGGTCACCTGGTCAGCGGTAACCACGCCGCCCGCCGCGATGTCCAGCGCCGCCCGCTTGCCCACGAGTGTCGACAGGTCCGCGGCCGGCACGGCCTGGATGGCCGGATCGAGGCCGATCTGCACGGCCACGAGGTCGGCCTCCTCGATCACCTCGCCACGGTGCACGGTCTCTCGGACGGTCAGCACCTCCTGCGCGTTCGACGTCGACTGCCACGCCCACGCGCTCGCCAGACCACCGACACAGATCAACGCCACTGACAGAGCGACCATGGCGGGACGACGGCGCATCTTCGGCGGCGGCGCGATCTGAGCCGGACCGGCCGCCCCGCCACCGGCTCGTCCTGGGCGCTCGATGCGGGCGCTGTCGGGGGCGGGTGTGGTCGTCGTCATGCTGAAGGGCCTCTCATGGGTATGCACGGCCTCGGACGGGAAGGTTGCGCCCGCCCCCGCATAGTAATCGGGGCTTGTCAGGATTCAGAGGAAAGATCAGCAGGAACCTCGCCTACCGCGTCTATCGCACTTACCAGGGCCCACGAGAGCTCTGCAGCGACCGATCGGGCCGGACGTTCCACCGGAGTCGCCACGCCGTCCCGGCGACGCACGTCGAGCGGCGTCAGGTGCGCGATCGAGCCGCGGTGCCCGGCCGTCGCGACCGGCGTCGCGCACACCGGAGCCTTCTGGTGGTCTGCCAACGCCGTACCGACGGCGGTCCCGCCGCCCTCGAGTGCCGGCTCCTGGATCGAGGCCCACTGCTCCGCGTCGAGTCGAAGAATCCGCCCCGCGGCCATGCCCGCCCCCTCCACCGGAGTCGCGCGCCCTGGGATGCGCCCGACTTTCCAGAGGCCACGGTACGGGGTAAGGGCGAAAATCTACACTTGCGTACTTTCGTGGAAATTCGGCGTCCGAGTCCTTATTCTGCGCGCATGAGGCGTGTGGCTCGGCAGGCCGGGAAATCGACTCCAACACCGTGCACGCTGTCGTCGGCGTGTCGCGTGCATCGTGTAGGGGTCGTTCTGGCTTCGGCGGACCTGGAGCGTCCCAGCGACGTCAGTGCCGACTCCGGGAACAGCCTCAGGCTCGACCAGCCGTACGGCTCGCCACTTCCGCAGGCCCGGTGGTCATTGGGTGATGACCTGAGCCTCGCCCATCACGATGTTCGCGGTAGAAGTGAAGTCCAGCGGGATGGTGCCGGTCTGGCCGATGCCTTCCCACTCCACCGTCCAGTAGGACGTCGCGGTCACCTCGTACTTGCCCTGCTTCGTGTAGCGGTGTCCACAGTCCGGCGACTCCATGATGTCGAACCGATCCTCGTACGGAGTGCCAGCACCCACGCAGGTGACCGATGTGCCGTCACCCATGTCCCACACGACCTTGTCGACCTTCGCCGTAGCGGTGACAGTAGCGCCGCCGGCCGATGCCGACCGTGTGATCGGGCCGAACGTGTTCGGCGCGGGCTCGTTCACCCACATCCACTGCGGCATCCCGACGATCCCGACCCGGTCGGGACCCTCCTCAGGCACGATGCCGACGTCGATCCCGCGCAGCTGCATCTGTGACACCGCGCGCTGAGCGAGCACTGCAGGGTCTGGTGCGCCGGGCAGGGCCGGCACCCAGCGGGTGACCGATACTGCACACAACACCCCCGGGTTCCCCATCTGGCTCCCGTAGTCGGTGTTTGCTTCGTTGCAGTACGGCGTGCAGGTCACGATCAGGCCGTTCTCGTTCCCCTGCCACACGGCCTCGCTCTTCGGAGGCTGTGGGTCGACGGCCTTCATATAGCAAGCGCCGTCCCAGACCCCATCGTCCGAGGTACACGGAATCTTCTCGCCCTCGTAACTACAGACCGGCTTCTTGCCACCGCTGGGCTTGCTCACCGGGGTGGTGCCACCAGCCGTACCGCCTGCCTCAATCTCAAGGAAGACGCCACCCTGCTTGTCAGCGGCGGCGCCGCCCGTGGGATCCGAGTCGGCCGTGAACACAGCCGTCGCATCAAACGCGGCAGTCGCAGCCGGGATACCAACGAAGACGAGGGCCACCGTCGTGAGGACCGTCGCGATCCGGCGCATATCAGCACGCCTTCCCGGTAGACGTGGTCTCGTTGACCGACCAGATGCCCTCTTGCTTCTGACCCTGCATCACAGCCGTCATGAGCACCCGGTCCGGGCTGTCCTTCCGGAGGGCCGAGGTCCCGTCAGGATTGACGACGTCCCTGCCACTGTTGTCGATGCACACCTTCATGTACACACGCTGACCAGTCACATCCTTCAGCAGCGGATCGCCCTCGTACTTGGTCACCTCGACCACCTCGATGCTCGCCTCGCCGACCTGCTTGAGCTTCAGGTCTGTGTACTGCTCCCAGAAGGACTGCTGCTGACTCTGGAGCTCGGAACTACCGATGTAACCCCCGCTCATCAGTTCCGAGAACGGGCTCTGGCCCTTCTTCGACTTCGCGGTGGTGATCTCCTGGAACTCCAGGTAGCGCTGCTTGGCCTCGGCGATGTTCTTCGCCTTGGCTGCTTTGGCCGGGTTCTCCGGAGTCGGCGGCACGGACGGCGACGGCGAGGTTGTCGGGGTCGGTGAAGCCGACGGTGACCCCGAAATTTCGGCAGGCGCTTCAGCGCCGGCCTGACAGGCCGACAGGCCGACCGTCAGGGCTAGGGCAACAACGGCACCAAGAGCGGCGGGACGCGGCTTACGGAACATGCAGGAATCTCCTCTGTGGCCGTTCAGGGGCGTGCAACGAAGTGTGTCGGAACATCGACCGGCCTCACCCCTCGACAAGCCTGCGAGCCGAACCGACGTCGCCGTCCGGCACAGTCAGCACTTCTTCCCGGTAGACGTGTTCTCGTTGACCGACCACAGACCGCCTTGCTGTCCTTGCATGGTGACCTTCATGAGCACCCGGTCTGGACCGCCCTTCTGGAGGGTTGAGGTCCCATCCGGTCGGACAACGTCCGCGGCGCTGCTATCTATGCAGACCTCCATGCGTACGCGCTGACCGGTGACGTCCTTCTTGAGAGGGTCGCCCTCGTACTTGGTCGCCTCGACAACGTCGAGGCTCGCATTGCCGGTCTCCTTGAGACCCAGGTCGGCGAACTGCTCCCAGTACGACTGCTCCGACTCCTGGAGCTCCGCGCTACCGATGTAACCCCCGCTCATCAGCACCCTGAACGGGTTCTCGCCCTTCTTCCCATGCTTACTCGCGATCGCCTGGTACTCCAGGTAGCGCTGCTTCGCCGCAGCGATGTTCTTCGCCTTGGCTGCTTTGGCGGGATCCTCCGGAGTCGGCGACGCGGACGGCGACGGCGAGGTTGTCGGGGTCGGTGAAGCCGACGGTGACGCCGAAATTTCGGCAGCCGCTTCAGTCCCGGCCTGACAAGCAGACAGGCCAACCGTCAGGGCCAGGGCAACAACGGCACCAAGAGCGGCGGGACGGGGCGTGCGGAACATGCAGAAATCTCCTCGGTGGCCGTTCAGGGGCGTGCAACGAAGCATGTCGCAACGTCAACCAGCCGCACGACTCACCCCTTGGTCGTGCCTGAGAACCCACCCGACGTCGTCGCCCGCGACGCAACACTCGTCTGCGTCTGGGCCATCTCGTCATCGGCGCGGTCATAGCTGCCGACCGCCTGCACGGCGCCCGTCATACCGGCTTCGATCCGCGTGCCGATGGACCTCAATGTCTCGACCCGCCCGCTGAAGAACGTCCCGAGCGCCTCGGCGATGATCGGGCTCTCGCCGGCACCGGTCACCGCCATGGCCACATGCCCCTCAAGTCCGCCGAGGGTGGTGGACAACGACTGAGCACGGTCCTGGACCGTGCGCAGCGTCGCCTCAACGCCCTCCGGCGAGACCCGATAGCCGGTCATCTGGTCAGCCGATCGAGTCGACCGCGGCCCGGGCGCGCGACATCGCGTCCTGGGCAGTCGCGTCGTTCTGCTCCAGCGAACCACGCAGCGTGCGGATGATGCCCCGGACCTCGCCGGCGACGGTGTTCCATCGCACTTCCTTGGCCCGGTAGTCCTCGGAGACGCCCGACGCCTCGTAGTCGGCCATCGCGGCCTTGACGTCCCCGTCGCGCTGATCGATCAGCGCCTCCAGGCGGGATGCGACTCGCTCGAAGTTCTCCTGCGTCTCGGTCGACGCACCCAGCTCGTAGTCCCGACGATCCATTGCATTGGCCATGAGTCTTAGCCCTCCCCTGGTCTCTGTGCTGTCTGCCGGTTACTTGCCGGCGCCGAAACGCGCGGCGTCGAACGAGACAGAGCCCTGCTTCGCCCGCGTCTCGTCGGCCATCGTCGTGTCGCCCTCGCTGAACGACCTGTCCATGCCCGAGACACCGGTCAGGACCGCGTTGAGCGCCTGGTTCAGCTCGATGGAGATCTCCTCCGTCCGGCCCTTGAAGGCGTCGAACGCCGCGCGACCCGCGCCGTTGAACTTGCCCTCCAACGGCTCAGCGGCCGCGCCCAGCTCCCGCACCAGCGACCCCAGGTCCTCTGAGGACGCGCCGGTCTTCTTCGTCAAGGTCGAGAGGACTTCCGAACCCATTGCGAACTTCATAGCAAGCTCCCCCACGTCGGAATCACATCGGAACAACCACCGATCGGCCGCCCCACCAGCGCACGAGCGATCCCGTACGGGGGGCGTGAGACTCCGGGCCAAGGTACAAGGGCGCGATTCACCGTGTCCACGAAACGTCCACGACCCCCAGAAGACGGACTTCGGGCCAATCCATCCCCGTTGGGAGTTTCGTCCAGAAGATCCGCCTGGCGTGCCAGAATCTTCCACGCCGCGACTTGGCCGGCACATCGAAGACCAGTGGGGGGCGCCACCGTGACAGCAGGACATGCCGCGATCGGATCGTGCGGCGCCTGCGGTGCGGTGCTCGCGCCGGGTGCGCCCCGGTGCGACAGGTGCGAGGCCCCGGCTGTCGGTTCCCGCCCGGTCACGACCGCGCTGCTGGCGAGCCTCGCCCCGGCGTCGAGCAGTGACCGGACGCTGGCCGCCGCCCTCGACGTCGGACTCGTCGTCCTGGCGGCCGTGCCCGTCGTGCTGGGCGCCGCCGGCGTCTGGCCGCCCGCGGTCGCCGTCCCGTTCGGCCTCGTCCTCGTCGCGGGCGTCGCCGTGCTGCTCGTGCGGACCTTCCGGCAGACCGGCGGGACGCCCGGCGCGCTGCTGACCCGGACCCGTTACGTGGACGCGCTCGTCGGCACGCCGCCCGGACCGGGCCGCTGGCCGGGCGCCGGGGTCGCGTCGGTCCGCCTCGCACAGCGCCGTCCGACGCCGCCGGCACCCGTCGCGACATCGACTCTCCTCGCGACGCCGACGCCCGCCCCGGCATCCCCCGCACCACCCCAGCAGGTCCAGCAGGCCCAACAGCCCCAGCACGTCCCCGTCGCGGTCCTGACCGACGGCGCCGAGCGCATCGAGGTGGCGAGCACCGCGCTGCTCGGCCGCCGCCCCAGGCCCCAACCGAACGAGGAGGTCGGCGCCGTCGTGCAGCTCACCGATCCCACCCGTTCCGTCTCGTCCACGCACGCCCTGCTGAGCTGGGACGGCGCCACGCTGTGGCTCGTGGACCGCGGATCCACCAACGGCTCCTGGGTGGTGCGGGCCGACGGCACGCGGCAGCGCGCCGAGGCCGGCCGTCCCATCGCCGCCCCGGCGGGCGGCGGCGTGCAGCTCGGCAACCGCACGTTCCGTGTGGAGGCACCATGACCACTGCCCACTCCAACCGGTCCCACCCGCTGGCCGACTTCAGGTACGACGACGCGATCTTCAGCGAGACCCGCGCGCGCGTCGTCGGGCTCTCCGAGGCCCGAGCCGGTCTGCTCCGTAAGCTCACCGAGCGCTCCAAGCGCCTCGTGCTGGTGACCGACGAGCGGTCGTCCCTGACCCCGCCCCTCCGCGACGCGCTGCTCGGCACGGGCGGGATGTGGGTGGTGCGCGAGGCCCCGCGCGGCAAGGCCCGCGACGCCAGCACCGGGCGCAGCGTCGACCGGCTCGCGGAAATCACGTACCCGGCCGGGCCGCTCGCACTCGAGACCACCTCGCGCATCTTCCTCGGCGAGACGCCCGACGGCACCGATCCCGACGTCGTCCGGGAGATCGAGCGCCGCCGCGCGGCCCCGACCGCGCGGCTGATCACCCTCTCGCTGTCCGTGCGGCACTCGGCGCGCCGCACCACCGTGCTCGGCCGTACCGCGGAGCTCGCCATCGAGACGCTGACCGGCGCACCACCGACGTCGTGGGGCAGGCACGAGCCCGCGCTCGTCCCGTGGGACCGCACCGCGTTGACCTCGGACGCCCGGAAGCGCATGCCGGAGCCCGCGCGCCTCGTCGTCGTGGGCAGGGGCGCGATCGGCACCGTGCTGGTGCGCCGCACCAAGGACGGCCTTGAAGAGACCACCACGCTCGAGCTCGCTGCCGGCCCGTCGGGGTCAGCCGCCGCGCGGGACGTCGTCGACCGGGTGGCCAGGCTGTTCGACGCGCTGGCCGAAGAGTCGGTCCCGTTGTTCTTCCTGGCCACCACCCGCACCGGACGTGCCGACCTGCTGGTCCCGTCCGAGGTACAGGCCCCGCCCGTGCCGCTGGCGATGCTGCTCGGGCCACCCGGCGTACGCCAGCTCAAGGTCGACCTCGACGAGGCCGCCCGCCGCTTCGACGCGGTGCGCGTCGGCAAGCGGCGGCTGCCCGGCCTCCGCTTCCCGCTGGGCACGTTCGACCACGCGGACTGGGGCACGACGTCGGAGGTCGTGCGTTGGCTGGAGGCCGACGACGTCCTGGCCGCGCTGGGCAGCCCGCCGGGCCTGGGCAACCCGCCGAACCTAGGCAACACGCAGCAGATCCCGCTCAGAGAGGTGGCCACCGATGGCGCGTGATCCGGACAGGCAGCTGCTCGAATCCGTCGAGACCCGTCGCGCACGCCTCATCTCCGCCTTTCTGCACGGGGACCTCGCCGGGCGGCGGAACGTCTCCGACAACGTCAAGCGGTTGATCGGCAGCACCGTGCTCGCCGCCGTGGCGTGCGCCGGCTGTGCCGGGTACTCGTTCGTGCAGGCCAACCTCGGAGGACTGGGCCAGTGAGCCGCTTCACCCGCGTCACGGTGGTGGGCTCCGCCCGCCGCGGCGACATAGTGCTGCCGTCCGACGAGGAGCTCGCAGTACTGCTCCCGCAGATCCTCGACCTCGTCGCCGAGCCGCCCGGACAAGGGGCAGTCACCCTGGTGCGGCACACCGGCGACCAGCTCGACGTCTCCCGTGACCTCGACACCCTCGGCCTGCCGGACGGCGAGATCCTCCGGGTCGTCCATACCCAGGACGCACCACCGCCCGCCGAGATCGCCGACGTCACCGAGGCGGCGACCGACGTGCTCGCCGACCTGCCCGGCCAGTGGGACGAGCGTGCTCGCCGTGCCACCGGGGCCGTCGGCGTCGGCCTGATCGCCGGCGCGGCCGGGATCGTCCCCGCGTACAGCGCCGGGCCGGACAGCACCGCCGCGGGGATGCTCGGCATCATCGTGCTGGTTCTCCTGGTCCTCAGCGCCTCCGCCCCGCGCGCCCGCAGCCGCCGCGAGCGCGGCGCCTGGCTCCGGCTGGCGGCCGGCTCAGCGGCGACGGGCCTTGGCCCGGCGCTCGGCCTCGCGGTCGCCGCGCTCCCGCCCGTGGCGGACCTGGTCGGTCCCGTCCCGGACAGGGCGGCGCTCCAGCTCGCCGGGATCGTCGCGTTCGCCGTCGCCTGCTGTGCGCTGTGGGCCGCCGGTGTCTCCCATCGCAGCCGGGGGATGCTCGCCGGCGCGGGAACCGGCATCGGCCTGGTCCTCGTGGCCTCGGTCCCGGTCGGGTTCGACCTCGGGTCCGACCGGGCTGCCGCCGTCGTCGCAGCGGTCGCCGCGATGCTCCTGGGGGTGCTGCCCGCTGTCGCGCTGAGCACGTCGGGTGTGCACCGCCTGGACGACGCGACGCTCGAGGGCGACACCCCCGACCGGCAGGTGGTGGTCCCTTCCCTCGAGGAGGCCTACCGTGCCCTGACCTGGACGACCGTCGCCGCCGGGATCGCGCTCGCCTTCGCCGCGGCAGTCCTGCTCTCCACCCCGACGGGCTGGTCGTGGCTGCTCGGCATCGCGGTGCTCCTCGTCGCGGCCCTCCGCGTGCGTCCGCTGCCGCTCACCGCCCAGGTCGCCTCCCTGTGGGGCGCGGTGGCGGCCTCGACGGTCATCGGCGCCCTCGCCGCTCTGGGTGGACGGCCCACGCTCACCGCCGTCGTCCTCGGTGCCCTGGCCCTGCTCGTGACGTTCATGGTGTCTCGCACGCCGAACGCGCAGCAGCGTGCGCGCTGGCGCCGGGCCGGGGACGTGCTGGAGCTGTTCGCGATGCTGGTCGTGGTGCCGGCGGTGCTCGGCGTGTTCGGTGTCTACGAGCTGCTGCTCGGGGTCTTCTGATGGAGACCGGCACCGCTGTCACGTTCCGCGCCGTCCTGCGCGGCGCCGGCCGGTTCGCGCAGGACGCCGCCGCCTGGGACACCGCCGTGCGCGCGCCGGTGGGCACCAGCCGGCGCATCACGTTCCTGGCGGCCGACGGCGGCACGGGGACCACCACCCTCGCCTCGGCAGTCGCCCTGACCCTCGCGCGGCGGCGCACCGGGCCCGTCCTGGCGCTCGATGCGGCGGGCGGGCCGTCCGCCCTGCGTACACGCCTGGAGGTCGACGATGCCCCGGCGCTCGACGACGTCGCCTACGGCACCCCCGTCCGGTCCCTCGCCGACGCCCGAGAGGCCACGCGGGAGGCCCGGCCCGGTCTGCATCTCGCCGGGGCGTCCAGCTGGCCGCCGCACCTCTCCCTCTGGACCGATGCGGCGGCGGCCCTTGGCCGGTTCTTCGAGGTGGTCGTGACCGACGCCGGACGGCGGACCCCAGACGACGCCGCTCAGCTCGCCGCCGAGTCGCACGTGACCGCCGTCGTCGCCCGGACCGACGCCGGGGCGTTCGCCGCCGGCCGGGCCCTGGCCGACAGCCTCCGCGGCGCGCTCCCCCACGCCCCGGTGGTGCTCGTCCTGGTCGGGGTGGCGCCCGGCGAACCGCCCTTCGTGCACAGCGCGCGGCCCGGGTCGCTGGCGGTGCCGCACGACCATGCCGCGGCACGGTCGCTCGGGACGCCCCTGCCGCAGCTCGACGCACAGACCCGCGCCGCCGTCGCGCAGACGGCCGCGCACCTGCTCACCGAGGCGAGGTCGGCATGACACAACGGATCGTGCACCGCCCCGCCCGTACCGTGCGCCCGCTCGCGGCGCCGCCGGAGCGCACCCTGGCCACACCGCCGGCCGTCGGCAGCGGCAACGTCGCCGGGCTGCCCATGCAGGCGCTGCTGCCGCTGGTCGGCGCGGTGTCGTCGATGACGATGATGCTGGTGCTGCGCAACAACCCGGTGATGGTGCTGGTCGCGCTCGTCGTGCTGGTCGTGGCCCTGGTCGGCGGACTGGGCACGGCGCTCAGCCAGCGCGGCAACGCCACCCGTACCCGACACGACCAGCGCGAGCGCTACCTGGACCATCTGGAGACGCTGCGCGCCGACCTGCGCACCGCTGAGCACGCCGCCCGCGCCGAGGCGCACACGGTGCACCCGGCCCCTGAGGCGCTGCTCGACGTCGTCCGCGACCCCGCCCGGCTGTGGGAACGGCGGCGCTGGGACCCGGACTTCCTGGAGGTCCGGGTGGGTGTCGGCGATGTGCCGCGTCCCGGTCTCACGATGCCGCTGACCGACAGCCCGGCCGAGCCGCCGGACCCCATGCTGCTGGCCGAGGCGCGGAGCGTCGTGGACCGCCACTCGCGCCTGCGGCACGTCCCCGTGGTGGTCCCTCTGGACAGCGTCGGCGACGTCGCAGTGGTGGGCACGCGCGCGGAGACCCTCGACGTCGTGCACGCGATGCTCGCTCAGGTCGCCGCCCTGCACGCCCCCGACGACGTGCGCGTCGCCCTGGTCGCCCCACCGGACCGGCTGGCCGACTGGCGCGGGATGGACCTGCTGCCCCACGTCGTGGACGACACGGCCTTCGACGGGCCCGCCGCCGTGCGACGCATCGCGCCCGACCCGGCCGGCCTGCGCCGCCTGCTGGGCGCGGACCTGCAGGGCCGCGCCGCACGCGCCGCTGAGGCGCACCGACGGTCGGGGCCGGGAGCGGCCGACCGCGGTCCGCGGCTGATCGTCGTCGTCGACGGGTGGGGCGACACCGCCCAGCCCTTCGGCAGCCCCGACGTCGCGCTGGGCCTCGCAGACCTCGGCGTCACCGTGATCCATCTCGTCTCCAACCGACTGCACGAACCCTCGGAGACCGCGTTGCGCGTCACCGCGCGCGCGACGGGCGCCACGGGCTCGATGGGCTCGCCGGGTGGGTCCGACGGCAACGTCGAGCTCGTCGTCGACGACCTGCGGTACGGCCTGGCCGCCCAGGCGCCGCCCCCGGTCCGCGCGGCGCCGGACGCCCCGAGCGCCGCGGTGCTGCGGGGGATCGCCCACGCCCTCGCCCCGGTGCGGCTCAGCGTGTCGTCCGCCGACGGCTCACCGTCCGCCGAACGCGCGGCGCGCACGGACGAGCTGCTCGGGGTCGACGACGTCACGCACCTGGACGTCCCCGCGCTGTGGGGGCCGCGGTCGCCGCGGGACTTCCTGCGCGTGCCGATCGGCATGGACGACGACGGCGCGCCCGTGCTGCTGGACCTCAAGGAGTCCGCCCAGCTCGGCATGGGCCCGCACGGCCTGTGCGTGGGCGCCACCGGTTCCGGCAAGAGCGAGCTGCTGCGCACGCTCGTCGCCTCGCTCGCCGCGTCCCACCCGCCCGAGGACCTGGCGATGATCCTGGTGGACTACAAGGGCGGCGCCGCGTTCGCGCCGTTCGAGGGCCTGCCCCACGTGGCCGGGATCCTGGACAACCTGGCCGACGACGCGGGGCTCACCGAACGGGCCCGCGCGAGCTTCTCCGGCGAGGTGCTGCGCCGCCAGCAGGTGCTGCGCGACGCCGGGTCGCCGTCGATCACCCACTACCGCGAGATGCGGCGCGAGCGCCCCGACCTGGAACCGCTGCCGCACCTGCTGCTGGTCATCGACGAGTTCGGCGAGCTGCTCACGGCGGAGCCGGAGTTCGTGGACCTGCTGCTCATGATCGGCCGGATCGGGCGGTCGATCGGCGTACACCTGCTGCTGTCGAGCCAGCGGATCGAGGCCGGGCGGCTGCGTGGCCTGGAGACGTACCTGTCGTACCGGATCGGGCTGCGGACCTTCTCGGAGGCGGAGTCGTCGATGGTGCTGGACACCCCCGACGCGTTCCACCTGCCCGCTGTGCCGGGGTTCGGATACCTCAAGGTCGACACGAGCGTGTACCGGAGGTTCCGCGCGGGGTACGTGTCCGGCCCCGTCGAGGCCGCCGGCTCGGCGCCGGAGCCGGACGACCAGCTGCGCCGTCCGCTGCTGCTGGGGCAGTACAACGACATCCGGCGAGCCAACGGGATCGCTGCCGCGGGGTCGAGCGTCGGCGAGCCGGAGCTGGCCCGGCCGTCGGTCGAGAAGCCGATGGTCGACGTCATCGTGGCGCAGCTCGCCGCAGCCGGCGCGCGGGCGCGGCCGGTGTGGCTCGCCCCGCTGCCCGCCCAGGTCACCCTCGGCGACGTGCTGGGCCGGACGCACGTACCGACGTCGGACGAGCTGGGGAGCGCCGCGGTGCGCGGCCGCCCGCTGGCCGTGCCGGTCGGGCTGCTGGACGACCCGGCCCGCCAGCGCCAGGAGACGTGGGAGCTCGACCTGACCCGCGCGGGCGGGCACCTCGTCGCGCTCGGCGCACCGCAGTCCGGTCGCACGACGTTCCTGTGGTCGGTCGCCGTCGGCCTCGCGCTCACCCACACGCCGCAGCAGGTAGCCGTCTACGGGATGGACCTGGCCGGTGGCGGGCTGGCCCGCATCGGGGGGTTCCCGCACGTGGGCGGGGTCGCCACCCGGTCCCGCCGGGACCAGCTGCGGCGGCTTCTCGAGGAGCTGCTCGGCATGCTGGCCACCCGCGAGCGGATGTTCGCCCGGTACCGGATCGACTCGCTGGCGATGCTGCGCGCGCGGCACGCCACGGGCGGGATCCCGGAGCTGCCCGCGGCCGACGTGGTGCTCCTGGTGGACGGCGTGGGGCTGCTGCGCCAGGACTTCGAGGAGCTGGAGGAGGGGTTCGGCGAGCTCCTGCAGCGCGGCGGCGGGTTCGGCATGCACGTGGTCGTGGCGACGGGGCGCTGGAACGACCTGCGGTCCGCGCAGCAGAACCTGATCGGCACCAAGGTGGAGCTGCGGCTCAACGATCCTGCCGACTCGACGATCGCGCGCAAGCTCAACGGCACGATCCGGGCCGGGCAGGCGGGCCGGGTGCTGACCGACGACAAGCTGTTCGCGCAGGTGGCGCTCCCGCTGCTGGAGACGCCCGGCTGGTCGGACGAGGCGGGCGCGCGGGCAGGCGACGGCGTGGAGGCGTTGGCGCGGCTCTCCGCCGAGGCGTGGGCGGGCCCGGCCGCGCCACCCATCCGGATGCTGCCCGACGACCTGTCGTCCGACGATCTGCCGGACCCGCTGGACGAGCCCGATCGGCTCCCCTTCGGCCTTCGTCAGGACACCATGCAGCCGGCGCTGCTGGACCTCGAGAACAAGGACCAGCACCTGCTCGTGCTTGGCGACTCGGGCAGCGGCCGTTCGACGCTGCTGCGCACCCTGGTCACGGCCCTGACCGACCGGAACACCTCGGACGAGCTCACGCTGGCGCTGTACGACATGCGGAGCTCCGTGGCCGACGTCGTCCCGGACGACGAGTACATCGGCGGGCTCGCGACCAACCCCATCAAGGCTCTCGAGCTGTCGGCGACCGTGGCCGTCGAGCTGGAGAAGCGGACGCAGTCGCTCGGCAGTGCGCCGCGCGGCACGGGAATCGAAGGCCCCCGCATCGTGGTGGTGGTGGACGACGAGGACATCCTCTCCTCGGGCGGCACCGATCCCCTGCGGCCCCTGCTCCGGTACCTGCCCGCAGCGCGCGACCTGCGCCTGCACGTGATCATCTCCCGCCCGGTCGCCGGCGCGTCCCGCGCGCTGTACGACCCGGTGCTGCAGGCTCTGCGGGACATCGGGGCCAGCGGGTTCGTCATGTCCGGTGAGCGGTCCGAGGGGCAGCTGTTCCCGGGCGTCCGCGCCGAGCACCTCCCGCCGGGCCGGGGTGTGTGGGCCCGCCGGGGCGAACGCCCCGTGCTGGTCCAGGTGGGGCGCCCGTGGCTCGCCGCACCGCCCACCACCGCACCGCCCGCCACCGCGACAACAGATGGGGGCAACCGTGCCTCGTGAGATCGTCATCCTGGCGCCACGCCCGGTCACCCTCGAGGACGTGATCCGGGGCGCGAGGGAGGTGGACCCCCACCTGTTCATCCGCGTCATCGCGCACGGCGCGTTCACCCAGCTCCTGAACGACGACGAGCAGCTGGTCGTCTCGATCGGACAGCCGGCGTTGCTCCGCGCGCCGGACGAGATCGAGCGGCTGCTGCCCGGCGTGCCGGTGAGCCCCGAGCTGCTGGAGGCCGCACGGGACGCGGGGCCGGACAGCACTCCCGAGTCCCTGCCGACCTGGACCGAGGCGCACGCGCCCCTGACCGAGGTGGGCGAGCTGGGCAACACCGTGTGCGAGTCGATCGCGCGGTACGTCGGCGGTACCTGCGTGGTCCAGGACGACACGTACAGGGACGTCCCGTGACGGCCCCGCCGGACGACCTCGCCGCGCAGCAGTGGCTCGCGGCCGACCTGGGTCCGCGCACCGCGCGCGTCGTCGTCGCGGGTGTCGCGGGCGGTGTGGGTGCCACCACGCTCGCGGCCCTCGTCGCCCGGGTCGTCGCACGAGCGCGGCCGGGCCGTGTCGCCCTGGTCGACCACACCGGTGGCACGCTGGCCGAGCGCGCAGGCGACCCGCCGGACGCCTGGGCGTGGGCGGCACCCAGCATGGCCCAGGTCTCGGTCGAGTGCGCCGGGGCCACCGCGCTGCTGCCGGGCGAGACGCCCGCGCGCGCGCCGGGCGCCGTGCCGCTGGTGGTGGCGCCGTGGCACCCGGAAGGGCTGCACCTCGCGGACCGAGCGGCCGCAGGGCTGCCCGGCGCACTCCTGGTCGGGATCGACACGGCGTGGCTGCACCGCAGCTCCCGCCGGGTCCCGGACGATCTGGGGCTGCCGTACGACGTCGCGCTCACCGCGCCCGGTGCCGTGCGCGACGACCTCCTCGGCGCCCCGGCCCGGGACGCCGTGCTCGCTGTCGCCGTCGAGGCGCTCGCGCGGGCATATTCCGCCGGCAGCAGGGCGGCCCGCGGCCCGCTGGCGTCCGGCCCGATCGGATAGCGTGCTGCCACGTAGCAAGTCCGGCGTCGAGCGCCCGGGCCCCGACGGCCCCGACGAGGGAGAGCAGTGAGCAACCAGACGATCCTGCAGAAGGCCGTGACGCCGCAGCAGCTCGACAGCTACCTGAGGTCCGGGTTCGACCGCGTGTCCGGATTTACCCTGCGGGCCGCGGACGGGCTCGAGGCCGCCACCCCGGCCGCGCTGTTCCAGGCCCACGCGCTCGGGTTCGACGGCAGCCCGTTCAGCGCCGACGATGCCGAGATCCACGTGCTGCTCTTCCCCGCACAGCCGCAGATGCACGTCGAGGACGCGATCGGCGGGAACGACAAGGAGGGCGCGGAGAAGACCGGTGGCCCCTTCGTCGAACCCGCACCGTTCACCGGCACCGGCTTCGCCCCCTGGCCGGGCCATGTCGTGCCCGTCTACTGGGTACGCCACTCGCGCGTTCCCGCCGGCTCCGAGCTGCACCGGGTCACCGCCGTCGGCGAGCGCGCCCATGTCGCAACGTTCGTGGACACCGCGACCGGATGGCAGGCGGCGCCAGGACTCCCGGCGCTCACGCCGCCCGCTGCCCCGTTGCCGGTGTCGCGCCTGGTCGGCCCGACGGCGGTCTACCAGGGCGGCACCTTTGCGGCCGATCCCCTGCTCGACGGCGAGTCCGTCGCCCTGTGCGCCGCCCAGGAGACCGACGGGTTCGAGCGCACGCCGCTGGGCCGTTACCGCAGGGTGGTCCCGATGAGTGCGCTGTCCGAGCTCACCGAGCTCGTCATGACCGGGACCGTCGCGGGGCTCCCTGTGCGGGTCGTGGACGTGTACCGGGGCGAGGAGGGCCCGCTCCTGTGGGTCAGCTACACGGAGCACCTCTCGGTCCTGGCCGAGGCCTTCGGCCTGCGGAAGATCGATGCCGGCGTCTACGAGATGCAGGTCCCTGCCGACGCGCTCCGCGATTCCCAGACCGTGCAGCTGGCGCCGCGGTCCTGGGCCACCGCCAGCTCCGCCGGCTGACCGCCGACCGACCGCCGACCGACCGCCGGTCGACCGCCGGTCGACCGGGCGCCGCCGCGGCTCTGGCCAGCACACTTGACTCGCTACCCCCATGGGGTATCTCATGGAGTGATGACCGAGGCGACCGAGACCACCCACCCGCACGACGGGCCCCACGGGTACGCGTCCGACAAGCCCGCGTACCTCAAGCGGATGCGCCGTATCGAGGGGCAGGTACGCGGTATAGCGCGCATGATCGACGAGGACGAGTACTGCATCGACGTGCTCACTCAGGTCAGCGCGGTGACCAAGGCCCTGCAAGCGGTGAGCCTCGCCCTCGTCGAGGACCACCTGGGGCACTGCGTCGTGGACGCGGCCAAGGCGTCCGACGACGAGGGCGCCGCCAAGGTCAAGGAAGCCTCCGAGGCCATCGCCCGCCTCGTCCGCATGTGAACGCCAACCAGCACGCGATCCGAGGAGATGACATGCCCACCGTGACCAAGCTTGCCGTGACCGGGATGACCTGCGGGCACTGCGTGTCCGCTGTGACCAACGAGCTGCGGAACGTCCCGGAGGTCCAGGACGTCAGCGTGGAGCTGCACGTCGGCGCCGAGTCCCTGGTGCGCGTGATCTCGAGGCTGCCGCTCGCCGAGGCGCCGCTGCGGGAGGCCATCGACGAGGCCGGCTACGACGTGACCGACGTCGACGTGCTCGAGAACGCCGTCGCCGCCGAGTCCGCCGCGCAGGCCCCGGCCCGCCAGGCCAACCGGACGCTGCCGATCGTCTCGTCCTGACCGCTCGACCACGCACGACCCGCACCCCGCCAGGCCTGTGGACGACCTCCGCTGGGCGATACCGGCCAGCCCCGAGGAGAATCCGTGACCACCGCTGAGGCAGAGCACCCCGTCGGCGAGGTGGAGCTCGCCGTGTCCGGGATGACCTGCGCCTCGTGCGTCGCCCGGGTCGAGCGCAGGCTCAACCGGCTCGACGGCGTCGCCGCCACCGTCAACCTGCCCCTGGAGTCGGCCCACGTCGTGCTCTCGACGCAGGTCACGGACCAGGACCTGGTCGGCGCCGTCGAGTCGGCCGGGTACGAGGCGCGCGTGACGCGGCGTCGGACACCGAACAGGGCCGCGCCGTCCGGCACCGAGGAAGCGTCGGGCACCGAGGGTGCGTCCGGCGAGGGCCGCGGCGCACCCGCCGGTGCCGGTGCTGGTGCCGATGCCGAGTATCGCGGCGCCGACCTGCTGCGCCGTCTGCGCGTCTCGGCGGTGCTGACCGTCCCGGTGCTGCTGCTGTCGATGGTCCCGGCGTTGTTCTTCCCGGGCAGCGAGTGGGTGGTCGCCGCGCTGGCGCTTCCCGTCGTCGCGTGGGGCGCCTGGCCGTTCCACACCGCCGCCGCCCGCGCCGCGCGGCACGCGAGCTCCACGATGGACACGCTGGTGTCGATCGGCGTGCTCGCGGCGACCCTCTGGTCGCTCTGGGTCCTGGTCGCCGGCGCCCTCCGGCCGGCGGGGGCCGGTGCTGGTCCCGGCCTGTACTTCGAGGTCGGCGCCGTGGTCACCACGTTCCTCCTGGCCGGCCGGTACGCGGAGCACCGGTCGCGGCGCCGCGCGGGCGATGCGCTGCGGGCCCTCCTCAGCCTCGGCGCCAAGGACGCGGAGCGCCTCGCCCTCGGCCTCGACGGCACCCCCATGCTCCTGCCCGACGGCGGCTGGCGCACCACCGCGGTGCCGATCACCGCACTGCAGGTCGGGGACGTCTTCGCGGTACGCCCCGGCGGAACGGTCGCCACGGACGGCACGGTGGTGGAGGGCACCACCGCCCTCGACACCTCCCTGGTCACGGGCGAACCGGTACCGGTCGACGTGGCACAGGGGGACGACGTCGTGGGCGGCACGGTGAGCACCTCCGGACACCTGCTGGTGCGCGCCACCCGCGTGGGCGAGGACACCATGCTGGCCCGTATCGGGCGGCTCGTCGCGCAGGCGCAGACGGGCAAGGCACCCGTCGCACGGCTCGCGGACCGGATCTCCGCGGTGTTCGTGCCGGTGGTGCTGGTGCTCGCGGTGCTAACCCTCGCGGCCTGGCTCGCCGTGACCGGCGACGTCGAGGCCGCGTTCACCGCCGCCGTCGCGGTCCTGATCATCGCGTGCCCGTGCGCGCTGGGGCTGGCCACTCCCACCGCGATCCTGGTCGGCACGGGCCGCGGCGCCCAGCTCGGCGTGCTGATCCGCGGACCGGAGATCCTGGAGAGCACGCGGCGCGTCGACACCGTGGTGCTCGACAAGACCGGCACGGTCACCGAGGGCCGCATGCGAGTGGTCGACGTGTGGGGCGCCGGGACCCGGCAGCCCCCATCGGTGGCTGCGCCCGCCCGTCCGGTGGTCCAGCCTGTCGAGGCCCCCGACGACGCCAACCACCTCACCGACGCGCCCGACGTCCTCCGGTACGCCGCCGCCGTCGAGTCGCTGAGCGAGCACCCCATCGCGCAGGCGATCACCGCGGCGGGACGGGCCGCCGGCGAGCCGGACACCGAGACGCCCCTCGAGGTCACCGGCTTCATCGCCCACGCGGGCGGTGGTGTCGAAGGGCTCGTCCGGCGCGCGCACTCCGGCCTGGCCCTGGGCGGGGCGCTGAACACCCGTCGGGTACTGGTGGGCCGTCCCGCCTGGCTCGCGGACCAGGGGGTGACCGTCCCTGCGGAGGTACGCGCCGCCGTCGGGCAGCAGGAGGAGGCCGGGGCGACCGCCGTGGCCGTGGCCTGGAACGGCACCGCCGGCGGGGTGATCACGCTGCGCGACCGGGCCAGGCCGACGTCGGCCCGTGCCGTGGCCGAGCTCAAGGAGCTGGGCCTGCGCCCCTACCTGCTGACCGGGGACTCCGCGGGTGCCGCCCGTGTGGCGGCGCTGGCCGTCGGCATCCCCGAGGCGGATGTGATCGCCCGCGTGCTGCCCGCCGAGAAGGCCACCGTGGTGGCCCGGCTCCAGGCGGAGGGGCGCACGGTGGCTATGGTGGGCGACGGCGTGAACGACGCCGCCGCCCTCGCCACCGCCGACCTCGGTCTGGCGATGGGCACCGGCACCGCCGTCGCGATCGAGGCGAGCGACATCACGCTGGTCCGTGGCGACCTGCGGGCCGCCGCGAGCGCCGTGCGCCTATCCCGGAAGACTCTGCGGATCATCAAGCAGAACCTGTTCTGGGCGTTCGCGTACAACGTCGCGGCGCTCCCGCTGGCGGCGGCCGGGCTGCTCAGCCCGATGGTCGCGGGCGGAGCGATGGCGCTGAGCAGCGTCCTGGTGGTGGCGAACTCCCTTCGCCTCCGCAGCGCCTCCTGACCCGCTTTTTTGTGAGGGTCAGCGGAAGCGGCGGCCCTCGTCAGTGCGGTAGGAGCGGACGGCCAGGGCAATGAACAGCAGGGTCCATCCGGCCAGGACCGGGAGGGCCAGGGTGTAGGCCTCCGCCCCCGTGGTGGCCTGGACCAGCAGGTCGCGGCCGGCGCGTGTGGGCGTGGCCTGCGAGATCGCGTCCAGCCAGCCGGGGAACATCTGGGGCGGCAGGAACAGCCCGCCCGCGAAGGCCAGCGGGAACAGGATGACCTGCACGACGGGTAGCGCGGCCTTTGCCGACAGCGCGTACCCGATCGCCATGCCGAGCAGCACGAACGGCACGGACACGGCGAGGATCGTCCCGATGCCGGCGAGCAGCTGCCCGATGGTCACGGTGGCCGCCGTGAACAGCCAGCCGATGAGGATCAGCGGCAGCAGGCCGAACAGCGAGAAGATGCCGCCGTTCAGCACCCGCGCCACCATCTGCGGGCCGGGCCCGGCGGGCAAGGACCGCAGGAACGGGTAGAACGGCAGCTGCCGGTCCTCGGCCACGCCCAGCCCGTAGGTGAACAGGCTGGCCGAGCACACGGCGAACAGGCCGAGGCCGGCGACGGCGGTCGTTGCCCACTCGGGGTTTCCGGCGACCTCGGTCTGCGGCACGACGAAGAAGAACATGGACAGCGAGGGGAACAGCACGTTCCCGATCACCGAGATGGGGACCCGGACGGTCTCCAGGAACTGGTACTTCAGGTGCAGCCAGGACAGCGCCAGGAAGGGCTGGGTCTGGGTCGTCGCGCTCATCGCAGTGCTCCTTCCGGGGCCTCGTGGTTGACCAGCTGTCCGAACGCTTCCTCGAGCGACGCGCCCCGGATCTCCAGGTCGCGGAACTCCGTGCCGGAGGTGACCAGGTCACGTACGAAGGCGTCCGAGTCGGGGACGAGGTGCTCCTGCCGCGCCCCGGCGGCGTCGGTGAGCTGCACCCTGCGCACGCCCACCCGGCTGAGGACTTCCTCAAGGGAGTCGTCCGCGAGCACCTTCCCGTGGTCGATCACGACCACGCGCTCGGCGAGGGCCTGCACCTCCTCCAGGTAGTGCGAGGTGAGCAGCACCGTTCCGCCGCCCGCGTGGTACTCCCGGATGGCGTCCCAGAGGGCGGTGCGGCCGGACACGTCGAGCCCGGTGGTTGGCTCGTCGAGCAGCACGACGCTCGGCCTGCCCACGAGGGACATCGCGACGGCCAGCCGGCGCTTCTGCCCGCCGGACAGCGAGCCGGTCTGGCGCTTGCCCAGGTCGGCGAGCCCGAACTGCTCCAGCAGCTCGCCCGTCGGGACCGGGTCGGGATAGTGGCCCCCCACGAAGTCGACCACCTCACGCACCCGCAGCGTCGCGGGCAGCCCGGTCTCCTGCGGGGTGAGGCCGAGCACCGTGCGCGTGCGGGCGTCCCGCGGGTCGCGGCCGTCCAGGCGCACCACGCCCGTATCGGGCTTGCGCTGGCCGCTGACCAGCGACAGCAGCGTCGACTTGCCGGCCCCGTTGGGGCCGAGCATGCCCACCAGCTCGCCGGGTCCCACCTCCAGCGAGACGTCGTCGAGAGCGACGACGTCGCCGAAGCGCCGGGTCACCCCTCTGACCTCTACCGCACTCATCCCTGTACTCCCTTCAGAAGGTCCATCAGTGCCGCCTGGTAGTCCGCGAACGCGGTGCGGCCGGTCTCGGTGAGGGCCAGGTAGGTAGCAGGCATCCTGCCCTCGTGCGTCTTGGTGACCCGCACGTACCCGGCGTCCTCCAGCTTGCGCAGGTGGGTCGACAGGTTTCCGGCGGTCATGTCGAGCAGCTTGCGCAGCTTGGGAAAAGCCACCTCGTCCCCGCGGCCGAGGGCCGCGAGCGAGGCCACCACCCGCAGGCGCGCGGGGGCGTGGATGACGGGGTCGAGCTCGTCAGGCATCCCGCCCACCGCCCGGCGTCGCGGCCACGGCTCCGGTCGACCTGCGCCGGGCACGGATCCCCTGCTCCACCACGACCATGGCCAGGAAGCCGCCGCCGCCCGCGACCGCCATCACGAGGTAGGTGTTCGGCATGCCCGCGAACGCCGCGAGCGCCGCCGTGACGAGCATCCACGCGCCGACGGCGGACATGCGGTTCTCGTCGAAGAGGAGGCCACCCGCGATGTACATGATGCCGACGATGAGACACGCGACCCCGTTGGCGGCGATCGCCATCACCTCCGGCGGAGCACCGGCGTCGCCCATGGCGCCGATCAGGACGCCGAACGTCGTGAAGGCCAGGAACCAGGTCCACCCGTACAACGCGCCGATCCGGGCGCTCGCTCCGCGTGTGCCGGCGGTCCGCGTGATGCTGTGCACGATCGTGAACGCCATCGCGCCGACGATGCAGCCGGCGAGCACCCAGCCGGCCCAGCGTTCGGGGGTGCCCGTGTCGCGGGCGCTGGTCCACATGGCCAGGTACCCGACCAGCCAGGCGAGGCCCCAGACCCCGAACAGCAGGCGACCGTCGGGCTCGGTGGCGTCCCGGGCCGCCTCCTGCTGCTGCCGGATCATCCGGAGCGTCTCGGCAGGGCTCAGCCCGCGGTCCGACCCCGCCTCCGGGTCGTCGCCCGCCCGAGCCCGCTCGCCCGCTGGGTTGTCGTGGTCTGCCATCGTCTCCACCTCGTCGTTCGGTTTGTCCTGCAAACCAGTTTGCACAAGATGAGCGTCGCGCGCAAGGTAATTCAGTCCCCGGTGTGGTCGGCAAGATGTCAGGTGGTCGGTAGCCCGGACTACCGATCTCCTGACGAGCTGCCGAACACATTCGCCCTGGAGGTCGCCGCACCCGGCGCGGTAGGTTCCCCCGCGTGACGGACGACGAGAAGACGACGCAGACCGACCCCGCGACGACGAACACCTCGAGGGCGGCGGAGAAGCCCGAACCCACCGACGACCTCGTCACCACGAGCCACACGCTGCACACCCCGCAGGGTGACCTCTCCTACACGGCGACGACCGGCCGGATCGTGCTGCGCCAGGAGGTGCTCACCGAGGACAAGTACGACGGGCGCAAGGCCAAGGCCGAGGTCTCGATCACGTACTACACGCTCGACTCCGCGCCGGGCTCGGAGCCCCGCGACACCGACGTGACGCGCCGTCCGGTGACGTTCGCGTTCAACGGCGGCCCCGGCTCGTCGTCGGTGTGGCTGCACCTGGGCCTGCTCGGACCCCGGCGGGTCGACTCGGGAGACGTCGGCAACCTGACCCCGCCTCCGTACAGGCTGGTCGACAACCTGGAGACGCTGCTGCACGTCTCCGACCTCGTGTTCATCGACCCCGTCTCGACCGGCTTCTCCCGCGCCACCGAGGGCGAGCAGGCCAAGCCGTTCCACGGGTTCACGGGCGACCTCGAGTCGGTCGGCGAGATCATCCGCCTGTGGACGAGCCGCAACGACCGGTGGATGAGCCCCAAGTTCCTGATCGGCGAGTCGTACGGCGGGACCCGGGGCGCTGCCCTCGCCGAGTACCTGCAGCAGCGCTTCGGGATGTTCTTCAACGGCGTCATGCTGGTGGCCCCGGCGCTGAACCTGGAGGCCCTGTTCGACGGCGAGCGCTCCAACCTGCCGCACCCGCTGTTCCTGCCGCTCTACGCCGCGACGGCGCAGTACCACGGCCTCCTCGGCGACCGCACGCTGGACGACGTGGTGGCCGAGGCCCGGGACTGGGCGGGAACCTACGCCTCCGTCCTGGCCCGCGGCGCGCGCGTGCCCGACGACGAGCGGGCCGCCGCCGTCACCAAGATCTCGTCCCTGACCGGGCTCAGCGAGGACTACGTGGACCGGGCGAACCTCCGCCTGGAGCACACCCGTGTCTACGCGGAGCTGCTGCGCTCCCGCCGGCTCGTGACGGGCCGCCTCGACACCCGGTTCACCGGCCCCGCGGACAACTACCTCCACGAGCAGATGCCGTACGACCCGTTCATGACCGCCACCGCCGGGGCCTACACCGCGGCGCTGCACCACTACCTGCGCGGTGAGCTCGAGTACGAGCACGACGCGATCTACGAGGTGCTGTCCCGCCAGGTGCACCCGTGGTCGTACAAGGAGTTCGAGGGCCAGGCCGTCGACGTCGCCGACAAGCTCGCTACGGCGATGATCATCAACCCGCACCTGCGGGTACACGTAGCCATGGGCCGGTACGACGGCGGTGTGCCCGTCGAGGCCATCGAGTACAGCCTCGACCAGATGGCGATCCCTGCGTCCTACCGCGACCGGATAGAGACCCGGGTCTACCCGGCGGGGCACATGATGTACGTCCACCCGGAGTCGCGGACGGCGCAGGCGGCGGACCTGGCGGACTTCGTCCGGCGCGCGTCCGACCGCGACTGACCGGGCCGACGGCGGCCGCCGCTGAGCGTGGGTGCGGCCCGCGCTCAGCGGCGGCTGCTATAAACGGCCCGTGTCTTCCAACCGTCGCGTCGCCGCCGAGGTGTGGATAGTGCTCGGGCTCAGCCTTGGCCAGTCCGCGGTGTACGCCATCGTCAACATCGCGGCCCGGCTCACCGCGGGCACACCGCTCGCCGAGCAGACCGCCACGCTCAACGCGAGCCAGTCCGAGCGGCCGTACCTCGACCTGGTGTACCAGCTGCTGAGCATCGGGTTCGCCCTGGTCCCGGTGGCCCTGGCCCTGTACCTGCTGAGCGGGCAGGGCCGCAGCGCCGTCCGCAGCCTCGGCCTGGACGGGAGCCGGCCGGGCCGGGACCTCGGCTGGGGCGTCGCCCTCGCTGCCGCGATCGGTATCCCTGGCCTCGCGTTCTACGCCCTCGGGCGCGCGCTCGGCATCACCGTCGAGGTGCAGGCCAGCGCCCTGGACGTGCACTGGTGGACCGTTCCGGTGCTGCTGCTCAGCGCGTTCCAGAACGGCCTGGTGGAAGAGGTCATCGCCGTCGGCTACCTGTACGAGCGCACGCGGGAGCTCGGCTGGAACCGGGTGAAGTTCATCGTCGCCAGCTCGCTCCTGCGTGGCTCCTACCACCTGTACCAGGGCATCGGGCCGTTCCTCGGGAACGTGGTGATGGGCGTCGTCTTCTCGTGGTTCTACACCTCGCCGAGGTTCCAGGCCGGCGGGCGACGCCGGGTCGTCCCGCTGGTCATCGCCCACACCCTGCTCGACGTGGTGGCGTTCGTCGGCTACGCCCTCGTGCCCGCCGAGTGGCGCGAGGCGCTGGGGATCCGGTGAGAACGTGCAGGTGGACACAGGGGACATTCACGACCTGACCCGGACATAACAGGCGTCACCCGCGACCCTCCGGTCATGCGCGACCCAACGCCCCTAGAATCCGAGGATGTCCAACTCGCGCACCGGCCGCGCTGACGCCGGTGCCGAACGCTCCGACGCACCGCAGGCAGCACCGGCCGGGTACGGCCTCGTCCGCGTCGTCGACTCCCCGGAGGAGCGCGTGCGGCACCCGCGCGCGCTGGTCTGGCTGGTCGGGTGCGCGCTCGGCATCGCAGGCGTCATGTTCCTGTCGGTCGTCGCCCACGGCACCACGGAGGGCGTCACCGAGGACGTCCGCGGCTTCAACGACCTGCTGGCGACGATCCTGTTCATCCCCGTCGCGGTGCTCCAGGGCCTGGTCAGCCTGTTCGCCCCGGTCGCCGTGCTGATCGAGCTGGGGGTCCGCCGCCTGGGCCGGCAGATCATCGAGTCCATCGTCGCGGCAGTTCTCGGCCTGCTGCTCGGCGTCCTCACGACGGTCCTGGTACAGCACCTGGGCTCGGACGAGCTCGTACGAGGCCTGTCGGTCTGGGAGCGCGGCGCCGGGTACGTGCTGACCATCCCGGAGTACGCCGTCGCCGTGACCGCGATGCTCACCGTCGCGGGGCCCGCGACGCGGCGCCGCACCGTCCGCATCTCGTGGAACCTCATGTTCACGGCGCTGCTGGTCGTGCTGATCACCGGCCAGGTGTCGCTGCCCGGCGTGCTCGTCGCGCTCCTGCTGGGGCGGCTCGCCGGCTCGTCCGTGCAGTACGTGTCGGGCACCCGCAGCGAGCGCGCCTACGGGTCGGAGCTGGTGGCCGCCGTGCGCCGCGCCGGCTACGTGCCGACGTCGCTCACCCGCGTGCACGCCCCGGCCACGCCCACGGGAGATGAGTGGGACGAGCACCTGGGCGAGCCGGCCACGCCCGCTGACCAGCCCGCCGGGGCCCGGCCCGCCGAGAATGCCTCCGACGACCCGGTGGCGGTCGCCCTGAGCCGCGCCGGCGACCATCGCGTGTACGCACTGAGCTGCGACGACGGCGTGCGCCGGGACGTCGTGGTGCTCGACGGCGACCGCCAGGTCGTCGGCCTCATCACCCGCCTGTGGCGGGCCCTGCGCCTGCGGGGCATCGAGGGCCGGGCCGCCATCTCGCTCAAGGCCGTCGCCGAGCGCACCGCCCTGCTGTCCTACGCCGCGACCGCCGCCGGCGTCCGCACCCCGCGACTCCTCGGGATCGGCGAGCTCGGCGACTCGATCGCGCTCGTCCTCGAGCACGCCTCACCCGCCGTCTCCCTCCGCGACCTGCCCGACGCCGAGGTGCACGACGACGTCCTCGCCGAAGCCTGGGAGCAGCTCGGCCGGGCGCACGCCGCCGGCCTCACGCACCGCGCGCTCACCCAGGACGTCCTGCTCACGCACCGTGGCCCGGCGCCGGACGAGGACGACGGCACCCACGTGTGGATCACCGGCTGGGAGCAGGGCGACATCGCCTCGTCGCCGCTGTCCAGGCGCCTCGACCTCGTGCAGATGCTCGCGCTCCTCGGGCTGCGGGTCGGGCCGCGCCGCGCCGTCGCCTCGGCGGTCCGCGCCCTGCCCGACGCCGACATCGCCGCCATCGGACCACTGATCCAGTCGATAGCCCTCCCCCGCACCACGCGTGAGGAGGTGCGGCGCGCGAAGGGCCTCCTGGGGGAGCTGCGCGACGCCCTCGTCGAACGGCTGCCCGAGGCCAGCGTGCAGCCGCAGCGCATCTCCAGGTTCAGCGCGCGCACCGTGCTCACCACGACGCTGATGATCATCGCGGTCGCCGTGATCGTGACCACCATCAACTTCGACGAGATCGCCCAGGCCGTGCGCGACGCGAACCCGTGGTGGATCGCGCTGGCCTTCGGGCTCGCGATCCTCACCTGGCTCGGGGCCGGCCTCACGCTCGTCGCGTTCTCCCCGGCCCGTGTGCCGATCGGACGAGCCACGCTCACGGCGGCCGCCGGCTCGTTCGTGGCCCTGGCTGCGCCCGCGGGGATCGGCCCGGCCGCGCTCAACCTGCGGCTGCTGACCCAGCGCGGGGTCTCGATGTCGATGGCGGTCGCCACCGTCGCGCTGGTGCAGGTGTCGCAGTTCGTCGTCACCGTGCTGCTGCTCGTGTTCCTGTCGATCTTCACGGGGTCGGGGGCGCTCGTCGAGCTGCCGTCCCCGGCGGTGCTGATCACGCTGGCGGGCGTCGCGCTCGCCGTCGTCGCGACGCTGCTCGTGCCGCCCGTGCGGCGGTGGGGCATGGGATACATCCGGCCGCGGCTGCGGCAGGTGTGGCCCCGGCTGGCCCAGATGCTGAGCCACCCGGGCCGGCTCGCGCTCGGCGTCGCGGGGAACCTCATCATGACGCTCGGCTACATCGTCGCCCTGTGGTGCTGCCTCGCGGCGTTCGGGGAGTCGCTCTCGCTGGTCGACATCGCTCTCGTCAACCTCGTGGGCAACGCGCTCGGCGCGCTCATCCCGACGCCCGGCGGCCTGGGTGGCGTCGAGGGCGCCCTGACGGCCGGGCTGTCGGCCGCGGGGGTGCCTGCCACCATCGCGTTCTCCGTGACCATCCTGTACCGCCTGTGCACCTACTGGGGCCGGGTCCCGATCGGCTGGGTAGCGATGCGGTACCTGGAGCGCAAGGGCGACCTGTAGCACATGCGAAGGCCCGGCCCCCGTTGGGGAGCCGGGCCTTCGCGTCGCTGGAAATCAGCGGCGAAGCGTCACTTCGCGACGGCCTTCTTCAGCAGCGAGCCGGCGCTGATCTTCACACCGAAGTTCGCGGGGATCTGGATCTCCTCGCCGGTGCGCGGGTTACGACCCGTGCGGGCGGCACGCTCGACACGCTCGGCCGAGAGGAAGCCCGTCACCTTGACGGCCTCGCCCTTGGCGAGCGACTCGATCAGCACCTCCTGGAAGGCGTTGAGCGCGGCCTCGGCCTCGGTCTTGTTGATCTCAGCCTTGTTGGCGATGGCCGAGACGAGCTCGGACTTGTTGAGCGACATGCGGTTCCCTTCTTCGGTCACGTCGTGCGGCGGTACCCGCCCGACGACGAGGCCCCATACTGCCAGCAGATCGGCAGGAATTCGCGGAGAACGGGCACTTCGACGGCGAGTCGTGGCTAACTTTCCGCTCTGAGAGGACGCGAACCTGTGTACGAGCCTGTGGACGACGACGGTGCAGAGGCTCTTGAGGCAGTGTCACCGCGCACTATCCGATGACTTCCGCAACCCATAGCGGTCTACCGTTCCGGTAGGTGCTACACCAATGAGAGGAAATCGTGGAGAAACCGCCGTCCGAGGTCCCAGCCACCGTCGAGGGCCCCGTCGACACCACCGAGGTGGTTGCTGAGCCCGTCGAGCCGACCCCCGAGACGGTGCCGCACGCGCGCCGCAACCTGGTCGTGCTGGTGTTCAGCAACCTGCTGGCCGGGGTCGGCGTCGCGTCCGGTGCCGCCGTCGGTGCGCTGCTCGCGGAGAGCCTCGGCGGCACGTCCGTGGCCGGTCTCGCGCAAGCCGTCGGCGTGCTCGCCGCCGCGGTCGCCTCGATCCCGCTCGCTACTCTCGCCCAGGTTCGCGGCCGCCGCTGGGCGCTGTCCCTCGGGTACGGGCTGTCCACGGTCGGTGCGCTGCTCATCGTCACGGCCGCGGTGCTCGGGCAGCTCGTCGTGCTCCTGGTGGGCCTCACGCTCTACGGCGTGGCGAACGCGACCAACCTGCAGTCCCGGTACGCGGCCGCCGACAACGTGGGTTCGGGCACGCGCGCGAGGACGATGTCGATAGTCCTGTGGTCGACGACGGTCGGCTCGGTGGTGGGCCCCAACCTCGCGGCGCCCGGTGCGGCGCTGGGCAGCGGGTTCGGCGTGCCCGACCTGGGCGGGCCGTACCTCTTCTCGATCGTCGCGTACCTGCTCGCCGGGCTCCTGCTCGCGGCGCTGTACCGGGATCCAGCGGGCAGCCTGGCGGTGTCGGGCGCGCGCACCGCCGTCGGGCAGCCTGGTGGGCGGGACGATAGCGCGCGGACTGCCGAGCCGAAGCGGACCGGCGCCGTCGCCGCGCTGCGCTGGGCCTTGGCGCACCCACAGGCGCGGTTCGCCGTGGTGACCACCGCCGTGGCGCACGGCGTGATGATCATGGTGATGGTGATGACACCGGTGCACATGCAGCACGGCGGCATGTCGCTCCGGCTGGTGGGCATCGTGATCAGCCTGCACGTGCTGGGGATGTTCGCCTTCAGCCCGGTGTTCGGCTGGCTGGCCGACCGCTTCGGGCCGCTGCGCGTCGCCGTCGGCGGGATGGCGCTGCAGGGGGCGGCGGTCGCCGTCGGCTTCACGGCGGCGGCCCTGGTGCCCGACGCCGGAGGGCACGCCGGGCACGGCGGACCCGGTCCGGTCCTCGATACGGAGGTGCTCACTGCGGCGGCGCTCGTGCTGCTCGGGCTGGGCTGGTCGGCGTGCGTGATCGCGTCGTCGGCGGTGCTGGCGTCCGTGGCCGAGCCGCAGGTCAAGCTACCGCTGCAGGGTGCTACGGACGCACTGATGAACTACTTCGGCGCGGGGTCCGCCGCGCTCGCCGGGCCGCTCCTCGCGTGGGGCGGGTTCCAGGCGGTCAACACGGCGGGCGCCATCCTGCTCGTGCCGGCCGTGGTGACGGCGATCCTGGCGGTCCGGGCGCGCTGACCCGTCCGGCTCAGCCCTTGGGCTGGTTCTCGTTGGGCTTGTCGCCGTCCGGGTCCTCGGGGTCGGCCTCGTTGGCCTGGCGCAGCTTGTCGTTCTCGAGGATCTTGCGACGCATCATCACCACGACGCCCAGCACCACGAGGACCGCCGCGAGGATGCCGCCGGTCACGGCCAGGCCGCTGACGCCCGCGCCGTCCCCGTCGCCGGCCAGCTCGGACGGGGTGGTCGCCTCGGCCGCGCCGTCGGTGGGCTCCTCGACGGGCGCCGCCTCCTGCGTCGACATCTCGGGCACCTCGGTGGCCGCGGCCGTCGATCCGTCGGTGGGCTCGTCGACCGGCTCGGCGGCGGCCTCCACCACGTAGCTGAACTCGCCGTCGATCGGGTGACCGTCGGAGGAGACCACGTGCCACGCGACGTCGTACGTGCCCGCCGGCAGGTCGTCGGCGAGCTGTGCGGTGACCACCTCGTCGTCGACCTGGATGTCCTCGCCCCGCGCGGTGGTGCCGTCGGGGCCGGCGAGGACGATCTCGATGCCGGTGTCGAGCGGCGCCGAGCTGAAGGTGAGCGTGATGCTCGCCGGGGGCTCGTCGAGCGTCGCGCCGTCCTTGGGGTCGGACGACAGGAGCTGGTCGTGCGCGCTCGCCGGGCCGGCCACCAGCAGCAGCGCCGCGAAAGTCAGGACCCCGGCGAACACGGTGATCACGCGGACGAGGCGACGGTTCCCGGGCCGAGCCAGGGCTACGGAGGCAGCAGGCATACGAGGCACCCTACCCGCCCTTGTTGTGAGCGTGACCGTTGCGAGTACCTGTCCGTTCCAGGCGTAACGATCGCGCCCACGGCCAAGGGGGTCAGGGGGTCGGGGTGTTGGTGTTCAGCTCCTTCAGCCAGGCCGTCGCCTGCGCGTCCGACGGCATGCGCCAGTCGCCGCGCGGCGACATCGTGCCGCCAGGGGACACCTTCGGGCCGTTCGGCAGGGCCGACCGCTTGAACTGCGAGGCGAAGAACCGGCGCACGAACACGTCGAGCCAGCGCCGGATCGTCGCCAGGTCGTATTCCGTGCGGCCCGACGACGGGAACCCGGGCGGCCACTCGCCGTCGTCCACCGCGTGCCACGCGTGCCACGCGAGGAACGCGATCTTGGACGGCCGGTAGCCGCGGCGCAGCACGTGGAACAGCGTGAAGTCCTGCAGCGCGTAGGGGCCGACCGTCGCCTCGGTGGACTGCGGCGTCTCGCCCTCCTCGGTGGGGATCAGCTCCGGCGTGATCTCCTGCTCGAGGATCTCCGTCAGGACGGCGTTGACCGGGCTGCTCGCCTCCGCTGCGAGCTGCCCGCTGTCGATCGACCAGCGGATGAGGTGCTGGATCAGCGTCTTCGGCACGCCCGTGTTCACCGCGTAGTGCGACATCTGGTCGCCCACACCGTACGTGCACCAGCCCAGCGCCAGCTCCGAGAGGTCGCCCGTGCCGAGCACGATGCCGCCGCGGTGGTTCGCGAGCCGGAACAGGTAGTCGTAGCGCAGCCCGGCCTGGACGTTCTCGAAGGTCACGTCGTACTGCTTGACGCCGTCGGAGAACGGGTGGTCCAGGTCGCGCAGCATCTGCTCGGCGGCGGGCCGGATGTCGAGCTCCTGGAACGTTACGCCCAGTGCCTCGGCGAGCCGGACCGCCCGGTCCTTCGTCTCGGCGCCCGTCGCGAAGCCCGGCATGGTGAACGCGTGGACGTCGGTGCGCGGCCGGCCCAGCCTGTCCATCGCCTTGACCGCGACGATCAGCGCGTGGGTCGAGTCGAGACCACCGCTGACGCCGATCACGATCTTCGGCTGCCCGATGGCGCGCAGTCGCTGCTCGAGCCCGGTGACCTGGATGTTGTACGCCTCGTAGCAGTCCTGGGCCAGGCGCTCGGCGTCGTCGGGCACGAAGGGGAAGCGGTCCACCTTGCGGCGCAGGCCGATGTCGCCCTGCGGGGGCTGGACGCTGAACGCGATCTCCCGGAACCCTCCGTCGTCGCCGGTCGAGCCTGCCGGGACCATCCCCAGCCCGCGCCGGTTGTCGTCGAAGGTGCCCTGCCGCAGCCGCTCCTGGCGCAGGCGGTCCAGGTCGACGTCGACCACGGTCGCGCGGGCGCCGTCGGGGAACCGCTCGGTCTCGCCGAGCAGGTCACCGGCCTCGTAGACCATGGTCTGCCCGTCCCAGGACAGGTCGGTGCTGGACTCGCCCTGGCCCGCCGCCGTGTAGACGTAGGCGGCGCTGCAGCGGTAGCTCCCGCTACGCACGATCAGGCGACGGTCCTCGGCGCGCGCCACGGTGACCGGGCTCGCCGACAGGTTCAGCAGCACCGTCGCGCCCGCGAGCGCCGCCAGCGCGCTCGGCGGCACGGGCACCCACATGTCCTCGCAGACCTCGACGTGGATGTCGAGGCCGGGGACGTCGTCGGCCCGGAAGATCAGGTCGGGGCCGATCGGCACCTCCTCGCCGAGCAGGCTGAGGGTGCCGCGGTGCTCGTCGCCGGGAGCGAACTGCCGCTTCTCGTAGAACTCGCGGTAGTTCGGCAGGTAGGACTTGGGTGCCACCCCGAGGATCCGCCCGCGGTGCACGACGACGGCGGTGTTCAGCAGGCGGCTGCCGACCCGCAGCGGCGCGCCGACGACGAGCATCGTGGTGAGCTCGAGGCTGGCCTGCCGGACCTCTGCGAGCGCCTCGAGCACGGACTCCAGCAGGACGTCCTGCATGAGGAGGTCGTCGATCGCGTAGCCGCTCAGGCAGAGCTCCGGGAACACCGCGACGGCCACGCCGTCGTCGTGCAGCTGCCGCGCCTGTTCCAGGATCGCTGCGGCATTGGCGGCGGGGTCGGCGACGGCGACGGGGATGGTGCAGGCCGCGACCCGGGCGAACCCTTGGGCGTAGGCGTTGTAGAAGTCCACGGGTTCGAGTCTATGGATGCGTGCGGGAGGTGCCCGACGGCGGGCTGGGCCGGGAGGGCCTGCACGACTGAGGCACGTTCACCTCACGCGATGCCAGCGATGTCCCCGTCGTCGAAGACGATCGCCTGCTGCAGCTCGCCGCCCAGAGCTCTCGCGTAGCGGGCAAGTACCTCCTGGCCGGAGATCTTGCCCTTCTCGATCTGCGACACCCGCCCCTTGGTGACGCCCATCCGGTCGGCGACCTCCTGCTGTGTCATGCGCCGCTTCTTGCGCAGCTCAGCGAGCCGGTATCCGGTCACCTCGGCCAGGAGCTCCTGCTTGCCGCGCTCGACGGCTTCCTCACCACCGGCCCGCGCCACATGCTCGGCGCGAATATCCTGCCATCGCACATAACCGGTCATGACACACCTTCCTCGTCCGCCATACTGCGAGTATAGCGATCGGTATACATCTTCGCACGGCGAACGAATACCTGTCACGCCTTCTCGCTACTGTCCCTCCATGGTTCAAGACCCCGACTGCCTCTTCTGTCGCATCGTGCGCGGAGAGCTGCCCTCGACCCGGATCGACGAGGACGACCGCACGCTCACCTTCATGGACATCAACCCGGCGTCCGACGGGCACTCGCTCGTGATCCCGAAGGCGCACGCCCGCGACCTGCACGACATCACGCCCGAGGACCTGGCCGCCTGCTCCGTCACCGCGCAGCGAGTCGCGGCCCGGGCCGTGAAGCAGCTCGGTGCCGACGGCGTGAATCTCCTGAACTGCGCCGGCGCGGACGCCTGGCAGACCGTCTTCCACTTCCACCTGCACGTGGTGCCCCGGTTCCGCGACAGCCCGGACCGCGACTCGCTCCGCCTCCCGTGGACGTCGACGCCTGGCGATCCCGCGCGCATCACGGCCGCGGCGGAGCTCCTGCGCGCAACCACCTGAGCGGAGGACGTGGTGCCAGTCGGACGCAGCGATGAGTTCCGTAGGCTGCCGACGTCTGACCTGGTATAACGCAGTGTTGACCGGCACTGCACCGCCACGTGAAGGGACCTTCCATGTCGTTCCAGGCCTACCTCGACGCCGTCGAGACCAAGACCGGACACACGCCGCGCGAGCTCATCACGCTCGCGGAGGAACGCGGGTTCGACGCGTCCACCAAGGCCGGCCCGATCCTCGAGTGGCTCAAGACGGACTACGGCCTGGGTCGTGGGCACGGCATGGCCATGGTCCACGTCATCACCAAGGGGCCACAGATCAGCACCAAGCACGTCGGCTCGTCCGGCTCGCACGCGGACGCGACCGACACCCTGTGGATCGACGGCAAGTCGACCAACCCGGCAACTCCCGGCTGAGCGGGCCGGGCCGCATTGCTGGAATCTCGTTAGCCTGGGTAATGATGAGCCCATGACAACCCGCTCCACCATCGCCATCATCAACGCCCACGTGGTTCCCGTCGCCGCCGAGCCCATCGAGCACGGGACGGTCCTCATCACGGACGGTGTGATCACCGCCGTCGGGCAGGACGTCGCCGTCCCCGAGGGCACCGCCACCATCGACGCCCAGGGCAAGTGGCTCCTCCCGGGGTTCGTCGAGGCCCACGGCCACCTCGGTGTGCACGAGGAGGGCGAGGGCTGGTCCGGGAACGACACCAACGAGATGACCGGCCCCGACGGGTCCGCGCTGCGCGCGCTCGACGCCATCCAGGTGGACGAGGAGGGCTTCCGCGACGCCCTCGCCGGCGGTGTGACGACTGCCGTCATCAAGCCGGGCTCGGGCAACCCGATCGGCGGGCAGACCGTCGCGATCAAGACGTGGGGCGGCCGCACCGTCGACGAACAGCTCGTCAGCGACAGCGTGTCGGTGAAGTCCGCCCTCGGCGAGAACCCGAAGCGGGTCTACGGGGACAAGGGCCAGCTCCCTTCTACCCGCCTGGGCGTCGCCAACGTCATCCGCAAGGCCTTCGTCGACGCGCAGAACTACGTCGCGCAGCGCGACGCCGCAGCGGCCGAGGGCAAGCCGTTCGAGCGTGACCTCGCGAAGGAGACCCTGGCCCGCGTGCTGGCGGGCGAGCTCGCCTGGGACCAGCACACGCACCGCGCCGACGACATCGCCACGGCGATCCGTCTGTCGGAGGAGTTCGGCTACCGGCTCGTGATCAACCACGGCACCGAGGGCCACAAGATCGCCGACGTCCTCGCCGAGAAGGACATCCCGGTCATCTACGGCCCGATGTTCACGTCCCGCTCGAAGGTCGAGCTGCGCGACCGCTCGATCCTCAACCTGGTCAAGATGGCCGACGCCGGCGTCCGCGTCGCCATCACCACCGACCACCCCGTCATCCCCATCAACTTCCTGGTGCACCAGGCGACGTTCGCCCTCCGCGACGGGCTGCCCTGGGCCACCGCCCTGGCCGCCATCACCACCAACCCGGCGTCGTTCCTCGGCCTGGACGCACGGGTGGGTGCGATCAAGGAAGGGCTCGACGGCGACGTCGTGCTCTGGTCGGGCGACCCGCTCGACACCAATGCGCGCGCCGAGCGTGTCTTCATCACCGGCACGGAGGTCTACACCTGGGACCCGGCCGCCGACGGCGGGCGTGGCACGGGCCGCGTGGTGGAGCGCGGGGCCCGCTTCGCCTGACTCGGAAAGATCAGGTAGTCGGCAGAACGTCAGGAGATCGGTAGCTCGAAATGCCGATCACCTGACGTTCTGCCGATTACGTCGGTCTCGGCCGGCACCCCGGTATGACACGGACCGGCACCGCGGTTCGACGTGGCGGGCCGCCGCCGGGGCGTAGCGTGCGAGCATGCTGGGCACTTCCCAACCTCCGGGCGACGCCCCCGCGGAGCCGCACGCCCCCGGGCCGTTCGACCGCACCCGTCCACGTGCGTTCGTCGCCGTGGCCGTGGCGGTCGCCTCCAACCTGGGCTCGATCGGCGCGGCACGCGGCCAGGCCTGGGCGACGGAGCCCGGCCTGGCCGGGGTACTCCTGCTGCTCGTCGCGCCCGCGGCACTGCTGCTCCTCCTGCCCCGCCGCCCTGCGCTCGCCACGGTCCTGTCTGTCGCGGCCACCGTCACCTTTCTGCTGCTCGGTCACCCGTGGGGGCCGGTCTTCCTTGGTCCGGTCGCGGTGCTCGCGGGCGTCATGCTCAGCGGGGAGGTGCGTCGCGCCCGCCGGATCGCGTGGTCCGGCGCCGCCCTGTTCGCCGGGGCCGTCGGCACCGTCGCCACGTTGGTCGCCCCGCGCATCGAGCGGATCGTGGCCGACCTGCCGCCCCGCCCGGACGGAAGATGGGGGCCGGGCTCCGGCTGGGGACACGGGGGCGGCGCCTGGTTCCTGAACATCGAGGCGATGATCGCCGGGGCAGCGTGGCTCGCCGTCGTGCTGCTGATCGCGAGCGCCGCGCGGGACCGGATCGCACGCCGGACGGCAGCGCGAGCCGCGGCCAGGGCGACCGCGGCCGAGCGCGAGCGCACCGCCGTCGCCTCGGAGCGCCTGCGGATAGCGCGCGAGCTGCACGACGTCCTCGCCCACTCCCTGTCCGCCATCAACGTCCAGGCCGGTGTGGGCCTGCACCTGCTCGAGAAGAATCCCGGGCAGGCCCGTGAGGCCCTGTCCAACATCCGCGACACCAGCAAGGACGCGCTCGCCGAGGTCCGCACCGTGCTGGGCATAGTCCGCGAGGGTACGACGCCGCCCCCGGGCGCGCTGCCTGCCGACGCCGCGCCCCTCGCCCCCACCTGGGACCTCAGCGGTCTACGTCACCTGGCCGACCAGGCTCGCGCCGACGGGCTCGACGTCACCGTCGAGCTCGCCCCCGGTATCGGCGATCTGCCCGACCACGTCGCCGGCGTCGTGCACCGTGTGGTCCAGGAGTCGCTGACCAACGTGCGCAGGCACGCGCCGTCGGCCCGCCGGGTGACGCTGCGGGTCACCCAGGGCGAGAGCGTCGAGGTGGTGGTGGCCGACGACGGTGTCCAGCCAGTGACCGCCGGCGAACCCGCCGAACCCGGCTACGGGCTCCTCGGGATGCGCGAACGTGTGGAGGGTTCCGGCGGCACCCTCCGTGCAGGCCCTCGCCCGGACGGGGCGGGCTGGGAAGTTCGGGCCACGCTCCCGGTCGCAGCGCCGGCCGAGCCAACCCGCCCGGACTCTGCCGAACAGACGGATGCCCCACCCGAGCCCGGAGAAACCACATGATCGACGTCCTGCTCGCCGACGACCAGGCGCTGGTCCGCGGCGGTTTCCGCGCACTGATCGACTCCGAGGACGACATGCGGGTCGTGGCCCAGGCCGCGACCGGCGACGACGCAGTCGCCCTCACCCTCGACCACCTGCCCCAGGTGGTGCTCATGGACATCCGGATGCCGGGCCTGGACGGGCTCGAGGCGACGCGGCGGATCATCGCCGAACCACGGGCGGCGGGCGTGCACGTCGTGGTGGTGACGACGTTCGAGCTGGACGAGTACGTGACGGAGGCGATCCGCGCCGGGGCCTCCGGGTTCCTGGTCAAGGACACCGAGCCGGCGGAGCTGGTGCGGGCGGTGCGTGTGGCGGCGTCGGGCAACGCGCTCCTGTCGCCGACGGTGACACGGCGGCTGCTCGCCAAGGTCGCGGAGGCGACCCGGACGGTGCGGCCGGTACCAGCGCTGGCCGACCTCACGCCGCGCGAGCGCGAGGTGCTCATCGAGGTGGCGGGCGGGCTCGCGAACGACGAGATCGCGGGCAAGCTGTACCTCTCGGAGTCGACGGTGAAGACCCACGTCTCGCGGGTGCTCATGAAGACCGGTTCGCGGGACCGCGCGCAGCTCGTGGTGCTGGCGTACGAGGCGGGCCTCGTCCGCCCCGGCTGGGCCGGAGGTGCAGTGCAGGGTGGGGGCTGAGGAACGAGGCACCCGCCCGGAGCGGAACCGCAGGCCCAGCCGGTACACGCAGAGCTGGGCCTGCTGACCCTCCGCCGGGAGTACGGCACCACGGGGGTAGGGGAGCAGGTACGCGGGGGCGACGACCCAGGCGTCCGGCGGCGAGAGCCTGGTGCTGTGGCCGGAACGACCGGCCGATCCGAATGCTGGAGGTCGACATGCTCACCGCGACGACGGAGGTCCTCGCCAACGGGCCCCACAACGGCTGGGACGGACCCGGCCCGTTCTTCTTCATCATCCCGCTGCTCTGGTTCCTGCTGTTCGCGACGGTGATCGTCCTGATCGCCCGGCGCGCCCGGCGGGGAGCTCGCGGCGGATGGGGCGGCCCCTGGGCCGCGCACGCGGCGGCCGGTGCCGACCCGGTGACGCTGCTCGGCAACCGGTTCGCCCGCGGGGAGATCGACGAGGCCGAGTACCGCTCACGCCTCGCCGTGCTCCGCTCGGCGGACCCCTACCCGACGGCCCACCCGAGCGCGGGCCCGAACGTCGGCCCGACGGCGGCCGGCGCACCCCCCGCGGCTCCCACGCCGCAGGACCAGCCGCCGGCTGACGGCGACCGCTGACGGTCGCTCGGCGGCAGCCTGCGCAGATACCGGACGCCCGAGCCATTCCGGTGGCCCGGGCGCCCGGCGCGCGTCCAGCAGGCCCGGTAGCGCCTGGCGGCCGGGCCCTCGCGTCACCCGGCAACGATTGGCCCTCTGTTGCGGCGGTGCCGCTAGACTCGCGGGCGAGTGCGACGGAACGCACTTTTCTGACCCGATGACGTGAGGGAAGTAGATCGTGAGCACCAGCAAGAACTGGGCAACGGCCGCACTGGTCACCTGTGCGCTACTGCTGTCCGGATGCGCCGCCCTCGAAGACATGGCCAGCGACTTCAGCCCGTCGGGCGAAGAGGTCGCGCAAGACGCCCCCTCGCCCATCGCCGAAGCTCCCATCAGCACCGGCGAGTACGACCTCGTCGAGTCGTGCAACGCGTTCTTCAACGGCCCGATCGTCTCGACGGTCTCGGAAGCCGCCAAGGCCGTCCAGGCTCCGCTCGACGAGGACCTGACCGGCACCGTCAGCTCCATCAGCAGCAGCCTCGGTCTGCTGATCGGCAAGTCCGACGAGGTCAGCATCGCCCACCTCGAGGCAGTGCGCGCGCCGTTCGACCAGGCGCTCGACGGCTCCATCGCCCGCCCCACGGCGGTCACGAAGGCCATCGAGTACTACAAGGCCACGTGCACGGAGGCCGGCTTCAAGGGCTGATCTCCCTGGTCAGGTCGGCCGAGCGGCGAGCTCGCCCGACGAGGACGAGCTCGACCGCCGGCCGCCCGACGGGTCAGCTGCCCTTGAGGAACTCGTGCATCACCGGGCCGGCCGTCGTCGAACCGAGCTCTCCCTCCTCGATGAACACGACAGCCGCCAGGTCGTTCGCGATAGCGAGCATCCAGACGTGCGCCTTGCTCCCGTCACCGAACTGCGCGGTACCGGTCTTCGCGCCGACGATCCCGGGCACGTCCTGCAGCAGCGTGGCCGATCCCTCCTGGACCACACCGCCCATCAGGTCACGCAGGGTGGCCGCCTCGTCAGCGGTCAGATCGCCCGACGGCGCCTCGGCCTCCTTCTCGCCCGGCGTCTTCGCCACCCACGGCGACACGGTGTGGCCGGCGGAGACGCTCGCCGCGACGGTAGCCATGGCGAGCGGTGTCGCCAGCACCTGACCCTGCCCGATCATCGACGCAGCGTGCTCGGTGCCCGGCGCCTCCGTCGGGACGTCGCCCAGTGCGGCAGCCGCCCCGAAGGCCGCGGGCTCGACGCCCAGACCGAGCGACGCCGCGGCGTCGTGCAGCTGCTGCTGCGAGATCTCCTGGTGCTGCGAGATGAAGCCCGTGTTGCACGAGTTCGCGAACACCGTCCGGAACGGCACGGCGTCGCCCATCGCGGACTCGGGATACCCCGGTACGTTCTGGAACTGGCGGCCCTCTACGTCGATCGTCGCCGTGCAGGGCAGCGGGGTCTCCGGCGTGATCCCTGAGCGGAGCATCGCGAGGGACGTCGCGATCTTGAACGTCGACCCGGGCGGGTACTGTCCCAGCGTCGCCGTGTTGTACCCCTCGGAACCCGGACCCGACGCCGCCGCGAGCACCTCGCCGGTCGACGGCTTGATCGCGACGATGGCACTCGCCAGGTCGTCGAGGTCGGCCAGTGCGGCCTCGGCGCGGAGCTGGGTCTTCGGGTCGAGCGTGATCGCTACCGGCTCGCCGTCCGCCTTCTCGATGGTGAACGCCTCGCGACCCTCGCCCTCTGCGGGTTCGATGGTCACGGCGAGGCCTGGCACACCGCGCAGCTGCTCGTCGTGGGCAGCCTGCAGGCCGGAGATGCCGACCATGTCGCCCGGCTTGACGGTGCCCTCCGACTCCTCGACGATCTCAGCGGTGGCTTCACCGACCGACCCGAGAAGGGCTCGCGCGAAGTCGCGCTCCTTCGCGAGCGGCAGCTCGTCCGGGATGCCGACGACGCCGTCGATCGCCATGGCAGCGTCGAAGTCGTACTCCGGGTCGTTCTCCCGGATCGTGATGACCTCGACGAACGCCTTCGCCCCGGCCGAGTCGACCTGTGCGGCGATGCCGTCGGTGGTCGCCTTGTCGAAGCCCAGCACGTCGCCGAGCTTCGTGGCGGCGGTGTCCCAGCCCGGCCGGGTCTTGTCGATGCCCACGTGGTGCACCGGCGTCATGCCCACGAGCGTCTCGCCACCGGTCGTGACGATCTCGCCACGCACCGGCTCTGTGCGCTCGACGGCCAGGCTCTCGCCCGGCTCCAGGCCGGGAACCATGATGCCCGTGTTCCAGGCGGCCTCCCACGCGCCGGCCTCACCATCCGTCGGGCCGGGGTAGGTCAGCTCGGCGACCGTCTCGTACTCCCAGGCCGCCTCCGTCGCGACGGGCCAGGTCCAGGCAAACGTCGCGGTGGCGGTCGCGGTGCCGTCGTCGCCCTCCTGCATCGGCGTGACGCTCTTGACCGTGACGGTCCCGGAGTCCTCGCCCACGGCGGCGAGCATCTGCTCGAACACCCGGGCGTACTGCTCGTCCGGCGATGCCGACGTCTCCAGCGCGAGCGGGACGTCCGCCGGCGTGCCGGCCTCGAGCGCGGCCGCCAGCTCCTCTGCGGCGGTCTCCGCGTCGGGGACGGGCGGCTCACGGAACACGAACCAGGCCCCTACGCCCACCGCGAGAAGGACCAGGACGACGATGCCGGTGATCAGCGCACGGCGGCCCTTGCCCGGTGGAGCAGGAGCGGCGGGTGGCGGCCCTCCGGCCGGCGGCACCGTGTCGTACCCACCTGGCGGAGGCGGTACCGGCGCATGACCGTCCGCGGGCACATGGGGTGAAGGGTGTCCACTCATGCCCTGGAGCCTAAGGGGACGGTCATGCTCGTCACGTGTTCTCTCTTGGGAGAAATGGCGCGGGCGCGGGTGAAATGGGGCGGAGCCGCCGAACCCCCTGGATCTGCGGCCCCGCCCGTCGACGTCACGCGTCCGGGTACCGCCAGCGGTCACGAGGGCGCGTGGCGAGCTTGAGGTACGAGATCGTCGGCGCCGTACGACCGGTGGCACGCATCCGGTGCTCCCGGCGGTTGAGCAGCTCCATGCGCCGCAGGTCACGCTCGATCGCGGCCACGTTGTTGCCGGTGAGCGCTGCTGTGCTGGTCGTCATGGTCGTCATGGTCGTCATCGTCGATCCCTGTCTCCCTGGCCCCTCGAGTGGACGCCCTCAGTTGATCAGGACGTACCGGGAGCTCGTTTCGTTGGTAGGGAGCGACGACGTCGCGATCTGTGACCGCGGCGACAAACTTCACCCGGACGCAGAACTCTTCGGACAGGACTCGGGTCGGGGCGACTCCTCGGTGCGCCCCGACCCGTTCCCGTGCTCGGCGGGCAGGTCAGGCGGTCGGCGCCGCCTTCACCACCGGGCCCCACGCCAGCGGGTCGAGAGAGCGGCCGTCGTCGTCCGCGTTCCCTGCCCAGAGGCGTGCATCGGCGATCGTGGCCGAGAGCAGGCCTCGCAGCCGGGCGTCGACGTCGGGGACGAAGGCCTCGGAGATGCCCTGCACCGCGGTGGAGACCACGCTCGGCGCGGCGTCGCGCACGAACCGCTTGGGCCGCACGCTGGTGCCCGCACAGAACCGTTCGGCCCAGGCCGCCGTCTTCGGCACGGCCGCGAGCGCGTCCTTGCTCTCCGGCGCGAGGGTGCCCGACGGTCGATCCTCCAGGACGTCGAGCATGCGCTCCGACCCGAGGATCGCCACGGCGAGCGTCTGCTGCCGGTCGGCAGGTGACACCGGTAGCGCAGTCTGCGCTGCGCGCAGCGCGATGCGCACGTCCCAGCGGGGATCGGTGCTGTTCAGGCCGATCACGGACGGGATGAGGGGCGCGAGCTGCGGGCGCGCGTGGTCTGCCGTGAGGTCGTTCACCGCGCGGGCCAGCATCGCGATCAGCGGGTGCGTGCAGGCGGGGTGATCACTCCACTTCTCGCCTGCGAGGAAGGATGCGAGCTCCATGAAGCACGCGCCCTTCTTCGGATTGCGGTGCTTCCCACGACCCAGCATGGGCAAGATGTCGTACGTTCCAGCTTCGGTTCCGGTCACGATTCCACCCCCGAATTGGGTCCGCTTCTTGTTCCAGTGTGCGTCCGGTGTGACGTGGATCGCAATAGCGAGCCTGTGAACTGCCTGGATCTCGTCTTCCGTCGCGGTCGACCAGAGCCCGAGCCTGGCACCTCAGACCACATCGGGCCACCTCAGGGGCACCTCAGACGGCGACCTGAGGTGTCCGTCCGGCCAGGACTGCCCGATCGACCGATCCGGAGGTACCGGCCTCAGGACGAGTGTCTTCCTCATCAGCCGGACGGGCACACGGCCCGCCGGGGACATCCGGAGGAATCATGTCGATGTGGGGACCCGCCGTCGAGGCGGAGATCGAGTACCGGCAGGCCGAGGTCAGGAAGGCCTGGGGCGGCCGGCGGGAGAGCGGCGCGGACCGGTACCTCCGGTCGCGGCGCCGCTCCGAGCGGCGGTCGGGACGCCGGCCGGAGCACCAGGCGCGGCGCGACCGCGTCGAGCAGATCAGGGAAGGCATCGCTGGTATGCGTCCGGTGGCCACCGCCACCCGTCGCGGCCTGTTCGCGTGATGGAGGTGGAGGCCGAGGCGCAAAAGGCTGGGGGGACTGTCGGTGGCCGGTGGCACGATGGGCAGGTGCGACGGTCTACGACGATTCCCCTGGTCTCCCGGCAGGAGCAGGTTGCCTCCCTTCTGCTGGCAGTGGGGCGCGCCTCGGCGGGCCGGCCCGGCCTGGTGCTCGTCGGCGGCGACGCCGGGGTGGGCAAGACCCGTCTGCTCAGCCACGTCGCCCAGGCGGCGGAGCAGGCCGGTGCGAGCTCCGTCGTCGTGCACTGTGTGGACCTGGGGCAGGTCGGCATCCCGTACCTCCCGTTCACGGACGCACTGACTCAGCTGCAGGCCGGAGCCGCAGGGCCGGAGGCCGCCGCGCGGGTGGCCGAGCTCGTGGCGGAGCGGCCTGCACTGTGGCGGCTCCTGGAGCCCGGCGGGAACGGTGGCGCCGACCACGACGAGCGGCTCCAGCTCTTCGAGGGCATCGCGCGCAGCCTCGCGGTAGCCGGCGCGCCCGAGCGGCCGCTGGTCCTGGTGGTCGAGGACGTCCACTGGGCCGACGCCTCGACACGCGACGTACTGCGTTTCCTCGCGGCCCGCGCCAGGTCGGAGCATGTCCTGATCGTGGTGTCCTACCGGTCGGACGACGTCGACCGGCGCCACCCGCTGCGCCCGCTGCTCGCCGAGCTGTCCCGGCTGGAGCACGTCGAGCGGATAGACCTGCGGCCGTTCGACGAGAGCGAGCTGCGCGAGTTCACGACTGCCCTGGCCGGTCGGCCGCTGGGCGCCACGGGCTTCGCCGAGGTGCTGGAGCGGTCCGAGGGCAACGCCTTCTTCGCGGAGGAGCTCCTGGACGCCGGGCCCGACTCGGCCAGCCTGCCCTGGACGCTCACCGAGGTGCTCCGCACCCGGCTCGAACGGCTGGACCCCGACGTGCAGCAGGTGCTGCGCATCGCGTCGGTCGCCGGACGCCGCGTGCGGGAGGAGCTGCTGCGGGCCGCCACCGCCCGGTGGGGCGAGCTGGACGTCGACGTCGCACTGCGTGAGGCCGTCACCCAGCAGGTCCTCGTGGTGTCAGGGGTACATCTGGAGTTCCGGCACGCACTGCTGGCCGAGGCCCTGTACGCCGACCTCCTACCGGGTGAACGCTCGGCAGTACACCGTGCGTACCTCGCGGTGATCGAGCAGGACGGGCCGGACGGCACGCCGATCGGCAGCGCGGCCGAGCGCGCGCACCACGCCTTCGAGGGGCACGACCTGCCCGCCGCGCTGAGCGCGTCGCGGGACGCCGCCCTGCGGGCCCGCCGGCTGCTCGCGCCCGAGGAGGAGCTGAAGCACTGGGAGCAGGTGCTGGCGCTGTGGGAGTCCGTCCCGGACGCCGAGGAGCGGATCGGCAGCGACCGGGTCGCCGTCGCGCTCTTCGCCGGCGAGGCGGCCGCACGGGTGGGCGACCCGGTGCGTGCGGTCAAGCTGACCCAGCGCGCGGCCGACAGCGTCGAGGACCCCGTACGGCGAGCCGGCCTCGAGCACGTGCTCGTGCGCCGGTACCTCGACCTCCGCACCTGGGACGAGGAACCCGGGCAGGTGGAAGCGGCGGTCGCGGACCTGCGGGCCGCCCTCGAGATGCTGCCGCAACGCAGCCCCGAGCGGATCTGGACGAACGCCCTGCTGGCTCGGGTCACGATGATCATCGACGAGGACGACGCCGCCCGCGTGCACGCCGCGTGCGCCATCGAGGAGGCGCGCGCCATCGACCACCCCGGCGCCCTCGCCGACGCCCTGTCCACCCTCGCCGTGCTCGACGTCGCCGACCCCGACCAGGCCGCAGCCCGGCTCGACGAGGCCCGCGCGGCCGCCGTCGAGGCCGGGGACGTGCTCACCGAGATGCGCGCGCTCTACAACGCGACGGCCAACCGGTTCTACGCGGGAGAGCTCGAGACCGCCGACCAGCGGGTGCTGCATGCGCTCGCCCGGGCCGAGGAGCTCGGTCTGGCCTGGAGCACGCCAACGGTCAGCCTCCGGGTCCTGCAGGAGGTCATGCTCTACTTCCGCGGCGACCTGGCGGAGCGCAGCAGCGAGGGAGTCCCGGCCACGGCCAAGCAGGTCATGGACGCCACCCGCATGTACGCGGCCGTCGCCAGGGGTGACAGCGACGTGATCGCCCGTGGCGAGGCCCTCTTCGAGCACTGGCGCAGCGACGGCATGATCGCTCTGCTCGGCGGCGGCAGTCTTGTCGACGCGTTGACGTGGGCAGGCCGGTACGACGACGCCGCAGCGCTGGCCGTGCGGATCACCGACCACCTCGGCGAGGTGTGGACCGAGGTGTTCCTCGGCCGGATCTGGCTGTCCGCGCTGGCGATCGCCGCCCTGGCCGGGGCCGCGGAGGCGGACCGCTCCACCGGACGCGCTGGGGCTCCGGGCTCCGCCGCCGCCAACGCGGTCGAGATGCGCGCCACCGAACGCCTGGACCGCGGCGACGCCCTGCTCGCCATCGCCAGGGAGACCGCACAGCGCGGGCGGCCGCGCGGCGGGGTCCTCGGGCCGGAAGGTCGGGCCTGGCTCCAGCGGGCGACCGCCGAGAACGCCCGCCTGCACGCCGCGGTGGGACGCCCGCCCGGTGCGGCGGACGGCGGCGGCGACACCTCGCCCGGCGCCCTGTGGCGAGAAGCCGCCACCGCGTGGCAGGAGACAGTGAACGCCTTCGACTTCGGGTACCGCTATGAGGTGGCTCGCGCACGCTACCGCTGGGCCGAGGCCCTGCTCGGCACCGGCGAACGCCAGGCTGCGGAGGTCGAAGCGGCCGAGGCTCTCTCGGAGGCGCAGGACATGGGCGCCAACCCGTTGGCCGACGCCGTCCGCGCGCTGGCCAGGCGAGCACGGCTCGACCTGCCGGGGGTACGCCGCGCTACCGCGTCGACCCTGACCGACCGGGAGGAAGAGGTGCTCGGCCTCGTCGCGCAGGGCCTGTCCAACCGGCAGATCGGCGAGCGCCTGTTCATCTCCACCAAGACGGTGAGCGTGCACGTGTCCAACCTGCTGGCCAAGCTCGGAGCCTCGGGACGCGCTGAGGCGGTCAGCCTCGCGCACCAGCACGGCCTGCTCAATGTGACCTGACCGCGAGGCCGCAGATTACCCGCCTGGCGCAAAAGCGACACATCCGGTACATCTGTCGCGCACACGCCCTTCTCTCGCAATACTGAGGGGATGCCGACGGACCTCCAGGCGCTGCGGGACCTAGAGCACGTCGGTCTCGGTGCACCCACTGCGGACGAGGCCTTTGACCGGTTCGCCCGTCTCGTTCGGCGGCATCTGAACGTGCCGGCCGCGGTCGTGTACTTCGTGGTCCCCGAGGGACAGGTCCTCGCGGGTGCTTCGGGGATGCCGGAGCCCCTCCAGTCGAAGCGTCTGCTGCAGCACCCCGGCACGCTCACGAACATGATCGCCACGCGTGCGGAACCGGTCGTCTCGTCGGACGCCCGCCTGGACCCCGCGCTGCGCGACGGCTACCTGGTCCGCGAGATGGGCCTGGTCGCGCTCGCCGGCTATCCGGTCTTCGACCTGCGCGGCCGCGCCGTCGGCGCGCTCTGCGCGGTGGTCGGGGAGCCACGCGTGTGGTCGGAGGACGACCTGGCCTCTCTCGCCGACCTCGCCGCCGCCTGCACCGCCGAGCTGCGCCTGCGCGCCGAGCGGGAGCGCGCACGCCGGATCCAGCAGACGGCGGTCCGGGCCAACCGCCGCAGCCGGTTCCTGCTCTCCCTGAGCGAGGCGTTCGCGAACGCCAACACCATGGACCAGGTCGAAGCGGTCATCGTCGAGGTGGGCACCGCCGGGATCGGCGCGCGCTACTGCGGGTTCGCCGTGGCCGACGCCGACGGGCGGGGCATCACCTACCGGTCGCTGGTCCACGCGGAGCCCCGGTTTCCGCAGCGGCTGCGGCAGGCCAAGCTGGACGACCACCGGCCGCTGTCGGAGGCGGCCCGTACCGGACGGCCCCTCTTCTTCCGGTCGGGCGACGAGCTGTTCTCGATGTTCCCCGGGATACAGGACCACTGCGATCCGGGGGTCGGCGCCCGGGCGTTCCTCCCGGTGGTGACGGCCGGCGCCGTCGTCGCTGTCATCGTGCTGGCGTGGGAACGTGACCGCGGGCCGGACAAGGACTCCTACGCGCTCCAGACCGGCCTCGCGCACTACACGGGACACGCTCTCGAACGAGCCCGTCTCCTGGAGGAGCGGCGCGAGTCGGCGAAGACGCTGCAGCGGGCGATGCTCAGCCGCCTGCCCGAGGTGGCGCACCTCGACATGGCGGCCACGTACTCGCCCGCCACCCGCTCCGACCAGATCGGCGGCGACTGGTACGACGCGGTGGCGGTGGACGACGACGCGACCATGTTCATGATCGGCGACGTGACCGGCCACGACATGCGCGCCGCCGCGAAGATGGGCCAGCTCAGGTCCTTGCTGCGGGCGTTCGCGTGGAGCCACGACGAGTCGCCGTCGGCCCTGTTGTCCCTGCTCGACAAGGCCAACTCGGGCCTGGGGCTGCTCGCCAGCGGGACCGCCGTGGTGGCCCGGCTGGAGCGGGTCGCAGGGGCCTATCAGCTCACGTGGTCCACCGCCGGCCACCCGCCGCCCCTCGTGCTCCGGGAGGACGGGACGGTGGAGCGCCTCTCGGTGCTGCCGGACATGATGCTGGGTGTGCGTCCGACGGCGAAACGCACCGACCATGTCACGACGCTGCACCCCGGTGACACGCTCCTGCTCTACACCGACGGGCTCGCCGAGCAGCGCGGGACCACGCCCGACCAGTGGCTGAACCGGCTGCAGAAGACGCTCGGCGTGCTGGGCGACACGGCCACGGCGGCACTGCCCGTCACCCTCGTGCGCCGCCTCGCGTCCGACGAGCAGCGGGACGACGTCGCCGTGCTCGCCGTCCGGGTGCGGGCCGCGTCCCCGTCCGGGCCGCCGTCGCCCGGCCGTCCCGCCACGGCGGAACGCAAGCTCGCCCCGTCGCTGTGCGACGTCGGCCCCGCCCGCATCTGGGTCGACGACGTGCTGGAGAGCTGCGGCGTGCCGATGCCGCTGCGTCGCACGGTCATGCTGCTGACGTCGGAGGCGCTGACGAACGCCGTCGACCACGGTCAGGCGCCGTTCACCGCCACCGTCGAGGTGGACATGGAGCGCCTGCGCGTGGGGGTGCGGGACTCGTCCACCGCGCAGCCCGAGCTGCGCGACCCCACGGTCACCGACTTCGGCGGGCGTGGCGTCCAGTTCCTCGAGCGGCTCGCGTCCCGCTGGGGCGTGGACCGGCACGGCGAGCCCGCGACGACGACGCCGCCGCGCGCCGGCCGACGGGAAAGCCGCCGGACCGGCAAGACCGTCTGGTTCGAGCTCGACCTGAGCTGAACCGGACAGAACAACCAGGACCGGCCGGATCCTGCCGGGGTGAACCTTGGCCGACGACTTCGGCCAAGGTCGAATCCTCTTCGAGCGTGTCAGTGGTGCCGCGTAACGTGTGATCCATGGCACAGACAGCGTCACACCCTACGCAGAGCACCGGTACGGGCCTGGCCGCGGACGAGCTCTCCGCTCAGCTCGAGGTCTACCGCCGCGAGCTCACCGGATACTGCTACCGCCTGCTGGGCGGCGCGTTCGACGCCGACGACGCGGTGCAGGAGACCCTCCTGCGCGCGTGGCGGTCGTACGAGCGGTTCGAGGGCCGCTCCTCGCTGCGCACCTGGCTGTACCGGATCGCCACCAACGTGTGCTTCGACCAGCTGGGTTCCAGCCGCGCCAAGCGTGAACGGCCCATGGGCCTCGGCGCCGCGGTCGAACCGGTCGAGGAGAGCCTCGCGACGGTGCTGCCCGAGTACGCGTGGGTGGAGCCGGTCCCGACCGAGCACGTGCTGCCCAGCGCGGGCGATCCAGCCGACACGGCCGTGGCGCGAGAGTCGGTGCGGCTCGCGTTCGTCGCGGCACTGCAGCACCTGCCGGCCAAGCAGCGTGCGGTGCTCATCCTGCGCGAGGTGCTGCGCTGGCCGGCGACGGAGGTGGCTACGCTGCTCGACACCTCGGTGGCCTCCGTGAACAGCGCGCTGCAACGGGCACGCGCCACGCTCGCCGACAAGGCACCGGACCGGTCAAGTGCCTCGGAGTCGCCTGCGGCGCCACCGTCGGCGAACGAGTCCGAACTGCTGGAGCGGTACGTGGCGGCGTTCGAGCGGTACGACATGAAGGCGCTGGCCAACCTGCTCCGCGAGGACGCGGTCATGAACATGCCGCCGTACGCGATGTGGCTGGAAGGCATCGAGAACATCCAGGCGTGGATGACCGGACCCGGCCACGGGTGCGAGGGATCGCGCTGCATGCCCGTCCACGTCAACGGCACGCCGGGCTTCGCTCAGTACCGGCCGGACCCGAAGGGTGGCCACTTCGCGTGGGGGATCGTGGTGCTGGAGAACGACGGCACGCACGTCACCGGCATCACCACCTTCATCGACACGGAGAAATGGTTTCCCCGTTTCGGCCTGCCGAATCACCTCGACTAGTCGTTTGCCCATACCCTCACAAGGGTGACTGTGCGATCCGTGGTGGTCGGCGTTGACCACAAGCACCCGGACCTGGCTCGGCGGGCAGCGTCGCTCGTCCAGTCCCTGGGTGGAAGCCTGATCGAGCTCGTATGTGTGTGGGTCGACGAGACAGCCGTCTCGGACTCACGGGGGTTCACCGTGTCGGTGGACCCGGACATCGCGGTGTCCTCTGACGCCTACGGGGCCGATGTCCTGGCGGGACTGAACAGGGCGATGGCCGACGTCGGCCTGCCGTGGTGCGCCCTGCGCGGCGCCGGTGATCCGGCCGCAGAGCTGGTGCGCGTGGCCGACGAGGTGGGGGCGGCGATGATCGTCGTCGGCTCGCGACGGCCCGGCCTCCGCAGCTGGGCGACGAACCTCGTGGGCGGAACCGTCGCCGGGCGGCTCGTCCACAGCCAGCCCCGCCCCGTCGTGGTGCTGCCAGAGCCGGCGACGGCCCCGTGAGCGATAGGTTCTTCCACAACCTGTCGGACGTCCACGAGGGGGCACACCGGGTGACTCGCACGCCGCACCGCGACTGGCGATACGTCGGGCTAGTAGCGCTCGGCGGCGCCTGCGGCTCGGCCGCCCGGTATCTCCTCGGCATCTGGGCGACGGCTCCACTGAACCTGGTGCCGGTCCCACCCACTGGCACCGTCCCAGCGCTGCTCCTGTTCCCCGTCAGCACGTTCGTGGTGAACGTCGTGGGTGCGTTCGCCCTTGGCTACCTCCTGGAAGGCCTTTCCCGGCGCGGTCGCGAGACGGTCCGACGCCGGAAGATCCGCCTCGGGATCGGCACCGGGGTGCTCGGCGGCTTCACCACCTACTCGGCCCTGGCGCTGGAGACGCAGCACCTGCTCGCCCAGGGGCCGGCCTGGCTCGCCCTGCTCTACGTCGTGCTCACCCTCGCCGGCGGCACGGCGGCATGCCTCGGCGGGATCGCCATCGCGGCGCGCGCCGAACGACGTCGGAAGCGCAGGTCACCCTGATGATCGAGCTGCTCGTGGTGGCCGTAGGGGGTGGCCTGGGCGCCGCCGCCCGCTTCATGGTCGACGGCGAGATCCGAGCCCGCCACACCGGTGGGTTCCCGTGGGGAACGTTCGTGGTGAACGTGACGGGCTCGTTCCTCATCGGAGTGTTCTCGACGCTGCTCTACACGCTCACCTTCCTTGGCGTACCGGGCGACGTGGCCCTCCTGCTGCAGCTCGCTCTCACCGTGGGCCTGTGCGGCGGGTTCACCACCTTTTCCACAGCCACTGTGGAATCGGTACGCCTCGCCCAGTCCGGCCGGATGCGCCTCGCGCTGGCGAACTCCCTCGGCACGCTGGCGACCACCGTCACGGCCGCAGGGCTCGGTGTGGCGGTGGGCGGAGTGGCGGTGGGCGGGCTGTTCGGCTGACGAGCCCGAGGCACCAGCGCTGGACCTCTCGTCGGCACGTCCTGGTCGCTGTGCCTACACCGGTACCTCACCGGAGTCGAAGACGCCGAGGAAGAGCTCCGCCAGCGAGGTCCACTCCTTGAGCGGCCGATCCCCGACGAAGCGCGCCGCCTCCTCCGGGGTGCGGTTCACCAGGGCGATGTCGACGACGAAGCGGCCGTCGCCCTCGCGCCAGACGACCGCCGCGTTCGTCCGCCGGCTGGACCTGCTGATCCCTGACCAGAGCTCGTTGTCCGGCTTCTGTGCGCGCTCGATCAACGGGTAGTCGCTCTTGTGCTCCCAGCTCGACCACGCGTGGCTCAACGCACGCTCGAGATCCGCCTTCGACGACGTGACTCGCGTCTCGCCGATCGCAGCCATGCCAAGGCCGAGGCCCTCGATGACCTCGGTCACCTGCTGTTCTTTGCTTCCCATATTGGGACACTAGGGCACACCCGCCCGGAACAGGCCTTCGGAGGGCATTTATCCTAGATTCGTCCCACCAAAGTCCCAACAGACCCAGCACTCCGAGCTCCCGTGTGTCGGTGGCGCGTGGCAGGCTTCGCCCCATGAGCCTGATGCTCCTCGACACCGCCTCGCTGTACTTCCGCGCGTTCTTCGGCGTTCCCGACTCGCTGCGGGCGCCCAGCGGCATGCCGGTGAACGCGGTCCGCGGCCTGCTGGACACCATTGCCTGGCTGGCCACGACCCACGGTCCCGACCGCATGGTCGCGTGCTGGGACGACGACTGGCGTCCCGCCTTCCGGGTCGAGGCGATCCCGAGCTACAAGGCGCACCGCGTCGCGCAGGAGGTGCCCGGCACCACCGGCATCGAGGAGGTACCGGAGGCGCTGCGCGTGCAGGTCCCGGTCATCGCGGACCTGCTCGCGGCGCTCGGCATAGCGCGGGTGGGCGTGCCCGGCTACGAGGCCGACGACGTCATCGGCACCCTGACGACCCTCGCCGTCGAGCAGCGGACCGGGCCGGTGGACATCGTCACCGGTGACCGCGACCTGTTCCAGCTGGTCGACGACGCCGCGGGGGTGCGAGTGCTGTACCCCGCGCGCGGCATCCGCGACCCCGACGTGGTGAACGAGAAGCGGCTGGCCGAGAGGTACGGCGTCGCGTCGGGGCAGGCCTACGCCGACATGGCGACGCTGCGGGGCGACCCGAGCGACGGCCTGCCGGGTGTGCCGGGAGTCGGCGAGAAGACCGCTGCCAAGCTGCTCGCCCAGTACGGCACCCTGGCCGAGATCCTCGCGGCGCGCGACACCGGCGACAAGGGCCTGACGACCACGCAGCGTCGTCGCCTCCAGGAGGCCGACGCCTATCTGCGCGTCGCGCCGGTCGTGGTGCAGGTGGCGCGGGACGTGCCGCTACCGGCATTCGATCCGGCAGTGCCCACGGCACCCGCCGATCCCGAGGCACTGGAAGCGCTGACCGAGCAGTGGGGACTGAGGTCCAGCGTGGGCCGGGTACGGACCGCGTTCGGCTGGGCCTGAGCGCCCCGGGCGGGTCAGCCGCCGGGCCACTCGAGTGACCTGGGCGTCTGACCCGTGGGTCAGGGACTGACCGCCGCGTCGTAGCGGTCCAGCACCACCTGGACCAGCCGGGGGTCAGCCTTCTTGGCTCGGGCCGGGCCGGCGACCGGGTCGGTCACGACGTCGGCGCCCGCCTCCAGCACCCGGTCCAGGAAGTACCCCGGCGCCAGCAGGTAGGACACGACGATCACGCGCGCCGCCGACGTCCCGGCGGCTGCTCGCGCCGCGGCCACCGCCGCAGGCACGCGCGGCTCCGCGCCCGCCCCGTACGACGGCGTCACGACGCGTCCCAGCCGCTGGGCCAGGGCGCTCGTGACCTCCTCGACGGCCGTCGCGGCGGCCGCCACCGAGGATCCGGCGGCAGCGAGCACCACGACGTCGTCGGACCGGAAGGGGCCGTGCGCCGCCACGGCGGCGGCGTACCGGTCGGCGAGGATGTCGACGAGCAGCGGGTGCGGCCCGAGCGGCTCGGCGGCGACCGCGCCGCCCGGGCCTGCGGCGCCGTCACCCGGGCGGCCTGCGGCGTTGACTTCCGCGACGGCCTGCGCGATGTCGTGCCGCACGTGGTATCCGGTCGAGAGCAGCAGCGGTACGACGACGGCGTTGCCCGCATCGCGCACCGCACCCGCCAGCACCTCGCCGACCTCCGGCTGCTGCACGTCAACGAATGCCTCGCGCACGTCGAGCTCGGGCCGAGCCACGCGGACGCCGTCGAGCAGTGCCCGTACGGCTGCCTGCCCTGCGGGATCGTCCGTCCCGTGGGACGTGCCGACCAGTACCGCGCTCATCCGTCTTCCCCTCGTTCGGTTGACCTGATCGGTTGACGTGAGATCGGTCCGTTGACCTGAGATCGGTCCGGTGACGGACCGATCTCAGGTCAAGGGACCGAATTGGCAGGCGAGCACGAGCGCGAGCAACCGACCGAGCTCGTCGGCTGCCCCGCTCACCCCGTGTTCTGCAGGCCCGCCGAGACGCCGTTGACCGTGAGCAGCAGCAGGTGCTGCAGCCGGCCGGCGTAGTCGCCGTCGACCGCTGAGCCGCCGTCGGACCCGGTACGCAGGCCGCGCAGTGCCCGGACCTGCAGCAGCGACAGGGCGTCGACGTACGGCGACCGCAGCTGCACGGCCCGGCCGAGCACGCGCTTGGAGGCCAGCGGCCACTCGTTGCCGCTGATCTTCAGCACCCACTCACGGGTCAGGCGCAGCTCGTCGAGCACCATCGTCGCGAGGTCGTCGCGCGAACCCAGCGCGAGGTACTGCGCGGCGATCCGCTCGTCGGTCTTGGCGAGCGACATCTCGACGTTGTCGAGCAGCGTCTCGAACAGCGGCCACTCGTTGCGCGCCGCCCGCAGCAGCTCCACGTCGCCGCACGCGGCGAGCGCCGTGCCGAGGCCGAACCAGCCGGCCAGGTTGATGCGAGCCTGGGACCAGGAGAAGACCCAGGGGATCGCACGCAGGTCGTCGAGGGAGTTGACCGAGAGCCCACGCTTGGCGGGACGCGAACCGATCGGCAGCAGCCCCACCTCCTCCAGGGGCGTGACCTGGGCGAACCACTGCGGAAAGCCGTCCGCCTTCACGAGCTCGTGGAACCGCGCGCGGGACGTCGCGTCGAGCGCCTCGGCGAGGGGGGCGAACTTCGCGGTCGCGTTCTTGTTCACTGCCTCGACGGACGGCGCGGAGGCCAGCAGCGTGGCCGCGGCGACCTGCTCGATGTGCCGAGAGGCGATGACCGGGTCGCCGTACCTGGCGAGGATGACCTCGCCCTGCTCGGTCAGCTTGAACCGGCCGTCCACCGAGTGCGGTGGCTGGGCCAGCACTGCGCGGTTGGCCGGGCCGCCACCGCGGCCGAGCGCACCGCCGCGGCCGTGGAACAGGGTGAGCTTCAGGTCGTTGTTGCGCGCCCACTCGGCGATGCGCGACTGGGCGTCGTGCAGAGCGAGCGTCGCCGCCACGGGACCGACGTCCTTGGACGAGTCCGAGTAGCCGAGCATCACCTCGACCCGCCGGCCGTTCTCGGTCAGCCGCTTCTGCACGACGGGCAGCTCCAGCATCGAGTCCAGGATCGGCACGGAGTTCTGCAGGTCCGCGAAGGTCTCGAACAGCGGGACGGCGTCGATCACGGGGCCGGCCTCAGGGTCGTCCGCGAAGGCGTACGCCGCCAGCTCGTAGACGGCGGCGAGGTGCTCGGGCGCCTGCGTGAAGGACACGATGTAGCGGCGCGCGGCACGCTCACCGAACCGGCGCTGGATGGCGCCGAGGGCGCGGTAGGTGTCCAGTACCTCGCGGGTCTTGTCGCTCAGTGCGCCGCTGACCCCCCGCTCGCGGATCTCGGCGAGCGCCGCGGCGTGCACCTGCGAGTGCTGCCGCATCTCGAGCTCCGCCAGGTGGAAACCGAAGGTCTGCACCTGCCAGACGAGCCGCTGCAGGTCTCCGTACGCGGCGCGGGCGGCGCCCGCCGCCACGAGCGAGTCCTGCACCACCAGCAGGTCCGCCTCGAACTGCTCGGCGTTCGCGTACGCGAGGTCGGCGTCGCGCGACCGGGTGGCGGCGATCCGCTCGGCGAGCGCGAGCATGACGGCACGGTGCGGTTCGTTGGGTGACGCGGCCTCGGCTCGCCGGGCGACGTCGTCGGACAGCTGCCGGATCCGCTGCCACAGCGCGTTGAGGTCGGACGACGGCGTGGTGCCCTCTGCGTCGAGCGTCAGCTTGCGCCCGGTCTCGACCGCCAGGCGCTCCAGGGCCGCCAGCGCGTGGTCCGCCGCCAGGGTCGCCGCCTGGCGCGTGACCTCGGCGGTGACGTTCGGGTTGCCGTCGCGGTCGCCGCCGATCCAGGTCCCGAGCTTCACGAACGGCTTCGCGACGGGGGTGGCGCGGCCGGCGTCGTCGGCCAGGAGCCAGTCGTCGAGGCGGCGGTACACGTCGCCGAAGACGTCCACGAGGACGGCGTCGAACACACCCATGACCGTCTTGACCTCGTCGATCACCGAGGGCTTGCTGGTCCGCACCGGTGCGGTGCGCCACATGGTGTCGATCTCGGCAAGGACGCGCCGCTCGTTCTCGGCGAGGGTCACCCCACCGGGGTGGCGGGTGTCCCGCTCGGCCAGGAGGTCCGAGAGACGGCGGATCGTGCCGCTGATCGCCCGGCGGCGGGCCTCTGTCGGGTGGGCCGTCAGCACCGGCCGGAACTCCAGCTCACCGAGCCTGCGCAGCGCCTCGTCCCGTCCCACCTCCTCGGTGAGCTGGGCGAACGCGGCGGGGATCGTGTCCCCGAGAACGGCCGGTCCGGTGGTCGTCGCGGCCTCCCGGGAACGCAGCACGCGGACGCGGTGGTACTCCTCGGCGAGGTTCGCGAGATGGAAGTAGCAGGTGAAGGCGCGGGCGACCTGTTCGGCGCGCTCGACAGAGAAGGAGGCCACCAGGTCCGCCGCCTCGTCCAGGGCGTGCGGCGACGGGTCGCCGTAGGCGCGGATGGTCAGCTCGCGGAGACGTTCTACGTCGTCCAGCAGATCCTGGCCCCCGTCCTCGCGGAGGATCCTGCCGAGAAGTCCGCCGAGAAGGCGTACATCCTCGCGCAGCGGGTCGGGTACCTCGTGCCGGGCGTTGCCGCGAACGGTCTGAGTTGATTCACTCACGGGCCAGAGCCTAGGACGAGATTGCCAATGAACGTTCATCGTGTCCGGTTGTTGGTCTGGTCATGACCTGTCCGACTCTGGTTGGCTGTCTGTCTGTGACCGGCTACGACGCAGAGTTCCTCGGTTTCTCGGTCCCTCTCCCGGTCTCGCCCGTGAAGGTACGTGTCCTGGACTACACCCACTTCTCGGTCCTGCTCGACCCGCACCGGCGCCTCGCGGCAGCCACCGCCTGCGTCGTCGACGGCGCGACTCTCCTCGCGCTGCGCCGCACCGGGCGGTGGCGCCTGGACGGCCGGGTCCCTGCCGGCGAGCAGTCGGGCAACGAGCTCTACTCGGGCAACCCGCTCGACCGCGGCCACCTCGTCCGGCGCCTCGACCCGGTCTGGGGCGACGCCGAGACCGCCACGCGAGCCAACCACGACACGTTCACCTACCCGAACGCCGCGCCGCAGGTGAACAGGTTCAACCAGTCCAAGGAGCTGTGGAACGGGCTCGAGGACCATGTGCTCGCGTACGCCGCCGCCCACGACCACCGCATCGCCGTGCAGACCGGGCCCGTCTTCGCCGCCGACGACCCGCCCTACCGCGGCGTCCGCATCCCGCGCCTGTTCTGGAAGATCGTCGCGTGGGTCGGGCCGGGCGAGGTGCTGCGGTCCACGGGCTTCGTGCTGGACCAGACCCCCCAGCTCGACGACGCCAAGCTCCACGAGATCACCGCCCAGGCCCTGGCCCGGGACGACATCCCGCCGCTCGGCCCGTTCAGGACCTACCAGGTGCCGGTGGCCGACGTCGCGGCGTTGACCCGGCTCGGCCTCGGCCCGCTGCCGGCGGCGGACGTGCTCGCGGTGCCGCCCCCGACGCCGTCGGGCAGCCGGCCGACGGGCATCACCATCCACCGCCTCCCGCGAGCACGTGCTTGGTCGGAGATCAGGACCCCGGACCAGATCGCCCTCCCCACGCCCCGCTGACCCTTGGTCGTGAGCGCGATCGTTGCGGATACCGATCCGTCTCAGGCGCAATGATCGCGCCCACGCCAAGAGTCCCTAGGCGCGCCTTCCGTAGGTCTCCAGGAGGCGGAGCCAGACCTCGCTGAGGGTGGGATAGGCAGGGACGGCGTGCCACAGCCGGTCGATCGGTACCTCCGCGGCGACGGCGATCGTGGCGGCGTGGAGCAGCTCCGCGACGTCGGGGCCGACGACGGTGAAGCCGACCAGCACCTTCCGGTCCTCGTCGACGATCATGCCGGCGCGGCCGGTGTACCCGTCGGCGTGCAGCGCGGCGCCGGCCACCGCGCCGAGGTCGTGCTCGACGGCCCGTACGCGGATCCCCGCGGCCTCGGCGGAGGCGGCGGTGTGGCCGACGGTGGCGATCTCCGGATCGCTGAAGATCACCTGCGGGACCGCGCGCTCGTCGGCGGTCGCCGCGTGCCGGCCCCAGGGAGCGGTGTCGACGGGGGTGCCGTTCGCGCGGGCGACGATGGTCTCGCCCAGCGCGCGGGCCTGGTACTTGCCCTGGTGCGTCAGCGGAGCACGGTGATTGACGTCGCCGGCGGCATAGAGCCAGCCGCCGGCGACGGGTGTGCCGTCACTGCCCAGGACGCGCAGCGAGTCGTCGACGTGCAGCCAGTCCCCCGGGGTGAGCCCGACCTGGTCCAGGCCGACCGTGCCGGTGTTCGGCGTGCGGCCGGTGGCGACCAGCACCTCGTCGGCCTCGAGCGTCGTGCCGTCGGCGAGGGTGAGGCGTACCGTCCCGGCCTCGTCGCGACGGACGCTGACGGGCTCGGTCAGGAGGTGCAGCGCCACGCCCTGCGCCTTGAGCGTCTCGGCCACCAGGTCGCTCGCGAACGACTCGACGGTGGGGAGCAGCCCGTCACGGGCGATCAGCGTCACCTGCGCACCGAGGGCCGCGTACGCGGTAGCCATCTCGGTCCCCACGACGCCGCCGCCGACGATCGCCAGCCGCCCGGGGACGGTCTGGGCGGCCGCGGCCTCCCGGCTGGTCCACGGCGCAGCGTCGGCCAGCCCGGGGATCTGCGGGATGCGGGCGCTGCTGCCGGTGGCGACGACCACCGCGTGCCGTGCCCTCAGCACCGTGGTGCGCCCGTCCGCGTCGGTGACCTCGACCGTGCGGGCGGCGCTGATCCGCCCGACGCCCCGCACGAGGGAGATCCCGGCGTGGTCCAGCCAGGCGACCTGGCCGTCGTCGTGCCAGTGCGAGGCGAAGGCGTCGCGGCGCGCCAGGACGGCGGCCGTGTCCAGCTCTCCGGTCACGGCGGCCCTCGCCCCGGGCAGGCTCCGGACGGCGCGCAGCGCGGCGGCGTCCCGCAGGAGGGCCTTGGTGGGCATGCAGGCCCAGTAGGAGCACTCCCCGCCGACCAGCTCGCTCTCCACGACCGCCACGGAGAGGCCGCCCTTGACGACGCCGTCGGCGACGTTCTCGCCGACCGGTCCGGCACCGATCACCACGACGTCGAAGACGTTCTCGGTCGCCCCAGTCGTCCCAGTCGTCTCGGTCATCTCAGCTCTCCTTCTTCGCGACACGGTGCAGGCGCAGCGCGGAGACCAGGAAGAAGACGCCGCCCAGGACCGCATACCCGGCGACCGAGGTCAGCATCGCCTTCGGCCCGCCTGCCGAGAGGTAGAAGCTCGAGCCGGCCAGGACGGAGATGGCGCCGCTGAGAATCATGGCCCACTGGCCGCCGAGCCCGTAGCGGCGGATCGCGACGACGAGCTGCACGATGCCCGCCGTGACCGCCCAGACGCCCCACACCCGTAGTACCGCGGGGATCCCGGAGGTCACGGCGACGGCCAGCCCGATCGCCGTGAGCAGGCTGAGGGCCATGTTGAGGTACAGGCCGACGGTGGGCCGTGCGGTCTTCGAGGACCGGAAGTCGACGACGGCCGCTGCGACGTCGAACAGCGGGTACAGCACCAGCAGCGCGATAGTGACCGGGCCGAGGCTCTTGCCGACGGCGAACATCCCTACCGCCCAGACGATGGCGAAGCCGAACCGGACGAAGTACAGGTTCCGCAACGAGGTAGCGGTGGCTACGGCGGAGACTTCCGCGGTGGTGGACATGAGGTTCCTTTCGGTGAGGGCCGTGGTTCAGGGCTTGGTGCTCTTCCCCGGGGCGCATATCTCTAGGTAGAATGACTAGTAACTCCACCTGCTGGGACAGTACACAGCGACGCCCGTCCAGCGCAAGGGAGCGACGAGAGGAGCCACGTATGATCGCGACCGTGCAAGGGTCGATGCGGGAACGCCTGATCGAGGCGGCGAGCGAGCTGTTCTATGCGAACGGGCTGCGCGCCGTGAGCGTGGACAAGGTCATCGATCGGGCAGGCACCACGAAGGTGACGTTCTACCGTCACTTCCAGAGCAAGGACGACCTGATCGTCGCGTACCTCGAGTCCCGCGCGGAGCTCGAGCGAAACGGCGTGGACGCCGCCATCGCCCACGGTGACGGAGACGTCGACGCCTCCTTGCGCCTGATGTCAGAGCACGCAGGGATGGCCGCGTGCGCCCCTGGGTTCCGCGGCTGCCCGTTCATCAACGCCGCCGCCGAGTACCCCGATCCGGACAGCACCGTCCGCAAGGTCGTCGACACGCATCGCGACTGGTGGACCAGCGCGTTCGGGCGGCTCGTCGCCCCGCTCGGGCTGGCCGATCCCGCCGCCGTGGCCGACGACCTGATGCTGCTGCGCGACGGGGTCATGGTCGCCGGCTACCTGGGCGACCCCACCAAGATCGCGGCCTCGTTCCTCCGCAGCTGCCAGGCGGTCATTCGCTGCGCGGAGCGCCAGCCACTGCCGAACTAACCGGCTCGTCGTCCCGGCCTGCCATCGGCAGCTCGAATCCCGCGGGTCCGTCGTCGGGGACGCTGGTGTGCCAGTGAGCTCGACGGCGGCCTTCGTCGCCTCGGGGGTAGAGCAGTCCGGCCTCTCGCGCGGCGGTCTCGATGCCCCGCATGGTCGCTCCGATACCGGCGGGGATGGGAGCGTGCTTGCCCCAGGTGCCGTTCTGGCGAGTCCAGGTTTCGCAGCGGGCAAGGACGGCCCGCGGTCCGTGCCAGACGCGGACGACGGCGGGGCTGGATGCGGTGTGGACGGCGATGGCAAGCTGGGCAGCCAACCGCGACAACGAACCGGTGTCCACGTCAGCGGGGAGCAAGGAATGCAGGACGGTCACGGCGCCGTGCTCGGCGATCGTGCCGGTGACCGCGTCCGCAGCGTCCCGCACGGCCTGCGCGGCGTGTCCCATCGCGTACGAGCGCCTCGCCCAGCCGAACATGTCGCGATCGTTGTGCCCGTCTCCGACCGCGACCGTGGCCCGCGACGGGATGCGGAGGCGCTGCCGGAGTCGTTCGAGGGCGGTGGCCTTGCTCGTCCCGGCCACGGTGAGGTCGACCCAGTCGGTACCCGCCGGCGTGGCCGTGACACCGGTAGCCGCCAAGGTGCGCAGGTGTTGGGTGATCCCAGGGCTGTGGAGCGCTACCCGGGTCGCTGGTGCGGCGCACAGCTCGGCGACGGGTGTCTGCTTCTGCGGTCCGTTGAGCATTCCCGCGTCGAACAGGGCGTTCACCCTCCAGCCCCAGCCGACCTCTTCGACCCCGACGCGCACCCCCGGCACCAGCTCCAGAGCCCGCCGGATCACCCGGCCGGGGTCGAACCGGCGGGCGTCGTCGATCACGTACCCGGAAGGGATGCTCGGATCCAGACGCACGGTCAAGGTTCCGTTCGAGCAGACCGCGAACCCGTCGACGAGGCCCAGCCTCGTTGCGACTGGCATCAGCCCGACGAGCGACCGGCCGGTCGCCAGGACTACCTCATGCCCGGCAGCCCGTACCAGATCCAGCGCATCGACCGTGCCCGCGGGCACCTTCCCATCGTGGTCGAGAAGCGTCCCATCGATGTCGAGAGCGACCATGCGCCGCTTTGTGTGTCCAGGGACGAACATCCGGCGGTCCACCGGTGAGTCCAATCCGAGGACGCGGGCGATCTGCTCTGCCTCGTCCGCGCGGCCCGGGGCCTTCTGCGACTGGGTCATGACGTGCACCTTCCCGACGTCGGTCTCATCACGACTCATCTTTCGGGAATCGAGGGTGCGACCCTAGGTTCTTTCCTGTTGAGGCAAGAAACCGTCCCGGATGGTCTCGACCAGGGCGCGCATGTCATCCCCGTAGAGCGCCACTGCGACGAACCGTTCGAAAGTGTCCACGTAGGTCTGTATGTCCCGCGGGTCCCGCGTCGTGACCTCCGAGTGAAACGTCTCGACGAGCACGAGCCGGTCGTCGTGCATGCTGAAGCAGGTCATCGGAAAGTCAGGCATCCGGCCCACCTGGGGTACGACACCGATGGTCACGTTGGGCAGCCGGGACAGGGAGACAAGGCGGTCGAGCTGAACGGCCATGATGACCGGCTCGCAAACCAGCCACCGCAGGACGTGCTCGCAGATCACGAAGTGGAACGAGCGGCCGGCGTCGTAGAGAGTGGCCTGGCGCTCCATCCTTGCCGCCACCGTCCGGGTCCTCGTCTCCTCCGGTAGAGCGGGAGGCAGCGAGAACACCGCTGTGGCGTACTCCGACGTCTGAAGCAGTCCGGGGACGAGTTGTCCTTGGAACAGCCGGAGCACGGCCGTGTTGGCCTCGATAGCCCTGATCGTGTTCTGGTGCTTCCACGGACCCATGCGGCGCATGAGACGCCATGCCATGGCCTCGGTGACCTCTGCTCGGGCGGTGGCGAGGAACTGTTCCTTTACCTCCTCCGAGAGACCAAGCGCAGACAGGATCAGGTCGACGTCCTGCACGGTGGGCAGCGTCCTGCCGTTCTCGACCTTCGAGAGCTTCCCCGCGGACATAGAAGCCCTGCGGGCCACCACGTCACCGGTCAGTCCCGATGCCTCACGCAGTGCCCGCAGGGCCTTGCCGATGGAGTCCGTGGTCAGGAGCGCCGCTCCCAGTACGAGGCGAACGGTGCGGCGTGGGCCCGTGCTACCTCTCGGAAGCCCTGGTACTCCGCAAGCCGGTTGTCCGGCAGAAGCTCGGCGCCGACGAACTTGCCTTCGGGCGTGTAGTGCATGCGGTACACCTCGCGGTCGTCGAACAGCCAGAAGTCGTGACCAGGCAGACCGGTCACCTGTTGCTCGGCCAGGTCGATGATCCCGATGGACTCTCCGGCTTTGATGTTCCCGGGATAGGCGGACAGCTCGTAGCGCAGGTAGTCCGTCAGAGGCGAGCGAAGGACATGGACGCGGGACACGCTCTTGCCCTTGTCAGTCATAGAGCGGATCCACGGGTTGTCGTCCCACTCGGGCCCCATGTCCTGACCCGCGAGGAACCGCGCGATCTCCTCACGCTCGTCCTCCACGTCGTACACGGCCAACGTCTCCAGCCTGAACGCGGTCCGCTCGAAGGACTCGAAGAGATGACCGAACTCCTCACCCACGAGCACGGAAATACTCCTCAAGGACGGCAGCCGGGACCACGACAGCCGTCTCGCCCTCAGGAAGATCCAACTGGGCCAGGCGCTTGCGGTCCGTGATCACGTAACCCTGCACCACATACTCCTTGTCGTCGTCAGTGCCCCACAAGGTTGGGCACTGACCGTTCTTGCAGCTCGGGTCTCCTGACAGCTTCCGCAGCGGTGCGCTCACAGCTTCCCCCTCATCCTGTGTCGCATTCAATGCTTCCGACCCGGAGATCGCAACGTCAAGATCCCTGACTTTCCAGAACAGGAAAGGTCTCCGTGGAGGCGCCCCAGGCCGGGCCGATCGTCACCCGACGGGTTCGATACGGAGGACGGCGGCGGGGCCACGGATCTCGACGACCTCGAGGCTCATGGCGTCGTTGATGGTCGCGGCGGGTCCCTCACTGCAGGTCAGCCCGACGCCACCACCGCCGGCCGACGACACGCCGCCGCCACCGGAACAGCCGGAGACGCTATAGCCCGACCCCGTCAGCGGCGCGGCCAGCCCTACCCCTTCGCTGGTGATGGCTGTCACCTCGATCGGCCCGAGGCCGTATGTCTCCGGCACTGTCACGACGTCTCCGACGGCGACCTCGAGCTCACACGTCCCGTCGGCGCACGGCCCGGTCGGCGAGGGTGACGGCGTGGCCGTCTCGGTGGGAGTCGGCGAGGAGGCGGAGGCCGGTGATTCCGAGCCGGACCCGCTGGGCCGGTCCTCGGCAGGAGATCCGTCCGCAGATCCCGGGGAGCACGACGTGAGAGCGGCGAGCAGGACGACCGCGACGACGGCGGTGGACGACTTCCTACGCATCATGGCCGCCATTGAACCCCCGCCCGGCCGGGACCGCTCCCGCCGGCCGTGGTTGGTGGTGTACGAACGAGGTCAGGCCAGGCGCTCACGCAGCCAGGCGATGTCCGGTGCCATGTCGCCCTTGGTCTCGCAGATGACGGGCGCGCCCGCCGCCGCGATCACCCCCACCAGCAGCTCCTCCGGGATCAGGCCCTCGCCGAAGTGGATGTGCCGGTCGGCCCCCGACCCTGCGACGTCGCGGGAGTCGTTGGCGTGCACCAGGTCGATGCGGCCCGTGATGGCCCGGATCTGGTCGACCGCCGTCGAGAGGTCGATCCCGCCGGCCCAGGCGTGGCAGGTGTCCAGGGTGAACCCGACGTTGTCCCCGCCGTTCGCCGTGGTCACGGCCGCCCACAGCGCCTCGATCCGCTCCAGGCGGCGCGCGATGGAGTAGTCCCCGCCCGCCGTGTTCTCGATGAGCACCGGGACGTCGGTCTCCAGGGAGTCGATCGCCTTGCGCCAGTTGTCGAAGCCCTTGGCCGGCTCGTCCTGCGCGGTCACGTGCCCGCCGTGCACCACGACGCCCTTGGCACCGATCGCCCCTGCGCCGTCCATGATCTGCTGCAACAGCTTGCGGCTCGGGATACGGATCCGGTTGTTGGTCGACGCCACGTTGATCACGTAGGGGGCGTGCACGTACAGATCCAGGCCGGCTGCCGCGGCGTCGGCGCGGAGGGCCTCCGCACCACCCTCGTACGGGAGGTCAGGGACCTTCCACGCCTGCGGGTCGCTGAGGAACACCTGCACCGTGTCCGCGCCGAGCGTCCTTGCCGCGCCGATCGCGTCGGTCAGGTCCACGTGCGCGCCGATCTTCACCATGGACCCCACCATAGAACGGCACACCGACACGGCGGCGACGGCACCCCGGCCAGCGGTACCGGTGGGAGCTCGCGCGTCAGCCGAGCCCGCGCACACCGTGGGACGTGATCTCCAGCAGGTTGCCGTCCACGGCGACCATCCCGTTCATGAACGCTGCGTCGCCAGGATCGGTCGATCCCGGCCGCTCCCAGAGCAGCTCACCCGAGAGCGCGTCGAGCGCCACCAGCCCAGTGGCGCCGGCTCCGTCATGGGTCACCAGCAGCACCGACCGGCCGTCGGTGAACCCCCGGGTCACGAACAGGTCGCCAGGCCCCTCGTCGTTCGGGTCCGTGGCGTTCCACGTCCACCGCTCCTCGCCGTTCGCCAGATCCAGCCCGTACACCGCCCCGGACCAGGAGGCGACGATCGCCGACCCGGCCACCTGAGCGATGACGACCTGGGCGCCGTCCAGCACCGGGGCGTCCCACAGCGTCGTGCCGTCCGTCCTGTAGGCCCGCAGCCGCGATTCTTCGCCGCCGAAAGCGAGGAGGAGGGTGGATTCGGGGCCGTCCACGGCGCCAGGTTCGCTCACATAGCCGTCGACCTCGTCGACCACCCCGCCGTCGGCCGCGTAGAGCGTGGTGCGGACGCCGTCGTCGTCGTACTCGTACTCGACGTATCCACCGGCGCGGAGGCTGAGCACGCCGCCGGCCCCCGGCTCGATCTCCAGGCCGAGCACCTCTCCGCCCGACGTCAGGCCGGCCGTGACGCCGCAGCCGTGCAGCTGCACGAGCCCACCGGTGAACTGCGCGCCGAACGAGTCGGCGTCGATCATCTCGTCCAGGTCCGTCGTGCTGTCGGTGCTGTCCCACGGCATGCCGGCCCAGCTGTTGCACTGGTCGGCCGGCGTCGGCCGGAACGGGACGGTCGCGGTCCAGCGCTCCTCGCCGGTGACGGCGTCCTCGGCACGGACCTCGAGGTCGCGACCCGACTCGACGGTACCCGTGCACTCCCACGACTCCGTGCACTCGACATCACCGCTGCCCTCCGCCGGTTCTGGTCCCACCCGCTTCGCGCGGAGCACCAGGCCGTCCGGGCCGGGGCGGGCGTGCCCGTACCGGCGTTCGTCCGCGGCGTCGAGAGGCCGGCCGCCCGCGAGGACCCCGTCCGGCCCGATCACCATGGCCTCCCGGGCCTCGGGCGGCCCCGCCAAGCACACCAGGGTCGGTGTCGTGACCTCGTCCCAGCCGGCTGCGCCCGTCGGCCCGCAGTCCGGAAATGAGCCCAGCGGGATCACCCAGGCCTCGTCGCCCGTCGCGGGGTCCAGCGCGATCAGCTCACGACCGGACTGGAACGCGAGCAGGTCACCCAGCAGGGCCACGTCGTTCCCTCGTCCCTGGGCCGTGGCCTGGGGGGAACCGACGGTACCGTCCCACGCCCACGTCTCCTCGAGCGGCGACGACACGTCGACGACGCCCCCAGGCGCGTCACGCATCCGCTCCATCCGCCGGTCGTCCCGCAGGCCGTCGACGGCGAACCCAGTGCCCAGCACGATCGCCAGGACCGCGGCGACCGGTGCGAACGCCCGCGCCCTCCTGCCCAGCTCGGCCGACGTCGCCGGCCCGCCGGTATCGGTCTCGGCACCGTCCGGATCGCTCCCTGCGGCCGTGCCGAACCGGGCGAGCGGTCCCTCGAGATCAGCCGTGTCGTCGTCGACCAGGTCGAAGACGAACGCGCCACCCTGGTCCGGATCACGTGCCATGCAGTCGAGGGTATGCCGGGAGGCTCCCCGTTTCACCCAAGGCCACGGATGCCGCCGGGGGTAATTTCCAGCAGGTGACCGTCCACCGCGACCAGGGAGCCGCTGACCCCCTGGCCGGCCGGGTCGGCGTCCGCCGGGTCGAGCGCGTCGGCCTCCCCGCCGCCGGGCCGGTCCCAGACCACGGCACCGGAGGCCGCGTCGAGCGCCACCAGGCCCAGCGCACCGCCGGCGTCGCTCTCGACCAGCAGCAGCACGGACTCGCCGTCGGTGAAGGCCTGAGCCACGTAGACGCCGCCGAAGTACCCGCCATCACCTCCGGAGGCCGGGTCCGGCCCGTCCCAGAGCCACTTCTCCGCGCCCGTGGCGAGGTCCAGGCCGCGCACGCTGCCCGCCCCGGTCGTCACCACCGCGGTGTCACCTACCTGGGCAAGGAACTCCTGGCCGCCCGACTGCAGCGTGATGTCCCACCGCGGTGTGCCGTCCGGCCCGTAGGCCCGCAGGCGCCGCCCGGGCTCGTCCACCCCGAGCAGCATCGCCGGCTGGGCCTCGTCGGTGGCCCGCGATGCGAGCGGGTATCCGGTGACCTCGCCGACCACGTCGCCGTCGGCGGCATGCAGGGTGGCGCGGACCACGCCGTCGAAGCGCGTCACGGCGTACCGGCCCGCGCCAAGGCTGGTCACGCCGCCCGTGCCCGGCTCGAGCTCCGCGCCGAGCACCGCCCCGCCCGGGGTGACGCCCGCCTGGATGCCGCAGCCGTTCAGGTCGATGCGATCGGGCACGGCCCAACCGCCGAAGGCGTCCGGTGCGAGCATGCCGCTGAACACGAGGCGGTTCTCCGAGCTGCTCCAGGACCCGCCGAACGTACGGGCGCACTGTGTGGCGTCCGCGGGCCGGAACGGGACCGTCACCTTCCAGCGTTCCGTGCCGGTCGCCGCGTCCTCGGCACGGAGCACGAGATCACGGCCGGACGCGACCGTACCGGTGCATTCGCCGCCGTCGGTGCACCGGGCGCCCGCCACGTCGATCGCGGACAGCGGCCCCACCCGCTCCGCGCGCAGCACCGTCCCCTCCGGCCCGACGCGAGGCGGCCCGTGCCGGCGCGTGTCCGTGGCATCGAGGGCTCGCGGGGCCGAGGAGGCTCCGCGCGGCCCCACCACGACCACCTCGCGTTCGGCGCCCGTGCCTTGCAGGCACACGAGCGACGAGGTCACCAGAGCGCCCTGGATGGGTGAGGCCGTCGGCCCGCACTCCGCGTCCTCGCGCAGCTCGACCGTCCAGGCCTCCTCGCCCGTGGCCGGGTCCAGCGCGACCAGCTCGCCGTCGGACTCGAACGCCAGCACGTCGCCCAGCACCGCGACGTCAGTCGTGCCACCACCGGGGCCGACGGCCCCTCGCCACGCCCACGTCTCCTCCAGGGGCGACGACACATCGGCGACGCCACCTGGGATGTCGCGCATCCGCTCGATCCGCGCGTGGTCCCGCAGGCCCTCGACCGCGAGCCCGGTCCCGAGCACCACCGCCAGGACCGCCGCGACCTGCGCGGTCGCGCGACGCCTCCGCCCGGCACTGCCCGACGCCGCCGGGTCGGCTCCCGCAGGCCCGGTACCTTCCGAGCTGTCTGCCAGGCTGACGCCGACCACGCCGGCCACGCCGTCGGCCACGGCGCGCGATCCGGCCGGGTCCGCCGACACAGCACCGGCAGCCGCGTCGTCGTCGACCAGGTCGAAGACGAACGCATCACCCTCGTCCGGGTCGCGCCCCATGCGGCAGAGCGTAGCGCCGGGCATCGCGCAGCTCAGCCCAGGCCAACCACGCCCTGCTGCGTGATCTGCGCGAGATACCCGTCGACGCTGATCAGCTGGGTGTACGGGGTGTCCTGGGCGATCTCCCAGCGCACCGAGCCGTCGTCGAGATCCACGGCGAGCAGGCGCAGACCGGCGGCGCTGCCGCTCGGGTCGGCGGTCACCGGGAGCAGCAGGGTGTCACCATCCGTGAAGGCCCCGAAGATCGTCGACTCCGCGGCCCAGACCAGGTCGCCGAACGAGAGCACCTCGGGGTCGAGCGTCCAGCGGTCCGCGCCCGTACCGAGGTCGACGGCGCGCACCGCGCCTCGCTCGTCCACGACGACGGCGGTGCCCGACACCCTGGCCAGCAGGAGCTTCGCGCGGAGGTCGGGCGCCGACCAGAGCCGCGCCCCCGCTTCGCCCTCGGCGGTAGACCTGGCCTCGACGTGGATGCCGACGCGCTCCAGGAGCAGGCCGGGGTCACGACCGTCGGTGGCCCAGGGCAGCAGGACCTGACCGGAGAGCGGGAAGGTCGCCCCGTGCGGCAGGTGCACCACGTCGTTGGGCATCGTGACGTCGGCGGCCGCCGCATCGGGACCGATCCAGCCGCCGTCCGGCAGGGGCGCGAACGACGCGGTGTCCACGCCGCCGGCCGGCGGGTCGGCCGTGTCGTCCGGGTCGTCGAGCCGGGTGCCGTCGAGCAGGAACGCCGCCGAGACGCCACAGCCGCCGACCTCCAGGACACTTCCGTTCAGGTCCCAGCCCAGGGCGCCGACGACGTCCAGCACCGGGGCGGCGTTGTCGTCGTAGGTCACACAGCTGTCGGGGCGCGGGGCGCCGAAGGCCACGGTGTCGCTCCAGCGTGCCCTGCCCGTCGCCGCGTCCTCCGCGCGAACCGTCAGGTCCGGTCCGACGAAGTCCTTCGGAAGGTGCGGCGCACCCAGCTTGTCGACCACCACGGGCCGCTGCTCCTGGTCACCGCCTGTGGGCTCGAGGTGGATGAGGCCGCCGTCGTCCGTCGGCAGCACCACGGCGCCCGGGTCGAGCTCACGCGTCCGCGCCGCGCCGTCCCGGTCGATGACCGTCACGACCTGGTTGCCATCGCCGTCACCTGATGCGGCGACACAGACCAGCGGGTCGGCCGGCGCCACCGGACCGCCGTTCCCGAGCGTCGACGGACCGCAGTGCGGGTCCGCTCCGACGTCGACGGTCCACCGCACGTCTCCCGACGCCGGGTCCACGCCGCGGACCTTCGCGTCACCGGCGATGGCCAGCACCCCCGGCATCTCGACCAGGGTCGCGGCGATCGGGTTCTCGAGGTCGACCGACCACTGCTCGGTGGGCTTCACCTCCAGGCTCCGCACACCGCCCGGAGTGGCGAGGAGTGCCCGCTCACGCAGCTGAGCGTTCACCAGCACCCCGGCCGACAGCGCGAGCACGAGCGCCGACGCCGTCCCACCCACCAGCAGGATCTTGCCGCGGCGGGTGGTGGGCAGCCGACGTCGGACGGCTGCCCCGCCGCGCCGCGCCGTCCGCCCGACGGCGGTGCGGGCGCCCGCGAGCGCGATCGCCACCCGGCCGGGCTCACGGGGAGCCGGCTCGTCGGGCTGGTCCTTCCCGGCGTCCGGCTGCTTCAGATCCGGGTCGGCGGCGTCCGGGTCGGCGGCGTCGGCGCCGTCGGACACGCCGGGAACCTCGTCGATCAGGTCGAAGGTGTGCACCTTCGACGGCTCACGGCTCCCGGGCGCGGCGTCGTCGTGCGGGGTGCGTTCGGTCACGCCCCGAGGGTAGTGCCCCGTTCCGCGGCCAGTGCCGTCTTCCACGTCACCCGGCCGCCGGTCTGCATGAGCGCCCCGCGATAGGCCCGTTCGGCCAGGAGCAACGCCCCGAGCGTCGTCACGACGAGGACGAGGAGCGACACGAGCGGTTCCCACCAGAGCGCGTCGCCGTTGAGCACGCGCACCGGCATCGACACGATGGACGCCGGCGGGATGTAGGACAGGACGCGCTCCAGCATGCCGTCCGCCGAGAACGTCACCACGTACACCCCCATGAGCAGCATCATCAGGGGGCTGGTCGTGTACTGGAGGTCCTCGGTGCGCGACGCGAGCGAGCCGGCCACCGCGTACAGGGCCGCGACAGCGACGAACCCGACGGTGAAGAAGACGACGAACCAGAGCATGGTGGTCGTCATAGCGGGCAGGATCGCCGACAGGTCGGTGAACGAGGCCCCGACGAGTCCGACGGCGGCGAGCAGGAGGTTCTGTCCCAGCGCGATCACGGAGCTGCCGATGATCTTGCCGGCCAGCAGCTGCCGGAGCGGCACGGCCGTCGCGATGATCTCGACCAGCCGGGACTGCTTCTCCTCGATCACGCTTCCGGCGATCATCGCGCCCGACCCGACGGTCCCCATGAAGAACAGGAACGCGAGCACGAACCCGGCCACGAAGACGATCTGCGGGTCGACCGGGTTGCCGTCGAGGCGCTCGGTCTCGACCTCGCTGCCCGCCGTGAGGGCATCCATCGTGGTTCCGGCGTCGACCGCGTGGCCGGCGAGCACCTGGTCGCGCACCGTGGTCTCGATCAGCTGGGTGAGCTCTCCGTCGGGCTCCCGCCAGCCGGACAGGGTCCAGCCGTCGGCGCCGGCCGCGGCGGCGGAGCTGAGCCACGCGTCGGCGGTCTCCTCGTCGAGGGCCGTCTCAGCCGCGGCAGCTGAGTCCACGCGCACCACGCTCAGCTCGATCTTCTGGTCGTCCGACGCCGCCTCGGCGGCTGCGGACTCCAGCGCGGTCGACGCCGACTCGTCGCTCGCGACGACCGCTACGTCGAACGACTGGGTGCGGCCGTCCAGGTAGGCCGTGAAGCCGATCAGCCCGCCGATCATGGCGACGGTCACCGCGAGACCGATCAGGAATCCCTTGTTGAGCGCCCGGACCACGATCTCGCGGGTCGCCACGATCATCCATGCGTTGCTCGCCCCATCTCCTCTCCTGCCCGCGCCTGCCGCTTCGTTCCGGCTCATGCGGTTCCCATTCCGGCTCATGCCGTCACCTCGCGGTAGATCTGGGCCAGTGTCGGCCGTACGGGGGAGAACTCCTTGACCGCGCCGCGCTCGAGGGCGGCGGACAGGAGGCGGCCGGCCGCTGCGTCGTCGTGCACCTCGACCAGTGCTGACGGGCCGTCCACGTCGACGGCCAGCACGCCCGGCACGCCGCGCACGAAACCGGCGTCGCCCGAGAGCACCAGCCGGTGCCGCGTCACGCCCTGGGACCGCAGGTCGTCGGGGGTGCCGTTCGCGAGGACCTTGCCGCCGCCCAGGATCACGAGCCGCTCGCACAGCCGCTCCACGAGGTCGAGCTGGTGCGAGCTGAACAGCACGGGTACCCCGCGCCGGGTGTGCTCGCGCAGCAGGTCCACCATGGTGTCGACGGCCGCGGGGTCCAGGCCGCTGAACGGCTCGTCGAGGACGAGCGCTTTCGGCTGTCCCATGATCGCCGCGACGATCTGCACGCGCTGCTGGTTTCCCAGCGACAGCTTCTCCACGTGGTCCTTCGACCGGTCCGCGAGGCCGAGCCGGTCGAGATGCTCCAGCACCTCGCGCCGTGCGACCGGGGCCGCGATCCCGCGCAGCCGTGCCAGATAGACCAGCTGCTCCAGCACCGGCTGCTTCGGGTAGAGGCCGCGCTCCTCCGGCATGTACCCGAACTCGCGGCGATCGTGCCGGGTGACCGGCACACCGCCGAACCGCACCTCGCCGTTCGTGATCGCCAGCACGCCCATGATCATGCGCATGGTCGTCGTCTTGCCGGCGCCGTTACCGCCCACGAACCCCGTGAGCAGGCCCGACGAAGCCGTGAAGCTCACGCCGTCCACCGCTCGCCGGGACGTGCCGCCCGTCGAGAACACGCGGGTCAGGTCCCGCACCTCCAGATCGCTCATGCGAGCACGCTATGAGCCCGACGCCGGCAGGGGATCCGCCGGAAGGTGGACTCCCCCTCCCCCTCATGGATGGCCTCTGCGCATATTCGCCCAGGTAGTCGGCAGATTGCCAGGAGATCGGTATTTCGAGTTGCCGATCTCGCGACTTTCTGCCGACCACGGTTACGTGCGCCTTATTACAGGCCCCGGTTGCCGTCGGCAATCTGCCACGTATTGTCCCGTCCGGAACGCCGTGAGAACGACAGCGGCGTTGAACGGTTCGACAGTCCATCCCCGGAGATTGAGCACCGCGCTCCGGAGGATGTCTCGCGGTTCGGCGCACCAGCGCCGAAACGTCACAGCAGAGGGGCACAAGGCAGTATCTGACCCGCAGGGGGAGCTAAGCGTGCGCAACCGTTTGATCGTCACAGGAACAGCCGCAGCCATGGTGCTGACGGCGGGGATCGTGGGTGCCGTAGCAGTGCAGCCCGGGCAGGACCAGGATCGTGAGACGACGGCCGCACCCGTCGCGCCCGATGCGCTGCAGGGTCTGCCGCCCATGATGGTGAAGCGCGATCCCACGTCCCGCCCGGGCAAGAACAGCACGGTCGACGTGCGCTCGAACCGTGCGCCGCAGGGGAGCCTGTTCACGTACACGCCACCGCCCGCGGCGACGTACACGCCCAAGCACATGGCCGACTCGTACACGGACCAGCCGGGCAGCCCCTTCACGATGAGGCCCCCGCCGGCCGTCGATGTCGGCAACGGGACCTGGCCCAGCATCCCCGAGGCACCCTCGGACCGGCCAACGGTGAAGCCGACGCCGCCGCCGACACAGGGACCGACCACACCGCCGGCGCAGTCGCCCGAGCCGACCCCTACCCCCACGCCCACGCCCACGCCGGAGCCCACTCCGACCCCTACGCCGGAGCCGACGCCGGAGCCGACCGACCCGCCGTCGGAGGAGCCCGTCGGCCCGCCGGCAGAGGAGCCGACCGAGCCCCCGCCGGCCGAGCCGACCGTGGAGCCGACCACAGAGCCGTCGGAGGAGCCCGTGACAGAACCGGGGGCAGAGCCGTCCACGGGACCGACCGAATAGTTCGGTCTATCGAGCGAGGATCCCGCGCCGCCGACCACAAAGAAGCGAGGCTCATACATAAGGTGTGCGCTTCTCTGTGATTTCTCGAGGCTACCGATAAAGGAACATATCGGCGATTCAGCGCCTTATCCGGCGAACAGCGGCCAGTGCCGGTAATCCAGCTCCCGTAACGGCTGCACCGAATCGGGTATCGGTAGCCAGGATCAACCGGACAGTCTTCATCGCCAACGTCAGCATGACGCCGCCACGAAGACGCATGTCTGCCTCGAATCGGCTCACCGCGACCGAGAGCGTGGTCGTGGCGGCACGGACGTCGCAGAGGTGGTTCACCAGGCTCGCCGCGTCGCGGATGGCGGCGCCGGCGCCCATCCCGGCGGTCGGCGGCGTCGCATGCACGGCATCTCCGAGCGCGGTGACCGGCCCGGCCGGCCATGGGGCCAGGTCGCGAGCGCGGGTCGAGGCGGCGTTGAACCTGAACGCGGCCACGCTGTTCACGTCGGACCGGGCGATCACCTCGAGCGGGCGTTCGCTCCAGCCGTGCTGCCGGAGACGAGTCAGCAGCGCGTCGCGCAGCGCGGCTCCCGTCGTGCCGCGCAGCAGGCTGGTCTGCGGGGACTCGGGGAACATGGCGCCCCAGATGTAGCTGGGACCGGTCGTGACCGCGGCTCGCAGGCCCGGCGCGTCCAGGACCGCGTTCCCTACCGGGTCGAGGAACCCGACGTAGAGCGCCGCCCCCCGCGGACCGATCGCCATGCCTGATCGCGGGCCGAGCCGCACCTGTTCGCCCGGGCTGAGGTCCTGGGCGGAGGTCTTGCCGGAGAAGCCGATGATGCCCGCCGGCCGGCTGGTGGGGCCGCCGGCCAGGTGCCGGGCGACGAGCGAGTGCGCCCCGTCCGCGCCCACCAGCAGGTCACCGGTCGTGGAGGACCCGTCGGCGAGCGTCGCCTCCGGTCTGCCGTCCCCGGACCGTCCGATCCCGGTGACCGTCCGGCCCAGGTGGAGGCTGTCACCGGCCGCTTCGGCCAGCAAGAGCCGCAGGGTGATCCGGTCGATGTCCACGGCGGGATCGTCGCTCAGGTCTGGCCCGTGGCCCAGAAGCCTGCCCCGACGGTCCCAGAACGCGTCCGGTTCTCTGAGTCGCAGCGCCGACGCCGACGCCAGGACCCGCTCGAAGATCTCCGGCTCGACCAGCTCCCGCAGCGCTGACTGCGCGGGGCCGTCGAGGGTGATGTGGTAGCCCCCGGTCACCGCCGCGTCGACGTCCTGCTCGAAGACCGCCGCGTCGAACCCCTGCCGGCGCAGCCCGGCAGCGAGCGCCAGGCCACCGATCCCGCCGCCGACGATGATGGTGCGCATTCCGGTACGACCCTTCCTTGGTAGGACTGAACACCGGGACCGTGCCACCAGTAGTGGACTCGGAGTGTCCAGTACCTGCATGCTGCGGTGGTGGCCGACACCTCGCGACGGACTCTGCAGCTGCTGTCCCTGTTCGCCGCACGTCGGCGCTGGTCGCTCGGCGAGCTCGCATCTCGCCTCGACGTCAGCGAGCGCACGGTCCGGCGGGACGTCGAGACCCTGCGGCGGCTCGGCTACCCGGTGGCGACCGTTCGTGGCCCGGCCGGCGGGTACCAGCTCGGCACCGGCCATCCGCTGCCGCCGCTGCTGTTCGACGACGAACAGGCCCTGGCCGTCGCCGTCGCCCTGCAGACCGCCTCTACCAGCGTCCTCGGTCTGGGCGAGGACGCGGCACGAGCGGCAGACACCCTGAAGCAGGTGGTTCCCCCGGCGCTGCGGTCCACCATGGAGAAGCTCCGCCTGACCACGCTGCGGAACTACTGGGAGTTCCCGGGGCCACCTATCGCACCGGGTGCGCTGAAGGCCGTCGGCAGCGCGGTCCGGCAGCAGCACGTGCTCGTCTTCGACGCGTTACGGGCCGACGGCACCCGTCCGGATCCCCGTGCTGCCGACTTCGCCCCGCCACGGCGCCTCGAACCGCACCATCTGGTCGTCTGGGCCGGGCGGTGGTACCTCGTGGGCTACGACCTGGCCGACGACACGTGGCGGGTGCACCGCGTCGACCGCCTCCATGTCCACACCGCCACCGGAACCCGGTTCGCGCCGCGAGAGGTGCCGGGCGGCGACGTCGCCCACTTCGTCATGACCACGCACGACCGAGGCGACACCGTCGCAGCGTGGGAGTGCGTGGGGACGGCTCGGATCAAGCTCCCGGCCGAGACCGTCGCCCGGTGGGCGCCCGGCGGGTCGGTCGTCGAGCACCTCGACGACCACCACTCCCGGCTCACCATCGGCGCGTGGTCCTGGGCGGGCGTCGCCGGGATCCTCGCCACGTTCGACGCAGACCTCTCCGAGCTGGAGCCGCCCGAGCTCGTCGACGCCGGCCGGCGTCTCGCGCAGCGGTGGAGAGGTGTCAACGATCGCTGACATTCCTACCGTAGCGCCGCGCCGAACTGCTCCAGCCCCGCAGCGCCCGTGACCTCGCCCGGCAGCAGCTCGCACTCGACGCGCGGCAGGTCACCCAGCTCGGCGTCCAGCACGGCGAGCCATTCGTCCTCGTGCGCGCGCCGGGCCGCGAGCAGCCCGCCCGCGCCGTCGGGCGAGCGCTTGTTCACGACCAGACCACCCACCGGCACACCGAGCTTCCGCAGGGTCCCGGCCAGCTCGACGGTCTCCAGCACCGGCAGCCGCTCCGCGGCCAGCACCAGCAGGAACGACGTCGTCTCCGGGTCGGTGAGCACCGACCGCAGACGTTCGAAGCGCTCCCTGCGGCGCAGCAGAGTGCGCCGGATCTCGCTGTCCCGCTCCGCCTTCGGGTCACGCACGCCGAGCCCGGACAGGGCGCCGGAGAACTTGTCGGCCCGGTCCCGCCGCCGCAAGAGACCCTCGGTCCAGGCGGACATCGTCTCGGGCAGCGCCATGAGCCGGGCGGTGTGTCCCGACGGCGCGGTGTCGAACACGACGAGGTCGTAGTCGGCCAGGCCCGTCTCCACGGCGTCGGCGATCCGCTCGAGCACCGCTGCCTCGTGCGTCCCCGGAGCGTCCCTGGCGAGGTCGAGATGCCGGTCGACCTCCTTGGCCAGGTGGTCCGGCATCAGGCGGCGCAGCGTGGACCCGACCTGGGCGAGGTGCGCGTCGGTCGTACGCCGTGGATCGATCTCGACCCCGTCGAGGAGCCCCGCACGGCCGCTCGTCCCAGTGCCGTCCGAAGGGTCGGATCGCACCTCGGCCCGCCACAGCGGCACGACGGCGTCCCCCACGTCCCGCTGCCACAGGTGCCCGAGGTTGTGCGCGGGGTCGGTCGAGACGACCAGGACCCGGCGCCCCGCCTGCGCCTGCGCGAGCGCGAGCGCGGACGCCGTCGTGGTCTTGCCGACGCCACCCTTCCCGCCAAGGAACAGGACGCGCCGACCGCGTACGACGTCGGTCAGCAGCACGAGACGTCCGCCAGCGGTGATCGGTCCATGCCCATGCGGGTGTGCCACTCGTGCACGCGCTCGTAGACGAGCGGCAGGAGCTCCACCGTGTAGTACGACGCCGGGTTGGGCACCCCGAGGGCCTCGCTCAGGACGAGCAGCATGAAGAGATCATCCTCGTCGCGCTGGGCCCGCGCGAACGTGCGGCGGTAGGGCGCCACGTAGAACTCGCGCAGCCCCTCGGAGACAGCGCTCAGCCGCCGGCGGGCGGTGCCGAACCGGCGGCTGAGCACAGGTCAGCCCTCGACGCTCGCGACGGGCTTGTTGTCGGCGTCGTCCTCGTCGTCGACACCGCCGCGGGCCTTGCCCATGGCGATGAACGCCTCCAGCGCCACCCAGAGGGAGGCGATGAGGATGATGATGTCGAGCACCAGCAGCATCCAGCTCTGCTCGGCGTAGAACGTGCCCATCTGGAGCACCAGCGCGTAGATCGACATGACCATGACCACGGCGAGCGGGATCACGACCGGCAACGGGTTGATCTTCTTCCGCAGCAGGATGACGGCGATCACCGACAGGGTCAGGGATGCCAGCAGCTGGTTCGTGGTACCGAACAGCGGCCAGATCAGCATGCCGCCCTCGCCGTCGGCCCCGAGGCTGAACACCAGGCCGACGGACACGACGAGCGCGATCACCGTGCCGAGCAGGCCGCCGATCTTGACCTTCGCGAGCTCGCCCGCCTCCTGGACCACGAAGCGCAGCAGGCGTACCCCGGTATCCATGGTGGTCGCCGCGAACAGGACGGCCATGGTGGCAAGGATCGTGGCCGACAGGCCAAGGGGGATGCCGAGGCCGGCATTGAGGATGTTGCCGCCGCCCTCGACGAATGCCGCCACGCCCCCCTCGTTGAACGCGGTGTAGACGGCTTCCCAGTCGGCGAGCGTCCGGTAGCCGGCCGTCGCGGCGATGATCGCGCCGAGAGCCAGCAGCCCTTCGCCCACGGCACCGAAGTAGCCGACGAACCGCGAGTCGGTCTCCTTGTCGAGCTGCTTCGACGACGTGCCGGAGGACACCATGCCGTGGAAGCCCGAGATGGCGCCGCAGGCGATCGTCACGAACAGCAGCGGGACGAGCGGCGGCGTGCCCTCCGGGACGTTCTGGTTGATCGCCGGGGCGACGATCGCCGGGGCCGACAGCAGCACCGAGCCGAACAGGATGCCCAGGCCGATGAAGAGCTGGACGCCGTTGATGTAGTCGCGTGGCTGCAGCAGCACCCACACCGGCAGCAGGGACGCGATGCCCGCGTAGACGAACAGCGCCACGATCCAGAAGGTCGCCGGCGACATGCCGAGGATCGGGTCGGGCAGGACTATCGCGTTGGCGTCGCCGACGATGATCAGCGCGTACAGCGCCACGACTCCGATGATGGTGGTGAGCAGGAGGCTGATCTTCCAGCGGTAGATCATCTGGCCGATCACGAGGGCCACGAGGATCGCGCCCCACACCGGGATGACCGACGACGGCGTGCTGATCAGCAGGTTCTTGATGACCACGGCGAACGCGGCAACGACCATGAGCAGCAGCAGGAAGATCACGACGAGGAACAGGGCGCGGCCGCGCGTGCCGATGTACTTGCCCGACAGCATGCCCATCGACTGGCCCTTGTGGCGCTGGGAGGCCCAGAGGGCGCCCATGTCGTGCATGCCTGCGAAGAAGACGGTGCCGATGGTTACCCACAGGACCGCGGGCAGCCAGCCCCAGATCACGGCCACGGCGGGGCCCACGATGGGGGCTGCGCCTGCGACGGAGGTGAAGTGGTGGCCCCAGAGCACGAACTTGTTGGTGGGGACGTAGTCCACACCGTCGTTCAGCTCGTGCGCAGGGGTCTTGAAGGCGGGGTCGAGTCGGAAAACCTTCTTACCGAGAAACTTGGAGTACAGCAGATATCCGGCGAGCATCAGTGCAATACCGATGACGGCCAGGACGAGGGAGTTCACGGGGGGCCTCCAGGGTCATCGTCGACGGGGGACCGGCACACCATACTAGTTTCGATGGTTACCTATACAGAGGGTTGACCGGTCGGCCTGTCCCGCCATCACACCAGCCCGACGCGGTGGGCGAGAACCACCGCCTGGACCCGGTCCCGCACGTGCAGCTTGGACAGCAGGTTCGAGACGTGGGTCTTGACCGTCGCCTCGCCGAGGTACAGGGTCTTGGCGATCTCAGCGTTCGACAGCCCGGTGCCCACCAGCTCCAGCACCTCACGCTCCCGCGGGGTGAGGAGTGCAAGGCCGTCCGGCACCTCGACCGTCGGCCGGGGCCGGGCTCCCGCGGCAGCTCCCCCAGCCTGCCGAAGAGCGCCCGTATCACCCGGCAGCGGTCGCTCCCCCGCCACCATCTGCTCGATCACACGGCGGGTGATCTGCGGCGCGAGCAGCGCGTGCCCGGCTGCCACGGTCCGTACGGCCTCGACGAGGTGCTCCGCGTCCGAGTTCTTCAGCAGGAACCCCGACGCGCCGGCCGCGAGCCCGTCGAACACGTACTCGTCGTGGTCGAACGTCGTCAGCACCAGCACCTTCGCGAGGTCCTCCGCGACGATCCGGCGCGTGGCCTCGATCCCGTCCATGACTGGCATCTGCACGTCCATGAGCACGATGTCCGGGCGCACCTCACGGGTCAGCTCGATCGCCGCGGCGCCGTCGGGAGCCTCACCGACCACCTCGAAGTCGTCCTCCACCGAGAGGATGAGCGAGAAGCCGGAGCGCACGAGCGCCTGGTCGTCGACGAGCAGGACCCGGATCACGCGTCACTCCCCGATGCTGTGGTTGCGGTGTGGGCGGCGGGGCCGGGGGCGCTGCGGCCCTCGGAATCGGGCGCGGGCAGCGGCAGCCGCACCCGGACCCGGAATCCTCCGGTCGCCCGGGTGCCGATCTCGACGACGCCCTGATGGGTCGCCGCACGCTCGCGGATCCCGAGCAGCCCGAGCCCGGAGCCGGACGTCCCGCGGCGCGGCCGCCCGTCGTCGAGCACCTCCACCTCGGCGAAACCGTGCTCGAACTGCTGACCCGCTATGGCCTCGGGAGCCCGCACCACGCGCAGCGTGACCGTCGCGGACCGGGCCGTCGAGTGCTTGCGCACGTTCGCCATCGCCTCCTGGGCGGTGCGGTAGAGGCTGAGCCCCATGGGATCCGTGACGTCGGCTGCGGTACCCGGCGGCTCCTCGACCTGGCGGAACGTCGTGTCGAGGCCGTCGTGGTCCGCGGCGGTCAGTGCCGGAAGATCGGCCAGGCCCGGCTCCGGCGCCCGCGAGCCGCCGCCGTCCGGGCCCGGCGGATCGTCGCGCGCGCCGCCGTCGGGCACGGAGCGGAGCGTCCCCACCAGGTTGCGCATCTGCGCGACCCCCTCGCGCGACTCACGCTCGATCGTGACGAGCGCTTCAGCCGTCCGGGCCGGGTCGCGGTCGAGCACGCGGCGGGCGGCGGCGGCCTGGATGCCGATCACGGACACGTGGTGGGCGACGACGTCGTGCAGCTCGCGCGCGATCCGCACCCGCTCGGCCACGATGGCCTGGTCCGTGAGGGCTGCGGCCTGTCTCTCGATGGTGTCCGCCTGGTCGGAGAGCTGCCGCCGGCGTCGCGCCGCGTTCCACTGCATCTGGCCCGCCACCACCGCGCCGCCGAAGAACGCGATGTTGGTGATGAGCTGGTAGACGGCGTTCGCGAGATACGGCTCGATCAGGCCGGGCCAGTCCGCGCGCGTCGGGAACTCCTCGAGGAGCATCTCCATGCCCTGCTGCACCGCGAACATCCAGATGAGCCAGGTGAACATCATCAGCACGCAGACGCTGACCACCACGAGCATCGCCCGCCGGTCCCGCGCCCAGGCCACGGCCGTGAACAGCGCGACGAAATACATGACCTGCATCGGCATGAGCACCGTGATCGCGCTGATCGTCAGGCCGAGCCCGAGCCACAACCCGTACACGAGCGCGAGCGACACCAGGGGGTAGCGACGGCGCCACGCCAAGGGGGCCGTGCTCACCACCGCGAGCAGGATGATCAGCCACAGCGGCTCGCGCGCACCCTCGAAGATCCCCATGCTGCGGCCGAGCTCCACGGAGATGGCCGCGAGCACGGCGAACCCGGCACCCAGCAGCAGGTCCTTGCGGTAGGCGTCGGGGCCCGCGGGGACCCGCTCCCAGTCGGCGTCGACGCCGAACCAGTCGAGGAGGCCCGCCAGGCGCCCGGCAGGTCGGAGTACGTCAGGACCCGCGACGGCGGGTCGATCGCCGTCGGGCGGCCGTGTCTCGGACCGGGGTGGGGCATGGACCATGCCCCCAGGGTAGGAACTCCGGGACGCGACCGCTTCCGCCTGAAGGGGGAGCCGGCGAACCTGAGCGTCCAGGAAGGCGACAACGGGGTTGTGATCCGGCTGAGCCTGATCCGGAGCACAACCCCGTTCTGGTCGCCTACGCGCGCCTGCGAGGCCGGGTCAGCAGATGTTGCGGGAACCGTTCCCGCTCAGGTTCCACGTGGTGTTCTCCCCGCACGGCGACTCCCGCACGGAGGTGTTGTCCACACGAAGCGCGATGTGGATGTTCCGGTTGTTGGGGAACTCCGAGCGCGCCGCGAGCCGCACCTCGCCGCCCCCGTTGACGGTCCCGCCAGCGACGGTGATGTCCGAGCAGTTCTCGATGAGGATCGAGTTGTTGCCGGTGTTCGCGAGGTCGACGCTGTTGATCCGGGCGCCCCGCGAGTTGGACACGCAGAACACGCCTCGGCCGCCGCCGCGTGACCGCACGCGGTCCACGGTGACGTTCGGCCCGTTGTCGTTGGCCATGCGGAAGGTGGCGTAGCCGGTACCCGTACCGACGTTCTCGCCGTCGACCGTCCCGATGGTGGCGTTGCTCGTCCCCTGGATCAGCAGCCCTGACTCACCGACGTTCCGCGCGGTGACGGTGCCGATCCGCAGGCCGTCGATGTGCCAGGTCTCGATCGCGTGGCCCGGCATGCCGGAGGCGTAGACGGAGTCGATGCGGACGTTCGAGCTGCCTGGCAGGTCACGCTCGAAACGGATGCCGATACCGCCGGTCATCCGCAGGTCGATCTGGCCGAGGTGCAGGTCGTCGACGTCGGCGAAGCGCAGGCCGAAGTACGGGGCGCCCGTCAGGTTCAGGGTGGGGATGGAGACGTCCTGGACCCCGATCGCCTGGATCGCGCCCCGTCCGGCGACGTATCCGGTGTCGAGGGTTCCGCAGACCTCGAACGCCGTGTGGCTCGGCAGGTCGATCGTGTTGTTGCCGATCCAGGCGCTGGCCATGACCGACACCTTCTCCTGGCTGGTGCGACCCGGGTCGAGCGCGCCGATCGCCTCCCAGATCGCGGTGATGTAGTACTCGCCCTGGTAGACGGTCTGCCCGTGGTAGGTGGCGGTGAACCCTGACGACTGGCTGCCGGTGACGAGAGCGTCAGCGCCGTCGCCGCAGGCAGCCGCCCGTGCGACGTCCGACGTCGTGGCGTTGGGCGACGCCGTCGTGGGCGGCGCGCTGGTCGGCGCTGCCGCGACCCCCGGCGCGGCGAGCAGGGAGACGACTACCGACAGTGCCGCTGCCCCGGCGGCGAGAAGCCGCGGGCGACGTGGTGACGTTGGTGCCATGGTCACTCCTCCTTGAGAACCAGCCCTACAACGATGTAGAGACACGTGGCCACGAGCGTATGGACCACGTGGCTCCAGCGCCAGACCAGGCGGCGATCCGAAACGATTCACCCGGCGGCGCGCCGTGCGGCGCGCGGACGGACTGGCGGTCGGGGGACCGCCCAGGGCCTTCGCGGTCGGACGAATGTGCTGGACACGGCGCACGCCGAGGCGCATCGTGACCGAGCACGAGGTCGACGAAGGGGAGCAGTCGAATGACGTTCTGGATCTGCCGCACGTGCGGCGTGGAGCATGAGTCCCGGCCCGACGTGTGCGCCGTCTGCGCCGACGAACGCCAGTGGGTGCCCGCCGACGGGCAGCGCTGGACGACGCTGGAAGAGCTCGCGGCCGAGGGGCAGAGCATCGCCGTCAGGGAGCTGGAACCCGACCTGTTCGGGCTCACCACGGTGCCCGACGTCGGCATCGGTCCCGTCGCGAAGGTCGTCCGGACGGCGCGGGGGAACCTGATGTTCGACGTCCCGGGCTACGTCGACGACGCCGCCGTGGCTGCGGTCCAGGGCCTGGGCGGTCTCGCGTACATCGTGGCGAGCCACCCGCACATGTACGGCGTGCAGGTCGAGTGGAGCCGCCGGCTCGGCGGGGTACCGATCCTGGTCAGCGAGGCCGACGCGCACTGGCTGGCCCGGTCCGACGACGCCGTCGAGCTGTGGCGGGGCGACCGCGAGATCCTGCCGGGTGTCACGCTGAGCCAGCCCGGCGGTCACTTCCCGGGCTCCTGCGTGGCGCACTGGGCGTCCG
>NZ_JAMTCT010000010.1 GCF_024171995.1 Promicromonospora umidemergens | reverse complement strand
CCCGCGCCGACGTCATCATCGCCAACCGCCGCACCGAAGCCCTCGACGACGTCGCCGACAAGGTCTACACCCGCGACATCTACGGCCGCGACTGACACCCGCGTCCCGCTGACCACGAAGGGCTCCACCCGCCGAAGCGGGTGGAGCCCTTCGTCGTCAGCTCGCGAACGGGCAGCCTGTCAGCGCGGCTGGAACCTGATCGCCTTGCCGACCTCGGCGATCTTGCGCAACCGGCGGTTCCGCCGGATCATGCGGCCCGCGATCCGGCGTGCACGACGCTCGACCCGCGCGCTGTACGGGACGACAGCAGGCACTACGACAGCCTCTACCTCCGTGTCAGCGAGCTCTGACTCCGCGAAGTACTTCGCCGCCCACGGCTCCTCCGCCAGGAATGCGTTCCGGCGCTCGGTCTGGTGCTCCTCGAAGTGCGCCGGCTGCATGGCCCGCGCCACCTCCTCGACGAGGACCTGCACGTCGATCGGCGGCGGCTGGCGAACCGAGATGGCACCCGACTCGTCCCACTCGACACGAGGCAACCGGACATCCGTGATCGCCAGGGGGATCCGGTTGCTGTCCTTGAAGCGGGGCAGCCGCTCCAGCACCTTGTCCACGCCCACCGAGTAGCCGGTGATGCCGTAGGTCTCGACGGCTGTCGAGAGGCCCGTCGAGAAGCAACCGATCACCGCGACGGGGCGGATCCTGTCGTAGAGGGTCTCGACCGGCACCGGCTCGTCGAGCACGACAAGATCGACGTCGAGCGAGCGTCCGAGGTCGATCAGCCTGTGGGTGAAGGAGGGAGGGGCGCTCGGGTGTGGCTTGAACGCGATCGACGAGTACCCGAGCGCCACCGCCGCCCGGAGGAACTCGCAGTGCAGCTCCTCCTCCTCCTCCTCGGTGAGCAGACCCAGCACCGCGAGGTACTGGCCGAGCATGATCACCTCGACCGGCCGCTCGGCCACGCTGTCGACCCCGGTCTTCTCGAAGACCATCTTGCCGTACTCCTGGACGACCACCCGGAACGACTCGGCCGGGACGACCACGTTCTCGATGCCGTGCTCGCTGAGCAGCACCGGACGCAGCCCGCCCGCGAGGTCCAGGTACAACAGCCGCCGCAGGTTCTCCGCGATGCTCGGCCGGATGGGCTTGCGGGTCGGCCCGTAGCTCATCAGGCCGTCCGAGACGACGTCGATCGGCGCGCCCTTGAACAGCCGCGTCAACGTCGTCGACGGTCGCACGGGGAGCGACTGCAGCGTGATGCCGAACTCTCCCTCGATGCCCGCCGCCTCGAGGAGCGTGTCGCGCCACATCGGGACCTTGCCGGTCGGCGGATTCCACGCCCGGGGGTGATACGGAAAGATCAGGTCGTTCAGGGACACCACCCGGTCGAACCGGCTGGCCAGGGACTCGAATCCCTGCTGCTCGATCAGGCTCCGGCCGATCTCGGGGATCTTCGCGTTGTTGACCACCAGCAGCACCCGCTGCTCGGTGTCTCGGTAGAGCCCGGAGTCGATCGCTGCGGCCATCGTCGCCGCTGCCATGAACGTCGGCGCAATAAACAGCTGATCCATTCAGCGAACCTCGATCCGGAGAATCTTCTTCAACACGATCCGCGTCGGGAGGTCGAAGTGCCTGAGAGCGGCCTTCACCGCGTCTTTGGGAAACGAGTTCAGAAACGCGGAGGACCGGTGGAAGAGCTCGCTCTGCAGCTCGGGTGAGAGCCTCGCCCGCATCGAGACGTGGAAAGCGACGATCCGGCACGCACCGTACGCTGCCTTCTCGATGTAGTCCTGGTTCTCCGTCGTCAGGGCGAGGTCACGGATGCCCGCATAGGCGTCCAGGAAGTGGAGCGTGCTGGGGTTACCCGCCTGGGTCAGTGCCGTCGGGTTGGCGTCCTTGCGGTAGAAGTAGCCCTTGAGGCCCACCACCGCTGTGCTCTCCGTATTCAGGTGGAGGCGCCAGAACCACGGCCGGTCGGCTGCTGTACGGAGCGACTCGTCGAAGGCGAACAGCTCGGGCGCGATGCGCTCCCGGTCGTACATCCCTGCCCACAGGTACGGGTAGTCGACCATGGTGCGGCTCCCCCGCAGCCCGATCTGTGACTTCGGGTCGAGCGCGACGTCGCGTTCCTCCTCGGGAGCACGTCGCACACTGCGGTTCATCGCGTCGACACGCACGTGGTCGGTGCGGATGAAGTCGACGTCCAGCTGCTTGAGACTGTCGAGCGTCTCCTCCAGGTGCCCCGCCTGGTACCAGTCGTCCGCGTCCAGGTACGTGAGGTACCTGCCGTCTGCGTGCTCGAGCGCAAGGTTCCGGGATCGGGCGACGCCGTGATTCTCGGGATTGCGGATCAGCGTGAGCCACGGCATCTTCTCCGCGGCCTGCTCAAGGAGCTGTGGCGTCTCGTCCGTCGAGTGGTCATCGATGATGATGAACTGGAAGTCGTCCCGGTAATTGCTTCGAATAGTCGCCAGACAATTCGGTAGAAAAGTTGCCGCGTTGTACACCGGCACGATCACGCTGAGAGTCGTCAAGGCTCCATCCTGAGGTAAGTAGCTACGGCAGAGTACACGGGAGCACGTTCGGGGGCCGTGCCCGGACTCACGCTCCGGCTGACTAGCCAGTCTGCTGGCCCAAGTAAAGTATCACCCATCCCTGCTGGCCTCGGCGCCCTGGGCCAGAGTCCCAGTGGTAGGCCAGAGAGCGTCCGCGATGTACGGGTGCAGGCTGCGAGCGTAGGTATCGGTGATGTGGTTGTGGTCCCGATAGACCATGACGTTCCCCACCACCGGCATGCACCGCTGCGGACCGCAGAAGCGGTCGGTGAGGTCCAGCACCTCCACGTCGGCTGCCAGCCGGGCTGCCTTGGCCACCGTCGCGTGCCCCGGGTCGGAGAAGGCCTCCTTGCGGGACACCGCGCAGTCCTCCGGATCCTTCGCGTGGTCGGCCACGCACTCGAGGACATCCATGCGCGGACGAGGCGCGTCCTTCAGGACGACGACCCGGGAGCCGGCCTCGTGGAGCGCGTCCCACATCCGGACGAGCCCGTCGACGCCGCCGGACGGGCTGTCGAACTCGGAGTCACCGTAGATGCCCGTCACCACGATGTCGGCGGGGTCGGCGCGGAGCGCGTCCAGCGTATCCGCGTTGGCCTGCAGGCAGGCCTCCGCGAACCGCATCTTCCTGGGGTCGAGCGAGAAGGTGCACGAGTTGTGCAGGTACGTGACGACCCGCCACCCCTGCTCCTTCGCTGCGCTCACGATCGGTGAGGCGAACATGCGGACGTGGGAGTCGCCCACCACGGCGATGGTTTTGGTACCCTCCGGGTCGCCGAACTCGCAGGTGGGAGTGACATTGGATGCCGCACCACTCGCGCAGGCCGCGTACGTCCGGCTCAGCTCCTTGTGCACGTCCTCGAGGTTCGGCACGATCACCGGAACCTGCGTGACGAAGGCGGGAACATGCTTGCCGGCGATCGCTTCCGCACCGAACCCGGATCCCGGGCCGACGACGACGCCCGCAGCCGCCTGGCGCCACTCCCGCTCGAGGATCTCGGCCCTGATCATCGGGGTCACGGAGATTCCTGCGGTCACTGCCATCGCGGCCGCCGCGGCGACCAGCATCCGGCCGTTCGGCCGGGCCCAGCGCCCCAGGCGCACCGGCCGCTCCACCCACACATAGCTGAGCTGGGCCAGGAGCAACGAGAGCGCTAGCAGTCCGAGCGACTCCAGGGGCCGGGGGCTCCGGTCCGCCCACACCTCGAAGCAGGCGATGATCGGGAAGTGCCAGAGATAGAGCGAGTACGAGACGTTGCCGAGCCACTGCACCCATGACCGGTCGACGAGCCAGGTCAGCGAGCCCGCACCGACAGTGCGACCCGCTGCGATGATCGCTACCGCCCCGAGCACCGGCACCAGAGCCGCGACGCCAGGGAACGGGCTGGCCGCGGTCAGGAGGAACGAGCCCACCGTGATCGTCGCCAGCCCGGCCAGGGCCAGAGCGGACCGAGCGAGCGCGAACCGGTCGGTGTGGCGCAGCACGACCGCGAGGAGACCACCGACGCCCAGCTCCCACAGCCGGGTGGTGGTCGCGAAGTAGGCCGCAGGATCGCCGGCGCTCACCTCGCGCACGCTCCAGACGAACGACGCGGCGACGATCAGGCCGAACAGGACGAGCACCACCCGGCGCAGGGCGCGCGTACGGTCACCCCGGGCGCGGCGTACCGCGAGCGCGGCGCCCACGACCACGATCGGCCAGAGCAGGTAGAACTGCTCCTCGACCGCCAGGGACCAGAAGTGCTGGAACGGGGTGGCGACGTTGTCGGCGGCCAGGTAGTCGACAGCGTCTGCCGCGAGCACCCAGTTCTGCACGTAGAAGACCGAGGCCAGTGCCTGGCGCTGCAGGTTCGCCCACTCGGTGACAGGAACCACCGCGGTCGCCAAGACGGCGGTCGCTGCGATCACGACGAGGCTGGCGGGCAGGATGCGCCGCGCACGGCCGGCCCAGAACCGGGTGAGCGAGAGCTTGCCGGTCTGCTCCACCTCGCGGAGCATGTGACCGGTGATCAGGAACCCGGAGATGACGAAGAAGACGTCGACCCCGATGAAGCCTCCGGGAAGCATGTTCGGTTCCAGGTGGTAGATGACCACCAGCGCGACAGCCACTGCCCGGAGCGCCTGGACCTCCGGCAGAAAACGTCGCCGAGCCCCGTGCGTCTCGCCGGTCGGCATCCGGCCCTGCACGTCCACAGGGCCAGCCACAGAACCATCCACAATATGCCTCTCGCTCACGGACACGAAGGGCCGTTGGTCGTTCGAACCGATCGAGTGTATAGACGTTGCTGCGTGCGGGCGGTCTGGTCAGAAGTCGCGGACCAGGCCTATGCCACTCACACGGACCTCCTGCGAGCCGATCGTCTCGAGGGCGACACCCCCGCTGCGGCCGCTTTCGAGGCCTATGGAGAATACCTTGCGGCCGGACGCAGCTCCGGAGAGGTCGATCACACCCACGCTCGATCCGGCGAAGATCACCCGCATGCGACCGTAACCAGGGCCGGTAGGTGCCACCACCCGGACGTGCGAAGCCTGCCGGACGTTGCTGACCTTGATCCGCGCGCCGTCGCGCGCGACGCGGTAGGCGTATCCCGCGTGGTAACCCGAATCCGTGACCTTGCGCCATCCGGAGCCGATCGACCACTGTGCCGGGATGGTCTCGCGAGACGTCCGTACGAGCGTCCGCATCGCGCCCCGGTGATGTTCGCTGTCGAGGGCCCGCACCGCGTACCAGGCGGATCGCCCGGGATCCGTCTCGAGCACCGCCGACGTACCGGTCACCGTGCGCACCGAGTACCAGTACGGCCAGGTGGGCATGTCCGCGGAGTAGCGCGCCGTCCGCGCGAGGATCTGGTAGCGGGTCGCACCGGGTACGGGGTCCCAGCTGTAGCGCTGCTTCGCGCTCCACTGGATCGGTGCCTGCAGGGAGGTGGGCTCGTGCACCACCGGCGCCGGCCGCAGCTCGGGCCGCCCGTGTCGTGCTGTCGCGGCGTCGGCCCGGTCGTTGACCGCACGGCGGATGTCACCCAGCCGTTGGTTCAGGTAGCGGCCCGGGCACACCGTGGAGTTGGTCGCCCGGTGCGGGAGGATGCTCGGCACTCGAACCCGGTCGCCCGGCGAGGTGCGTGACGTGTCGCCGGCCGTCCCTCGGTCGGTGAGGACCGTGGTCCCCCACGGGTTGATCCCGTACTGGTACGCCTTCCAGGCGTACACCCGGACCATCCCGGTGATCAGGGCCGACGACGGCCGCGCCGTGTCGAAGCTCCCGATCGCGGAGACGCCGATCGTGCCGGTGTTGAACCCGCCGGCCTGCGCTCCGACCGGGTTGTCGTACACCGCGCCGGTGCGTCCTTGAAAGATCCTGCCGAACCGGTCGACGAGGAACTGGTAGCCGATGTCCGGCCAGCCCCGGGACCGTGTGTGATAGGCGTAGATGCCCCGGACGATCGCGGACGACTGGCTCCTGCTGTACGAGTTGGTCCCTGCCGTGTGGTGCACGTACATCGCCTGCAGGTCACCAGAGACCTCTGGCCACGGCTCGGACAGGGACTCGTCGGCACCCCACGCGGAGCGGCTGACCGTCCGGGGCCGGATCTCGTAGCCGGTCGCGGCGTCGGCCGACGCGGCAGGGCCGGCAGCCGGGCCCACCGTCGCATCGGCCGCCGCGGTGCCTGGATCGACGACCACGACCCGGAGGCCCGGCGGCGGCTTCCCGCTGACGGTGCGCACTCTCGCCTGGACGGAGTCGGCCCCTGTGGAGACGAACGGCTCGGTACCGGCCCGGCCGCCGACCTCCTCTGCGTCGTCGAACCCCACCGCCTGCCAGTCGCCCCAGGTACCGTCCTCCCGTACCCGCAGCGCGACCTCCGTGACCTCGTCGGCCGCGTCCGCGTCCCACGTGGCGCCGGCCACGAGGAACTCGAGCGTCCCGGTCCTGGCGCTCAGTGCCGCGAGCCGCCCGGGCTCCGGGTGGTCGTCATCGTCATCGTCATCGTCATGGTCGTGTCCCACCACGTCGTCGAGCGCCGTCGGGTCCCGCCGGGCAGCCGGGTCGACGCCGGCCAGCCGCAGCTCGTCGACCTCCGGCGGCACGGCCACGGCCTCGGGCACGGGCAGCGACACGACGGGCAGCACGACGCCGCCGACCGCGAGCACGACCACCATGGCCGGAGCTGTGACGTGGCGCACAGGATGCCTCATATCCCGACGATAGCGATCCGGGCACCTCTCCGCCGCTATAACGAGCGCCGACGGGTGCGCACGACGATTCGGTGAGTGCCGACCGGCGCATGCTCGAGGAGATCGGCGGCGCCCCTATCCTGCGCTGACCGGCTGGCTCAGACCGGCGTACCACGCCTCGACGGCGGCAGCATCCGCCGCACTGTGGTGGTCCGGGGTCCAGCTGTCGAGGCGCACGGACGGCCCGGCGAGCTGGCGGGCGAGCACGTCGGAGCTCTCGTACGTGCTGGTCGGCAGCGCCGTCGACGGCGCGGACGAGGGCACGTGGACGCGGGTCCCGACCGACAGCGCCTCGACGACGGTCCTGAGGTGCGCCGTCGAGCAGCCCGGTGCGACCACCACCAGGTCACGAGCAGCAGCCGCCACCACGCTGTCCGTGACCTCGTGCGGCAGAAAGATCATCGGCGGGCGTCGGGGATCGATCTCCGCCCGCTCCAGGGTCTCCCGCACATCGCGCTCGATCCGCCGCTTGACAAAGCCGATGGTCCTCATCCGCACGTCGAGCCCGGCCGAGACCAGCGCCCGAACCATCACCGACGCCTCAGCCAGCGCCTGCTCGCTCAGCACGCCCAGTGCGACGGCAACGACGCCCACCTGGGAACTGATCCGAGCGCTCTCCTGCGGCACGAGCACCACCGGGAGACCAGGGCCCACGATGCTGCGGTCCACCGCCAGTACCTCGCTGGTGTCGACACCGCGAGGGCTCCACACCACGGAACCGCCGAAGGTGGTCTTCGCGATGCGCTCGACGAAGTCGGCGTCGTACCGGGCGAACGGTGCCCGTGGCGTGTCCTCTGGCCGGTCGGCGATCACCACCACCTGCGGTGCACGCAGTCCGCACCGCAGCCTGGGCAGGTACGAGAGCACGGTCGGGTCGATACACACGATGCGCTCTGCCTGGACGTCCTCGTCATAGGCCAGGCCCTCGACCACTCCCGCGGCGAGCATCCTCCGCACCGAGCTGCCGTAGCGCTGCTCGCGACGCGACTCGAGCGAGAATCCTTCGACATGTACGAGGGCGATGCGCCGGGAAGGGTTCGCTGTAGCGAGCATCTCGATCCACTGCGCGGCGTCACGTTCCAGCGGACCGTCCGACCGCCAGTCGCCGAGCACCACCATGTCGTAGACAGGGTGCGGCAGAGAGCCGGCCCCGAAGCGTCGCGGCGCGGGGAACCGGCGTTCGTCCCGCCCCAGGTACGCGGACGCGCCGCGCCTGATCTCGTCGTGCCAGGTCGAGGTCGCAGAGTGGTAGAGCAAGCGCGCAGGGTGACGCCACCCGGAGCGGATCTCGTCGCGCGAGAGCGAGCCGGCGCTCATGCGCACGAGCTGGAGTGCCGCGTCGAGGTCGACGGTCCGGCCGGGCAGTGCGGCCTCCACCCGGAGGTGGAACTCCGTGTCGGCCGCTTTCCGCACCAGGTCGAACGACCCGAGGCTCGCCCACGCCTGCTCCCGCCGGAACATCAGGGTCGCTGCGGCCGGCTTGCGGTTCGCGTTAGTCCGTCGGGCGAGCACCAGGTCGTCAGACAGCTTCACCGCGTTGGTGCGCACCGCGCTGACCAGCCGGCCGGCCCCGAAGGCCGCCACGGAGCGTTCGATCCGCTCCGGGTGGGCCCAGTCGTCCGAGTCCTGGAAGGTGACGTAGACGCCCTCGGCCTCGTCGATCGCATGGTTCCGGGCCGCGTAGGTGCCCGCGTTCTCCGCCTGGACCAGGACCCGGACCCGCGGGTCGAGGTCGGCGACTTCCCGGTACACGTCGGCGTACTCCGGGCCCGAGGCATCATCGACGACGACGATCTCGAGGTCGCGCCACGTCTGCCGCACGACAGACCGCACAGAGGTCAGCAGCTCCGGCCCGGGCCGGAACGAGCTGACGATCACGGTCACGAGGTCGCCACCCACCGATCCCGCCGGAAGGTCGGAGTGCAGCCTGTCGAACGGCGTCGCGCCATCCTCCGCGGGCAGCAGGTGGATCGGGGACACCCCGCCAAGGACCAGCTCGTTGAACACGTCGGTCCAGGACTCGTAGTCCGATGACGGGTCGACGACCGGGTTGGCCAGGTCGATGCGCAGCTGCTCCGCATGGTGCTCGAGCAACGGGAGCCGCGGCAGCACTCTGCGCAGGTCCGCGGGGCGACGTCGTTCGATGAGCAGGTCACCGAGGAGGTGGGAGGGCCGCGGCCCGATGGCGCGGGACTTGCGCGACGCAGCCTCGAGCAACGTCTCGAGTGCCTCGTCCAGCTCGTCGTCGCCGTCCGGCGCAACTCCCAGCACATGGGCGCGGGCCACGGACCAGCGGTTCCGCTCAAGCCCCTGGGACGAGTCCCGAAGGAGCGCCATCAGGTCCAGGTGGGACCGGGAGTCAACGCGTCGTGCGACATCTGCGATGGTGAACGCGTGCGCCTGCAGCTGCTGGAGCTCGGCAGCGATAACGGGAAGGTCGGACCGGTCGTTCGTCATGTCCTCGCTCGGCTCTGGCGGCGCGCTGTCGCGCCGCATCCGAATGATTCTGTCAGAGCGGACCACTCGGCGACGCGCCTTCCCGGGTGAAAGGGGCCGGCGCGGCACTGCGCGAACCACCTCGCCGCGCCCGCCGGGAGACGTGGCCCGCCGGACCGACGAGGCTCAGCGCTCAGAGTGCTGGGCGCATCCTGGACTCGCGCTCCGCCGCTTCGAGACGAGCCGCGTCGGACGAAGCGACCAGGCGTCGCTGTGTGGTGTCGAGGCGTGCGTCCAACCGGTCCAGCCGTTCCGCGACCTCGGCCAGATCCTCGCGAGTGGCGACGTCCGGCAGGTCCTTGCGGGCAGCCGCCAGGTCCTGACGGGTCGCCTCGATACCTTTCTCAAGTCGCAGCTCGAGCGACTTCCGGGCCGTCTGGGTACGCCGGTCGGCGACGTAGGTCGCTCCGGCCAAGAGCGCAAGACCGACGCCAACGAGCGCCGGCGCGGCGGAACCGTCCGCCGCAGCCACGATCGCTGTGGCGACGCCGACGAGCAGGAGCGCGGCGATCAGCAGGACGAAAACAGACGGGCGACGCATGGGCATCCCTTTCTGGGGTTCGAGTGAACGGGCACGGTCGCGCCGTCACCGGTTCTCGACGAACGGCAGGAGCCGCTCCTCGAGGACGGGAGTCATCGATCTCACATAGCTGTCCGTCAGGTGCGATCCCTGCCGGTAGACAAGCACACCGCCGATGACCGCTGGGCAGACGTCCTCGTTGCACACGAGGTCGTTCATGTCCACGACGTCGGCATCCTCGACCTCTGCCGCGGCAGCAACCTGAGCTCCGCTCCCACCCGACGTCGCCCTCTCGGGGCTCGAGAACGCACACCGGTCGAGCTGGTCGGGGAACTCCGCCACGCACATGTACACCTCGGAGCCGCCCACGGGGACATCGTGCGGCTGCGGGTTGTCGAGCAGCGCGATCACGTCGGTCCCCGACTCCTCCAGCTGGGACCAGTAGGAGGTGAGGCCCTCGGTCATCGCGTCTTCGGTGAGCTCACCTGTGGCGTCGTACGCCGTGTCGTGGACCTGGGAGGTGATCACCGCGTCGGGGCGCACCTCGAGCAGCTCGGCCAGCAGCGCCTCGTTGTACGTCCCGCAGAGGGTGTACGGGGCACCGTCCGCTCCTGGGCGGACAGCCCCGGCGAACCCGCAGGCGGACTTGGTCGCCAGCACGAGCCGCCAGCCGTTCTCCCGCGCGATGGACTCCAGGGGCGTGAACCATTGCAGTGCCTTGGAGTCCCCCGCCAGGACCATCGTCTTGCTGCCCTGTGGATCGCCGTATACGCAGAGCTCCAGCTCCACCTCGTCCATGGCGACCTCGCAGCCGTCCCGGTAGGGCGCAGGCACGTCGTCCGTTGCGAGGGCCGCCGACGGGGTGACCGCCCCCTGGGCGACCGCCTGCGGCGGGGTGATCGCACCCCCCTTGGACACGAGTGCTGCGGCACCTGCCGCAGCCGAGCCGGTCGGTGCGTTCGGCACAGCAGCGGCGAGCAGCAGACCCGCGATCACTCCGACCGCGGTCAAGCCGGCTCCGAGGCCGAGCGTGACCGGGTTCGAGCCGGCCAGACGGCCTGAGAACCGGACGGGGTTCTCGACGAACCGAAGAGAGAGCCAGGCTGGGACCACCGATACGGCGACGACGACGAGCCGCTCGATCACGGACAGCTCGCCGGCGACGTTCTCCGCAGCGACGAGCAGCGGCCAGTGCCACAGGTACAGGGAGTAGGACAGGCCACCGATCCACACGACGGCGGGCAGCTGGAGCACCCGAGGAGCACCGCGCTCGTGGGACGTACCTGCGAAGATCACCGCGGCCGTGCCGAGCACCGGCAACAACGTCCACGCGCCGGGCCATGGCGTGGTGTGGTCGAGCAGCACGGCACTGCCCACGACGAGGGTCAGGCCGACGATGCCGGTCATGCGCGCGACCGCCCGAGGGAGCGCGACCGCCCCGGCCACCGCGACGAGCGCGCCGACCCCCAGCTCCCAGAGCCTCGTCGTCGTCACGAAGAACCCGGAAGGGCTCCCGGACGTCGACAGCGCCCAGACGAACGACGGAACGACGATCAGCGCGAGCCCCACGCCCATCAAGGGCCGCACCCGAAGGCCATACCGCCGCGCGACGAGCGCCACCAGCACGAGCACCAAGGGCCAGACCAGGTAGAACTGCTCCTCGACCGCGAGCGACCAGAAGTGCTGCACGGGCGACGCGCCGGTGCCTTCGGCGAGGTAGTCCACCGACCGGTCGGCCATCCGCCAGTTCACCACGTAGAGCGCCGCCGCCACGATGTCGTGGCCGAAGGCCCGCCACTGGACCACGGAGGCGGTGGCCCACATCAGCAGCGCCGATACCACCAGCACCAGGGCGGAAGCGGGCAGGAGCCGCTTGGCGCGGCGCGCGTAGAACCGGGCCAGCGACACCCGGCCCGTGCGCTCCACCTCACGGACCAGCAGCCCGGTGATGAGGTAGCCCGAGACGACGAAGAACATGTCGACGCCGACGTACCCGCCCGGAAGGAACGGGACGTCGGCGTGGTACAGGAGCACCAGCCCGATGGCGACGGCGCGCAGACCCTCGATGTCGGCGCGAAACCCGCCGCCGGACGTGCTCCGGGTCGGACCGTCGACCGAGGCCGCAGGCGCGGCCAGGCCCGTCACAACCGGTGCGCCGAGTCACCCGTCGTGACTCCGCGGGTGTCGAAGAAGCGCTTGGACAACGCCGCCAGGGCGTCGACGTCGTAGGCGCGGTGGTTCTGCACGAGCACCACCAGGTCGGCGTCCGCCACCGCCTGGTCCAGGTCCGGGACCCGGCTCAGGGAGGCCGAGTCGAGCTGCCACTCCTCGACCGCGGGGTCGTGGAAGGCCAGGTGCGCGCCCTGTGCGAGGAGCGCCTCACCGAGCGGCCGCGCCGGCGACTCGCGCTGGTCGGCGATGTTCGGCTTGTAGGTGACGCCCAGCAGCAGGACGGTGGATCCTCGCAGCGACTTGCTGTCCTCGTTGAGCAGGTCCTGGATCCGTCGGGCGACGTACGTAGGCATCGTCGCGTTGATCTCCTGGGCAAGCTCCACGAACCGGAACGGGTAGCCGAGGCGGGACCGCACGTTGTGGCTCAGGTAGTTCGGGTCGATCGGGATGCAGTGCCCGCCGACGCCGGGCCCGGGGTAGAACGCCTGGAAGCCGAACGGCTTGGTCTTGGCGAGGCGGATCACGTCCCACAGGTCGACGTCGAGCTCGTGGCAGAAGCGCGCCATCTCGTTCACCAGCGCGATGTTGATGTGCCGGTAGGTGTTCTCCAGCAGCTTGGCGGCCTCCGCCTCACGCGTGCCCTTGGCCACGACCACGGTCTCCACGAACTTCCCGTAGAAGTCCGCCGCCCGCTGCGAGGCCTCCGACGTGGAACCGCCGACCACCTTCGGGGTGTTGTGCATGCCGTAGACCGGGTTGCCGGGATCGATGCGCTCCGGCGAGAACGCCAGGTGGAAGTCCGTGCCCGCCGCGAGCCCGCTGACCGACTCCAGGATCGGCTGAACCACCTCTTCGGTGGTGCCCGGGTACGTAGTGGACTCGAGGACGACGAGCGTCCCCGGACGAAGGTTGCGCGCGATCGCCTGCGTCGCACCGGTCACGGCGCCGAGGTCGGGTCCACCGTCGGCGGAGAGCGGCGTCGGCACGCACACGACCACGACGTCGGCGGACCTGATCACCGCTTCGTCGGCCGACGCACGGAACCCCTCGGCGAGGAGCCCGGCGATCGCGTCGTCGGACAGGTCGTCGACGTGGGACCGCCCGGCATTGAGGTCCGCCACTACCCGTTCGTTCACGTCCAGGCCCACCACGTCGTACCCAGCGCTCACGGCGGCCTGCACCAGGGGGAGACCGACGTACCCGAGTCCCACGACGACCAACATCGACATGACTGTGCCTCTCGCGTTCCGAATCATGTGACCTGGACACCCGCCGGCCCCGCGTATGGGGGGCGGTCGATCCCGGCCCTGAGCATCCTAGGCCGCTCACCACTCAGATGAGACCGACACCTACGCGATATCACCCATTTCACCCGGGACCGTGGCTAAGATGAGACCTGACCCTTCGACGGAGTTGTCAGGCTCCGTTCCGAGCGGTGAAGATGGGGCCGCCCGAGGCGTTGGTTCCTCCGGCATTTCCGGAGGGAACCCCTTGACGACCGCAGCAGCCGCCACCAGCGCCACCACGGACGCCACCGTCCGACCCGTCGATGCCGACGTCGCGCGCGGCCTGGCCGAGCAGACCATCAGGCGCCGCGACCACCTTCGCGCGATGGCGTACACCGCGGGGCGGACGCAAGCCGACTCGTACCGACGGGTCGTGGCTGCCGGCATCGCGCCCGACCTGACCTACGAGGAGCTCCGGGACGCGGCGCGCAGCTCCGCGAGCACCGCCGCGGGCCTGGGGCGCAAGCGGCCCGGCTGGTGGCGTGCGCTCGCCATGACGGTCGGCTACCAGAATCTGACCCCGGACGACCTGACCGACGCGGCCCACCTGTACCGGGTCGCGAGGCACATGGCGCCGGGCGGGAAATGGCGCCCTGACGAGACGCGGCTGTATCTCCAGGTGCTCCAGCTCACCGGAGCGGTCGACGAGCTGGAGTCGGAGCTCACCGCGGTCCACGAGCTCCTGGAGGAAGACCGCCTGACGCTCGCGGTCGACCTCGCCGCTGCCAGGCACGGCGTGGGCAGCGAGGAGTGGAACCGCAAGCTCGACGACCTCGTGGGGCGCTGGGGCGTGCGCCCCGTCCGCCTGACCCGCGACGGCCGCACGCCGTTCGACAGCCTCGCCGCCCCCGGGCCCAGCGGGACCGAGGACGGCCCGCTGGTCACGGTGGTGATGTCCGCGTTCCGTCCTGGACCGGAGATCTTCTCGGCCGTGCGGTCCATCCTCGACCAGACCTGGGGCAACCTCGAGCTGCTCGTCCTTGACGACGCCTCGGGCCCTGAGTTCCAAGACGTTCTCGCCGAGGTTGCCCGCCTCGACCAGCGGATCCGGGTCCTCGTCCAACCGCAGAACCGCGGGACGTACGCCGCGCGGAACCGCGCCGTCCGCGAGGCGCGCGGCCAGTTCATCACGTTCCAGGACTCCGACGACTGGTCGCACCCCGAGCGCATCGCGCGGCAGGTGCGGCCGCTGCTGGAGAGCGGGACGGTGCACTCGACGATCAGCCGGTCCATCCGCTCAACGGAGGACCTGGGCTTCCAGCACCTGGCGAAGCAGACGAGCCGTAAGAACGCGTCGTCGCTGATGTTCCCCCGGGCGATCATCGAACGTCTCGGCGCGTTCGACCCCATCCGCAAGAGCGCCGACTCGGAATTCATCGAACGGCTGGCGGCGGCACTCCCGGGCGAACAGATCCTGCTCGACGACCAGCTCGCGTTCGTCCGGCTGACGGCAGGTTCGCTCTCCCGCGGGGACTTCCGCGCACGCTGGGTCCACCCGTCGCGCCACGAATACACGGAGTCCTACAAGACGTGGCACAAGGCGATCCGAGCAGGTGCGGACCCGTTCGTCTCGCCCGATCCGGCGCAACGGTCCTTCCAGGCACCAAGGAGGTTCGCCCAGGACACGGGGATCACCGTCGAGTCGCCCGACCTCGAGGTGGTCCTGGCCGGCGACTTCCGCGCCGACTCGTACACCATGGCGCCGCTGTACGACGAGCTTGTCGCGTTGGTCGAGCAGGGCGTGCGGGTCGGCATCATGCACATAGAGCTCGCCGGTCGACCGGAGACCATCCCGCAGCGGATGTCGCCCGAGTTCCGCCGGATGGTCGACGAGGGCACCGTGGTCCACGTCCTGCAGACCGAAGAAGCGCACACCGACCTGCTGCTGATCCACGACCCCGCGGTGCTCCAGCTTCCGCCCACCGAAGCCCAGGCGCTCGACGCCGAGAGGGTGGCGATCCTCGCCCACCGCGGGGGCGCCGAGTCGACCGGTGGCGCGCTCTGGTCCGCGAGGGACGTCACCGTGGCGGCCCGGGACCTGTTCGGGAAGGAGCCCACCTGGATCCCGGCCGGCCCCGCCGTCCGAGCAGAGCTTGCGGCCGTGCCCGGGCTGGTGGTGCACGACACGGATGCCGTCGATCCCGTCCTGCCTCACCTGTGGGACGCGCGCCGCCTGCGCACGCCGTCCGCTCAGCCGGTCGTCGGGTTCGCATCGTTCGAGGGAGCCGATCTGTGGCCGGCGTCGAAGGACGACTTCCTTGCCGCATATCCCACCGAGGACGACGTGGACGTCCGCCTGCTCGGGGCGCTCGAGCAGGTCTGGAGCGTCATCGGTCGCACACCGGCCAGCCGGCCTGCGATGGAGTGGCTGATCTACCGTCCCGGTGACCTCTCGCAGCGCGAGCTGTTCCTCCAGCTCGACTACGTCCCGTGCTTCCCCTCCGACGACGTCAAGCAGCCCCCGGCGTACCTGACCCGCGCCATGGCCGCAGGCAGAGTGGTGATCGTTCCGGAACGCTTCCGCCCGTTCTACGGGGACGCGGCCGCCTACGCGACACCCGACGGCGTCCTGCAGCTGGTCCGGCACCTGGAGCAGCACCCCGCGGAACGCTCCGAGCTGGCGCGTGCGGGCGCGCACCACCTCGAGACGCACCACGCAGCGGACCGGTTCCTCAAGCTCGTGACGGGCCTGCTGCCGAGCGGCTCCCGAGCACGGCGCGACGCGCCGGCAGCGACCTGAGCCGATGACGGAGGGCCACCGGGTGAGCGGCAGCATCCGCTCACCCGGTGGCCCGCGCAGCCCGACCGCGCGTCACGGCCGGGTGCTGCTCACAGCTCTCGCGCGTCGGACTCCAGCAGCACCGGGATCCCGTCCCTGACCGGGTACGCCAGCGGCCGGTCGGGATCGGTGGAGTGCAGCTCCGGCTCACCGGACGGACCGGTACCGTCCACCAGCTCGGCACCCGTCACGGGGCAGCGCAGGATCTCGCGCACCCAAGGCTCCAGCTCGACGTTCATCCCGTTGCTCCTGTCCCTGCCTCGTCCGGGTCGTCGCCCGGCGGCCGGCCCTCGCTGTCACGCACGAGCGACAGCACGTCGTCGCGCACCTTCTCCATGATGTCCTGGTCGGCTGCCTCCACGTTGAGCCGCAGGAGCGGCTCCGTGTTGGACGCCCGCAGGTTGAACCACCACTGCGGGTGGCCGTCCCAGTTCGACACCGTCACCCCGTCGAGGGTGTCGACGTCGATCTCCGGGTACGCGAGACGATAGGCGTCGAGCACCCGATCGGTGGCGGCCGCCGCGTCGGCGACGCGCGAGTTGATCTCGCCGGAGGACACGTACGGCTCGTACATCTCCGACAGCTCCGACATCGGGTGCGACTGCGTGCCGAGCGCCGCGAGCACGTGCATCGCGGCCAGCATCCCCGTGTCGGCGAAGAAGAAGTCCCTAAAGTAGTAGTGCGCACTGTGCTCGCCGCCGAACACCGCCTCGTTCGACGCCATCTGCGCCTTGATGAACGAGTGCCCCACCCGCGTGCGGACCACCTCGGCACCGGCGGCCGACAGCAGGTCCGGCACGGCACGGGACGTGATCAGGTTGTGGATGACCGTCGGCGTGCGCCCCTCCGCCTTCTCCTTCTCGACCTCCCGCAGGCCTACCAGGACGGTGATCGCGGACGGCGAGACCGGCACGCCCTTCTCGTCGATCACGAAGCAGCGGTCGGCGTCGCCGTCGAACGCCAGCCCGATGTCGGCACCGTTCGCGACGACCGCGGTCTGCAGGTCGAGCAGGTTGGCCGGCTCCAGCGGGTTCGCCTCGTGGTTGGGGAACGTGCCGTCCAGCTCGAAGTACATCGGCACCAGGTCCAGCGGCAGCTCCGGCAGCCCGCCGCCCGTGCCGAGCACGGCCGGGACCGTCAGGCCGGCCATGCCGTTTCCTGCGTCCACGACGACCTTGAGCGGCCGCACTCCGGACAGGTCCACCAGGTCCCGCAGGAACGCGGCGTAGTCGTTCAGCATGTCGCGGTCGGTCACCTGCGCGGTGCCGCCGTCCGACATCGGCGAGCCACCCGCCGCGCCGTCGTCCAGGAAGGCCTGTGCGGCCTCGCGGACCTCGGCGAGGCCCGTGGCCTCCCCCACCGGCCTGGCGCCGGACCGGCACAGCTTGATGCCGTTGTACTCGGCGGGGTTGTGGCTGGCGGTGAACATGGCTCCCGGCACTCCCAGCACCCCCGATGCGTGGTACAGACCGTCCGTGGAGCACAGGCCGATGCGGATCACGTCGACGCCCTCGGCCGTCAGCCCGGCGGCGAACGCGTCCACGAGGCCAGGACCCGAGTCCCGCATGTCCCGCCCGACGACGACAGCCGGGCGGGCGTCACCCGTCGCTTCCGGGAGCACCACCACCCGGGCGAACGCCGTCCCGATGGCGCGCGCCACCTCCGGCGAGAACTCCTCGGGTACCAGCCCCCGTACGTCGTAGGCCTTGATGATCTTGCGCAGGTCGAGAGCCACGGCGACAGCGTACGCGAGCACCGGGTCGCCCCCTTCCCACGCGCCGACGAGCGGCTCTCCATCCCGACAAATGCCCTTAGGCTTGCCGGTACCACCGCCAAACCGTCAGAAGGCAGATGCGTTGTCATGACCGGCCGGGAAAAAGAGCTCGCTCGGAGACTGGTCGACAGCCTTCCAGCCGTACGACGACGTGACGAGCTCCTCGCGGCTCGTGACGAGCTTGTGACGGAGCTGCAGGCCAAGGTCGAGGAGCTGGATGCTGAACGCCGGGTGGGGTGGGGGCGCGCACGGCGTCTGCGGGCCCAGCTCGCGGAGCTTCGTGAGCAGCTGGCTACGGCAGTCGCCGTGAGCGAGCACCAGCGCTCGGTCGAGGACCGACCCTCGTTCCGCCGGATGCTGGTCACTGAGCGCGGCCTGTCCCACGCCGCGCACGAGCACCCCGACCGTTCACCACGCAGCAGGGTCTCCGACAAGCTCTTCTCGAAGGCACTCGCGGACTCGCTCGGCGTCCGGGTCCCGGCGGAGCTGCAGGTCTGGCCGGATCTCGACCGCATCGAGCTCGGCTCGCTCCCCGACGAGTTCGTGATCAAGTCCGTCGGCGGAGCGTCGTCCCGAGGCGTCTTCCCGCTTCGCAGGGTTGCTGGTGAGTACCGACTGATCAGCACCGGCGATGTCACCACGCTCGACGAGATACGGACACGAATTCGCGCCTACATGGAGCAGGACACCGCGCGACCGTCATACGACCGGATCAGGCCGCCCTTCTACGCGGAGGAGTTCGTCCAGGATCTGAGCGACAGCTCCGAGATCCCGGTCGACGTCAAGGTCTACACGTTCTATGGGCGCGTCGGTCAGGTGCTGCTCCGCCGCGTCGCCCGTCACGGTGAGCGCTCGGGCGTCGGATACCGGTATCTCGGAGCGGACGGGAACGACCTCGGTGACGTCTCCACCGGCCGGGAGTCAGATCCGACGATCCCGGTCCCTGATCGGTTCGAGGAGACGATCGCGACCGCGGAGAGGATCTCGCGAGCGACCGGTCTTGCGTTCGTCCGGGTGGACCTCTACCAGACGCGCAACGGTGTGGTCTTCGGCGAGCTGACGCCGTGCCCTGGGGAACCACAGCACTACACGGACGACCATGACCTGCTCCTCGGGCGCTTCTGGCAGGAGGCGCAGCTGCGCCTCGACGCCGATGTCGCGAACGGCTTGGCGATCGGCTTCGACCTGCCGGTCGACACGAGGAAGACCGGCAGTCACAGACAGCCCTCACATGTGCTCCGCAACCCCGGGCTATCCTGACGCGGTGCTAGCCGTCGCTCAGTTTCACGCGCCCCTTTCGCTGACCAACACGATCCAGCGGTACGACTGGGGGTCCGTCGAAGCGATCCCCCACCTGCTCGGCAGCGAGCCCGACGGCGGGCCGCAGGCCGAGCTGTGGCTCGGCGCGCACACCAGCGCGCCGTCGGTCAGCGTGATCGGGAACGAGGACGTAGCGCTCGACCGCCTGGTCCGCGAGGCCCCCGTGCAGACGCTCGGCCACCGCGTGGCGGAGCAGTTCGGCCCGCGGCTCCCGTACCTGATGAAGGTGCTGGCGGCCGGCAAGGCCCTCTCGCTCCAGGTCCACCCCTCACCGCGGCAGGCCCGAGAGGGCTTCGCGCGCGAGAACAAGGCCGGTCTGCCGCTGTCGTCGCCGAAGCGCTCGTTCAAGGACGACCAGCACAAGCCCGAGATGGTCGTCGCGCTGTCGCAGTTCGAGGGGCTTGCGGGCTTCCGCACCCCGCGCACCATCCTGGACGTGCTGGACGGGCTGCCGGGCGACCTCGTCGACGGCGTCCGCGCCGCGCTGCTGCGCGACCGCAGCCACGACGGCATGCGTGAGGCCTTCAACCACCTGCTGTCGGCGCGCGCCTCCGACGCCTGCGCGGCCGACATCCGGATCACTCTCGACTCGGTGCGGGCCCGCCTGGCCGCCGGCTCGCCGTTCGAGCGCGCCGACCGCACGGTGGTCGACCTCGCCGAGCAGCACCCCGGTGACCCCGGCGCCATCGCCTCCCTCATGCTCAACCGGTTCTCGCTCGAGCCGGGCGAGGCCGCGTTCACCCCCGCCGGCGTCGTGCACGCCTACCTGTCCGGGCTGGGCATCGAGATCATGGCCAGCTCCGACAACGTGCTGCGCGCCGGGCTCACCACCAAGCTCGTGGACGAGGAGAACCTCGTCGACTGCACCGTGTTCGCTCCGCAGCAGCCGTCCATCCCCGAGATGACGACGGCGGGCAGCCGCGGGCAGGTGCACACCTACCGCGTGCCGGTCACGGAGTTCGCCCTCACGACGGCCGACGTCGACCCCGCGGAACTGGTCACGCTGCCCGCGACGGGCCCGCGGATCCTGCTGTGCCTGGCCGGCGAGCTGAAGCTCGACGCCGACCGCGCGGAGGACGGCCCGCGACGTCTCGTCCAGGGTGACTCGGTCTTCGTGCCGCACGACGCCGGGAACCTGGTGCTGTCCGGCGCGGGCCACGCGGTCTGCGCCTGGGTGCCGTGACCTTCGTACCGCAGGCGAGTGATCGGTAAAAGGACGCTCCTATGGTTCGTCAGGCGGCGTCAGGCTGACGGGCTGTCGTCGGCGCGCAGGACGCGCAGGTGGCCGCGGCGCGCCGTCTCGGTGACCGACGGCGGCTCCGCCGGACGGCGTACCCGTCCGGCCTCGCGCACGGCGTCGGCCAGTGCGGACAGGTCGTCCGGGCTGGGCCCGGCGTCCTCGAACTCGGGCATGAGGCGGACCACCTCCCACCCACGCGGCGCGGTCAGCCGTTCAGCATGCTCCGCACACAGGTCGTAGCTGTGGGGCTCGGCCAGGTGCGCAAGCGGGCCCAGTACCGCTGTCGAGTCCGCGTACACATACGTGAGTGTCGCCACGGCCGCGTTTGTACAGGCCGAGCGCGAACACTGTCTCACCGATCTCACGCGCCGACACTACGCCCTGACCGGGCACGACGCGCCGAACACGCCCGGACGGTCACGGCCGGAACGGCGGGAGCTGCGCACCGGTGCGCCGCACCCCGCGTGCCACCAGCAGTCCCGCACCCGCGAGAAGCAGGTCGATCACCGTGAGGACCACCCGGCTGACGAGCACGGCGAGCGCGGCGGCGGGGGCAGGCAGCGCCCCGGCGAGGACCGCCGCCAGGACCACCTCACGCACACCCGCACCGGCAGGCGCGACCACGAACAGGAACCCGGCGGTCCAGGCGAGCGCCCAGCCGCCGGTCGCAAGGGCGAAGGTCCGCACGGTGGGCGGCAGGCCGAGCCCCGCGCAGAGCACCCAGAGCTGCGCCCCCGCCACGAGCCACCCGGCCACGGACCAGGCCGCCGCGCGACCCAGACCGCCCCACGTCATCGGATGGTCAAGCCCGCCCCGCCGGGCGACCCGCAGCGCCAGACCGATGAGCCGGTTCAGCACGGGCGGGGCCAGCACGACCACGACCGCCGGCGCCGCCCACGCCACCCAGGACCAGGCGCCCAGTGTGCCGGCGGTGACGAACGGCAGCGCCACAGCGCCGACCGCGGCACCCGACGCGACCGACACTGCGACGGCCACCAGCATCGAGACGGCCGACCGGCTGCGCGGCACGCTGTGTCCCGCGCCGACCTCCGCGGCGGCCACGATGTTCCAGACACCGCCCGGCACGTACTTGCCGAGCTGGCTGATCCCGAACACCGCGACGGCCCTCCGCAGCGACAGGGGCGACCCCAGGTCCGCGAGGACCGCGCGCCACGCCAGCAGGGTGCACCACACGTACAGGACCCCGAGCACGACGACAAGGACGACATCGGTCGCGGACAGGTCGGCCGCGGCCCGGGCCAGGGCCGCTGCGTTGCCGAGCACGTACCAGACGGCCAGCACCAGGGCGATCGCGAGGAAGCCCCACCGCACCCACGGCGACCGGAGCGTGGCGAGGGCGCCCCGCACCATGGAGCGTCCGGCGCCCGTCGCCGTCGTGCCGGCCCGGCCTGCCGTCACAGCGCGTTCCTGCGGCGCAGCTCCGTGACCAGCGGCTCGGTGACCACCCGCGGACGGATCCGGTCACGGCCGTGCGCGGCGCGGATCCGGGCGGCCGCCAGCACCGCCGGGTCGCAGAGCTCGGCGAGCCGGTCCGCGAGCGCCCCGGGGTCGGCCGCCGGGACCAGCTCGACGTTCTGCCCCACCGCCCGGCGCTGCGGTGGCGTGTCGGAGGTGATGACGACGCAGCCCGCGGCGAGGCCCTGGTACACCTTGTTCGGCACCACCCGGACGCCCTTCGGGGTGTCGCTGAAGATGCCGAGGCACACCTGATGACCTGCCACGAGGGCGGGGAGCTCGGCAGGCTCCACCCAGTCGTGCCAGGTCACACCCGGCGTCCGCGCCAGGATGTCGCGTGCCCGGGGCAGCTCCTGGCCGGAGCCGACCATCGTCACGCGCAGCGGAGCACCGGCCGCGACGGCGTCGCGCACGGCCTCTGCGATGACCGGTGCGCCCTGCAGCGGGGTGTACAGCCCGAAGAACACCACGGACAGGCCACCGGCGTCGACCTCGGCGGCTGAGCGTGAGCCCACCGCACGCCAGGCGTCCGGGGCACCGACGAGCACGACCACGCCCTTGCCGGGGTGGGGGAGCATCTGGCGGTGCTCCTCGGTGTCGGTCACGACCAGGTCGGCGCACGAGACGGCCAGCCGGTCCAGGCCCGTCAGCAGCCGGACGCGCAGGCCCGCCGCTCCCCGGTCCGTGGCGGTGTCCCCGGCGAAGACCAGGTGGTCGAGCACGACCACCGAGCGCGGGTACAGCAGCCGGGCGAGCAGTACGTCGAAGTGGCCCAGGTATCCGACGAGCACGGCACCGGGCCGGCCCTCCGCTCGTCGCTGCCGTGCTGCGTCGCCCACCAGGCCCGCCCAGCAGCGCAGCAGCCGAGCGGCGAGGACGGGCAGCCGCCACGGCTGCTGGAGCATGCGGACCCGTTCGGCGGTGGAGAGGCCGAGCGGCCGGTTCAGCTCGGTGACCTTGACGCCGTGGGCGCGCAGCCCGGCGACGAGGACGGCGATGCGCGGGTGCCGTGCGGCGTCGTACGTACCGAACGCGATCACTGCACGGCCGCCGCGACGTCCGTGGTCCGGTTCTCTGCCGATCCGGTCGCGGCCGGTGCAGCCGTCGTGCCGTACTGCACGTCCTTGAGCCGCTCCAGCGTCTCCTCGAGCAGCACCCGGTTGGTGCGCTGGAGGTCGGCCAGGACGAGCAGCGCGAAGCTGAGCAGCGCCCCGACGAGGGACGCCGCGCCGAGCACTATCGACTGGAGGTGCTGACCGCCGGTGCCGGCGGCCAGGAGCACCGCGTACCGGCTGAACGGGACCGCGGCACCGAGCGCGAAGACGAGGCCGAGCGTGATGAACACGGCGTGCGGCTTGTACATCACGTAGGACCGGCTGATCGCCTGGGCCGACTTCGCGATGTGCTGCCACATGCTCGTGAACAGCCGCGACTCGCGGGTCCTCGGGTTGGTGGTGACCGGCAGGCTCTGGATCCGCAGCCGCTTGTGCCCGGCCTGGATGATCGTCTCCATGCAATAGCTGAACTGTGTGACGACGTTGAGGCGCATCAGCGCCCCACGGGAATACGCGCGGAAACCACTCGCGGCGTCGGGAAGGTCGGTTCCCGCGGCGAAGTTCACGACCTTGCTGCCTATTCTTTGCAGCGCCTTCTTGAGCGGCGAGAAATGCTCGATCGTGCCGGTCTGCCGGTCGGCGATCACGATGTCGGCGTCGCCGAGCACCACGGGCATCACCAGGTCGCCGATCCGCTCCTGCGGGTACTGGTCGTCGCCGTCGGTATTCACCACGATGTCGGCCCCGTGCCGGAGCGCGTAGTCGACACCGTCCCTGAACGACCTGGCCAGACCCATGTTCCGGGTGTGGTGCACGAAGTGCCGCACGCCGAGGCGACGTGCCACCTCGACAGTGCCGTCCGTGGACCCGTCGTCGACGACCAGGATCTCGATCTCATCGATCCCCGGAATGTTGCGGGGAATTGTGGCAAGCACCAGAGGAAGGGTTTTTTCCTCGTTCAAGCAGGGAATCTGCACGAACAGCTTCATGGCCCTGTGCTTTCAGTCGCGGCTTTGGGCAAGCAGTGAGTGGCATCACAAGCCTAAGCACGAGACATGACCGGAGCGTGAACATCAGGTGCCATGGAGCTACTGTTATCCGGCCGTTATCGCACCGCCGGGAACAGCCGTCGGGCCGTGGTTATCCTGCTCGCGTGACCCGACCCCGCACGGTCCCGGTCGTCGTGTGGCTGATCGTGCTCCTGCACCTCGCGGTGCTGCTCGGCCAGACCGCCGTCTTCCCCAACGTCCGCTCGCCCGACGAGCGCCAGCACGTGGACCTGGTCCTCCAGGTGTTGCAGGGCGACGCCTGGCCGTGGCCCGGCCCCGGCACCACGTACGTCACCCAGGGCGTGACGGCAGGCGGCTTCGTCGAGGCCGACAGCCTGGACGGCCCGCTGCACCTGGCGGACCGCCAGGACGTCCCGCCCCGCGGCGAGCGGCCCTCGTACCTGGCGGGCGGCGGTTCCGCCACGATGACGGCCGAGCTGCCCGACGGCGGAGCCGAGCCGGTGTTCAACCAGCTCGTACAGCACCCTCCCCTGTACTACCTGCTCGGCGCAGGCGTCGTCGGCCTGGTGCCCGGCTGGGCGGACGCGCCGCTGGACCAGGTGTGGCTGCTCCTGCGCTGGTGGAACGCGTTGCTCGCGCTCCCCCTGCCGTTGCTGCTGTTCGCCACCGCACGGCGGCTGCGCCTGCCCGAGCCGCTCCCGGTCGCCGCAGCGCTGGTCCCGCTCGGCATCCCGGAGCTGACGCACCTGGCGTCCGCGGTGAACAACGACAACCTTCTGGTGGTCCTCGGGGCGTGCGCCACGTTCCTGGTGACGCGGGTCCTCACCGGTGACCTGAGCCGGCGTACCGCAGCCCTCCTCGGGCTCGTCACGATGCTCGCGCTGCTGACCAAGGGCTTCGCCCTGATGTTCCCCCCGTGGATCCTGCTCGCCTACCTCGTCGCCGGGTACCGGCACCGGGCCCGCCTGCGGACCGCCGTGACGTCGCTGCTGGTGGCCGCCGCAGTCGCCCTGCCCGGCGTCGCCTGGTGGGTCCGCAACCTGGTGGTGCACGGCATGCTGCAGCCGCACGGCACGCATGCCACCCCGCCCGACCTCACCCCGGTCTACGGCTGGTCCGACGGCGGCTTCGCGTGGCTCGGCCGGTTCACCGAACGCATGGTCACGCTCTTCTTCGTCCAGGACCACGCGGCAGCCCGCGAGCACGACGCCTCCTGGTGGATGGCCCGCGTGGCGCTCGTCGTGATCCTCGCGGGGCTCGGCACCGCCCTGGTGCGCCGCCCCCTCCGCCCGCTCGACGCGCTCGTCCTGCTGTTCCCGGTGCCCGCCCTTACCGGGATCGTCGCCCGCGGTTCGTGGGAGCAGTTCGCGGCGTTCCAGGACCTCGGCGCCGCCCAGCAGGGCCGGTACCTCTACACCGGCCTCGTGGGGCTGCTGGTCGTCGCGCTCGCCGGCGCGGCGGTGCTACGGCCCCTGTGGCGCAGGCTCGTGCCGCTCGCGGTGCTGACCCTCGCGGGCGGCATGCACCTGGCCTTCCAGCACGACGTGTGGCACCTGTACTGGATGCCGCACGACGCCGGACCGGGCGCGTTCGTCCGGGCTCTGGCCGCAGTGGGCCACTGGTACGCGTTCCCGAGCGCCGTGCTGGTCGCGCTGGCGGTCGCAGGCCTGGCGCTCGGCACCGCCGTCGCCGTCTCGCTCGCCCGGTCCGCCCTCGGCGCACGGCGGCCGGATCCCGCCCAGGCAGACGCCGGCTCCCTGGTGGCCACGTGATGCGCTCGCTCGCCCGGTCCGTCTCCCGGTCCGTCTCCCGGTACCGGCCACGGCTCGGCGGGCAGGCCGAGCAGGTCGCCGTCCTCTGCGCTGTGGTCTCGGGAATGCTCCTGGCCCTGCTGGTCGCCCTCGCCGACGCCCCGTACGCGACCGGCGACGAACCACCGCACGTCGACTACGCCTACCAGGTGTGGCACGGCGAGCTCCCGGTCTTCGAGGACGGGCTCGAGCTGCGGCCCGACGGCGCCTGGCTCGCACCCGTGCAGTGGACCGCCCAGCACCCACCGCTGTACTACCTGCTGGTCGCCCCGCTGGTGGGCCCGCTGGCGGACGCCGGGCACCCGGTCGCCGCCGTCTACGCCGCGCGCGGTGTGAACGTGCTGCTCAGCGGCGCCTTCGTGCTCGCTGCCTGGTGGAGCGCCCGACGCCTGACGCGGCCGGGCAGCGTGCTGCCCCCGCTCGTCGCGTTCCTCGCCGGCGCCATGCCCGCCACCGCGCACGTGGGCGGCAACGCCTACAACGACCTGCTGGCCGCCACCGGAGTCACCGTGCTGTTCGGGCTGGCCGCGACGGCGGTGCGGCGTGGGCTCGAGCCCCGGTTGATCATGTGGCTGTCGCTCGTCGCCGCGACGTGTGCGCTCACCCGGTTGTCCGCCGCGCTCATCGCCGCCGTCGTCGCCGCCGTCGCCCTGGCCGCCGGCGCGATCCGGGCCGGGCAGGGCCGCGGCCGGTGGGTACACGTCGTCGCGCTGGCGCTGGCTGGACCGGGAGCGGTGCTGGCCACCAGCGGATGGTTCTACCTGCGCAACGTGCAGCTGACCGGCACCGTCACGGGGTCACACTTTGACTGGGCGCTGGCGAACCAGAACCGGCAGGAACGGCCCGTGTGGGCGGTGCTGGCCGACCCGGAGACCTGGCTCCGCCTGCCCGACATCTTCTGGTGGGCCGGGCGGCTCCCGCCGAGCACGCCCCTCACCGTCACGACGCTCGTGGTCACGGCCCTGCTGCTCGTGTGGACGCCGATGATCGTCGCGCTCATCACAGCGGTCCGACGCCGCGAGTCGCCGGTCGAGGCCCCGCTGGTCGAGGCCCCGCCGGCCGAGCACGCCGAGACCCGCCGCACCGACGAGCTCCTGCTGCGCGCCCTGCCCGTCATCGCGGTGCTCGTCTCGGTATCGGTGCAGGTGGCGTACGCCGCCAGCAGCGGCGGCGTGTACCCGCGCTACCTGCTGGTGGTCTCGGTCGCCCTGTGCCTGGCGATAGCAGCGGGCCTCGCGGTACGGCCCCGGCTGCTCGTTCCCGCCTGGACCGCTGTGACCGTCCTCGACCTGGCGGTCTGGCTGTCGGTCGAGCTGGCCACGCCCTCTGAGCCGGGGTACTACGCCGAGGCGTCCCTGCCCGCGGCGGTCGTGGGGGTGCTGGCGGCGGCGACCATCGTGGGTTCCGCGGTGCTCGCGCTCCGTGCGGTCCGCGAGCTCAGCGCGGCGCGCGCGAACCGGACGGACGCCACCACGGCAGCGGCACCCACGACCACCGTCACGGACCCGACCAGCACGAGCTGAGGGCCGGTCAGCGGGCTCCACCCGGCCCAGCGGGCCGCGGCGTCGGCCACGGACTGCCCCGGGCCCTGGTAGAACCCCCAGAAGCCGAACCCGAGCCCGCTCGCCGCCGTCACGCCCGCAGCTCCCGTCACCCAGGGCACTGCGCTGCGCAGCCGCGTGCCGAGCAGCGCGTGCAGGCCCAGCGCAGTCCCGGTCCCGAGGGCCAGGAGCCCCGCGAACAGGTACCGGCCCTGCACCGCGGAGATCCAGCCGTGGGCCGAGTAGTCGGGCCAGGCATTGACCAGGACGCCGCACCACAGCGCGGCGGGCAGCAGCAGGAGCACCGCGGTCGCCCGGCGCGCCGGGCCGCGCACCACGGCCAGGCCGCACAGCGCCGCGACGACGACGGCGGCGGTCCAGAACACGGCGTCGGGCACGCGGAGCTCCAGCCAGCCGAGGTTGCCGAAGAACGACCGGGTCAGGCTCGTCACCACGACCCGGACGAAGTACCAGAGGCCGTGCGGCTCGTCCTCGACGAACCGGTCCGGGATACCGACCGGCTGGACCGTCCCCAGCACCAGCAGGTTGCGCAGCCACCACCAGCCGCCGACGGCGAGCGCCGCACCGCCCGCGATGAGCACCCCCGCCCCGCGCCTGGCGCGTGGCCCGGGCGCCAGCAGGTAGGCGGCCACCACCACTGGCACCGCGAACGCCGCCATGACCTTGGTGAGGAGCCCGAGGCCGACCGCCGCACCGAGCAGGGCCGCCGTGCGCGGCCGCAGATCGCCCGTGGCCACCCGGGCGCTCAGGTAGGTGATCATCGCCCCGCTGACCGTGACCAGCGCGTCGTTGGTGACGCTGCCCATGATGTGCCCCACCTGCGGCACGAACAGCGTGAACGATGCCGCCACCAGCGCCGCCGCGCGCGACCTGGCCAGGCGCCGCACGGCCGCGGCGGTCAGCAGCGGCACAGGCAGCAGGAGCGCGACGTCGAACAGCCGCAGCACCAGGAGCTGGACGTCCCAGCGTGCCTCGGCCGTGCCCGTCAGGTGCAGCACGCCGGCCGCCACCGCGTAGTACAGCGGCGGGTGCTGCGTCATCTGGTCGACGGCCTCGGGCTCCAGCCCGCGGGTGCTGGTGCCTGGCGGGACGGGGTCCGCCAGCGCGTTGTCGCGGGTGACCGTGCCACGGTCGACGTCACGGGTCGGCGGCACCGCGACGAACGCGGGGACGCCTTCCCGGTCGAGGTGTCGGCCGGGCACGTCGGTCGTGAGCGCCGCCTGGTCGCGCGCCTCGTCCATCGCCGGGCCGACGAGAGCCTCGCCGGCGGCGGGCCAGCCGCCGCCGTACGCGAGGCGCAGCACGCTGTTGACGTGCTGCGGCTCGTCAGGTGCCCGGAACGCCGGGGTCAGCACCGCCCAGCACACACCCACCAGGGTGACGAGTGCGGTGATGAGGGCAAGCGCCCGGCGGTACGCCGCCTCGGCGGGATCGTCTCGCACGGTCACAGGATAGGGGTGCCCAGCCGTCGTCTCCCGTGCTGGTGAACACTTCGAAGTCGGCAGCTTCGCACCAGGTCGGCACTCCGCATCGAGATCGGTCCAGCGCTGTGCCGATCTCGATGCCAGGTGCCAACCTCGTGCAGGCGTCGCAGCAACCGTGGCGGTGCCCGACCCCACCCCCGATCGGACGTATCGTCGGTAGGTGCCTTCGTCTTCTCCTCGTGGCCGGAACCGGCGGTCGGACCGCGGCCCCGGCCCGGCCGGCAGCTCCCCCGGTACCCCCAGCGGCTCTCCCGGCGCCAACGGCTCCCCCGGTCCAGGCAGCTCGTCCGGCATCCCCAAGGCCTCCCAGGCCGACCTGCTCCGGCTCGCCGCGACCCGCCCCGGCGACTCCGGCGGGCAGCCGGGTGACGCCTCCGGTGGGTCCGCCCGCCCCCGACGCAGGGACCGCCGCGGCCGCGGCCCGCGCGGCCCCATGTTCCCGCCCGGCACGCCCGCGCACCGCACGCGCGCGCAGCGGTTCGACGACCTCGTGCTCGACGTCGTCGAAGATCTGGACCGGGCCTGGGCCACGCAGCTGCGCGGTACCGAGTTCGCGGTCGAGGACGTTCCGCCGTCGGACCCCGCGCCGTGGGAGGACGGCGGCGTGCTGCTCGGCCGGTTCTTTCCGGCGGAGGCGGGCCGGCCGGGCCGCGTGGTGGTCTACCGGCGGCCCGTCGAGGTGCGGGCCTTCGACCGGGAGGACCTCGCTGACCTGGTGCGCGACGTCGTCGTGGAGCAGGTGGCGCACATGCTGGCCCGCGCGCCCGAAGAGATCGACCCGAACTTCGGCGACCGGTCCTGAGCCCGGCTCAGCCTCCGTTCGTATCGGCTGAGCCTGCGGCTCCGCTCCGGGCGGGAGCCTTGCTCCGCTCCGGGCGGGAGCCTTGCTTCGCTGCGGCCCCACCCTGCGCTTCACCTCTGGCTCAGCCGGCGTCGACCCGGCGCACGCGCACGTCCCCGCCCGCCGCGAGCGGGGCCGTGGGCGCCAGCACCGAGAACAGGGAGGTGTCGTCGGTCTCCGCGATGCTCACCGACCAGACCACGCCGGGCTCGTCCGCCGACTGTTCCGCGACCACCGCGACGGCGTCGCCGAGCTCTGACAGCTCGGCCGGGTCCAGCTCGACGGTCTCCCCTGTGGGCACGTCGACCGTGCGGGTCCAGGCCTCGTCGCCGTCCGGCCCGACGCCGCGCAGCGCCACCTCGGTGCTGCCCTCCACGTCCTGGATCTGCTCCGGGTCACGCTCGTCGGGCACGCCGCTCAGCGTCACCCCGTAGGAGACGTGCTCGGGGACGGCGACCGCGCCGTCGGCCACGAGGCCCGCCGTGGGTACCGCTTGCCCGGCCAGCCAGGCCCTGTCGTACGGGTCGTCGTCGATCACCGCGCGCGCGGCGGCGGCGCCCTTGCGGTCGACGGCGGCACCTGCGACGACCGGGACGTCGGCGTCGACGACCACGGTGTAGGCGCCCTCGGGCAGCCCGCCAAGGGGCAGGGTGCTGAGCCGGCCCGGTTCGAGCGCCATCTCCTCGCCACCACGCAGCCGGACCGGCCCGTCGGGCCCGAGCACCGAGAGGCGCGCCGTCCCCGCGGTATCGCCGGGCGTCAGGAGGTCGAGGCGGGGCGCGTGCGGGTCGTCGACGGCTTCGCCGGTGCTGACAACACCCGACACCGCCGTCGCGCGCGACGGGGCGCCGCCACCCACGACGAGGTCGGCACCGGTAGGCACCAGGCCCTCGATCCGGTGGTGCTGGACGTAGGCGCCCACCCGGCCGCCCTCTGCGGTGACGTGCAGGGCGAGGCGGCTCTGGCCGGGCGCGACGGCCTCGAGCATGGTGACCACCTGCTCGCCCGGCGGCACCACGACGAGCGACTGGCTCCCCAGCACGACCGGACCGGCGGCGCCCCAGGCCTCCAGCCTGACGGTCGCGGGCGTCCGGCCGGGGTTCTGCAGCACCAGGCGACCGCTCGAACCCACCGAGGTGCCGCCGCCCACCAGCCAGTGCTCGACGGCCGGCACCGCGCACGGTCCGGCGACCAGGCCGCGCAGGTCGCCGTCGGTGGTCACGGACGCCACCGTGCCCGTCGCGTAGGTCGCGCCGCCCGGTGTCACGCGCACCGTGCGGGCGCCGTCCGCCTCGCCCGCGCGCACCTGGGCGAGGTCGCCGGCCTCGAGCGGGCCGGTGAGGCCCGCCGACCGGTCCCCGTCGAGGGTGGTGACCGAGGGCTCCGCACCGTCAGCACCGTCAGCACCGTCCGGCACCGCGCCGTCCAGCACCGCACCGTGCAGCAGGGCGGCGGTCAGCACGGCGGCGGTCAGCGACGTGGTGGTCTCGACGGGAGCTGCGCTGAACTCGTCGTCGCCGACGTCCGGCTGCTGCAGCTCGGCGGGCGCTGGGCAGACCAGACCGGTCTCGGCGGCGGCAACGGGCACCGCGTGCACGCCGTCCTCCGGCGGGACAGCGACGTGCCCCGCGTCGTCGGTGACGACGAGCGCGGCGACCGCCATCGCGCACAACAGGCCGCCCACCGCAGCGGCCGTCCGGCGGGCGGGCGCCGGCACCGCGAGCCTCTTGCGCCTCATCGAACCCTCCTACGGCCCACCGGCAGCGCCAGCAGGGCGAAGACCACCAGCGTGAACGTCGTGAGCACCAGCCATGCCGTGCGGTGGGGCGCCTCGTAGCGCACCACCAGCTGCCCGGCGTCGGGCCCGAGCGCGAAGGCCTGCAGCCCTGCCTCCTCGGCCGCCGGCTCCAGCCGGCGGCCGTCCAGGGTCGCGTGCCAGCCCGAGCCCGCGGTCTCCGCCAGCACGACGGTGCGGTCCGCGTCGCCCGCCGCGACGTCGGCGCGGACGGTCGTGCCTGCGGACGGCAGCACCTCGCGCGTGGTGCCGTCCTCCTCGACGCGGGCCCAGCCGGGCGCCGGCTCGTCGACGGGCGCGACCCGCCACACCGAGACCTCCTGCCCCTCGGTGACCCGGCTCAGGCCTGGCACCATGTCGAGCGTGGCCGCGAGGTCGCCGACGGCGCGCGTGGCGCCCGACCCTGCGTCCACGGCCGCGGACCGGACCTGCACCGCGCCGATGCCCAGGTCCGCCAGCTGCTCAGGCACCCCCTCGGTGGCGCCGGAGACCAGCGCCGCGACCGCGGCGTCCAGCGCGCTCTCCGGTCCGTCGTCCTCGGCGAGGCGGTCGTCCGACGCCGCCCTGGCCGCCGCCGAGACGTCGGCGAGCTGGGAGCCGTCGGCCCGCAGGAGCGCGTACTCGACGGTGCCTTCGGAGTCCGCGGCGAACCCGACCTCCAGCACGCGGGCCTGCCTCGGCGGCGCCTGCATCTGCTGCCCGACGGCGGGCACCACCGCGTCGGTCGTCACGTGCAGCGTCCCGGCCCGTCCGGCGTCGGCGACGCTCCCGGAGCCGGTCAGCCACGCGGCCGCCTGCGCGGCGGGGAGCAGGAGCGCGAGCACGACCAGCCCGGCGACGGCGACCCGGCGTGCCGAGCCGAGGAAGCCGCGGCGTGCCGCCCCCCGACCCGAGAGCACCCGGGCACCCGCGAGGGCCGCGGTGCCGAGACCGAGGAGGAGCAGCGACAGCCCGGGTCCGGACCACCGGCCGTCGTACTGGGAAAGCACAGCCACGCCGAGTCCCGCTGCCGCGACCAGCCAGCCCACCGGTGCCGTCGCGGCGACGTGGTGCCCGGCGTCCGCCACCCGCTTGCGGCCGATGCCCAGCAGTGCGGCGACGAGGCCGACCACCGCGAGGGCGAGCACCAGCACGCCGAGGGCCCACGGGCCCGCCGTCACGATCGCGCGGGCGGTGAGGAGCGCGGTGCCGCCGTCGGGCACGTCGAACCAGGGGTCGGGGGCCGCAGGCAGGCCGAGCAGCAGCTCGAGGCCCGACGCCGTCCCCGGCGCGGGGGCCCCGGAGCCGACCAGCGGCTCGGCGGTGAGGAGCCTGCGGTCGCCGTCCCGCACCGCCGTCCACCACAGGGGCACACCGACCACGAGGGCGGGTCCGAGCGTGAGCGCAAGGTAGCCGCGTCGGCGCGGCGCCACGAGCATGGCACCGCTCAGCACCAGGACGGCGGCGGGCAGCAGCGCGGGCGCACCGGCCACCACGCAGGCGAGCAGCAGGCCGCCCGCGCCCGCCGCGCCCAGCGAACCGGCGCCCGTCCGGGACGGGCGTGCGCGGGCACCGGCCTGCTCCTCGGCAGCGCCGTCGGGCGGCCCGAGCCGGTCGACCGCCTGAGCACCCACCGCGCGGACGAGCGCGACAGCGGTCCAGGGCAGCAGTGCGTGCGCCAGCACGCCGCCGAACAGGCCGCCGTCCAGCGCCCCGAGGAACGCCGGCGTGACGGTCCACGCGAGCGCCGCGAGCATCCGCAGCCACACGGAACGCGTCACCGTGCCCGCCGCGGCCCACGCGCCGGCGGCGGCGATCGGCAGCGCCAGCAGGAGCACCGCGTCCACCGCATGCTGCAGCGAGCCGCCCACCAGGACAGACAGGCCGGACAGGACGAACAGCAAGGGGTCGGCCGCCGCGGCGGCGCCGAGCCCGTCCCGCACCCAGCCGGACGTCGCCGCCGACCACGCGGTCGCCGTCGTGCCGCCCGCCGGGAGCAGCGCCCCGCCGACCAGCCGGCCACCCGCCGCGAGGGCACCAAGGGCGGGCCCGAACAGTGCTGCCGCAAGGCCGACGGCGGCGAGCACGACCACGCTCAGCGCCGTCCTGCGCCGGACGGCCAGGGCCTGCAGCTCGGCCTGCTCCAGCTCGGACGGCGCGGCGTCGACCCGATGAGCCTCACCGCGGGCGAGCCGCTCGTCGCGCCGCTCGGCGGCCACCTCGCGCCAGGTCCCCAGCAGCGGGCGCAGCACGCTGCGGGGCACTGTCGACGTGCGCGCGGTCCGGCGCCGGGCGCGCAGCAGCGGCCCCAGGCGGAACACCGCCCACAGCGGCGCGAGGAGCTCGTCGCGAGCCAGGTGGGGCTGCTTCATGGCGAGCCGGTAGCTCGCCATGAACGGCGCCCAGACCAGCATCGCGAGCATCGCGAACGGCAGGATCCAGGGCGCGACGGACGTCAGCCGCAGGTAGAGCTGGCTGCGGCGCCGTGCGCCGGACGACCCAGGGGCGTGCAGGGCGACCTGTGCGTGCCGCACCACGGCGTCGGGCACCACGACCACCCTGTGGCCGGCAAGGCGCACGCGCAGGCAGAAGTCGGTCGAGTCGCCGAGCTGGCCGTAGGCAGGATCGGTGCCGCCGACCTCGCGCCAGACCGACGCCCGCACGAGCGCCCCGGCGAGCCCGACGGCGAGGACGTCCTCGCGCGAGTCGTGCTGGCCCTGGTCGATCTCCGTGTCGTCGATGCCGGTCATGCGCCGGCCGAGCGGCGACACGGTGTGGCCCACCTCGACGAGCACTCCCCGGTCGGACAGCTCCGGGTCGAACGGCTCGCCGTCCGGGCCCGTCTCCCAGTGCCGCTGCTTGCAGCCCGCCACGGCGACGGCGTTCGAGTGCTCCACCGCACGGGTCAGCGCTGCCAGGGCTCCTGGAGCGGGGGCGGAGTCGTCGTGCAGGAACCAGAGCCAGCCGTGCTCAGGGGCGCCGGTCGCGGCGAGGGCCACGGTGACCGCGTCACCGAAGGTGCGAGCGCCCGCACCGGCCACGTAGCGCGCGCCACCGAGCTGCGAGCCCGGGTGGCCCGACGTCGCCGGGGCGGTGTCGACGTCGACGACGACCACGTCGTCGGGGGTGCGGGACTGCGTCCGCAGGGCCGCGAGCGTCGCGGCGAGGAAGGGGCTGCTGCCGCGCGTCACGACGACCGCGGTCACCGTGACGGCGACCGGCGCGGGGGCGGAGGGCTGGGCCGGAACCTTGGCCCACGCTGGCCCGGCCGTGGCCTCGTGGGGGCCCCGGTCCGGGCTGGGAGCCGACAGGCTGTCGGTACGTGGAGCGCTCATCTCGCTTCACATCATGCGGCGCGCCTGCGCCGACACGCCGCAGACGCGCCGTCGAGGGGTGAAATTCTCAGACCCTTCCGTACGGTCCGAGCCTGCGGTTCTTGTTCGGGCGGGCGCCTCGTTCCTCGGCTCCCACCCTGCGCTTCACCTCCGGCTCAGACCGCGCGGCGCTTCAGCTTGCGCCGCTCACGCTCCGAGAGACCGCCCCAGATACCGAACCGCTCGTCGTTCTCCAGCGCGTAGTCCAGGCACTCGGCCCTGACCTCGCAGCCGGAGCAGACCTTCTTGGCCTCGCGGGTGGACCCGCCCTTCTCCGGGAAGAAGGCCTCCGGGTCGGTCTGCGCGCACAGGGCACGCTCCTGCCAACCGAGCAGCGACTCGTCCGGCTCCGTCAGCTCGTACAGCTCGCCGAAAAGCGGCAGGACCGGTGCCACCGGCACCGCCGCGATTTCCGCGTCAGTCGGGAACTTCACGTCCGATTCCAGAATGTTCCACATGACGTGCCCCTCCATGCCGTGTCCGTGCTCCGGGGCCTTGCCGGCCCGACCCATACCGGTCATCGTGGCTGGCCAGACCTGCAGTCTCCAGGCCCCGTTGCGTATGCGCTACGAAAACTGCATACATGGAATTACACGCGTGTCGCCTGGAGTCGTCAAGCGGAAATGTGCTATCGCCCACGGATTCCACGGGTAATTCACGAGTCCTTCCGCAGGTCGTGGCGCACGTCTCACTCAGAGCTCCTGCTTTTCATATCCCCGGGCACCGGCGAACCGCCGCCAGGGCCGGGATCGGTGTCGGTCGGTCGACAGGTCGGCCGGTGCGTCGGTGGCTGATGGGTCGGTGGATCGGTGGATCGGTGGATCGGTGGATCGGTGGGTCGACAGGTCGGCCGGCCGGCCGGCAAGTCGGCAAGTCGGCAAGTCGGCAAGTCGGCAAGTCGGCAAGTCGGCAAGTCTGTCCGGTCAGTCAGTCCGGTCAGTCAGTCCGGTCAGTCCGGTCGATCAGTCCGGCCGATCAGTCCGGCCGATCAGTCCGGTCGATCAGTCCGGCCGATCAGCGGGCCGCCACCCGACAGATACCGAGCCGCACGTTGCTCGTGCTGGTCGCCGAACCGCAAGTTGATGCGGGCAGCGTGGCGCCGAGCCGCAAGTTAGTGGTCCTCCAGCGGCCCGACGAACGCCGAGCCGCAAGTTCCCCTTCTTCATCGACGCCGAACCGAACGAAGATGGTCCATCCGGGCCCTGATCGACACGTGGCTCGCGGTTCGGCGCGGCCCGTGACGAGCAAGTTGCGGTTCGGCGACATACCGGCCGCTTGAGCACGGGCAACTTGCGGTTCGGCAGCACCAACCCGCGCAGCTTGCGGCTCGGCGGACCCCAACCCGCGCAACTTGCGGTTCGGCGCCGCCAGGGGCGGAACAAGTTGCGGTTCGGCGGCCGCCGGAGTCATCGGTCCGCGGGTGGAGATCCGAACTCATAGGCTGACGGCATGCAGATCGCGTCCCGCAGCGGCGGCCCCGTGCCCGACATCGCCTCGCTCCTCGCTCGCCTCGCCGCCGACGGCGGTCGCCCCCGTCTCACCTGGTACGGCGACGACGGCGAACGCGTCGAGCTCTCCGGCGCCGTCCTCGCCAACTGGGCGAGCAAGACCGTCAACCTGCTCGTCGAGGAGTTCGACGTCGGGCCGGGCACCAGCGTCGTCGTCGACCTGCCCGTGCACTGGCGCACCGCGGTGTGGGCGCTGGCCGCCTGGCGTACCGGCGCGACCATCGCCGTGCCCGACGCCTCCGTCGCGCAGCCGGACGTCGTCGTCACCGACAGCCCGGAGCGCTGGGCCGACGGCGGGGCCGACCTCGTCGCCGTCTCCCTGCCCGCGCTGGCCCGCCGGTACGACGGCGACCTGCCTCCCGGCGCCATCGACGCGGCCTCGGCCGTGATGACCTACGGCGACGCCATCGGCTGGGTGCCCGAGGTAGAACCCCAGCAGGACGCCCTGGTGACCGCCGCGGGCACCGTCGGGCACAAGGACCTGGTCCCAGAGCCCGGAGCCGGTGCCCGAGTGCTGGTGGACGGGCGTGGTGCGGTCGCGGACCTGCTGCGGCACCTGCTCGGCGTCTGGGCCGGTGGCGGTTCCGTGGTCCTCACCTCCCCGGCGACCGCCGCAGAGCTGGAGCACGACGACGCCCGCCTGGCCCGGCTGCTGAGCACCGAGCAGGCTCAGCGGTGACACGGACGAGCGCGGCCGTTCGGCGCCCGCCGAGCGCCCGGTAGGTCCGGCCCGCCGGAGAGCGCGGCGAACGACTCGAGGATGCCGGGTATCCACGCGTTCGAATGTCCGGTCGCACGCCCTTTCGCACTGGCCGCACAGGGTCTTCGGGCTTCTCCACGAACCCTCTACGGTCCGACCTCGGAGGGCGCGCCGCCGTGCGACACCCAGCATCTAGGATCGGTGGCCGTGACGTTCCCTGACTTCAGCGCCGCAGGTGCGACGACCTCTGCCGAGGGACCGTCGCATGCCCGGACGCTGAAAGGACTGGGTAGCGGCGCTTCCCGCACGGTCGGACTGGCGCTCGTCGCGGTGCTCTCGCTGGCGATCACGGGCGGTGCGGCGGCAGTGACCCAGCTGACCGGGAACATCGAGACCGCGGAGATGACCGTCCTCGGGCCGGACCGTCCGAAGGTGGTGCTGCCGAAGGACCCGAACGCGGGCACCCCGCTGAACATCGTGATCATGGGCAGCGACTCGCGCGGCGGCGACAACGCGGACCTGGCGGGCGGCGGCGAGATGGGTGCCCGTTCCGACACCACCGTCGTCATGCACATCTCGGGCGACCGGTCCCGGGTCGAGATGATCTCCATCCCCCGGGACTCCACGGTGGACCTCCCGAGCTGCACGACGAAGGACGGCACCACCACCCCCGAGCTGTACGGCACCAAGTTCAACGCCGCGTTCTCCCAGGGTGTGCAGTACGGCGGCGACGTCGCGTCGGGTGCGCTGTGCACCGTCAAGGCCGTCGAGGAGCTGACCGGCGTCTTCATGAACGGTTTCGTGGTCGTCGACTTCGCCGGTTTCTCCTCGATGATCGACGCCGTCGGCGGCATCGACGTCTGCGTCGAGGAGGCCATCTACTCCGCGAAGGCGAACCACCTGGAGCTGGAGGCGGGTACGCACACCCTCCGGGGCGTCAAGGCGCTGGACTACGCACGAGCGCGTACGGGCGCCGGGCTCGGCGACGGGACCGACCTGGGCCGCATCGGCAGGCAGCAGGAGGTCATGGCCTCGCTCGCCCGCAAGGTGCTGAGCCAGGAGGTGCTGACCAACCCAGCCAAGACGCTCAGGTTCCTCGACGCGGTGACCGGTTCGCTCACCATGAACAAGGAGCTCACCAGCATCGACGGACTCGCCGGGTTGGCTTACTCCATGCGCAACGTACGGCCTGACACGATCACCTTCATGACTGTCCCCAACGAGTTCGACCCGGTCCAGACGGCCAACGTCCTCTGGACCGACGAGGCCGTACAGCTGTGGGACGACATCAAGCACGACAGGCCGGTCGGCTCCGACCCGGACGCCCCGTCGCCCGACGCCTCGGCCTCCGCTCCGACGGATGGTGCGAGCACGGAGGCCGGTGCGGATGCCCGGACCGAGACCGGTACCGGTACCGACAGCGGCACGAGTGGCGCCACCGAGCCCACGCCGGAGTCGACCGAGATCAAGCAGGCCGGTGAAGAAGCTTTCACCGGCGCCGACACCACCAAGGTCTGCGGCTAGCCATGTCAGATCCCAGAACGTCGAACCGTCCGGCCCGAGGGTCCGACGACGACGTGACGCGTGTCCGGATACCGCCGAGCTTCACGCCGCAGGGCGTGAGCGGGCGTCCGGGGGCCGACGACGCGATCCCGGTGGGTGACACGGGCGAGCGTCCGCGTATCGTGCCCGACGCGGCGGGCAAGGAGCAGGGCGGGCTCACGAACGCGGAGACCCCCGGCGTCGGGGTTCCCGGCGTCGGTGGCGCGCACCGCATCGGACGGCCGGAAGGCTCGGACGGGGCCCGCAGCGAACCACGCATACGTAGACAGTCTTCTCGGGAGGTACCGGTGTCCGGCCAACGAAACAATCCCCCGCCCGTCCCACCACGTAGGTCGGGGATGCCCGCGCGGGGCGATTCCGGCAGGCAGGCGCCGCGGTCCATCCCGCCACGCTCGGCGCCGCCGGCCGGCGGCCAGCCACCACAGGCCATCCCCCCGGGCCGCCCGGTCCGGGCGAGCGCGGGCCCCGTACGCCCGACGCCGGTGCGCACCGCACCCCGTCCGCCGGCCGGTGGTGGCCGGGGCGGCGGCAACCCGCCGCGTGCCCTCGCGTCCGGCGGACGGGGCGGCGGCAACATCCGCATCCGCAAGGGCCGAGTCTTCGGCGTGGTCACCGTGCTGGTGCTGCTCGCCGTCCTCGCCTGGCCGATCGGGCTCCTGATCTGGGCCGACGGCAAGATCCAGCACGTCGAGGCACTGTCCGAGGCGTCCGGTACGTCTGGCTCGACCTACCTGATCGCGGGCTCGGACGCCCGCGGCAGCGGCGGCATCAACGACTCCACCAGCGGCGCCCGCACCGACACGATCATGTTGCTGCACAAGCCGTCGTCGGGTCCGGTGGCCCTCATCTCGATCCCGCGGGACACCTACGCGGAGATCCCCGGCGTGGGCGGTGACAAGATCAACGCCGCGTACTCCTACGGCGGCGCACCGCTGCTGGTGCAGAGCGTGGAGGCCCTCAGCGGCCTGACCGTCGACCACTACGTCGAGGTCGGCTTCGGCGGCGTCGAGGGTGTCGTGGACGCCGTCGGCGGCGTGCGCCTGTGCCTGGACTACGACGTGCACGACGTGAAGTCGAAGCTCGACTGGAAGGCCGGCTGCCACATGACGGACGGCAAGACCGCTATCGCGTTCTCGCGCATGCGCTACGCCGACCCGACGGGCGACATCGGCCGCGCAGAGCGCCAGCAGCAGGTCATCGCCCAGGTCGGCAAGAAGATCGCGGACCCGGCCGTCCTGCTCAACCCGGCCACCCAGGTGGGCCTCGCCGACGCCGGCCTGGCGGCCCTCGTGACCGATACCAACTCGGGCATCATCGACATCGCGATGATGGGCCTCGCGTTCCGGACCGCGAACGGCGACGACGGCGTGACCGGCACCCCGCCGATCGCCACCATCGACTACAGGACGCCGTCGGGCGCGTCGGCGGTCCAGCTCGACCCGGACCATGTGGGCGAGTTCTGGGCGAAGATCCGCGACGGAGACTACGAGGCAGGCCAGAAGGTCGGCGGCATGCCAGGCTCCTGACCGGCCGCCCGCGGACCTGAGGGTCCGCTTCGAGAATGACGTGAGGTACCGGATCCGCCTGGCGGATCCGGTACCTCACGTCATTCTCGAAGGGGGCGGCTCGGTCAGAGCTGGGCGCGGAGCTTCTCGCCCTTGGCGTGCGCGACCGCGCTCAGCTCCGCCTGGAACGCCTCCATGCGCTCCCGCAGCGCCGCCGACTCGCCGTCCGTGCCGGACGCCAGGATCCGCGCCGCGAGCAGGCCCGCGTTCCGCGCCCCGCCGATCGACACCGTCGCGACGGGCACGCCTGCCGGCATCTGCACTATCGACAGCAGCGAGTCCATGCCGTCAAGGTACTTCAGCGGCACCGGCACCCCGATCACGGGCAGCGGCGTCACCGACGCGAGCATGCCCGGCAGGTGCGCGGCCCCGCCCGCGCCCGCGATGATCACCCGCAGGCCGCGGCCGGCGGCCTGCCGTCCGTAGTCGATCATCTCCGTGGGCATACGGTGCGCCGAGACGACGTCGACCTCGACCGGCACGTCGAACTCGCCCAGCGCCTCGGCGGCCGCCTGCATCACGGGCCAGTCGGAGTCCGACCCCATCACGATGCCGACCTGCGGGTTGCTGCTCATGCGTTCGCCTCTTCCTCTGTGGTCTCGACCGGCTCGCCCCGCGAAGGCGCCTCGCCCTGCAGCATGGCCGCCGCCGCGACCGCCCGACGCCGCACCTCGTCCAGGTCGTCGCCGCTCACGTTCACGTGGCCCAGCTTGCGGCCCGGCCGGATGTCCTTGCCGTACAGGTTGACGCGCGCCTCGGGGAACGCGGCGAGCACCTCCGGCAACGCGTCGGTGAGCTCGGTCAGCTCGGAGCCCAGCACGTTCGCCATGACGGTCCAGGCCGCCGTCGGCCCGGTGGCGCCGAGCGGCAGGTCCAGCACCGCGCGCAGGTGCTGCTCGAACTGGCTCGTCACGGCGCCGTCGATGGTCCAGTGCCCGCTGTTGTGCGGGCGCATGGCGAGCTCGTTGACCAGGACCGTCGGCACGCCGTCCGGCCCCGTGACCTCGAACAGCTCGACGGCGAGCACGCCGGTGACGTCGAGTCCCTCCGCCACGGTCGTCGCGATCTCGCGCGCGCGTGCGTCGAGCTCCGCGGACAGGCCGGGCGCCGGGGCGATCACCTCCGCGCAGACGCCGTCCCGCTGCACCGACTCGACGACGGGCCACGCCCGCACCTCGCCCGACGGGCGCCGGGCCACCAGCGCGGCCAGCTCGCGCACGAACGGCACCTTCTCCTCGACGAGCAGCTGCGGGCCGCCGGCCGCCACCCCGGCGAACCAGTCGTCGACCTCGTCCGCGGACGAGACCACGCGGACGCCCTTGCCGTCGTACCCGCCACGGGACGTCTTGACGACGGCGGAGCCGCCCACCTCGCGCAGGAAGCTCGCCAGCGCGGCCCGCCCCTCCTCCGGGGACGACGCAGGCAGCGGCGCCCACCGCGGGCACGGCACACCCAGCTCGGTGAGCCGGTGCCGCATCACGATCTTGTCCTGTGCCTGCACGAGCGCGTGCGGGCCGGGGCGCACGGGCGTCCCGTGCTCGATGAGGTCCGTGAGCAGGTCGTTCGGCACGTGCTCGTGCTCGAACGTCAGCACCGAGGCCGGCCGGCCGGCGTCGGGCGCGATGAGCGAGCGGATCGCCGCCTCGTCCCCGGCCTCGCCGACCGGCGTGTCCGTCACGACCTGGGCCGCCGACGACGCCGGGTCCTCCACCAGGACGCGCAGCCGGATGCCCAGCTCGCCGGCGGCCGGCGCCATCATGCGGGCCAGCTGCCCGCCGCCGACCACCGCGACGACGGGTGGTCCCACCGAGGACGGGGCGGCGCCGGACGGCTCACCAGAGGAGGACGGCCGTTCGGCCGGGACGGGATCGAGTGTTGCGCTCACGTCGGTGAAGCCTACCGGCGGCCGCGGCCCTTCCTCTGGCCGAAGCTGGAGACCTTCGACCCCACCGGGAGCACCTGGTGCGGGTCGAGCGTCTTGGGCACACCCGAGAGGAACACCGAGAACACCGGCGGTGTGCGCTGGGTGAGCTGGAGATTTCCCCCGTCAGCCGCCACGAGGTCCTTGGCCAGGGCCAGCCCGAGGCCCGTCCCCGCGCCCGACGTGACACCGCGCTCGAAGATCTTGCCCTGCATGTCCTCGGGCACGCCGGCCCCCTCGTCGGTGACCTCGATGGCCATGGCGCCGCGCTGCCCCTCACGGATCCGCAGGGTGGTGGTGCCGGCGCCGTGCTTGAGCGAGTTCTCCAGGAGCGTGGAGAGCACCTGGGCGAGCGCCCCGGGCGTCGCCAGCACTCGGGCGCCGCCCGAGTCCTCGACGTTCAGGTGGCGGTCCGCCCGCTCGAACGACTCACGCCACTCCTCCTCCTGCTGGAGGAAGACGACGGCGACGTCGACGGACTCCGTGGTGCCGCCCTGTGCCCGTCGCGAGCGGGAGAGCAGGTCATCTACCACACCGACCAGCCGCTCCACCTGCTCGAGCGAGATCCGGGCCTCCTCCTGCACGTCAGGCTCGCTGGACGTGAACGTGATCTCTTCCAGCCGCATCGTGAGTGCCGTGAGCGGGGTGCGGAGCTGGTGGGAGGCGTCCGAGGTGAACTGTCTCTCGACGGCGAGCCGCGCCGCCAGCCGGTCGGAACTTCGCGCCAGCTCGGCCGCGACCAGGTCGATCTCCTCCACGCCGGACGGATCCAGCCGTGGACGCACCTGTCCCGCGCCGAGCTGTTCGGCCGACGCGGCGAGGTACACGAAAGGTTGCGCCAGCCGGTTCGCCTGCCAGGCAGCCGTGACGGCGCCCGCTGCGAACGCGCCCACGCTGCCGAACACGACGAGCACGACGACGTTGATCGCCTTGATGTACGCCGGCCAGGCCGATACCGAGACCAGCACGCCCATGACCGGCTGCGACTCGGAGATGAGACCCCGCTCGATCGTTGCGCCGGTGACGGGCTCGCCCGAGACCAGCTGCTCCCCGTTGGGCTGGTTCACCGTCACGTAGGCGACGATGTCCGCGTCCTGCGGCTGCACTGCCCGGTCCAGGACCGACTGGTCGACGAAACCTGCCTCGGCGGCCGAACGGTTGCGTTCGTAGGAGTTGACGGAGGAAGCCAGGAGGTCCTGCACCCGGGTCTCTACTCGCTGGACTTCCTGGCCGTAGATGTACCGGGCACCGAAGATAGCGAGCGGGATACCCAGGAGCAGGACGGCGACCGCAACCGCGGCGATCGTCGCCTGCAGCACGCGGGCGCGCATCTGGCTAGCTCGCCCCGATCTCGAAGCGGAAACCGAGACCGCGCACGGTCGAGACGTAGCGCGGTGCGTTGGCGTCGTCGCCGAGCTTGCGGCGCAGCCAGGACACGTGCATGTCCAGCGTCTTGGTGGAACCGACCGGGTCCGAGCCCCAGACGTCGCGCATCAGCGTGTCCCGGACGACCACGGAGCCGGCGTTCTGCACGAGGACGCGCAGCAGGTCGAACTCCTTGGTGGTCAGGTGCAGCTCGCGGTCACCCTGGAAGGCGCGGTGCGCTGCGACGTCGACGCGGACGTCCTGCGCGTGCAGCTCCTCCTCCTCGCCGGTCTCGCCGTGCGAGCGGCGCAGGAGCGCACGCACTCGCGCGAGCAGCTCGGCAAGGCGGAAGGGCTTGGTGACGTAGTCGTCTGCGCCGGCATCGAGGCCCACGACAAGGTCTACCTCGTCGGCACGGGCGGTCAGCACGAGCACGGGCACGGTGAGGCCATTGGCCCTGATCTCGCGCGCGACATCGAGCCCGTCCATGTCGGGAAGGCCCAGGTCCAGAACGACGATGTCCGCACCGGTCGAGCTCTCGATCGCACCTTTGCCGGTTCCTTGCACGACGACGTCGTATCCCTCACGGGAGAGCGCTCGTGCCAACGGCTCGGCAATGGCCGGGTCGTCCTCGGCTAGGAGTACGTGAGTCATTTCGCCATCGTAGGGCATAACCGACGCTCTGGCGCTACCCGGGCACCCCTGGGACGACCACCTCACCGAATCCTTTCGGTGAGATGGGTATGGCGCAAGTGCTACCACGGTATGACGCGCTCACGCAACGGTTCGACCTACTCTGACCTGCATGGGTTGGTACGAGCGGTGGGCACAGTGGTCGGAGCGGTATCGGTTCCTCGTCGACCTCGCTCTCACCGTGCTGGGTGGCCTGCTCGTGGTGACGACCGCGAGCAACGCCGCCCCCTACTTGCTCAGTACCCTCGAGGCTGCCCTGATCTCGGCCGCGGTGCTCGCGCCGCTCGCCTGGTGCCGCACCCGCCCGGCCGCCTCGTGCGTCGCCGTCTTCGTGGTGTGCATGGTGCAGATCATCGTCTTCAACGTCCCCGTGCTGCTGCCGGCCGATCTGGTCGTGCTGGTGTCGATGTACTGCGTCACGGTCTACGGGCCCCGCTGGGCCTACCTGATGGCGTGCGGGATGGCCGTGGTCGGCCCGCTCACCCTGGGTACGACGATGTGGCTCCGGGTCCAGGGCGCGTCCTTCACGGCCGATCTTGCCCCGACCGCCGGCATGGTCGTGATGATCATGACCTTGCTGGCCTGCTCGTTCGCGTTCGGCCTCGTGCGCCGGTCGCGGCGCACGATGCTCGTGGCCATGCGCGACCGCGCCGTGCGCCTGGAGATCGAGCGCGACCAGCAGGCCCAGATCGCCACCGCCGCCGAACGGTCACGCATCGCCCGCGAGATGCACGACATCGTCGCGCACTCCCTGTCGGTGGTCATCGCCCAGGCCGACGGCGGCCGGTACGCCGCCGCCGCCGACCCCGCCGCCGCCCAGCGCTCCCTCGGCACCATCGCGGAGACAGGCAGAGCGGCACTGGCCGACATGCGTCGCCTGCTCGGGGTGCTGCGGGAGGACCATCCCGGCACCACGACCCCTCTCGGTCTGGTCGCGCCCGACGACACCCCGGCCCGGCTCGTGCTGCCGGCGTCCGCCGCGGGCACCGGCCCCGGACGCGCGAGCACCGTGGACGGCCCGGGAGCCGCCGTCCGCGGCACCGGTGGACCGGGAAGCGCCCAGCCGGCGACAGCGCCGTCGTCGGGCAGCACGGCACCCGTGCGACCGCAGCCCGGCGCGACCGACATCGGCACGCTGGTCGACCAGGCCCGCGACGACGGGCTCAGGGTCTCCTGGGCACGGGTAGGCCCCGAGCGGCGCCTGCCGCCCGGCGTCGGGCTCACGCTGTTCCGGGTCTGCCAGGAGGCCCTCACCAATGTGCGCAAGCACGCCGGCCCCCGGCCCAAGGTCACCGTCCTGCTGCGCTGGGGCGAGGACGAGCTGGAGCTGCGCGTGGAGGACGACGGCCGCGGTCTGGCCGCCGCCGACCCCGCCACCCCGGACGTACCGGCGCCGACTGCCGGATACGGTCTGCTGGGGATGCGCGAACGCGCCGAGATGTTCGGCGGGAAGCTCGCGGCCGGGCCCCGCAGGGGTGGCGGGTTCTCGGTGCGGTTCGTCGTGCCGATCCCCCGAGCCTTCGAGGACCCCGCCGAGGGCGAGCCCGACGCCGGCCGCGCGAGCCCCGCCGACCACACGACGGACGACACACCCGACCAGGACGACGAACAGCAGGACGACGAACAGGAAGCACGATGACCTACAGCCCGGACGCACCCGACGGACCGGTGCGCGTCGCGCTCGTCGACGACCAGCCCCTGGTCCGGGCGGGTCTGCGCATGGTGATCAACTCCCAGCCCGACCTGCGCGTGGTGGTCGAGGCCGACGACGGTCGCGACGCGCTGCGCCGGCTGGCCACCACGGTGTCCGACGTCGTGCTCATGGACGTGCGCATGCCCGCGATGGACGGCCTGACCGCTACCCGCGCACTCCTGGCCGACGATGCCGCGGCGGCTGCGGGTGATCCCCGCGTCATCGTGCTCACCACGTTCGACCTGGACGAGTACGTCCTCGACGCGATCCGGGCCGGGGCCAGCGGCTTCCTGCTCAAGGACGCCCAGCCGGAGGAGCTGCTGACGGCCATCCGCACGGTGCACCAGGGCGACGCGGTGATCGCGCCGTCGTCCACGCGGCGGCTCATGGAGCGCCTGGTCACGACATTGCCGCCCGAGGAGGCGGCGGAGCCCCAGAAGGCGCTCGCCGCGCTGACGAGCCGCGAGCGCGAGGTGCTCGTACTCATGGCGCGCGGGCGGTCCAACACGGAGATCGCGTCGGACCTGTTCGTCGCCGAGGCGACGGTCAAGACGCACGTGGGGCGCATCCTGTCGAAGCTGAACGCCCGCGACCGGGTGCAGGCAGTGGTGACCGCCTACGAGACGGGCCTGGTCCGCCCGAACTCCTGAACCGTCGTCGTCACTCCGCCGCGAGCGCCGCCACCGGGCGCGTGCGGGCGGCCGCCTGCGCCGGTACCACCGAGGCGATCAGGCCCGCGACGAGGGCGGCGCCGAGCACCACGGCGATCTCGGTCCAGGGCACCACGAGCGGCACCGTGCCAAGGGTGGACAGTGCCGTGGCGGCGCCTGCCCAGCCGTACAGGAGCCCGAGCACGACGCCGAGCACCGCACCGACGGCCGCGATGACGAGGCCCTCGACGGCGAGCGTGGCCCGCAGCTGGCGCCTCGAGAGCCCGATCGCCCGCAGCACGGCGTTCTCCTTGGACCGGTCCATGACGGACAGCGAGAGGGTGTTGGCCACGCCGATCAGCGCGATCACCACGGCCACGGCGAGCAGCCCGACGACGATCGCGAGGATCGCGTCGACGATCTCCTGGTAGGCGGACCGCTCGACGACGATGCCGGCGACACCGACGGTCTCGCCGGTCGTGGAGACCGCCTCCTGCACGGCGGAGACGACCTCCCCGGCGTCCTGGTCGTCGTCGACCGCCGCCCACACCTCGCCGGCCGCCGTCCCCGCGGCGAAGGCCGCGAGGTCCTGCGGTGTCAGGTAGGCCCGGTCGGCCTGGGAGTCGCTGTGCGCGACGTCGAGCGTCACCTCGCCGTCCGGTCCGGTGAGCTCGAGGGTGTCGAGACCCTCAAGGCCGTAGAGCGCGGCAGCCCGCTCCGGGACCACGATGGTGCCGGGCCGCAGCAGCTCGGCGTCGGCGGGCGTGTTCGCGACGGCACGCAGCGCCTCCGGCTCGACGACGGCGACCTGCACGGGCTTGCCCTCGTCCGCCCGCTCGGCGGACACGTTCGTCACCTCGGTCACGGCACGCAGCCCGTCGACGCCGTCGAGGGCGGCGGTCACGGTGGCGGGGACGGCGGCCTGGCCGTTCTCGTCGTACGTGGTGCTGGTGACCTGGAGGTCGACGGGGAAGCGTGCGTCCAGCTGGTCGTCCATGGCGACGCGCGCGCTGGCGGCGCCCGTCGTCATCATGGAGACCAGGGTGACGCCGATGAGCAGCGCGGTGGACGTCGCCGCCGTGCGGCGAGGGTTGCGCAGCGTGTTGGCCGACGCCAGGCGTGCCGCGGGCCCGCCGGCACCCGTGAACCTGCCGAAGGCCGCGGCGACCCGCGGCAGCCAGAAGACGGATCCGGCGATCACGCCGACCAGCGACATGGAGCCGCCGAGGATCGCGGCGAACAGTCCGACGTCGATGCTGCCGGACGTCCCGAGGGCCACGCCCCCCGCCATGACCACGAACCCGCCGACGGTGGCAAGCCCCGCGAGCAGCGCGCGGGCACGGCTGGTCCCGCACCGGCCGGGATCCTGGGCCGGTCGCAGGGCGGCGAGCGGAGCGACGCGTGAGGCGGCTCGCGCCGGGGCGAGCGCGGCGACAAGGGTCACCAGCAGGCCGACCGCGAGCGGTACGAGGAGTGCCGACGGGCTCGGGGTGATCGTCCGCGGCAGTTCCACCCCGAGATCGAAGCCCGGGGCGACCAGGAGCCCGGCCCGCACGAACAGGGAGCCGACGACGACGCCCGCCACCGACGCGACCGCGCCGAGGATCGCCGCCTCGAGCAGGACGCTGCGGTAGACCTGCCCGGTGCTCGCGCCCACGCAGCGCAGGAGCGCGAGGGTGTGCGACCGCTGCGCGACGAGGACCTGGAGCGTGTTCGCGATGACGAGCCCCGCGACCACCAGGGAGACCGCCGCGAGCGCCAGGGCGAACACGAGATAGACGATGTTCTGGCCGTCCGAGATCGACGCGACGACGTCCTCCGCGTACTCCTCCGGCGTGGTGACCCCGGTGGCGGACGGGACGACCGCGGCGAGGTCGCTCTTGACCGCTTCGACGGCGGCCTGGTCGCCGGGCCGGTCCAGGGCGACGACCAGCGTCCTCATGCCGGGCGGCGGGGCGCCGCCCGCGTCGTCGGCGAGTCGCCTCTCGAGCGCGGCCGGGCTGACGACCGCGACGCCACCGCCCGCTGCGTACGTGCCGAGCGGATCGTCGACCAGGCCGGACACCGTCAGCCGCTGAGTGACCTCCTGGCCGCCGTAGCACTCCGCGCCGTTCTCGTCCACGGCCTGGTGGCCGCCGCGCAGGCAGCGTGTCGACGCGATGGAGTCGCCCACGCCGACGCCGAAGAGCTCCGCGACCTCGACGGGGAGCACGATGCGGCGGGGGCCGTCGGCCCAGGTGCCGTCCGCCAGGGCCAGCGGCGAGAGCCGCGGGTCGGAGGGCGTCGCGACGAGCGACTGGTAGACCGTCCTGCTGCCGTGGTTGAGCTCCGTGTACGTGCCGTGGAACCCGTCGGCCGCCGCGACGCCCTCGACGGCGCGCACCGCGTCGGTGTCGGCAGGGACCATGGTGCCGTCCCGGTCGAAGACGACGAGGTCAGCGTCGGCGTACTGGGCGGCCACCTGGGCGTACGTCGTGCGGGTGATGATGGTGCCCGCCTGCAGCGTCGCGGCCACGAACGCGGTGCTGATGACGATGGCGAGGCCGGCGGCGGCGAGCCTGCCGATGCTGCGGCGCATCTGGCCCAGCGCGACGCGGGTGGTGGGGTCGGCGGTCAGCACGCGGAGGCGGCCCGGCTCGGTGGGACGTACACGATGATGTCCACGTTTCTCTCCCTCGAGTCCTTGCGGCTGCCGCGTGCTGACCGGGCGTGCTGTGTCGCCTACTCCGCGGCGAGCGCCGCCACCGGGTGGGTGCGTACAGCGGCCCGCGCCGGTACGACGGAGGCGACGAGCCCCGCCAGCAGCGCCACACCGAGGATCAGCGCGATCTCGGCCCACGGGACGACGAGCGTCACCTGTCCTATGCCGGCCAGGGCGGTGGCGGACCCGGCCCAGCCGTACAGCAGGCCGAGCACGACGCCGAGCACGGCGCCCACCCCTGCGATGAGCATCCCCTCGATGGCGAGGGTCGCTCGCAGCTGCCCCTTCGAGAGCCCGATCGCCCGCAGCATGGCGCTCTCCCGGTTCCGCTCGATGACGGACAGCGACAGGGTGTTGGCCACGCCGATCAGCGCGATCACCACCGCGACGGCGAGCAGCCCGACGACGATCCCGAGGATCACGTCGATGAGCTGCTGGAAGCTGTTCCGGTCCACGACGGCGCCGGCCACCTCCACCGCCTCGTCGGTGGTGGACACGGCGTCCTGCACCGCGGCGAACGTGTCCGCCGCGTCCTCCCCGTCGGCGACGCCCGCCCAGATCATGTTGGCCCGCAGGTCGGGGTAGATCGCCTGGAAGTCCTGCGGCACCATGAACGCCGACCCGTACTGCATGTCGATCGTCGCGATGTCGAGGGTCGTCTTCCCGCCGGGGCCGGTGAGCTCGATCTCGTCGAGGCCCTCGAGCTCGTGGTGCTTGGCGAGCTGCTCGGGGACCACGAGGGTGCCCTGCTGCAGCCGGTCGAACCGCTCGGGGTTGTTCACGACGGCGCGCAGGTCGTCCGGGCTCGCGACGGTCGTCTGGATCTCCGGCCACCTGCTGTCGGAGGTCTCCACGTAGAGCGACGTCACCTCGGCGGTGCCCCGGAGCCCGGCGACGCCGGATATCGCGTCGGTGACGGCGGGCGCCATGGCGGCCTCCTGCTCGCCGTCGGAGATCGCGGTCGAGATCTGGACGTCGACGGGGTACATCGCGTTCAGCTCGTCGTCCATGGCGACGCGAGCGGTGGCCGCGCCGGTCGTCATCGTGCCGACGAGGGTGACGCCGATGAGCAGCGCGGTCGAGGTCGCCGCCGTCCGACGGGGGTTGCGCAGGGTGTTCGCCGCCGCGAGGCGGGCCGACGGCCCTGCGGTGCCCACGAGCCTGCCGATGCCCGCCGTGACCTTCGGCAGCCAGAACACGGAGCCGACGATCACGCCGATCAGGGACATGGAGCCACCGCCGACGGTGGCCATCAGGCCGATCTCGAGCTCCCCCTCGAGCGCGAGCGCGACGCCCACGCCGAGCAGGGCCAGACCACCGAGGGTCATGAGGGTCGCGAGCACGGCCCGGAGCCGCCCAGCGCCCTTGCGCAGGTTCGGCGCGTCGGACGGGCGGAGGGCGGCGAGCGGGGCCACCCGGGCCGCCGCGAGGGCTGGTGCGAGTGCGGCGGCGAGCGTCACGACGATGCCGACGGCGAGCGGCGCGACGAACACCGGTGTCGTGAGGTTGATGGCCTCCGGCAGGGGCATCCCGAGGTCGAAGGTGGGGGCGATCATGAGCCCGCCCTGGACCAGCGCCGCGCCGATGACGATGCCGGTGAGGGACGCGAGCGTGCCGAGGACCGCTGCCTCGAGGAGCACGCTGCGGTAGAGCTGCCCTGTGGTCGCACCGACGCAGCGCAGGAGCGCAAGGGTGCGGGCGCGCTGCGCGACGAGCACCTGGAACGTGTTGGCGATGACCAGGCCGGCGACCACGAGGGCCACGGCGGCGAAGGCCATGACGAACACGAGGAAGATGGTGTCGCCGCCCGACATCTGCGCCACCTGCTTCTCTGCGTACGCCTCGGACGTCGTGACGTCGGTGGCGGCCGGGACTGCGGCCGCGAGCGCCTCGTCGACGGCAGCGGGGTCGGCGGCGGGGTCGAGCGCGACCAGGATCGCACCTACGGTTCGCTCCGTACCGGGCTCGAGGCCGTCGGTGACCCGCTGCGCCAGCGCCGCCTGGCTCATGACGGCAGCGCCGCCCGTGCCCGCGTACGCGGCGTAGGGGTCGTCCACGAGGCCGGTCAGCGTCAGCTTCTCGGCGACGTCATGGCCGTCGTACCCCTCGCTCCCGTCGTCGAACGTGGTGGGCTCGTCGTCGATGACCCACCGGGACGAGGTGACGACGTCGCCGATCTCGACCCCGAGACGGTCCGCGACGTCCGGCGGGAGCGCTACCTCGTCCTTCGCCGCCGGCCAGGCGCCGTCGGACAGCTCGAGCGGCATGAGCCGCTCGTCCGACGCCACAGCGATGATCTGCTGGTAGACCGACTTCCCACCGTGGTTGAGCTCCGTGTAGGAGGTCTCCTGCGCGTCGGCGGCCGCGACGCCCTCGACGCCTCGCGCCGCGTCGAGGTCGGCCTCGGTCAGCGACAGGTTGTCGTCGAGGACCGCCAGGTCCGCGTCTGCGAGGGCCGCCGCCACCTGGCCGTACGTCGTGCTGGTGATGACGTTGCCTGCCAGCAGCGTGGCCGCGACGAATGCCGTTCCGATGGCGATGGCGACACCGGCTGACGCGAGGCGGCCCGCGCTGCGGCGCATCTGCGCCAGCGTCAGGCGCGCTGCGGGAAAGGAGGTGGCCATCAGGCACCCGCCCCGGACCGGCGCGTCGTGACCTCGGGCTCGAGGGTGCGCAGGGCGTCGAGGCCGGCCATGGCGGACTCGGGGGTGGGGTCGCTGATGTCGCCGGCGATGCGGCCGTCGGCGATCAGGACGGCACGGTCGGCGTACGCCGCGGCCGACGGATCGTGGGTGACCATGATGATCGTGCGGCCCAGCTCACGCACCGAGCGGCGCAGGAAGGACAGGACCTCGGCGCCGGAGCGGGAGTCGAGGTTGCCGGTGGGTTCGTCGGCGAACACGACGTCAGGCTGCGCGATCAGGGCGCGGGCGATCGCGACACGCTGCTGCTGCCCGCCGGAGAGCTCTCCGGGGCGGTGCGTCAGCCGGCCCGCGAGCCCGAGGGTGTCGACCAGGGTGTCGAACCAGGCCTTGTCGGCGGTGCCACCGGCAAGCTCGACGGGCAGGGTGATGTTCTGCTCGGCGGTGAACATCGGCAGGAGGTTGAACTGCTGGAACACGAACCCGACCCGGTCGCGACGCAACCGGGTCAGGGCCTTGTCGTTCAGGCCGGTGATCTCGGTGGAACCGAGGAAGGCCTGTCCGCTGGTCGCGGAGTCCAGGCCCGCGAGGAGGTGCATCAGGGTCGACTTGCCGGACCCGGACGGGCCCATGATCGCCGTGAACCGGCCCTGCTCGAAGTCGACGTCCACACCGTCCAGCGCCCGCACGGTGGCCTCACCCTTGCCATACGTCTTCGTCAGGCTCCGGGCCCGTACGGCGCGGGCGGCTCCGCCCGGCGCAGGGGCCGGCTGGTCCGCCGGGACGTACACGGTGGTGTCCACGAGATTGCTCCTCGAATCGATGATGCTGGGTCCTGAAAGTGGTCCGGCGTTCCCGGGGTCGACCCCGGTACGGCCGGCAGAAACGAACTTACGGAGCCGGGCGCCGTCTGGACATCGGGTGTCAGCCTGATCCTTCCTGGGCGGTGTCATCCCCTGGTCGTACGTCTGATCGCCCCGAGTAGGGGCACACCCTCAGGGGTCGTGCCGCACGGAGCACGACGTCGGGCCTGTGGAAGCTCGGGTCGTGCACAGGGACCCGAGCGCCGGCCCCGGTCCGGGACGGTCCGGGACGAGGCTGGGCACATGACCCGACCCCCGTCGTCCGACGGCGCAGTGCGCATGACCCTGCACCCCGGCGAGGACGTGCTCCTCCGCCCGGGCACCCGCCTGGCCGACCTACGCGCGCCCCTGGCGACACTCACCCGGCGCCCGGAGCTCCGGTACGCCGCCCTCACCGTCGACGGCGTGCCCGTGACCGACGACCGGGTGGTCGGCGAGCGCCCCCTGCTGCCCGGCGCCGTCCTCCGGGTGCGGCGGCCGGGCAGGTCCGTGGCCGAACCGGCTCCCGGCCCAGCTCTCCGGTCCGCGGCCGCCCGGCCCTGGCTCGTCGCCCGTGTCACCGGGCCCGACGCCGGGACGGCCGTCGGCGCCGACGGTCCCCTTGCCGCGCTCCGGACCTGGGCCCGGCTGCGGCCGGGCGGGCGCCTCGCGGTCCGCAGGACACGGGGCCCCGCGGCGTGGCTCGCGCCCCGTCCCACGGCCCCGCCCGGCGGCGTCCCCTGGATGTTCACGCTGCTTCCCGCTGCCGCCTCGCTGGCCCTCGCCGCGGCCCTACGCCAACCGCTCCTGGCGGTGTTTGCGCTGGTAGGCCTGGTTATGGCGCTCCCACAGCTCCGCGCTGCCCTGCAGCGGGCGACGACCAGCGGCACCACGCAGGTCCGGTCGCGGGAGCTGCCGGGGCCGAGCAGGCTCCTGGCCTTCGCGCACGCCGCGCTCCACGTCTCGCCGGGCGCCTGGGCGGCGGCGCGGGAGGCCCACGCCGCCGCACGCACCCCTGGCCCGGCGGGGAACGCAGGGGCGGCCGTGCACCTCCTGCCCACGCCGCCCGACGACCCGTGGGAGCAGCTGCTGCACGATGGCTCCGTCGCCGTGCTCGGGCCGGGCGGCCTCGCCCGCTCGGTCGCCCGCGCGCTCGTCGCAGGGCGTGCGGCCCGGGGCGCGACGGTGCAGGTCGGCGACGGGGCACCGGGCTGGTCCTGGGTTCGCTGGCTGCCCGAGGGCGGCCCGCTGGTCCTGGTGCTGGACAGCACGGCGGACCCCTGGGCCGACCACCCGCCCGGCGGGGCGGTCCCGGTACCCGGTGCCGCACGCACGCCGGAACCCGCCGCCCCGCCCGCCGTCGACCTCGTGGTGTCCGTCGGGACGGTCCCGCCCGGGTGCCGCGCTGTCGCGCGCGTCCTTGACGACCGTCGCGTCCGGATCACGGGGCCCGACGGAGCTGCGCGCACCGTGCCCCTCGTCGGCGTCACGACGGAGTGGGCCGAGCACCTCGCCCGCCTGCTCGCCGGGGCCGCCCGGCTCGGCAGGACCGCCGCCGGGCACGCGGACGGCCCCCAGCTGCCCGCGGTCGTCCCCCTGACCAGGGCGCACGGCCTCACCGAGGTACCAGCGCCACGGTCGCTCGCAGCGCGGTGGTCCTGCTCCGCCGGCTGGGCGGTACCGCTCGGCGTCGGAGCTGACGGCGCACCCGTGTGCCTCGACCTGGTCCGCGACGGGCCGCACCTGCTGGTCGCGGGCACCACCGGGTCGGGCAAGTCGGAGCTGCTGCAGACGCTCGTGCTCGGGCTCGCGCTGACCCGGTCCCCCGCCGACCTGGCCCTCGTCCTGGTGGACTTCAAGGGCGGTGCGAGCCTCGGCGCCTGCCCCGGCCTGCCGCACGTGGTGGGCCAGGTCACCGATCTCGAACCAGGGCTCGCCGGGCGGGCGCTCGCCGGGCTGCGGGCGGAGCTGCGGCGTCGCGAGCGGATCCTCGCCGCCCACGCCGTGCCCGACGTCGCCGTGCTGCCACCCGGAACGCTCCCCCGGCTCGTGGTGGTGATCGACGAGTTCCGTGCCCTGGCCGACGACCTGCCCGAGTTCTTGCCGGGCCTGCTGCGGGTCGCAGCGCAAGGGCGGTCGCTCGGCGTGCACCTCGTGCTCGCCACGCAGCGCCCAGGGGGAGCCGTCGGGCCGGACCTGCGCGCGAACGTCAGCGCGCGCCTCGCGCTCCGCGTCACCGACCCGCTGGAGTCGCGCGACGTGCTCGACGACCCCGCCGCCGCACGCATCCCGGCCACGTCGCCGGGCCGAGCCGTGCTGCGCCTGGGATCGGCGCCGCCCGTGCCGCTGCAGTGCGCGCACGCCACGACGCCGCCCGAGGCCGAGATGCCACCGGTGCGCCGTGCGCCGGCCTGGCCTGCGGGCCCCCGCGGTCCTGGCGTCCTCCCGGCGGCGGCGCGCACCACACCCGGCCCCCGTGGCCACTCGCCGGGCAGCCGGCTCCGTCCCGGGCCGCCCGACGTCGCCACGCTCGTGGTCGATGCGGCCCGTCGCGCCGCGGGTGCGCTGGGCCACGAACCGGGGGTTCCCCCGTGGCTCCCGCAGCTCCCCCGGCGGGCCGGCGTCGCGGACCTCCCGCTAGCCACCCGGCGGGACCGGGCCGGGCTCGTCCTCGCCCTCGGCGACGACCCGGAGCGGCAACGCCGCACGACCGTCACGTGGGACCCGTGCGACGGTCACCTCGCGATCGTCGGACGAGCTCGCTCCGGACGCACCACCGCGCTGGTCACCCTCGCACTGGGCGCGCTGCGGCTCGGCTGGGCCGTGCACGGGATCACCCGCGACCCCGCGGAGCTCGCACCCCTGGCCGCCCACCCCGGCTACGGCGGGACCGTCCGCCCGGACGACGCCGAGGCAGTGGCCCGGCTGCTCGCCGAGGCCGGCGCGACCGCCGGGCAGGGCGCCGGGCAGGGCAGCGGGCACGACGCCCGGCAGCGCGCCGGTCGCGCCGACGAGGCCCGCACCCTGGTGCTCGTCGACGGCGTCGAGGACGCGCGCGCGACCGTGCCGCCCGGCGCGTTGCGGTCGGAGGTCGCGTTCGCCCTCACGGCCGACACCCCGTCGATGGGCGGTCTGGCATCGCGGGTCGGGCCCCGTCTGGTGCTGCTCGGCACCGACCGCGCGGCCGACGTCGTGCTCGGGGCGCCTGTCGCGGTCGCCGGCTCGGGCGGCCCACCGGGTCGGGCCGCGTGGTGCGGCCGTGGCGATCCGGTGCTCTGCCAGGTGCTGGAGCCGGGAGTCAGTCCGCGGAGCCGGTCTCCGACGTCGCTGCCGTGACAGAGGGCGTCATGAGCAGAGCACCCACGGCGACGGCGATCACGAGCGCCGCCCAGCCCCCGGCGACGGCGATCCCCGTGCCGCTGCCGATCGCCGCGACGGACCCGATGATCTGGAAGAGCTGCCAGGTCACGACGGGTCCGCGGCCGATACGACGGCCAGCCAGAAGCGCTCGGCCGGACACCACGAGAACCCAGGCAACACCCAGGAGGAAGAGAACGAGAAAGAGGCTCACGCCGACCGATGAGGAACCGCCCGTAAGGAGTTCGCCAAGTAACACCAGGGCGAAAGCAACGAGTCCGATCACCTCGACCAGGACGCCGATCACGAGGGCACGAAGAAACGCCGGGACACGGCGCGCGAAAAAGGCTTCCAGTACTGGCACGACGGACTAGGATACTGGTGAGAGGCCTATTCACAATAGTGTGACGGATACCTCAGGGTTCACTGTGCAGAAACTTGCCCGTAACCCCTTGTGCGAGTGTTCACGAGCGTGTGAACCTAGACGCAGCAATCCACCACACCCTCGAACAAACCCCCGTCGGTCGCCGCTTGGCGCACAGGGATCGGAATAACGATCCATAACCAGACCTGTGCACCCCAGACGCACGACGATGATGCTCCCACCTGGCGAGCCGGACGGCGGGTAGTTCCTTCCAAGGAGTACGTGACCATGGACTGGCGCCACCGCGCAGCATGCCTCGAAGAGGATCCCGAACTGTTCTTCCCTATCGGCAACACGGGCCCCGCCCTGCTGCAGATCGAGGAAGCCAAGGCAGTGTGCCGTCGCTGCGACGTCGTCGATACCTGCCTCAAGTGGGCTATCGAGTCCGGCCAGGACGCCGGCGTCTGGGGCGGTATGAGCGAGGACGAGCGCCGTGCGCTCAAGCGTCGCACCGCGCGCGCTCGTCGCGCAGGCTGACCTCCGCACCACCCTTCTCCGCGAGCTGCGCCCGAGCACTCCGCCCGGGCGCGGCTCGCGTCATTCTTTTCGCCCGTGCGCCGGGCGCCCCGATCGACGTGCCCGAATGTCGCCGACAGGGGCGTTCTGGGCAGTCGGCTCAGGACCGCGCCGGGTCCGCTACGCGGAGCACCAGCTGTAGTTCCACCTGGGTGCCGCCACCTTCGCGGGTCGACCATTCGATGGTCCCCCCGAGCTCGTTGGTGACGAGCGTGCGCACGATCTGCGTGCCCAGTCCGCTGCCAGGGCCCCGCCCGCCGACACCGCCGTTCTCGGGCAGGCCCACGCCGTCGTCGGCCACCACCACCCGCAGGTCCGACTGCTGCCGCTCCACGCCGATCTCGATGGTGCCCACCGCACGCCCCACGAACCCGTGCTCCACCGCGTTGGTGACCAGCTCGGTGAGCACGAGGGCGAGCGGTGTCGCGTCCTGCGCGGGCACCATGCCGAACGAACCGGTACGCACCGTCCGGACCGAGGTGCCCGCCGAGGCGACGTCGGCCGTGAGGCGCAGCGCCCGGCCCACCATGTCGTCGAGCTCCACCTGCTCGTCCAGGGTCTGCGACAGGCTCTCGTGCACCAGGGCGATGGTCGAGACGCGCCGCATGGCCTCCTCGAGCGCCTCCTTCGCGGCCGGCACGTCCATCCGCCGGGCCTGCAGCCGCAGCAGCGCCGACACCGTCTGCAGGTTGTTCTTCACCCGGTGATGGATCTCCCGGATGGTCGCGTCCTTGGTGATGAGCTCACGCTCGCGCCTGCGCAGCTCCGACACGTCGCGGCACAGCAGGACGGCGCCGATGCGCTGCCCGCGGTCGGTCAGCGGCATCGCCCGCAGAGACAGCGACACGCCGTGCGCCTCGATGTCCGTGCGCCAGGGCGCCCGGCCCATCACCACGAGCGGGAGCGACTCGTCGACGGGCTTGAGCTGCTCGACCATCTCCGCGGTCACCTCGACGAGCGACTGCCCGACGAGCGGGCCGATCACACCGAGCCGGTGAAAGCACGACAGGGCGTTCGGGCTCGCGTACAGCACCTCACCCTCGGAGTTGAGGCGGATGAGGCCGTCTCCGACGCGCGGGGCGCCACGCCGCGAGCCCGTGGCCGCGTTCGGCAGGGGGAACTCACCGCGCGGGATCATCGCCACGAGGTCGTCGGCGGCCTCGACGTAGTTCAGCTCCAGCCGCGACGGCGTGCGCCCCGAACCAAGGTTGGTCTGCCGCGCGATCACGGCGACGGCCGTGTCCTTGTGCACCACGGGGATCGCCTCCTCCCGCACCGCGTACGCGCCGAACCAGCGCGGCTCCCGGGCACGCTGCGCCTTGGCCTCCGCCATCGCCTTCGCGAGCTGTGGGCGCTGCCCCTCGGGTGCGAACGAACCGACGATGTCGTCGTAGTGCACCGTCGCACCCGTCGAGGGACGGCACTGCGCGACCGCGACGAACCGGCCGTCGTCGGTGGGCAGCCACAGCACCAGGTCCGCGAACGCCAGGTCCGAGACCACCTGCCAGTCACCGACCAGCAGATGCAGCCACTCCACATCGGCCGGCTCGAGGTCGGCGTGCTCAAGGATCAGGTCACTCATCGCAGACACGCGCCCAGCCTATGCCGGAACCGTCCATGGCCCGGTGCGTGCGCGGCGCGCACCCGGGGCGCCGCACGTACGTATCGGACGCGCGCAACGCGTCGGTTAGAGTTCCACCACCAGCACGCTCCGTCGGCGCGAGGAGGAAAGCCCGTGCACCTGACAGTGGACCTGACGTTCCCCGCGAACATCGACGACGTCTCCGCGATGCTCGCCGACGAGTCGTTCGTGCGGTGGCGCGCCCAGCGTTCCACCGGATCCGTGAACGGCACGGTCGAGCAGGCCGACGTCACCGGTAGCGCTGCCGACGGTTTTACCGTGGTGGTCCGGCGGACTCTTCCCACCGACATCATCCCGGTGCAGGCACGTCCCTTCGTGGGCGCGCACCTCGAGATCCGCCAGGCCGAGGCCTGGGAGGCGGCGACAGAGGGCCGGCGCACCGGCACGGTGGCCGTCGAGATCATGGGGGCACCGGTGCGGGTCACCGCCACGGCCGCCATGACTGCTCTGCCCGACGGCGGGACACGGCTCACCTATGCGGGCGACGTACGAGCGACCGTGCCGCTGTTCGGCGCGGTGATCGAGGAAGCGGCGGTGAGCGCGGTACGCACGACCCTGGAGACCGAGGCGGAGGCAGGCCGGGACTGGCTCGCGGGCAAGCGCACGGGTACGGCCTGAGCCGACCCGCTCCGGACGTCCCTCAGGGCCGCCCGCTGCCGGCCGCGTCGAGCACCGTGGCCGGACCACTCCAGATGAAACCCTTCCCCCGACCTGGCACATCCCCGCCATTTCGGACATAGTTTCCCAATTGCAACCTGCGGTTCGTTCAGCCTCTGCCCATTTCGCCTGACGGGTGCTAGAACCTGAACGAACATTCGTGTCGGATGTGGGCCGCTTTGTGCTCTGATATCGCTTTCAGCCCCGACACACGCGCCCCGATCACGAGGAGTCCCAGTGCCCAGCAAACACGGACCGGTCCGAAGCCGGACCGTCGCCCCCAGACGCGCGGCACTTGCCGCGCTCGCGGCCTTCGTCCTGCCCCTCACCGCCTGCGGCTCGCTCCTGGGGCAGAGCCCGGCGGGCGCGGAGGGCGACGACGCACCGATCACGCTCACGGTATCGACGTTCAACGACTTCGGATACACCGAGGAGCTGCTCGCGGCGTACACGAAGGAGCACCCGAACGTCACGGTCGAGCAGATCGTGGCCCCAACCTCCGACGAGGCTCGCCTGCAGATGCTCAAGGCGTTCACCACGGGTGACGGTGCGGAGCTCGCGGACGTCGTGGCGGCCGAGGTCGACTGGATGCCGGAGCTGATGCAGCACCCCGACCTCTTCGAGGACCTGACGGACCCAGAGGTCACCAAGCGCTGGGTGGACTGGAAGGTGACGCAGGCCACGACCCCGGAGGGCAAGCTGCTCGGCTACGGGACCGACATCGGTCCCGAGGCGATCTGCTACCGCGCTGACCTGTTCGAGGCCGCCGGGCTGCCGAGCGGTCGCGATGACGTCGCCGCCCTGCTCGGCGGCAAGGACGCCACGTGGGAGCGCTACTTCGAGGTGGGGCGCCAGTTCAACGAGCAGTCCGACACCGCGTGGTTCGACGGCGCCACCGGCATGTTCCAGGGCATGATCAACCAGCTTCCGGCCGCGTTCGAGGACCCGGCGACACAGAAGCCGACCGACCTCTCGACCAACAACGAGGTCCGCTCGGTCTACAACCAGATCACGGCGGCGATCGGCGACGAGCTATCGGCAGGGCTGGTCCAGTGGACCCCCGAGTGGGTCGCCGGGTTCCAGCAGGACGCGTTCGCCACGATGCTGTGCCCGGGCTGGATGATGGGCCCGATCGAGTCCTATTCCGCGGGCGTGCAGGGCTGGGACGTCGCCAACGTCTTTCCCGGCGGCGGTGGCAACTGGGGCGGCTCGTTCCTGACCGTGCCGTCAGCGGGCGCCTACACCGAGGAGGCGAAGGAGCTCGCCGCGTGGCTCACCGCTCCCGAGCAGCAGACGTGGGCCTTCACCGAGGCGGGTGCGTTCCCGTCGCAGCTCGAGGCGCAGGACTCCAAAGCCGTCCAGGGCTACACCAACCCGTTCTTCAACAACGCACCGGTGGGCAAGATCTTCACCGAGCGGTCGCAGTCCATCGACGGCGCGCCGTACAAGGGGCCGTACTACTTCGCCATCCGCGACGAGGTCGGCAACGCCCTCACCGCGGTCGACACGGACAGCAGCGGCCCGGAGATCGCCTGGAACCAGGCGGTGCAGACGGTTGAGGACTTCCGGGTGAAGGAATGAGATACGCAGTCTTCGCCCGGGGCTCCCCTTGACACGGGACAGTGGCTGACGCAACGATCAGTGTCCGTGGAAGCGCTACCACACCCTGGTGATGGGAGCGCTTCCAGCGCAGGTACGCCGACGTGCTCGCACGTCGGGCGACCACACCACAGCTCGACCGCAAGCCCAGACCGCACGACAAGGGAGTCCCCAGTGCTGAGCAGTACCCGACCCACGCGGCGCACCGCCGCCCGCACCCTCCAGGCGACCGCCGGTGTCGCCGCCGTAGCCCTCGCCCTCACCGCCTGTGGTGCTGCCGAAGGATCCGAAGGCGGATCCGAAGAGGACGGCCCCATCACGCTGAAGGTCGCGACGTTCAACGACTTCGGCTACACGGAGGAGATGCTCGCCGAGTACACGGAGGAGCACCCGAACGTCACGGTCGAGCACGTGAAGGCCGCCACGACCGACGACGCCCGCAGCAACATGACGACCAAGCTCGCCGCCGGTGGCGAGGGGCTGGCCGACATCGAGGCCATCGAGGTCGACTGGCTGCCGGAGCTCATGCAGTACCCCGACCTGTTCACCGACATGGCCGACCCTGAGCTCGACGGTCGCTGGGTGGACTGGAAGGTTCAGCAGGCCACGACGCCCGAGGGCAAGGTCATCGGCTACGGCACGGACATCGGCCCCGAGGCCATCTGCTACCGCGCCGACCTGTTCGAGAAGGCCGGCCTGCCGACCGACCGCAAGGAGGTCGCGGAGCTCCTCGGCGGCGACAGCGCCACGTGGGAGGACTACTTCGCAGCGGGCCGCGAGTTCGTGAAGGAGTCCGACGTCGCCTGGTACGACAGCGCGGCCGGCACCTTCCAGGGCATGGTCAACCAGCTGCCCGCGGCGTTCGAGGACCCGGAGTCAGGTGAGCCCAAAGACCTCGGGGAGAACACCGAGGTCAAGGGCATCTACGACGAGATCACCGCCTCGGTCGACGACGAGCTGTCCGCCGGCCTGGAGCAGTGGGGTGACGACTGGGTCGCCGGCTTCCAGAACGACGCCTTCGCCACGATGCTCTGCCCGGCCTGGATGACCGGCCCGATCGAGCAGAACTCCGGTGGCATCGAAGGTTGGGACATCGCCGACGTCTTCCCCGGTGGCGGCGGTAACTGGGGCGGTTCCTTCCTGACCGTCCCCGCCTCGGGCGAGAACGCCGAGGCCGCCAAGGAGCTCGCCGCGTGGCTGACCGACCCCGCACAGCAGACCAAGGCGTTCGAGTCGGCGGGCACGTTCCCGTCGCAGCTCGAGGCGCAGGACTCCGAGGCCGTTCAGAGCTTCACCAACCCGTTCTTCAACGACGCACCGGTGGGCGAGATCTTCTCCACCCGCGCGCAGAACATCGACGGCGCCCCGTACAAGGGCGCCAACTACTTCGCCATCCGTGACGAGGTCACCAACGCGCTCAACCGCGTCGACATCACGAAGTCGACGGACGCCGAGGAGTCCTGGACCGAGGCCGTCGAGAAGGCCGCGGCCCTCGGCTGAGCCGGAGGCGCAGCGCAGGGTGAGGACCGAGGAACGAGGTACTCGCCCGAAGCGGAACCGCAGGCTCAGCCGATACGAGCTGAGCCTGACCAGCGGCTGACGTGATCCGGTGGTCGAGCTCGTCGAGACCTGCTCTCGACGAGCTCGACCACCGGATCGTGCGCGACCAGGGTCGCGCGCTCTCGAAATGACCTGCACCGACGATGACGCGGCGGAAGATGAAATGGCTGTCCTGACACCTCAACGATCGGCACCGGGCTCCGGTGCGCCCCAGCGCGAATCGCGCAGACTCGGCTTCTCCCAGCGGCTGGGCCGCTGGGACGTGAAGCTCTCCCCGTACCTGTACATCTCGCCGTTCTTCATCCTGTTCGCGATCACCGGCTTGTTCCCCCTCGGGTACACCGCGTTCGTGTCGGTGCACGAGTGGAGCCTGCTCGGCGGGCAGGGCGATTTCATCGGCCTGCAAAACTTCGCGGACGTGCTGGCGCATCCGACGTTCTGGAAGTCCCTGGTCAACACGCTCTCGATCTTCGTGTTCTCTTCGATACCCCAGGTCATCATCGCGATCACGATCGCGGCCCTGCTCGACCAGAACCTGCGCTCGGCGACGTTCTGGCGCATGGGCGTCCTGATCCCCTACGTCGTCGCGCCTGTAGCCGTGTCCCTGATCTTCGGCCGCCTGTTCGCCGACCAGTACGGCCTGATCAACTCGGTGCTCAACACGATCGGGCTGGACTCGATCGCGTGGCACGGCGACCGGATCGCCAGCCACGTCGCGATCGCCACGATGGTCAACTACCGCTGGATGGGCTACAACGCCCTGATCTTCCTCGCCGCGATGCAGGCCGTCCCCCGCGACCTCTACGAGGCCGCCGTGATCGACGGCGCGGGACGGGTGCGCCAGTTCTTCTCCATCACCGTGCCGCAGATCCGCGCCACCATCATCTTCGTCGTCATCACCTCCACCATCGGCGGCCTGCAGATCTTCGACGAGGTACGACTGTTCGACGCGACCGGCCTCGGTGGCCCCGACCGTAACTGGATGACCACCGTCGTCTTCCTCTACGACACCGCCTGGGGCAACCAGCACAGCCTCGGCCGCGCCTCCGCCGTCGCGTGGCTGCTGTTCCTCCTGATCGTCGTGATCGGCCTGGTGAACTTCCTGGTCACCCAGCGGATCTCGTCGGCTGGTCCCACCAAGAAGTCCAAGCGCAAGAGCAACACCGGGGGGAACTCATGAGCTCCGTCGCCGTCACCGCCCAGACCGCCGGCCCGCACGCCGCCAAGGCAGCCGTCCGCCGCCGGACACGGAGGTCCGGGAGCGCCACCCACCGCGCCGGGCCGGTCGTGTACATCCTGCTCGGGATCGTGCTGCTGATCTCGGTCTTCCCCCTGTACTTCACGCTGCTGCTCGGCTCGTCCGACCCCGTGGAGATCTCCCGCAACCCGGTACCCCAGTGGCTGCCGGACACCAGCCTGTTCACCCAGTTCGCGACCGTCATCGAGTCCACCCAGATCAACTTCTGGCTCGCGCTGGGCAACTCTCTGATCATCGCGATCGTCGTGTCCGCATCCGTCGTGCTGTTCTCCACCCTGGCCGGATACTCCTTCGCGAAGCTGCGCTTCCGCGGCCGCGGACCCCTGCTCGTCTTCGTCATCGCGACCATGGCCGTCCCGACCCAGCTCGGCGTCATCCCGATGTACATCCTCATGTCGGACCTCGGGTGGATCGGCAAGCTCCAGGCCGTGATCGTGCCTGCGCTGGTCGCAGCGTTCGGCGTCTTCTGGATGACGCAGTACCTCGCCGAAGCGCTGCCCTACGAGCTCATCGAGGCCGCCCGCGTCGACGGCGCCTCCATGATCCGCACGTTCTGGTCCATCGCGCTGCCCGCCGCGCGACCGGCAGCCGCGATGCTCGGCCTGTTCACGTTCGTCCAGCAATGGACCAACTACTTCTGGCCCTCCATCGTGCTCAGCTCCGAGAATCCAACGCTCCCATTGGTCGTCAAGTCACTGCAGTCGAACTACTTCGTGGACTACTCGTTGGTCATGGGCGGTGTGTTCCTCGTGACGCTCCCGCTCCTGGTGATCTTCGCCTTCGTCGGCAAGCAGCTCGTGGCAGGCATCATGCAGGGAGCCGTGAAGGGATGACTCAGGAGATGACGTTGAACGTCAAGACCACAGGGACGCTACGGGCGCCCGCGCCCGGCATCGCCCTGCCGTACACACCGACCGCGCCAAGGACGACGCCGACCTCGAACACGGCCGGCACCGTCCCGTTCCCCGACGGGTTCCTGTGGGGCGCGGCCACCGCCGCCTACCAGGTCGAGGGCGCCGCTCACGAGGACGGTCGCGAGGACTCCGTCTGGGACGTGTTCGCGAAGGTCCCTGGCGCCGTGCTCGGCCAGGAGGACGGTGAGGTCGCCTGCGACCAGTACCACCGCTACCCCGCCGACGTCGCGCTCATGAAGGACCTCGGCATCAAGGCCTACCGGTTCTCGACGTCGTGGGCCCGCGTGGTCCCCGGCGGCCGTGAGGTCAACCCGGCGGGTCTCGCGTACTACGACCGGCTCGTGGACGAGCTGCTCGGCGCGAACATCCTGCCGTGGCTCACGCTGTACCACTGGGACCTCCCGCAGGCGATCGAGGCCGAGTCCAACGGCTGGGTGAACCGCGACACCGCGTACCGGTTCCGCGACTACGCCGTCACGATGCACGAGGCGATCGGCGACCGCGTCGACGTGTGGACCACGCTCAACGAGCCGTGGTGCGCTGCGTTCCTCGGTTACACGGGCGGCCAGCACGCACCGGGCCGGCAGTCCCGCGAGGACGGCCTCGCGGCGGCGCACCACCTCTCGCTCGGCCACGGTCTGGCCGTGGAGGCGCTGCGTGAGCGGGCTCCGGAAGCGAACCTCGGCATCACGCTCAACTTCGAGGTCGAGGACCCGCTGAACCCGGACGACCCCGCCGACGTCGACGCCGCGCGCCGGCTCGACGGCGGGTTCACCCGTATCTTCGCGGACCCGATCCTGCGCGGCGCCTACCCAGAGGACGTGCTGGAGGACGTGCGCGAGTACGGCCTCGAGCGGCACATCAAGGAGGGCGACCTCGAGATCATCTCGACGCCCATCGACTCGCTCGGCGTGAACTATTACCACGGCAACGCCGTCTCGGCGAAGCCCGCCGAGCGACCCCTGGAGGGTGGCGCCCCGGTGACCCGCCCGTCGTCGTCCCCGTTCCCCGGCGGCGACGGCGCGTACACGCACCCGCGTGGCCTGCCCGTCACCGACCAGAACTGGGAGGTCCAGCCAGAGGGCCTGACCCGGCTCCTCCTGCGGCTGCAGCAGGACTACACGGGACCGCGCGGCATCGCGCTGTACGTGACGGAGAACGGCAGCGCCTACGAGGACGTCGCCGGGCCGGACGGGTCCGTGGACGACCAGGACCGCCTCGAGTTCATCGACGTGCACCTGCGCGCCGTCAAGGACGCCATCGACGAGGGCGCGGACGTACGCGGCTACTTCGGTTGGTCGCTGCTCGACAACTACGAGTGGGCGTGGGGCTACGGCAAGCGCTTCGGGCTCGTGCGTGTCGACTTCGAGACGCAGGAGCGCACTGTGAAGGCGTCCGGCCGCTGGTACGGTCAGGTCGCGCGGGCCAACGCCGTTCCGGAGCGATCGGCGACGCCCATGCCGCACACGAGCGATGACAACGGCGGAGACAAGGCGGTTTCCAAGGCGTGACGACCTCAGGCCCACCCACCCTGGACGACGTGGCCCAGTCGGCCGGGGTATCCCGGTCGACTGCGTCGCGCGCCATCAACGGTGGCCTGCGAGTATCGCCCGAGGCGCAGGCGGCGGTGGACGACGCCGTCGCCCGCCTCGGGTACGCACCGAACCGCGCCGCCAGGTCCCTCGTGACCCGGCGGACCGACTCGATAGCCCTCGTGGTGCCCGAGCCGGACCAGCGCATCCTCACCGACCCGTTCCTCAGCGGCACCCTCGCGGGGGTGAGCGAGGGGCTGGCCGGGACGGACCTGCAGCTCGTGCTGCTGCTCGCCCGGCCGGGCGAGCAGCGCGGGCGGGTGGGCCGCTACCTGCGCAGCGGTCACGTGGACGGCGTCATCGTGGCGTCGCACCACCAGGGCGACCAGCTCGAGACGGAGCTCGGCCCGACCATGCTGCCCGCAGTCTTCGTGGGGCGGCTCTTCGAGCCCGACCCGCAGTTCTCCCGTGGCCTGCGCTACGTGGACGTCGACAACGTCACCGGCGGGCGCATCGCCACCCAGCGGATGATCGACCGCGGCCGACGGCGCATCGGGACCATCACCGGGCCGCTCGACATGCCCGCCGGGGTGGACCGCATGATCGGGTGGCGGGATGCTCTCCGCGACGCGGGCCTGCCCGACGACGCCGTCGTCGAGGGGGACTTCACCTCTGCCGGGGCCGTCGTCGCGGCCCGCCGGCTGCTGGACCAGCATCCCGACCTGGACGGCATCTTCGCCGCCTCCGACCTGATGGCGGAGGCCACGCTGCGTGTGCTCGCCGATCGCGGCCGGTCCGTGCCCGGCGACGTCTCCGTGGTCGGGTTCGACGACCTCGGGATCGCGGAGACGACCTCGCCCCGGCTGACCACCGTGCACAACCCGGTGGTGCAGATGGTCGGCGCGGCCACCAGCATGCTGGTCGACCTGGTAGCGGGCCGCCCGGTCCGCGACGAGCGCCGGATCTTCGCCCCTCGCCTGATAGAGGGCGACTCGGCCTGACCTCGAGCTTGGTCGTGGGCGCGATCGTTGCGACTTCCTGCCCGTTCCGGGCACAACGGTCGCGCCCACGACCAGACGTCCTATGCGGTGCGCTGGTGGCCGTAGCGGTGCATCGTGCGGCTCACCGCCTGCTCGCGGAGCATCGTCAGGAGCTCCCGGCGGCCGCTCGCCAGGACCGGGGCGTCCAGCACCGTGGCCGACCCGAGGCGGCTGGCCGCGGCGTCGCGCAGGCCGGGGGCCTCGCCCACCACGCGGATCCGGCCGGTCACCTTGCCGTCTGCGACGGCCTCTGCGAACGCCTCGTCCGTCATCTCCCGCTGCCCGACGACGGTGGCCGGCACGTCCGCGCGGGCCGCCGCGGCGAGCACGCGCTGCACCTCGACGTCCGCCGCGCCGGCGCCGACCCGCACCGTGATGCCGGGGACCGGCCGGTAGCGGAAGACGTTCGTCTCGACGCCGAGCGCCGACGGGTCGTGCTCCGGCGCGAACTCGGTGACCCAGGCACGGTCGTCGTCGGCCCGGGCCCAGGCGAGCCAGCCGGCCGGGTCCGCGGTGTGCGACGGCACGTCGGGCGCGTCCTCCCACCGCCCGAGCTGCGCGATGTAGTTCGGCCCGCCCGCCTTGGCGCCCGGGCCCACCGACGAGGCCTTCCAGCCGCCGAACGACTGGCGCTGCACGATCGCGCCGGTGATGTGCCGGTTCACGTACGCGTTGCCGACCTCCACGCGGTCGAGCCAGCGGTCCACCTCGGCGTCGTCCAGGGAGTGGATGCCACCCGTGAGGCCGAACGACACGGCGTTCTGCAGGGCGAGCGCCTCGTCCAGGTCGCGGGCGGTCATGATGCCCAGCACCGGGCCGAAGCACTCGGTGAGGTGGAAGAACGAGCCCGGGCGCACACCGTCGCGCACACCGGGAGTCCAGAGCCTGCCGCGGCCCAGGCCTGCGTCACGCGCGACCGAGTCCCGGCGGCGCGGCCGTACGAGCCAGGTCTCGCCGTGCTCCAGCGTGGTCAGGGCGCGCAGGAGCTTGCCCTGCGCCGGCTCGGTGAGCGGTCCCATCACGGTCGCCAGATCGGTGGCGGGCCCGACGGCGAGCGACGCGACGGCGTCGGTCAGCTGCCGCCGGAACCGCTCGCCCGTCGCGGTGCGGGGGTCGCCCACTGAACCGACGAGGATCACGAGCGACGCCGCCGAACACTTCTGTCCCGCATGCCCGAAGGCGGAGCGCACGACGTCCGCGACGGCCAGGTCGAGGTCCGCCGACGGGGTGACGATCAGCGCGTTCTTGCCCGACGTCTCGGCGAGCACCGGCAGCTCCGGCCGCCAGGAGGCGAACATCTCGGCGGTCTCGATGGCGCCCGTAAGGATCACGCGGGCCACTCCGTCGTGCGTCACGAGCCGGCGGCCGAGGTCGCCGTCGGGCACGCGGACGAACTGGGCGACGTCGCGAGCGAGCGCCGAGTCGAGCCCGATCTCCGGGGCCACCTCGTCGAGCGCCGCGTGCACCGCCTCGACGGCGATCTCCAGGCAGCGCGGCGTGGGCGGTGCCGGCTTCGCGATCACCGCGGAGCCGGCGGCGAGGCCCGCGAGGACGCCGCCGATCGGGATCGCCACGGGGAAGTTCCACGGCGGGGTGACCAGGGTGACGCCATCGGGCGTGAAGCGCGCACCCGGCCAGGCCTCGGACGTCGGGTCGAGCGCCTCGGCCGCCCGGGCGTAGTAGGCGGCGAAGTCCACGGCCTCGCTGACCTCGGGGTCCGCCTCCGCGACCGTCTTGCCGGCCTCGTGCACCATCGCGGCGACGAGGTCGGTACGCGCGGCCTCGAGGTGCTTCGCCGCGGCCCGGAGCACGCGGCCCCGGTCCGGCGCGGAGACCTTGGACCACGCCGCACCGGCACGCCGGGCGAGCGCCACGACGTCGTCGACCTGGGCGGGCGACGCGAGCGGCTCCGCGAGCGCCGGGACGTATCCGGAGCACGTGCCGGTCACCTCCTGCGCCCACGCACGGTGCGCGTCGACCGAGGGGTCGGTGTCGGCGGCGTTGCGGAACGGTCCCGTGACCGGCTGCGGTGCGGGGCGCGGACGGCGGCGCGGGGTGACGTCGTCCGGCGAGTAGTGCACGCCGAGGGTGACCGACACGCGGAACGCGGCCTCCTGCCGGTCCATCGGCGGCTCGGAGCCGGTCGGGACCGGGGCGAACGCCGCGTGCAGGAAGTTCTGCTCCGTCGCGTTCTCCTCCAGGCGGCGCACCAGGTAGGAGATCGCGACGTCGAAGTCCTCGTCGCGCACCACGGGCGTGTACAGCACCACCCGGCCGTCGTCCTTGGCGACCTCGTCGCGGACCGCCGCAGCCTCGGTCGGCGCCATGCCCTGCAGCATCTCGACGTCGAGCGCCTCGGAGACGCCCCGCGCGCGGCCGAGCAGGATCGCGAGCGCGACGTGGAACAGGTTGTGCGACGCCGCGCCGATGCGGACGGCCCGCGCCCGCTCGGGGCGCAGCGCGTGGTCGAGCATGCGCACGTAGTTGGCGTCGACGTCGGGCTTGGTCGGGTACGGCGCCTTGGCCCAGTCGTGCAGGGTGGCCTCGACGTGCTCCATCGCCAGGTTCGCGCCCTTCACGACGCGGACCTTGATGCGCGCACCGCCGTCGGCGACGCGTCGGGTGGCGAACTCGGTGAGGCCGTCCAGCGCCCCGAGGCCGTCCGGCAGGTAGGCCTGCAGCACGATCCCCGCCTCCAGGTCGCGGAACTCGTCGCGGCCGAGGATCTCGGTGAACACCGCGGTCGTCAGGGCGAGGTCGCGGTACTCCTCCATGTCGAGGTTGAGGAAGACGCCATGGTCGCGAGCAGCGCGGTACAGCGGCAGCAGCTGCTCGACGACGCGGTCGCGTGAACCCTCGAGGTCCCACGTCACCAGCTGTGCGGCGACGCTGGAGACCTTGACCGACACGTAGTCGACGTCGGGCCGCTCCACCAGCGCGATGGTGCGGGCCAGGCGGGCTGCCGCCTCCTCCTCGCCGAGGACGGCCTCGCCGAGCAGGTTCACGTTGAGGGCATACCCCTCGGCCCGGGTGCGGGCGAGGTGGGCGGTGAGCCCCGCACCGGCGTCGGCCACGAGGTGCCCGACGAGCTGGCGCAGGCGCACACGGGCCGCGGGGACCACGATGCCGGGGAACACCGGGGCGGCCAGGGCGCCGGCCCGGAACAGGGCGCGGTCGGCCGGGCTGAGGAACGTGGCGCTGCCCGCCTGCTTGCCCAGCCGGGCGAGGGCCTTCGCGGCGACCTGGGTGTCCTGCGGGCGGGCGACGTCGTCGACGAACCCGACGGCGAGCTCCAGGCCGGCCGGGTCGGAGACGAGCGCGCCGAGAGCAGCGGACGCGCGGGCGACGGCCTTGTCGGTCCTGGTCCTGCCTGCGGGCTGGGTCGAGCCGGTGGTGGAGCCGGCGGCGGCTGCGCCGATCCACGTCCTGGCGAGGGCTACGGCGTCCTCGACCAGGGTGTCGGCGGCGGGCTTCGCGGGCGGCTCGGTCGGAGCCTGCGGCGTGGCGCTGTCCCGTGCGCCTGCGCCCCCGGTCGGGACTGCGGCGGATGCGGCGCTCTCGCGCCGAGCAGAGGTCTTCATCCTCCCAGGGTGCACCCGGAGCCGGTCGGATGTATTGGCGGGATCACTCGCTATCCGCACCGGTTTTCGCCAAGCGGTGGCGCGGGTGCCGTCGCGAGCGTTGTCCGGTGCCCGCGTAACATCAGATCGCGATGAGCAACCCGTCGAACGGCGCCGCTCGGCCTGAGACGAAGGCCCTGCTGGCCGCACTGAATCCCGCCATGGTCTCCCTCATGGACGAGCTGTCCGGCGTCATGTTCTGCGCCAAGGACGCCGACGGGCGGTACGTGCTGGTCAACCAGGTCTTCGTGGGGCGCACGCGAGAAAGGTCGCGGCGCGACGTGATCGGCAGGCGCGCCGCCGACCTGTTCGTCCCCGAGCTCGCCGAGCGCTACGAGAGCCAGGACATCCGGGTCCGCACCACCGACAAGCCGTTGCGGGGCGAGCTCGAGCTGATCCGGCACGTCGGCGGCGCGCCCGGCTGGTTCCTCACCTCCAAGCTGCCGCTGCACGACGAGTCCGGCACCTACGTCGGGCTGGTGTCCGTGTCGCAGGACCTGCGTTCCGGCGACGCCGACGACGCGACGATCCAGGCGATGGCCCGGCTGCGGGGTGACATCGAGGACCTGCTGGAGCGTGGCGAGGTGCCGTCCGTCGCCGACCTCGCCGTCCTTGCCGACTGCACCTCCGCGTCCCTCGACCGCAGGGTGCGCCGGGTCTTCGGGCTCTCGCCGCGCCAGCTCGTGCTGCGGCTGCGGGTCGACCGGGCCGCGCACCTGCTGACCTCCGGCACGGTGCCGCTGGCGGAGGTCGCCGCGGCCGCGGGCTTCTACGACCAGCCGTCCTTCTCCCGGACCTTCGCCCGGCTGACCGGCGAGACACCGTCGTCGTTCCGCAGCCGGTCCAGGCGCGCCTGAGGCCGAGGACCGCTGAGCCGGGCGGCCGGGCGGCCCTGCGGGCACGAATCGTTCCTTGCGCGATCCGCACAACGAACGTGGTGGATCACAGGTGGCCCAGGACCACGACGCGACACGCCCCGGCCGCATAGCCTCGACGTCATGACGACCATCGCGTTCCCCCTGGTCCCCCGCTCCAACCCGCGCCGTGTGCTGGCCGACCTGCTGCCGGGCACTCTCGCACGCGACATCGCGCTCGTGGTGGGTGTCGCCGCGCTGACCGCCCTGGCGGCGCAGCTCCGCATCCCGATCCCTGGCCTGCCCGTCCCGATCACCGGCCAGACCTTCGCCGTGCTCCTCGGTGCCGCCGCGATCGGCCCCGTGCGCGGCGCGTTCGCACAGGTCCTGTACCTGGCGCTCGGCATGGTGGGGCTGCCCGTCTTCACGGGTGGCGCCTCGGGTGTCGAGGTGGTCTTCGGCGCCTCGGGCGGCTACATCGTGGGCTACATCGTGGCGAGCATCGTCGTGGGTGCCCTGGCGAAGCGCGGCCTCGACCGCGGCGTGCTCGGCACCGTCCTCGCGTTCGCCGCCGGCACCGCGACGATCTACGCGATCGGCGTGCCGTGGCTGGCGGTCACGACGGGGATGGCGCCGGGCGCCGCCCTCGTCGCCGGCGCAGGCGTCTTCCTCGTGGGCGACGCGATCAAGGCCGCCCTGGCCGGTGTCCTGCTCCCGGGCGCCTGGAAGCTGACGGAGCGCTGATTTCCCCCGTGACACGGCACTCACAGGAAGATCACCGGACAGTCCCTTCGCCGTCGCGCACCACGGCCAGTCGAAGCGATACGGTTGTGTCGAGGCGCAAACCCCGCGCCGCGACACCCGCGTCCCGCCTTGTGGCGGTCGGCGCCGTTCTCCCCGGAGGACTTACGTGACGACGACAACGACGTCCACACCCGTATCACCACCCAGCTTCGCACCGGCTGGATCTCCCTCCGAGGGCTCCGCCCTCGCGACCGCGCACGCGCAGCTCGCCACAGCGGCGGAGATCCTCGGCTACGACGAAGGCCTGCATCGCATGCTCGCGACCCCCCGACGTGAGATCCACGTCGCGGTGCCGCTCCGCCGCGACTCGGGTGAGACCGTCCTGTTCCACGGTTTCCGTGTGCAGCACAACGTCAGCCTCGGCCCGGGCAAGGGCGGCCTGCGCTACCACCCCTCGGTCGACGTCGACGAGGTGCGGGCGCTGGCCATGTGGATGACCTGGAAGTGTGCGGTGGTCAACCTGCCGTACGGCGGCGCCAAGGGCGGCGTCGCGATCGACCCCCGCGGCTACTCGCAGAGCGAGCTGGAGCGTGTGACCCGGCGGTACACGTCCGAGATCATGCCGATGATCGGCCCGGACACCGACATCATGGCCCCGGACATGGGCACGGACGCCCAGACCATGGCCTGGGTCATGGACACCTACTCGGTCAACCGCGGGTACACGATCCCCGCGGTCGTGACCGGCAAGCCCCTCGCGGTGGGCGGCTCGCTGGGCCGCGGAACCGCGACGTCCGCGGGCATCGTGCACGTGACGTCGGCCGCGCTCGCCGAGGCGGGTATCGGCCTGAGCGACGTGTCCGTCGCCATCCAGGGCTTCGGCAAGGTGGGTTCGCACGCGGCGGCGATCTTCGCGGCGCGCGGCGCACGCGTCGTCGCCGTGAGCGACCAGTACGGCGGCATCCGGGCCGACGGCGGCCTTGACGTGCCCCTGCTCATGGAGCACGTGCAGCGCACCGGCTCGGTGGTGGACTTCCCCGACGCGGACCAGGTCTCCAACACTGACCTCCTCGGGCTCGACGTCGACGTGCTGGTCCCGGCCGCCATCGAAGGTGTGCTCGACGAGACCACCGCGGGCAGCGTCAAGGCTCGCTGGGTGGTCGAAGGCGCCAACGGTCCCACGACGGCGGCGGGCGACGCCCTGCTCGCGAAGAACGACGTTACGGTGGTCCCGGACGTCCTGGCGAACGCCGGTGGTGTGGTCGTCTCCTACTTCGAGTGGGTCCAGGCGAACCAGACGTACTGGTGGACCGAGGCCGAGATCGCGGACAAGCTGGAGCACCGCATGGTCACCGCGTACGCGGAGGTCTCGGCGCTGGCCCGGCGCGAAGGCCTGTCCCTGCGGGACGCCGCCCTGGTCATCGGGGTCAAGCGAGTCGCGGAGGCGCACCAGATCCGGGGCCTGTACCCCTGATCTTGCCGTCGTCAGACCCCCAGGCCACTCCGGTGACCTGGGGGTCTGGCGTGTCCGCGCCGCTGTCCCCCGCGTGAGATCGGAGGGAGGTGCTCGGACTCCGGCAGCGCACTACGCTCGCGCCATGGACGAACTCGTGGCGCGGCTTCGATCTGCCGGCTGCGTCTTCGCCGAGGACGAGGCGCGGATCCTGACCGAGGCAGCCGACGGCGACGCCGCGCGCCTCGAGGAGCTCGTCACCGCACGGGTCGGTGGGCTCCCGCTGGAGCACCTCGTGGGCTGGGCCGAGCTGGACGGCCGGCGCTGGCTCGTCGCGCCAGGGGTGTTCGTGCCGCGCCAACGGTCCGAGCTGCTGGTCCGGGAGGCGGCGGAGCGGGCGGCGGCCGGCGCTGTCGGAGCGACGGGCGCGCTCGCCGAGACGACCACCGCCGGCCCGGTGCTCCTGGTCGACCTGTGCTGCGGCTGCGGCGCGCTCGGCGGCGCTGTGGCGGCCCGGCTCCTCGCGGCGGGCCACGACGTCGAGATCCACGCCGCCGACGTCGACCCGGTGGCCGTTGCCTGTGCGCACGACAACCTCAAGGCATTGTCCGACGACGATGTCCCGCCCGGCGCCGGCCGGCTCACCGCGCACACCTACACCGGCGACCTCGCCGACCCGCTCCCGGCCGAGGTGTGGGGCCGCGTCGACGTCCTCGTCGCGAACGCGCCGTACGTCCCGACCGAGGCGATCGGCATGATGCCGCCCGAGGCCCGCGAGCACGAGCCCCACGCGGCGCTCGACGGCGGCGACGACGGCCTGGTGATCCTGCGCCGCGTGATCAGCCTGGCCCCGACGCTCCTGCGCCCGGGCGGGCACCTGCTCGTCGAGACGGGCGAGACCCAGGTGAGCGCCGCCGTCGAGCACATGACGGCTGCCGGGCTCACCCCGACGGTCCTCACCGACGACGACCTGGGCGCGACGGCCCTGGCCGCCACCCGCCCCACGACCTAGCTGAGGGGCTGGCGGGAGGCCCAGGCCTCCAGGGTTGTGCGCGGGCCCGTGAAGAACGGGACCTCCTCGCGCACGTGCCGGCGGGCCTCGGTCGCCCGCAGGTCACGCATGAGGTCGACGATGCGGTGCAGCCCGTCGGCCTCGAACGCGAGGATCCACTCGTAGTCGCCGAGCGCGAACGCGGAGACGGTGTTGGCCCGGACGTCCTTGTAGCCGGCGGCCGCCATGCCGTGGTCACGCAGCATGGTGCGGCGTTCCTCGTCGGGCAGCAGGTACCAGTCGTAGGAGCGCACGAACGGGTAGACGCAGATGTAGTCGCGCGGCGCCTCGCCGGCGAGGAACGCGGGGACGTGCCCACGGTTGAACTCGGCGGGGCGGTGCAGCGCGGCGACGGACCACACCGGTTCCAGCGATCGGCCCAGCTCGGACGCGCGCAGTGCCTGGTAAGCGCCCTGCACCGCCTCGATCGACGGCCCGTGGGTCCAGAGCATGAGGTCGGCGTCCGAACGCAGACCGCCGATGTCGTACCAGCCGCGGGTCACGAGGTCCCCGGTGGTCGCTGCCGGGTCGGTGCCCCCGCCGATCGCGGCCTCTGCGTCGGCCACGACGGCCTTGCGCTCGGCCTCGTCCGCCGGGAGCGTCTCGGTCACGGAGAAGACCGAGAACATCGTGTACCGGATGCCGTCGTTGATCGCCGAGGAGTCGATCTCGTGGCCGGTGTCTCCGTGGACGTGCGTGTCGTTCATGTGGTGCCTCTCGATCGTGGCCTTCCCTCAGGCCTCAGGAGTACAGGTCGGTGCTGCACAGCGCCGGGACGCCGGTCGGTTCGCCGTCGCGCCGCAGGCAGCAGCCCGGGGCGCAGACAGAGCGGAGGGCCGGCAGCGAGCCGACGGTCGCCTCGGTGACGTCGCCGCCGCGGGCAAGGGCTGCCCGCTCCAGCACCAGGTCCACCAGACCACGGACGAAGGGTTCGCGGGTGCCGACGGTGCCGGCTCGTACCGCGACCATACCGAGGTCGTTCGCCGTGGCCAGCGCCTCGGTGTCCAGGTCGTAGGCCACCTCCATGTGGTCGGAGACGAACCCGATCGGGGAGAGGACCACGTTGCGCAGGCCGTCAGCCGCAAGGGCCTCGAGGTGGTCGTTGACGTCCGGCTCGAGCCACGGCTGGCTCGGCGGACCGGAGCGCGAGCAGTACGCGAGGTCCCAGGGCACGTCGTGCCCGACCCGCTCGGCGACCTGTGCGGCGACGACGCGCGCGAGGTCCAGGTGCTGCTCGGAGTAGGTGGCGTGCGAGATCCGCGACGCCGCCTCCATGGTGTCCGGGATCGAGTGCGTCACGAACACCAGCTTCGCGTCCGTCCCGGAGCCGCCCTTCGTCCCGAGGTCCGCGTAGGCCTCGACGACGGCGTCGACGTTGGCCTGCACGAAGCCCGGGTGGTTGAAGTAGGGGCGGACCTTGTCGAACTGCACGCCCGTGGACCCGTCGGCGCCGAGCTGTCCGCGCTTGTCCAGCGTCACCGCGAGGTCCTCGCGATACTGGCGACAGCCGGAGTAGGACGCGTAGGCGCTCGTCACGAGCGCGACGGCGCGCTCGGCCCCGAGCTGCTCCAGCTCGTCGACCGCGTCGTTGGTGTACGGCGCCCAGTTGCGGTTGCCCCACACGACGGACAGCTCGATGCCGCGGGCGGCGAGCTCGGCCTCGAGCGCCGCCTTCAGCGCGAGGTTCTGCTCGTTGATAGGGCTCTTGCCGCCGAACCCGTAGTAGTGCTCGCCCACCTCTTCGAGGCGCTCGTCCGGGATGCCCTTGCCCGCGGTGACGTTGCGCAGGAACGGCACGACGTCCTCAGGTCTGTTCGGACCACCGAAGGAGTAGAGCAGCAGGGCGTCGTACGGCGCGGCGTCGTGCGCCGCAGGCTGGGGGAAGTTCGCGGGCATGCGCCCATCTTTCCACCGTCCGGAGCGCCGGCCCGCCCGGAGAGGGGCGAACGGGACGTGACATCGATGCGACGACCTGTCAGGAAATCCTGGCTCCCAGCGACCCTCCCTCGTCGCGGACCGGCCATCAGCGGCGCCCGGCGCCGACCAGGCTCGTCACCGCCGCCGCCAGGTCGCGCAGGCGCGGCGCGGTGCGTGCGATCAGGTCGTCCAGCTCGACCGGGCCGGGGGCGATCGAGAACGCCGCGGCGATGCCCGCAGCGCGAGCCTGCGCCTCCGGGAGCAGCACCTGGCCGGCCACCACCACGACCGGCGGCCGGGTGGGCGATGCCGCGGCGAGCTGGGCGACGCCGTCGGCCACCTTGCCGTTGACCGACTGGGAGTCGAAGGACCCCTCCCCCGTGATCACCAGGTCGGCGTCCGCGAGCGCGGCGGGCAGGCCGACCGCCTCGGCGACGAGCACGGCGCCCGGGGTGATCTCGGCGCCGAGCACGGCGATCAGCCCGGCGGGGACACCGCCGGCCGCCCCCGCGCCGGGTACCTCGGCGACCGCGGCGCCCGTCTCCCGCTCGAGCACGTCCGACCAGTGCCGCAGCGCGTCGTCGAGGAACTCCGCCGTACCGTCCCGCGCACCCTTCTGCGGCCCGAACACGTGCGCGGCACCGTGCTCGCCCACGAGCGGGTTGGTGACGTCGACGGCGAGCCGCCAGCGCACCTCGCGAGCCCGTGGGTGGAGCCCGGCCAGATCGAGGGCCGCCACGGAGGCCAGCCCCTCGCCGCCGTCGGGCACCTGCCGGCCTGCCGCGTCGAGGAGGCGGGCGCCCAGGCCGGTCAGGATGCCGGACCCGCCGTCCGTGGAGGCGGAGCCGCCAAGGCACACCAGGATCTCGGCGACCCCCGCGTCGAGCGCGGCGCGCGCGACGTCGCCGGTGCCGCGCGTGCTCGCGTGCAACGGCTGCAGCGGCGCGTCGGACACGCCTGGCAGGCCGCTGGCCTCGGCGAGCTCGACGACGGCGGTGCGCCCGTCGGGCGACACGGCCCACCGGGCCGACGTCGGCCGGCCGATCGCGTCAACCGTCTCGGTGACCAGCGCGTCACCGCCCCAGACGGCGAGCAGCGCGTCGAGGGTGCCCTCACCGCCGTCGGCCATGGGCAGGCGGGTCACGACGGCGTCCGGGGCGGCGTCCAGCACCCCGTCGGCGACGGCGGACGCGACCTCGGCAGCAGACAGGCTGCCCTTGAACGAGTCGGGACAGACAACGACGTGCAGCGGCTCCACGCGCTGATCGTAGGCCGTCGGAGGCGTCAGGCCGCCAGGATTTCGGCCACTGGAACGGCGTCCGCCCCGAACGCCTCGGCCACGGCGCCGCTGGTGATGCGCCCGGCGTGCGTGCTCAGGCCGTGCGCGAGCGCCGCGTCAGCACGCAGCGCGTCCCGCCAGCCCTGCTCCGCGATCGCCGCGACGTACGGCAGCGTCGCGGCGGTCAGCGCCCTCGTCGCGGTCACCGGCACCGCACCGGGCATGTTCGCCACGCAGTAGTAGTGGGTGTCGTGCACCGTATAGGTCGCCGCGTCGTGCGTGGTGGGGTGCGAGTGCTCGAAGCAGCCGCCCTGGTCGATGGCGATGTCGACGAGCAGGGCACCCGGCTTCATGGCCTTGACCATGGAGTCGGTGACGAGCTTGGGTGCTGCGGCGCCAGGGATGAGGACCGACCCGATGACCAGGTCCGCGGACGTGACCTGGTCCGCCACCTCGTACGCCGTCGACGCACGGGTGCTGACCGCGCCCCCGAACCGCACCTCGAGCTGACGCAGCCGAGGGATGGAGACGTCCAGGATGGTGACGTCGGCGCCCATCCCCAGGGCGTTGGCCGCCGCGTGCTCGCCGGCCACGCCGCCGCCGATCACGACGACCTTCGCCTTCGGGGTGCCGGGCACCCCGCCCATCAGCACGCCGGCACCGCCCTGGGGCCGCATGAGGTGGTAGGCGCCCACCTGCGCGGACAGCCGCCCTGCGACCTCGCTCATGGGGCTGAGCAGCGGGAGCGAGCGGTCCGCGAGCTGGACCGTCTCGTACGCGATGGCGGTGGTGCCCGCCGCGAGCAGTGCCTCGGTGCAGGGCGCGGACGCCGCGAGGTGGAGGTAGGTGAAGAGCGTCAGGTCAGGCCGCATCAGTGGGTACTCGGGCTCGATCGGTTCCTTGACCTTGATCAGCAGCTCTGCCGAGGCCCAGACCTCTTCGCCCGTGTCGGCGATGCGCGCACCGGCGATCCGGTACGCGTCGTCGTCGAAGCCGGAACCGCGCCCGGCACCGGCCTGCACCAGCACGGCGTGGCCGCGGCGGACCAGCTCGTGGGTGCCGGCAGGCGTGAGTGCCACCCGGTTCTCGTTGTTCTTGATCTCCGAAGGTACGCCAACGTCCATAACGTGACGGTAATCACGTCACGGTGTGCGGGTCTAGGCGCCATTCCCGAATAGAATGTTCGGCGCTTCTGCACAAAGATGAGCACATGCTCAACCCCTGGCGACTACGCCTCCTGCACCAGCTGCACCTGCTCGGCACGGTGCGCGCCGTGGCCGAGGCGGCCCACATGAGCCCGTCGAGCGTGTCCCAGCAGCTCGCCACGCTGGAGACCGAGGCGAAGGCGCAGCTCTTCGAGCGGGTCGGCCGCCGCATCCGGCTCACCCCCTCCGGCATCACGCTCGCGGGCCACGCCTCCGACATCCTCGACCGGATAGCGGCCGCGGAGGCCGACCTCGCGGGCCTGCACTCCGAGGCCACCGGCGTGGTGCGGCTGGCCGCGTTCACGAGCGCGTTCCACGGCATAGTCGTGCCTGCCGTGGCCGCCCTCGCCCAGGAGCACCCCCGCATCCAGGTGGAGCTCACCGAGGCGGAACCCCTGGTCAGCCGCCCTGCGCTGCAACGCGGCGAGGTGGACGTCGCCGTCTGCGCGGATTTCCCGGACGCCCCCGTCCCACCCGACGCCGACCTCGCGCGCCTCCCCCTGGCGGGCGACCGCGTGGTGCTCGTGACGGCGCGCGAGACGGCGACCGGCGAGCGCACGGGACGCGTCGACCTGGCCGCTCTCGCGAACGAGCCGTGGGCCTTCGAGCACCCTGGCGCCCACCTGGCCGACCTCGCCGAACGCCTCTGCGGGCGTGCGGGCTTCACGCCGCGGACGGTCGCCCGGTTCGAGAGCCACGGCACGCTGCTGGGCCATGTCGAGGCAGGGCTGTCGGTCACGCTGCTGCCGTTGCTCGCCGTCCACGACCGGTACGCCGTGCGCACGCTGGACCTCATCGACCCGCCCCGCCGCGACATCCACCTCATCGCGCGCCGCACCATGATGGACCGGGCGGCCGTGCGGGTCGTGGTGGACGCTCTGCGCCACCAGGCGCGCTCCGCCTGAATCATCGTTTCCGCAGGTCATCCGGGTTGCGGCCCGGCAGAGACCGTTCGAGCAGACCTGTGGGGGCAGGGCGCGGTCAGAAGTCCTCGATGTCCGGCTGGGCCGCCCGCAGCGCCTCCGCCAGCTCGCGCAGCCGACGCAGGTCCTCCGCATCCATCGCGGGCGTCACGTAGTGCGCGATCGACCGCACGTGTCGCCGGCCGAGCTCCTTCTGAGTGGCCGTGCCCTCCTCGGTGAGGCTCACCAGAACGCCTCGGCCGTCGTCCGGCGAGGGATGCCTGTGCACAAGGCCGCGCTTCTCGAGCCGCTCCACCATGCGCGACAGCGAGGACTGGGCCATCAGGATGTTCTCGTTGAGCTCACGCAGCCGCAGCGTCTCCCCCGGCGCGAGGGAGAGCGTGAACAGCACGTCGTACTCGCGCATGCTGAGATCGCCCCAGATGTCGTCCGCCAGCAGCCGACGCATCACCGTCACCTGGGCGCGGAACAGCGACTCCCAGGCCTCGGCGGCCTCGCGAGCCGACGGCACACCTCGCTCGGTCACCCGCGCGCCCTTCTCGTCATCCACGGCACGCTACCCGACTGAACTTTCGCTCACCTAGCCGCGCGGGTGGTGGCGAATTTCACCATGTCGAATATCCGCGAGATGGGCGTCTTGACCGGCCGCGGACGACGCGGCGTCACCGTCCGAGACGGCGTTCCCGGAGCGAGAAGTCGCGCAGCGCGCGCAGGAAGTCCACGCGCCGGAACGCCGGCCAGTACGCCTCGCAGAAGTAGAACTCGGTGTGCTGGCTCTGCCACATGAGGAACCCGCCGATGCGCTGCTCGCCGGAGGTCCGGATGACCAGCTCCGGGTCGGGCTGCCCTTTGGTGTACAGGTGCTCGGCGATGTGCTCGACGTCGATCGACTCGGCGAGGTCCGCGAGCGTGGCCCCGTCCTTCGCACGTTCGGTGAGGTACGAGCGGACGGCGTCGGCGATCTCCGTCCGCCCCCCGTACCCGATCGCGACGTTGACCTGAAGGCCCTTGACGCCCGCCGTCCGGTCCGCCGCCGAGCGCAGGGCGCCGGCCAGGCGGGCCGGGAGCAGGTCGAGCCGCCCGATGACGCGCAGACGCCAGCGCCCGGACTCGGCGAGGTCCGACACGGCGTCCTCGATGATGTCGAGGAGGTTGCTGAGCTCGCCGGCCGACCGGCTCAGGTTGTCCGTCGACAACATCCACAGCGTGACGACCTCGATGCCCAGCGACTCCGCCCAGCCCAGGAACTCGGTGATCTTGTCGGCGCCGCGGCGGTGACCCGTCGTCGCGGTCTCGCCGAACGAGCGCGCCCAGCGACGATTGCCGTCGAGCATCACACCGATGTGCCGGGGCAGCGTCGCGCCGTGCAGTGCTGACGCCAGGCGTCGCTCGTAGAGGCGGTACAGCGGGCTGGGCAGGCGCACGGGTTCCTCAGTGGGTCGGGCCAGTGGGAGCCGCGAGGCGCGGTCCGCACGGCAGCTCTTGCGCAGGGTCGAGTACCCGGCAGGACGTGGACAAAGGTACTCCCCGAACACGGGGGTTTCCGCGCACCAGGCCCTCCCTCGGCGCCCCGGCGAGCGACTCCCGCCAACCCAGCGCAGGATCTTCACAAGGCAGTTGTCCAGCGGTCGAACGCCTAACCTACGCTGGAGTAACTTACGCAACCGTAGGTTGCGCCACAGCACCAGGAGGGCGCCGGTTGCCGAACACGGAGGAGAGCAGCGTGCGAGCTCACACGGACGAGCCGGACGACTCGGCCGGCACCTCGGGCGGCAGCTCGGGCGGCAGCTCGGGCGAGGCGGCGGACCAGCACACCGGCAAGCTCGACGAGGTGCGCGACAAGGCCACGGACGTCGTGCAGGTCGTCTCCACCTCGGTGTCCTCCACGGTCGAGAAGGTCGAGCAGAAGATCAAGCCGCGCCTGCGCGGCTGGATCCACGCGGGCACGTTCCCGTTGGCGCTCGTGGCGAGCATCGTGCTGATCGTGCTCGCCCCGACCGTGCCTGGCAAGGTCTCCGCGTCGGTGTTCGGGCTGAGCGCCTGCCTCTTGTTCGGCGTGTCCGCCGTGTATCACCGCGGCAACTGGTCGCCCCGGGCCGACGCCGTGCTCCGGCGCCTCGACCACACCAACATCTTTCTCATCATCGCCGGGACCTACACGCCGCTCGCGGTGCTGCTCCTGCCCCGGGACCAGGGGACGGTGCTGCTCTGGCTGGTCTGGAGCGGCGCGCTGCTCGGGCTGCTGGCCCGCGTCTTCTGGCTGAACGCGCCCCGCTGGGTCTACGTGCCGGTCTACCTCGCGCTCGGCTGGGTCGCCGTCGCCTACATGGGCCAGTTCTGGGCCACCGGTGGCCCAGCGATCGTCTGGCTCATCCTGGCGGGCGGCCTCGCCTACACGATCGGCGCGATCGTCTACGGCACCAAGAAGCCCGACCCGAGCCCGACCTGGTTCGGCTTCCACGAGATCTTCCATGTGTTCACCGTGATCGGGTTCCTGTGCCACCTGGTCGCGATCTACCTGGCCAACCTTGCGATCTGACCGGAGCTGACCGGAGCTGACCGACAGAGCCATCGTGCTCGCCGGTCAGCCGCATGGAAACGACGTTCGCCGGTGCCCGAGAGCGCTCAGCTCTCGGCGGGCACGACCGTGTAGCGACGGTTCGCGAGCGACGGGTTGGTCTTGCGGACCGCGGCGAGCGAGGCGGGGTCCAGCTCCACGGTGCGGTAGGCCTGCTCCTCGCCCAGCTCCAGCCCGACGACGCCGTCCGGTCCCGCCAGGAGCGTGCGCCCCGTGACCCCCTTGCCCGTCATCCCGACACCGAGGACCACAGCGGTGTTCTCGATCGCCCGCGCCTGGAGCAGCGTGCGCCAGTGCTCGGCCTTGAGGGGGCCGGCGGCCCAGGCGGCCGGGTACACCAGCACGTCCGCTCCGGCGTCGACCACCCGGCGGGCCGACTCGGGAAACCGCAGGTCGTAGCACGTGAGCACCCCGAACGTGAGTCCGCCCAGCCGCAGGGTGACCGGCTCGGCGTCGGCGGGGCCTGGTTGGAGCCGGTCCGACTCCTGGTACCCGAACGCGTCGTACAGGTGCACCTTGCGGTAGACCCCTGCGATCTCGCCGGCGCCGTCGACGACGACGAGCGCGTTCACGGCGTGGACACCGTCGGAGCCCGGCAGGGTCACGCCTGCGATCGCGGCGACCCCGTGCTCGCGTGCCCTGGCCCGCAGGAGCGTGACGAACGGACCGTCGAGCGGTTCAGCGTGCTCAGGCCCCACGCCGTGCGGGTCGTAGGCGGACGCGTATTCCGGCAGCACCAGGAGATTCGCCTCGGCCTGCTCTGCCACCTCGAAGGCGTCGACCACGGTTCGGCGGTTGGCCGCGTGGTCGGCGGTGACGGCCACCTGGGCGACCGTCACGCGCACGACGCCGGTGGGGTTACCCGGCACTGTCCGACCCGCTGCTGCTGCTGGGCGAGCTCCCCGCATCGGAGGGTGAGGTGCTCGCGTCGGACGGCGCTGGGGCGTCGGAGCCCGGCGCGGCGTCACTGCCCGCGCGGCGGAACGTGATGACCTCCGGCTCCGGGACCGGGAGGCCCTGCTCGCGGGCGTTGTGACCGACCTTGCGCAGGTGCTTGCTCAGGTTCAGGAACAGGGCGACGCAAGCGAGCGCCAGCGCGAAGGTGGCGATGAAGCCGATGAGCCCAGGCGAGACCTGCCACTCCTCGAGGCCCGGACGGAGCGTGCCCTCGGTGGGGTTCGGTGACGGGTCCGTCGCGAGGGCCAGCGCACCGGCGACCAGCCGGCTCATGCCGGGACCTCCGCGCGGACACCCTCGAAGAGGTCCTCCTCGTACTCCCCGGCGGCACGCTCGGGCAGCGGCACGCGGGACTCCGCGATCTCGTACTCGTCCCACGGCCACACGTCGATCTCGAGGTCACGCGGCACCGAGAAGAAGAAGCCCGTCGGGTCGATCTGCGAGGCGTGCGCCCTCAGGGCGGCGTCCCGGTTCGAGAAGTAGTCGGCCACGGGGATCAGCGTGGTCACCTGGCGCTCCGGGATCTCGCGCGCGTCACGCGACTCGACCCAGTCGCCGAAGGGCGACTCGAGCCCGGCACCTTCCATGGCCTCGTGCACGGCGCGGATGCGCTTCATCGAGAAACCGTGGTTGTAGTAGAGCTTGAGCGGCTCCCACGGCTCGCCCGTCCCGGGGTAGCGGTCCGGGTCACCGGCGGCGGCGAACGCCTCGTACGACACCTCGTGGCACTTGATGTGGTCGGGGTGCGGGTAGCCGCCCGACGGGTCGTACGTCGTGATGACGTGCGGCCGGAACTCGCGCACGGCCTGGACCAGCGGTGCGGTGGCCTCCTCCAGCGGGGCCAGCGCGAAGCAGCCGTCGGGGAGCGGTGGCAGGGGGTCGCCCTCCGGCAGGCCCGAGTCCACGAAGCCCAGCCACTGCTGGCGGACGCCCATCGCAGCGGCGGCCTGAGCCATCTCCAGCCGGCGCACCGCGCGGCGGCCCTCGATCGACTCGAACTCGTGGCCCTCCGGCACCTCGAACGTCGGGTTCAGCACGTCGCCCCGCTCGCCCCCTGTGCACGTCACGATGAGGACCTCCACCCCCTCTGCGGCGTAGCGGGCCGTCGTCGCGGCTCCCTTGCTCGACTCGTCGTCCGGGTGCGCGTGCACCGCCATCAGACGGAGCGGCTCGCGCTCGGGTACGGACACTGGGTCCTCCTGTGTGGGATGAGTACTGGGACAATCACTCACATGGACCATGATGGTCCAGGGACAATCTTGCTACGAACCACTGACACCTCGAACCGAGCGAGCCATGATGACCGACCCAGACCCCGCCGCTCCGACCGGCAGCGCGCCCGCGCAGGCGCCGAGCCTCGCCGAGCGCTATGGCCGCACAAGGCCCCGATCGCAGCAGCCGGCGGCGCTGCCCGGCGGGTCGGACCCCTGGGACGAGTCCGACGACGTCCGCCCCCGGCCGAAGCTGTCGGTGGGTGCCCGGATCGCGGTCGTCCTGGCGCTGGCCGCCGGTGTGGCCATCGCCGCGTGGTTCACGATCGTCGACACCCAGCGCGACCCCGTGACCTTCGCGGACGTCGGGTTCTCGGTGACGAGCACCGAAGCGGTGGATGTGACGTTCGATGTGAGCATGCCACCGGGGACCGAGGCCGTGTGCACGGTGACCGCGCTCAGCCAGAGCTTCGCGGAGGTGGGCGCCGTCGACGTCGAGGTGGGCCCGGACTCCGCACGCACCGCACGACACAGGGTGACCATCGCCACGACGGAGCTCGCGACCACCGGCGTCGTCGACCACTGTGACGTGCGTGAGAGCGAGCCGAACGAGTAGCAGCGTCCGCTCAGAGCGGAACCCGGGACAGTTTCGGCATGTTCTTCCCAGGGATTGGTATTCTGGTCGTTTCACACGCTGTGTTGACCGGCTGACGCGCGTGCCCGATCCGCTCCGTCGGTCGGGTTTTGCGCGCGGCCGTAACTGTGGCTCGATCGAGCAACGACGAAAGGAGAGCCCCCGTGGCCGACGCTTCTGTCACCTGGCTCACCCAGGAGGCGCACGACAAGCTCAAGGCTGAGCTGGAGCATCTCTCCGGCCCGTACCGTGCGGAGATCACCGAGCGCATCGCGGCCGCCCGCGACGAGGGCGATCTCAAGGAGAACGGCGGCTATCACGCCGCGCGCGAGGAGCAGGGAAAGAACGAGCTGCGCATCCTCGAGCTCACCGAGAAGCTTCGTAACGTCCAGGTCGGTACCCCCGCGGACGACGGCAAGGTCGAGCCGGGAATGGTCGTGACCGCCGTGGTCGCGGGCGACGAGATGAGCTTCCTGTTCGGCTCGCGTGAGATGGCGGGTTCCACGGAGCTCGACGTCTACTCGCCGACGTCGCCGCTCGGCGCCGCGATCGACGGCAAGTCGATCGGTGCGAAGACGAGCTACCAGGCTCCCAACGGACGCGACATCCCCGTGGAGATCACGGGAGCGAAGCCTTTCCAGGGCTGAGCCGGAGCGGAACCGCAGGCTCAGCCCTTGTCCATAGAGCCTGAGCCGCACCGCAGCGCAGACCGACGGGCCTGTCAGATGCTCGGATCACCTCGGTGAGCCGACCGTCCGACAGGCCCGTCGGCGTTTTCCTGACCCGTCCGCAGGAACCGCACGGCACTCAGTTCGCGACGACCTCGTAGCCCTCGGACTCCAGCCGTTCCACGACGGCTGCCCGGTGCCCGGTGCCCTTGGTCTCGAGCTGCAGGTTGACCCGGACCTCGGACACCGCGAGCGAGACGTCGGTACGCGTGTGGTCGACGGCCACGATGTTGGCGCCGGCCGCGGCGATCGTCTCCACCAGCCGGGCGAGAGCGCCCGGCTTGTCCATCAGCCGCACCTGCAGCTTCAGGTACCGTCCGGCCGCGACGAGGCCGTGCTGGACCACGCGGAGGAGCACCAGCGGGTCGATGTTGCCGCCCGACAGGACGGCGACGATCGGACCCTTGAACACTCCGGGGCCGGCGGCCATGATGCCGGCGACCGCTGCCGCGCCGGCGGGCTCGACCATCAGCTTCGAGCGCTCGAGCACGGCGAGGAGCGCACGCGAGAGCTGGTCCTCGGTGACGGTCCGGACCTCGACGCCCTCCTTCTGCACGATCCCGAACGGCACGTCTCCAGGCAGCCCTACGGCGATGCCGTCGGCCATGGTGGAGCCGAGCGTCCCCGCCAGCGGCTTGCCGGCCTTCAGCGAACCCGGGTAGGCCGCAGCGGACGCCGCCTGCACACCCACGACCTTGACGTGCGGTGCGGCCTCGGCCAGCACGGCGGCGATCCCGGCCACCAGCCCGCCACCGCCCAGCGGCACGACGACGGTGGCGACGTCGTGCACCTGTTCCAGGATCTCCAGGGCGACGGTTCCCTGGCCCGCCACCACGTCCACGTGGTCGAACGGGTGGATGAGCACCCGGCCCGAGCGAGCGGACTCGACGCGGGCCGCGGCGAGCGCCTCGTCCACGGACGACCCGACCATCCGCACCTCCGCGCCGTACCCGCGGGTCGCCGCGACCTTGGGCAGCGCGGCGTCGACCGGCATGTAGACGACGGTGTCGATGCCGAGCATTCCCGCGGCGACCGCTACGCCTTGCGCGTGGTTGCCGGCCGAGGCCGCCACGATGCCTCGTTCCCGTTCTTCGGGCGACAGACGTGCGAGCCGCACGTACGCGCCGCGCACCTTGAAAGAGCCGGCGCGCTGCAAGTTCTCGCACTTGAGCAGCACCTTCGTACCGGCGATGGTGGAGAGCGCGCGGCTCTCGGTGATCGGTGTCCGCGTGATGACACCGTTGAGCAGGTCGGCGGCGGCGCGGGCGTCGTCGGCGGTCACCGTGAGGTGGCCGCCGTAGGACTCCAGGTCGAACGGATCCAAGGGCACAGCGGGCATGTTGCCCGACTCCGCCCCCAGATGCACGTTCAGCGCTTCTGACCACCCTCTGAAGGGTCGCGATCCTCGTCGACGCCGACGTCCGTGACGGCCGTCTCGGCCATCACGCCGGGCGTGCGGCGCAGCCGGAGGGGGATCGGTGGCGCGTCGGCCGCGCGCCACCGGATCGGCAGCGCGTCCTCGTCGCCGAGCTCCGGGAACTTGTCGTGCCCGTTGAGGTAGAGGATCACGGTGTTCAGCACGGCCGCGAGCGGCACGGCGAACAGGGCACCGACGATGCCCGCCGCGTACGAACCTGCGGCCACGGCGAGGATCACGGCCACCGGGTGCAGCGAGACGGCGTGCCCCATGAGGAACGGCTGCAGCGCGTGCGACTCGATCTGCTGCACCAGCAGCACCACGCCGAGCATGATGAGGGCGGCCACCCAGCCGTTCGACACGAGCACCACGACCACCGCGATGGCGCCGGTGGCGATGGCACCGACCACCGGCACGAAGGAACCGACGAACACCAGGATGCCGATCGGCAGGGCGAGCGTCGGGACGAAGAACACCGCACCGATCCCGATGCCGACCGCGTCCACGGCAGCGACGAGGATCTGCGTGCGGGTGTACGCCGCCAGGGTGACGGCGCCGCGCCGGCCGGCCTGGTTGACGCGTTCCCGGGAGGACAGCGGGAGCAGGCCGACGATCCAGGTCCAGATCCCACGCGGGTCGTGCAGGAAGAAGAACGTGCAGAACAGCGCGATGAGTGCCCCGACCAGCAGGCTTCCCGCCGTCGCGGCGGCGCCCAGGGCACCACTCACGATGGCTCCCTGCTGTGCCTCGAGCTGATCGAGGATGTCCTGGCTGTAGCTGTTCAGCTGGTCCTGCAGCCCGAAGGTCGCCGAGACCTGTGCCCAGAGCTCCTCGAAGCCGCTGATCGCCTGCGCCGTCAGGTCGGCGAACCCGTTCGCGATCGACTGTCCGGCCAGCGTGACCAGGCCCGCGACCACCACGATCAGGCCGATCAGGGAGAGCCCGGCGGACAGCCCGCGCGGCAGCCGCAGCCGCTCGTTCAGCACCCGGCGTACCGGCGTCAGCATGATCGTGAGCAGCAGGGCCACCGCCACCGGGATGACTATCGTCTTCAGCAGCGTGAAGAGCCACAGCGCGGCAGCGATGAACGCACCGATGAGGAGCATGCGCCACGACCAGGACGCGGCCGCCCGGATGGCTGGCGGGACGGCGCCGGACTCGTCGGTGGGCGGCGCGGTGGTCTGGCTCGACGTCACGCTGGTCTCCTCGGTCTGCGACACGGATAACACCCTAGGGGAGCACACGGACGCCCTGGTGGCCTGCTCACGCGCCGCACGAAAGGTGCACCGTGCGCGCACGGATCCGACAGATGTCGGAACGAACACCCGACACCTGACCGATGACGTGGTGGGTTCGAGCCCGTAGCCTCACGGCACGGCCCGTGGTGGGTCGTGTCCCGGACGATCCCGGAGGGCGGCACCCGCATGAGGCTCCGATCAGGCACACGACCGACACCAGGACCCAGGACCACCGGGTGGATGTCCCGGCGGGCGGCGGCCGTCGCCGCCGCCGCAGCGCTCGCCGTCCCGCTGACGCTCCCCCTCGTGGGGACGACGTCGACGGCCGAGGTGACCGCCCCGGCGTCGGGCAGCCCGATCGCCGCGCCCGACCCGCAGGACTGGACCGACCAGGCCGAGATGACGTGGGACGACTACGCCTCCGTGCGGCCGGCGGAGTGGGACTCCGCGGACACCTCGGAGGGCAGCGACGTGCAGTACCGGACGGCGGTGATCCTGCTGGAGTTCTCCGACCAGCCGTTCCTCATCACGCAGGATCCGCTGACGCACCCGTTCGGCAACCCGGCCAGCGGGTTCCAGCCGGTCGCCACCGGCGACGTGAACCAGTGGTTCTACGACTACTACGCCACCCCGAACGAGTACAACGGCGGGCAGACGCTGCACGGGTACTGGATGGAGGACAGCCACGGCCGGATCGGCGTCGACGTGGAGGTGTTCGGCCCGTACACGCTGCCGGGCAAGCTGCACGAGTACGGCTACGACCGGTTCAACCAGCCGGTCGAGGAGTTCTGCCCGCAGGGAGACGAGTGCGGCAAGGACATCCGCGAGGCCGGGTTCGCGGCCTGGCACGAGGACATGGGCGGTTGCGAGGAGCAGCTCTGCGGCTTCGACAACGGCTTCTGGGTGACTGCCGGGCACGACGAGACGTCCACGTGGGAGGAGTTCGGGCAGATGATGTTCGAGTCCCCCGAGGACGTCCCGGACGAGCTGGGCCCGCCGCGCGCGGAGAACGGCGAGGCGCCGCTGAACCAGAACGGCGACCCCATGCCGAACTGGGCGGCCACCCGGTACGTGGAGTGGACGTCCTGGCAGTCGGCGGCCAACCACTGGCCCAACGCGGGCGGCGGCACCTCCACCCAGGCGGAGAGCTCCGGCCTCGGCGTCTTCGCACACGAGTTCAGCCACCTGCGCGGCCTGCCGGACAACTACAACAACCCGTTCGCCGACGACACCCGTAACTACACGGGCTACTGGGAGATGATGAGCCGCGGCTCGTTCAACGGCCCGGGCGGAACCCACAACCGGTGGCAGATCCCGAACGCCGGCGGCTCCGCGCTCGGGCCGCACCACATGCTCCACTACAAGCAGGACCTCGGTGTGCTCACCGACGACGACCAGGTGCTGCTGACCCGGTCGGAGCTCGCCGAGCAGGGCCCGGCCGTCGCCACCCTGAAGGCCCGTTCCTCGGTGCCGGAGTCGCGCGGCGGGAGCAGCGGCAAGGTCGGCCTCGAGGTGACGCTCGACGGCGGGTACACCGCAGGCCAGTGCGCGGCGGACACGCCGGAGGACCCGGACTTCTGGTGCCCGGACGGCACGGGCTGGACCGACTTCACGATGGAGGTCGTCGACCGGGTGGGCAACGACTCGTTCACCGCCGGCCACGGCGTGCTCCTGGCGCAGAACCAGCCACGGGGCACCCCGCGCGAGTGGCTGGTGGACGCCAACCCGGAGAACATCGACCGGATCGACTACTACCGCCCTGACGGCACACCCGTGCCGGTGGTGCGGGGCGACCCACGCCAGCTCGACGACGGCACCTTCCACGCGGGTACCGAGTCGGGCAGCGCGTACGAGTACGTGGACGAGCCCAACAACCTGCACCTCTACGTGCTGGACGCTGCACGCACCGCCGACGGCGAGCTGACCTACGACGTCGCCGTGCGGAACCTTGACGCCGCCGGCCCTGCTCGGCGTGGTGTCCGGCTCGGCCGGCCCGAGCAGCACCCCGTCGGTGCCGGCACCGCGCTGGTCAACGTGCCGCTGCGGAACACCGGTGAGGCCGGCGAGGGGGTCTTCGACTCGGACGTGTACCGGGTCTCGGCCTCCGTCCGGGGCCACGGCTGGGACGTCTCGCTCCCGTACGAGGTCACGGCCGTCGAGGCGGGCGGCACGCTGCCCGTGTCGGCGTACGCGACGGCGTCGGACGGCGCTGCGCGGGCCGCGCTCCTGACCCTCACGGTCACCAGCGAGTCCGACCCGAGCGTCGCGAGGACGGTGCGCGTGCCGCTGCGGGCCAAGGCGCCGAAGGCGCGGTCGCTGTCCGCCCTCGTGGCGGACTACCGGGACCGCGATGTGCTCACGGGCGACGAGTCCCGGCGTCTCGGGGCGCACCTGCGAGCCGCTTCCGGGGCACCTGGCGGCTCGGCGGACGCGGCGCTCGCGCGGTTCGCACAGGACGCGGAGGGTCTGGCCGACGTCGGGCAGCGCAACCTCGCCGCCGCCGCGCTCTCCGCGGCGGCCGGTGACCTGCGGGAGGCCGAGTGACGCTACGGGGCTCCGAGACCCCGGACGCCGAGTTCGGTCGGTTGCCTCGAGATCGGTCCATCGATGGACCGATCTCGGGACAAGGGACCGATCTCACCGGGCTCACCGGGCTTGCCGGGCACGCCGGGCGACGGGCCCATGTCGGCGGTCGGTCGGGCGCCGCCGTGCTCGGCGTCGGGCTGTGCCTCAGCGGGCTGCTGGCGGCGTGCTCCGGTGGGGCCGACGGCGCCGAGGCCACGCAGGCGGTGCGCCTCGTGGTCCCGGACGCGAACATCCGCGAGCCGGCCGACCCGTGCTCGGGCGCACGCGCCTTCCGGTACGCGCACCCGGAGGCGGCGTTCGAGGTGCTGGCGGACGGCGCGGTGCTCGCCGCCGGCGCGCTCCCGGAAGGGCGGGCCGAGAAGGCCTTCTCGATCGACCTGGGCTCGGACCGGCAGCCCACGGTGTGCGTCATGTCGCTCGATGTTCCCGCTTCGATCGACCTGTCGGACGCCGAGCTCATGATCGGCGAGCACGGCCCCGTGCCGATCGACCCGAATCCGGCCCTCGACGACGTGCCCGAGGCGGTGCTGCGATGAGGGCCTCCCTCAGTGCCCTCAGGGGCATCATGGCGGCCGGCCTCGTCGTGACCTCCCTCGCCGGGTGCTCCGAGCCGACCCGTGGGCGGCTGCCGGGACCGGTGCCCTCTGGCGTGGAGTTCCGCCCCGCGCCCGACGACGCGCCTCCGGCGCCCCTGCTCACCCTGGAGCTGACCGACGGCACAACCCTCGACCTGGCCGAGCAGTGGGACGAGCGGCCGGTGGTGCTCGTGTTCTTCGAGACCTGGTGCACGCGTTGCGAGGTCCAGCAGGCGCCGATCAACGACGTGGTCGAGGAGTACGAGGACGCGGTCCTGTTCGTGGGCGTCGCGAACCTCTCCGAACCCGCCGAGGTCGCTGCGTACGTCGAGGACAACGACATCACCTACCCCGTGGCCGTGGACCCGAGCGGCGACGCGACGCTCAGGTACGCCGTCGCCGAGCCGCCGCTCGTCGCCCTGGTCGGCAAGGACGGCAGCCTGCTGCGCGGCTGGCCGGAGGGTGTGGAGGGGGACGAGCTCAGCACGGCCATCAGGGATCTGGCCGTGCGCTGAGCCCACCCGTCGATGGTCGAACCTGTCGGGACCGCGGCCTCAGGGCCCGGTCAGCCGCCCCGCGGCTCTGGCCACCTTGAGGGCCAGGTGCAGCGCCAGGCGCTCCGTACCGTTCTTGAGGTCGGTGCCGGCGAGCAGCTCGACGCGCTGCAGCCGGTAGTACAGCGACGTGCGGTGCAGGTGCAGCGCCTCCGCCGTCGCCTGCGCGCTACCCGCGAGCTCCAGGTAGGTCTCCAGCGTGCGCAGCAACGGCGCGGCCTCCGGAAGATCGAGGAGCGCCTCCAGGCCGGGGTGCACCGGGACGCCGTCGGCGGCGATGCGCGCGGCCACCGCTGCGAGCGGATCGACGGCTGCCGGGCCCGGGGCTGGGTCCGGGTCGGGGGTCGCACGCCTTACGTCGAGCAGGGTCCTCGGGACCGTGGGGACGAACGTGACCAGCACGTCCCCCGCGTCGAGCCGCAGTACGACCTCGCTGTCCACGGCCCTCCCCGGTCTCGACGTTGCCTGGGGACCCTATTTGAGGTTTCTCGTGAATCTCAAGGGCGGTTCCTGGGCAACTCGTGGGCAGATCTCAGGCCTCCAGCTTCCGCTTCTGCGGGTGCGCCGTCTCACCACGCTCGAGCATGCCGACGAACTTGGTGATGTTCCGTGCCCGGGTCTCCGGTTTCTTGACTCCCGTGATCCTGAACAGGATCGCGTACCGGTTCTGGGCGGTGAGGATCGCGAACATCGCCGTCGCGCGTGGGCTGGCCGCGAGCGCCTCGGCAAGGTCGGGCGGCACCTCGATGTTCTTGCTGCCCTCGTACGCGGCGTCCCAGCGGCCGTCCGCCTTGGCCTTGTCGACCTCCTCCTGGCCGCGGGGCCGCATGCGACCCTCCGCGGTCAGGCGCCCCACGATCCCTACGTTCCGTGCCGACCAGCGGCTCCGTGATCTGCGCGGGCAGTACCGCTGCAGCGCGGTCGCATCATCGCGGCCGAGTGCCTGCGCGTCGATCCAGCCGCTGCACAGCGCCTCCTCGAGCGCGGAGTCGCGGGTCAGGCTCGTCGGGGCGCCCTTGCCCTTCTTCGCGAGAATCAACCAGACGCCGTTCGACGTCGCCTCGTTCTCGTCGAGCCACGTGCGCCACGCGGCGGTGTCAGCGAGCAGGAGCTCAGGGTCGGTGTCGGCCATGGGCAGCACGCTACGCCGAGCCACCGACAGTGCCCTGGAGGTCAGTTGCCGAGGCCGTCCAGGAGCTGGTCCGTGCGCTGCGCCAGGCCGCGCTACCGCAGACGTCCCTTCATCGTCGGACGGCCGTCCCGCGGACCGAACGCCCGCAGCGCGTCAGCGTCACTGCTGGCCGAGGTCACGTACTCCCGCGCCCACTCCTCCGCGCCGGGGTACGTGCTTCCGGTGGCGACGGCGGTCACTGCCGCCGCGACGTCGACGGGTGTGTGGCGCAGCTCGACCTGCCCGTCCCGCAGGAGCGCCCAGGACCCGCCCGCGCGGCCGTACGGCATGCCGACGCTGCCGGGGTTGACGCACAGGCGCCGGTCGACGAGCCGCACGAACGGCATGTGGGTGTGCCCCATGACGACAGTCCGCACCGCGGGATCGAGCCCGCCCAGCACCTCGGCCCAGCGCTCCAGGGAGGAGTCGACGAGCACCACCTCCTCGTCGTCGCGCGGTGTGGCGTGGCAGAACACGACGCGGCCGAACCCGCGCACCGTCAGCTCGGCCGGGTGCGGCAGGCCGGCGAGGAGCGCGACGTCGTCGGGCCGCAGCTGGGCCGCGGCCCAGGGCGCGACGGGATCGGGGATGCTGGTGCCTCCGCCGCGTGCGAGGGCGACCAGCTCACGGTCCGCGTTCCCACGGACCAGGAGGGCCCGCTCCCCCAGGGACCGCAGGCGGCCCAGCACGGCGACGGGCTGCGGTCCGGCGGCGTGGTCACCGGTGACGACCACGCGGTCGGCTGCGATCACGTCCGGCTCGGCGAGCACCGCGTCCAGGACGGGAAGCACCCCGTGGACGTCCGACAGGACCGCTACCGCACCGACCTCGCTGCTCATAGGCTGACCATGGCGTGCGCGGCGCCGTGCCGCCACCGGGATCTGCCGGCGGCAGAGCGGCCGGGGTCGAGCGGGTGATCCTGGCACCGACCGGCACGGACTGGCAGCGCGACTACGAGTTCGCGGCAGAGGTGAGCGCCGCGTACAGATAGGTCGGTCGAGCGGCTGGTGGCCCGCTTAGGTCCCACTCGCGGCGTAACAGCGCCGGAACACCACCGCGTCAAGGTGTGTTGCCATGATGAAAGCGCTACCCGCGCAAGTAGACGTAAGGAAGTGTTCTATGACGTTCCTCAACTCCCTCTTCGGCCCCGGCTCCGGCTCCACGAAGACCACGATGATCGCTCCGGAGGACGCCCTGCGGGGCCGTTCCGCGCCGGTGCTCCAGGCACCGCGCCCGCACACGGTGCTCGGCTCGTCGATCACGGGCCCGTGGGAGCCCGGTACGCGCGTGCTGTACCTGGCGATGGGCTGTTTCTGGGGCGCCGAGGAGATCTACTGGCAGCTCCCCGGCGTGGTGAGCACCGCCGTCGGCTACATGGGTGGCACCACGCCCAACCCGACGTATGAGGAGGTCTGCAGCGCGCGCACCGGCCACACGGAGACCGCGCTCGTCGCGTACGACCCGGCCAAGGTCACCGAGGCGGAGCTGCTCAAGATCTTCTGGGAGCGGCACGACCCCACGCAGGGCTTCCGCCAGGGCAACGACGTCGGCACGCAGTACCGCTCGGCGATCTACTGGACGACGCCGGAGCAGGCCGAGGCCGCCAAGGAGACCGCTGCGCGCTACACCGAGGTGCTCAGCGCCAAGGGGTACGACGCGATCACGACGGAGATCGCGCCCGCCGCCGAGGCCGGAGCGTTCTACTACGCCGAGGACGACCACCAGCAGTATCTGTCCGACGCCAAGAACCCGAACGGCTACCGCTGCCACGCGACGACGGGCGTCCCGTTCCCCGAAGCGGCCTGACCCACCCCTTGATCGTGGGCGCGACCGTTGCGACAACGCGACCGTCGTAGGCGCAGTGATCGCGCCCACAACCATTCTCCCGGCGGTGTCAGTGGGACGCCGTAGGGTCGGCCCCATGATTCGGATGCCCGCTACCGAGCTCACCGTCAACGGCGAGGACTGGTACGCCCGCGACCTGTCCGGCGAGGACCACATGGCCACGCTGTTCGTCGACGTCGACATGACGGAGGCCTCGGGGACGGGCGCCACGTTCGACTCGTGCGTGTTCCGTGGTGTGCGCTTCAACAGCGCCCACCTCACGGAGTTCGCGTTCACCTCGTGCGTGTTCGACGGGTGCGTGTTCTTCGACGCGAAGCTGGAGCGCTGCAAGCTGGTCGGCTCGCAGTTCGCCGACTGCCGGTTCGACCTGCTCAAGGTCGAGGGCGGTAACTGGTCGTTCACCGATCTCCACCGCGCCGCCGTGGCCGGCGCGCAGTTCGACGGCGTCCGCTTTCGCGAGGCCGACCTGGCGGGGATCAAGGCGAACGGTGTCGTCCTGGTCGGCTGCGACCTGTCGGGCGCGGATCTCGAGCAGGCTGACCTGACCAACGCCGACCTGCGCGGGAGCGACCTGTCGACGCTCGACCCGCTCTCTGCGACGGTCACCGGCGCGGTGGTCAGCGAGGCCCAGGCGATCCTGCTGGCCGAGACGCTCGGGCTCGTGGTCCGGCCGGACTGAACGAGTACAGCCAGTCGCTGGCAGATCCTGACGGGCACCTGGGGTCAGACCCGTCGATCGAGCCTGTTGGGTGTGGTGACACCGTCTTCCCGCATCCGGGACCTGAGCACGTCGAACTCGCACCCCGGTGCGTCCGGATCGAAGCCGTGCTCGATCAGCCAGTGCGACGCCACCAGGCTGCGCAGCGACCACCAAGCGCGGATCACGTCCCGGTCCGCGCCGTCGCCGTAGCCGGCAAGCAGGTCGTCGAGGCGTTCTTCGTGGCCGAGCGTCAAGGTGGCGAGATCGAACATGGCGTCCCCGGTGGCGGCCTCGGACCAGTCGATGACACCGGTGACCTCGTCGCCGTCGACGAACACGTGGGTGATCTGCAGGTCACCGTGGATGAACGCCGGTCTCCACGGCCGGAGCGCGCCCTCGGCGATCTCGCGGTTGCGCCGGATCACCTCGGCGGGCAGAACGCCGTTGGACAGCAGCCACGCGCACTCGCTGTCGAGGTCCGCCGCCACGTCGTCGAGCCTGGCCCCCGGCCACGGCGGCAACGGCGCGTCGTGCAGCCTGCGGATGGCGGCACCCACCGCCGCCCACGCCGCCGGTGACGCGCCCGAGGGTTCACCAAGGAGGCCGAGCGCCTTTCCAGGCACGGCTGCGATCGCGAGCACGGGCGGCTCACACCAGAGGACCGCCGGAGTCGGGATCGGCGCCATGGCCATCGCGCGCACCTCAAGGTCGGCGTGCGCAGGGTCACCGTCGACCTTCAGGAACACGTCGCCGACGCGCAGCGTCGCACGCTGGCTGTGGGCAACGACGACTTCGACCTCGTCCATACCGGCCATCCTGGCGGGAGCGGCCGCCGAAGTCGCCTGTTTTGCGCAGGCACGGTCCGCTCGAGGCGCGCTGATATCGGTTCGATCCGACGCGCCGCCCGGCCCTATGCTCGGGTTCGCTCGCACACGCACTGAGCGCACCGCTCTGGGAGGACGAGGATCGATGAAGATCAGCCGCGACCTGACCGACTGGACCCTGACCCCGACGGGCGGACCCGTACCGGCGGACCTTGCCGGGGTTCCCGTCCCCGCGACCGTCCCGGGCACGAGCCACACCGCCCTGCTGGAGCAGGAGCTCATCCCCGACCCGTATCTCGGCACCGAGGAGACCTCGCTCGCCTGGATGCAGCGCGCCACCTGGCGGTGCGCGACCGTCCTCGACGAGCCGCCTGCGGAACCCGACGAGCGCGTCGACCTGCTCTTCGAGGGCATCGACACGGTGTCCACCGTGTCCGTGGACACCGACGTGGAGCACACGGACGTGGCGCACGGCCGCACCGAGCTCGGCCGCACCGCGAACATGCACCGCTCCTACCGGTACGACGTGCGTGAGCTCGTCGGCACGCCGGCCAACCTCGTGGTCGACCTCGACTCGGCGCTCGAGACCGCGGAGGCCGAGGCGGAGCGTCTCGGCGCCCGCCCCTCGGCAAACACCCACCCTTTCAACATGGTGCGCAAGATGGCGTGCTCGTTCGGCTGGGACTGGGGCCCGGACCTGCAGACGGCCGGGCTGTGGAAGCCGGTGCGGGTCCAGCGCTGGCGCGTGGCGCGCCTCGCCCGGGTGACACCCCTGGTGACGGTGGCCGACGACGGCACGGGGCTGGTCGATGTGCGGGTCGAGGTCGAGACCTCCGGCCTGTCCGACGTCGGTTCGCTCACCCTCGACGTCGCCGTCGGCGGCCGTGGCCTGACCATCGGGACGTCCGGCGGCAACGACTCGGCCCGCGTCATGCGGCTGACGGGACAGCTGGAGGTGCCCGACGTCGACCTGTGGTGGCCCGCCGGGCACGGCGACCAGCCGCTGTACCCGATCACGGTGACCCTCTACGAGGGCAACGGCGAGGACCGCTCGGACCCGCTGGACGCCTGGTCCGGCCGGGTCGCGTTCCGCAACGTCGAGGTGGACCGCACACCCGACGAGCACGGCACACGCTTCACGTTCGTCGTCAACGGCAAACCGGTCTTCGCACGCGGGGCCAACTGGATCCCTGACGACCACCTGCTGACCCGCATCACCCGCGAGCGCCTCGAACAGCGCGTCGACCAGGCGCTCGGCGCCAACCTCAACCTGCTGCGGGTATGGGGCGGCGGCATCTACGAGTCCGACGACTTCTACGACGTCTGCGACGAGCGGGGCGTCATGGTCTGGCAGGACGTCCTGCTGGCCTGCGCCGCGTATCCGGAGGAGGACCCGCACTGGGCCGAGCTCGAGGCGGAGGTGCGTGAGAATGCCGCCCGCCTGGCGCCGCACCCGTCGCTCGTGCTGTGGAACGGCGGCAACGAGAACATCTGGGGGCACGAGGACTGGGACTGGAAGAAGCCGCTGGGCGACCTCACCTGGGGTGCAGGCTACTACTACGAGCTCTTCCCGAAGATCCTGGCCGAGGTGGACCCGACCCGGCCGTACGCGGACGGATCGCCGTACTCCCCCGGTCTCGCACCCGAGGAGACGCACCCCAACGACCCGGACCACGGCACACACCACCAGTGGGCCGTCTGGAACCAGGTCGACTACACGCACTACCGCGACGACGTGCCGCGGTTCCCGTCGGAGTTCGGTTTTCAGGGCCCCGCGACATGGGCGACGATGCGGCGGGCGATCCTGTCCGACGGCGACACCGTACCTCCGAGGTTCAAGGACTCAGAGGTCTTCCTGCTGCACCAGAAGGCCATCGACGGCAACGGCAAGCTCGACCGCGGCCTCGCCCCGCACCTGGACGTCCCGGACGACTTCACCGACTGGCACTGGGCCACGCAGCTCAATCAGGCACGCGCGATCCAGTACGCCCTTGAGCACTACCGGTCGTGGTGGCCGCGTACCGCCGGAGCGATCGTGTGGCAGCTCAACGACTGCTGGCCGGTGACCTCGTGGGCCGCCGTCGACGGTGACGGCCGGCGCAAGCCGCTCTGGTACGCGATGAAGCACGCGTTCGCCGACCGGATGGTGACGGTGCAGCCCCGAGGCGCCGACCTGGTGGCGGCACTCGTGAACGACACCGACGAGCCGTGGACAGGGCAGGTCGAGGCAGCCCGGACCACCCTCGGTGGTGCGGTGCTGGCGACGTCGGACGCGGGCGCAGAGGCGGTGACCGTCGCACCACGGTCAGTGACCCTCGTCCCGCTGGCCGGCGACGTGGCCGCCGTCAGCGACTCGGCCCGCGAGGTGCTGGTGGTGACCCTCGGGGAGGCGCGCGCGATCCACCGGTGGGCGGAGAGCAAGGACCTGGCGCTCGATCCTGCCCCTGTACGGACCACGGTGACGGCGGAGGACGGCGGCTACCGCGTGGACGTGACGGCGACGTCGCTGGCCCTGGGCGTCACGCTGCTGGCAGACCGCCTCGACCCGGACGCGCAGGTGGACGAGCAGGTCGTCGACCTTCCGGCGGGCGCGACGGCGGTGTTCCACGTGACGAGCCGCGGTCTCGACCAGGAGGCGCTGGTCTCCCGGCCGGTGCTGCGCACCGAGAACGACCTGGTCCGCACGGCGGGCTAGGGTCGGGCCGATTCGATGTCAGTGACCACGCATACGGTGTGGTCCAGGGGGCGGAGGGACACCACATGAACGGGCTTGTCGAGGAATCCAGCTGGTCAGTACTGCGCCGCGACGGTGTCGCAGTCGTAGTGGCACACCCCGAGGTGGGACTGCCGCTGGTGCTCCACTGGGGCCAGGACCTGGGCGAGCTCACGCCGGCGGACCTGCGGGCTCTCGACTCGGCGACCAGCCGTCAGACCGCGCCCGGCACGCTCGACTCGGCCTGGCGGCCATCATTGCTGCCGCAGGAGTCGGACGGGTGGGCGGGCCGCCCCGGACTGCTCGTCGTGGCGGACGGCGTTCCGCTCTTCCCGCGGTGGACGGTCGCCGAGGCGGAGCGGGACACCGCGGAGCTGGTCGTCACGGCGCGGGACGCGAACCTGGGGCTCACGTTGCGGACGCACCTCGAGATCGGCGTGGGCGGGCTGGTGCTGCTGCGTCACGAGCTCACCAACGACGGCCCGGCCGCGGTGGACGTGCACTGGCTCGAGGCCACGTTGCCCGTGCCGAGGTCCGCTGACCACCTCACCCAGTTCAGCGGTCGCTGGTCCCGCGAGAAGGTGCCGGTCACCACCGCCATGCCGGCCGGCAGCACGGCCCGCCAGACCCGGCGCGGGCGCTCGGGACACGACGCGCCCTGGGTGACCCTGGCCTCGTCGGGCACACCGCGCAACCGGACCGGCGAGGTGTGGGCCACCCACCTGGGGTGGAGCGCCGACGTCACGCACCGGGTGGACCACCTCACCGAGCACACCACGCTGCTCGGTGCCGGTGAGCTGGTGCGGCCGGGCGAGATCCGGCTTGCGGCAGGCGAGACCTACCACGCGCCGGACGCGTACTTCGCGTGGTCGCCGGCAGGCCTGGACGGCGTCGCGGACCGGTTCCACACGTGGGTGCGGGCACGTCCGCAGCATGTGACGAGCCCCCGGCCGTTGGTGCTGAACACGTGGGAGGCCGTCTACTTCGACCACTCGCCGGCCAAGCTGGAGCGGCTCGCGCGGCGGGCCGCCGCTGTCGGCGTGGAGCGCTTCGTGCTCGACGACGGCTGGTTCCACTCCCGACGTGACGACACCACAGGCCTGGGTGACTGGGTGGTGGACCACGACGTCTGGCCGGACGGCCTCGACCCGCTGGCCGGGCTGGTGCACGAGCTGGGGATGCAGTTCGGCCTGTGGTTCGAGCCCGAGATGGTCAACCTCGACTCCGACCTCGCGCGCGCCCACCCGGACTGGATCCTGTCGAACCCGGCAGCGATCCCGTCGCCGGACGGTCTCTCGTTCCGCACGCAGTACGTGCTCGATCTCGCGAACCGCGACACGTGGGAGTACCTGCGCGCCCAGATCTCGGCGCTGGTGACACAGCTGGGCATCGACTTCATCAAGTGGGACCACAACCGCGACCTCGCCGAGCCTGTCCACCGCGGGGCCGACGGCCTCCTACGGCCGGGCACTCATGCCCAGACCCGCGCCACGTACGCGCTGATCGCGCGGCTCAAGGCGGACCACCCCGGGCTGGAGATCGAGTCGTGCTCCTCCGGCGGCGCCCGGACCGATCTGGGGATCCTGGAGGTCACCGACCGCGTGTGGGCGTCGGACTCCAACGATCCCCTGGAGCGCCAGGACATCCAACGGTGGACGTCGCTCGTGCTGCCGCCCGAGCTGGTGGGCGCCCACGTCGGCCCGTCACCGGCACACTCGTCGGGGCGCACCACTGACCTCACGTTCCGGGTGGCCACGGCCCTGCAGGGCCACGCGGGCTTCGAGTGGGATCTGTTGACCTGCACCGACGAGGAGCTGGTCGCGGTCTCGGCATACGCCGCGCTCTACAAGGAGCTCCGGTCCCTGGTGCACACCGGCACCGTCGTGCACGCCGACACGGTGGACCCGGCGCTGCGGGTCACGGGCTTCGTCGCCCCCGACCGCACCGCCGGGATGTGGACCGTCGCGACCATGGCATCACCGCAGGATGCGCTGACCGAACGGGTACGGCTCGACGGGCTCGACCCTGCCCTGCGATACAGCGTGCGGGTCCGTGACGAGGTCGGTTCCGCCAAGTGGCTGGGCGGCATCACCCCGGCCTGGCTGGGCAAGGACGCGATGGACATGCCCGGTTCGGTGCTGACCGGCGTGGGGCTGCAGCTGCCGACGCTGTGGCCGATGCAGGCGCTGATCATCCAGGTGACGGCCACCGAGCCGAAATAGAGCCGCACGACGTAGAAGGAGGGCGGGACAGAACCGGATTCCGGTTCTGTCCCGCCCTCCTTCTACGTCGGTGTTCTACGTCGGTGTTCTACGCCGGCGCGAGAGCCCCTCAGCTACCGAGAACACCCTTGCGGCGGAGCACGATCAGGGTCACGCCGCCACCCACGAGGGCCAGCGCGATGAGGGTGAAGCCGATGACGGTGCTGGCACCGGTCGAGGCGAGCACACCGGGCGCTTCTGCGGAGGCCGAGGGGGAAGGCGTGGCGTCGTCCTCGGCCGGGGCTGCGGACTCGCCAGCAGGCTCGGTGACGTCCGTGGTCGGCTCATCGCCCGGCTCACCCGGCTCGGTGGTCGTGTCGTCGGTCGGCTCGCCTGTCGGCTCGTCGCCCGGCTTGGTGGGCTCGTCCGTCGGCTCGCCTGTCGGCTCCTCGCCCGGCTTCGTGGGCTCGCCTGTCGGCTCCTCGCCCGGCTTCGTGGGCTCGTCCGTCGGCTCCTCGCCCGGCACGGTCGGCTCCGGTGTCGGCTCCTGGCTCGGCACGGTGGACGCGTCCGTGTAGACGAGCGCGTAGTGGCTGATGTCACGGCCACCGCCCCACGGGTAGGTGATGGTCCACGACGCGGCAGGCTCGTCCAGCTCGACGAAGTACGCGCCGCCTTCGCCCTCGTCCTGGTTCTTGGAACCGGCCTTCACGCAGTAGCCGGAGATGAGCTGGCCCTCAGGTGCCTCGACGTAAACCTCGCCGGCGTTCTCCTCCGCTTCGATCTTGCCGGAGTCGTAGTCCTTACACACCTGGTCGTCGAGGCGTTCGCCGTCACCGGTGATCGCGGCCGGCGCACCGGCAATCGGTGCGGCGAACGCAGCAGCCGGAGAGGCCATGAGGCCGGCGACAAGGAGCGCGGAGGCTCCCAAGACGGTCATCTTGCGCACTGGGCGCTCCTTCGAGACGGGGGTGGTTTCGGTGCCGAACATCCGGCACGCCTCCCGGAGCGTAGCGACAATGGTGCAGATCGCCAATATGCCGTTATCTTATCGAAATATCTTACATAGACTTTTAGATACCACTACTTCCCTTTGCCCTTTTTCTTTCCCTTCGGGACCGGACGCGCACCCTTACCGCGCTGCACTCCCCCGCGACCGCCCGCCTTCGCACCGCCACGCCTCTCACCGGCGCGTCCCGCAGCCCCGCTCGACGCGCCCTTCGCCGGCTTTTTGACGCCGGTCCTTGCCGCCTTGCCGGCGGATCCACCCCCCGACGCCCCCTCCTGCGCCGACCGCGTGGACGGGCCACCACGACCGCGCGAGCTGTTGACCGTGCGGCCACGGACGATCCCGATGAGCTCCTCGACCAGGTCCGTGGTGCGGTCGGTGGGCCAGACCAGCCCGACGGGCGCCGTCGGCCCGTCCTCGAGCAGGCGGTAGGTCACGTCCTTGCGACGATGCAGCCGCGCGAGCGACAGCGGCAGGACCGCCACCCCCACGTTCGCCGCGACGGTGGCCACGGCGTCGGCAGTGGTCGGGACCGGGTCCAGCGGGTTCCCCTCCGGATCCGCCGGTACGACGCCGGGAACCGGGTGCGCGGCGAAGAGGACGTCGTCGGCGGGAACCCAGACGGGGTCCTCCGCGATGTCGGCGCTGGACAGGGTCTCCTCGTCGGCGAGGGCAGCGAGCAGGTGGTCGCGCGAGAAGCAGACCACCGACGCCTCCTCGTAGAGCGGGATGGCGGAGAACACTTCCTTGTCCACAGGCAGCCGGGCGATCGCGGCGTCGGCCTCCCCCGCCTCCAGTGCGCGCGCGACGGCGGATGCCTCGACCTGCACCAGCTCGAGAGGCACGTCGGGCAGCCGCTCGCGCCACACGCTCGCCCACTTGCCGGGCGTCGCGCCGGGCGCATAGGCAAGACGGAACGGCTCCGGGGGCTCAGGGTGGCTCACACCTCAAGGCTACGGGGCCCGCCTTGCCCTGTGGCCCGCTCCAGCCCCGGCCGCGGAGCCGACCGAGTATGTGACACCCCTACCAGCCCGGCAGCGCCACCCGCCGTACCCGCCGTACCCGCCGTACCCGCCGTACCCGCCGTACCCGCCGACTGCAGACTTCGTCGCGCCACCGCTCGCCGACTGCAGAGTTTGTTGCGGATGGAGTAGCTGCCACCGCAGCAAAGTCTGCAGTCGCCGGTGGGCACCGCTGCCAACTCTGCACTCGGCGCCGGTCTGCGCCAACAAGACCGCAGCCGGACCCCCAGCGCCAGCCGGCCGAGCAGTGCAGCCCGACACCCACAGCAGCCGCCCGCCCACCACCACCCCAGCCCGCAGAACACCGCCCGACCTCACAGCGTCACCCGACCCGTCGGCGGGATGCCTGGGCCTACGCCCAAGTAGGCTGGGCCCATGAGTTCCTCCTTCGCCTCGCAGCGGTTCAAGCCGTCCAACGCCGCCAAGCGACTCGGCGTCTACCTGCCTGCCACGCCGCAGGAGTTCCAGGACTCGCCCGTCACGCGTGCCGAGCTCGAGGAGCTGGAGACCAACCCGCCCGAGTGGCTGGCCGAGCTGCGCCGCAACGGCCCGCACCCGCGGCCCGTCGTGGCGGGGCGCCTCGGCATCTCGATCGCCGGCCTGGCCCGCGGTGGCATCACCGAGCCGCTGACCACCGAGCAGATCAACGAGCTGCGCGACGACCCGCCCGCGTGGCTGGCCCAGGAGCGCGAGATCGCCGCTCAGGTGCGCGCCGAGGAGGAGCGCGTCGAGGAGGCCCGCAAGGCAGCGGAGAAGAAGGCCCGCTCCGCACGGTGAGCCCAGAGGCCGACGCCGTCCTGGCCGAGCTCCTCCCCTGTCCCGAGGACGGCTCGCGCGCCGACGGCCCCGTCGCCGTCGACGCCACCGACCGGCTGCTCCTCGACGAGGCCGCCCCGCTGATCGAGCGGGACCCGGACGGCGTGGTCGTGATCGGCGACCGGTTCGGTGCCCTCACCCTGGGTGCGCTGGCGCTGGGCGCCCGCAACGTCGACGTGTACCAGGACGCGATCACTGCCGAGGCCGCGCTCTCCGCCAACTCAGCGCGCGCGTCCCAGACCCTGTGGGCGGGGCGCGAACAGGCCGCCGAGAACGCGCCCGTCCCACACGAACCCGCCCGAGTCGGCTTCACCGTCCACGACGAGCTCGGTCCCGACCTGCTCACGGGCGCGCGGCTCGTGCTGCTCCAGCTGCCGCCGTCGCTCGCCGAGCTGACCGAGATCACCGAGCACGTCGCCCGGCACGCCGACCCGGCGCTCACCCTGCTCGCCGGCGGCCGGGTCAAGCACATGACCCACGCGATGAACGATGTGCTCAGCGCCTCGTTCGGGCAGGTCAGCCCGTCACTCGCGCGACAGAAGTCGCGGCTGCTGATCGCGCGGGCACCCCGGTCCGACGTCGGCCCGCTCACCTATCCCGTCACCGCCCGGCTCACCGACCGCGAGATCCTGGACGCCATCGGCGCCCCGGAGGAAGCGGACGCGGGGCTGACCGTCGTCGCGCACGGGGCCGCCTTCGCCGGTGCCACGCTCGACCTCGGCACCCGCTTCCTGCTGGCCCAGGCCCACCGCTGGCCCGGCCTGTCAGGTGCCCAGGCCGGCCCGGCCTCCCCCACGTACGACCCGGACTTCATGGACGGCCGCCCCATCGCGGTCGATCTCGGCTGCGGCACCGGCATCCTCGCCACCGTCCTGGCGCTGCGCTTCCCCGGCGCCCACGTGATCGCGACGGACCGGAGCACGGCCGCCTGCGCCTCGACGAAGGCGACGCTCGCCGCGAACGGCGTCAGGGCCGCCGTCGTGCGGGGCGACGCAGGGGACCTGCTCCCCGTCCCCGACGGCACGGCCGACCTCGTGCTGCTCAACCCGCCGTTCCACGACCGTACGGCGTTGAGCACGGACGCGGCGCACCGCATGTTCGCCGCCGCGGGCCGCGTCCTGCGTGACGGCGGCGAGCTGTGGACCGTCTTCAACACGGGCCTGCGCTACCGCGGCGCGCTGCAGCGCGCCGTCGGGCCGACGGAGCACGTGGCCCAGAACCCGAGGTTCACCGTGACCCGGAGTGTGCGGAAAGTACTTACAGAACAGTCAGTAACGGGCGGTTAGCCTGGCTGGGCGCTCACCCGGGCGCATCCGCACCGGCAGCACGCCCGGTCTTCGCCGGCCTGCCCCGAGCTCGAAGGATCTGTCGATGAGGACACTCCGGACCACCCTGCGCGGCGCCGCCGTCGCGGCCGTCGCAGCATCGCTCGCCGCGGGAGCCGCGGTCACCGCTCTGCCGGCTACCGCCGCACCGACCGCCATGAACGAGGGCAGAACCATGGCGAAGGCCTCCGTGGCGAAGGCAGAGCAGGACGCGACGTCAAAGTCCGAGCACAAGACCAAGAAGCCGAAGAAGCCGAAGGTGAAGAAGCCGAAGAAGGCAGCTGCCGACCCCGACTTCGGAGCCAACGTCACGTTCATCGACGAGACCTGGACCGTCGACCGGATCAACGAGTTCCTCGAGACGGTGAACGACGAGGCGGAGTTCAGCCTCGACCGGCACCAGGTGTTCTTCGAGCCCGGCACCTACGGGAGCGCCGCGGGCCAGGACGACCCGGCCACCGCGACCGGCATCGTCAACGCCCACGTGGGCTACTACGAGTCGATATCGGGCCTCGGCGCGCAGCCCGACGACGTCCACATCAACGGCGCACTGCACGTGGAGCCGGTGGTCGGCTGTCCCAGCCAGCCCTGGGCGTGCGCCGACCCTGGCTCGCTGACCCGCTTCTGGCGGTCGATCTCCAACATGGGGATCAACCCGATCCAGCGCCCGATCGGCGAGGACGCGGCCCTGCCGTACCCGGCGGGCGTGACCCAACCGCACCAGATGCGCTTCGCCGTCTCGCAGGCGGCGCCGATGCGGCGCATGGACATCCAGGGTGACCTGACGATCTTCGGCCGGTACGGCGAGTTCGCCTCCGGCGGCTACCTGGCCAACTCGCGCGTCTCCGGCACCATCGAGTCCGGCTCGCAGCAGCAGTGGTTCACCCGTAACTCGGAGGTGGGCGCGTGGGAAGGCGGCGTGTGGAACATGCTCTTCTCCGGCGTGACCGGTGCGCCCGCCAACGACTTCGGCCAGCCGGTGGGGGAGGGAGTCGGCGTGACGACGACCGTCGGTTCCACGCCGGTCAGCCGTGAGGCCCCGTTCCTGTACCGGGACGGCTCCGGCGAGCTCGCCGTCTTCGTCCCGAAGGCGAAGACGGACAGCAGCGGCACCGACTGGTCCACCGGACCGGAAGCCGGTGAGTCGATCGACGTCTCCGAGTTCTACGTCGCCAAGGAGGGGTCCGACGACGCCGCCTCGATCAACGCGGCGCTGGCCGCCGGCAAGAACCTCATCCTGACCCCCGGTGTCTACGAGCTCGACGCGGCCCTGCAGATCGACCGCGCCGACACGGTGGTGCTCGGCCTGGGCTACGCCTCGCTCACCCCGACGGCCGGCAACGCCGTCGTCGAGGTCGGCGACGTGGCGGGTGTCAAGATCGCCGGTATCACCGCCGACGCCAACGTCCCCGAGTCAGAGACGCTCATCAAGGTCGGCCCGACGGGCGCCACCGTCTCCGACGCCGCCGACCCGACCACGCTCACCGACGTCTTCGTCCGGGTGGGCGGCCCCTGGGCCGGCAAGGCCGTCACCTCCATCGAGGTGAACAGCCCCGACACGCTCCTGGACCACATCTGGGCCTGGCGCGGTGATCACGGCAACGGCATCGGGTGGGACGTCAACACCGGCGCCCACGGCGTCATCGTCAACGGTGACCGGGTCACCGCGACGGGCCTGTTCGTGGAGCACTACCAGGAGGAGCAGACCATCTGGAACGGCGAGGACGGCCAGACGCTCTTCTACCAGAACGAGCTGCCCTACGACGTACCGAACCAGGCCGCGTGGATGGACGGTGACCGCCTCGGCTACGCCGCCTACCGAGTCGCCGACGACGTGCAGAACCACTCCGCGATCGGTACCGGCACGTACTCGTTCTTCAACCAGGGCCAGGACATCCGCCTGGAGTCCGGCATCCAGGCGCCGAACGCGCCCGGCGTGTCGTTCGGGTCGATGACCGCCGTGTTCCTCAACGGCTCGGGCGGCATCAACCACGTCATCAACGACACCGGTGCCGCGGTCCAGCAGGGAACGCAGAAGTCCCAGGTCGTCACCTACCCGTAACCCGGCTCCGACCCTCCCGCGAGCGAACCAGGGCGGGAAGAAGCTGCAGCGCACCCCGCCGGGGTGCGCTGCAGCTCTGGTTCTACCTCGGCGAACGTGTCACTGAACCCCGACGACGTCCACCACGAAGACCAGCGTGTCCCCACCGGCGATGCCGGCCTGCGGCACGCCGCGTGCACCGTAGCCGTGCTCCGGCGGGATCGAGAGCATGAGGCGCGAGCCGACGTTCTGGCCCACCATGCCCTTGTCCCAGCCACCGATGACGGCGCCGACGCCGATCGGGAAGTCGATGGTGGTGCCACGGTCGTAGGAGTTGTCGAAGACGTGGCCGCCCCAGGTCTGGCCCAGGTAGTTCACCACGATGGTGCGTCCGGACTCGACGACCGGGCCGTTGCCCTCGGAGAGCACCTGCACCTGCAGGCCGGCGGGTGCGCCACCCTCGGGGAACGTCAGCTCCGGCTTGTCACCGAAGGCGCCGGAGGCGGTAGGAAGCGTGGTCACGAGGATTGCCTCTCGATCGGGATGGCACCGAGCAGGCCCGGCGCCGTTACCCGCCCACCCTATGCGGCCACCACGGCTGCCCGCGAAGCGGCGGCCGTCTGCCGCAGCGCGTCCAGGGCCGCCACGGCCGGCGGCGTGTGCGCCACCGCGTCCTGCATCACGGCATAGATCGAGCGCACGGGAGTCGGGCGCACCACGGGCACGGCGACCGTCGCCTGCGGCAGGTGGACGGCGCCGAGCTGGGGCAGCACGGTCATGCCGATCCCTGCCTCCACGAACGCGACAGCCGTCGCGTAGTCGTGCGCCTCGACGTGGAAGGTGGGACTGAAGCCTGCCGCGGTGCACGCCTCGAGGAGGTTGCGCCGGCACCAGCCGCGCGCGAAGTCGTTGTCGACCCAGGACTCGTCGGCGAGCTCGGCGAGCTCGATCTCGTCCCGGTCGGCGAACCGGTGGCTGCGCGGCAGGACGGCGACGTACGGGTCGTCGATCAGGTGGTGCGCGGTGAAACCGCTCCCGGCTTCGAACCCGGCCTGCGCCACGCAGACCTGCAGGTCGGCCCGGTCCTCGGTCTTGTCAGGGATGTGCTCGGCCAGCTCCAGGCCGAGGCGGACACCCGGGAACTGCGTGGTGACGGCGCGCACGACGTCGGGCAGCCAGGCCGAGCCCACCGAGGCGAAATAGGCGACCGAGAGCGAGCCGGTGCGGCCCGCACGCAGGTCGGCGACCATGGACTCCGCCTCGCCGAGCCGTTCGAGCACGCCGTCGGCCTGGGCGGCCAGGGCATGCCCGGCGGCGGTGGGGCGGACGCCGCGGCCGTGCCGCGCCAGGAGCTTGAGCCCGGTCTCGCGCTGGAGCGCGGAGACGTGCTGGCTGACGGCGGACGGCGTGTAGCCGAGATTCGCCGCGGCCGCACCGATGGATCCGGAGGCGACGACGGAACGGAAGACGCGAAGGCGGTGGACGTCGAGCATGGCGCCACTGTACAGCGAAACTGAATTCAGATGAAGGAACAATCGCTGGTGCTTCACAGTGCTTCGGGGTCACCATCGCACCATGACGAACACCACGCCCGTCGCACCTGTCACGCCGGCCCCGCCAGCCACGCACCGCTTTCTCGTCCCGGCGGCCGCCGCGGTGACCGTCGTCCTCTGGGGCTCCGCGTTCATCGGCATCCGGTCTGCCGGGTTCGACTACTCACCGGGCGCCCTCGCCCTGGGCCGGATCCTCGTCGGCACCATCACGCTGACCGTCATGGCCGCCCTGGCCCGCAAGCTGCGACTGCCACGGGGCCGCACCCTGGTGGGCGTCATCGTCTGGGGCGTGCTCTGGTTCGGGCTGTACAATCTCGCCCTGAACGCGGCAGAGCGCACCCTCGACGCGGGCACCGCCTCGCTGCTGGTCGGGCTAGCGCCCATCCTCATCGCCGTGTTCGCGGGGATCTCGCTCGGCGAGGGCTTCCCCGCCCGGCTCCTGCTCGGCATCGGCATCGCCTTCGCGGGCGTCGCCGGGATCGCGCTGGCCACGTCGAGCGGCGCCTCCGGCGGGGTCAGCGTCGCCCTGGGCCTGGCTGCCGCCGTCATCTACGCGGGCAGCACGATGATGCAGAAGCGGCTGCTCCCCAAGGTGGAGTCGCTCACCATGACCTGGCTGGGCTGCCTCGCCGGCACCGTCGCCTGCCTCCCGTTCACCCCGGTGCTCCTGGACGAGCTCGCCGTCGCTCCGACGTCGGCCACGCTGAGCATGGTCTACCTGGGCGTGTTCCCCACCGCGATCGCGTTCGCCACCTGGGGCTTCGCCCTCACCCGCACGACGGCGGGCCGGCTCGGCGCCGCTACCTACGCGGCCGCGCCGCTCGCTCTGCTCATGTCGTGGGCGCTGCTGGGGGAGGTGCCCACCCCGATCGCTCTGGTCGGCGGCTCGCTGTGCCTGGCGGGCGTGCTCGTAGCGACGCTGAAGCTGCGCTAACCTCCCGCCCGCTCCGCCGAGGGTGATGAGCCTGCCTTGCGGGTCAGGACCGCCCGCTCCGCCGCGTTGCCGCACAGCTCCGCCGCACGCAGGTACTCGGCCCTGGCCTCGGCCGTGCGGCCGAGCCGCGACAGCAGCTCGGCCCGCACGCCGGGCAGCAGGTGGGTCCCGGCGAGCTGCCCCTGGGCCACCAGCCCGTCCACGATGCGCAGCCCGAGGTCGGGACCGTGCGCCATCGCGACCGCCACCGCCCGGTTCAGGTCAACGACGGGCGAGGGAGCCACCCGGCCGAGCGCCTCGTACAGCACGACGATCCGCTCCCAGTCGGTCCGCGGCACCGAGCTCGCCACCGCGTGGCACTCCGCGATCCCGGCCTGCAGGGCATAGGCGCCCATCCCCGACGGGCCGACGGCGCGCCGCAGCGCCGCCCTGCCGCGGATGATCGCCGCCCGACGTCGCCGACGACCCCTCCGTGAAGATCACGTACAGCACACCGCGCACCGACGAGAGCCGGTCGGCCCGGTCCGCGCCGTCGGGCACCTCGAAGGGGACCCGCGCCGCCGCCAGCGTCTTCTTCGCACGACTGATGCGCGCCTGCACCGTCGCGACCGGAGCCAGGAAGGCACGGGAGATCTCGTCGCTCGTCAGACCGCCCACGACGCGCAGCGTGAGGGCGATCCGCGCCTCCCGGGAGAGCACGGGGTGGCAGGCCACGAACATGAGGGCGAGCACGTCGTCATCGATCCGGTCAGGGTCATAGACCTCCGGGTCAGAACCCAGTTCACCTGCGACGATGCTCGTCGTGGCGGCTACGGCTCCCCCGGCTCCCGAGGTCGCCTCCCCCTCGGCCAGGCCGTGCGCGAGCGCGGCGTACCGCTCGTCGCGCCCGGCCCGACGTCGGTAGGCGTCGATCGCCCGGCGTCGCGCGGTCGCGATGAGCCAGGCCGCCGGGTCCCGCGGCGTGCCGTCGCGTGGCCAGGAGACGAGCGCCGCGGCGAGCGCCTCCTGGGCCACGTCCTCGGCGAGCTCGAAGTCGCGGGTGTAGCGGGTGAGCGCGCCGACGATGCGCGCGGACTCGATCCGCCAGACCGCCTCGACCGCCCGGCGCGCGGCGTCGTGCTCGTTCAGAGCTGGCCGGTCGACTCGCGCCATGCGCGTTCCTTCTGGATCCACTCGTTGTCCTGCGGGAAGTCGTCGATCTGGCTGACCTTGCGGATCTCCGCCTTGCTGCCCGGGCCGGCGAGCGGCGCCCGCTTGGCCCACTCGACAGCTTCCTCCTTGGAGGCGACGTCGAGGATCCAGAAGCCGTTGAACAGCTCCTTGGTCTCGCCGTACGGGCCGTCCGTCACGACGGGCGTCTCGGACGAGTAGTCGACGACCACGGTGTCGGCGGCGTCCTCGAGCCCTTCGGCCGCGACGAGCACGCCGGCCTGGATCATCTCGTCGTTGAACTTGCCCATCTCGTTCATGATCGTCTCGAAGTCGACGTCCGCGAACGCGGCCCACGTCTCGTCCGTCGAGCGCATGATCAGCATGTACTTCGCCATGGTTCCTTCTCCTGTGGTCGGCGGCCCCTGATGGGACCTTCTCACTCACAGGTCGAATGGGAAACCGCTCGATCGACACGTCCGGGAACTTGTTCCACGATCAGCTTCGCGTGGGTCCGTCGAGGGTTGCGCGCAGGGCTTGTGCAAGCCCTGTGCAGCGCACGGCAACGGTTCTGCGCGTCACACAGGTGCGGCTTGCCACGTGCGCTGAACGTGCGGAACCCTTGAGTCTCATGACGCTCGAATCGATTGAGCCAGTGGAGGCCGACGCCGCCTCCACGGCATCCGGCACGGCCCCTCGGCGCCGCAAGACCCCGAAGTCCACGGACCGGGGCCCGGTCAAGGGGCACACGTCGAGCGACGGCGCCTCCCCGCGCGCATGGGACGGCCGCAGCAAGTTCCCCCACATCGGCGAGTACGGATTCCTCTCGGACTGTGAGACCAACGCGCTGATCGCGCCGTCGGGCAGCGTCGAGTGGATGTGCGTACCCCGACCCGACTCACCCAGCATCTTCGCCAAGATCCTCGACCGGGGAGCCGGCTACTTCCGCGTGGGGCCGCACGGCGTGCGGGTGCCGGTCGCGCGCCGCTACCTGCCCGGCACGCTCATCCTCGAGACCACGTGGCAGACGCCGACCGGCTGGCTCGTCGTGCGCGACGCCATGCTGATGGGGCCGTGGCACGACCTCGAGTCGCGCTCCGGCACCCACCGCCGCACCCCCACCGACGACGACGCCGAGCACATCCTGATGCGCACCATCAAGTGCGTGTCGGGCACCGTGGACCTTGAGGTCGTGTGCGAGCCCCGCCCCGACTACGCGCGGTCCGAGGTGGACTGGGAGTACGAGAACAGCGGCTACTCGTCGGTGGTCGCCGACACCGGTGACTCCAACCCGAACCTGCACCTGCGCTCCAGCCTGCGCTTCGGCCTCGAGGGCAAGCGTGCCACCGCCCGCACCCGGATGACGGAGGGCGCCACGCACTTCGTCGCCATGTCGTGGGGCTCGCAGAGCGCGCCGACGACGTACGCGGGCGCTCTCGACGCGATGTGGCGCACCGAGCGGTTCTGGCGTGACTGGATCACGCAGGGCGAGTTCCCGGACCACCCGTGGCGTGCCTACCTCCAGCGGTCGGCGCTCACCCTGAAGGGACTCACCTACTCCCCCACGGGCGCGCTGATCGCCGCCGCGACCACCTCCCTGCCCGAGACGCCCGGCGGAGAGCGCAACTGGGACTACCGGTACGCATGGATCCGTGACTCCACGTTCGCGCTGTGGGGGCTGTACACCCTCGGCCTGGAGCGCGAGGCGAACGACTTCTTCGCGTTCATCCAGGATGTCTGTCGCGACAACCGACAGCTGCAGATCATGTACGGCGTGGGCGGCGAGGAGACCCTCGAGGAGTTCGAGCTGCCGCACCTGTCGGGCTACGAGGGCGCCCAGCCCGTCCGGGTCGGCAACGCGGCGTACGACCAGCGGCAGCACGACGTGTGGGGTGCGGTGCTGGACTCCGTGTGGCTGCACGCCAAGTCGCGTGACCAGCTGCCCGAGTCGCTGTGGCCGATCCTCAAGCGGCAGGTCGAGGAGGCCACGAAGCATTGGCACGAGCCCGACCGGGGTATCTGGGAGGTGCGGGGCGAGCCGCAGCACTTCACCAGCTCCAAGCTCATGTGCTGGGTGGCGATGGACCGCGGCGCCAAGCTCGCCCGGCTGTACGACGAGCCCGACTACGCCCAGTCGTGGCAGAAGATCGCCGACGAGATCGCCGACGACATCTGCACCAAGGGCGTGGACGAGCGTGGCGTGTTCACGCAGCGATACGGCGACCCGGCGCTCGACGCGTCCCTGCTGCTCGTCCCGCTGCTGCGGTTCCTGCCGCCGGACGACCACCGGGTCCGGGCCACGGTGCTCGCCATCGCGGACGAGCTCACCGAGGACGGTCTCGTGCTGCGTTACCGCACGGAGGAGACCGACGACGGCCTGCAGGGCGAGGAGGGCACCTTCACCATCTGCTCGTTCTGGCTCGTGTCGGCGCTGGTCGAGATCGGTGAGCTGGAGCGGGCCAAGTCGCTGTGCGAGCGGCTGCTCGGCTACGCGTCGTCGCTCAACCTCTACGCCGAGGAGATCGAGCCGGGCACCGGGCGGCACCTGGGGAACTTCCCGCAGGCGTTCACGCACCTGGCCCTGATCAACGCCGTGATGCACGTGATCAAGGCGGAGACCGGCGAGGCCGAGAAGGGCGGCTACTTCGGAGTCCCCCGCCCGGTCTGACCCCTTCACCCCCTTTGAGTGCTGGGCACTTGCTGGTCGGTCGAGGCCGATCCGACAAGTGCCCAGCACTCGGCGTGCACGGGGGCTTGCGACCTTTGGCTAATAGGCGTAGCTTTCCGGCTATGACGACCAACCAGCTCGCCTTCCTCGCGCGGCCCGAAGGCCGCATCGCCTACAGCGACACGGGTTCGGGCCCGCTCGTCGTCGCCGTCCCCGGCATGGGGGACCTCCGGTCCACCTACGACGACGTCGTACCGGCCCTGGTCGACGCCGGCTACCGGGTCGTCGTCACCGACCTGCGCGCCCACGGCGACTCGGACACCACGTTCCGCACGCACGGCGACGACGTGACCGGCGCGGACCTCCTCGCGCTCGTCCAGCACCTCGACGCAGGCCCAGCGGTGCTGCTCGGCAGCTCGATGGGCGCCTCAGCAGCGGCCTGGGCCGCCGCCGAGCGTCCGGACCTCGTGCGCGGCCTGGCCCTGCTCAGCCCCTACCTGCGCCAGCCCGGCTCCCCGGCCGTGCAGCGGGCCATGCGGGTCGTCTACCGGGTGCTGCTGGCCCAGCCGTGGGGTGTCGCCTTCTGGGGGTCCTACTACTCCATGATCTCGAAGGGACGCCGCTCACCCCGGCACGCCGAGCACGTCGCCGCCGTACGGGACAAGCTGCGTGAGCCAGGCCGGCTGAGCTCCTTCCGCGACCTCGCGGTGGCGCTCGACCACTCCGTCGTCGAGGCCCGGCTACCCGCCGTGCAGGCCCCGGCGCTCGTCATCGTCGGAGCGCTCGACCCCGACTTCGCCGACCCCGCGGCGGAGCTGGCCTGGGCTACCGACACGATCGGCGCGCGCGGCGTCCTCGTCCCCGAGGCGGGCCACTATCCGCAGCACCAGACGCCCGACGTCGTCGTGCCCGCCGTGCTCGAGCTCCTCGCCGGGCTCCCCGCGCTGCCGGGTGCCGCGGGCACCTCCGCCGCACAGGCCGAGGACGGCGGTCGGCGTGCCTAGGGCGGGCCTGTCGCCGGACGTGGTGGTCCGCCTGGCCCTCGAGGTCGTCGACGCGGGCGGGCCGAGCGGGTTCGCCGACCTCACGCTCGCCAAGGTCGCCGCGCGGGCCGGTGTCGCGGCCCCGAGCCTCTACAAGCACGTCGGCTCGCTGGCCGACCTCCGCCGCGAGGTCACGGTGATCGCCGTCCGGGAGCTCACGGCCGCGGGCACCTCGGCGACCGTGGGCCGGGCCGGGGCTGACGCGCTCCACGCGCTGGCCGACGCCTGGCGCCGCTACGCCCTCGCCCACCCCGGCCGGTACGCGGCCACCCAGATCGGGGCCGACCCGGACGACCCCGCCGACGCCGTGCACCGGGCAGCCGGCGAGGAGAGCGTCCGGACGGTCGTCTCGGTCCTGCGCGGCTTCGGCCTTCCGGACGAGCGGGTGGTCGACGCCGTTCGCGCGGTCCGCGCCGGTGTCCACGGCTTCGTGACCCTCGAGCTCGGCGCCGGCTTCCGCATGCGGGAGGACGTCGACCAGAGCTTCACCGTGCTGCTCGACATGCTCGTCGCGGGAGTCGCAGCGCTCGCGGCGCCCGACCCTGCGCAGGCCACCACCGGAAGCGACCGATGACCGCCACCCGTTGGACCCCTGCCGCCTTCGTGGCGGCCGGCCTGGCCTTCCTGCTCTTCCCGCTGCTGCGGCCGTGGCCCGACGAGTCCGTCGCCACGGCGGACCTCGCCACGGCCTTCGCGTCCGACCGCTGGGTGCTGGCGCACCTGTGCGGGATCCTCGGACTCGCCCTCCTCGCCCCCGCGCTGCTCGGCCTGCGGACGATCCTCGCCCAGGCCGGTCCCGCCGACGACGACGCGGGTGCGGGCCCGGGTGCCGGTGCAGGTGCGAATGCGGCTGCGGGGGCCGGTGCGCGTGCGGGAAGCAGGGCAGGCGTCGGAACCGCGACCTGGGCGCTGATCACCGCGTGGGTCGGCGCCGGGTGCGCGGCGCTCTACTTCGGCGCCGAGATCTTCGGTCTCCGCACCCTCGCGGAGGCCGCCCTGCGGGAGAACGACCTCGGCCTGCTCGCCCACGCCGAGGTGCTGCGCATGCAGCCGGGCGCCATCGCGCTGTTCGGCGCCGGGCTGTTCCTGCTCGCCGTGGCCGGGGTGCTCGTCGCCGTCGCTCTGTGGCGAGCGGGCGGGCGCCCGAGGTGGGCCGGCGTGCCGCTCGCGATCGGCCTCGTGCTCGTGCTCCCCCAGTTCTTCGGTGGCCCGGGGCTGCGGATCACGCACGGGTTCCTCGTCGCGGCGGGCTGTGTCCTGGTCGCCGTGGCTGCACGTTCCCGGGCCGGCCGCGTGTAGTCCGCCACCGCACGCACGACGACGGCCCGGTCACCTTCCGTGGGGAAGGTGCCGGGCCGTCGTCGGTACAGCGGGTAGGTCAGTCGCTGCCGAAGCTGCTGATGATCGTCACGAGACGCAGCAGCTCGAGGTACAGCCAGATCAGCGTCACCAGCAGGCCGAAGGCCGCCGACCACGCCATCTTGGCGGGCACGCCCGCCTCGACGCCACGCTTGATGGAGTCGAAGTCGACGATCAGGGACGCCGCCGCGAGGCCGACGGCGACCAGTCCGACGATCACGCCGATCGGACCGTTACGCATGCCGAACCCGTCCAGGACGCCAGTGATCATCAGCACGAAGTTGATCAGGCTGAACAGGGCGTAACCCATCAGGGCGAACATCAGCCAGCGGGTGAACTTGGGCGTCACCCGGACCTTGCCGCTCCTGAACAGGAAGAGGCTCACTGCGAACACCGACGCGGTGCCGAGCACCGCCTGCCACACGGCACCTTCGGCCATCTGGTTGAACATCAGCGAGATCGCGCCGAGGAACGCGCCCTCGAACACCGTGTAGGCCACGATGAGGGCGGGGCTCGGGTTCTTCTTGAAGGCGTTGACCAGACCGAGGACCAGGCCACCGACAAGGCCCACGATCATGACGATGCCCAGCATCGGCCGAGGAACCAGCGTCCACGTCGCCGCGGCCACCACGACCAGGAGGGCGAGCAGCCCGCCGGTCTTGATGATCACGTCGTCATAGGTCATCCGCCGGGTGTCCGCCGTGGTGGCGGACGGCGACTGGTACATCGCGTCGAGCTCCGACGCGTCCATCGGCTGCTGACCCGCGGCGCCGTACTGGCCGTACTGGCCGGGCTGCGGCGCAGTGCCGTATGCGGGAGTCTGGTTGGGGTGGGTGGTGGTGCCGCCGCGACGTGCGCCTGCTGCACCGTTGCGACGGGGCTCACCGAAGACGTCGCTTCTCGAAAAGACGGGGTTGCTCATCTGCTCCTCCTGGTCTGTCGGACCATCCTAGGGAACGCTGGGGAGCTCTCAGGAGTTCCCGGGTCATACCTTGGGATGAACTGAGTCCGCCCAAGGGATGATCCCGGCCGGTTATGGGTGCGGCGGGTGCCATCCGCTGCCTAGTCTCATGGTGACCAGTCTTGTCATGAACGCCAGTGACCGCAGAAGCCATCCCGCATGCCAGATGGAAGGGCAAGCAATGATCGAGGCCAGAGGCCTGACGAAGAAGTACGGCGCGAAGACAGCCGTTGACGGCGTCACGTTCACCGTACAGCCGGGCCAGGTGACGGGCTTCCTGGGCCCGAACGGCGCCGGCAAGTCGACCACCATGCGCATGATCGTGGGTCTGGACCGGCCCACCGCCGGCACGGTCACCGTGAACGGCAAGCCGTACGCCGCACACCGCCGTCCGCTCGCGGAGGTGGGCGCGCTGCTCGACGCGAAGGCCGTGCACACCGGCCGCACCGCGCGCAACCACCTGCTCGCCATGGCAGCCACCCATGGCATCCCGACCAAGCGTGTCGACGAGGTGATCGACCTCACAGGCCTGCAGCCCGTCGCGAGCAAGCGCGTGGGCGGCTTCTCCCTCGGCATGGGGCAGCGCCTCGGCATCGCCGCGGCCCTGCTCGGTGACCCGCGCACGCTCATCCTCGACGAGCCCGTCAACGGGCTCGACCCGGAGGGTGTGCTCTGGGTCCGCAACATCGCGAGGTTCCTCGCGTCCGAGGGCCGCACCGTCTTCCTGTCCAGCCACCTGATGAGCGAGGTCGCCCTCACGGCCGACCACGTGCTCGTCATCGGCAAGGGCCGCATCCTCGCCGACGCCCCCGTCTCGGAGATCCTCGACGGCGCCGAGCGCAAGCTCGTGCGGGTGCGGTCGCCGCAGGCCACGGAGCTCGCGGAGCTCCTCAAGGGACAGAACGCCCAGGTGGACGACATCGAGCCCGGCCTGCTGGAGGTCCGCGGCAGCAACGCGGCCGCCGTCGGCGAGCTCGCCGCCTCCTCGAAGATCGTGCTGCACGAGCTCACGCCCGTCGCGTCCACGCTCGAAGAGGCCTACATGTCACTGACCGCCGATTCGGTCGAGTACCAGTCCGAGGACATAGCGGCCCACGCGGGCACGCGGTCCGATCTCGAGGGGAGCAAGGCATGAGCGCGACGGTCACGGCTCCGCGCGGACCGGCGTCGGGCCCGACGGTGGGGCGCACTCCGGTGCAGAACGTCACCTTCTGGCGAGCGCTGCACTCGGAGTGGATCAAGCTGTGGACGCTGCGCTCGACGTGGTGGACGCTCGGCCCGACCGTCGCGGTGATGGTGGGCTTCGCCTTCGCCATGGCGCTCGTGGCACAGTTCCTCGGCGACCAGATGGCCGAGGCCGGGCCCGAGGTGGAGGCCGCAGGGGCGGGCGGAATAATCCCCGGGCCGTTGGTCGTGGCCTTCGGGTTCGAGACCGCCGCGCTCGTCGTCGCGGTGCTGGGCTCCATGATCATCACCGGCGAGTACAGCACCGGGATGATTCGCTCCACCTTCGCCGCCGTGCCCGACCGCCTCACCGCCTTCTTCGCGAAGGCCACGGTTCTCGCAGGGGTCACCGCGGTACTGACGGCCGTGTCGCTCGCGATCGCGTGGGCCGTGACCTACCCGATCCTCGACGCCAACAACTCCACGGTCGACTTCTCGGACGGCACGCAGGTGCGACAGCTCGGCGGCGTCGTGCTCTATGTCGTGCTCGTGGCGCTCTTCTCCCTGGGAATCGGCGCCCTGCTGCGCCACACCGCCGGAGCGATCTTCACCGTGGTTGCGCTGTTCTTCGTCGTGCCGACGATCTTCACCGGCGCGGCCGCCTTCGCCAGCGACATCGACTGGGTCGTGTGGGTGACCAAGCTGCTGCCCAGCGTGGCGGGCGCCCAGATCACCCCGACCGCCGGGGCCGTCCCCGACGCGCTCGACCCCTGGGTGGGTATCAGCGTGCTGGCCGGCTACACGGTGCTGGTCCTGGCCGGCGCGGCGACGCGCCTCAAGCTCCAGGACGCGTAGCAACCTGCGCGTCGGCCCCGCGGCCCGCACCGACGTCCTCCGGGACGCCCGGTGCGGACCGCGGGGCCTCGGTCGTTCCGGTCGCAGGCTGCCTCGCGCTGCGCCATCGTGGTCTGCGGACCTGAAGAAGCCGGGCCCCGATCCTGAACCCGATCGGAAGGGCGCACCATGGCGCGCGACAGGAATCCCGTCAACCATGTCCCCGAGCTGCACGCCCAGGAGGGCGACCGTCTGACGACGGCGCAGGGCGCCGGTGTCGACGACACCGACCACTCCCTGACCGCAGGACCCCGCGGCCCTGTGCTGCTCGAAGATCACCACCTGCGCGAGAAGATCACGCACTTCGACCACGAACGCATACCGGAGCGCGTGGTGCATGCCCGCGGTGCCGGTGTGCACGGTGCCTTCCGGGCGTACGGCAACGCGGCGTCCGTGACCAAGGCCGCCTTCCTCGCCACGCCCGACGAGGAGACCGAGGTCTTCGTCCGGTTCTCCACGGTGCTCGGCTCTCGCGGCTCCGCCGACACCGTGCGTGACGTGCGGGGCTTCGCCACGAAGTTCCACACCAGCGAGGGCACCTTTGACCTGGTGGGCAACAACTTCCCGGTGTTCTTCATCCAGGACGCCGTGAAGTTTCCCGACATCATCCACGCGGGCAAGCCGGAGCCCGACCGCGAGATCCCGCAGGCGCAGACCGCGCACGACACGTTCTGGGACTTCATCGGCTCCCACACCGAGTCCACGCACATGGCGATGTGGGCGATGTCGGACCGCGGCATCCCGCGCAGCTACCGCACCATGGAGGGGTTCGGCGTCCACACGTTCCGGATGGAGGCGGCCGACGGGACGACGTCGCTCGTGAAGTTCCACTGGAAGCCGGCCCTGGGCATCCACTCCCAGGTGTGGGAGGAGGCCCAGATCACGCAGGGCGCCGACCCGGACTTCCACCGCCGCGACCTCTACGACTCCATCGCGGCGGGCGCGTTCCCGCAGTGGGAGCTGGGGCTGCAGATCATGCCCGACACCGTCGACGAGACGTTCGAGGGCATCGACCTGCTGGACCCCACCAAGATCGTCCCGGAGGAGATCTGCCCCGTGCAGGCCGTCGGGCTCCTGACGCTCACCGAGGCTCCGGAGAACTTCTTCGCCGAGACCGAGCAGGTGGCGTTCCACGTGGATCACGTGGTGCCCGGTATCCAGGTCACGAACGACCCGCTCATGCAGGGCCGCCTGTTCTCCTACCTGGACACCCAGCTCACGCGGCTCGGCGGCCCCAACTTCGCCCAGCTGCCGGTGAACCGTCCCCGGACCGCCGTGAACGACATGTTCCGTGACGGGATGCACCAGCAGGCGGTGCACTCGGGCATCGTGGCCTACAAGCCGAACCAGATCGACGACGACCTGCCGCGGACCTCGCCAGAGGGCGAGGACGCCTTCGTGACGATCCCCACGCCGGTGTCGGGCGAGAAGGGGCGCCACCACCCGGTGTCGTTCACCGACCACTTCAGCCAGGCCCGCCTGTTCTGGCTGTCGCTAACGCCGGTCGAGCAGGCGCACGAGGTCGAGGCGTTCACGTTCGAGCTCGGCAAGTGCCTGCGCCAGGAGGTCAAGGAGGGTGTGCTCGCGTCCCTGGCGTGCGTGGACACCGACCTCGTGGCACGGGTGGCCGCTGGCCTCGGGCTGCCGGTCCCCGACGGGGAGGTGCCGGACGGCGTCGTGCCGTCCCCCGCGCTGTCCCAGATCCCGGCCGAGCCCGGCCGCGTGGACGGCCGGGTCGTGGGCGTCCTGGTGGCAGACGGCGGTGACCTCTCACCGGTCGCCGACCTCCGGACCGCCTACGCCGACGAGCACGTGGTGGTCCGCGTCATAGCCACCCACGGCGGCGAGGTCTCGGGCAGCTCGGGCGAGACGGAGTCAGCGGACCGCACGCTGCTCACCACCCGCTCCGTGGAGTACGACGCCGTCGTGATCGCCACGGGCGTCGCCGGCAGCGTCGTGGCGGCGGAGCCACGCACCGCCGTCCTGCTCCAGGAGGCGTTCCGGCACGGGAAGCCGGTCGTGGCGCTCGGCGACGGCGTCGACCTGCTCACCTCTACCGGCGTCGACACCTCGGCGCCAGGGGTGCTGGCCTGCGAGAGCGTGCGGGACTGCGTGCAGCCCCTGCGTGACGCGCTCGGGATGCACCGCTCCTGGGAGCGTCTGTCGATGTTCGCCGGCTGATCCGCTCTGTCCGGTAGCGCGCTGCTCGGCAGCGCCTGCCGGTCAGAGCGTTCCCCGTGCGATGGCAGACGGCGAAGTCGACCCAAGAACCGTTTGCAAAGGTTTCCTTGCAAAGACGTGTTGGCATGCGTAGGGTGGGGCCCGAGCCAGCCCACCGCACCACCACACCGAAGAGCCAGGAGAACCACGATGAGCGCCTATGCACCCGCCGTCCGTACCGCCGTACCACAGCCCGTCGGGGTTCCCGTCGCGGCAGCTGCCGCCGCTCGCCGGCGATCCGCCGCACCGGGCGCCGGCGACCGGGCTGCGCAGCGCCGCGAGATCGAGCGTGCCGAGCGGCAGCGCGCCCAGGCCGATCGCGTGCGCGACAACCAGGCGGCACGCCATCCCCTCGCCCTGCGCTGACTGCCAGCCGTCGACCGCCGCCGTCCTGCGTCGACGATCCGGTCCGATCGACGGTGAGTAGGTAACGTCCTGCCTATGGCGACAGCACACAAGGACTCCCCGGGCAGACCGGCGGACCGAGACGCCGGCTCACGCTCGGGGCCACCGGCACCGCGGGCCGTGCCGGACCTGTCCGAGCCAGCGGCCGCGGGCCGACCGGCCGAGCTCGACCCGGCGGCGCTACGCACGCTCGCCCATCCGCTGCGCATCCGCATCCTCGATCTGCTGCCGATCCGGGGGCCGCTCACCGCCAGCAAGCTCGGCGAGATCGTCGGCGAGTCCAGTGGTTCGACGAGCTACCACCTCCGCCAGCTCGCCAAGCACGGCCTGGTCCGCGAGGTGGAGGGCAAGGGCACGGCCCGGGAGCGCTGGTGGGAGCGCACGCCCGGCGGATTCAGCATCTCCAGTGCTGGAAAGGGTTCCCCGGCGGGTCGCCAGACCGCCGAGGCCGTCAACATGGAGTTTCTTCGCCTCCGCAACGAACGGGTGGCAGCGTTCGCCCGTGCGGGGCAGGACGTGGACGAGGAGGTGCTCGAGTCGTGGCTGGGGGCCGCTACGTTCGCCACGGTCAACAGGTGGGCGACGCGGGAGCAGATGACGGCGATCGTCGAAGCCTGGGAACGGTTCGCCGCGGAGCACCTCGAACCGCTGAGCACGCAGGAGGGCGAGCCCGGAGCCATGCCGTTCGAGGTCCATTTCGACGTGTTTCCCACGGTCGACGCGGCAGGGAACCCGCTCTGAGGTACACGGGCTGAGTACGCGGTCTGCCGTGAGCAGATCTGCGGCGGGCAGAGATCACTACCCCGCCGGCCTGTACGGGGCAATGGTGGAGACATGACCGAGACAAGCCACAGCCAGCCCTTCGACGACCATCTCGCGACACGTCTGCTGCACCAGCGGATCGTCCTGATCGGCACGGAGATCGACGACGCCGTCGCCAACCGCGTGACCTCGCAGCTCCTGCTGCTCTCCGCCGAGGACTCCGGCGCGGACATCAGCATCTACATCAACTCCCCCGGCGGATCCATCAGCGCCGGGCTCGCCGTCTTCGACACCATGAAGCTCCTGCCGAACGCCGTCTCGACCGTCGCCGTCGGGTTCGCGGGCAGCATGGGGCAGTTCCTGCTCGCCGCGGGAACCAAGGGCAAGCGGTACGCGCTCCCGCACGCGCGGATCATGATGCACCAGCCGTCGGGCGGTGTCGGCGGCACGACGGCCGACGTCGTCATCCAGGCCGAGAACATCCGCCACGTGAAGGACCTGATGATCCGCCTGCAGTCGGAGCACACCGGCCAGCCCGCCGACACGGTCGCCGCGGACTCGGAGCGCGACCGCTGGTTCACGGCCGAGCAGGCACTGGCCTACGGCATGGTCGACAAGATCGTGGACCAGGTGAACGACGTCCGGCCCGGCGGAAGGCGGCGCGCCGGGCTCTGAGCACGCGGCCGCGTCGCGCGCGACTGGCTTGGGCGACCTGCGCGTCTCATGCCGCCAGCAGCACGACCTCGCCACGCTGCCCGACGCCGGAGGTGCCGGTCGGTGCCGCGCGTTCGGGCTGGAGCGGGTGCCGGGACGACGAGAAGCCGGCCGCACGGCGAGCCGCTGACGACAGCACCCGAACCCTGCTCTTCTCCTCCTGCGCAGCCAGCGCGAGAGCGAGCTCGGCCCACGCACGCTCCACGAGGTCGACCAGACGCATGCCGAGCGCCTCGCACACGGCGGCCAGCACCTCTGACGAGGCCTCCTTGCGGCCGCGCTCGATCTCCGACAGGTAGGCCGTGGAGACCCGTGCGTCCGTGGCGACGTCGGCCAGCGTGCGGCGCTGCTCGCGGCGCGTGGTCCGCAGGATGCCACCCACCAGGTCACGCAGCAGCGGTTCACGGGCGTGTTCGAGGGTGCCGGGTCTGCCCCCGGGCCCGCCCCCGTCCGTGGTGCCGAGCCCAGCCGTACGTGCGGTACCTGTTGAGATCAATGCCATCTGCCCACTCCCGCCGTTGGTACCCGTCACGCTACCCAACCCCACTGACGCTCCGGGTCGTTCCGGCGTCTGCTCCTGGCGTAAACGCCGGGAGCAGGGACGGGAGCGGCAGGGTGCGTGTCAGTAGCTCCTGGCACCATGGGACCACCGACCAGGAAGGGACAGTGGTGTTCGGATCTATCGAGGTGCGCGGGGCTCGCGAGAACAACCTGCAGGGAGTTTCCATCGACATCCCCAAGCGGAAGCTCACCGTGTTCACGGGGGTTTCCGGGTCGGGCAAGAGCTCGCTCGTCTTCGGCACCGTCGCCGCGGAGTCGCGGCGCCTGATCGACGAGACGTATCCGGCATTTCTTCAGGGCTTCATGCCGTCCCGCCCGCGACCTGACGTCGACACCCTGTCGAACCTGTCGGCGGCGATCGTCGTGGACCAGGAACCCATGGGGGCCAACGCACGCTCGACGGTCGGCACGGCCACCGACGCCTACACGATGCTGCGCGTCATCTGGTCGCGGCTCGGCCAGCCGTACATCGGCGGGTCCAACCTCTTCTCCTTCAACGACCCGCAAGGCATGTGCGGCAGCTGCGAGGGCCTGGGCCGCGTCTCCGCCATCGACACGGAAGCCCTCGTGGACCGCGGCAAGTCGCTGGCCGATGGTGCCATCACGTTCCCCAACTTCGGGGTCGGCACCTGGTACTGGAAGGTCTACGCCGACTCCGGCCTGTTCGACGTCGACAAGCCGCTGGCGGACTACACCGACACCGAGTGGCACGACCTGATGTACGGCGCCGAGCGGAAGGTCGTCTCGGGTGGCATCAACGTCACCTACGAGTCGCTGGTCCCCAAGATCACGCGGCTCTACCTCGTCAAGGACGTCGAGTCGATGAAGGGCGCGATGCGGGCCGCCGTCGACCGGCTCGCCACGTTCACCTCGTGCCCGGCGTGCGGCGGCACACGGCTCAACGACCGGGCACGGTCGTCGCTCGTCAAGGGCAAGCACATCGGCGAGGCCGCGGCCATGCAGCTCACGGACCTCGCCGAGCTGGTGAGCGACCTGGCCGACCCGCAGGTCCAGCCCATCCTCGACGGCCTGGGCGACCTGCTCTCCACGTTCGAGCAGATCGGGCTGGGGTACCTGTCGCTGGACCGGGAGTCGTCGTCGCTGTCCGGCGGAGAGGCCCAGCGCACCAAGATGGTGCGGCACATGGGGTCGGCCCTGACGGACATGACCTATGTGTTCGACGAGCCGACCATCGGCCTGCACCCGCACGACGTGCGACAGATGAACGCGCTGCTCCGGCGCCTGCGAGACAAGGGCAACACGGTGCTCGTCGTCGAGCACAAGCCCGAGGTCATGACCGCTGCCGACCACCTCGTCGACATGGGCCCTGGCGCCGGCACGCACGGCGGCACCGTCGTCTACCAGGGCGACCTCGCCGGGCTCCGCACCTCCGGGACCGCGACGGGCAAGCACCTGGACCAGGCGGTCACGGTCAAGCAGACACCGCGTACCCCGACGGGAGTGCTCCGGATCGAGCACGCGACCCTGCACAACCTCCAGGACGTCTCTGTCGACGTCCCGCTCGGGGTGCTCGTGGCGGTGACCGGCGTGGCCGGGTCGGGCAAGAGCTCGCTCATCCACGGCTGCCTGCCGCGTGACGGTGTCACGTTCGTGGACCAGTCCGCGATCCGCGGGTCGCGGCGTTCCAACCCTGCCACCTACACCGGGATCCTCGAGCCCATCCGCAAGCAGTACGCCCGCGCGAACGGCGTCAAGCCAGCGCTGTTCAGCGCGAACTCGGCCGGCGCCTGCCCGGAGTGCAAGGGTGTGGGCCTCATCTACACCGACCTCGCCTTCATGGCGGGCGTCGCGAGCCCGTGCGAAGCGTGCGGTGGCAAGCGGTTCACCGACGAGGTGCTGGGCTACACGCTGCGCGGCAAGAACATCGCCGACGTGCTGACCATGTCCGTCGAGGAGGCTCTGGGCTTCTTCACGGAGAAGTCGGTGCTGCCGATGCTGTCCCGGCTGTTCGACGTCGGGCTGCACTACATCTCGCTCGGGCAGCACCTCAACACTCTGTCCGGCGGCGAGCGGCAGCGGCTCAAGCTCGCGATCGAGATGGGGGGCGACACCCCGGCGTTCGTGCTCGACGAACCCACCGCGGGCCTGCACATGCAGGACGTCGACAACCTCGCCGGCTTGCTGGACCGGCTCGTCGACTCGGGCCGGTCCGTCATCGTGGTCGAGCACAACCTGTCGGTCGTCGCCCGCGCGGACTGGGTGATCGACATGGGCCCCGGCGGTGGGCACGACGGTGGACGTGTCGTCTTCGAGGGCACCCCCGCCGACCTGGCCCGTGAGGAGAGGTCGCTGACGGGCCGCCACCTCGCCGAGCTGCTCGCCTGATCGTGTGCCGCGCCCACACGCCGACGCCCGGCGCCCAGCGATCAGAGGCGGGTCTCGATGAACGCGGCCGTCTGCTGGGCGATCAGGTCCGGCTCGTACTGGAACACGTAGTGGCCGACGTCGAGCTGGACGAGCTCCGCACCCGCCTGGTCGGCGAACTCGGTGTTGGCGGGCACCCAGAAGTCGCCGATCTCCTCACCGTCGGACACGAACATGAGCATCGGGTCGTCGGGCATGTCGCCCGCCTGCACGGTTGCCGCGTTGTCGAGGAGCGCGAGGCCTTCGGCGTACAGCGTGTCGTTGAGGAAGTTGCGGTGGGTCAGCATCTCCTGCTGGGCGATCTGGTCGCCGTCCAGCCCAGCGGTCAGGTCGTCACCACCCAGGACCCTTGAGAGCCCGACGAGCTTCAGCTTTCGCCCCAGGTCCATCGTGGCCTTCTCAGCCTCGAAGTCGAGCGAGTCGTAGGAGTGCGGGACAGACATGTCGAGGCCGACCACACCGGCCACCTCGTTCGGGTAGGTCTGCGCCCAGTACAGGGCTTCGAGCCCGCCCATCGAGTGCGCCGCCAGGACGTAGGGCGGCTTCTCCCCGGCCTGACGCAGCGCTTCGCGAGTGTTCTCGAGCACGGCGGCCACGTCCCGATCGGCGTCGACGGTGTCGGAGTACCCGTAACCGAACCGCTCGACCACGACGGTGCGGAACTCGTCGTCGAGGCGATCCGTCAGCGGTTTGAAGGCGTAGATCGGCGCGGCCGTCCCTGCCCCGGAGATCAAGACGATCGTCGGCTCATCGTTCTTCGGCCCCTGCCCGCTCACGGACATCTGGTGCTCGTCGACCGTCGTCATCTGCCCCACGGGCTCGAGCTCGCTCGCCTCGTGGCGGAGCATGATGTGGTGGTAGCCGGTGAAGCCGCCGATCAGCACGAGCGCGGTGGCGAGCAGGCCCGCCAGGGTCTTGCCGATGAACCTCAGGGCTCGCATGCCATCTCCGTCACTGGAAGCGCGACCTCCCTGTCGGAGGTGCGTCGCTCTGCATCCAGTCTTCCGGCGGCGTCACCGCTGCGGCAGGGCGCCAGCCCCCGAGTCGCGCACCGGATCACCCCACCCGGAAAGGTGGGCAGACCCACCAAGACGGTGGTGAGCTCAAGGCCGACGCCGGTGCCCCCACCCGGATTCGAACCGGGACTGTGCCGGGTTTAAGCCGGCTGCCTCTGCCAGTTGGGCTATGGGGGCGCACCGCAGAGACTACCGAGCCCTCCGCACAAACGGCGGACCACGCCAGTTCTGCGTTCCAGAGGTCGAGAGCGCAGAAGATGGCATGGCCCGCGGAGGATCACATGGCCGCGACGGCACAGCCGGAGCCGACCAGCGTCAGAGGGTCAGTCCCGCGCGCCCGACTCCGCGCGCGAGGCGGATGACTCCGCCCGCTGATCGACCTTCTCGCCCACCGGCTTCGGCGGCACGGAGGCGTTGCGGAACTCCTGGCGCGGGTCGTGCAGCGAGCCCAGCGAGACCAGCTCACGGCCCATGAGGAACTGTCCGACCCAGCCGATCAGGATGCGGACCTTGCGGTTACCGGTCGGCATCGCCATGACGTGGTAGCCACGGTGCGCGACCCAGGCCGGGAACCCGCGGAGCTTGACGAAGCCGAACAGCTCGGCGACGCCCTTGTACAGACCCAGCGACGCGACGACGCCCAGGTTCTTGTGGTCGTAGTCGACGGCGGGCTTGTCCTTGTAGAGCGCCACGATGTTGTCGGCCAGGCGGACCGCCTCGCGGATCGCGTGCTGCGCGTTCGGCGGGCAGAACTTGCCCGGGTTGTTCACGTCCGGCACCGCGGCGCAGTCGCCGGCGGCCCAGGCGCCCTCGACGACCTCGCCGTCCTCCGTCGCGATCTGCAGCGTCGGGAGCACGATGGCGCGGCCCATCTTGTCGAACGGGAGGTCCGACGCCTCCTTGATGACCGGGTTCGCCTTGACGCCGGCGGTCCACACGATGGTCTCGGTGTCGAACTCGACGCCCGTCGACGTCACCACGTGCCCGTCCACGCAGGACGAGAGGAAGGTGTTGAGGTGGAACTCGATGCCGCGCTTCTTCAGCTCGGCGAGCGCGTACTCGCCCATCGGCTCGGTGACCTCGGGCAGGATGCGGCCGGCGCCCTCGATCATGACGAACCGCAGGTCGGACGCCTCGATCGTGTTGTACTGCCGCGTCGCATAGCGCGCCATGTCCTCGATCTCGGCGAGGGCCTCGATACCGGCGAACCCGCCACCCACGAACGTGAACGTGAGCATGCGCTTGCGCAGGTCGGCGTCCCACGTGGAGGACGCGACGTCCAGGCGGTTGATCACGTGGTTGCGGACCGCGATGGCCTCTTCCACGTTCTTGAAGCCGATGGCCGCCTCCGCGAGACCCGGGATGGGCAGCGTGCGCGACACCGAGCCGAGGCCGACGACCAGCTGGTCGTACGACACCTCGTACTCGTCGCCCGACTCGGGCTGGATCTTCACGGCCTTGCGCCCGTGCTCGATCGCGCTGACCTTGCCCTGCAGCACATCGATGCCCTTGAGGGCCTTGCGGTGCGGCGCGACGACGTCGCGGGCGTCGATCGACCCAGCGGCCGCCTCGGGCAGGAAGGGCGCGTACGTCATGTACGGCCGCGGGTCGACGACCACGATGGCCGCTTCCCGCTTCTTCAGCTTCTTACGCAGCCGGCGCGCCACGTAGAGGCCGACGGACCCGCCGCCGAGCACCACGATGCGCGGCACCTTCCGCGGGCGCGGCGTGCTCGCCGGATCGGAAGCATGGCTGACCGAGGTCAGGTCGTTCTGAGGCATGATTCCCAGGGTACCGCGCGCCTCGCATCTCTACCGACACGACGAAGAGCGGCGTGTGCGTGATGCACACCACGCCGCCATCGCCGTTGCAGGAACTTCCTCGATCCTCTGGCCACCACAACGGACCACCCCCACCGGTAGTTCCCGGTCGGCGGAAGTCCGTCGTGCTGGGCCGGGTCAGTCGGCCTGCGTCGCCTCGAGCGTCGGCACGGGCGGACAGGGCGTCACTGCTGGTGATGGTGTTCATCGAGCTACCTTTTCCTCTCACCGAGAAGTCCGGCCACGGTGTCGGCGAACTCCTGCCACTCCTTGCGCTGGGTCTTCAGCACCTGGCGCCCGTGCGGAGTGATGCCGTAGTACTTCCGATGCGGCCCGGACTCCGAGGGCACCACGTAGCTCGTGAGCGAGCCGCTCGCGTACAGGCGGCGCAGCGTGCCGTAGACGGAGGCCTCACCGGACTCGACACCGCTCGCCCGCAGCCGACGGACGATGTCGTACCCGTAGCCGTCCTCCTGCTCGACGACCGCGAGCACCGCGGCGTCGAGCACTCCCTTGAGCAGCTGCGTCGTGTCCACGAGATGCACGGTACCGCGCAATGCGTAATAGCGCGACGACGTCCGCGGATCTCATCTCGTGGCAGCTCACGCCATGGACAGCGCGATCCCGTCAAGGATGTCGTGCTCGCTCGTCACCACGCTGGTCAGCGACCCGCCCGCCGCCGCGACCTCCGCCGCGACACGGGTGACCACCTCGGACCAGACGAGGGCGCCCGCAGCGATCACGTCGACCCGCCCCGGGTGCAGGAAGCCCATCGCCGCTCGTTCGGCTCGCGGCGCGGCGAGGAGCGCCTCACAGGAGGCCAGCACCGCCGAGACCGGCAGCTCCGCCTGGTTCACGCGCTCGCGCGAGTACTCGGTCAGCTCCAGCGCGTGCGCGGTCACGGTCGTGATCGACCCGGCCAGCCCGACCAGGGTCGCGGTCTTCGCGAGCGGGACCACGCGGGCGGCGTCGTCCAGGTGGGCCCGCACGTCCCGACGGGCCGCCGCGGCCTCGGCGGCCGACGGCGGATCGCTGTGCAGGTGGCGCTCCGTCATCCGCACCGAACCGATGTCCATCGAGACGCTCGCGTCCACCGATGCCGTGCCGAGGACCAGCTCGGTGGATCCCCCGCCGAGGTCGACCACGAGGAACGGTCCTGCGTGCGCCTCGGCCACCGCGCCGGTGGCGCCGCGGAAGGACAGCTGCGCCTCCTCCGCACCGGTGATGACCTCGACGTCGACGCCGAGCGCGGCGCGGACGCCGTCGAAGAACTCGTCCCGGTTCCGCGCGTCCCGCGTGGCTGACGTCGCCACGAACCGCACCTGCTGCGCCCCGGCGGCCTCGATCGCGGCCGCGTACTCTCGCGTCACCGCGAGGGTGCGCCCCAGCGCCTCTGGCGCCAGCTCACCGGTGCGGTCCACCCCCTGGCCCAGCCGCACCACCTCCATGCGGCGGTCGAGCTCGGTGAGGTTTCCGGCGGCATCGACGTCCGCGACCAGCAGGCGGATCGAGTTGGTGCCGCAGTCGATCGCGGCTACGCGAGAGGAAGTCACGCGAAGATTCTTCCAGCCCCAGCGCCCCGAGGACGTCGGACGTGCCGGGTTCGGGAGAAACCTCACGTGGTTGTGAGCGCGACCGTTGCGCCCAGAACGGTCGCGTAGCCGCAACGGTCGCGCTCACAACCGCTCACAACAAGGTTCAGCAGGTGCAGCGGGACGGGCTCCATGTGTCCCTCGCCAGGGCCAGGGCCTCGTCGCCCAGCGGGTTCACGCCCGGGCCGGCAGCGAGAGCGTGCGCGAAGAGGACGTGCAGGCACTTGACGCGCGTCGGCATACCGCCGGCCGAGATGCCGGCGATCTCGTCGACGTGCGCGATGGCCTCGCGCTGCCCGAGGTAGTGCTCGTGCGCCTTCCGGTACTCGGCGGCGAGTTCGTCGTCCGACTCGAGCCGCGCCGTCATCTCCTTCATCACACCGTTCGCCTCGAGCGTCGAGGCGGCGGCCACCGCGCCGGGGTGCGTCAGGTAGAAGACCGTCGGGAACGGGGTCCCGTCGGGCAGCCGGGGCGCGGTGCGCGCCACGGTCGGCCGGCCGCACACGCAACGTGCCGCGATCCCCACGACGCCGCGCGGCTCGCGGCCGAGCTGCTCGGCCAGGACGCGCAGATCGTCGTCGGACACGGTTTCAGTCGCGGTGTTCACCCACCCATTGTGGCCCAGTCCGCGGACTGGGCCACGCAGACCTACTCCTCGCCGCCCGCGATCCGCACGGAGTCCCAGACGCTCGTGTACCAGGGGGTGTCCGCGTCCTCGGCCGCGCCTGGCGAGGGCTCGACGGCACCGGCCGCCGGCTCCTCCTCCTGCACCGCATCGGTGTCGAGCGGGCGCCATACCTTGTCGCCCGGCATGACGAACCGGAACCGGGACCGTGCCTGCTCGATCACGTACGACCGGTCGTCCCAGCGCGCCAGCTCCGTCTCGAGCTCAGCCTTCTGGTCCTGCTGCTGGCTCAGCTCCGAGCGCAGCTCACGCAGCTCGGCCTGTTGCGTCACGACAGCCCGCACGGTCGGTAGCAGCAGCACCACCGCGAGGAGCACCACCACGGACAGGACCATCGCCCGGACCGTCAGCACCTCAGGCAGCACGAGCCCGAAGCTGCCTCGTTTCCGGTCGGCACGTGCCGGCCGCGTCGGCGGTGCGACGCTGCCCGTGGCCGCAGTTCGGCGGCGCGGCTGGGTGGGCCGCTTCGCTCCCCCGCCCGACGTCGGCCGCGCACCCCGCGGAGCCGCCGTACCCGCGCGCGCTGCCGGGCGCGCTGCCGGGCGTGCTGTCGGGCGCGCTGCTGAAGAACGTGCGGGCGTGCTCCGGGGCGCAGCGGTACGGCGGTTCGCCGACGACGGTGCGGCTGGCTTGCGCGCGGCCGACCCGCCCTTCGACGGCGCGTCCTTCGATGTGGCCCTCGGGGAGGCAGGCTTCGCGGACGTGCCCTTCGCCGACGTGCCCTTCGTCGACGACCTGGACTGCTTCTTCGGCGCGGCCTTGCCCTTGGCCACCGGCGCTGTCCCCTTGGCCTTCTTCGCGCCCGAAGCCTTGGCACCCGACCCCGCGCCCGGGGCCGACGACGGGCGCGCGCCCGAGCCGCGGGCCGAACCCGAGGGCCGCGCCGGGCGACGTGAGGAAGGCATGGGTCGATTGTGCCGATTCGCCGGGCCGTTGTACGGGCATTACCTCCGGCGCGCCGTGTGTCGAAACGCGAAAGTCCGCCCCAGCCCAGCGATTCCGCCCACAACCGTGCATGGTTATGGACCGAATCCCTGGGTTGGCGCGGACCTCTCGGTACGGGCCCCGAATCAGCCCTGGAAGCGCGGGAACGCCGACCGGCCGGCGTAGGTGCCTGCCTCGTCGAGCGCCTCTTCGATGCGCAGCAGCTGGTTGTACTTGGCGATGCGCTCGCCACGGGCGGGAGCGCCGGTCTTGATCTGGCCGGCGTTGGTCGCCACGGACAGGTCCGCGATGGTGGTGTCCTCGGTCTCGCCGGAGCGGTGCGAGGTCATCGTGGTGAAGCCGTTGCGCTGGGCCAGCGTCACGGCGTCCAGCGTCTCGGTGAGCGTGCCGATCTGGTTGAGCTTCACGAGCAGCGAGTTCGCCGACTTCTCGGCGATGCCGCGGGCGAGACGCTCGGGGTTGGTGACGAACAGGTCGTCGCCCACGATCTGCACCTTGTCGCCGACCTTGCCCATGAGCGCGGCCCAGGAGTCCCACTCGTCCTCGGACAGCGGGTCCTCGATCGAGACCAGCGGGTAGTCGGCCACGAGCTGCTCGTAGTACGCGATCATCTCGTCCGGCGTCTTCTTGCCGCCCTCGAACGCGTACACGCCGTCGGAGAAGAACTCCGTGGCGGCGACGTCGAGCGCGAGCGCCACATCCTTGCCCGGCGTGAGGCCCGCCCGCTCGATCGCGACGAGGATCAGGTCGAGCGCCTCGCGGTTGCTGCCGAGGTTCGGCGCGAAGCCACCCTCGTCGCCCAGGCCGGTGGCCAGGCCCTTCTCCTTCAGGACGGACTTGAGGGCGTGGTACACCTCGGTGCCGGTGCGTACCGCCTCGCGGAACGTCGGGGCGCCGATCGGCGCGACCATGAACTCCTGGACGTCCACGTTCGAGTCCGCGTGGGACCCGCCGTTGAGGATGTTCATCATCGGCACGGGCAGCACGTGCGCGTTCGGGCCGCCCACGTAGCGGAACAGGTCCAGGCCGGCGCTCTTGGCGGCGGCCTTCGCGACGGCGAGCGAGACGCCCAGGATCGCGTTGGCGCCCAGCTTGCCCTTGTTCGGGGTGCCGTCCAGGTCAAGCAGTGCCTGGTCGACGATGCGCTGCTCTTCGGCGTCGTACCCGACGAGCTCAGGGGCGATCACGTCGTTGACGGCCGCTACCGCCTTCTCGACGCCCTTGCCCAGGTAACGGCTCTTGTCGCCGTCACGCAGCTCGACGGCCTCGAACGCGCCGGTCGATGCGCCGGACGGGACCGCCGCACGGGCGAAGGTGTCGTCGTCCAGGACGATCTCTACCTCCACGGTGGGGTTGCCGCGAGAGTCGAGGATCTCGCGTGCTCCAACGGCTTCGATGCTAGCCACGGAATCTCCTTCTAAGGATGTCGCTCGGAGGTTACGGCCCTCAGCCTAGAACGTCCGCCGAGCGGGCGAGCAACCGTCCACCGTCCGCTCGCCGCAGGACGGGCGTTACGTGCGGTCACGCCGGACGCCCGCAGTTCACAGGGTCACCACAGGTCGACGACAGGCCCACCACAGCGTCGGTGCCTAGCGTTCCGGTCGTCCGGCGCGGACCGCCGCACGGAGTCCCCCGCTTCGCCCGCTCGATCGTTTCCCCAGGGCACAGCGCCATGACCCGCGAGGCGGTCCGCGCGGACACCAACGTCTCGCACGTCCCCTCCGGACCCCAGGCAGGAGCCCATGTTCTTCACCTATCTGCGCAGAGAGCTGCGCAACCGACGGAAGCAGACCATCGTGGTAGCGATCGGTCTCTCGGTCGCCATCGCGTTGGTCATCGTCGTCAGCTCGGTCTCGACCGGCGTCAAGAACGCTCAGTCCGAGGTGCTCGAGTCCGTCTACGGCGTCGGCACCGACATCACGGTCACCCAGCCCGCCGGCGGGCCGGGCGAGGGCGCGGCTCCGGCTCGCCGCTTCGACTTCGGCGAGGAGGACGGCGAGGCGAGCGAGGACGGCACGCGCAGCCTCGCGCAGGACCGCCTCAGCACCGCCATGGGGTCCACCTCGTTCGACGCCGCCGCCCTGGAGACCGTCTCCGGCCTGGACCACGTGTCGGGCGTCGCCGCGACGCTCGACCTGCAGAACATGTCCTTCTCCGGCGAGATGCCGGACATGGAGGCCCTCCAGGAGGGCGACGGTCCCGCCACGTTGCAGATGGGGCCGGACGGCGCCGGCGAGGGCTCGGCAGGCGGCTCGTCCTTCGAGATCGAGCAGTTCACGGTCACGGGCGTGGACCCGGACGCCGCCGCCGTCGGCCCGCTGACCACCGCAGAGGTGGCCGACGGCCGGACGCTGGCGGCGGACGACGAGAACGTCGCCGTGCTGGACGCCACGTACGCGGAGCAGCAGGGCCTCGCCGTCGGGGACACGATCACGGCCGGCGGCAAGGACCTCGAGATCGTCGGCACCGTCGCGTCCTCGACGGGCGACGGCGTCGCGACGGCGTCCGACGCCTACCTCCCGCTGGCCACCGCCCAGACGCTCGCGGACCTCGCCGACCAGGTCACCGACGTCTACGTGCAGGTCGACTCCGCCGAGAACGTCGACGCCGTAGCTGCCGCCGTCGAGGACGAGCTGCCCGACGCTTCGGTCAGCACCCAGTCCGACCTCGCCGAGGGCGTCACCGGATCGCTCTCGACGGCGTCCAACCTGATCGGCACGCTCGGCACCTGGCTGAGCGCCATCGTGCTCGCCGCGGCCTTCGGTCTCGCGATCCTGTTCACCGTGTCGGGCGTGAACCGCCGCACGCGGGAGCTCGGCACCCTCAAGGCGATCGGCTGGAGCAAGGGCCGCGTGGTGGGCCAGGTGGCCGGCGAGTCGGTGGTGCAGGGCCTCATCGGCGGTGCGGCGGGCCTCGCGCTGGGTGCGCTGGCGGTGTGGGCGGTGAACCTGTCGGGGATCACGCTGAGCGGTGCGTCCGGCGGCTTCACCATGGGCGGCGGCACCGGGCCGATGTCGGCGGGCGCGGTCCAGGGTGGCGACACCGCGCCAGAGGGCGCCGGCGGGAGCGCCTTCGGTGAGCGCGCCGACACCCTGGCCGGCGCTGCGGGCAACGCCGTGGACGTCGTCCTCCAGGCGCCGGTGAGCCTGTGGATAGTCCTCGCTGCCGTCGGGCTGGCGGTGCTCGGCGGGCTGCTCGCCGGGGTCGTCGGCGGACAGCGCGCGGCCAGGCTGCGCCCCGCCGAAGCCCTCCGTTCCCTCGCGTGAGCCCAAAGCGGAACCGCCGGCTCACGCGAAACAAGTAGGGCATAGCCACCCACCCCAGCGTTCAGAGAGGCAGTCCATGTACCAGATCGACGACCTGACCAAGACCTACCGCCAGGGCAAGCGCGTGGTGCGCGCGCTGAGGGGTGTTTCCCTGACCATCGGCGACGGCGAGCTCGTCGCCGTCCAGGGCCCGACGGGCGGCGGCAAGTCCACCCTGCTGCAGATGCTGGGCGGGCTGGACCGGCCGACGTCGGGCACCGTCAAGCTCGACGGCACGGACCTCGCCGGCATGAGCGACGCCCAGCTGACCGCCGCCCGGGCCGAGACCATCGGCTTCGTGTTCCAGAACTTCAACCTCATCCCGACGCTCACCGCGCTGGAGAACGTCGAGACCGCGCTCGTGCCGGCGAGGCTCGCACGGCAGAGCCGGACGGCGCGGGCGCTGGCCGCGCTGGACTCGGTGGGCCTCGGCGACCGGGGCGACCACCTGCCGGGTGAGCTGTCGGGCGGGCAGCAGCAACGGGTGGCCATCGCGCGGGCCCTCGTGAAGAACCCGAAGGTGCTGCTGGCCGACGAGCCCACCGGCAACCTCGACGAGGAGACCCGCGACGAGATCGTGGACCTCATCGAGGGCCTGTGGAAGGAGCAGGGCCTGACGATCGTGCTGGTCACGCACGACTCGGTGGTCGCACGACGGACGCCGCGCCGGCTGCGCATCGCGAAGGGAGCGATGAAGGAGCTCTCGGCCGCCTGAACGTCGGCAGTGCCCTGAGGTCGGCAGTTTTTGCCTCGAGGTCGGCTCATCGATGGGCCGACCTCGAGGCAAACTGCCGACCGCACAGGGAAGTACCGACCTGCAGCCCCTCGACGGCGCCGCTCCCGCTGGCTACTCTGCCCTTACGTCCGCCGCAGCACCGTCGCTCCGGCGTTCGCCCCACCTGAAGACACGCGCAAGGGAGCGCAGCATGCCTCTTCGAAATCGTTTCACAGCAAGAAATCGTTTAACGCGAGCCGCCACCGGCACGAGCGTGGCGACGCTCGTGCTTGCCGGAGCACTCGTCGCCACACCCGCTACCGCCACGACGGGCACAGCCACAGCCGCCGACGCCGTCGTCACCTCCGTCGACTTCGAGGACGGCACCACCGGGACCTGGACGGCCAGCGGCGACGCGGGGCTCGAGGTCGTGCCCGACCCCGCCGACGACAGCGCCGGCAACGTCCTCGCCATCACCCGAGCCGCCGACTACGAGGGCATCCAGTCCCCCACCGGGATCTTCCAGCCCGGCCTGACCTACACCTTCAGCCTGCGCGCCCGTCTCGCGGAGCCCGCCGACCCTGGCGGGTCCGCGCCCACCAGCGCCGACCTCCGGTTCGTCATGAAGCCGTCCTACGCCTGGGTCGGCAACACGACCATCGGCACCGGCTGGACCACCGTCACCGGCACCTGGACGGCCGACGGCGACGCCGACCCCGCCGAGCTGCAGACCTACCTCGGCAGCACCGACCAGGACGCGCCCTACACGATCCTCGTGGACGACATCATGGTGACCACCTCCGACGCCGCCCCGCCGGAGGACGTCGTCCCCGGCGGCGCGATCAACCCGACCCCCACGCCGGCCTACCTCGCCCAGGGCAGCGGCGACGTCTCCGCCCTCACCTTCGACGACGGACCCAACCCCGGCACCACGCCCGCCCTGCTCGACTTCCTCGCCGAGCACGACATCACCGCGGTGTTCTGCGTGATCGGCCAGAACATCCAGGCCGACGGCGGCGCCGAGATCCTGCGCCGGATCGTCGCCGACGGCCACGTGCTGTGCAACCACTCGACGGGGTACGCCGACATGGGGTCCTGGTCCGAGGAGCAGGTGCGCGCGGACCTGGTCGCCAACCTGGGAATCATCCGCGACGCACTGGGCAACCCGAACCAGCAGGTCCCCTTCTGGCGGGCCCCGAACGGCTCGTGGGGCGTGACCCCCGGTGTCGCCGTGGAGCTGGGCATGCAGCCGCTCGCCGTGCGGAACACGATCGCCGACTGGGAGACGCAGGACGTCGACACCCTCACCGCCAACCTGCGCACCGCGATGGCCCCGGGCGAGCTCGTGCTGGCCCACGACGGCGGTGGTGACCGGTCCGGCACGCTCGCAGCGGTGCGGACGGTGGTCACGGAGCGGCTGGCCGCCGGCTGGGAGTTCACGCTCCCGCAGGGCACGCCCCCGGCGTCGGGCAGCGTGCTCAGCACGGACTTCGAGGACGGCACGCTCGACGGCTGGGCGCCGCGCAACGGCGACGACGCCTCGGACTTCAGCCTCGCGGTCACCGACGCCGACGCCCACGAGTCGACCTGGTCGGCGGCGCTGACCGGGCGCGAGCACACCGGCGACGGTATCGGCCGCGACGTCACCGGAAGCCTGCGGGCCGGTGCGGCCTACGACGTCTCGGCGTGGGTCCGCTACCCCGAGGGGCAGACGCCCGGCGACATCTGGCTGAGCCTGGCGAGCACCGACGCGGACGGCGCTCAGGCCTTCGCCACCCTCGACCAGTTCGACGGCATCACCAGCACCGGCTGGACCGAGGTGACCACCACCTTCACCATGCCGGCCCACGAGAGCGCCCTGCTGTACTTCGAGACCGCCTACGACGGCGGCATCACGAGCGACTGGCTCATCGACGACATCGTGGTGTCCGTCCCGGAGCCGCCGCTGATCGAGGACCTGACCGGCATCAAGGAGACCGTCGAGTTCCCCGTGGGCGTCGCGATCGACAGCCGGGAGACGTCGGGCGCTGCCGCGGACCTCTTGAACCGCCACTTCGGCCAGCTCACGCCCGAGAACCACATGAAGCCAGAGGCCTGGTACGACGCCGACGGCGCGTTCCGCCGTCATCCCGAGGCGACGGCGCTCATGGACTTCGCGCAGGCGAACGACCAGCGGGTCTACGGCCACGTGCTGGTGTGGCACAGCCAGACCCCCGACTGGTTCTTCCAGGACGACGCCGGCGAGCCGCTGCCCGCTGACGAGACGGGCAAGGCGGTCCTCCGCGAGCGCCTGCGCACCCACGTGTTCGACATCGCGGAGAACCTGAGTGCCGACTACGGGCCGTTCGGTTCGGACACCAACCCGCTGGTCGCGTTCGACGTGGTGAACGAGGTCGTGTCGGACGGCGGTGAGGACGCGGACGGTCTGCGCCGCAGCGAGTGGTTCCGGATCCTGGGCGAGGAGTTCATCGACCTGGCGTTCCAGTACGCGGACGAGGCGTTCAACGAGACGTACGCCGCGGCGCCGTCGGGCGGCTCGACGGGCACTGTCGCGGAGCGTCCGGTGACCCTGTTCATCAACGACTACAACACGGAGCAGGGGGGCAAGCAGGACCGGTACCGCGCCCTGGTGGAGCGGCTGCTGGAGCGCGGGGTGCCGGTGGACGGCGTGGGGCACCAGTTCCACGTGTCCCTCGCCATGCCGGTGAGTGCGCTGGAGGCAGCCATCGAACGGTTCGCGGACCTGCCGGTCACGCAGGCGGTCACGGAGCTGGACGTCACGACGGGCACGCCGGTGACCCAGGCCCGGCTGATCGACCAGGGCTACTACTTCAAGGACGCGTTCGACGTGTTCCGCGCGCAGGCGGAGAACCTGTTCTGCGTGACGGCGTGGGGCCTGACCGACGGCCGGTCGTGGCGGGTCGACAGCGGTGCGCCGCTGATCTTCGACGACCGGTACCAGGCCAAGCCCGCGTACTACGGGGCGGTCGGCGCGGAGCTGCCGGCTCGCCTGCGCACCGCGAACGTGTTCGCCGGCGACGTGCCGCTGGACGGCATGGCGACGGCATCGCCGGAGTGGGACAGGCTGCCGCGGCAGGCGTTCGACGCGCCGGGCGGCGGCGAGGCCGCCTTCCAGCTGCGCTGGGCGCCCGACCACCTGACGGCGTTCGTCTCGGTGGACGACGCCGACCCGGCGCCGGCCGACGCGGTCACGCTGGTGCTCGGCGACGCAGAGGCGGGGTCCGACGCCGAGTACGTGGTCGGCCGGGACGGTTCGGTGACCGGCGGGGCGGAGGGCGCTGACGCCGTGGCGACCGAGCGGGAGGGCGGCTACGACGTCGTCGTGCACCTGCCTGCGACCCTCGAAGAGGGCGCTACCGCCGCCTTCGACGCCCGGGTGACCAGCGGGGACACGACCACTTCGTGGAACACGCCCGGCGCGCTCGGCACGCTGACGCTGGTCGAGGAGCTGTCGTACCTGGAGGTGCCGCAGGCCGCGGAGGCGCCCGTGGTCGACGGCGACGTCGAGGAGCTGTGGGCCTCGGCCGGCGTGGTGACCACCACCAAGGAGGTCGAGGGCTCGGGCGGGGCCGTCGCCACCGTCAGCACCCTGTGGCACGAGGGGTCGCTGTTCGTCCTGGCCGACGTCGCCGACCCCGTCGTCGACGTCTCGGGATCCGACCCGTGGGTCCAGGACTCCGTGGAGATCTATGTGGACGGGGGCAACGCGAAGAACGGCGGGTACCGGGCGGACGACACACAGATCCGCATCTCGGCGCAGAACGCCGTGTCGTTCGGCACGGGCGACGAGGCGGCGCAGCAGGCTCGGGTGGCGAGCGCTACCACGCTGACCGAGGGCGGGTACCGCGTCGAGGCGTCCGTCGACCTGCTGTCCTACGGCGGGCTCGGCACGTTCCACGGCCTGGACTTCCAGGTCAACGACGCGGCCGACGGTGCGCGGACCGCCATCCGGAACTGGGCGGACCCGACCGGGGCCGGCTACCAGTCCACCGCCCGCTGGGGCGTGGGGCAGCTCGTGGGGCTGCCGGTCCCGGCCTGGTCGGCGAGCGCCGTGTACACGGCGGGCGACCAGGTCTCCCATGAGGGAGCGGTCTTCACCGCGCTGTGGTGGACGCGGGACCAGCGTCCTGGTGCCACGCCGTGGGGAGCGTGGGCCGAGGTCGGCACCCCGACGGCCTGCGCGGACGGCACGTATCCCGCGTGGACCCGCTCGTGGGAGTACCGCGGCGACGAGACGGTGGTCCACGACGGTCACCGCTGGGTCGCCAAGTGGTACAGCCGCAACCAGGAACCGGCCTCCGCGCCGTGGGGGCCCTGGCAGGATCTCGGCGCCTGCTGAGGACGCCGGCGGCCGCGTGGCGCGCCGGTGATCCGGTGCGCCAGGCTGCCGAGCTGGACCGGAGTTGTTTCCGTCTCACAGCGCTGAGGCGGAACAACTCCGGGCCAGGCAGGTCTCGGGCTGCGTTCCTCCCGCGTGGCGACCGGGAAGGCGACCTGGAAAGGTCCTGACGAATCGTTACAGACGGTTTACACAAGTTTCCACGCAACAGGCCCGCTCTGGCGATAAGGTCCAGACCTCCCCGTCCCCCGGATCGGGGAGCCGACATGGGGAGGCAAGCAGTGAGGCAAGCACGAGTAGGACAAAGGAGCCCGCTCGCCGCGGTCGCTGCGTGCACCGCCGTGGCTCTGACGGTCGCCGGGTGCACCCCGAACGACACCGAGTCCCAGAGCGACGGCCCGGTCACGCTGGAGACCTGGATCAGCCAGGACATGGAGACGCTGTTTCCGGGCGATGCCGGGTCCTACGACCCGATCAGCGTCCTGGACGTCGTCTATGACGGCCTGGTCCGGTACGACCCGGAGACCACCGAGCCGTACAACTACGTGGCCGAGTCCATCGAGCCGAACGACGACAACACGGTCTGGACCATCAAGATCAAGCCGGACCTCACGTTCCAGAACGGTGAGCCCGTCGATGCCGACGCGTTCGCCCGTGGCTGGAACTACACGGCCGACGGTGACAACGGCCTGTACTCCGGGTACTTCTTCAGCGTCATCGAGGGGTACGACGAGATGCAGCCCGAGACGGACGACAACGGCGAGATCGTCAAGGAGGGTGCGACGGACGAGCTGTCCGGGCTGCAGGTCATCGACGACCTGACGCTCGAGGCCACGCTCAGCTCCCCGTTCGCGGGCTTCGCGACGATGCTCGGCTACACCGGCTTCTACCCGATCGCCCAGGAGTGCCTTGACGACGTCGAGGCGTGCGCCAAGGCGCCCATCGGCAACGGTCCCTTCCAGGTCACCGACTGGCAGCAGGGTCAGGAGCTCACCGCCGAGAAGTGGGCCGACTACCCGCTGGAAGAGACCCCTGAGTACGACTCGATCCACTGGACCGAGTACTCGGCGGGCGAGACCGCGAGCTGGGCCGACTTCAAGTCCGGCGACATCGACATCTCGTTCCCGCCGACCGCCGAGGTCGAGGCAGCGAAGAACGACCCGGAGCTCGCCGAGCGGTACGTCGAGCGCCCCGGTTCCGCCCTGACCTACATCGGTTTCTCCGGGTACACGGACGGCCCGTGGAACGACAAGGAGTTCCGCAAGGCGATCTCGATGGCGATCGACCGCGAGGGCATCGTCGCCTCGCTCGGCTCCGGCCAGGCGATCCCGGCCGACTCCTGGGTGGTCCCCGACGGCGTGCCGGGCGGCGAGGCAGGCACCTGCGAGTGGTGCACCTTCGACCCGGAGGCCGCCAAGGCGGCGCTCGAGGAGGCAGGCGGCTGGCCGAAGGGCGAGAAGCTGCAGATCAGCCTGGGCGACGACGAGGCTGAGGTGGAGCGCTTCACCGCGATCGGCAACTCGATCGAGGAGGTGCTGGGCATTCCCTACGAGCTCAACGTCGACCCGGACTACTTCAGCACCCGGGCCGCACAGGGCTATGACGGCATGTTCCGGAACAACTGGTTCCCCGACTACCCGCTGAACGAGAACTACCTCAGCTTCTACGCGTCCGGCTCGGCGAAGGACAGCCAGTTCGGCTGGTACAGCAAGGAGTTCGAGGACAAGCTCGACGAGGCAGACGCCGCGCCGACGCTCGACGACGCGGTGGCGCTCTACCAGGAGGCGGAGGGCATCCTCGCCGACGAGTTCCCGACCATCCCGTTCACGTGGAGCTTCAGCGCGACGTACTACAGCGAACGGCTCGACAACGTGATCCTCAACCCGTTCTCGGGTGCGCCGATCCTGCGCAAGATCGAGGTCACCCGGTAAGTCCCTTCGTTGTGAGCGTGACCGTTGCGACTACGTGTCCTTTCCAGGCGCAACGGTCACGCCCACAACAAAGATCAGCTCGAAGGTAGGCCATGGGTCGCTACATCCTCAGGCGTGTGCTGCAGGCGGTCGGCACGCTGCTCCTCGTGATGCTGCTGCTGCATCTGCTCACGACCGTCGCCATCCAGCTCAACGGCAACCCGGCGCAGGCGTTCTTCGGGGACAAGGTCCCGACGCCGGCGCAGGTCGCCGCCGTCGAGCAGCGCTTCAACCTCGACGACCCCTGCTTCGACCAGGTCGGCAACCCGTGCCTCGGCCCGTTCGTCGAGCGTCTCGGCCAGTACGCGCAGGGCGACTTCGGCACGAACCTGCGCGGTCGCGAGGTCTCGGACATCGTCGCGACGGCGGCGCCGAACACGATCCGCCTCTTCTGCGTCGTCCTGGTGACCTGGCTCGCCCTCGGCATGGTGCTCGGCTCCGTCGCCGCGCGCTGGCGCGGCTCGCCGAGCGACCACGGCATCAGGCTGACGTCGGTGCTCATCGACGCGTTCCCGGTCTTCGTGCTGCTGATCGTCTACCGGTATGTCGTCGCCGTGCCGCTGAACGGGTGGGCCGAGCGGACGTTCGGCGAGAACAGCTGGCCGCCGTACTGGTTCAAGCCGTCGTTCGACCCCGAGCACCCGTGGGCCACCGTCCTCGTGCCCGGCATCCTCCTCGGCCTGGCCGGGTCGGCGGCGTTCATCCGCCTGGTCCGCGCAGGCCAGCTCGAGTCCTACCAGGGCGACCACGTGCGCACGGCCCGGTCGAAGGGGCTGGGCGAACGCCATGTCGTCGTGCACCACGTGGTGCGCAACTCGTCCGTACCCGTGGTGACGGCGGTCGGCCTGACCTTCACCGAAGCCCTCGGTGGGGCCGTGATCACCGAGGGCCTGATGAACATCTACGGGATGGGCGGCGTCCTGTGGGGTGCCGTGCGGGACGACGACGTCGGGCTCGTGCTCGGCATCGTGACCCTGCTGGCCGCCGTGACCGTCGTCGTGATGATCGTCGTCGACATCGCCTACGCCCTGCTCGACCCGAGGATCCGCTATGAATGACGCAGCCACCCCCACGCCGACGGGCCGGCCTGCCGGTACGCCGTCGCACCCGCTGGGCGACGCCTGGCGCACGCTGCGCCGACGGCCCGACACGATCATCGCGACCGTCGTCCTGCTGGTCTTCGCGGTGATGGCCGCGTTCCCCCGGCTGTTCACCACCACGAGCCCTCGAACGTGCCCGATCCGGGAGGCCCGCACCGACCCGCAGGGCTGGGGCGGCGAGCATCCGCTGGGGACCGACTCCCTCGGGTGCGACGTGCTGGCCACGATGGTGCACGGCGTCCGGCCGTCGCTGCTGCTGGCGCTCGTCGTGGTCGGCGTCTCGCTGGCCATCGGCGTCACCCTCGGCCTGCTCGCCGGGTACTACCTCGGCTGGGTGGACTACCTGGTCTCGCGGACGGTCGAGGTCTTCCTCGTGATCCCGCTGCTGCTGGCCGCGCTGCTGGTGCTCTCACTGTTCAAGGGGATCGACCTGGGTGCTGGGACCTTCGACGTGATCCTGCTCCCGGCCGTCGTGCTGATCCTGTTCGGCTGGATGCCGTACGCCCGCTACGTCCGGGCCAGCACCCTTGAGGCCAAGAACCTCGACTACGTCACCGCGGCACGCTCCCTGGGCGCCTCCGACCTGCGCATCATGGTCCGGCACGTGCTGCCGAACGCGATCGGGACGGTCACGGCGCTGCTGCCGACGTCGGTGGCCGGCGTGATCAGCGCGGAGGCGGTGCTGTCCTTCCTGGGCATCGGGGTGCGCCCGCCCGCGACGAGCTGGGGCATCCAGATCGAGCAGGGCTCGCAGTGGGTGCTCGGGGGCGCACCGCACATCCTGCTCGCCCCCCTGATCTGTCTGGTCGCGACCGTGCTGGCGCTGGTGGTGCTCGGCGACGCCCTGCGCGACGCCCTCGACCCGAGGCTCACGGCATGAGCGCCGTCACGAGGCCGGTACCGAACGGCGCGTCGGGCTCCGCCCCCGGCTCGGCACCGAGCAGCGCGCTCCTCGAGGTCACCGACCTCACCGTCGAGTTCCGGACGCCCGGCGGCCCGGTCCGCGCCGTCGACCGGCTGTCCTACCGCGTCGAGGCCGGCCGCACGCTCGCCATCGTGGGCGAGTCCGGCTCGGGGAAGTCTGTCTCGTCGCTGGCCGTGCTGGGCCTGCTCCCGGACACGGCGCGCGTCACGCACGGGAGCGTCCGCCTGGCCGGCACCGACCTGCTCGGCCTGAGCCGCAAGGAGCACCGCGCCCGCTGCGGCGACCAGGTGGCCATGGTGTTCCAGGATGCCCTGGCCGCGCTGAACCCCGTGCACACCGTGGGCTACCAGCTCACCGAGGCGCTCCGGGGGCGGCGGGGGATGTCGCGTGCCGACGCCCGCAAGCGGGCCGTCGAGCTGCTCGACCTCGTCAAGGTGCCGAACGCGAGAGCCCGCGTCAAGGAGTACCCCCACCAGTTCTCGGGCGGCATGCGCCAGCGCGTCATGATCGCTTCGGCCCTGGCGATGGACCCGGACGTGCTCATCGCGGACGAGCCCACCACCGCCCTCGACGTCACCGTGCAGGCACAGGTCCTGCGGCTCCTCGCCGAGATCCAGGCGGAGCGGCAGATGGGCCTCGTGCTGATCACGCACGACCTGGGTGTCGTGGCCGGCGTCGCCGACGACGTTACGGTCATGTACGCGGGGACCGCCGTCGAGCAGGCGCCCGTCGCACCCGTCTACACGACGCCGGCGCACCCGTACACGCGCGCGCTGCTGCGGTCGATCCCGTCCGCCTCGGGTGCCGGGCGCCTGTCCGTGATTCCCGGACGCCCGCCGAGCCCTGGTGCGATGCCGGCCGGCTGCCCGTTCCACCCGCGCTGCGATGCGGTCCGCGACGTGTGCCGCACGGACGTGCCGCCGGCGGCCGTCCCGGCCGAGGACCGGATGTCGGCGTGCCACTTCGCGGCGGACATCATGGCGGGCCGGGAGCCTGCGCCCGACGACAAGGACACCGGAGGCCACGATGACTGAACCCGGGCCCGTGCTCGAGGTGCGCGACCTCGTCAAGCACTACCCCGTGCGCAACGGTCTGCTCCGCCGTTCGGTCGACGCGGTGAAGGCCGTCGACGGCGTCTCGCTCCGCCTGGACCGGGGCCGCACGCTCGGCCTGGTGGGCGAGTCCGGTTCAGGCAAGTCGACGCTCGCGCGCGTGCTGGTCGGTATCGAGAAGCCGACCAGCGGCCAGGTGCTCGTGGACGGGGAGGACGTGCTCCACCTGTCCATGGCCGGTCGCAAGCAGCTGCGCCGCGACGTGCAGATGGTGTTCCAGGACCCGTACACGTCACTGAACCCGCGGATGTCGGTCAACGAGATCGTGGGAGAGCCGTTCGCGATCCACGGCATCGACCCGGCCGGCGGGCGGCGGGCCGCTGTGGACGAGCTGCTGGAGCTCGTCGGCCTCGACCCCGACCACGCGAACCGGTACCCGCACCAGTTCTCGGGCGGACAGCGCCAGCGTGTCGGGATCGCCCGCGCGCTCGCTCTGCGGCCCAAGATCCTGGTGTGCGACGAGCCGGTCTCCGCGCTGGACGTCTCGGTGCAGGGCCAGGTCATCAACCTCCTGGAGGACCTCCAGGCCGAGCTCGGGCTGTCGTACCTGTTCGTGGCGCACGACCTGGGCGTGGTGCGGCACATCGCCCACGAGGTCGCCGTGATGTACCTCGGGCGCATCGTCGAGCAGGGGCCCGATGCCGACGTGTACGACGCGGCCCAGCACCCGTACACGCAGGCGCTGCTGTCGGCGGTGCCAGTGCCCGACCCGTCGGTCCGGCTGGTCGCGAAGGGCGCCCCCGTGATCGCTTCCGACAGGGCCGGGGTCCCGACCGGCTCGACCGGCGACGTCGGCCCGACCAACGGCGCGAGCCCGACCGGAGCGGGCCCGTCCCGTGCCGTCGGCGCGATAGTCCTGGAGGGCGACCCGCCGTCTCCGGTGGACCCGCCGTCGGGCTGCCCGTTCCACACGCGCTGCTGGCTCGCCCCGACGCTGTCGGAGGCGCCCCCGGAGCCGAGCGCGGGCGGCCCGTCGACGGGCGGCCCCGGCACCGGCCTTCGCCTGGTCCCCACCGTGTGCGAGACGGAGGTACCCGCGCTGGTCGCACGCCGCGCCGGGGGCGCCCCCGGCGCTCCCGGCAGCACCCCGGCCGACGCCGCTGCCCACGTGGTGGCCTGCCACTTCGCGCGAGAGCTGGTGGCCCATAGGGTCGAATCATGACGCGTGTCCTGGTTGTCCTGAACTCGCCCACCAGCCTGATGGGCCGGCTCGAACAGTGGCTTCCCGAGGCCGGGCTCGAGCCTGTCCTCACCCCTGGCGCAGAGCTTCCCGAGAGTCTTGACGGGTTCGCGGGCGTGGTCCTGCTGGGCGGCGGCTTCATGCCCGACGACGACGTGCGCCACCCGTTCCTGGCCCGCGAGCGGCGGCTGACCACGGAGGCGCTGGTCGGCGGCGTACCGCTGCTCGGGCTGTGCCTCGGTGGACAGCTGCTGGCGCACGTCACGGGCGGCCGCGTGACGGCCCGGTCGGGCGAGACGGAGCGCGGCATGTGCCCGCTCACGGTGCTCCCCAGCGCGGCCGACGACCCCGTCTTCGGCGACCTGCCGGGCGTCCCGGACGAACCGCTGTGGATGATCGAGAACCATGAGGACTCGGTGACCACCCTGCCGCCGTCGGCCACGCTGCTGGTCTCGAGCGGGGACTGCCCCATCCAGGCGTTCCGCGTGGGCGACCGGGCGTGGGGCCTGCAGTTCCATCCCGAGACGCGGCCGGAGCGCGTCGCGACGTGGGACGAGGCCGCGCTCTCGGAGCAGGGCGTCGACCGGGCGGCGCTGGCCGCCGCGGCGATGGTTCACGCGGCCGAGAACGAGGCGCAGTCGCGGGCGCTGGTCCGTGCCTGGGCCGACGTCGTGCACGAGACCGCGAAATAGCAGCTCAGGACCCACGTAAGGAGCCGGACATGGTGTCGACAGGAACGCACAGCGACGGGGTCCCGGTAGTGGCCTACCGGATCGCCAGAGCGTCGGGCGAGGTGCTGGCCGCGCGTCAGGACCACCTGGACTTCTACGCGGCCTCGACCGTGAAGCTCGCGGTGCTCGTCGCCGCGGCGCGCGAGCTCGACGCCGGGACGGCGAGCCTCGACGAGGTCCGCACGGCCACGCGCACCTTCACGTCGCAGGTGCCCGGCGCGGGCGAGTACACCATCGAGCCCGACGACGTCGACGAGGAGCTCCCGCCCGACGGCACCCCGATGCCGCTGGGCGACGTCATCGAACGCATGATCACCGTCTCGTCGAACGAGGCGACCAACATGGTCGCCGACCGCGTGGGCCTGCCCGCCGTGAACAAGGTCCTGGCCGACGCCGGTGCGACCGGCTCGGTCTTCGGCCGCAAGTACTCCGACCTGGCCGCGGAACAGGCTGGCGCCTCGCACCGGACGACGGCGGCCGACCTGTGCCTGCTCATGTCGGCCCTGGTCGCCGAGAAGCTCGCGGGCCCGGAACGGACCGGCTGGATGTGCGAGCTGCTCGGGCGCCAGACCGACCGCCAGCTGACCGCCGCAGTGCCGCACGGCGTCCCGTTCGGCTCCAAGTCCGGCTGGGTGGACGGCATCAGGCACGACGTCGCGTTCGTGGGCGAGCCGGGCCCGGACACCCTGGTGATCTCCGTGTGCACGCGCGGCTACGACGAGCAGGCCGCCGAGGAAACCCTCCGTTCCCTGGGCACTCTGGCCCTCTCCCTGGCCTGAGCGGATCTGGCCGGCCGGGCCGCTGACGCCCATCTCCTTCGAGGCCTAAGTTTCTTCGCTTTGAGCGGCTTCAAAGCGAAGGAACTTAGGCCTCGAAGGGGGGCCCGTCAGCCCAACAAGTTCCGGATCAGGCTGAGGCCTGCAGCCAGCTCTGCGAAGCTCGTGCTGAGCGGGGAGAGGCCTACACGGAGGCCCTGCGGCGGGCGGAAGTCCGGGATCACGCCGCGCGCCCAGGCCTCGGCGACGACCCGCTTGAAGTCCGGGTGGTCGAGCATGATGTGGCTCCCCCGCCGCTCCGGGTCACGCGGCGAGGCAACCCGTACGCCGGTCAGGTACTCGTCGGCGATCTCCATCGCGAACCCGGTGAGCGCCAGCGACTTCGCGCGCACCGCCGGCATCCCGGCTTCCTCGACGAGCGCGAGCATGTCACGCATCGGCAGCATCCCGATCACCGGCGGCGTGCCGCTGATGAGCTGCCGGATCCCGGTGGCGGGCTCGTACTCGGGTCCCATCGCGAACGGGTCGGCGGCACCCATCCAGCCCTGGACCGGCTGGCGCACCTCGTCCTGCAGGCCGGCCGCCAGGTACGCGAAGGCGGGCGAGCCCGGCCCGCCGTTCAGGTACTTGTAGGTGCAGCCGACGGCGAGGTCCACGCCGTCGGCGTCGAGGTCCAGCGGGACCGCGCCGACCGAGTGGCAGAGGTCCCACAGGACGAGCGCACCGGCGTCGTGCGCGATCCGCGTGATCGCGGGAAGGTCGGCGACGTAGCCGGACTTGTACGCGACGTGGCTGAGCAGCACCAGCGCGGTATCCGGCCCGACGGCGGCCGCCACGTCCTCCGGCGTCACGCCCGCCTCGGCGTCTGGCGTGATCCAGCGGAGCTCCAGGCCGCGCTCGGCCGCGATGCCCTGCAGCACGAACCGGTCGGTGGGGAAGTTCTCCGTGTCGGCGACGATCACGCGACGCCCCGGCCGCGCGTCGACGGCGGCGCGGGCCAGCTTGTAGAGCAGCACCGTCGTCGAGTCGGCGACGACGGTCTGGCCTGGCGCAGCGCCCAGGGCGACCCGGCCGAGCGTGTCACCGAGCTCGGTCGGCGCGTCCATCCAGCCCTCGTCCCAGGACCGGATCAGGCGCGCGGCCCACGGGCCGTCCACGAAGGACGCGAGCCGCTCGCGGGTCGCGGTCAGCGGCCGGCCGAGCGAGTTGCCGTCGAGGTAGGCGACCAGGCCTTCGCTCGGGGCGAAGAGGTCGCAGTACCTGGCCAACGGATCGGCCGCGTCGAGCGCGGCGGCCCGCTCGCGCAGCTTCACAGGGAGGTCAGCGGGCAGGTTCGCGGACAGGTCGGCGTGTGATGCGGGGTGGGTCACAGGTGCTCCAGGTCGCTCGGCTTCGGCCCGAGCGTACGTCCTGAACCGCTCCGCCTGAACGGTCCGCACCGCCGGACCCTTGACGCCCGAGCACCGGCGTCAGTAACGTCCATGCCACTCCTGCGCAAGAAGTCGACAGTGCAGTGCGGGTTTATCGACAAGACAGCGGCAAGTACCGAAGATCCATCCTGGTGACGACCCCGTCAAAGAGGACGGGAGATCGGGGACGACGATGTTCCGCTCCGCAACGCCACGCCACGTACCGGGCCATGGGCACAGACCGGGACCAGCTCCCGCCCTTCTGTCCGTGCTCACCACCACCGCCCTCACGGCGGTGATCCTCGTACCCACGCCGGCCGCCTCCGCGTCCGGCGCCTCCGCAGGCGCCCTCTCCGCAGGCGCCCTTTCCGCAGGCGCCCCCGCGACGGCCAGCAGCAACAACGCGCCCTACCTCGCTGACAACCTGACCGACGGCGACCAGGCGACCTACTGGGAGTCGACCAACGGCAGCCTCCCGCAGTGGGCGCAGGTCGACCTCGGCACCGGTGCGACCGTCGAGGAGGTGGTGCTCCAGCTCCCTGCCACGTGGGAGGCCCGCACGCAGACACTGTCGGTCCAGGCAGGCGCCGACGGCTCCACCTTCACGACCCTGACAGCGAGCGCCGAGCGCCGGTTCGACCCGGCGTCGGACAACACGGTGACGATCGACGTCCCGGACACCGAGGCGCGCTACCTCCGGGTTGCCGTGACCGCCAACAGCGGCTGGCCCGCTGGCCAGCTGTCGGAGCTCGAGGTGCGCGGCACACGGGCTGCTCCGGACCCGGACGAGCCGGTGGAGGGGACCGACCTCGCGGAAGGCCGCACCCTCGAGGCGTCGTCGACCCAGTGGACCTATGTCGCCGCGAACGCCAACGACGGGGACACCTCGACGTACTGGGAGGGCGCGAGCGGGCAGTACCCGAGCACGCTCGGCGTGGCGCTGGAGTCGGCGGCCGAGCTGAGCGGCGTCGTCGTGAAGCTGCCGCCGGCCACCGCCTGGGGACCGCGTACGCAGACCTTCGAGGTGCAGGGCCGCACGGGGGCAGGGGACGCGTGGGCAACGCTCGCGCCGTCGGCCGGTCATGCCTTCTCCCCTGCGACGGGCAACTCGGTGACGGTTCCCGTCACCGGCACCGCGCGGGAGGTGCGGCTCCGGTTCACCGGGAACACGGGGTCGGGCAACGGGCAGGTGGCTGAGCTGCAGGTGTTCGGCATCCCCGGGGCGAACCCGAACCTGACGGTCACCGGTGTCACCGCCGACCCGGCGTCCCCCACGGAGTCGGACGACGTCACGCTGTCCGCCGTCGTGAAGAACATCGGGACCGAGGCCTCGGCCGCGACCGACGTCTCGTTCACGGTCGACGGCGACGAGGCGGCCACCGGCGAGGTGCGTGCGCTCGAGGCGGGCGCCGAGGCCACGGTCACTGCGGACATCGGCGCGCGGGCGGCCGGCTCGTACGAGATCGGGGCTGCCGTCGACCCGTCGGACTCCGTCGCCGAGCAGTCCGAGAGCGACAACGCCTACGCGCACCCGGACCCGCTGGTGGTGACCGAGATCGCGAGCTCCGACCTGGTGCCGACGGTGTCCTGGAGCCCGACCACGCCGGCGGCCGGCGAGACGGTGACGTTCTCGGCCCGGATCGCGAACCGGGGCACGCTCGCCACGGGCTCCGGCCCGCACGATCTCACGCTCACGGTGCGGGACGACGCCGGCTCGGTGGTCCGCACGCTGACGGGCTCGGTCTCCGGCACGATCGCCGCGGGCAGCACCAGCCAGAGCCTGGATCTGGGCACCTGGCCGGCCGCCGACGGCGCGTACGACGTCACGGTGACGGCGGCCCCCGACTCGACGGAGGTCGCGGCCGAGCGGGCGAACAACGAGGTGACGCAGTCCCTGTTCATCGGCCGCGGCGCGGACATGCCGTTCGACACCTACGAGGCGGAGGACGGCGTCACGGGCGGCGGGGCGGTCGACGTCGGGCCCAACCGCGTGGTCGGTGACCTCGCGGGCGAGGCGTCCGGACGCCGGGCGGTCACGCTCGACCAGACCGGTGCCTACGTCGAGTGGACCACGCGCGCGTCGGCCAACTCGCTGGTGGTGCGGTTCTCCATGCCCGACGCCGCAGGTGGCGGCGGCACGAATGCGACGCTCGCGGTCTACGTGGACGGTGAGTTCCTCAAGAACATCGATCTGACCTCCCGCTACGCGTGGCTGTACGGCAACGAGGCGAGCCCGGGGAACCAGCCTGGCCAGGGCGCCCCGCGGCACATCTACGACGAGGCGAACGCCCTGCTCGGCACCACCGTCGAGGCGGGTTCGACGATCAGGCTGCAGAAGACGGCGAGCAACACCAGCCGGTACACCGTCGACTTCGTCGACCTGGAGCAGGCGACGTCGCAGGCCAACCCCGACCCGGCCCGGTACGTCGAGCCCGACGGGTTCTCGCACCAGGACGTGCAGGACGCGCTCGACCGGTTCCGGATGGACTCGACGGGCAGCCTGGCCGGGGTGTATCTCCCCGCCGGTGACTACCAGACCGCCAGCAAGTTCCAGGTGTACGGCAAGGCGGTCGACATCGTGGGCGCAGGGCCGTGGTTCACGCGGTTCCATGCCCCTGCCACGCAGGAGAACACCGACATCGGGTTCCGGGCGGAGGGGACGGCGAACGGCTCGACGTTCCGCGACTTCGCCTACTTCGGCAACTACACGTCGCGGATCGACGGGCCGGGCAAGGTCTTCGACTTCGCGAACATCTCGGACATGACCATCGACAACATCTGGGTCGAGCACATGATCTGCATGTTCTGGGCGGCCAACATGGACGACTCGGAGATCAAGGACTCCCGGATCCGCAACACGTTCGCCGACGCGCTGAACATGACCAACGGCAGCGCGAACAACCACGTCCACAACAACCAGGCGCGCGGTACGGGGGACGACTCGTTCGCGCTGTTCGCCGCCACCGACGCGGGTGGCAGCGGCCAGCGGGGCAACGTGTTCGAGAACCTGACGTCCACGAACACCTGGCGGGCCGCCGGCCTCGCCGTGTACGGCGGGCAGGACAACACGTTCCGCAACATCTACATCGCGGACACGCTCGTCTACTCCGGCGTGACCATCAGCTCGCTGGACTTCGGGTACCCGATGGAGGGGTTCGGCCCCGCGCCGACGGCCTTCGAGGGCATCTCCGTGGTGCGCTCCGGCGGGCACTTCTGGGGCGACCAGGTGTTCCCGGCGGTGTGGCTGTTCTCGGCGTCCGAGCCGTTCACCGCGATCCGCGTCAACGACCTGGACATCGTGGACCCGACGTACTCCGGGATCATGTTCCAGACCCAGTACCTGGGCGGGCAGCCGGTGAACCCGATCGAGGACACCGTGTTCACCGACGTGTCGATCTCCGGTGCGCAGCGCAGCGGCGACCAGTACGACGACCGGTCCGGGTACGGGCTCTGGGCCAACCCGATGCCGGAGGCAGGACAGGGGCCGGCGGTCGGTTCGGTGACGTTCAACGGCCTGACCTTCGAGAACAACTACCGCGACATCGAGAACCCGACGTCGACGTTCACGATCAACCGCGACTGAGGTAGCCGCCGCGCAGGTCGGCGGGCAGGGCCTGACCCGCCTCGGTTCCAGGCGTAACGTGATGTAGGTCACATGATCGACGGCGATCGAGGGGGAAACCGCTGATCCAGCCGGCACCGCACGGCGCCGGTCACTACTCAGGAGGGCTCACCATGCCCAGGTTCATGGACGTTCACGAAGGAATGCACGGCATCACCGACGAGGCCCTGCGCGCCGCGCACCAGGCAGACCTCGACATCCAGGACGACGAGGGGGTCGACTTCCAGAGGGCGTGGGGCGACCCCGAGTCGGGGATGGTCTGGTGCGTCTCGGAGGCGCCCGATGCCGAGGCCGTCAAGCGCATCCACGAGCGCGCGGGTCACCCGACGACCACGGTCTACCCCGTCCCGGTGGAGGTGTAGTCCGGCCGGCTCCCTGTCAGGGTCACCGACCTTGGCAGGGAGCCGGTCAAGGCCACCGACCGCCGGTGCCGACGGCACGGGCTAGCGGCGGCGCGCGGCGCGCAACCAGGCGATCAGCTCGGCGGCCGTCCGCGGCGCCCGCAGCGGCGCGGTGAGCGCAGGGCGGTCCGGCGATCCCAGGACGGCCCGCCGCAGGGACTCTCCCGTCAGACCGACCTCACCGAGCAGCTCGATCTCACGCTCGTTCACGCCGACCGGCGTCGGGCCGTTGCCCATGTCCGTCCCGTAGACGAGCGTGCCGCCCGCGACGGCGAACCGCCGTGCGTTGTCGATCGCCCGGTCGAGGCCGGCGCGCCCGCCGGGCCCGTCGTGGATCGCGAGGGTCGAGATCCAGGTCATGCGCGCCGCCCGGCCGATCAGCTCGGGCGTCAGCGTCTCGGTCCAGGGCACGTGCACCAGCGTGTCCGCACCGGCATCGACGGCGCGCTCGGCCTGGCCGGCGCCCTCGGCGTGCACGACGACGGGCAGCCCCGCCGCGTGCGCCTCCGAGACCAGCGCGCTCAGGACGTCGTCGGGCAGCAGTGCCATGTCCGCTTGCAGGGCGACCTTGACCGCGAAGCCGCGCCCGGCGACGACGTCGGCCACCGCCGCCGCGGCCTCGTGCGGCGAGGCGACGTGCCGCACCGCGGCGCCGGGCGCCCACGAGCGCCCGCTCGGATACCCGCCGGGCGCGGTGTGGAACGGCCCCACATACCGCACCCGGACGCCCGGCGGCGGGGCGGCCGCCCAGGCGGCTGCCTCGCGCGGGTCCCAGCCCAGGTCGTGCACCTCGGTGACCGGACCGTCGGCGAGGAGCGCCCGGTCGACCAGGCCTAGATGCACGTGACGGTCGACGACGCCGGGGAGCGCCACCTCCGGCACGTCGTCAGGCACCGAGCGGGCCGTCGATCTCGGTGCGCACCGAGATGAGTTCGGGGAAGAACGTCAGGTCCAGGGCGCGCTTCAGGAAGCCGACGCCGCTGGAGCCGCCGGTGCCCCTCTTGAAGCCGATGGTGCGCTGCACCGTGCGCAGGTGGCGGAACCGCCAGAGCTGGAACGCGTCCTCGATGTCGACCAGGTCCTCGCACGCCGCGTACAAGTCCCAGTGGCCGTGCGGGTCCTCGTAGATCGTCTTGAAGACGGGGATCAGCTTGACGTGCTCGACCCAGGCCTGCGTGACGTCGCGGTCCAGGACCTCAGCAGGAACCTCGTGGCCGCGGCGGGCCAGCAGGCGCAGGAACGCGTCGTAGACGGTGGGTTCGCCGAGCAGCTGCTCCAGCTGCGCGTGCACCTCCGGCTTGTCCCGGAAGACCTTGAGCATCCCGGCGTTCTTGTTGCCCAGCAGCAACTCCACGGCGCGGTACTGGTGGGACTGGAAGCCAGAGGACTGCCCCAGCGAGCCCCGGAACTCCGCGTACTCGCTCGGGGTGAGGGTGGCCAGCACCGACCACTGCTCCGTGATGGTGCGCTGGATGTGCTTCACCCGGGCCAGGCCCTTGAGCGCGCGCGACAGGTCGTCGCTGTCGAGGTATCCCCGCACGGCGCGCAGCTCGTGCACCACGAGCTTGAGCCACAGCTCCGTGGTCTGGTGCTGGATGATGAACAGCAGCTCGTCGTGGTGCGGAGGGTCGCTCACCGGATGCTGCGCCGAGAGGAGCTCGTCGAGCCCGAGGTAGGAGCCGTAGTCCATCTCGTCGCGAAAGTCCGTGCGGATGGAGGCCTCGATGGGCCTGGTGTTACCAGTCACCCGTCGAGCCTAACCCCGCGAGATTTCGTGTCGGTCTGCTCCTACAAGGTCGATCTCAGGATCGTTCGTCCGTGTCCAGTAGCCCCCGATCACCTTCGTCCCGGGAGCGAAACCGTCATCCAGAGCGCGCCACAGGGCATCGCGTATCACCGGCTCGATGGCGAGTCCCCGCCAGGTCTGGAGAAGACTCTCTTTACTGAGAGTCTCACAAAAGAGACTCTCAAATTTGAGAGTATTCCTGGAGGGCCGGCACGGCATCCGGAGCCAGGTCAGGCCGCTCGGGCCTCGTCACCGTTCGGGTTCTCGAACGCCTCCGCCATCAGCGCGATCTCCTCGGGCGGCAGCGACATCTCGCGCGCGATGCGCGTCCAGCCCGACGTCGCCGCGGCCACCTCACCGAGGACCCGCCTGGCATCGTCCCGGCGGAGGCCGTAGGAGTCCGCCGTGGCCAGCAGCACCCGCACCTCCCGGTCGATGCGGTTCCCGCCGGGGCGCAGCGGCGTCGACTCGACGACGGCGAACGGGTTCGGGTTCACGTCGAACAGCGGCGACAGCGACCAGCCGTCCGCACGACGGAGGAAGCCATGGTTCTTCATGTGGTCGTCCACGTTGCGCACGAGCAGCGTGAACGCGACCCGGCGGAACAGGTCGTGCCCGTCCGTGGCCGGCCGCCCCGAATGGTCGGCCAGGGTCTCCGCAAGGGTCCGGTAGTCGATGACCTCGAAGAACGCCTTCTGCGTGAGGCTGTCCGCGGACAGGAAGCCGATGCGTCCGCCGCTTCCACCCCACGAGGCGTCCTCGCTTCGCTGCAGGTCCGCGCGGGGACCCTGGAAAACCGGCCGCCGGTCGAACCGGCGCGTCAGCAGGATGGACCGCGCCGGGCCGATGCGGTGCAGCCGCGCCACCGGCACCTCGATGCCCGCGTTCGAGGCGAGCCGCAGCGTCAGGTACTCCCAGGCCTGCACGTCCCACCGGTCACTGCTCTCGGGCAGCTTGGCCATCCACAGGTCGCCGACGCTGTCCCGCACGGTCACCTTGGGCCGCGCACCGCCCATCGAGGTGCCGGCCGCGACGAGGAGCCGCACGTCCTGGTCGGTCTCCCGGTGCTGCGCGACGGCGTCCGCTGCGTCCGTCAGCGACGGCAGCTCCACCAGGTCGGGAACCTCCGCCCGCGGCGGTCCCAGGAAGGTCCTGCCGTCGTCCAGCGAGAAGCGCAGCGACCCCAGGCGGGTCTCGTCCTGCACACCGAGCAGGAAGTCCACCTCGGTGAGCGTCATGAACTTGCGGCCCTCCGCACGGGCAGCCCGCCGTTCCGCGTGGAACAGCAGGGTGCGGCCCCACTGGTCGGGCTGGCAGTCCGCGAGGACGCCGAACAGCGGCCGGTCGCTGCCGGAGGGGATGTTCCCAGGGGTCAGCGGCAGTTCGGGGCACAGGGCGTACGCGCGCGGGTCGCGCAGGTAGGCGGCGTCGTACCGGAAGGTGCAGCCCACCAGGGCGCCACCGCGATTGAGGTGCATGTCGAGGTCACCGGCGCGGGCCTGTCCACCGCCCGGCAGCTCGACCTCGACATGTATCGACAACGCGGCTCACCTTCTCAGCTAGGGACTCTTACCCGCTGCGGCAGGGCACGTTCCGCGTGGAACCTGCCCATCTCGGTGGCCAGCGGGTCGCTCGCGCCGACGACGGCATCTGCCACGCCGAGCACACGCAGCACCGCGAACGTGTTCTCGAGGCTGACCGTTCCGGTGCCCGTCTCGATGGCACGCAGCGTGGTGCGTGTGATGCCCGCGCGGTCGGCGACGAGCTGGGCCGTGAGGCCGTGGATCTTGCGCCAGGCGCGGACGTGGTCGCCGAGTGCGGCGAGGTCGCGCTGGGTACGAAGGGACGTTCTGGCCATGACAGCTCCTTTCGGCTACCAGGCTAACCGACGGAGCACGTAATGGTTACTGGGCTGTCCACTATTTCTGGGCGGGCTTCAGCCGGGCTGTCCTGGCAGAGCAGAACGGGCCGCCCCACGGTGTGGGGCGGCCCGTTCAGGTGTGCGGTTCAGCGGTGCGTCAGCCCTGCGGCTGGTTGTTGACCGTGGCCGTCTCCAGGGCGCCGACCGAGAGGTCGTGCTTCGCGAGGATCTCGGCGTACGTGCCGTCGTCGATGATGCTCTGCAGCGCTGCCTGGTAGGCACGCACCAGCTCGACGTCGCCCTTGAGGAAGCGGAAGCCCAGCGGCGTCGGATTGATGATCTCGGTGTTCCCGACCTCGAAGACGTCACCGGAGCCGATCTGCTTCGCGTTGTACACACCGGTGGACCACTGGGTGAGCTCGGCGTCGGCCTTGCCCGCCTGAACCTGCTCGAGCGCCTCCGCATCCGTACCGGAGAGCTTGATCGTGATCGGCTTGCCCTTGCACTCTTTCTCATTGAGAGCCATCAGCGCCGTCTGCTGCGACGTGTGGTCCTCCGGGTCGGTGCCACCGAGCACCGCTACAGGTCGACCGCACAGGTCCTGGAGCACCTCGATCCCTTCGGGGTTACCGGCGGGGACCATGATCGCGTCGCTGTCGTTGTAGTAGTCGACGAAGTCGGACTCGATCTGACGCTCAGCAGTGTCCGACATGGCGGCGGCCACGACGTCGACGTTGCTCGCGTAGAGCTCTTCGATCAGCGAGTCCCACGGCATGTCGTGGAACGTGTACTTCAGTCCCAGCCGGTCCGAGGCGGCGTCGAACAGGTCGATCTCGAACCCGACGATCCGGCCGGCCTCGTTCGTGTACTCGAAGGGCGGGTAGCCCGACTCGGTACCGACCGTGATGCGCGTGGACTCGGCCAGCAGCTCACCCGGCAGCATGGCCCGGAGCGCCGGATCTACCTCGACCGCCTGCTCAGGGGCCCCCGCCGTCCCGTCCGAGCTGGTCGAGCAGCCGGTCAGCAGGGCTCCGAGCGCGGCTGCTGCCGCGATCGAGCCGATGACCGCACGAGCGCGGTGTCCGAGAGCCATGCGGGGTCCTCCACACAAAAAGACATGATGAGCGAGTTACGCGGGTGGAGCCTATACGCTTCTGATGAGTTGCTGTGAATTCGAGTTTCACCTACGCCCACGGGAGGGACCCAGCGGCGCAGACACTCGGCCAGACGCTGGTGCCGACCATAGCGGCAGCCCAACATCCACCAGAATCACCGCATCGATGAGGTGGCCCTGGATAGTGGCGTCCCGTGGTGAACTTGCCCAGGCCGACCCCAGCAACGACGTCCTGCTTGCAGCCAACTTTGCCGATGTCGTCTATCGGGTGGTCGAGACGCTAACCCAGTGCAGGACGAAGGCCGGCCCAAAAACCGACACCCTAGACGCAGACCGCACTGTCCACGACGATGCTCCGGCTGTGTAGCCACTGGACCGGGCAGATCAGCAGCGTTCTGCAGATTCTGACCACCGCCTGCAACCTCTTCTCCCCGAACCACATCGCGCAGTCAACACCCTGAGCGGGCATCGACGCACGCGGCCCGCTCATCACCGCTCAGATCACGACGGTCAAGGCGTGGCACGAGGCGACCCTGGACCGGCAGATCGCCCGCGCCGAAACCGGCCGCCGCGGTCCTGGCCGCCTAGCCTCACCCAGGCACAGCCGCTCCGAAGCCGCGCTCGCCCACCGGAGGCACCACGCCGATCCCGCACCTTCAGCACCCACAAGAACCATCACCACCCACCACCTCGAACGCGACGGCAACCACCGACTGAGCCATGTTCTGCATATCGCGACCCTCGTCCGCGCTCGGAGTCACGGCAAACCCTGCAACTACCTACATAAACGCACCAGCGAGGGCGACAGTCGCGAGATCTGACGCCAGATCAAGCGCTACCTCACCCGCAATTCTGTTAACCCAATCTAGAACAAGAACTTTCGCCGTCCCGGTTTGAGGAACATAGAAACATCCGATGAGTCACATACTTACGGAGCACGGGACCGCAACTAGAGCAGCGCGCTCGATCACTCGTGAACGACGTGGAGATACAACCTGGTAGATAGATCACCTCCCACCCGCCCTCCGCAAATAGGCAACGGCGGCGCCAAGACCCGCACTGGGTACTTGGCGCCGCCGCAGAGCCAGCGATCAGACTCAGGTGAAGTAGCCCCCGTCGCCACAACCGCCACGACCACCACCGCTGGACAACTCGCTCCACCTCAAATGCATTGCGCTACGAGCGGTCGGACCGTACTCACCGTCCTGACCAAGACCTTCGTAGGCTTGGACCTTCTTGAGAGCACTCACCGTGTCATTGCCAAAGAATCCATCGACGTCAAAAGCGCCGCTCCAAGAGATCCGGTTGGTATCGATATAGCACCTCTTGATGTGCGTCTGCAGCGCATTAACGGCCGGGTTGGAATAGCTCCGGTCATAAGCCAGCCAGCACGTGGTCGTAGTTCCACGGGCGGGCATCCTGTAGTACACACCGCTGGTGTACACCACGCGCGCGGCGTTGCACTTTTCATAGGCAGCAGGGGCCGCTACTGCCGATGCAGTAGGCACCGCGACGGCCACCATGCCGAACACAACGGCGAAAGCGAAGAAAAACGCCCCCAGCACCGTCTTCGTTGAACGAGTTCTCGCTGCAAATTCCACAGACACCCCAAGACAGCCATGTCGACACCTTTTGTCGATCCAGATCTCAACTTTAACTGCCCATGGTGGACGTGGGTCAATATATCCGTCCTGGCAGCTATGCGACACATGCGCCGCATGTCAGTTTCCCGCCAGGGTGATTTTCTGCCGTTGGGTATTGACTCGCGCTCTGACCCGGTCAGCGGACCTCAGTCCCCACCTTCGCCGCAGCCCCCACGTCGGCCAGAATCACCGCATCGATGAGGCCCCGTGCCCACTCCAGTACCTCGGTGCCGCGCAGCGGCCGTCCGCCGATCCGCGCGGTGGCCGGGAACGGCACGAGCGCCGCCCGGATGGCGGGCTTGAGGATCGTCCCCGGGTAGAGCCGCTTGAGCCTCAGCTGTGCGGACTCGGGCAGGTTCAGCGGCGCGAACCGGATGAACTTGCCCTGCGCCGTGATGTCCGTGAGCCCTGCCTCGCGGGCGTGGTTGCGGAAGCCCGCGACGTCGAACAGGGCGCCCGCGACGTCGGGCAGCGCGCCGTAGCGGTCGGTGAGCTCCGCGCGGACCTCTGCGAGCGCCGCGGCGTCGTGCGCGGTGGCGATCTTCTTGTACGCCTCCAGCCGCAGCCGCTCCGTAGCGATGTACGCCTCGGGCAGGTGGGCGTCGACGGGCAGCTCGATGGTGACCTCTGGGGCCTCCTCCTCGGCGTCCCCGCGGAAGGCGGAGACCGCCTCGCCGACCATGCGGATGTAGAGGTCGAACCCGACGCCGGCGATGTGGCCGGACTGCTCGCCGCCGAGCAGGTTGCCCGCACCGCGGATCTCGAGGTCCTTCATAGCGATCTGTATGCCCGCGCCGAGGTCGGTGTGGGCGGCCATGGTGGCGAGCCGGTCGTGCGCCGTCTCGGTGAGCGGCTTCTCCGGCGGGTAGAGGAAGTAGGCGTACGCGCGCTCGCGCCCGCGTCCGACGCGCCCGCGGAGCTGGTGCAGCTGGGACAGGCCCAGCATGTCGGAGCGCTCCAGGATCAGGGTGTTGGCGTTGGAGATGTCCAGGCCGGTCTCGATGATCGTGGTGCACACCAGGACGTCGAGCTCCTTCTCCCAGAAGCCGCGGATGACCTGGTCCAGCTGGTGCTCGTTCATCTTGCCGTGGGCGATGCCGATGCGGGCCTCGGGGACCAGCTCCTGCAGCCGGGAGGCGGTGCGCTGGATGGTCTCCACCTTGTTGTGCACGTAGAAGACCTGCCCCTCGCGCAGCAGCTCGCGCCGCAGGGCGGCGGTGATCTGCTTCTCCTCGAACGCGCCAACGTAGGTGAGCACGGGGTGCCGCTCCTCCGGGGGCGTGGCCAGCGTGGACATCTCGCGGATGCCCGTCACGGCCATCTCGAGCGTGCGCGGGATCGGGGTGGCGGACATGGACAGGACGTCCACGTTGGTGCGGAGCTGCTTGAGCGTCTCCTTGTGCTCGACGCCGAAGCGCTGCTCCTCGTCGATCACCACCAGGCCAAGGTCCTTGAACCCGACCGAGCCGGTGATGATGCGGTGGGTGCCGATGACGATGTCGACGCTGCCGTCCCTGAGACCGACGAGAGTCTCCTCCGACTCCTTGGCCGACTGGAAGCGGCTCAGCGCCCGCACGTTGACGGGGAACCCGGAGTAGCGCTCGGAGAAGGTATCGAAGTGCTGCTGCACCAGGAGCGTCGTGGGGACCAGGATGGCGACCTGCTTGCCGTCCTGCACCGCCTTGAACGCGGCCCGGATGGCGATCTCGGTCTTGCCGTACCCGACGTCGCCGCACACCAGGCGGTCCATCGGCACGGACTTCTCCATGTCGGCCTTGACCTCGTCGATGGTCGCCAGCTGGTCCGGCGTCTCGACGTACGCGAAGGCGTCCTCCAGCTCGCGCTGCCACGGGGTGTCGGGGCCGAAGGCATGGCCCTGGGTCGCCATCCGCGCGCTGTAGAGCCGGATCAGCTCGCTCGCGATCTCCTTGACGTGCTTGCGGGCCTTCGCCTTGGTGTTCTTCCAGTCGGCGCCGCCCATCTTGGACAGCGACGGCGACTCCCCACCGGTGTACTTGGTGACCTGGTCCAGCTGGTCGGTGGGCACGAACAGCCGGTCGCCCGGCTGGCCCCGCTTGCTGCTGGCGTACTCGATGACGAGGTACTCGCGCGTGGCCCGGTTGCCGCCGGTGCCCATGGTGCGCTGCGCCATCTCGACGAACCTGCCGACGCCGTGCTGCTCGTGCACGACGAAGTCGTCGGCCTTGAGCTGGAGAGGGTCCACGACGTTCCGCCGCCGGCTGGGCATCTTGCGCATGTCGCGCGTGCCGGAGCCGGCCCGTCCGGTCAGGTCCTGCTCAGAGAAGACAGCGAGCTGCAGGTCGGGCGCCACGAAGCCCTTGCCGACGCCGCCCGCGACGACGTGCACGACGCCGGGCTCCGGCTCCTCCTCGAGCGATATCGCGAGCCGGGCGGCGGTTCCGGCCGCCGAGAGCTGTTCCGTCATGCGCTTCGCCGGGCCGTGGCCCTCGGTGGTCAGCACCAGCCGCCAGCTCGCGACCTGCAGCCCGTGCACGTCGTCCAGCGCCCGCGCGAGGTCGCCGCGGTAGGACTCGACATCCCGCGCGCTGACGGTGAGCACCGTCTCCGACCCGCTCGTCGAGCCGGTCGAGGAGTCGACCAGCGACTCCAGCTCGGTGTCCTGCGTGAACGCCGAGAGGGTCCACCAGCCGAGGCCACGGCGGGCCGCGACCTCGCGTACCTCGGAGAACGTCGCGAAGGACGCGGCGGACACATCGATCGGCGCCGCGCCGCCGGCCACCGCACCGGTCCAGGCGGCGGCCAGGAACTCCTCGGTGGTCGCCACGAGGTCGTGCGCACGACGCCGCACGCGCTCCGGTTCGTTCACCACGAGCAGCGCGTCGTCCGCCACGAGCTCCAGGACGGGAATCATGCGCTCCACCAGCACCGGGGCGAGCGACTCCATGCCCTCGACCGCGACGCCCGCAGCGAGCTTGTCGAGCATCTCGACCGCACCGGGCAGGCTCTCCACGAGCTCCGCCGCGCGTGCCCGGACCGCGTCGTCGAGCAGGATCTCGCGGCACGGCGGTGCCCAGAGCCCGCGCTCGGCGAGCTCGAGGCTGCGCTGGTCGGCGACCGCGAACCAGCGGATCTCCGTGACCTCGTCGCCCCAGAACTCGCACCGCAGCGGGTGGTCCTCCGTTGGCGGGAAGACGTCGAGGATGCCGCCGCGGACGGCGTACTCCCCCCGCCGCTCGACCATGTCGACGCGGATGTAGGCAGCGGCCGTGAGCCGCTCCGCGACGTCGGTCAGGTCGGCTGTGGTGCCGATGTCCAGCTGGACCGGCTCAAGCTCTCCCAGGCCCTCGACGACGGGCTGCAGCAGCGCACGGACCGGCATCACCAGCAGCCGGACCGGGCCGTCCTGGCCGTGCCCCTCGGCCGGATGGGCGAGCCTGCGGAACACCGCGATCCGCTTGGCCACGGTGTCGGCTCGCGGGCTGAGCCGCTCGTGCGGCAGGGTCTCCCAGGCGGGAAGCACCGCGACGTCGTCCGCCCGGCCCTCCGGGAGATAGTTGCGCAGGCTGGCAGCCAGCTCGTCGGCCTCCCGGCCCGTTGCCGTCACCACGACGAGCGGGCGCTGCTCCGCCGCGGCCGCCAGGAGCGGCGGCCGCACGCCGGCCGGACCCACCACGTCCACGAAGCCGCGAGCGCGCACGTGCTCGACGGCGGCGGACGCGCCAGGATCGCGGAGGAGAGTGGGAAGCAGGCCGGTGAGATTCATGGGAGCTCTAAGTCCTTCGATGCGCACGACGACGGGCCCACCACGAGCACGACCCGGGTACAGGCATGGAGTGAGGGGCTGGTCCCAGGCTACTCCCGGCCACCGACAGCGGCCCTCCGCCGCCCTCTGTCGCGCTCGGCACGTACCTGGGTACGTACCCGGGCACGTACCCGGGCACGTACGATTGCCGGCGATGTTCACCCCATCCGAGTCCCCGCGGCACGCAGGCGTGCCGGGTCGCGGTCACGACGCCGTCGGGCAGCACGCTGCCGTGCGCCTCGCCTGGCCGGACGCCGCCCGCGGGCTCGCGATCAGCCTCGTCGTGCTCTACCACGCGACCAACTGGACCTGGTCCACCGGCTACGAGGTGGGCGTGCTGCGCGAGATCAACGAGACCCTGCGCAGCCTGCGCATGCCGCTGTTCTTCGCGATCTCCGGGATGTTCGCGACCAAGTGGGTGGCGGCGCCGTGGTCTCGCCTGGTGCGCGGCAAGCTGCTCTTCTTCGCCTGGGTCTTCGTGCTCTGGGAGCCGATCTCGCTGGTGGTCCGCCTGCTCACCGGCTACTACCAGGTGGCCGACGCCGACTGGGGGACCTTGGCGCACGACCTCGCCTGGTCGGTGCTGATCCCCCGCTCCGAGCTGTGGTTCCTCTGGACGTTGGCGGCGTTCTTCGTGATCGCGCGGATGCTGCGCCGGGTCCCTGCGCCGGTGCAGCTCGTGGTCGCCGCCGCGGTGAGCGGCTGGGCGCTGGCCGGCTGGGAGCCGGAGACCATCGCCTGGCGGGGTACCGCACAGTTCGTGGTGTTCTTCCTGGCCGGGCTGCACCTGCGGCCGCTGGTCGAACGGTTCGCCGAGCGAGTCACCTGGCTCTGGGCGGTGGCTGCCGTCGCCGTCTGGCTCGGCATCCAGATAGCGGTGCGCGAGCTCGGTCTCGCCGACGTCCCTGGGGTCTACCTGCTGGCCAACGTCGCGGGGGTACCGGCAGGGGTCGCGGTGAGCGTGCTGGCCTCCCGGGTCCCCGGCACGCGGTATCTGCCCAGGTCGCTCGGGTTGGAGTGGATCGGCGCGCGGACCCTGCCGGTGTTCGTCACCCACACGTCGGTGGTCCTCGCGCTGCTCTCGGTGCTCTGGCGGAACGCCGTGTGGATCCCGGCACCGCAGTCGCAGTGGCTGCCGGTGGTGCTCTGGCTGGTGGCGATCGCCGTCGGGCTGGGGCTGGGGGCCCTGGCACCCCGGATCGGCGCGCGCTGGTTGTTCGCGCCGCCGCGCCGGCTCACTGGTTCGGCCGGCTGACGCCCGTCCGTTGATGTCGAACGTACGCTTGATCGCTCTCAAGGGCTCGATCATGCGACCAGGCCTACGTTCGGCACCCGACCGTCGGAGCGTGCGCCCCTCATGCGCTCAGCCGCACCGGCATCAGGAGGCTGCGGTCCTCCGGCCGGGCCAGGCACGCCATGGCCAGCACCTGACGAGCGGCGTCGAGCGCCAGCGTCACGTCGCCACCGCCCAGCGCCGCGAGCGCCTCCAGGAGGTAGGAGCGGTCGAACGCGACGGCGCCGGGCGCGCTCGGCCGGACGACGTCGACGCCGTTGTCGCGCAGCAGCACCGCCACGATGTCCCGCCTGCCGGGGGGCGTGGCCGGGGTGTCCTCGACACCGAGCGCATCGTTCACGACCCGGCTGACCAGGTCCGATGCCGGTAGGTGCGCGCCGCGAACCCAGCTCGCCCGCAGCAGGGCCTCGTAGTCCGGGTACTCGGGGGCGACCGGTTCCGCGATGATCGGCTCCGCCCCGGAGCCGCGGAACACGGCTCGGTCGATCCGCAGCTCGACACCCACCATCGACCGGCTCCCGCCGTCCGGCACGCCGCTCCCGCCGTCCGGCACACCACCGCCGTCGGGCAGCGACGCAAGGGCCGCCAGCGGCGCGACGAACCGCACCGGCGGCCCGTCGAGGTGCCTGACCGGCACCGACGCGACGGCGAGCCGAGCGCGGTCGCAGGCCACCAGCCGCAGCACTCCGTCGGAGCAGTCGAGCAGGACACCGGTCAGCTCCGGCCGGCCCGGGTCGGACGCCACGGCGTAGCGGACGGCGGCGAGCGCCCGCGCGAGCTCCGCTGCCGGCGCCTCGAAGCGTGTGGCCGGCGGGTCGGCGAGAAGCTCACGAGCGTCGGACAGCTGTGCCCGCGCCACGGCGAACCGCGCCTCGAGACCCTGCTGGTGTCGTTCCAGGACGGTCAGCGCCTCGGCGGGCCGATGACGGCTCGCGAGGACCGCTGCGATGTCGGCGAGCGGCATCTCGACCTGGCGCAGCCGTGCGACCAGCCGGGCCTGGTCCACCTGGTCGCGCGAGTACCAGCGGTAGCCGGTGACCGGGTCGGACCAGGCGGGGCGGAGCACGCCCGCTGCGTCGTAGAACCGCAGGGCGCTGACGGGCAGGCCGCTCTCCCGTGCGGCTGCGCCGATACCTCGCAGGTGTTCGTGCATGCGCTCACTGTGCACTCTCGACCGGCTCGAGGGTCAATCGCCGCAGGGCCACCGCACCGCCGGCCGCGCAGCCCAGCAGCCCCAGCGCGCACACGCCTCCGGCGACCGCCGGGGACGTCGCGCTCGCGAGCGCGCCGAGCCCCGCGTTGGTGAGCGTCACTGCCAGGACCTGCACCAGGCCGACCAGCGCCTGCACCCGTGCGAGGTGCGTACGCGGGGCAGAGCCGAGCACCACGGGCGCGAGGTGGGCGGTGAACAGCCCGCTCCCGACGCCCACGAGAGCCGCGGCGGCGACGGCCACCCCCGCCCCGCCGGGTGTCGTGGCGCCGGCCACCAGCCCCGCCTGTCCCAGGGCCGCTACGGCGAGCCCGCCCGACGCCGTCGCACCTGGCCGCCGCGCACCACCTCGCCGGGCGACGACCACCGTGGCCAGGATGATCCCAGCGCCCTGCGCGCCGGCGACGACGCCGGTCGCCGACGCGCTCCAGCCCGCTTCGCGCGCCAGGAGCGGGAGCACGAGCGACACGGTCGGCAGGAGGAACGCGGCGGCGCCCGCGACCAGCGTCAGCGCGGCGACCAGGCCGGGGGTGCGCCGTACGACGCGAACGCCGTCGAGTGCGGCCCGCCACACGGGCACGCTCCGGTCCGACGCCGGGGTCGCGTAGCGGGTGCGGACGAGCAGCAGGACGACCAGCACCACGAGGAACGTGCCCGCGTCGAGCACGGCGACCGCGCCGAGACCACCGGACGCGACGAGGATCCCGGCGAGCGGCGCGCCGAGCAGCATCACCGTCTGGCCGGCACCTTGCCGCAGTGCCAGCGCGCTGGTCAGCTGCGCGTCCGCGACGAGGCGCCGGGGCATCGAGCCGGCCGACGGGCGGTAGAACGCGGAGACCACCCCGCGCAGCACGCTCGCGGCGAGCAGGAGCCACAGCGGCGTACCCGCGTGCAGGACGGCCAGCGCCAGCGCCACCGACATCAGCAGCATCACGGCGTCGCCCGCGATCATCACGCGGCGCGCGCCGAACCGGTCGGCGATGGCCCCGCCCAGCAGGAGCAGCAGCACGGACGGCACGCTCCCGGCCGCCAGGACCAGGCCGGCGGCCGCGCCACCGTGCTCTGCCGCCACCCAGCCGAGAGCGAAGCCGAGCACCACGTCACCGAGCTGCGAGACGGTCGCGGCGGCGAGCCACACCAGGTACGGCGCCGGGAGCGGTCGGTGTGCCGGCGGCGGCTGCGGCGTCAGCTGTCGGACGCCGTACAGGAAGGTCATGCGGGAACCCTGCGGTCTCGACCTGCTCGAGGGTCAATGACGCTCGCGCCGCCGAGGTCGGCCCTTTGCCGCAAGATTGCCACCCAAGGGCGACTTGACCGACATCTACCCTTTATGTGACCTGCCCTGTACTGTGGCTAACTCAGCAACGGCAACGACGCCGTAGCGACCGGCGGAGTCCCGGCCGCGCCCTGGCCCAGCGGGAGGTCCCGTGCAACGCCTGCGACGCATCAGACGAACGACGGTCCTGGCGACCGTGGCGGCGGTGGCCTGCCTCAGTACGACGGCGCTGGTGGCGCCGGCCGCACCGGCACAGCCGGGGTCGGTCCTCACCGAACCCACGCTCCCCAGCCCGGAGTCGGAGGTCAACGCCACGGGCACGCCGTTCACCGGTACCCGGCCGGACGGCACGGTGTACGGACTCATCGACGCGCACAGCCACCTCTTCATGCAGGACGGCATGGGCGGCGCGGCGCTGTGCGGCAAGGTCTTCTCGGAGCACGGGATCGAGGCCGCGCTGCAGGACTGCCCGTCCCACGAACCGCACGGGCTCGGCGCGCTGCTGGAGAACCTGACCCGCGACGGCTCCCCCATCGGCACGCACGACACCACGGGCTGGCCCACGTTCGCCGACTGGCCCGCCCACGACTCGCTGACCCACCAGCAGATGTACTACCGCTGGGTCGAGCGGGCCTGGCGCGGCGGGCAGCGCGTGCTCGTGAACGACCTGGTCACCAACGGCCTGCTGTGCTCCATCAACCCTGGCACCTACCAGAGCTGCGACGAGATGACGGCGATCCGCCGCCAGGCGCAGGACACCTACGACCTGCAGGCCTACGTGGACGCGCAGCACGGCGGGCCGGGCAAGGGCTGGTTCCGCATCGTGACGAGCAGCGACCAGGCGCGGCAGGTGATCGAGGAGGGCAAGCTCGCCGTCGTCCTCGGTGTCGAGACCTCGGAGCCGTTCGGTTGCAAGCAGACCCTGCGGCTACCGCGCTGCTCCCGGGCCGACATCGACGCGGGTCTGGACGAGCTCCACGACCTGGGCGTCCGCTCGATGTACCTGTGCCACAAGTTCGACAACGCCCTGTGCGGCGTGGCGTTCGACGAGGGCTCCATGGGCACCATCATCAACGCCGGCCAGTTCCTCTCCACCGGCACCTGGTGGGACGCCCGCTCCTGCCCCGCTGACCAGCCGCACGACAACAACCCGGGCAACGGCGAGCTCCCGCCGGAGCTGGAGGACGACCTGCCACCCGTCCTGCCCCTCTACCCGCCGGGGACGCTCTGCAACACCCGCGGCCTGAGCGGGCTGGGCGCCTACGCCGTCCGCGGCCTGGTCGAGCGCAACATGATGGTCGAGATCGACCACATGAGCGCGAAGGCCGCCGACCAGACCCTCGACATCCTGGAGGCGGAGGACTACCCGGGCGTCCTGTCGACGCACTCCTGGATGGACGAGCGGTACCTCGACCGGCTCTACACCCTCGGCGGGTTCGCCACCATCTACGGGCACGCCGCCCACGAGTTCGTGGAGGAGTACGAGCGCACGGCGCCCGTACGCGACCGGTACGGCGCGGGTATCGGCTTCGGGTTCGACATGAACGGGTTCGGCGGCACGCCGCCGCCCCGGGACGACGCCGCGGCGAGCCCCGTCGTCTACCCGTTCCGGTCGTTCGACGGCGGGACGGTGCTCGACCGGCAGACCACCGGTGAGCGCACGTGGGACGTCAACGTCGACGGCGTCGCGCACTACGGCCTGGTGCCCGACTACGTCGAGGACCTGCGGCTCGTGGGCGGGCAGGAGGTCATCGACGACCTCGCGCGCGGCCCGGAGAGCTACCTGACGACCTGGGCGGGGGCGGAGGCGCACTGACGCGCGCCGCCGGTTGAGCAGCTCCGGTGGCCGGGGCGGACCGAGAACTGGGTCTCGGCCCACCCGGCCACCGTGAGCGTCACGCCTTGGCCGTGTGGAACTTCCCCTGGGCGGCGAGCAGCCCATCGGTGACCAGCAGCTCGACGGCGTCGGCGGCGTCGTCCAGCAGGATCGGCAGGTCCTTCTTCTCCGTGGCCGAGAAGTCCTTGAGCACGTGGTCCGCGGTGTCCATCCGGCCCGGCGGTCGGCCGACGCCCACCCGCACCCGGTGGTAGTCCTTCGTCCCGAGTGCCTTGGTGGTGTCGCGCAGCCCGTTGTGCCCGCCCTCGCCCCCACCGAGCTTGAGCTTGATCGTGTCGAAGGGGATGTCCACCTCGTCGTGCACCATGATCACCTGGTCGGCGTCGACGTCGTAGTACCTCGCGAGCGCGCTGACCGGACCGCCCGAGACGTTCATGTAGGTGAGCGGCTTTGCGAGGACCACGCGGGGTCCCGGCGCTCCGCCGGGCAGCACGCCGAGCCGTACCTCGGCGACGACGGCCTGAGCGCGCGGGTGCTTGGAGAAGCGTGCGCCGGCGCGGTCGGCGAGCAGGTCGAGCACCATCTGACCGACGTTGTGGCGGTTGCCGACGTACTTGGGGCCGGGGTTGCCGAGCCCGACGACGAGCCAGGGCCGGTCGCTCATTGCAGCACTCCTTCACGACAGCGGAAACTTCGGCGCCGCAGCAGCACCAGCCGCAGCAGCAGGACCAGCGGAAACAGGTCGGGCCGAGGCAGAACCCGCGCCGCGCACGATTCTCTCGTACGCGCGCCTGTGGTTCTACCTCGGCCCGGTGCGCTCCGGCTCATGCCGGGTCGCTCTGGCTTGCGGGGAGAGGTCAGCCCTCCGAGGACGCCTCGGCGGGCGACGCGGCGGACTCCTCGTCGTCGCCGGCCTCGCCGCGCGGCTCGGTGACGAGCACGACGACGTACGACGGGTCGGTGAGCAGCTCGGAACCGGCAGGAAGCTTGACCTCGCCCGCCAGGATCTGCGAGCCGGACTCGAGGCCCTCGATGGAGACGTCGACGGACTCGGGCAGGTGCGTGGCCTCGGCCTCGACCGACAGCGTCTGCTCCTCGACGAGGTGGATGGTGCCAGGGGCCGACTCGCCGACGATGTTCACGGAGATGTCGACGGTGATCTTCTCACCGGCGGTCACGACCTGCAGGTCGATGTGCTCGATGACGTTGCGGACCGGGTCGCGCTGGACGTCCTTGGCGACGGCGAGCTGGCCCTTGCCGTCCAGGTCGATGTTGAGCAGGACGTTGGTCTGACGCAGCGCCAGCATCGACTCGTGGCCCGGCAGGGTCACGTGCACCGGGGCGTCGCCGTGCCCGTACAGGACGGCGGGGATCTTGTTGTCGCGGCGGATGCGGCGGGCCGCGCCCTTGCCGAACTCGGTGCGGGACTCAGCGGCGAGCTTGATCTCGGCCATGGAAATTCACTCCTGGAAGGTCTGTGTGTGCAACTCGGTCGGCGGCTGCGTCGGCGCGGGACACGTGACGGGCGCGGAGCGGGCACGTAGGACGAAGTGCTGGAGGGAACTCCACCCAGGGGCCGCCGACGGCCGCCCAGTCGATCACGGACGCCGGCCAAGTGCTAGCGGGATCGAGTCCCGCCGCGGCCGTCAAGCGTCCCTCGCCGAGGCAACCTGACTACTGTACCCGCTCGTCGGCGCGGTCTGCACCGACAGGCGGTGCGGCACCGATCGTCGGCTGGGTACGGCGCGGCTTGTAGACCACCTGGACGTGGAACACGAAGCGGAGCAGGAACGCCACCACGAGCGTCACGGCCTGCACCAGGACGGGCCACATGCCGGTGAACTCGACCAGCCACCACAGCACGGGCAGGCGGATCGCCGCCTCGGTCCCGTTGAACGCGAACGAGTGCGCGAACCGCGACCAGGCGCCGCGGCCCTCGTTCCGCAGGTCGCGGAACACGAACCGCTCCTGCAGCAGGAAGTTGGTCAGGATCGTCACGACGGCGGAGATCACCGCGGCCACCACGTAGTGCATGCCCAGCCCGGTCAGGGCCCACAGGATGAGGATGTTGAGCACTGCCCCCAAGCCGCCGATGATCGCGAACCGCGACATCCGCCCGAACCGCAGGGCAGCGAGCTGCTCGAGGTACCGCAGGCCCGTCTTGAAGGTCGCCTTGGAGTGCCCGGCGTACCGCTCGCCGAACACGAACGGCTCCTCTCCCACGGCCAGGGTGTTCCGGGCGAGGAGCTCGAGCAGGATCTTGAAGCCGCGCGGGTGCAGCGAGTCGAGGTCCAGCCGGTCCACCCGGGTGGCGAAGAACCCCGTGAGCGGGTCGGTCACGTTGCGCAGGCGCACCGGGAACATCGACCGCGCCAGCAGCGCCGAGGCGATCGAGACGCCGTGCCGCCACCAGCCGTCCAGCCCGCCGGCGTCGCCGTCGCCGGTGTACCGGGACGCGACGACGATGTCGAGACCCGACTCCCGGCCACGGGTGACGAGCGCGGGCACCAGCTCCGGTGGATGCTGCAGGTCGCCGTCCATGACGACGGCCCACTCGGTGGTCACGGTCCGCAGCCCGGCCACGACGGCACCGCTGAGCCCGCCCTCCGGCGCCTGCCGGTGCAGCAGCCGCACCGGGACGGGTGCGGTGGCCGCGACAGCACGGATCAGGTCGGGGGTGTCGTCGGTGGAGTCGTCGACAAAGAGGATCTCCGCCAGCTCTGGCACCCCGACGGTCGCTGGACCGCCCTCCGGACCATGCAGGGCCCCCGAGGCGCGGCCGACGTCGGGCAGCACGCCGAAAGCGGCGCACAGCCGCTCGGTGAGCGCCCGGACGTTGGGCCCCTCGTTGAACGTGGGCACCACGACGGTGACGGTCACTGACCCTCCCAGATCGATGTCAAGATACGGTCCTCCGTTGACCGTATCCGAGTCAAGTGCCCGACCGTATACCCAGATGGCTCAGGAGTTGCCCTCGAAGAGAGAGGTCACCGACCCGTCGGAGTGGACCTCGTTGATCGCGGACGCGAGCAGCGGCGCGATGGAGAGCACCTTGAGGTTGGGGAACCGGCGGTCGTCCTCGATCGGCAGGGTGTCGGTCACGACCACCTCGCGCGCCCCGCACTCGGTGAGCCGCTGCGCCGCCGGACCGGACAGCACACCGTGCGTCGCCGCGACGGTGACCGACTTGGCGCCGGCTGCCATGACTACCTTGACGGCCTCGGCGATGGTCCCGCCGGTGTCGATGAGGTCGTCCACCAGCACGCAGTCCCGGCCCTCGACGTCGCCCACCACACGGTTGGCCACGGACTGGTTGGGCCGCGTGACGTCGCGCGTCTTGTGCACGAACGCCAGCGGGCCGCCGCCCAGCTTGGAGGCCCAGATCTCGGCGACGCGGATGCGTCCGGCGTCCGGCGAGACGACCGTGACGTTCTCGACGTCCACGCGGGTGCGCACGTAGTCGACGAGGATCGGCATGGCCCACAGGTGGTCGACGGGACCGTCGAAGAAGCCCTGGATCTGCGGGGTGTGCAGGTCGACGCTCATCAGGCGGTCCGCGCCCGCAGTCTTGAACAGGTCGGCGATGAGCCGGGCCGAGATCGGCTCGCGGCCACGGCTCTTCTTGTCCTGGCGTGCGTAGCCGAAGAACGGCGCCACGACGGTGACCGAGTGCGCAGAGGCCCGCTTGGCGGCGTCGACCATGAGCAGCTGCTCCATGATCCACTGGTTGACCGGCATCGTGTGCGACTGCAGCAGGAACAGGTCCATGCCGCGCACGGAGTCGCTGAACCGCACGTAGGTCTCGCTGTTCGCGAAGTCGTACGCGGACACGCCGAGCAGATCGATGCCCAGCTCTTTCGCCACGTCGTTCGCCAGCTCGGGGTGTGCTCGCCCCGCTGCGAGGACGAGCGGATGACGGTTCGGGCCGGGAGCAATGCTGGACATCAGTAGGACGTTCCTTCCTTGTCGGCCCCGGGGACGGGGGCCAGTCCGGCCGGCTCGGCCTGAGCGGCCGCGACCTGCGGGGTCGTGGGGGCCCCAGCTGCATTCTGCTGGGCGAGCTGGCGCTGCGCCTGATCACCGAGGCCGGACGGCCCACCGTGGGCGTTCGTCGCGGCCTCCGCCGCGGCCGTCCCTGGCCGACGACGCATGACCCAGCCCTCGATGTTCCGCTGCTGCCCCGCGGTGACGCCGAGCGCGCCGGCGGGCACGTCCCGGCGGATCACGGAACCGGCGGCAGTGTAGGCACCGTCACCCACGGTCACGGGTGCGACGAACATGTTGTCCGCGCCCGTGCGGGCGTGCGAGCCGATCACCGTGCGGTGCTTGTGCACGCCGTCGTAGTTGACGGTCACCGACGCGGCGCCGATGTTGGAGTGCTCGCCGATCGTCGCGTCGCCCACATAGGACAGGTGCGGCACCTTGCTGCCCTCACCGATCTCGGCGTTCTTCGTCTCGACGAACGTCCCGATCTTGCCCTTGCGGCCCAGGTTGGTACCGGGACGCAGGTACGCGAACGGGCCGACGGACGCGCCCTCGCCGATGACGGCGAGCGACCCGTGCGTGCGGACGACCGTCGCGCCGACGCCCACCTCGACGTCGGTCAGCGTGGTGTCGGGGCCGATCGTGGCGCCCGTCGCGACGACCGTCGCGCCCTTGAGCTGGGTGTTCGGCAGGAGCGTGACGTCGGGGGCGAGCTCGACGTCGACGTCGATCCACGTGGTGGCCGGGTCCTGCACCGTGACGCCCGCGCGCTGCCACTCCTCGACGATGCGGCGGTTCATCTCGCGGGCGAGGACCGAGAGGGCCACCCGGTCGTTGACGCCCTCGACCAGCATCGGGTCGTCGGCGAGCAGCGCCCGCACGTGCAGGCCCTCGGTGCGAGCGAACGCGACGACGTCGGTCAGGTAGACCTCGCCCTGCGCGTTCCTGCTGTCGAGGCCGCCCAGGCCGCGCCGCAGCGTGGCGGCGTCGAACACGTAGACCGAGGAGTTGATCTCGCGGATCTCGAGCTGGTCCGCGCTCGCGTCCTTGTGCTCGACGATCTCGAGCACGTCGCCGGTGTCCTGCTCGCGGACGATCCGGCCGTAGCCGGTCGCATCGGCGACCTCGGTGGTGAGCACCGTCACCGCGTTGCCGTCGGCCTGGTGCGCGGACAGCAGCTGGCCGAGCGTTGCGCCGTCGAGCAGCGGGACGTCGCCCGCCACCACCACGACCGGCCCCTCGACGCCGTCGCCGACGGTCTCGCCGTCGGCGAGACCCGCGGCGGCCGCCGTGGCCTGCGCCTTGGAGTCGAGCGCCGCGAGGGCGCACTGCACCGCGCGGCCCGTGCCGGGGATGTCGTCCTGGTCCACGAGCAGCGCGCCGGCGTCGAGCTGGCCGACCGCCTCGGCGACGAGCTGACGCTCGTGGCGGACCACCACGGCGACCTGCACCGGCTCGAGCTCTCGGGCCGCTGCCAGCGCGTGCCCGACCATCGGCTTGCCGCCGAGCGGATGCAAGATCTTTGGCAACGCCGACTTCATGCGGGTGCCCTGGCCAGCGGCGAGAATGATGACTGCTGCCGGCTGAGGTGTCTCGGTCACGAGTGCTCCGATCGGTGGGTTAGTCAGATCCGGATGGCTCCGCCCCCAGGATTCGAACCTGGACTAAAGGCACCAAAAACCTCTGTGCTGCCGATTACACCAAGGCGGACCGGGCGCGCGCGAGGCTCCGTCGTGACCCGAAGCGGGCGTGTGCCACCGTCGCACGTCCGTGAACAGTCTGCCAGGTCCTCGGGCATGCCCCTGCCCGTACCCGGCGAGTCGTCAGCCACACCGTTCACGCGACCGACCCGTACCGGACACGTCCGGGACTGCCGCTCGGGCACAATGAACACCATGGCCGCCGACAACCGACGTACCCACCGACCTCGTATGACGGCCAGTCAGCGCCGTGAGCAGCTGCTCGCGGTCAGCCGCGGGCTGTTCGCCGGAAAGGGCTTCGAAGGCACCAGCGTGGAGGAGATCGCCGCACGCGCCGAGGTCTCCAAGCCCGTCGTGTACGAGCACTTCGGCGGCAAGGAGGGTATCTACGCGGTCGTGGTGGACCGCGAGGTGCAGGCGCTCACCACCGCGCTGACGGTTGCGCTCGGCTCCGGCGGGCACCCGAAGGTGCTCCTGGAGCGCACCGCGCTCGCCCTCCTCGACTACATCGAGTCGTCCGAGGACGGTTTTCGCATCCTCGTGCGCGACTCCCCCGTCGCGCAGGCGACCGGGACGTTCTCAAGCCTGATCGGCGACGTCGCCACCCAGGTCGAGTCGATCCTCGAACCGCAGTTCAGGGCTGCCGGGCTCGAGACAAGGACCGCCCCGCTCTACGCGCAGATGCTGGTCGGCATGATCGCGCTGACCGGCCAGTACTGGCTGGACGCGCGCAGCCCCAAGAAGACCGAGGTCGCGGCACATCTGGTCAACCTGGCGTGGAACGGGCTGCACAACATGGAGAAGAAGCCGGTCCTCACCAAGATGTCGCACTGACGCGGGACCGAACAGCGCCCCGGCTCACCAGGCCGCGAGCAGCAGCTCCTCCACCGCGTCAGCGGTCACCGGCCGCGGGTTCGGGTAAGGGTCGGCCGCCACACGCTCGGCCACCTCGCGCAGCGCATCGCGGGCCACGCCGAGCGCGCGGAGCGTCGTCGGGCCGTCGTGCATCGAGGCAAGGGAGGCGACCGCGAGCGTCGGGTCACCGTTCGCGAGACGCGCCAGCCGTGCTGCGGCGTCGGGCGCCGCTACCAGGTTGAACCGCATGACGTGCGCGAGGAGCAGGGCGTGCAGCTCCGCGTGCGGCAGGCCGAAGGTCCCTCCGAGCGCGTGCGCGAGCTGGTGGTGCAGGCCCATCTGGGCCTGGGCCAGGCACGCGCCCGCCAGCCACGCGGCTTCCTGGAGCCGGCCACGGGCGACGATGTCGGACGGGTGGTCCAGGACCACGGGGAGCGCGGCGAGGATCCCGTCGGCGGACTCGACCGCGTACGCGCGGGTCGCGGCGCTGGCGCGGGTGTCCCACAGGGCCTCGACGGCGTGCGCCAGTGCGTTGAGGGCCGAGGTCAGGGTCAGCCCTCGGGGCAGCGAGAGCGTCAGGTCCGGGTCGTACACGATGGTGCTGGGCGCCAGGGCCGGGTCCCGCCGGGTCGTCTTGGCGCCGCCCTCGGTCTCCCCGAGCACCGGGGTCGCCTCCGAACCGGCGTAGGTCGTCGGTACCGCCACCTGGGGCATGCCGGTCCGGCCGGCCAGCGCCTTGGACAGCCCGATGGCGGAGCCACCACCGATCGCGACCAGCGCATCGGCCCGCACCTCCCCGGCCAGGGCGAGCGCTTCGGCGGTCACCTCGACCGGGCTGTGCTGGACGGGGCGGCCGAAGGTGGCGGCGTACCGCTCCGCGAGGGCAGCGGCCAGGTCCAGCGCAGCCTCCGCCGACGACGGAGCCGCGATCACCAGCACACGCTGCGCCCCGAGCCGTCCGACCTCGTCCGGCACGAGGGAGAGCGCGCCCGAACCCTGCAGCACTCGACCTGCGTACACCTGGTGCACCCTGATTTCTGTTCCCACGGGGCCTGAGCCTACGGTCGTCGTAGCCGCTGCGACCACGGGCGACGCCCCCTGGACGCGCTATCGAGATTCTTGATATCGAGACATCCGATAGCCTCTCGCCATGGAGCACACAGGTCCCGCCGACGAGGTCGACCGCATCGTCGACGCGTGGCACCACGTGCGCCCGGACCTGGAGCTCGAGCCCCTCACCGTGTTCAGCCGGGTGTCCCGGCTCGCCCGGCACCTCGATCTGGCACGCCGTACCGCCTTCGCCCGGCACAGTCTGGAGACCTGGGAGTTCGACGTGCTCTCCGCTCTGCGCCGCGCCGGGGAGCCGTTCCGGCTCTCGCCCGGCACGCTCGTCACGCAGACCCTGGTGACCAGTGGCACGATGACCAACCGGATCGACCGCCTGGAGTCGCGCGGGTTCGTGCAGCGGCACCGCTCCCCCGACGACCGCCGCGGTGTGCTCGTCGAGCTTACCGAGGAAGGCCTGGCGCGGGTCGACGCGGCGATGAGCGACCTGCTCGACATCGAGGCCAAGGTGCTGACCGCTCTCTCGCCGACGGAGCGTCCGCAGCTCGCGGCCCTGCTGCGGACGGTGACCGCCCAGTTCGACGAGTAGCCGTAGCTCAGCAGCTCGGCTCAGCCGCTGCGGCTGACCACGATCTTCTCGCGGCCGAGCTGGTCGGGCAGAAAGAAGAGGTCGTCGGCGTCGGCGACGTACAGCGGCACCTCGCCGAGCTCGGCCGGCTCACCGTCGATGTCGGTGACCGTCAGCTCGACGCGGTCGGGGGCACTCCCCGAGACATACTTCCAGGTGCCCTCGAGCTCTGCGGGCACCTCCTCGACGACGCCGTCCGCCGCGTCGTCGAGCACCTCGTCCGGGACCCCGATGGCCGTGAACGTGCGGTCCTTGCTGAGCGCTATGACCGTCGTGGCACCATCGCCCACGTAGGAGCCAACGAACTGGGGCTCCGTGTAGTCGAACGTACCGATGTCGAACGCGCACCCCGACACCGTGAGTACACCGACGAGCGCTCCCGCACCTCGGAAGACGTGCCGCTGCTTCATTCCACACCTGACGTTAATCCGGACCTGCTGACCGGTCGCCCAATCTAGCGGGAAAGCCGCAATCCCTCCTGGGGAGCAGCATGACGATCACCACACCATGTGATGATGCGATGGACGCCGAGCGCAACCAACAGACCCCGTCACGCACAATGACAGCATCATGAGCAACATCCGCACAGCGGCAGGCGGCTCCGCGCTGCTCGTCGCGGTCCTTGTCTTCGCGCTGAACCTGCGCACCCCCATCACATCCCTCCCGCCGGTCATGGCCGACATCGCGACCGGCCTCGGCCTCGACCAGACGCTGGCCGGCCTGCTCGTGGGGATCCCCGCCCTCTGCTTCAGCGTGGTGGCGCCCGCGGCGTCGGCCCTGATCTCCCGGGTGGGGCCGTACGCGGCGGTCACGGTCGCCCTGGTGGGAGTGATCGCGGGAACGCTGATCCGGTCGGTGGGCACCGGCACGGTCGGCGTGGTCGCTGCCTTCACGGGGACGGTGGTGCTGGGCTCCGCGATCACCGTGGGCAACGTGGTGGTGCCGGTCATCATCGCGCGGGACTTCCCGACCAGAGCGGCGCTCGCGACAGGCCTGTACTCCTCGATGATGAACCTCGGGTCGGTCTTCGCGACGTCGCTCACCGCGCCGTTCGCAGCCCTGCTCGGCTGGCAGGGCGCCATCGCCTCCTGGTCGCTCGTCGCTGCGGTCGCGCTGGTCGTGTGGCTCGTCACCACCCGCCGCCTTCCCGACCCGCAGGTCGCTCGGGCGACACCAGCGCCGGACCCGAACGGGGACGACGACGGCGGCGCACCCGCCGAGGCGTCCACCACGCCGCACGCCGAACGGCCCGACGAGACCTGGGGTGGTGTGCTGCGCCGCCCCATCACCTGGGCGCTGATCGTGGCGTTCGCCGGGCAGTCGTTCTCGTACTACGCGGTCACCGGCTGGTTGCCGGAGCTGCTGCGCGACCTGCTGGACCTGTCCGTGACCACGGCGGGCAACGCGGCAGCGCCGTTCCAGGGCCTCGCCATCGCGGGCAGCATCCTGGTCCCCCTCGCCCTGGCCGCCCGCGTCCCGATGCGTGGCGCCGCCGTGACGATGGCCCTGCTGTGGGTCTCGCTACCCGCGGGCCTGCTGCTGGCACCGCAGTGGTGGCTGCTGTGGGTGAGCCTCGCCGGCATCGCGCAGGGCGGGAACTTCGTGGTGATCTTCACCATCGTGGCGCAGCGGTGCCGCACCGTTGCCCAGACCCGGCGGACGGTGGCGGCCGTCCAGGCGTTCGGCTATGCCGTCGCGGCGACCGCGCCGGCCCTGATCGGCGCGGTGCACACGGCGTCGGGCGGGTGGAACGCGGCCCTCCTGGTGATGCTCGGGTCCACGCTGGCGCTGGGGACGGCCGAGCTGATCGCGACACGACGACCCAGGTACAGGCGGCTCTGACAGGAACATTTCCATAGGCATTGAAAGTTGGCAGGATGATTGCCTACCTTTCCAGCATGACGACACACCTTGGGCCCACCGCAGTGCTCCCCACCCTTCGCGAGCACCTCCTGGTCGACGGGTTCGACCTCGTCCTCGACCTCACCCGGTCGCACGGCTCCACGCTCGTCGACGCGCGCGACGGGCGCGAGTGGCTCGACCTGTTCACTTTCTTCGCCTCCTCACCCCTCGGAATGAACCACCCCGCCCTTGCCGACGACGCGGCGTTCCGCGACGAGCTCGCCACCGCCGCGATCAACAAGCCGTCCAACTCCGACATCTACACGGTCGAGATGGCGCGCTTCGCCGACACGTTCGCGCGTGTCCTCGGCGATCCCGCGCTGCCGCACCTGTTCTTCATCGACGGCGGCGCGCTCGCCGTCGAGAACGCGCTCAAGGTCGCGTTCGACTGGAAGTCCCGCCTCAACGAGGCGAACGGCCGCTCCCCCGAGCTCGGCACCCAGGTGATGCACCTGGAGCACGCGTTCCACGGCCGTTCGGGGTACACGATGTCGCTGACCAACACGGAGCCGGGCAAGGTGGCCCGGTTCCCCAAGTTCGACTGGCCGCGCATCCCCTCCCCGTACGTCGCAGAGGGCAAGGACATGGACGCGGCCGAGGCAGCGGCGCTCGGGGCCGCCCGCGCGGCGTTCGAGGCCAACCCGCACGACATCGCGGCGTTCATCATGGAGCCCATCCAGGGCGAGGGCGGCGACCACCACTTCCGCACCTCGTTCCTGACGGGCATGCAGGACCTGTGCCGGGAGTTCGACGCGCTGTTCATCGTGGACGAGGTCCAGACCGGCGCCGGGATCACCGGCACGACGTGGGCCTACCAGCAGCTCGGCATCACGCCCGACGTCGTCGCGTTCGGCAAGAAGACGCAGGTCTGCGGCATCATGGCCGGCGGACGCGTCGACGAGGTCCCGGACAACGCGTTCGCCGTCTCGTCGCGGATCAACTCCACCTGGGGCGGCAACCTCACCGACATGGTGCGCTCCCGCCGGATCCTCGAGACCTACGAGGCCGAGGGCCTCGTGGACCGTGCCCGCACCATGGGCAAGCGGCTCAACGACGAGCTGGTCGCGCTCGCACAACGGCACGACGGCGTGACCGACGTCCGCGGGCGTGGCCTCATGTGCGCGCTGACGCTGCCGTCGCGTGCGGTGCGCGACCAGGTGCTGTCGGCGCTCACCGAGCGAAGCGTGCTCCTGCTGGGCTGCGGCGAGCGGTCCGTGCGGTTCCGCCCGGCGCTGACGGTCCCGGCCGAGGCGCTGGAGGCAGGCGTGAAGGCCCTGGACGAGGTCCTGACGGAGACCCTCTGAGGTGTCAGACGCTCAGGTCATTCGGGTGACCTGAGCGTCTGGCTCGTCGTAGAGCTACTCGTCGTCGGCGGCGACGCTGTCCGCGATGCGGAGCAGCTCCGCCATCGTCGGGCCGGCGTTGCCCGTGGGTGTGCGGCCGATCGTGGACAGCAGCAGGTAGGAGCCCGCGTCGTCGGACCACTCGAGCCGCACCGGGCCGAACCCGTTGTTGTCCACGCGCGTGACCCGCACGGTGCCGCCCGAGCCGGCGAGGTCCTCCGTCTCGACCGTCACGTTGTCGCCGGACAGCTCGTCGGACAGCTCCGCCGACCCCGGGTACGCCACGTACGTGATGGCCGACAGGGGGTGGTACGCGCCGGCACGGACCTCCTCCTCCGGCCAGGCCAGGCCAGGCCCGCCGCGGAACGTCTCCTCGTTCTCGGGGCCGTCCAGCGGGTAGCTGATCCAGGTGCCGAGGTGGTCCTCCGCCGTCGTGCGGCCGATCCCGGCCGAGATGTCGGCGGGACACTCGACCACCGCCCGCGTGATGGTCTTGGGCACCCAGTGCGGTTGCCGCAGGTCCTCGGCGCAGGTGCCGACCGTGAGCTCGGTGGCGTCGACCGGGGTGATGACGGGCGCGTCCTCCCTCGCACCGAGCACCAGCGTGACCACGATGATGATGATCGCGCCGAGCAGGGTCACCGCCCCGCCGAGCAGCCACTCCGGCCGGATCCGCGGCTCGTCGATGGTCGTGACCACGTCAGCCCTCGCACTCGATCTCGGTGACCGCGTCCCGGGAGAGCGCCATGACCTTGTTCGACGGGACCGGGCTCCGTGCCACACCCGGCAGGACGTAGGAGCCCCAGTCGCAGTCGTTGTCGGCGAAGTAGGCCTCCCGCGCGCCATCCGGCGCCGCGTACCGCACGCGGTGGTCGGGGCCACGGCACTCGAACTCCGGGTCGCACAGCGAGACCATCAGCGCACGCATGGTCACCCAGGTGCCGGTGTCCACGCAGCCGTTGACCGGCAGGCCGTTGTAGGCCTGGAACGCCTTGGTCGCCACCTCCGACTCCGCGTCCCACAAGCCGTCCACGGGCTTCAGCCCGGTACCGGCCGACAGCACGTTCTGGGCCGCGACCACGGCACCGCCGGAGGTCTGGCCGCACTCGCCGACCGGGTCGTTCGACACCCACATCGCACTCGAGTTCATCGCCTGCGCGACGGCGGCGATGATCAGGGCAGCGACCACGGTGCCACCGCCCGCCTGCAGCCAGGTTCGGGTCGTGGGCATTCCCTCGGTGCTCCTTCGTCTGCCCGACGCAAGGGCTCCCACGACGTCCCACACGAAGCGAGGATGCTCTGGTGGGGTGGGGCACCGCGCCGGGCGATGTACTGGCGAGCGTGAGCGTAACAATCCGCCCTTACGTGGCGGAAGCGACGCACCGGACGAAAAGCACGCAGGACCACCCTGGAAAGCCGAGCTCGGTCGGACGCCCGACCGATCTCATCCAGACGTGGGTAATCTCAGTGCATGCTGCGGCCCCTGATCAACCCGCCGCGACTGCGGCCGGGCGACACCGTTGCCATCGTCGCCCCGTCAGGTCCGGTGCCCGCCGAGCGGCTCGACATCGGCGTCGGCCACCTCCGCGACTGGGGACTCGACGTGCAGGTGATGCCCCACGTCCTGGACACGCACCCGGACCACGGCTATCTGGCCGGCTCCGACGCGGCGCGCGCCGCCGACTTCCAGGAGGCCTGGCTCGATCCCGACGTCCGCGCGGTCCTCACGGCGCGCGGCGGGTACGGGGCGACCCGGATGGTGGACCTCGTCGACTGGGACGCGCTCGCCGCGACGGACCCGAAGGTGCTCGTCGGCTACAGCGACTGCACGGTGCTGCACCAGGCGGTCGCCGTCCACCTCGGGCTGGTCTCCCTGCACGGTCCGATGACGGGGACCGTGTCGTTCCTCAGGTCCGAGCCGGCCCGCGAGCACCTGCGGCGCACCCTGTTCGCGCCGGAGACCACGCAGACGATCACCGGCCCCCTTGCCCACACAGTGGTCGGCGGCACGGCCCGCGGCATCACCATCGGCGGCTGCCTCTCGCTCCTGGCGACGTCCGTCGGGTGCGCCGCGGCGCTGCCGTCCGCCGCGGGCGGGATCGTCCTGCTGGAGGACATCGGCGAGCGGGCCTACCGGGTCGACTCGTTCCTCACCTACCTGCTGCGCTCAGGCTGGTTCGACGGCGCGCTCGGGATCGTGCTGGGCTCGTGGCAGGACTGCGACCCGGTCGAGCCGGTGATCCTGGACCTGCTGGGGCCGCTCGGCATCCCGATCGTCGGCGACCTCGGGTTCGGCCATGGGCCGGACCCCCTCACCGTGCCGCTGGGCGTACCGGTCGAGCTGGACGCCGACGCCGGCACGCTCACGCTGGACCAGCCGGCCCTCGCGCGGCGCTGAGCGAATCCGCGAGCGCCCCTCTCCTTCGAAGCCTAAGCTTCTTCGCTTTCGGGGCCTCGAAAGCGAAGAAACTTAGGCCTCGAAGGGGGTGGGGGCGGACGCGCGGACCTGGTCAGCCGGGCTCGGTCATCTGCCCCTCGAAGTAGGTCTGGAGCACCACTGTCGTGCGGGTCGAGACCTTCGCCGTGCGGCGGATCCGGCCCAGCAGCTCCTCGAGGGCGCGCGGCGACGCCACCCGTGTGACGAGCAGGTAGTTCGCGTTGCCTGCCACCGAGTAGCAGGACTCGATGCCTGGCATGCCACGCAGGCGTTCGGGCGCGTCGTCCTCCTGCGCCTGGTCCAGCGGCGTGATCTCGATGAACGCCGCGAGCGGCAGCCCGACCGCCTCCGCGTTCACCACCGCTCGGTAACCCGTGATGACGCCGCGGGCCTCCAGCTTTCGCACCCGCACCTGCACCGCGGACAGGGACAGGCCCGAGATCTCGGACAGGACCGCGAGCGTCGTGCGTCCGTCCTTGCGCAGTGCGTCGACAAGGGCTCGGTCCACCCCGTCGAGCGGTGTCTGATCGTTGTCGGTCATCCCGCCACCTCCGCCGCTTCCAACCAGGCCGCCTCGAGCTCGTCGCGCTCGCTCGCCAGGTCGCGGAGCTCCGCGTCCAGTCGGGCGACAGCCTGATAGTCCGTTGCCTGCTGCGCGATGGTCTCGTGCAGCTCGGCCTCTTTCTGGGCAATCTTCGCAAGGCGGCGTTCGATTCGGGAGGCTTCCTTCTTCGCTGCGCGAATGTCCCGCTGCGAGAGCGCCTCGTCGCCGCCGCCCGACGCCGCCGCGGCGGCCCCCGACGTCGACCCGCCACCAGCCGAGCCGCGTGCCGAACCGCCGCCGGAACCGGTGCTTGCCCCTGCCGGAGTACCAGAGGCCGATGCTCCGGCGGCCTTGGCCGCCGCCCGGAGCCGCAGGTACTCCTCGACCCCGCCGGGCAGGTCGCGGATGGTTCCGTCGCCGAGCAGCGCGACCTGCCGGTCCGCCACCCGCTCCAGCAGGTACCGGTCGTGCGAGACCACGATCAGCGTGCCGAGCCAGCCGTCCAGCAGGTCCTCGACGGCGGCGAGCGTGTCGGTGTCGAGGTCGTTGGTGGGCTCGTCGAGCAGCAGCACGTTGGGCTCGGCCACCAGCAGGCGCAACAGCTGGAGCCGACGCCGCTCGCCGCCCGACAGGTCCTTCACCGGCGTGTAGGCGCGCTCACGGGTGAAGCCGAGCTTCTCCGTGAGCTGCGACGCCGTGAGCTCCTTGCCGTCGACGACCACCCGGCCCTTCTCCTGCTCGACCACCTCGACCGCCGTCAGGCCACCGAGCTCGTCCAGCTCGGTGACGTCCTGCGAGAGCTCCCGGACGTGGATGGTCTTGCCCCGCTTGACCCGGCCCGAGTCGGCCATGCGACGGCCGGCGAGGAGCGCGAGCAGCGTCGTCTTGCCCGCGCCGTTGACGCCCACGACGCCGTACCGGTCGCCTGGGCCCAGGCGCCAGGTCACGTCGTCGAACAGGACCTTGCCCGGGACGGCCACGCTGACCGACTCAAGGTCCAGCACGTCCTTGCCCAGTCGCCGCGTCGCCATCCGGGTGAGCTCCATCGAGTCCCGCGGCGGCGGCTCGTCGTCGATCAGCGCGGACGCGGCGTCGAGCCGGAACTTCGGCTTGGACGTCCGAGCGGGCGCGCCGCGGCGCAGCCACGCGAGCTCCTTGCGCAGCAGGTTGTCCCGCTTCTCCGCTGCCGTCGCGGACTGCCGGGCTCGCTCGGCGCGCGCCAGGATGTAGGCCGCGTAGCCGCCCTCGTACCCGTCGATGGCGCCCGTGCCGTCGCCGCGCACCTCCCACATGCGGGAACAGACCTCGTCAAGGAACCAGCGGTCGTGCGTCACGACCACGAGCGCGCCGGTCGCGCCGGGACGCCCGTACCGCTCCCGCAGGTGGGCGGCGAGCCAGGCCACGCCCTCGACGTCGAGGTGGTTGGTGGGCTCGTCGAGCAGCAGCAGGTCCGGGTCCTGCACGAGCAGTGCCGCGAGCGCCACGCGGCGGCGCTGGCCGCCGGAGAGCTTGACGACCGGGAAGTCCCAGCCGATGTCGGCGAGCAGGCCGTCCTGCACCTGGCGGACCCGGGCGTCGGAGGCCCAGACGTGCGTGTCCGCGTCGCCGTGCACGATGTCGAGCACCGTAGCGTCCTCGGCCAGCTCGTCGCGCTGGTCGAGCATGCCGAGGGTGGAGCCACCCACCCGGGTGACCCGGCCGGCGTCGGGCCGGGAGGTGCCCGCGAGGATGCGCAGCAGGGTCGACTTGCCCGCGCCGTTGGGGCCGACGACGCCGACGCGGTCGCCGTCGTCGAGGCCGAGGGAGACGTCGGACAGGAGGGTGCGAGTACCGATGGTCAGCGCAATGCCGTCCGCGCCGAGGAGATGTGCCACCCAAGAAGACTAGTTCGCCTCGGGCCGGGGAACGTCCACTCGCCCCGTCAGCTCGTATTGCGCCGCGTGCTCGCGCAGGTACTCACGTAGGTACGGGATCGCGAAGTCCACGTATCCGTATCGTGCCGGCCGACCGCGTCGTCATCGATCGCCGGCCCCCTTTTTTGGATCTCTTACGATCTTTATGATCTTGACCGACGGCGCATGATCCGCAAGCACAGCGTGCCCCGTCCCGACGCTACTCTTGCGCCGAACGTCAATGTTGCCGCAGAGGCCTTCCCGCCCGGAGGCCGTACCAGGAGGATCCCGTGGCCCAGTTCGACATGCCGCTGTCCGATCTCGAGAGGTACGCACCCGAGATCGACGAGCCCGGCGACTTCGACGAGTTCTGGTCGGCGACCCTGGCGGAGGCGCGAGCGTTCGGCCGGGCGCCCACGGTGGAGCGCATCGACACCGGGCTCACGGAGGTCGTGGTCGACGACGTGACGTTCCCCGGCTTCGGCGGCCACCCCATCAAGGCCTGGCTGACCCGTCCGGCGCACGCCGACGGCGACCTGCCGGTCGTGGTCGAGTACGAGGGCTACGGCGGCGGGCGGGGCCTGCCGCACGAGAAGATCCACTGGGCGGCGGCCGGCTACGCGCACCTCCGGATGGACACCCGCGGGCAGGCGTCGGGCCACGGCACCGGTGGGGCGACACCGGACCCGGTGGGGTCAGGGCCCGCGTCGCCGGGGTACATGACCCGCGGTGTCCTCGACCCGCACGACCACTACTACCGCCGCGTGTTCACGGACGCCGTCCGTGCCGTGGACGCGGTGCGCGGCATCCCGGGGCTGGATCCGGAGCGCGTGGCCGTGGCCGGCGGCAGCCAGGGTGGCGGCATCAGCCTCGCGGTGGCGGGCCTGGTGCCCGACGTCGTGGCCGGGATGCCCGACGTGCCGTTCCTGAGCCACTACCGCCGGGCGGTGTCCATCACCGACGCCCTCCCGTACGGCGAGATCACGAAGTACCTCTCCGTGCACCGCGACCCGGCGGTCGAGGCGCAGGTCTGGCGTACCTTCTCCTACCTGGACGGGGTCTCGTTCGCGCGGCGCGCGCGGGCGGCCGGCCTGTTCTCGGTGGCGCTCATGGACACCATCTGCCCGCCGTCCACCGTGTACGCGGTGTTCAACAGCTGGGCGCCGGACCAGACGGAACCGGTGGTGAAGGAGATCGACGTCTACCCGTACAACAACCACGAGGGCGGCGGCGACTACCGGTTCCCGCGCAAGCTCGCGTGGCTGGGCAAGATCATCTGACGGCCGGCAGGCCGGTCCGGACCGGAAAAGGTGCCTGTCGCCTCCGGGCGGTAAACTCCCTGCGCACGCCCATCCTCGGAGGTCTCCCGTGTCTGAGTACGACCTGCCGCTCGTCACGGTGACGCCGGCCATGCCGCCTGCCACTGACGAGCCCGCGAACTTCGACCTGTTCTGGGCGCAGAACCTCGCCGCACACCGCGACATCGAGGTGGCGCCAGTGCTGACCGCTGCCTCCGCCCGCTCCCGGGATCTCACGGCCGAGGCCGTGACGTTCGCCGGGTTCGAGGGGCGCCCTGTGACAGGTCGGCTCATCACCCCGTCGCAGGCCGACGCCACGCTGCCCGGCCTGGTCGAGCTGCGGCCTGCCGGTCGGGCCGCGAGCCGTGACCTCGAGTGGCTCGCGTCGGACGGGTTCGCGCACCTGGTGGTCGAGCTGCCCCAGGACGACCTCGACGACCCGTACAACCGTGGCGTCTTCACCGACGCCGTCCGGGCGGTGCAGGCCCTGCGCACCCTCGCGAGCGTGGACCCGTCACGGATAGCCGTGCTCGGCAGCGGGCCGGTGGCGGCGGCCGTCGTCGCGGCGGCCGGGCTGCTGCCCGATCTCGCGTGCGCCCTGGTCGAGGGCGACATCCCCGCCGCGCACAAGGACTCCCTGGTCGCGTTCGCCCGCCGGGCGAGCACCCCGCTGCAGCTCGCCCAGGGTGCGGGCGCGCAGGTGCTGCTGGAGGAGTGGGGCTTCAACGCAGCGCTGGCACTGGCCGCCATGACCGGTTCCGTCGAGCGGGTGGTGGAGTGCGTCCTCACCACGGAGAGCAGCACTGCGGCGCGGCGCGCCCGCTGGATCACGGCGCACACGCACCTGAAGGACGTCTTCGTCCCGCAGATCGCCTACTGACCCGCACTGGTTGTGGGCGCGATCATCGCGCCCACGGCCAACTGCCTGGGTCAGCGGGAGATCGAGGTGATGAGCTGGGTGCCCGGGGCCGGGCCCGTCGCGCACCAGACCGCGTCGACGACGTCGGCCGCCGTCCACGCCGCACCCAGCGCCAGCGCATGCTGCCGCGAGCGGCCGAGCGCGGCGACCGTTGGACCGGACCCGGAGACGACCACGCCCAGCGCCCCGGAGTCGGTGGCGACCTCGAGCACGGCGGCGAGCTCTGGCCGCAGGTCCAGAGCCGGTGCCTCCAGGTCGTTGTGCAGCGCCTTGCCGAGCGCCACCGCGTCCCCGGCGCGCAGCGCGTGCATGAGCTCGGTGTCGTCGGCGGCGGGGGCCACGTCGGGCGTCGACGGGCCGGCCAGCTCGTCGAACCGGCGGAACACGCTGGGCGTCGACAGGCCCTCGCGCTGCGTGCCGAAGCACCAGTGGAACTCGCCGCGTGTCATCGCCGGCGTCAGGAGGTCGCCCCGTCCCGTACCGACGGCGGTGTGCCCCAGCAGCGAGAACGGCACGTCCGCCCCGAGCTCCGCGGCCAGCTCGACCAGCTCCTGCCGGGGCAGCCCTGCGTCCCAGAGCGTGTCGCACGCCAGGAGCGCGGCAGCGGCGTCGGCGGACCCGCCGGCCATACCTCCGGCGACCGGCACACCCTTGGTGATGTGCAGCCCGACGTCGGCAGGCAGGCCCGTACGTTCGGCGAGGAGCGCAGCGGCACGCCAGGCGAGATTGGTCTCGTCGGTCGGGACGGCGTCAGCCTGCGGGCCCGAGACCGTCAGCGAGATACCAGATCCTGGCATGGAGTGCGTAGCCGTTACCTCCTCGAACAGGGACACGGCCTGGAAGATCGTCGCCAGCGGGTGGTAGCCGTCGTTCCCGACGGGTCCGACGCGCAGCGCGAGGTTGACCTTTCCCGGCGCGCGGACGCGGACCGACGGCGGCGGCGCCGCGCTGAGGTGCGCGCTCACGCGACCCCCTCCCCAGGCTGACCGAGCTGTTCAGCTATGCGCGCGAACTGCTCGACCACCAGCGTCTCGCCGCGTGCGCTCGGGTCGACGCCCGCGGCGCGCAGCGCCGTCTCAGCCGCTGCACCCGAGCCGAACAGCCCCGCCAGGGCGGCACGCAGCGTCTTGCGGCGCTGCGCGAACGCGGTGTCCACGACGGCGAAGACCCGCTCCCGCGGTGCGGTGGTCGACGGCGGCTCCCTGCGCTCCAGGTACACGAGCGCGGAGTCGACGTTCGGGGCGGGCCAGAAGACGTTGCGGCCGATCGTCCCCACCCGGCGGGCCGACGAGTACCAGGCGGCCTTCACCGACGGGATGCCGTAGATCTTCGAGCCCGGCACGGCTGCGATCCGGTCGGCCACCTCGGCCTGGACCATCACGAGCACGCGTTCCAGCGAGTCGAACCGCTGCAGCATGGTGAGCAGCACCGGGACGGCCACGTTGTACGGGAGGTTCGCCACGAGCGCCGTCGGCGGCGCACCGGGCAGGGTGGTCACGTCCATCGCGTCGGAGAGCACCACCTCGAAGTCGGCACCCGGGAACCGGTCCTGCACCGTGCCGGTGATCTGACCCGCGAGGAGCGGGTCGATCTCGATCGCCACGACCGAGGCACCGGCCTCCACCAGGCCGAGGGTCAGCGAGCCCAGCCCTGGGCCGACCTCGACCACCCGTTCGCCCGGCCTCAGGGCCGCGATGCGCACGATCTTGCGGACCGTGCCGCCGTCGTGCAGGAAGTTCTGGCCAAGGGTCTTGGTGGGCCGAACGCCCAAACGCCCTGCCAGGTCGCGGATCTCCGCAGGACCGAGCAGGGCGTTCGAGGTTTCGTTCATGCAGCGGAGCCTATCTGGAGCGATCGCGGCGAGCGCACTCGGAGGTGGGACGCAGCGAAGCAAGTTCCGCCGGAGAGTGCGCG
>NZ_JAMTCT010000009.1 GCF_024171995.1 Promicromonospora umidemergens | reverse complement strand
CCCGTTCGCCACTGATCCACCCAGCAAGCTGAGCTTCACCGTTCGACTTGCATGTGTTAAGCACGCCACCAGCGTTCGTCCTGAGCCAGGATCAAACTCTCCATAAAAGAGAAACATCCACACCCACCCGAAGACGAGTGCGAACAATGATACCGGCCAGACCAATCTGATGATTAAGTCTGTCCAAACAACCCCTCACAGCACATGACCACACCAACCGAACGGTCAGCACAGCCACACCCACAAGGGTTAAAACATTGGCATTGACTATCAAGCACACTGTTGAGTTCTCAAACAACCGACGCACACCGTCAGATCCGCAATCTTTCCGATCGCTTCCCTGTCCGGGGCAGTGCCTGTAACTTACCAGGCCCTTTCGGACTTTTCCAAATCCTCTCCAGCCTGTCGGCCAGCGAGAATTCTTCGACCATCCGAATGAATTCTGATTCCCATTTACGCCATCGTCAGAAGAATGAACTTCAGCGACTTGCGAAGGTTGGGACGCCTCCCGGTCGATCGCGGCGCTAGCCGCTTGATCAACGTTCGGAGGCAACCTGTGTAACTTACCCTACCACGCTCCCCGGCGCAAGGACCCTGGTGAGGGTTCCTACATCGGGATGCCTGTCCGGCAAGCCCTCCCCAGTTCCGAAGCGCACGAAGCCACTCTCAGATCTGGTTTGGTTTCCGCCCCGGGACCGGCCAGTCACGCTTGTCGCGCTTCCTGTCCGTATCTCCCTGTCGGGCGAACAACGGGAACAGTACACAGCGATCGGCACCCACGCCAAATCGGCGTTCCATCCGGACCGCAAGGGGCCAGAAACCGCGGGTCCCCGGCGCACGCGTCGGGGACCCGCCTGTGCCGTCGTCACTCCACGGTGACCGACTTCGCCAGGTTCCTCGGCTTGTCGACGTCGTGCCCGAGCGCAAGCGCCGCGTGGTACGCCAGCAGCTGCAGCGGCACGGTGAGCAGCAGCGGGTCGAGCTCCCGTTCGCTGCGCGGCACGTCGATGCGCTCCACCCGCAGGTCCCCCAGGTCCACGCCGGCGTGCGTCACCACGACGAGCGGTCCGCCCCGGGCATCGATCTCGTGCAGCGCCGCCACGTTGCGGTCGGTCAGCTCGTCGTCAGGCACGATGGCAACGGTGGGCACCTCGGGCGAGATGAGCGCCAGCGGGCCGTGCTTGAGCTCCGACATCTGGTACGCCTCGGCGTGCCGGTAGCTGATCTCCTTGAACTTCTGGGCGCCCTCTCGCGCCACCGGGAATCCCCTGACCCTGCCCACGAAGAACAGGCTCTCGGCCTCCGCGAGCGCCTTCGCCGCCTGGGCGATCCGCTCCTCGCCGTCGAGCACCTGCTCGATCTGGGCCGGCAGGTTCTGCAGCCCGGCTACCAGCCGGCGTCCGTCGGCGACGGACAGGTCTCGTACGCGCCCCAGCTGGAGCGCAAGGAGTGCGAAGCCCACGAACATCGTGGTGAGCGCCTTCGTGGAGGCGACGGCGATCTCGGGCCCCGCGTGCAGATAGATGCCGCCGTCGCAGGCCCGGGCGATCGCGGAGCCGACCACGTTGACCAGCCCGATGACGCGGCCTCCCTTGCGGCGGATCTCCTCGACCGCCAGCAGCGTGTCGATGGTCTCGCCGGACTGGCTCACCGCCACGTACAGCGTGTCCGGCTCGATCACCGGGCTGCGGTAGCGGAACTCGCTCGCGGCCTCGGCGTCGGCGGGGACACGAGCGAGCTCCTCGATGAGCGACGCACCCATCTGCCCTACGTAGTACGCGGACCCGCAGCCCAGGATCTTGACCCTGCGGACGGCACGCAGCTCGCGGGCGTCCATCTCGAGCCCGCCCAGGTGCGCGGTCGCGAACCGCTCGTCCAGCCGACCGCGCAGCGCCCGCTCCACGCTCGCCGGCTGCTCGAGCATCTCGGTATACATGCGCGGACGGCCGTCGATCGGACCGTGCTCGTAGGCGCTGGGGTCGACGTCGACCTCACGAGCGGTGGTCTGGGTGCGCGTCAGGTCCCGGCGGAACGTCGTGAAGCCCGACGCCGTGACGGTCGCCAGCTCGCCGTCGGCCAGGTGCGCGACGGTGGTGGTGTGGCGTACGAGCGCCGCCAGGTCGGAGGCCACGAACATCTCCTTGTCCCCCACACCGACCAGCAGCGGGCTGCCGTTCCTGGCCACCACCACGCGGTCAGGGAAGCCGGCGTGCACGACGGCCAGCCCGTAGGTTCCCTCCACCGCGTCCAGCGCGTCCACGACCTTTCCCTCGAGCGTGTCGGCGTCGGACAGGGCGACGAGGTGGGCGAACACCTCGGTGTCTGTGTCGCTCACGAGCGACACGCCCTGGTCGACGAGCCGCGCGCGCAGCGCCGCGGCGTTGTCGATGATGCCGTTGTGCACCACCGCCACCGCACCGCTCTCGTCCGTGTGCGGGTGGGCGTTGGCGTCGGTCGCGGGACCGTGCGTCGCCCACCGGGTGTGGCCGATGCCCACCCGCCCCGGCATCCGCTTGGGCAGGACCTCGGCGAGGTCGCGCACGCGCCCGGCGCGCTTGGTCACGCGGAGCTGGGAGCCGACGACGGCGACACCCGCCGAGTCGTAGCCCCGGTGTTCGAGCCGCCCGAGCGCCTCCACGAGCAACGGGGCCGCGTTCTGGCCGCCGACGTAACCGACGATTCCGCACATGCTGGTGCTCCTTCGGGGAAAGTATCAGGTCCGAGCCCGGTCAGCCGTAGATCATCCGGCGCAGCTGCCGTTCGCTGAGCTGCGGAGCCGCGACGACCCGGTGCTCCAGCTCGGCGGCGATCCGCGCGAAGATCTCGGGGTTCTTCGCCCCATAGGTCTTCAGCTCGGCGTGCCGCCGTCGGACGACGTCCTCGACCGGCGTGGCGAAGTACGCCACGACGTCGCCGACCACCCGCGCCGCCTCTGCGGGGGTGAGCCCTGTGCTCGCCGCCACGTGCGCGACGAGATCGGAAGACGTCTTCATGACCAAGAGACTCGCCCCTTCGACGACGGGGAGCAATTTCTTGCCCGTAATCGGGCAGGACGGACGCCAGAAGTGTCCGGACATGCGGACGGCGGCCGCCCGCTTGTCAGCGAGCGACCGCCGTCGCGTACCGGTGCAGCCGGTCAGGGAAGCGTCACTCCGACGTCGCGACCGCCAGCGTCTTCTTGCCGCGGCGCAGCACCGCGTGCTTGCCGTGCAGCAGGTCCTCGGGGGCGAGAGCCGCCTCGTCCGACGTCACCTTCACGTTGTTCACGTAGGCGCCGCCCTCGGCGATCGCACGGCGCGCGGCACCCTTCGATGCCACGAGCCCTGACCCGACCAGGAGGTCCGCGACCAGGTCCCCGGCCTTGGCCGTCACTCGCGGCAGCTCGGACACCGCCCCGGAGAGCGTCCGCGCGTCGAGCTCGTCGAGCGAACCACGGCCGAACAGGGCCTGGCTCGCCGCGATGACCGCCTCCGTGGCGCCGGCGCCGTGCACCAGGGTGGTGACGTCACCCGCGAGCGCCTTCTGGGCCTCCCGCGCGAAGGGCCGCTCGGCCACCTCGCGCTCGAGCTCGGCGATCTCCTCTTGGCTGCGGAACGTGAACACCTTGAGGTAGTTCACGACGTCCGCGTCAGCCTGGTTGAGCCAGAACTGGTAGAACGCGTACGGGCTGGTCATCTCCGGGTCGAGCCAGATGGACCCGCCCTCGGACTTCCCGAACTTGGTGCCGTCGGCCTTGGTGATGAGCGGCGTCGTGAGCGCGTGGGCACTCACGCCTTCGGCCTTGCGCAGCAGCTCGACGCCGGCCAGCAGGTTGCCCCACTGGTCGTTTCCGCCCAGCTGCAGGGTGATGCCGTGCCGCCGGTACAGCTCGCGGTAGTCCATGCCCTGCAGCACCTGGTAGCTGAACTCGGTGAAGCTGATGCCCTCGTCCGAGCTGAGCCGCCGCGCGACGATGTCCTTGGACAGCATGGTGCCGAGGCGGAAGTGCTTGCCGATGTCGCGCAGGAACTCGATGGCCGTCATCGGGCCGGTCCAGTCCAGGTTGTTCACCATCTGCGCGGCGTTGTCGCCGTCGAAGGACAGGTGCGGCTCGATCTGCGCGCGGATGCGCTCCACCCAGCTCGCGACGGTCTCGGGCGAGTTGAGCGTGCGCTCGCCCGAGTCGCGGGGGTCACCGATGAGGCCCGTCGCGCCGCCGACCAGAAGGTACGGCCGGTGCCCGGCGTCCTGCAGCCGGCGTGCGGTCAGGACCTGCACCAGGTTGCCGATGTGCAGCGACGGCGCCGTGGGGTCAAAGCCCACGTAATAGTCCACGGTGCCCTCCGACAGTGCAGAACGCAGCGCGGGCTCGTCGGTGGACTGTGCCACCAGGCCTCGCCATTGCAGCTCGTCGAAGATGTCTGTCACCGTGTGCTCCTTTGGGTGCTCTGGCCCGTCGTCGTGGGCCCGTGGTACGGAGCGGCCCGCTGTTAGCGGCCCGCTGGTCCTAGTCTGCCCGACGGCGGCCCGTGGACGCGCACCCGTCCGGCGTGCAGAGACCCCTTGACCTCGACCAAGGTTGAGGAACAACGATCAGGGGCATGAGATCTGACTTCTCGGGGCGCGCCCCGGGCCTCCGTCCCCCGATGAGTTCTGGCGCGCGCCGTCGTCGAACGTTCCATGGACACAGAAAAGCTTCCGCGTTCTACCGTCCCGTCGGGCAGGGTTGAACCATGAGCAACGAAGAGATGCCCGGCTGGAAGCGGAACGTCGGGCTGTTCCTGACCGGGCAGACCATCTCCCTGCTCGGTTCGATGCTGGTGATGTTCGCGGTCATGTGGCACCTGACCATCGAGACCCGGTCCGGGTCGGTCCTCATGCTGAGCATCGTGTTCGGCATGCTGCCGCAGGCGTTCATGTCGATCTTCGGCGGTGTCTGGGCCGACCGGCACTCCCGCAAGCTCTTGATCATGGGAGCCGACACCACGATCGCGGTCGTGACGCTGGGTCTGGCCCTGCTCATGGCGAGCGGCGTCGACGACCTGTGGGTCATCTACCTGGCGCTGGCCGTCCGGTCGGTGTTCGCGGGGATCCAGACGCCCGCCGTGAGCGCGATGATCCCTCAGATCGCGCCGGCCGATCAGCTGATGCGTGTCAACGGGATGTTCCAGTCGATCCAGTCCGGGATGATGCTGCTCGCCCCGGCCCTGGCCGCCGTGGTCTACGCGTCGTTCGACATCGTCGCCGTGTTCTTCGTGGATGCGGCGACCGCGCTGATCGGCGTCGGCATGCTCGCGCTGGTCCGGGTGCCGCGACTGGTGCGGGCCGCCACCGAGGACGGTCCGGTCAGCTACTTCGGCGACCTCGTGGCGGGCGTGCGGTACATCGGCTCGAACGCCCCCCTGAAGTGGCTGATCGCGCTGTTCGCGCTCGTGATGTTCCTCGTCGGAGCACCGAGCTACCTGACACCGCTGATGGTCACCCGCACGTTCGGCGACGAGGTGTGGAAGCTGACCGCGAACGAGCTGTTCTGGGGCGGCGGCATGCTGCTGGGCGGGCTGCTCATGGCGAGCTTCGGCCCACGGATCAAGCGGCGGGTGCGGCTCATGGTGGGCTCCGTGATCGTCACCGGCGTGCTGGTCACCGGCCTGGGTCTGTCGACGAACATGTGGGTGTTCTTCGGGCTCGGGCTGCTGATCGGCATCACGTTCGCCACCCTCAACACGCCGGCGTTCACGATCATCCAGGAGCGCGTGGAACCTGAGATGCAGGGCCGGGTGTTCGGCTTCGTCGGCATCGTCATCACCGTCGCGATGCCGCTGTCCATGATCGTGTTCGGCCCGCTGGCCGACCAGTTCTCCGTGGAGTCGCTCCTGATCCTGGCCGGGGTCCTCCTGGTCGTCGTGCTGGGCACGATCCTCGCCGTCCCCGCGGCCCGGCGTTCCCTGGCGCAGGTCGACGTGGCGCCGGAACCCGTCGGCGAGGCCGTCGGCGAGCCTGCTGACAAGCCGGTCGAAGTGGCCGGAGCAGCCCGCGTCGACCACCGGTAGCCCGGGCAGCACACAGGGTGGAGGCCGGTCCCGGGTGGTCACGGGCCGGCCTCCGCCACACCCCTGCGTCCGCGGTCCTGTGCCGCAGGACACAGACGAGCGCCCAGGACCGCGTGCCAGTATTGCGGGGTTCCATCGATGGCTGTCATGCGTTCGGAAGGTCCCTGTGAGCACCCCCAAGATCTATGCCCTGCACGAGAACCCCGAGTGGTTCCCCCCGTTCGCCGAGGCCTTCGCGGCCGAGGGCGTCGAGTACGTGGAGTGGGTGCTGACCGACGGCGTGCTCGACCTCGACGACGCGCCACCGGAGGGAATCTTCTGGTCCCGCATCTCGGCGAGCAGCCACACGCGGGACCACGGGCTCACCAAGGACTACTCGCGCGCCGTGCTGTCCTGGCTCGAGGCCTACGGCCGGCGCACGGTCAACGGCCGCCGTGTGCTCGAGCTCGAGGTCAGCAAGGTGGACCAGCTCACGGCGCTGCGGGCCGCCGGGATCGACACGCCGCGCACGGTGGCCGCCGTCGGGCGGGACCAGGTGCTGAAGGCAGCGCAGGGTTTCCCCACCCCGTTCGTCACCAAGCACAACCAGGGCGGCAAGGGCCTGGGGGTGCGCAAGTTCGACTCGTTCGACGACCTCGCCGACTACGTCCGGTCCGACGAGTACGAGGAGCCGGTGGACGGGATCACCCTGATCCAGGAGTACGTGATCGCGGCCGACGGCGGCATCACCCGCGTCGAGATCGTCGGCGGCGAGATGGTCTACGCCGTGCGCGGCGACACGGAGCGCGGCGGGTTCCAGCTCTGCCCCGCCGACGCGTGCGCGATCGACCCCGAGACGGGCCGGCCCGTCCCGCCGGTCGGCGCGACCATCTCCATGGCGCCCGACGAGGAGTGGGGCCTGTTCTCCGAGCGTGAGGGCTATGACGACCCGGTGGTCGCCAAGTACCTTGAGTTCACACGGCGGCACGGGATCGAGGTGGCGGGAATCGAGAACATCCGGACCGCCGACGGCCGCGTCCTGACGTACGACGTGAACACCAACACGAACTACAACAGCGAAGTGGAGCGACGCACCGCGAGGTCGGGGCCGCGCGAGATCGCGCGGCACCTGGCCCGGGTGCTGCGGGAGACCTACCCGGTCTGACGGTCCGGTTCCGACGGCGTGCGCTCGGTCCGCCGATCGACCGGACTCCTCGCCTGCGGGACGCATCCGACCGGTCTCAGGTGCGCGCGGGTGCTGCACGGTAGGCCGAGACGGTCGGCTCCGCGTCCAGCCAGAAGCGCCAGGGGAAGAGGTCTGCGCGGCCGCCGTCGCCGCTCACGCCTACGCGTGGGCCGGTGCGGATGACGGCGGGGGTCTCGACAGGCTCGACCAACGGGTGGCGCAGCACCACGTGGCCCTCCGGAGCGGTGACGTCGGCGCCGTCGTCGGACAGGTCGAGCCCCAGGGCGACGGCCAGGCGGGCCGGGCCGCGCGCGAGGTCGCGGTCGGTCCGGGCGACGCCGGAGGCGAGGCGGCGCGAGCGGGCCAGGTCCGCGCCGTCGACCACCTCCCCCGCCCGGACCAGCACCGCCGACGCCTCCCCCTCCGGCCCGCACACCACGTTCACGCAGTGGTGCAGACCCAGGTGCCGGTAGACGTACAGCCGCCCGGGCTCGCCGAACATCGTCGCGTTGCGCCGGCTGGGGCCGCGGTAGGCGTGCGAACCGGGGTCGGTGGTGCCGTCGTACGCCTCCACCTCGGTGAGGCGCAGACCGACGATGCCGTCGGGCGTGCGGGTGGTGAGTGTGGCCCCCAGCAGGTCCCTGGCGACGTCGAGAACTGGTCGCGCGTACCAGTCCCTGCCCGGGACGCTGCTGGGCACGGTGTCGGGAACGTTCATGCCCCGATCATGCACAGACCTGCTACGCGAACGCGAAGACCGGCGGGAAGATCACGACCACGACCAGCGCCCACACGGCGTAGGCGGGCAGGTACCTGGTCTGCCAGCGCTCGACCGGTCCGAACGGGCGCTTGCCCCGCAGGAACTCGACGGACAGCCAGGCCGACCAGGCCAGGTGCACCAGCAGCACCAGGTTCAACCCGAGGGCCGCCACCTTGTTGGCGCTGAACCCGAACTCGGCGATGCGGGTCAGCATCGCGCTCAGGGTGACCGTGTCGACGGCGAGCGCCGCGACCACGAGGACGAGCTGGAGCACGTCGAACAGCCCGGGCGGCGCGAGCGAGTCGCGGGCGGAGATTGAGTAGAGCAGCAGGCACAGCACGAGCACGAGCACCATGTCCATGAGGATGAGCAGCTCGCGGTCGACGTCGAGCAGCCCGCCGGTGGTCGCGAAGACGCCGAGGAACACGAGCAGCATCACGATGGTCAGCGGTGTGAAGACGCGAGTCAGGACCGGTGCGATGTTCTCGACGACGTTCTGTTTGGCCTCGACCAGCCAGGCCGCGACGATGAGGGCGCCGGGCACACAGAACGGCAGGATCCAGGACTCGAGGACGGGCTCGAAGTCGACGCCGACCAGGCCGAGGGTGCCGAGGGTGAGCCCGATGAGCACTCCCCCGCCGAGCGCGATCAGGACGAAGTAGATGGCGAGCTCGCCGGTGAAGCGGACGTAGTCCATGCGGCGGGCGTCCGACCGCCACCGCCCGCCCGCGTAGGCGACGGAGATCAGCGCCCAGAGGGCGACGATCGAGTGGCTGGCGGCGAGGAACAGGGTCGAGCCGTCCGGGTCGAACGGGTAGACGTTCAGCACCACGGCGAGCAGGGCGAACGGGACCAGGAGCGCCGCGCCCACCCGCCAGGTGAGCTTGCGCTTCCAGGCGAAGTAGCCGGCGAGGAACGGGAGCACGAGCAGCCCGATGTTGCGCAGGACCACCAGCTCGTCGGCGAACAGCTCGGTGCCGATCTTGACCGCTGCTCCAGCCCCGAGGGCGAGCGCCAGGACGACGCCGAGCTCGCGCCAGGGCTTCGCACCGGCGTCGGGCTCGTCGGGGACCAGCACGAGCTGCTTCCAGAGCCGGTCGGAGTGCTCGCGGGCGAACTCGCGGGAGACCTCGTCGAGGTTGCCCATGCGCTTGACCGAGACCAGGAAGGCCTCGTCGTCGTCGAGCCCGGTGCTGGTCAGGTCGGTCACCTGCTCGCGAAGGTGGTCCTCCATCTCCTCGACGTCGCCTGCCGAGATGGCCCGACGGCGCTGGACGTAGCCGCGCCACTGGTCGATCTGTGCTTCGAGCTCGGGGTTGGTGCTCATCATGCCCACCCTTCTGCGACTGCGGGCGGGCGCTGGGCGTCCTGCCACACCTGCTTGAGGGCGTCGGCGACAACCGACCACTGCTGCTGCCGGTCGGCGAGCGTCTCCCGGCCGGCCTGCGTGATCGCGTAGTGCTTGCGGCGGCGTCCGGCGTCGGACGTGCCCCAGCTCGCCTCCACGTACCCGAACCGCTCGAGCCGGTGCAGGAGGGGGTAGAGCATGCCGTCGGTCCACTGCATGCGCCCGCCGGAGAGCTCGTTGACGCGCTTGACGATCGCGTAGCCGTACGACTCGCCGTCGGCCAGGATGCCGAGGACGAGGGGTGTGGCCGAGGCCGCCACCAGATCCTTGTCGATGTGCACTCAGATTCTCCAATGCCTAGGAGTGCTAGGGGTTGGAACCCTAGCACTGCAAGGCATGGTTGATCTAGGTGTGGACGGCCGCGCATCCGGCTCTGCCGATGGGGCTACTTCAGCTCGATGCTGGTGATCGTCACCGGTTGCTCCGGTTGCTCGTTGCCCTTGCTCCCTTGCTCCGCGACCGACTTCAGGATCTCCATACCCGTGGTGACCTTGCCGAACACGGTCTGCCCTTCAGGGCTGGGGATCGCCGAGTCGTCGTGCACGAGGGAGAACTGAGCGTTCGAGTATCCATCGCCGTTGAATGCCATGACGAGGCTGCCTGCCGGATACACGCCGTCGTGCGGGACGTTCTCCGGCGGCCCGAACACGAAGCCTGGATATCCCTCACCGCTGAAGGTGGGGTCCCCGCACTTCAGGCGGTACGGGCCGGCAGTCTTGAGCTCGTGGCATCCGGTGCCGTCGTAGTAGCCACCTCGGGCGAGCTCCACGAAGACCGCGACGGCGATCGGCGCGGAGGCCCCGTCGAGCTCGACTTCGATGTCGCCCACGCAGGTCTTCAGCGTGGCGTGCCACTTCCGGTACTCGGAGGCCGACTCGTCGTCGGGAAGCGAATAGGTCGCCCGAGGCTCCTGCACCGGGTCCGGACAGTCGGCCGCGACGAGCTGACCCTCGTTCGCTGGAGCGCTGTCGGCGGCCTCGGACGGGTCGGCGTCCGTGTCCGTGACCGTGTCCGCGTTGGCGTTGGCGTCGGTGACGCCGGGACTCGCACCTCCGCCCGCCCCTACCAGAGGGTCGTCACCCCCCGGAAGCAGCGTCGGCAGCAGGAAGAACCCGCCGACGGCGAGCACAAGAACGCCCGCGACGGCCACGGCGGACCAGATCCACCTGCGTCTGCTCGAGCCGGGCTCCGTCACCGGCGCGGGCGACTGCGCAGCGGGCCGACGCAGCTCGGTCGCGTCCGCCTCCCCCCGGAGATGGGTCTCCGCTACGGCGATCGGGAGGTCCGACACCGGTGGCGAAACGGCCTGTTCACGCAGCGGGCCGGCCGACCGTGCCGGAATCGGCTCCGGAGCTGCGGAACGGACCTGCCCGGTCGCGGACTGCCCAGGCTGCGCGAGCGACAGCGGCCCGGTCGCGCCTGTCCCGTTGCGCTCCGCGATCATCGTGGCGATCCCGTCGGTGAGCCACGGCCGGTTCGGTGCCGCTCCGGCCAGCACCGTGGCCGCGTCGCCCGAGTCGGCGAGCCAGTCCAGCACCTGCGGCACCTGAGGCCTGGCCGCCGGATCCTTGGCGAGGCAGGCCAGCACCATGGGCCTCAGCTCGTCGGGGACCCCGGTCATGTCCGGTTCGCCGTGCACCACCCTGTAGACCATGGTCTCCAGCCGACCGGAGCCGAACGGGTTGTGACCCGAGACAGCGAAGGTCAGGACGCCACCGAACGCGAACACGTCGCCGGCCGCCTCGACGGGGTGCCCGAGCGCCTGCTCCGGCGGCATGTACGCGGGCGTCCCCATCAGGGCGTCAGCACTGGTGAACGAGGTCGCGTCGAGAGCCCTGGTGATACCGAAGTCGATGACGCGCGGGCCGTCGGCCGCAACGATGATGTTGGCGGGCTTCAGGTCGCGATGCACCAGTCCAGCGGCGTGGACGGCCTGAAGCCCTTCGGCCAGACCGGCACCGATCGCCAGGACGGCTTCGATCGGCAGCGGGCCGTGCGCGTCGACGGCGGCCTGGAGCGAGGGGCCGTTGATGTAGCTGGTGGCCATCCAGGGCCGGGCGGAGTCGGTGTCCGCGTCGACCACCTCGGCGGCGTAGAAACCGCCCACCCGTCGCGCAGCGGCGACCTCCCGCTCGAAGCGCTGCCTGAAGTGCGGGTCGGCAGCAAGATCGCCCCGGATCACCTTGAGCGCGACCTCGCGACCACCGCGGGAACGGCCGAGGTATACGGCTCCCATCCCGCCACGTCCCAAGCGGCCGAGCAGTCGATACGGGCCGATCTCGCGAGGGTCGGCGGCCGGATCCAGCGGTTCCAGGTATGTCACCGGGCAAATCTACCGAAACATGCCGATATGTTTGACGGTCCGACCCGCAAGCTGCGGGCGCTGACTACGGCGTGAGCTTGCCCGAGCCGTCCAGGCGGATGTCCGCGCGGGCGCGGGTGTGCTCCTGCTCGTAGTGGGCGGCCTCGTCCCGCATCCACTGCAGCCAGTGGTCACGGGCGTCGGCGCCGTCGCGCTCCAGGCCCCGGCGCAACCGTTCGGCGTCGTCGGCCTCGACCCAGACCCGGAAGGCGCCCAGCGCGTCCACCTGCTGCGCTGCCGCACCGCAGCCCTCCACCACGAGGTGGGTCGACGGCGGGACGTCGTGCCACTCGGCCCAGTCGCCGTCGACCCAGTCGTAGCGCCGGTAGCGCACCCGCTCCCCCGCGGCCAGCGGGTCCAGCACCCACCGGCGGAGGTTCGCCGCGCCGCCGTCCGGGCCAGCGGCCCAGCCCTCGTAGAGGTCGTCCATGTGGATGACCGGGGCCTCCAGCGCGTCACCCAGCTGGGCGGCGAGCGTCGTCTTGCCGGAGCCGGCCGGTCCGTCGACGCACACGAGGCGTGCGTCGGCGGACCGGATGCGGTGCAGCAGCTCACCGAGAACGGCAGGCGACACGCTCATCGTGAGCCCTTCCCGCTGTGTTGTGGGGGGTCACGGCTCGGCCCAGAAGCGGTACTCCGTCGAGCGTTCCTTCGCCAGCTCGATCTGTTCCCGGACACGAACCGGGGCCGTGCCGCCTACCGCGTCGCGCGACGAGAGCGAGCCCTCGACCGACAGCACGCCGCGCACCTCGGGCGTGAGGTGCTCCGAGATCTTGGCGAGGTCATCGTCGGACAGGTCCCAGAGCTCGATGCCACGCGCCTCGCACTCCTGCACGCAGGTGCCGGCCACCTCGTGCGCGACCCGGAACGGGACGCCCTGCCGCACGAGCCACTCGGCGATGTCGGTGGCGAGCGAGAAGCCCTGCGGGGCGAGCTCGGCCATGCGGTCCGTGTCGAAGACCATCGTCCGCACCATGCCCGAGAACGCGGGCAGCACGGTCGTGAGCGTCGCCACCTGGTCGAACACCGGCTCCTTGTCCTCCTGCAGGTCGCGGTTGTACGCGAGCGGGAGGCCCTTGAGCGTGGTCATGAGGCCCACCAGGTCCCCGATCACGCGCCCTGCCTTGCCGCGCGCGAGCTCGGCGATGTCCGGGTTCTTCTTCTGCGGCATGATCGACGAGCCAGTGGAGTACGCGTCGTCGAGGCGGACGAACCCGAACTCCTTGGTGTTCCAGAGGATGACCTCCTCCGCGATCCGCGACAGGTCCACCGCGATCATCGCCGCGACGAACGCGAACTCCGCCGCGACGTCGCGTGACGCCGTGCCGTCGATCGAGTTCTCGACCGGGCCGCCCTCCAGTCCCAGGTCCGCGGCCACCGCGGCCGGGTCGAGGCCCAGCGACGAGCCCGCGAGCGCCCCGGAACCGTAGGGCGACTTCGACGCCCGCACGTCCCAGTCGAGGAAGCGGTCGACGTCGCGCAGCAGGGGCCAGGCGTGCGCCAGCAGATGATGCGCCAGCAGGACGGGCTGGGCGTGCTGCAGGTGCGTACGCCCTGGCATGGGGGCGTCGCCGGCGGCGATCGCCTGGGTGATCAGCTCGTCCACGAGGTCCAGGACCTGCACACCGATCGTGCGCGCCTGGTCGCGCAGGTAGAGCCGCACCAGCGTGGCGATCTGGTCGTTGCGGGACCGGCCGGCGCGCAGCTTGCCGCCCAGCTCGTCCCCGGCCCGCTCCAGCAGGCCGCGCTCGAGCGCGGTGTGCACGTCCTCGTCGTCCAGCACGGGGAGGAACGCGCCAGAGGCGACGTCCTGCTCCAGCATGTCCAGGGCGTCGATCATCCGCGCGAGCTCCGGCTGGGTGAGCAGGCCCGCGCCGGCCAGCACGCGGGCGTGCGCCTTCGAACCGGCGATGTCGTAGGGCGCGAGCTTCCAGTCGAAGTGCGTCGACTGCGAGAGCGCGGCCAGCTCAGGGGCCGGCCCGCCGGCGAACCGGCCGCCCCAGAGGGCCACCTTCTCGCCGGTGTGTGCCCCGACGGTGCCGGACGCCGACTGCTCGACGTCCTGCCCCGCACGGTCCAGCCCAGCACCGTCCTGCCCCGCACCGTCCACCCCTGTGTCGTCGTGCCCCGTCACAGTGCACCGACCCCCAGGTCCACGCCGTTGCCGAACTTCTCGTCGCGCGCCGCGGCGAGCTTGGCCGTGAGGCCGTAGATCTCGATGAACCCGCGGGCCTGCGACTGGTCGAACGAGTCGCCCTCGTCGTAGGTGGCGAGGTTGAAGTCGTACAGCGACTGCTCCGAGCGGCGCCCGGTCACGGTGGCCCGGCCGCCGTGCAGCACCATGCGGATCTCTCCGGAGACGTACTTCTGCGTGTCGTCGATGAAGACGTCGAGCGACTTCTTCAGCGGCGAGAACCACATGCCGTCGTACACGAGCTCGCTCCAGCGCTGCTCCACCTGGCGCTTGAACCGGGCCTGCTCGCGCTCGATGGTGACGTTCTCCAGCTCCTGGTGCGCGGCGATGAGCGCGATCGCGCCGGGGGCCTCGTAGATCTCGCGGGACTTGATGCCCACGAGCCGGTCCTCGACGATGTCGATGCGGCCGACGCCCTGCGCGCCGGCGCGGCGGTTCATCTCCTGGATCGCCTGCAGCGGGGTGACGGCGACGCCGTCGATCGCCACGGGCACGCCCTGCTCGAAGGTGAGGACGACCTCGTCCGCCACCGGCGGGAACGTCGGGTCGTCCGTGTAGGAGTAGACGTCCTTGGTCGGCTCGTTCCAGATGTCCTCGAGGAAGCCCGTCTCCACGGCGCGGCCCCACACGTTCTGGTCGATCGAGAACGGGTTGTTCTTCGTGGTCGCGATCGGCAGGTCGTGCTTCTCCGCGTAGTCGATGGCCTTCTCGCGGGTCAGGGCGAGGTCACGCACCGGCGCGATCGACTTGAGGTCGGGCGCGAGCGAGGTGGTGGCCACCTCGAAGCGGACCTGGTCGTTGCCCTTGCCCGTGCAGCCGTGCGCCACGGTCGAGGCGCCGAACTGGCGGGCAGCGCGCACCATGTGCTTCACGATGACGGGGCGCGAGATGGCGGAGACCAGCGGGTAGCGGTCGAGGTACATGCCGTTGGCCCGCAGCGCGGGCATGCAGTACTCCGCCGCGAACTCGTCGCGCGCATCGGCGACGTACGCCTCGACGGCGCCGCAGTCCAGCGCACGCTTGCGGATGACGTTCATGTCCTCGCCGCCCTGGCCGACGTCGACGGCCACGGCGACCACCTCGGCCCCGGTGGCCTCAGCGATCCAGCCGATGGCGACGGAGGTGTCCAGGCCGCCCGAGTAGGCGAGCACGACGCGTTCAGTCATGATTGACGATCTCTTTCCGGTGGTGGTGTCAGTGCGATTGTGAAGTGTTCTCAGGCGCTGAGCGCGAGGAAGCGTCCCGCCAGCGCGGCGCCGTCGGCGTCCCGCGCTATGACGAGGATCGTGTCGTCCCCCGCGATGGTGCCGAGCATCCCGGGAAAGACGGAGTGGTCGATCGCCGAGGCCAGCAGGTTCGCCGCCCCCGGCGGGGTGCGGAGGACCACGAGGTTGCCCGACGACTCGGCCGAGACCAGCAGCTCCTTGGCCAGCCGGGCCAGCCGTGCGGACAAGTACTCCTCGCTCGCGTCCGACTGCGCGCTGCGGTCCCCGCCCTCACCAGGGACCGCGTAGACGAGCGTGCCGTCCGAGCCGCGTACCTTCTCGGCCTGCAGCTCGATGAGGTCACGCGAGAGCGTGCCCTGCGTGACGCTCACGCCGTCGGCCGCCAGGGCGTCGGCCAGCTCCGCCTGCGAGTGGATGGCGTTGCGGAGCACGATCTCGGTGATCCGGGCGTGCCGGGCCGCCTTCGTCGTCGCGGTCGTCGCCGTCTGCTTGGTGACCATCAGCCCTGCTCCAGCAGCCAGGCCAGCAGCGCCTTCTGGGCGTGCAGGCGGTTCTCCGCCTCGTCCCAGACCACGGACCGCGGGCCGTCGATGACCTCGGCGGTGATCTCCTTGCCGCGGTACGCGGGCAGGCAGTGCAGCACCAGCGCGCCGTCGGCGGCGCTCGCGAGCAGCTCCGCGTTCAGCTGGAAGTCCCAGAACGGCTTGGCCCGCTCCGCGGCCTCCGCCTCGTCACCCATCGAGACCCAGGTGTCGGTGGCCACGACGTCGGCGCCCGCGACGGCTTCCTTCGCCGACGTCGTCACGGTGACCGAGCCGCCCGTCGCCGCGGCGATCTCGCGGGCGCGGGCGACCACGGCGCCGTCGGGCAGATAGCCCTCGGGGCCCGCGATCCGTACGTGCAGGCCGGCCGTGACGCCGCCCAGCAGGTAGGAGCTGCCCATGTTGTTCGCGGCGTCGCCCACGTAGGCGAACGTGGTGCCGGGCAGGGCGTCGAGGCCGCGGTGCTGCGCCACCGTGAGCAGGTCCGCGAGGATCTGGCACGGGTGGAACTCGTCGGTGAGCGCGTTGACGACGGGCACGCGTGAGACGGCGGCCATCTCGTCGATGCGTTCCTGGCCGAACGTGCGCCACACGATGGCGGAGACCTGACGGTCCAGGACCCGTGTGGTGTCCGCGATGGACTCGCGCACGCCGATCTTGGCGAGGTTGCCGTCCACCAGGAGGGGGAAACCGCCGAGCTCTGCGATGCCCGTGGCGAACGACACCTGGGTACGCAGGGTCGGCTTGTCCGTGATGAACGCGACGGCGCGCGGGCCCTCCAGGGGGCGGCGGGCGAACCGGTCCGCGCGCAGGGCGAGGCCGAGCTCCAGGACTGCCTTCTGCTCGGCCGGCGCGAGGTCGTCGTCGCGCAGGAAGTGGCGGGTCATGCGAGGTCCTCCGGAAGGGATGCGAAGAAGCGGGCGGCGTCCATCGCCTGCTCAGCAGTCAGGATCAGGGGCGGGGCGAGCCGGATCGCGTCGGGTGCCACGGCGTTCACGATGAACCCTGCCTCCAGCGCCGCGGCGGCCACCTGCGCAGCTACCGGCTCGTTCAGCACGACGGCGAGCAGCAGGCCGCGCCCGCGAACCTCCTTGACGAGCGGGCTGCCGCTCATCTCGATCTCCTGGCGCAGCAGCGCCCCGGTCTCCCGCACGTTCGTGAGCAGCCCGTCGCGCTCGATCACGCCGATCGTCGCGAGCGCCGCCGCCGCCGCGACGGGGTTGCCGCCGAAGGTGCTGCCGTGCTGGCCGCGGCCAAGCAGGCCGGCTGCCGCGCCGTAGGCGATGACCGCACCGACGGGGAAGCCGCCGCCGAGGCCCTTGGCGACCGTGACGACGTCGGGCACGATGCCGCCACCGAGCTCCGGCTGCTGGTAGGCGAACCAGGACCCGCACCGGCCCATGCCGGTCTGGATCTCGTCCAGGACGAGCAGCGCACCGTGCGCAGTGGTCAGCCGGCGGGCGGCCGCGAGGTAGCCCGGCGGCAGGGGGCGCACGCCGGCCTCGCCCTGCACCGGCTCGACCACCAGGGCCGCCACCTCGCCGTGCTCGGCGACGGACTGCGGCGTGAACGCGGCCTCCAGTGCGGCGAGATCGCCGAACGGCAGGTGCTCCACGCCGCCGGGCAGCGGCTCGAACGGCTCCCGGTAGGCGGCCTTCGCCGTCAGCGCGAGGGCGCCCATCGACCGGCCGTGGAAGGCGCCCTCCAGGGCGAGGACCCGCGTGCGGGTCCCTGTCCCGGACGACGTCGCGACGCGGCGCGTCATCTTGAACGCCGCCTCGATCGCCTCGGTGCCCGAGCTGGTCAGGAACACGCGCGAGCCGTCCGGCGCCTCTGCCACGCGCTGCAGCGTCTCGGCCAGCGCGATCTGGGCAGGTGTGCCGAAGAAGTTCGAGACGTGCCCGAGCGTGCCGAGCTGGGCACTGATCGCCGCCGTGAGCGTCGGGTGGGCGTGGCCCAGCGCGTTCACGGCGATACCGCCGAGCAGGTCGAGGTACCGCTTGCCGTCCGCGTCCCACACGTACGAGCCCTCACCGCGCACCAGCACCCGCTGCGGCGGGCCGAACGTGTCCATCACCGCGCCCGTGTACCGCTCGGTCCACGCGGCGACCGAGCCGTTCGCCGCCAGCGCCGAGCCGTCCTCGGCCGGGATCACCGTGCTCATGCGCTCACACCTTCCTTCGTGGTCTCTGCCGGCGTGGTCTCTGCCGGCGTGGTCTCTGCCGGCGCCGGGACGACCATCGTCCCGTTGCCCTGCGTGGTGAAGACCTCCAGCAGCGCGCTGTGCGGCTGGCGGCCGTCGATGACCGTCGCGGCGGGCACCCCGCCCTCGACGGCGCGCAGGCACGCCTCCATCTTCGGCACCATCCCGGACTCGAGGCTCGGCAGCAGCTCCGCCAGCTCCGGGGCCGAGATCCGCTGCACCAGCGAGCCCTTGTCCGGCCAGGCCGTGTACAGCCCCTCGACGTCGGTCAGGACGATGAGCTTCTTGGCACCGAGCGCGACCGCGAGCGCCGAGGCGGCGGTGTCCGCGTTGACGTTCAGCACCTGGGTCGGGTCGTCCTTGTCGGGCGCGATCGTGGAGACCACGGGGATGCGGCCGGCCTGCAGCAGGTCCTCCACAGCGCGCGGGTCCACCTGCACGACGTCGCCGACGAGGCCGACGTCGACCGGTTCGCCGTCCACGACGGCGTGGCGACGCTCGGCGCCGAACAGGCCGCCGTCCTCCCCCGACAGGCCGACGGCGACCGGGCCGTGCGCGTTGATCAGGCCCACCAGCTCCCGGCTGACCTGCCCGGTCAGGACCATGCGCACCACCTCCATCGCCTCCGGCGTGGTGACGCGCAGGCCGCCCTTGAACTCCGAGGCGATGCCGAGGCGGTCGAGCATGGCGTTGATCTGCGGTCCCCCGCCGTGCACGACGACGGGCCGCAGCCCTACCTGTCGCAGGAACACCATGTCCTGGGCGAACGCCGCCTTGAGGCGTGCGTCGATCATCGCGTTGCCGCCGTACTTGACGACGACGAGGGCGCCGGAGAACTCCTGCAGCCAGGGCAGGGCCTCGATGAGCACCTCGGCCTTCTGGTCGGGGCGCAGCCCGTTGACGATGTCGCTGCTCATGAGCTGTACGCGCTGTTCTCGTGGACGTAGTCGTGCGTGAGGTCGTTGGTCCAGAGCGTGATCTCGGCGTCTCCGGCGTGCAGGTCGATGGTGAACGTGACGTCACGTGCCGCGGCCATGTCGACCTTCTCGGGCGGCTCGTGGGCGCCGCCGGCCTTGCAGACCATGACGCCGTTGACGCTGACGTCGAGCTCTGCGGGGTCGAACGGGGCGACCGCCTCGGGCACGGTGCCGACCTGGGAGAGGATGCGTCCCCAGTTGGGGTCGTTGCCGAAGACCGCGGCCTTGACCAGGTTGGACCGGCTCACGGCCCGTGCGACGGCGAGCGCCGCGTCCTCGCTGGTCGCGTTGGTGACGGTGATGGCGATGTCGTGGGACGCGCCCTCGGCGTCGGCGACGAGCTGCCGGGCCAGGTCCGCGCAGATGGCCGTGACGGCCTCGGTGAGCGCGTCCAGGTCCGGGGTCACGCGGGAGGCGCCCGAGGCCATCAGCACCACGGTGTCCGAGGTGGACATGGCGCCGTCGGAGTCGACGCGGTCGAAGGTGACCCGGGTAGCGGCGCGCAGGGCGGCGTCCGCCGTTGCCGCGTCGACGACGGCGTCCGTGGTGATCACGCAGAGCATCGTGGCGAGGGCGGGCGCGAGCATGCCCGCGCCCTTGGCCATGCCGCCGACGGTGAAGGACCCGCCCTGCGACGTCCCGACGGTGCGCACAGCGGTCTTCGGCACGGTGTCGGTGGTCATGATCGCGGTCGCCGCGGCCTGTCCCCCGGCGTCGTCGGCAGAGAGCGCACCGACCGCGACGGGTACGCCAGCGAGCAGCTTGTCCGCGGCCAGCCGCACGCCGATCAGGCCGGTCGATCCGACCAGCACGTCGATGGCGCCGATGCCGAGCTCGTCGGCGACCTTCTCGGCGGTGGCGTGCGCGTCCTGGAACCCACCGGGTCCTGTGCACACGTTGGCACCACCGGAGTTGAGCACCACGGCGCGGGCGACGCCGTCCTTCACCGCCTGGCGCGACCACATGACGGGCGCGCCGACCACACGGTTGCTCGTGAACACCGCGGCGGCGGTGTGCTCGGGGCCGTCGTTGACGACGAGGGCCAGGTCCGGCGTGCCGGAGGCCTTGAGGCCTGCGGTGATCCCGGCCGCCCGGAACCCGTGTGCCGCGGTGACGCTCACGGTGCTACTCCTTCGGTGATGAGGCCGGCGGTCTCCCGCAGGCCGAGGGCGAGGTTCATGGACTGGATCGCTGCGCCGGCCGTCCCCTTGACGAGGTTGTCGATGGCGGTGACGGTGACGACCCGGCGCGCCGCGGCGTCGACCGCGACCTGCACGCACGCCGTGTTGGCGCCCAGCGTCATCGCGGTGCTGGGCCACTGGCCCTCCGGGAGGAGGTGCACGAACGGCTCGTCCGCGTACGCGGCCTCCCACGCGGCGCGGACCTGCTCCGGGTCGACACCCTTGACCAGCGGGGCGGTCGCCGTCGCGAGGATCCCGCGCGACATCGGCACGAGGGTGGGCGTGAAGCTGATGCTCGGCCCCGCCGCCCCCGCGGCCCGCAGGTTCTGCAGGATCTCCGGAATGTGCCGGTGCGTGCCGCCCACCCCGTACGGCTGTGCGGAGCCGAGGGCCTCGCTTGCAAGGAGGTGCGGCTTGAGCGCCTTGCCGGCGCCGGAGTACCCGTTGGCCAGCACGGCGACGATGTCGTTCGTCTCGATCAGGCCCGCAGCGACGCCGGGCTGCAGGCCCAGGGTCACCGCCGTGACGTTGCAGCCGGGCACCGCGATGCGGCGCGCGCCGGGCAGCTTGTCGCGCTGCCGGGCCGCGGTGGCGACGTCGACCCCGGGCGCCTCGGCGTGGATCAGCTCGGGCAGCCCGTAGGGCCAGGTACCCGCGTGCGTCGAGCCGTAGAACTGCTCCCAGTCGCTCGCCGACTCCAGCCGGTGGTCGGCCCCGAGGTCCACGACGAGGACGTCGTCCGGCAGCTGGGCCGCCACCTGGGCCGACGCCCCGTGCGGCAGGCCGAGCAGCACGACGTCGTGCCCCAGCAGGGTGTCGGGCGTGGTGGGCTCCAGGATGCGGTGGGCGAGGCCGCGCAGGTGCGGCTGGACCTCACCGAGGCTCGTCCCGGCGTTCGAGTGCGCGGTGAGCGTGCCGATCTCGACGAAGGGGTGCGCCGCGAGGAGGCGGAGGGCCTCCCCGCCCGCGTAACCGGACGCGCCGGCGACGGCGACGCGGATGAGCTGACTGCTGGACATATTCGGTAGTGTACATAACTATGCAGCGGTGCGACAGCAGGGCGACCCATGACCGCTGTCGAATGGCCCCCGACCTGGCCGACAAGACGCTAGCGTCACCGATCAGCCCTGGCAGCGTCTTGCCGGACCACCACCCTCACAGGAGAGTCATGAGATCAGTCACCAGAGTGCTCGCAGCGGCAGCACTTCTGCTTGCCGCGCCCGGTTGTGCGTCGAGCGCGACACCTGATGGGTCGAGCGTGGCTCCCACAGCGACGCCGACGGGAACCACGTCGCACGATCAAGCGAGCGACACGCTTTCCGAGACCGACGTCCAAGCACTGCTGATCGCGGGGAGGCCGGAGACGCTGACCTGGCTCATGACGGGCACGCCGACGGACTGGCAGCAGGTAGAGGGCGATCCCGGGACCACGGTGTGGCATGTGGGCGACTCCGCCTGCTCGGTCAACGTAGTGAATGTCGGTGGGTACGGCACCAGCGAGAACCCTCAGTCGAGAGAGGTCGCGCGAGAGTTCATCGGACGCCTGGTGGAGGGCATCGGCTCCGAGCCGAGATTCACCGACGAACCGGACCAGCCGTTTCCGTTACGCGTCATCACTGACGAAGGCGCGGCCGACGGCCAGACAGCCTTCGCGACCACGCACGTCACCGACGCGTCCGGGGAGCTCGAAGGATTTTCGCTGGGATTCCGAGACAACAGCGACGTCGGGCTGGCCGTGTTCGCATTGTGCGGCCAAGGCGACTTCCCCGACCATGAGGACTCGATGCGAGAGTTCGTCAAGAACAACCTGGCGGTCGAGATGACGTTCTGACCCAACGGTCACTCCGCAGGCTTCGACCCCGCGCGCCGGTCAGTGATCGCGCGGGTGTCCTGAAGGCCGACGAGAAGATGGCCGCCGATCAGCAACGATTCGAACTATGGGAACCTCGGTCGAACCGGTACCGTAATGTGGTACCAGTGAAGGGAGGGCATCATGTCGATGACCGCGAGCGAGGCCCGGGCCAACCTGTTCGGCCTGATCAAGCAGGTGAACGACGACCGGAACCAGGTAGAGATCGTCTCCAAGGCCGGCAGCGCCGTACTGGTGGCGAAGGACGAATGGGACGCCATCCAGGAGACGGCTTACCTGCTGCGCTCCCCGGTCAACTTCAACCGGCTGAACACGGCCGTTGCTGACGTTGAATCCGGCCACGAGCTCAGGTCCGTGGAACTGGATCTCGACGAGTGAACATCGTGTTCCACACCCTGGCCTGGGAGGACTACTGCTACTGGCAGGCCACGGACAAGACCCTCAAGCGGATCAACCTGCTGATCAAGGACATCACCCGAGACGACCCGTTTGAAGGCATCGGGAAGCCGGAGCAGCTGAAGGCCAACCTGACCGGGTATTGGTCCCGCCGCATCACCGACGAGCACCGGCTCGTGTACGCGGTCAAGGGTGAGGACTTGGTGATCGTCCAGGCCAGGTATCACTACTCGTCCTGAGATCGCCTCTGCCGGACCGAGCCCTCGAGTTCACGACCCAGCCAGCGGCAGATACATCACGTGCAGCCCTGTGTACCCGTGCGTCGGCGAGCGGAACGCGCCCGGCACCGTGCCGACGATCTCGAACCCGAGCGACTGCCACAGGCGCACCGCGGCCGTGTTCGACTCCACCACCGCGTTGAACTGGATGCCGCGGAAGCCCTGCTCCCGGTGCCAGGCGATCACGTGCTCGCCCAGCGCGCGGCCGACCCCGCGTCCACGGGCGGCGTCGGACACCATGAACGACGCCGTACCGACGTGGGCACCGTTGCCCGGCTTGTTGGGACCCATCTTGGCGGTGCCGAGCACCACGCCGTCCTCCTCCAGCACCACCGTGGCGCCGGGCGGCCGCTCGATCCAGTACGCGCGGGCGTCCGCCTCGGAGATCTCGACCGGGTAGGTGTAGGTCTCGCCCTCCCGGCAGACGGCGTCGATGACGGGCCAGACGTCGGGCCAGTCAGGCTCGGTGAGGGGACGGATGGTTCGGGTCACGCGGAGCACGCTACCCGCGGCATAGGCTCGTTCCATGCACGCAGTCGTAGCCCGTGAAGCGGGCGGTCCCGAGGTCCTGCAGTACACCGAGCTCCCCGACCCGACGCCGGGCCCTGGGCAGCTCCTGGTCCGCGTCGCCGCGGCGGGCGTCAACTTCATCGACACCTACCGGCGCTCCGGCGTCTACCCGATGGAGTACCCGCACGTGGTGGGTGCCGAGGGTGCAGGCACCGTGGAGGCGCTCGGCGACGGCGTCAGCGGATTCGCCGTGGGCGACCGCGTCGCCTGGCACGCCGGGCCCGGCTCGTACGCCGAGCTGGTCGCGGTGGACGCCGCCGGCGTCGTTCCGGTACCCGAAGGGCTGGACCTCACCACCGCCGCCGCCCTCCCCCTGCAGGGCATCACCGCGCACTACCTCGTCCGGTCCACGTTCGAGGTGCGGCCCGGGCACGACGTGCTGCTGACCGCGGGCGCGGGCGGCGTCGGCCTGCTGGCCACCCAGCTCGCCGTCGCGAACGGGGGCCGGGTCCTCACGACGGTGTCGACGCCCGAGAAGGCGGCACTCTCGTCAGCGGCCGGGGCGGCGCACACCATCGACTACGCGGCAATGTCCGACCTCACGAGCGAGCTGACGGCGGCCGTGCGCGAGCTCACCGACGGCAAGGGCGTGCACGTCGTGTACGACGGCGTCGGCAAGGCCACCTTCGAGGCGTCCCTCGCCTCCCTGCGGCCGCGCGGGATGCTGGTGCTGTTCGGCGGGGCGTCCGGCCAGGTACCACCGTTCGACCCGCAGCGCCTCAACAAGGGCGGCTCCCTGTTCCTCACGCGGCCGACGATCACGCACTACACGCTCAGCCGGGACGAGCTCGAGTGGCGCACCTCCGAGGTGCTCGGGGCCGCTGCGTCGGGCGACCTCGACGTCCATGTCGGGGCCACGTTCTCGCTGGCCGACGCCGGGTCCGCGCACGAGGCGCTGGAGGGCCGGGCCACGACCGGCAAGGTGCTGCTGGTGCCCTGACGGGTGGTTGCCCCAGCAGTGGCGTGAGTTCGGTCCCACGTTGGACTGATGGCGCGGGCAGCAACCACGCCTTGGGGCGCACCCTTTACAGAAAGTGGCCACGTCGCGAGACTTCACCCGTCGAGTTCTCTCTCGCCCGGAGGTTCAACGTGGTACTTCCTCGCTTGTCCCGTGCTCTCGTCACAGGTCCGGCCGTCGCCGCTCTGGCGCTCGGGCTCCTCACGACCGGCCCCGCCGCAGCCAGGCCCGCAGACGGCGCAGGCACCCCGGCGTCGGCCCCCGCCCCCGCCGCCGCAGGTGAGCTCTCCGCTCAGGCCGCCGTGCGGCCGAGCCTGGTGCTCGACCGCGACTTCCCCGACCCCGACGTGTCCAAGTTCGGCGACACCTACTACGCGTACGCGACCAACGAGGGCAAGAACCTGCCCTGGGCCACCGCGCCCGACCCGGACGGATCCTGGACGTACCGGTCCACCGACGCCCTGCCGAACCTCGGGGCCTGGGCGCAGGAGGGACGCACCTGGGCCCCGGATGTCTCCCGCCGTGCCGACGGGCGCTACCTGCTCTACTACACGGCCTGGCATGCCGCGTCCGGACGGCAGTGCATCGGCGCCGCGCTCGCCGACTCTCCCGGCGGCCCGTTCGCGCCGGTCGGCACCCAGCCGCTCGTCTGCCCGCTGACGGACGGCGGCGCGATCGACGCCTCCAGCTTTACCGACACCGACGGCGCCCGGTACCTGGTCTGGAAGAACGACGGCAACGCCATCGGCGCCACCACCTGGATCCATGTCCAGCGGGTGGCCGCGGACGGCATCACGTTCGAGGGCGGCGCCACCCAGGTGCTGCGCAACGACCGGGCCGACGAGGCAGGCATCATCGAGGCGCCGGTCATCACCAAGGTGGGCGACAGGTACGTGCTCTTCTACTCGGCCGGCCCGTACACGACCAACCAGTACGGCACGAGCTACGCCGTGTCGAGCTCGATCACCGGGCCGTACACCAAGGCGTTCCGCTTCCTCATGACCACCGAATCGCTCGACGGCGCGGTGGGCGGGCCCGGCGGCGCGGACGTGCTGCGCGACACCGGGGGCGACAAGCTCGTCTTCCACGGCCACCGGGACGCGGGCGGCCGTGGCATGTACGTCGCCGACCTCGGCTGGGCCAACGGCAACCCCGTGGTGCGGGGCAGCCGCGTGCGCTACGAGGCCGAGCGCGGGACGCTCAACAACTGCTCGGTGCGCGAGAACGCCGCCGGCGCGTCGGACGGCAAGGTCGTCGCGTACATCGACCACGCCGACAGCTCGGTCGACGTCGGCTCCATCTACGTACCGACGAGCGGCAGCTACTCGCTGCACGTCGGCTACGCCAACGGCTCCGTGGAGACCGCCACGCACACGGTCGCCGTGAACGGGGCGTCCGCCGGGTCCATCAGCTACCCCGTCACCGGCTGGGACAGCTGGTCGCAGGCGTCGAAGGACGTCACTCTGCGGGCCGGCTGGAACACGATCCGGCTGGGCAAGGGGATCGCGTTCGCGGAGCTCGACTTCATCGAGGTGGCGTAACCGCTGAGCGGCGGTCCAGACAATCCCCCGCAGCCCAGCGATTGCGCCCGGAACAGTCAGCGTTCCGGGCGCAATCGCTGGGCTGCGGCGGGGATCAGCGATCCGGGGCCCGGTGATGTATCTTGACATCAAGATACTCGACGACGAGGAGTTGCCATGGCCGACTGGAACCCCGGCGCATACCTGCAGTACACGGACGAGCGGTCCCGACCCTTCACAGAGCTCGTCGCCCGGGTGCCCGGGACGCCTTCCACCGTCGTCGACCTGGGGTGCGGCCCCGGCCACCTCACCGCCGTGCTCCGTGCCCGCTGGCCAGAGGCCCACGTGACCGGCGTGGACGCCTCCCCCGCCATGATCGAGAAGGCCCGCGCCGCCGACCCGGACACCGAGTACGTGCTGGCCGACCTGAGCACGGACGAGCACACCGCCGACCTCGTCATCAGCAACGCCGCACTCCAGTGGGTCCCCGGGCACCGCGAGCTGCTCCCGGCGCTCGCCGACCGCGCCACGCAGACCTTCGCCTTCCAGGTCCCGGGCAACCAGGACGCGCCGTCGCACACGTTGCTGCGGAAGGTCGCTGCCCGGGCGCCGTACGCCGACGTCGTCGGGCCGGTCGAACGGCGAGCCGCTGCCGACCCCGCCGAGTACCTGGACCTCCTGGCCCGGCCGGGCTGGACGGTGGACGTGTGGGAGACCACGTACACGCACCTGCTGCACGGGCCAGATCCGGTGCTGCGCTGGATCTCGGCGACGGGCGCCCAGCCCACGCTCCAGGCGCTGGAGGCAGAGGACCCCGGGCTGCGCGCCCGGTTCGAGCAGGAGTTCGGCGCGGCGCTGCGCGCGGCCTACCCGCAGCGGGCCCACGGCACGCCCCTGGCGTTCCGCCGTGTGTTCGCGGTCGCCACGCGGGCCTGAGCCGGCGGGTCAGCCCTCTGCCGTCACCCGGGCACGCAGACTGCTGAGCTCGGTGTCGACGTACTCCCGCGTGCGGCCCATCACCAGCCTGCCGAGCAGCCATGCCAGGCCGCCGGTCTGCGTGATCGCGAGCGTCACCAGGGACCGGCCGTCGGGCAGCCGCTCCACCAGGTGCTCCGCCTGCGTGGTCACGCCCGGCGCTTCGCTGATCCACGCGAAGTGCCGCGGCGGGTCCCACTCGTCGATGAGCCAGACCGCCAGGGGCAGCCTCGGCTGCTCGATCCGCACCTGCGTGCCGACGTCCGGCGGGTTCGGTCCGTCGATGATCGCCACGGACGTTATGGAGGGCGTCCAGTCCGGCATGTGCTCGATGTCGGACAGGACGGCCCACACGGCCTCCGGTGAGGCGTCGATCTCCGCGGACGTGCTGTAGTTCGGCATGTGGGCTCCTGTCATCTTCGGGTGGTCGCCGACCGGCGTCGCACCCATAGTCTCGGCCCATGGCACCCCCTGCGACGTGACGACACACGTCCGGGGGATCCGCTCGGGCGGGTGCGACACCATCCGCTACGCGGTGCTCCGCGCCGAGGACCCGGGGGTGGAGGTCATCTTCACGCCCTGGTCAGCGATCGTTCAACGGCATCACCGACGGCAACTGTCGGCGGCGGCTGACGAGCCCTGTCGCTACGCTGACCGCGTGAGCTCAGGTGCAGCAAGCACGATGACAGGTAGCGCACGGACCCGATTGGTGATCGTGCGCGGGCCTTCCGGGTCGGGGAAGAGCACCGTCGCTCGGGACCTGCGAGAGCGAATGGGCCGCGGCACAGCGCTGGTCGAGCAGGACTATCTGCGGCGCAAGCTGCTGTGGGAGAAGGACACTCCCGGAGCCTTGAACATCTCGCTGATCGACGCTGTCGCCCGTCACGTGCTGGACGCCGGCTACGACGCCGTCGTGGAGGGCATCCTCCACGAGCCCAGGTACGGCGACATGTTGCGAGCTCTGGTTGCTCATCATGCGGGCTCCACCGTGGTCGCCTACCTGGATGTGTCCTTCGAGGAGACAGTTCGCCGACACGCCGGCCGTCCCCAGGCCACCGAGTTCACACCCGAGCAGATGGCCACGTGGTGGGCGCCCGATGATCGTCTCGGGCTCGACGGCGAGGTCGTGATCGGTCCGAGGTCCACAGCCAGCCAGACCGCCGACCTGCTCGTGACCGCACTCGATGACACGTGCTCTGCCTACGCATCGCCCCAGACGACCGGCAGGGAGCCATGACCATCACCATCTCCTCGCTATCCGTCCCAATGATCGATGGCGTGATCAGCCTGATGGACCAGGGCGATCCGTTCATCAGGGCGCGGACCGCTTCGGACTACTGGGCGTACGCGACGCTCTTCTCCTCCACATGCCCGGTAGCGTTCGTCGACGGCGTCCTCGCCGGCGCCGTGACGGCATTCCGAAGCCAAGACGATCCCAGCGGGGTGTACGTGCAGGACGTCATGGTCCACCCGGACCATCGTCGCCAGGGAGTGGCCACCGCGCTGCTCGACTCCGTCGTCGTGCAGGCGCGCACGTGGGGTTGCACGCGGCTGTGGCTCACCTCGGAGCCGGGCAACCGGGCTGCTGACGCCTCCTGGCGGGCGCGGGTGTGGACGAACCTGCCTGGTGACCAGGAGGTCGACGGCGTGGAGGTCAAATCGAACTTCAAGGGGCCTGGCAAGGACCGCGCGGTCTATGAACTGTTGATCTAGCGTTCGGCGAAAACCGTGTCGCTCCAGGACATCCATACCGAGCTGTACGAGCGTGAAACATGGGTACTCCGCTGTGACGCACGCGGAGGTCGTCCTGGCGGCGGGTGCGTGGAGGGATACGCCCCCACGCACCCGTGTCGCAGATCGTTTTCCATGGGCCCATGGCCATTGACGTGCACTGGGAGTCCATCCACGAGGCGTGGGACGCCAACAACATCCGAGACTGATTCCCGGGCCCTCCCCGCCGCGGATGCGGCGAAGTCCGTTACCCGACGCGCGACACGACGTGCGTCGCAGGCGACGAGAGATGAGGAGCGACCGGGGTGGGCGCGAGGGCGCGCAGCACGGCCACCAGGCCCTGCTCGTCGATGGTCCCGGTGACGTGATCGGCAGCCTCGATGACCACGTCACAGGCCTGCCCCATGGCCACGGCTCGGGCGGCCCAGGCGAACATAGGGAGGTCGTTCAGCCCGTCCCCGACCCCGATCGTGAACTCCCGCGCGACACCCAAGGTGTCGCGGACGTGTTCGAGTGCGGACGCCTTGGACACGCTGCCGGGGGTGACGTCGAGCCAGTCGCCGTCGGCGGGCGTCGCGGTCAGGCCGAGGCGGCGCAGGTCACCGGCCAGGTCGAGGATCGCGGGAGCGCGCAGGATCATCCGCGGGGTGCGGTAGCGGGCAATCTGGTCGACCGTCGCGATGCGCTGGGCGCCGTTCACCTCGCCCGCCCCGAACAGGCGAGTCACGTGGTAACCCCAGCCGACCTCTTCGACAGCGATCTGCACGTCGAGGAGGGTCTTGCGCAACCGGGCCGCCAGACCTCAGCGCGCGTCGCGCCAGGCGAGCCACTTCTTCAGCGTCGACAGGTCGTAGTCCGGGCCGCTCGTGCCCACCGTGAGGAGCGTGGCGCCCGCGGCGACGAGCTTCTCCCCGGTCTCGGCGGGGTCTCCGTCCACGCCGACCGAGCGCTCCACGAGCTTCGCCGTGTCTCGGCCCACTTCGGCGCCGTGCTCGTCGAGGATGCCCGACTTGCGGGTCAGCGTCTCGACGTCCCCGAAGCTGTGCCAGATGTCCGCGTGCTCGGCCACGATCCGCAACGTCTTCTTCTCTCCGCCACCGCCGATCATGACCGGGATCTCGCGGACGGGGGCAGGGTTGCCCGCCGCAAGCCGGGCCTTGATCCGCGGCATATCCTCCGCCAGCTGCGCGATCCGCGAGCCGGCCGTGCCGAACTCGTAGCCAAACTGGTCGTAGTCCTTCTCGAACCAGCCGGCCCCGATCCCGAGGATGAGCCGCCCGCCCGAGATGTGGTCGACGGTGCGAGCCATGTCGGCCAGCAGCTCCGGGTTCCGGTACGAGTTGCACGTCACCAGCGCGCCGATCTCCACACGCTCGGTCTGCTCGGCCCACGCACCAAGCACGGTCCAGCACTCGAAGTGCTTGCCGTCCGGATCGCCGTAGAGCGGAAAGAAGTGATCCCAGGTGAACAGAACATCGACGCCCAGGTCCTCCGCGCGCAGCACCGCGTCCCGGATCTGGGAGTACTCGGCATGCTGCGGCTGGAGCTGGACGGCGATGCGAAGGTTCCCGTTGGTCATGCCCGCAGCCTATGCCGCAGACCACGTGCGCTCCTGCCCTCGACGCAGAACCGCGACAGCACAGGACCGCGATCTCATCTCCCGGCTACTCATCGGCGCCGGCCGGACCGAACGCCGCGGGCAACCCAGCGCCCACGCGGGAGATCCCGATCCTGATCGGCGGTGGCGGCGTGAAGAAGACGCTGCGCATCGTCGCCGAGCACGGCGCCGCCGTCGGGCGTGACACCGCCAGGCTCGTGGAGCGGTCCGTCGAGGTCAGCGGCGCACCGGAAGTAGCAGGCGAAGCGCTGGTGGCCGCCGGGGCGACGCTCCTCACGACGAGCAGCACCGGGCCGGACTACGACCTGAGCACCCTCAAGGTATGGCTCGACTGGCGCGACGAGCGCCGCTGAGAACTACAGCTCCAGCACCGTCTTGATCCCGTCCGGGTCGCTCGCGAACGCCTCGACGGCGTCCTCGAGCGGCACCCGGCGGGTCACGATGCGGCCGAGCCACTCGGCGTCGGCCCGGGCCAGCGCTTCCGCACCGTCCCGGTAGTGCGTCAGGTTCGCGTTCACCGAGCCGATCACCGCGTCGTTCTCCAGCACGATCCGCCGGTTCATCGCGCCGACGTCGAACGAGAGCGTGCGCCCCGCCGACGTGACGCCCGTGAGGCACGTGACGCCGTAGCTGCCGCTCGCGGAGAGGACGTCGACCACGACCTGGGTTGCTCCTGTCGCCTCGATCACGATGTCGGGGTGGAGCGCGCCGGCGACGTCGGCCACGGGATCGGTGTGGTATTCGGCACCGAGCTGGGCGACCAGCTCAGGCTTGGGTCCGTCGGTGACGCGGTCGAGAACGTGCACCTCGAGGCCGCGCTGGACACCGAGGAGCGCGGCCAGCAGGCCGATCGGGCCCGCGCCGGCCACGAGGGCCACCTTCGGCTCGAACCACGCACGCTGCCCGACCAGCTCGATCTGCTCCCACGCCTTGGCGACGACGGTGGTCGGCTCGAGCAGCATGCCGACGTCGGCGAGCGACGGGTCGAGGCGGACCGCGTAGTCGGCCTCGACGGTCCACCGCTCGGAGGCGAACCCGTCGATCGCCTTGATTCCCCGCTCGGTGTACTTGCCGTTGCGGCACATGTCGAACTGCCCGCGAGCGCACGCGCCGCACGGTTCAGGGTCCGGACGGCGCACGACGCCCACCACGAGGTCACCCGGCGCGAAGCCGGAGCCGTCCGGTGCTGTCAGCACCCGGCCGAGCGACTCGTGCCCGAGCACCAGCCGCTCACGCCCCGGCGGAGCCCAGCCGTACTCGCCGGCGGCGATCTCCCGGTCCGTGGCGCACACGCCGACGGCCAGGCCGTCGACCAGGAGCTCGCCGGGGCCGGGAACCGGCTCGTCGACGTCGGTGACCGCCAGGCTCCCCGAAGTCTGCGGGACGACCGTCAGCGCGCGCATCAGGCGATCTCCCCCGCGGCGGGCGGGGCGGACGGCGGGGCGGCGGCCGGCACGGCAATGCGTTCGGTCACGCCGGACTCCACGCCGGACTCCACGTCGCGAACCGTGACGCCCTGAGCGAGCCGCAGCGCGCTGTTGACCAGACCGAGATGGCTGAACGCCTGGGGTGTGTTGCCGAGGTGGCGCCCCGTGTGCACGTCGTACTCCTCGCTGAGCAACCCGAGGTCGTTCCGCAGCGAGAGCAGGCGCTCGAACAGCGCGACGGCCTCGTCCACCCGGCCGATCCCGTGCAGGGCGTCGACCAGCCAGAAGCTGCACACCAGGAACGTGGCCTCCTCGCCCGGCAGGCCGTCCACCCGGTCGTCGGCGTCCGTGTGATAACGCAACAGCAGCCCGTCCTGGCTGAGCTCCCGCTGGACTGCATCGACGGTACCCACGACGCGCGGGTCGTCCCAGGGCAGGAACCCGACCTGTCCGATCAGCAGCAGGGCGGCGTCCAGGCCCTCCGAGCCGTAGAACTGCGTGAACGTGTTCCGCTCGGCGTCGAACCCGTGCATGCACACGTCGGCGTGGATGCGGTCGCGCACGGCCCGCCACCGCTCGACCGGCCCGTCCAGCCCGCCCTCCTCGACGGCACGCACCGCCCGGTCGAACCCTGCCCACGCCATGACGCGAGAGTGCACGAACGCACGCCGCGGACCGCGCACCTCCCAGAGCCCGTTGTCGAGGTCGTCCCAGTGCTCCTCGAGGTAGTCCAGGAGCGCCTTCTGGAGGGCCCAAGCCTCCTCGTCGCTCTCGAGCCCTGCCTCCCGCGCGAGGTGCAGGGCGTCAAGAGTCTCGCCCCAGACGTCGATCTGGAGCTGGCCTGCGGCGCCGTTGCCGATCCGCACCGGACCCGAGTCCTCGTAGCCCGGCAGCCAGTCGAGCGTGTACTCGGGCAGCCGCCGCCGTCCGTCGAGGCCGTACATGATCTGCAGGTCCGCCGGGTCGCCGGCCACCGCGCGCAGGAGCCACGCCCGCCACGCCCGCGCCTCGTCGATGAAACCGGTCCCGACAAGGGCCTGCAGCGTGAACGCGGCGTCCCGCAGCCAGCAGAACCGGTAGTCCCAGTTCCTCGAGCCGCCGATCTCCTCGGGGAGAGAGGTGGTGGCCGCTGCGGCGATGGCGCCCGTCGGGGCGTAGGTCAGTGCCTTGAGCGTGATGAGGGACCGGTGCACGGCGTCGGCCCACGGTCCGTCGTAGGTGGACTTCGCGATCCAGGACCGCCAGAACTCCTCGGTCTCCCGCAGCGCCGCCTCCGCCTCGACGGGCGGCTTGATCGGTAGGTGAGAAGCGTGGTGGGTCAGGACGAACGGCACCCGGTCGCCCGGCCCGACGGTGAAGTGGGCACGGTGGACAGCGCCGTCGGCGACGCCGTGCGTGAGGGCGACGCCCGCGTCGATGTGGACCGAGTCGGGTCCGGCCACCGCACGCAGGCCGCCACGCTCCTGGGTGACCCACGGCACGACATGTCCGTAGTCGAACCGGAGCCGCAGCTCGGTGCTCATCGGGACGTTCCCGCTGATCCCCTCGACGATCCGGACGAGGTCGGCCTGGTCGCCACGCGGCGGCATCAGGTCGATGACCCGGACCCGGCCTTCCGGCAGGTCCCACTCCGTCTCGAGGATCAGCGTGCCGTCCCGGTAGCGCCGGCTGGTGCACTCGCCGCCCGACTCCGGTCCGAGACGCCACGACCCGTGCTGCTCGTCCCCGAGGAGCGCGGCAAAACAGGCCGGGGAGTCGAACTGTGGCAGGCACATCCAGTCGACCGCGCCATCACGACCGATCAGCGCCGCAGTCTGGAGGTCTCCGACAATTCCGTAGTCTTCAATTCGGCTCGTCATCGCTCTCAGGGTAGGGGCGAGGGCCGATCCCTACCAGACGTGATGCCACCCGCTCGCCCTGATGCCGGCAACGTTGACAGTCCGACGTGCGGACCTTAGGTTCCATCTGGCGCGGCACCTGACGTCACGCCACGAACTCGATCGACGAAGACTCGAGCAGCGAAACAGCGAAACGGGTGGACCGATGACGTTCCGTAAACTCGCACGTGCCCTGATCACCCTTGTCGTCGCGTTGGGCGCTACCGCCGGAGGGACCGCCACGGCCACAGTGAGCACGCCGGACGACGGCTGGTCGACGTCGTGGACGCAGTCGCAGCAACGCAGCTCCGGGCTGAGTCCCGAGACGTTCGAGAACCGGTCGGTTCGCACCATCACCCGCCTCACGCAGGGCGGATCGTCGCTGCGCGTCCGGCTGCAGAACCAGTTCGGCACCGAGCCCCTGGTGGTGGACGCCACGACGGCGGGCCTGAGCGCCGGTGGCGCGGCCATCCGGCCGGAGAGCCTGCGCACCGTGACCTTCGGCGGTTCGGGGTCCGTGTCGATCCCGGCCGGCGGCGACGTCTGGAGCGACCCGGTGGACCTTGCCACCACGGCCATGGACGACCTGGTGGTGAGCTTCTACCTGGCGAACCCGACGCGGATGATGCTCCACGACCTGGCCGGCCGCACCAACTACTTCTCGGCGCAGGGCGGCGGGAACACCACCGCCGACACCTCGGGCGCTGATTTCCCCGAAGCGCACGGGTGGACCTACCTGGTCAGCGCGGTGGACGTCTACGACCCCGACCTCTCCGGCACGGTCGTCGCCTACGGCAGCTCTGTGGTCGACGGGGTCGGCGCGGACAACTGCGGCGCTGACTGCACGCGGCCCGCCGTGTTCCAGCGCTGGACGGACACTCTCGCGGAGCGGATCGTCGACAAGCGGCCGGACAAGCGCCAGGTCGCGGTCGTGAACGAGGGGATCTCGGGCACCACGGCATCGCCCGCGTGCGGGGGCGGCGGCCTGGACGGGGTCTCGCGCCTCGACCGGGACGTTCTCGCACTGCACAACGTGAAGTCGGTCATCTACTACTACGGCACCAACGACATCGGCAACAACTGCAGCGCCGAGGCGATCGTGGCAGCCTATCGGGACACGTTCGCCCGCCTGCGCGCAGCCGGGATCAAGGTCTTCGTCACCCCGATCACCCCGCGGCCCGGTTACACGACCGAACAGAACGCGCAGCGCGCGGCGGTGAACGAGTTCGTCCGGGCCGGTGACAACTGCTCCGGGACCTGTGACGGGGTCTTCGACTTCGACCGGGTGCTCCGGGACCCCGCGAACCCGAACTCCATCAAGCCTGCCTACGACACCGGGGACGGCGTCCACGCCAACATCGCGGGCCAGACGGCGATCGCCCGGTCCATCCCGCTGGGTCGCCTCTGACGAGACACACCCCGGCAGGCCGACGGCCCCGCCGGCGACGCGTGAGCGTGTCGCCGGCGGGGCCGTCGGCCAGCGCTGGGTCAGCGCTGGGTCAGCGCTGGGTCAGGGCGTCCGCCAGCGGGTCGTCGCTCCCCGCAGGGAGCACACGCAGCCGTCGCGCTGTTCGTCCCGTCCCCTCGGCGGCGACCTGCTCGGCGCATGCCCTGAGCGACGCCGGGGTGTCGTGGGAGACACGCAGGAACCAGCCCGAGCACATGTCGAGCTCCCCGGCCGCGATCGCGTTCACGACGTCGGTGACCCGCTCGGCCGGCGTCCAGTCGGTGCGCCCCTCGTGCAGCGACATGCTGGTCGACATGTCGGTCTTGACGACCCCTGGCGCGAGCTCGAAGACGCGGATCCCGTGCTCGAAGCCTTCGTCGTGCAGCTTGGCGCCCATCCGGAGGAGGGCGGTCTTGCTCGCGTTGTACGCCGAGCTGGCACTCGCCATCTCGTGCGAGCTCGCCCCGGAGGCAAGATCGATGACCCGTCCCCCGCCACGCTCGATCATGCCGGGCACCGCATAGCGGTTGAACAGGAACGGCGCCCGCACGTTGGTCTCGAACACCGACCACCACTCCTCGGGGTCGGCCTCCCACAGCGGGTGCTCCGACTCCAGGGCGCCCGCGTTGTTGACGAGCAGGTCGATCGAGCCGAGCACTTCCTCGGCCTGCCCGACGGCGGCGCGCACCGCCACCGGGTCGGACACGTCCGTGGCGAGGACGACGGCGGTCGATCCCGTAGCGCGGACCTCCTCGGCCACGGACTCGAGCCGCGCCGCGTCCCGCGCCAGCAGGGCCACGTCCACACCGAGCCGCGCCAGGCTCAGCGCGACCTCTCGCCCGATACCGCGTGAGGCGCCCGTCACGAGCGCCGTGCGAGCCGGCGAGGGAACGGCGGAACGCACCTGCGCGTCGCGAGGTGCGCCCGCCGCAGGCGCGTCAGCCACGCAGCACCGCCCCGACCTTGTCCGCCGCGGAATCCACCACGGCATCGCGTACCGCACGGACCTCCTTGGCCGACAGCGTGCGGTCCGCTGCTCGTAGGCGGAGCGAGTATGCGAGCGACTTCTTGCCCTCGCCCACCTGCTCGCCCGTGAAGACGTCGAACAGAGCGAGGTCCTCGAGCAGCTCGCCGGCCCCTGCGACGATCGCCGAGCGCACCGCCTCGGCGGGCACGTCGCCGTCGACCACGAAGGCGAAGTCCTCCTTGGCCGCAGGGAACGCCGACACGGACTGCGCCACGACCGGTTCGCCCGATGCGGCGGCGACCAGGACGCTCAGGTCCACCTCGAACGCCGCGGCACGAGCGGGCAGACCAAGGGTCTCGACGACCTTCGGGTGCAGCTCGCCCGCATGACCGATGAGCGTGCCGTCCGCGAGCTCGAGGCGTGCGCAACGGCCCGGGTGCCACGGCATGTGGTCGGGGTCCGCGGAGACGACGACGTCGACCCCCGCCCGCTCGGCCACCAGGCGGGCGGCCGCGAGAGCGTCCGCCCAGCCCGCGGCACGTCCGCTGCCCCACCAGCCGGCGAGCTCGCGCTTGCCGGTCAGGACCCCGGCAACCCGGCGCGGCTGGTCCGGGACCGCCGCGGCCAGCGCCGCGAGCTGCTCTGCGGTGGGTCGCACACCGCCGGGCAGCACCGGAGCAGCAGGAGCTCCGGCGGCCGGGCGGGTGACCAGGCCGATCTCGTACACCGCGAGGTCGGTGATCCCACGTGACACGTTGCGTCGCACGGTGTCGAGCAGCGTGACCAGCAGATTGGACCGCATCAGCGGCTTGTCGTCCGCCATCGGGTTGACGAGGCGGAGCGAGACGCGTCGCGGGTCGTCGTCGGGCAGCCCGAGAGCGTCGTACTCCGGTGCGCCGACGAACGGGTAGCTGAGCGTCTCCACGAACCCGGCCTCGGCCAGGGCCCGAGCGACGGCGCGGCGTGTCCGCTGCTCGGTCGTGAGACCGCGGCCGCCCGGCGCCGACGGGAGCACCGACGGAATCTGGTCGTACCCATGGATGCGCACGACCTCCTCGACCAGGTCGGCCGGATCCGTGAGGTCGGGGCGCCAGGTAGGCGGGGTGACCGTGAGTACCTCGACGGGCTCGACCACCGAGGTGGCCTCGACCGTCGCGCCGATCTCCTCGAGCGTGCTGCGCACCTGCTCTGGGGTGTACTCGACGCCCGAGAGACGGGTGGGCTCGGTGACCTTGAGCTGGATCGGCTTCTGCAGGGTCGCCTCAGCGGTGGTGTCGAGGTCGCTCACCGCGGCGTCGGAGGTTCCGCCGCCCAGCTCGACCAGGAGGTCGACCACGCGCTGTGCCGCGACCGCGGGCAGGAGCGGGTCGACACCACGCTCGAACCGCTTGGCGGCCTCGCTCGAGAGCTTGTGCCGCCGGGCCGTTCGGGCGACCGTGATCTGGTCGAAGTGCGCCGCCTCGACGAGCACGTCGGTCGTGGTGCCGCTGACCTCCGAGGAAGCGCCGCCCATGACGCCGGCGAGACCGAGCACGCGGCTGCCTGCGCCGTCGGGCGAGTCCGTGATGAGGAGGTCCTCGGTGCCGAGCGCGCGGTCGGTGTCGTCCAGCGTGGTGAGGCGCTCGCCTGCCGCGGCGCGGCGAACCACTATCGGGGCGGAGACCTTGGCGAGGTCGTAGGCGTGCAACGGCTGCCCCAGGTCGAGCATCACGTAGTTCGTGATGTCGACGGCCAGGGAGATCGACCGCATGCCGGCGCCCTCGAGGCGGTGCTTCATCCACGCGGGCGTGGGCGCGGACGGGTCGATACGGCGCACGATGCGCGTCACGAACCGGTCGCAGCCCACGACGCCGTTGATCGGCGCGTCGTCCTGCACCCGCACCTCGAACCCGTCGGCCGTCGGGGACGGCTCCGCGCCCGTGGCCAGGCCGCGGTCCGTGAACTTCGCTCCCGTGGAATGGGCGTACTCGCGCGCCACGCCGCGGTAGCTGAACGCGTACCCGCGGTCAGGGGTCACGTTGATCTCCAGGACCTCCTCACCGAGGCCGAGGAGCGCTGTCGCGTCCTGGCCGGGGGTGAGATCCTCGGCGGCGAAGCCCATGTCCCGGGGCAGCACGATGATGCCGTGCTCGCCGTCGTCGCCCAGGCCGAGCTCCGCGCTGGAGCAGATCATGCCGTCCGACACGTGACCGTAGGTCTTGCGCGCGGCGATAGGGAACGGTCCGGGCAGCACGGTGCCGGGCAGCGCGACGGCCACGAGGTCGCCGGGCGCGAAGTTGTGCGCGCCGCAGACGATCCCGCGGGACCCGTCGACGTTGTGCTCCGGGCCGACGTCGACCTGGCACCAGTTGATCGTCTTGCCGTTCTTCTGCGGCTCGGGGTGCATCTCGAGCACGCGGCCGACGACGAGCGGACCGGTGACGGCCGCCCCGTGGATCGCCTCTTCTTCCAGGCCCACCTTGACGAGGTCTGCGGCGAGCTGCTCGGCGGTGAGGCCCGCGGGCACCTCGACGTGGTCAGCGAGCCAGTCCTTCACGATGAGGGGCACTTCAGATCTCCGTCCCGAACTGGGTGGAGAAGCGCACGTCGCCCTCCACGATGTCGTGCATGTCCGCGATCGAGTGGCGCAGCATGAGCGTGCGCTCGATGCCCATGCCGAACGCGAAGCCCGTGTACTCCTCCGGGTCGACTCCGGCGGCGCGCAGGACGTTGGGGTTGACCATCCCGCAGCCACCCCACTCGATCCAGCCCGCGCCACCCTTCTTCTGGGGGAACCACAGGTCCATCTCGGCGGACGGCTCCGTGAACGGGAAGAACGCCGGGCGCAGCCGCGTCTTCGCCTCAGGACCGAACATCGCCCTGGCGAACGCGTCCAGCGTGCCGACCAGGTTCGCCATGGTCAGGCCCTTGTCAACCGCGAGGCCCTCGACCTGGTGGAACACCGGTGTGTGGGTCTGGTCGAGCGCATCCGTGCGGAAGGTCCGGCCGGGGCACGCGATGTACAGGGGCACGCCACGCTCCAGCAGCGAACGGGCCTGGACCGGCGAGGTATGCGTGCGCAGCACGAGGTTGGAGTCGCTGCCACCGTCGCCGGCGACGTAGAACGTGTCCTGCATCTGACGAGCCGGGTGGTCGGGGCCGAAGTTCAGCGCGTCGAAGTTGAACCACTCGGCCTCCACCTCGGGGCCGTCGGCGATCTCCCAGCCGAGGCCGACGAAGAAGTCGGCGATGCGCTCCTGGACGAGCTCGATCGGGTGCCGGGCGCCCGCCGTCGTGCGCTGGACCGGGAGGGTGACGTCTACCGTCTCCTCGGCCAGCACGCGTGCGTCGCGTTCTGCCTCGAGCTCCGTCTGACGGGTGGCGATCGCCTGGTTGATCCGCCCGCGACGCGGGCCCACGAGCTTGCCGGCCTTCGCCTTGTCCGGGCCCGGCAGGGCCCCGATCCCCCGGTTGGCGAGGGCCAGCGAGCTGCGGTCCCCCGTGTGCTGGGTACGGACGGCCTTCAGCGCGTCGAGGTCGACGGCCTTGGCGATGTCGTCGAGGGCGGCCTGGACCGCGGCGTCGAGCGCAGCCTCGTCGAGCGGATCGATGGGTGCCTTCTCATCGGGCGTGGACATGCTTGCCTTCCTGGCGGATTCGGGAGCCGGCCCGGTCCAGTGGGGACCAGCGTCGGCATCTGAAGTCTAGGTGCCCGCCAGGGCTCAGGACGCGTTGTCCACAGGGCAGCTCAGTGCCCGCGCGCAGCGCTCGCCGCACGGCCCATGGCGGGCCGCGTAAATCGGCGGGTAAGTGGCTGCATCGCGGCATCATTCCATGAACGAGCACGGAGCGGCAACGTAGTTCCCTGCGATCGGCGTCGCGCGCTTGGCACACTTTTTCGAGTGTCAGCGGGTCGGCGTACCGTCTGCGATGTCTCCACGACCGGGGCGGCCCTGGTCCCGGTCGTGGAGACGACAGCCCGAGCCGACCGCGCCCGGATCAGCCCTCGAGATCCCAGGTCTCCAGGACCTCGTACCGTGGCCCGCCCTGCGCCCCTTCGCCAGGGAATGACGCCAGGAGCGCGAACGAGTCCGCCGTCCAGTCGGGTCCTGCGTATACGGACAGCGCCTGGGCGGCGGGCTGCAGCGCCGACCTCGGCTCGGCCCCCGAGCGCTTGCCCCAGCGGTCCCGCCCGCTCGGCGGCCTGACCTGGCCGGCGCGGGCGCGGGCGACGGTGACGTGCGCGCGGTGCGGCCTGACGTCCTCAGGCACCTCGCGGGGCGAGGCGGCCAGGCAGTCGGTCGCCAGATCGTGCAGGGCACGCGTCGCCCCGTCGACGCCGATCCAGAGGACCCTGGCGCCGTACGAGCCGGCACCGCGCAGGCGCAGGTCGATCGGCCCGTGCTTGCGCGCGACGTCGGACAGCTCCTCGCTCAGCTCGGGGATCGTCCCCTCAGGGAGGTCCGCGTAGAACGCCAGGGTGATGTGCAGGTTCTCCCGGGGGACCCAGCGGGGCGAGGCGGGTACGCCGTCGATGGCGAGCCCTAGATGGTCCTTGACACTCGTGGGCGGGATGACCGCCGTGAACAACCGCACGTCACGATCCTATGCTCGCGGCGGGGCCGAACGGGAGACGATCTCGCCAGCGGCCAGCAGGCCGTACGGCGGCTAGCGCCACCAGCTGCGCGAGCACAGCGCCGCCAGCACGGCACCCAGGGTGTTGACCAGGACGTCGTCCACCGAGCTCACCCGGCCGAGGTCCAGCAGGTACTGCAGGACCTCGACGGTCGTCGAGATCCCGGCCGCGACCACGGCCACCCGGACGAGGACCGCCACGGTGCTCCGTCCGGCGTCGGGCGCGAGCCGGATGCGGAGGGGCAGGAAGAAGCCGAGCGCGGCCAGCACCAGGAGATTGCCGCCCACCTGGACCACCGCTCCGGCGACCGGGCCGTCGAGCTGTGCCGCGAGGTCCCGGAAGGGGACGAGCGAGAGGGCGCGGTCGCCGGGCTTGGGCGTGAGGATCATCCAGACCCAGGGCGCCGTCCCTGCGACCATGCCGACCTCTGCCACGGAGTAGCGCCAGGCGCGCACGCGCGGGACGCCTCGCAGCCTCCGCACCCGCACGAGGAGGCGGATCGTCAGACCCGCGGCCAGGAGACCGAGCAGGACAGGGCGCACCAGGTGACCCCACTCGCCCCACACCCCGGCCGCCACGGACAACAGCCTCAGCGCTGGGCCCGGCTGCTCGCGTACAGGCAGACGGTCGCCGCTGTCGCCAGGTTGAGGGATTCCGCCTTGCCGCGGATCGGCACCCGGACGACGGCGTCGGCCAGGGCGCGGTCCTCCTCGGGAAGCCCCCAGGCCTCGTTGCCGAACACCCAGGCCGTCGGGCCCGCGAGATCCGGGATGGTGCCGCTCCCTGCGTCGTCCAGCAGCTCGTCCAGGTCGAGCGGTCCCGTGCCGTCGGCGGCCAGGACGTGGCACCCGGCCGCGCGCAGCTCCGTCAGTACGGCATCGAGCGAGAGCCCGGTGACGACGGGCAGGTGGAACAACGAGCCGGCGGTGGAGCGCACCACCTTGGGGTTGTGCACGTCCACGCTCTCTCCCGCGAGAACCACGAGGTCGGCACCCGCTGCGTCGGAAGCGCGGATGACGGTACCGGCGTTGCCGGGGTCGCGGACGGTAGCGAGCACGGCGACCAGCAGCGGCCGGCCGGCTCGTTCAGGATCCCGCGCGTCCAGCGCCTCGCGCAGCGTCGGCGCGACGGACCGGAGGACGGCGAGCACGCCCTGGGCGTCGGCGCTCATCGCCTCGAGCACCTCGGGCGTGCCGAGGTGCAGGAACAGGCCGGCAGCGCGCGCGTCGTCGACGATCTCGGAGTACCGCGAGGCGGCCGCCGGCGTCAGGTAGACGTCACGAACCGACGACGCCGCATGCCGCACTGCCTCCCGCACGCCCTGGGGACCTTCGACCAGGTACAGCTCGTGCCGGGAGCGCGCCGAACGCCCGGCCAGTGCCCGTACCTGCTTGACGCGGTCGGCTCGCGGGTTCGCGAGCGTCACATCAAGCATCGACGGGGCCTCCGAAAGAGGAAACTGTCCGGGCGTCCGGTGAACTGCTCAACCTCAGGCAGCGGCCGGGGCGTTGACATCCGCCGGCAGCGCGCCCTTGGCGACCTGGACGAGGGCGTTGAACGCCGCGACGTCGTTGACCGCAAGCTCCGCGAGCATGCGGCGGTCGACCTCGACACCAGCGGCCTTGAGGCCCTGGATGAGGCGGTTGTAGGTCAGACCCTGCGCGCGGGACGCAGCGTTGATGCGCTGGATCCACAGCTTGCGGAAGTCACCCTTGCGCGCCTTCCGGTCACGGTAGGCGTAGACGAGCGAGTGGGTAACCTGCTCCTTCGCCTTGCGATAGAGACGCGAGCGCTGGCCGCGGTAACCGGCGGCGCGCTCGAGTGTTGTACGGCGCTTCTTCTGGGCATTTACTGCCCGCTTCACGCGTGCCACGTGAGACTCCTTGTACTTCGGGGCTGGAAGGGTTCTTGGCGACGCCCGTCAGGCGCACGCCATAAAGGTCACATACCGAGCAGCTTCTTGACCTTCTTGACGTCGGCCGGTGCAACGGCCTGGTCCATGGCCAGACGACGCGTGCGGCGGCTGGACTTGTGCTCGAGGTAGTGGCGCGCGTTGGTCTGCTCGCGCATGATCTTGCCGCTACCCGTGACCCTGAACCGCTTCTTCGAGCCGGAGTGCGTCTTGTTCTTCGGCATGACTGCCGTGTCTCCTCATGTCGGTCGACCGCTGTTGGAGCGGCGACGTTGTACCTGGGCCGGTAGGCCGACCCGGTGTCGTAGTGGTCTTGGGGACCGTGGCCTCAGGCCTTGCGCGGTGCACGCGGCTTGGGGGCCACGGGCTTCGGCGTCGGCTTGGGGGCCGGTACGGGCTTGGGAGCCGCCTTGGCGGCCGGCTTCGCTGCCGGCTTCGAGGCAGTCTTGGCCGCGGGCTTGGTGGCCGGCTTCGGCTCGGCAGGAGCAGGCGTCTCGACGACGGGCTCCGGCTTGGCTTCCGCGACGGGCTCAGGCTCGACGACCGGCTCGGGCTCGACGACGGGCTCAGGCTCGACGGCCTTCTCCGGCTCGACGACGGGCTCGGGCTCCGCGACGGGCTCCTCGACGACAGGCTCAGGGGCCGGCGCTTCGGCAGGCTCCTCGACCGAGGTCTCGACCGTCTCGTCCACCTGGTCGTCGACCAGGTCGAGCTCGTCCACCTGGTCGTCGGCCAGGTCCGAGCTCTCGGGATCGTCGGCCGCACGCGCCCGCGCCTTGGCCTCAGACTTGGTCATCCGACCAGCGTTGACCTCGTCCGCGCGCTTGCGCTGCTCGACCTTCGCGTCGGCCTTCTTCTTGACCGGCCCGAGGACCATGGTCATGTTACGACCGTCCTGCTTGGGCATCGACTCGACGAAGCCGAGGTCGGCGACGTCCTCCGCCAGGCGCTCCAGCAGGCGACGACCCATCTCCGGACGCGACTGCTCGCGGCCGCGGAACATGATCATGACCTTGACCTTGTCGCCGGCCGACAGGAAGCGAACGACATGGCCCTTCTTGGTGCCGTAGTCGTGCGGATCGATCTTGAGACGGAACCGGATCTCCTTGAGGACCGTGTTCGCCTGGTTGCGCCGTGCCTCTCGTGCCTTCATGTCGGACTCGTACTTGAACTTGCCGAAGTCCATGAGCTTGGCGACGGGCGGGCGGGCGTCCGGTGCAACCTCGACGAGGTCAAGGTCAGCGTCCTGGGCGAGCTTCAGGGCGACCGCCGTGGCAACCACGCCGACCTGTTCCCCGCCAGGACCGATGAGTCGGACCTCGGGGACACGGATCCGGTCGTTGATGCGAGGCTCGGTGATGGTGATGCTCCTTGGAAGTCGTTGATCGACCACCAGGAACGAGAAATGGCTCCCGCCCTGAACACAGGTGGAAGCCATCACAAGGAAAGGGTGCGGAGCTTGGCACGAACGACACCAAACCTCTGCACCCGACCTAGGACCCGGACTCTGTCGGCACCTTGTCGGCGCTCGGTCGTGACTCGGGTGGGATGGGAATCCACTTTTGTGCACCCAGCTCGCACCGGGTCGGTCGTGGCTCAACGATAGCAGCACGACGACGGCCCACGCCATTCCGGTCGGTGTGAGGCCGGCCGCCCGGTCTGCTACCCCGTCTGCCACCCCCGGCGGCAGGCGCAACGCCGAGTACCTCACACAACTGGAATGATTCCAGTTTAGGGTCTAGGCTTCGGAGCATGACGTCGACCGCCCCCGCTGCCACGACGCCCGAGGATCTCCTCCGCGGCGTCGGCCTGCGCGTGACCGCCGCCCGCATCGCGGCGCTGCGCGCGGTGGGCGACCAGCAGCACGCCACGGCTGACGACGTCCTGAGCTCGGTCCGCGACGAGCTCGGCACGGTGTCCGTCCAGGCGGTCTACGACGTGCTGCACGCCCTGACCGACGCGCACCTCCTGCGCCGGATCGAGCCGGCCGGCCATCCAGCGCGCTACGAGCGCCGCACCGGCGACAACCACCACCACGTCGTCTGCCGTGTGTGCGGCACCATCGGCGACGTGGACTGCACGGTCGGTCACGCACCGTGCCTGACCCCGAACGACGACCATGGGTTCGTGATCGAGACCGCCGAGGTCACCTACTGGGGGCTGTGCCCTGGCTGCAGCGCCTGAGGCGCACCGCAGCGAGCCGAGCACCGAGACGTCGTCGACCCATGCCGGAACCCCGCCAGAACCCCCGCAAGCAGCAGCAAAGGAAGGCACGTCTGAGATGACTACCCCTTACACCACCACGCAGACCGGCACCCCGGTCGCCAGCGACGCACGCTCGCTGAGCGTCGGTGCGGACGGCGCGACCGTCCTCCACGACCGCTACCTGGTCGAGAAGCTCGCCTCGTTCAACCGTGAGCGCGTGCCGGAGCGCAACCCCCACGCCAAGGGCGGCGGCGCGTTCGGCGAGTTCGTCGTGACAGAGGACGTCTCCCAGTACACGCGTGCCGCGGCGTTCCAGCAGGGCGCGACGAGCGAGACGCTGCTGCGCTTCTCCTCCGTCGCCGGTGAGCAGGGCTCGCCCGACACCTGGCGCGACGTGCGCGGCTTCTCCCTGCGCTTCTACACAGAAGAGGGCAACCTCGACATCGTCGGCAACAACACGCCGGTCTTCTTCCTGCGTGACGCGATGAAGTTCCCTGACTTCATCCACTCGCAGAAGCGCCTCGGCGCATCGGGCCTGCGCAACGCCGACATGCAGTGGGACTTCTGGACCCTGTCGCCCGAGACGGCGCACCAGGTCACCTACGTGATGGGCGACCGCGGCCTGTCGAAGTCGTGGCGCCACCTCAACGGCTACGGCTCGCACACCTACCAGTGGATCAACGCCGAGGGCGAGCGGTTCTGGGTGCAGTACCACTTCATCTCGCAGCAGGGCGTCGTGAACATGCCCGCCGCCGAGGCCGAGCGGATCGCCGGCGAGGACGCCGACTACTACCGTCGCGACCTGTACGAGGCGATCGACCGTGGCGAGTACCCCTCCTGGGACGTCAAGGTCCAGGTCATGCCGTACGAGGACGCCAAGAGCTACCGGTTCAACCCGTTCGACATGACGAAGGTGTGGCCGCACGCCGACTACCCGCTGATCAAGGTCGGTACGTTCACGCTGAACCGCAACCCGCGCAACTTCTTCGCCGAGATCGAGCAGGCAGCGTTCTCGCCGGGCAACCAGGTGCCGGGCACCGGTATCTCCCCCGACAAGATGCTCATGGCGCGCGTGTTCGCGTACCCCGACGCGCAGCGTCACCGGATCGGCACGAACTTCAACCAGCTGCCGGTCAACCAGCCGCACGCGGCCCCCGTCGCGAACTACATGCACGAGGGCGCGATGCAGTACCACTTCAACGGTCCGGAGCAGCGGGTCTACACGCCGAACTCCTTCGGCGAGCAGGGTGGCCCTGTGGCCGACCCGACGCGCGGCGTCGAGGCCTCGTGGGAGGCGGACGGCGAGCTCGTGCGCTCGGCGCAGACGCTCCACTCCGAGGACGACGACTTCGGCCAGGCGGGCACGCTGTACCGCGACGTCTTCGACGACGACGCCAAGGCACGCTTCCTGGAGAACCTGACGGGTCAGGGGCGGTCCATCACGATCGACGAGATCCGTGAGCGCTTCTTCCAGTACTGGACGAACGTGGACCAGGAGCTGGGCGCCAAGCTCCGCGCGTCCGTCGCTGCCTGATCCAGCACAGCACTCCAGCACGGCAGTAGGAAGGCCGGGTCCCACTGGGGCCCGGCCTTCGTGCTGCCCGAGAACGCATCAGGGATCTCCGCAAGATCTGGTGGGATTCCTTGCCCGACGGCGTTCTGCCCCGCTACCGTCGCGACGGCTCGCTCACGACACCGCATCGGGACCAAGGGAGCCAACGATGTCTCGCTCGCTCGTACGAATCGGCGCCGCCCTCGCGGCCGGCCTGCTGGCACTGACCGCATCGGCAGGGCCGGCCAGCTCAGCGCCCGAGCACGATCAGAAGCCCGAGTCGGCCGCCGCTTCCCACCGGGTGCTCGCCTTCTACCAGACGATCTACGAGACCGGCTCCGACGGCGTCCGCCGCTACGTCGACCCCAAGCCGCTGCTCGGCTCGGTCACGGACGTCAACGTGGGCGCCATCCACCTGAACGCCGACGCCTCCCTCACGGTCAACGACATCCCGGCCGACCACCCCGAGCTGGGCGTGATGTGGGACGACCTGGCGACCATGCAGGACCAGGGCGTCACGGTCAGCGCGTTCGTCGGCGGCGCCGCACCGGGCACGTACCGGTACCTGCGCGAGGACTTCGACCGCTTCTACCCGGTGCTGCGGGACTTCCTGCGCGCCTACGGCCTCGACGGCGTGGACCTCGACATCGAGGAGACGTTCTCGCTGGCGGACACGATCCACCTGGTCGACACGCTGCGGGCCGACTTCGGGCCGGACTTCGTCGTCACGCTCACACCCGTCGCCACCGACATGGCCGGCCGGACCAGCTTCTCCGGCGGTTTCTCCTACGCGGAGCTCGAGCGCCGGGCCGGCGACAAGATCGACTGGTACAACACCCAGTTCTACTGCGGCTGGGGCGACCTGTCGTCCACCAGGGTGTACGACCAGATCCTCGCCAACGGCTTCGCCCCGGACCGCGTCGTGGCGGGCACGGTCACCAACCCGGCCAACTGCAGCGGGTACGTGGACTGGCCCACCTTCGACGCCACGGTCGGCACCCTGGCGGCGCGGCACCCGGACTTCGGCGGCGTCTTCGGCTGGGAGTACTTCAACTCCGTCGGGCACGACGGCGGCGGGCGTGCCAGCTGGTTCGCGCACGCGTCCGACGTCGTCGGGTCCTGACGGGCCGGCCGTCACGGAAGCCGGATCTCCAGGGCCGCCGGGGCCGCAGCGAACGACTCCCGCAGCAGTGCGCACAGCTCACCGCGGGTCGCCGTGGTCTCGGCGCCGGGCTCGGACTGCCAGGCGTCCACGGCGGCCCGGTGCCCGGCGACCGCAACGGCGCACACGACCCGCGCGGAGAGCTCGGCGCCGGACGAGCCCGGCAGCCTCTGCGTGATCGCACCGACCACCTGGTCCGTGAAGCCCTCGCACACGAGCAGCCCGGCGGCGTCGACTGCCGGCGTGGTGCCGCTGAGGCGGGCGCTCAGGACCGCCAGCCGCTCCCACCCGGGCGGCATCTGCTCGACGACGGCGACGAGCGCCTCGCCCAGCACCTCCAGCAGGGGCCCGCTCCGGTCGAGCACCGTGTCGAGGTCCGCGATCAGGAGGCGCCAGACGTCGTTCAGCGGGGTGAGCGCGAGGTCCTCCTTGCCGTCGAAGTAGCGGAAGAAGCTCCGCTTGGACACTTCGGCCTGGTCGCACAGCCAGTCGACGGTCACCGCCTCGTACCCGCGCTCGGTGAAGGCCGGCAGCGCCGTCTCCACCAGCCGCTGCCTGCTGCGCGCGATGCGCCTGCTACGGAGCGTGCCGCTTCCGGGCTGCGTCGTCATGCGGCGAGCCTACCAAACTGGCACTCAGTGGCACTTGGCATACAGTAGCGCCATGCTCGCATGGACCGTAGACCACTCGTCCCCCGGCCACCTCGCCCTGCGTGAGGTGGCTGACCCCGTCCCCGGACCGCACGACGCGGTCATCGAGGTGCGGGCCTTCGCCCCCAACCACGGCGACCTCGAGATGCTGGCGCAGCACCCCGACGGCACGATCCCCGGCTGGGACGCCGCGGGTGTCGTCGTGGCGGAGGCCGCCGACGGGACGGGCCCACGGCTCGGGCAGGAGGTGGTCTCGCTCGGCACGCCCGGCGCTTGGGCCCGGCGCCGGCTCGTGACCGCGGAGTCCGTAGGACTCGCTCCCCGGGGCGCCGACCTCGGGCCGCTGAGCGTCGTACCGGTCGCCGCCACCAGTGCGCTGCGCGGGCTCCGCCGGCTCGGCCCCGTCCTGGGCCGCCGGGTGCTGATCGTGGGCGGGACCAGCGCCGTCGGCCTGTTCGCCGTGCAGCTCGCCGCCCGCGGCGGGGCAGAGGTCGTCGCCACCACCCGGGACCCGGCCGCGCACGAGCGTCTGCGCGCCCTCGGCGCGCACGAGGTCGTCGCCTCCCCGGAAGAGCTGCGTGCGGACGTGGCCGGGGCGCTGGACCTGCTGGGCGGCCCGCACCTGGTGCGCGCGTTCGCGCGGCTCGAGCCGGGCGGCACCCTCGTCGCCCTCGGTCATGCGGCCGGGGAGGAGGAGCGCTTCGTTCTCGGCGACCTGTATGGCGACGACGGCCGGCACGACCGCTCCCTGAGCACCTTCTTCCTCGGGGCGGAGACGGACCTGGGCCCCGACATGACGTGGCTCGCGCACGAGATCCACGCCGGGCGGCTCGATCCGGCGGTCGGCGCCGTCCGGCCGTGGCGGGAGCTCGCCGACGCAGTCGGGCCCGGCGCTCGGCGAGCGGCCGGCAAGACGGTGCTCCTGGTGGACTGAGGCCCGGCGGCGACCTCCGCCCGGAGCCGCCGCCGGGCGACTCCGGGCACCCGGCGCTAGTCCAGGAGCACCTCGATCTGCGCGAGGCTGCCCCCGCCGAGCACCTCCAGCCGGAGGCCCGTCAGCGGTACGGGTTCGTCGAGCACGAAGGGCCGCAGCTGGCTCGGCCAGGCCCACTCCTCGCCGCTCCGCTCGTCGAGCACGCGCCCGTCGTCGGCGACCAGCCGCCATGCCGACGGCGGCGCCGGTTCGTCCTGTAGCCCGGAGATCAGTGTGTAGGCGCGCAGCGTCGCACCCGGCGGGACGTCGCCCGCAGACCGCCACTCGACAGCGCCGTCGACACCGGCCGACGTCGCGAGCTCTCCGTCCGTCAGGTGCGGCAGCGCGCCCCCGGCACCGTGCCAGGTGCCCACCGCCCGCCGCCACGGACGCCCGAGCACCGACCGGCCGGGTGCGTCCGCACCGCCGCCCCGCGCGGAGCTGTCCACCGGGACACCCCAGCCGGTCGGCGTACCGGACAGCGCGAACCGCAGCGTCGCCCCGCCGGTCAGGTCGCTCTGGTCCACCGACGGGGCGGTGACCGCCCGCGTCACCCCGTCGGCGTCCGACACGTCCAGACCCGCCACGTACCAGCGGTCGGCGGCGTCGGGCGCCTCGACCACCAGGTCGCCGTCGGGCCGGTGCACCACTACCCGCTCGAAGAGCGGCGAGGTGACGGCCCAGCGCGACGAACCGATCTCCAGCGGGTACAGGCCCAGCGCCGACAGCACGTACCAGGCGGACATCTCGCCGTTGTCCTCGTCGCCGTGGTACCCCTGCCCGATCTCGTTGCCGGTCCACAGCCGCGCGAGGATCTCGCGCACCGTCTCCTGCGTGCGGTCCGGCCGTCCGGCGACCAGCCACGTGTACGGGATGTGGTGCGACACCTGGTTGGACTGTCCCAGCTGGCCCAGGCGCACGTCGCGCGCCTCGACCATCTCGTGGATCACGAACCCGTAGGTGCCCGGCCTGTCCGCCCGCTCGGGGGTTGCGGAGAACCGCTCCAGCAGTCGCTCGAGCCCGGCTCGCCCGCCGTGCAGGCCGGCCAGGCCCGCGCCGTCGTGCACCGGGTGGAAGAGGAAGTTCCAGGCGTCGGACTCCGTGTAGTCCCCGCCCCACTCCCCCGGGTCGAACGGTCCCGCACCGAACGAGCCGTCCCGGTCGCGCCCCCGGAAGAACGCCGCCCCCGGGTCGAAGAGGTGCACGTACCCGAGCGAGCTCTGCCGCAGGTAGGCGGCATCGTCGCGCAGGGCGCGCCGACGCTTCTCGGGAGTGCCGGGCGCGTCCGCGAGCGCCTCGGCCATCCGGGCCAGCCCGGCGTCGTTGATGTAGCCCTCGAGGCTCCAGGACACGGACTCGTCGACGTCGCGCGGCACCCAGCCGTGGGTGAGCGCGAAGTCCTGGCCCTTGCGGCCGACGCCGGACCGGGTGGGCAGGGCCGTCGCGTTGCGCAGGCCAGCGTCGTAGGTGGCGAGCGGGTCGGGCAGGGTGACGCCGCGGAGGTAGAGGTCGGCGAAGGCGACGTCGGACGAGGTGCCGGTCATCAGGTCGGCGTAGCCCGGCGACGACCACCGGGCCACCCAGCCACCCTCGCGGTACTGCTGCACGAACCCGTCCGCGAGGCGCGCCGCGACGTCCGGGTACAGCAGCGCGTAGGCGGGCCAGCAGGTGCGGTAGGTGTCCCAGAACCCGTGGTTGACGAACATCTCGCCGGGCAGGACGGGTGCGCCGTCGAGCACGGGCGAGGCGTGCACGGGTGTCCCGTCGGTCCCCACCTCCGTGTATGACGACGGGTACAGGTTCAGCCGGTAGAGGTTCGAGTAGAGCGTGACCTGCTGCTCCTCGGTGGCGCCCTCGACGTCGAGCACGCCGAGGCGCTCCTCCCACTGCGCCCGTGTGTGCTCGGCGACCTCGGAGAAGGACCCGCTGACCTCGCGCTCCAGGGCGCGCCAGGCCAGGTCCTCGCTGATGTACGACGTCGCCACGCGGACCTCGACCGTGCGGCTCGCCAGGTCGTCGCCGCCGGCGGGGTCCAGAGCGACGGTCGCGAAGGTGGCGTGGTCCCGGCCGTTGGCCCGGCCCGTGCGCAGCACCGGCCGGGACACCTGGCCCACGACGTACATGCGGCTGCGGCCGACCGAGAGCACGCTCCCGTGGTCGCTCCAGCCGGTGAGCGTGCCGTCGTCGTGGACCGTCACCGCAGCGGGCGGGCCGTCCGCGCCCGCGTCGCTCACCGCGTCGATGATCAGGTGCCCGGACGTGGCCCCCGGCGGGAAGGTGAACCGGAGCATGCCGCCGTGGTCGGACGCCGCGACGTCGACCCGGGCGCCGTCGTCCAGGTCGACGGTGTACCGGTGCGGGCGGGCCGTCTCGTCGTCGTGCGAGAACCCGATGGCACGGGACTCCAGGCCGGCGTCGGGCACCCCTTCGTCGTCGGGCCGGACGGGGACGAGGTGGAACGCGAGCTGGTCGCGGTCCCCCATCCACGGGCTGGGCTCGTGCGAGATGCCGACGCCCTGCAGGCGCGGCCGGTTGTCCGGCCCGTTGTGCGCGGCCCAGGAGTACAGCCAGCTCGCCGACGACGCGTCGGTCAGCGGCACCCACATCGTGAAGCCGTTCGGCACCGCCGCCGCGGGCACGGTGTTCCCGCGCGAGTACTCGCTCGACGAGTGGGTGCCGCGCCGGGTGTCGACGAGGTCCGTCCGGCCGGTCACGGTACGGACGGCGCGTGGCGCCACGGTCACGGCGTCGAGCCATACCTCCGTGCCGCCGCCGTCCGGCGGTGCGGTGACGACGGCGGCCGCGCGGACGCGCCGACCGGGCACCCGTTCGGCCACGCGGTCCAGGTCGACGCGGACCAGGTTCCAGTGGTCGGGCACCAGGATCCGCGCGTCCCCCTGCCCGACGGCGGTCGCGAGCATCCCGTGCTGGTCGGTGAGCGCGCGCCCGGGGTCGGTCTGCGAGAGCCACGTGCCGTCGTCGAGCAGCAGGTCGATCGCGACGTAGGTCGAGCGGTAGGTGAGGTCGGTGTCGAGCACCGGCAGGAGGGTGTAACGCAGGGTGACGCCGGCCTCGAGCGGTACGTCCAGCCCGTCGAGCACCACCGTGCGACCCTCGCCGCTGTGGCTGATCCGTTGTGCGTCCACGCTGGTCAGGCCGACCCCGGGTCGGCCTGCCGGGACGTGTGCGGGCCCGGTCATGCCACCCCCTCCCGGACGCCGACCAGCGACGGCGACGTCGTCGCCACGAGCTCGCCGAGCCGGGCTTCTGTCAGTACGGTGACGCCCGCGAGCGCGGCGACGTCGGAGTCGTAGGCGATTGCAGTAGGCCTTTCGTCGCGGGCGACGAGCGCCCGGGTGGCTGCCGCGGCCTCGACCTGCGAGACGTCCGTCGGCACTGTCGTGCTGTCAGAGGTCGGCGAGCAGCTTGTTGCACTCCTCCACCGCCGCGTCGAGGGCGTCCCGCGAGGTCTTGTCCCCCGCGATCGCCGCCACGAGCTGCTGGTTGATGACGGTGGTCATCGCCTCGTCGACCTCCATCGGCTGGAGCACCTCGGCCGTGGGGAGGCTGCTGAACGCGATCTCCTTGGCGGCGCCCTGCGGGGTGCCGTCGCTCTGGGCGAGGTCAGGGTTCTCCTGCGAGGCGGTGGTCGACGGGAAGACGCCGGGCACCTCGGCGGCGAACGCCTCTTGGTTGGCGGCGTTCGTCATGAACCGCGCCAGCGCGATCGCCGCCGGCCGGTTCGCCGACTCCTCCGAGACTGACAGTCCCTGCACGTACAGCGGGGTGGCGCCCAGGTACGGCGACGAGGCGATCTTGCCCTCCAGCGCCGGGTTGGTCTTGATCACCCTGTTGATGAAGTTGCCGCCGCCCGTCGACCACGCCACCCTGCCCTCGATGAAGAGCCTGCTGTTGCCGAGGTAGGCGTCGGTGAGCACGTCGTCCGGTAGGAGCCCGTCGGCGTACGCGGCGCGGTAGACGTCGAGCAGCTCGGCCGCCTCGGGCGTGTTGAACGTGAACTCGGTGCCGTCGTCGGACAGCACCGGGAGGCCGGCGGCCGCGAAGTCGCCCAGGCCGGGCGTACGGCTCATGAGGTAGTCGCCGGTGGTGTCCATCATGGTGCGCGCCTGCTCGACGAGCTCGACGAGGGTGGTGGGCGGCGCCGCCGGGTCGAGGCCGGCGTTCTCGAACATCTCGGTGTTCCAGTAGTTCAGGTCCGTGGTCAGGTACCACGGGTATCCGAACGTGCCGTCGACACCCGCGTACCGGTACGCCTCCAGCGCGCCGGGCACGTAGGTGTCCGCGAGGGTCTCGTCGACTCCCGCGATGTCCGTGAGGAGCCCTTCGCGGGCCAGCTGGAGGGCGAAGTCCGGGGGCAGGTTCGTGACGTCGGGCAGCTCGCCGGCCGCGGCCTGCGAGAGCACCTTCTCCGAGTAGCCGTCGCCCGGCTGGTCGAGCCACGTCACCGTCGTGCCGGGGTACTCCCGCTCGAAGTCGTCGATCACACCCTCGACGTACTGGGTGAAGCTGGGTTCGAGCGCCCAGGTCTGGAGCGTGACCGCACCGGTCACCCCGCTCACCGGTTGCACACCGGTGGCCGTCTCCGTGCCGTCCGTACCGCTGAAGGAACAGCTGCCGAGGGCAGCCAGCACGGTCAGGGCCGCTCCGGCCGCCCCGATCCTCCTGAGCTTCATGACAGTTCCTTCCAGCAGATGCTTCGTCGCGTCCTGGTCGTCCATGCTGGTGCTGCCCGGGCCAGCACCTCTCAAGCGCTTGAGCCCCAGCAGGCTGTCGCGTGCCCCCGATGGTGTCAAGACGAGCTCCTCCTGGCGTGCCGGACCGACAGGTCACGCGGGTGAACTGTCGGTCCGGCGGGTCAGGAACGAGCCTCAGGCCCGCGTGAACCGCAGGGTGCGGACCTCGAACGGGCTCAGCTCGACCGCGACGCCGTGCCCCGTCAGGTCCGCCGGGCCACCCTCGACGTCGTCCTCGATCAGGCTCACGGTGCGTGCGCCGGCCACCGGAGCCGCGACCGTGACGGTGCCCGACGCGCGGCGGCCCAGCGCCTCGTAGACCCGCACCACGAGATCGCCCGACCGGTCGTCGGCGAGCTTGACCGCCGACAGCGTCACGCCGCCCGACACGCTGACCAGCGGCTCGACACCGGACGCGCCGCGCAGCTCGCGCGGCCGTGCGCCGAACGTCGCGCCCGCCTCGGTCGCCGCGGCGGTGTCCACGCCCACCACCAGGCCGTAGCGGTGGGTCTGGACCCCCTGGTCCGTCTCCGGGTCCGGGAACCGCGGGGCCCGCAGCAGCGACAGACGCACGGTGGTCGTCACCTCGGGCGCTCCCGACGCCGGCGCCACACCGTCGTCGGACACCTCGCGGGTCACGTCGTACCCGTAGACCGAGTCGTTGACGAGCCCGACGCCGAAGCCCGGCTCCTCCGCGAGCACCCACCTGTGCATGGAGGTCTCGAACTTGGCCGCCTCCCAGCTGGTGTTGGTGTGCGTGACCCGCTTGGTGAAGCCGAACTGGGTCTCCGCCGCGATCTGCTCGGCACGCACGTCGAGGGGGAAGGCGACCTTGAGGAACTTCTCGGCCTCGTGCCAGTCGGTCTCCATGCTGACCTCGAGCGTGCGGCTGCCCGGCGCGAGCGTGATCACCTGGTCGAGGCTCGACGCGGAGAACGTGCGGTGCACGGTCACCACGGCCACGCCGTCGTCCACGGTGGCGGTCACCTTCTCGGCGGCGCGCAGGTCGGTCACCGAGTTGCGGTAGAACCGGTCCACGTCCCAGGCGTCCCACTTGTTCGGGAAGTCCTGGTGCAGCTGCAGCACGTTCGCCTGCCTGCCGGGCGCCACCGCGTCGCGACCCGTCGCCAGGTCGATCGCTGACGTCACGTGGCCCGCCGCGTCCAGCGTGACCTGGACGAGGACGTTCGCCAGGACGTACCCGCCGCCGGGCAGCTCGATCAGGGTGCTCGGCGCCGCCGTCGGGCTCGTTGCCGGGCCGACGCCCAGCGCGGGGACGCCCGCCTGGGCGAACACCGCGGGGTTGGCCCGCAGGACGGTGTCGCCCTCGCCCACCAGCGTCCGCAGGGAGCGCTCGATGACCTCCTGCGCGCCTGCGGTGATCGCCGCGTGCTGCGCGACGGTCTCGCGGTGCACCCAGGCGATCGACGTGCCCGGCAGGATGTCGTGGAACTGCAGCAGGAGGACCTGCTGCCACAGGGCGTCCAGCTCGTCGTACGGGTAGTCCGCCCCCGTGCGGGCCGACGCCGTCGCCGCCCACGCCTCGGCCTCGACCAGCAGCTGCTCGTTGCGCCGGTTGCCCTGCTTGGTCCGGTGCTGCGAGGTCAGCGTGGCCCGGTGCAGCTCCAGGTAGAGCTCGCCCACCCAGACAGCGCTGTCACCATGTCCGGACGCGACCAGCTCCGCACGAGCACGCTCGAAGAACGCGTCCGGGTGCTCCCAGCGGACCTTCGCGCTGCCCTCGAGGTCGGCCAGGCGGTCTGCCTTGCCGGTCATCTCGCGGGTGGTGCCGCCGCCGCCGTCGCCCCACCCGACGGGAGCTATCGAACCGGTGGCGTACCGCGACTCGCGGAACTGGTGCGCCGCCTTGGCGACCTCCTCGCCCGAGAGCTGCGAGTTGTACGTGTCCATCGGCGGGAAGTGCGTCAGGACCCGGGAGCCGTCGATGCCCTCCCACCAGAAGGTGTGGTGCGGGAACTTGTTGACCTGGTTCCAGGAGATCTTCTGCGTGAAGAACCAGTCGAACCCGGCGCGGCGTACGAGCTGCGGCAGCGCCGGCGAGTAGCCGAACGAGTCGGGCAGCCAGACGCCGTGGGTGCGCAGGCCGAACTCACGCTCGAAGAACCGCTGACCCTGCGAGAACTGGCGCGCGAGCGCCTCCCCGGAGGGCATCACGGTGTCGGACTCGACCCACATGCCGCCCAGCGGCAGGAACCGTCCGGACGCTACAGCGGCCTTGATCCGGGCCCACACCTCGGGCCGGTGCTCCTTGACCCACGCGTACTGCTGCGCGGACGACATGCCGTACACGAAGTCGTCGGTACGGTCGATGAGGTCGGCCATGGACGACGTCGTGCGCGCGACCTTGCGGATCGTCTCCCGCACGGGCCACAACCAGGCCGAGTCGATGTGCGCGTGCCCGACGGCGGAGATCTCGTGCGCGCTCGGCTCCGCCGGGCTGGCGAGCACGTCCGCGAGCGCCGCGCGGGCGCCGGCGGCCGTCTCAGGGATGCGCTGCAGGTCGAGCACGTCGAGGGCGTCGTCGAGGGCCTGCAGGATCCGCATGCGGCGCGGGCCCGTCGGCAGCTCGGCCTGCAGCTCGACCAGCACCTCGACGTCGAGCGCGAGGCTGTGCACCTCGGCCTCGAAGATCGCGAGGTCCATGCGCCGGGTGGCGTACAGCGGGCGCGGCGAGGACGTCCTGGTGTCGCCCTCCTGGGTCTGCTGGAACAGGTCGTGGCCGAGCAGCACCGGGTTAGAGGCGCCCTCAAGGAACAGCTCGACCCGCTCGCCGCCGGTCGCGGCGTCGGCCACCGGGACGTGCTGGTTGCGGGGGTTGATCGACTTCACCGGGCTGCCGTCGGGGCGGTACACGAGCGCCTCGGACTGGAAGCCGGGCATGCTCGCGTCGAAGCCCAGGTCGATCACCGCCTCAACGGCCCGCCCGGCCCAGTCGGCGGGGACCGTGCCCGTCAGCCGGAACCACGTGGTGCCCCAGGCCCGGCCCCACGGGGTGCCCACCTCGTGGGGTTCCATCGCGAGGGCAAGGCCCTCCTGCGGGGAGACCGGCTCCCCCGGGAGCACGTGCCACTCGACGTCGAGCGGTACGGACGTCCCGTGGACCGCCGGCCAGATGCGCTCCGTCAGCACGCGTCGCGCGCGTCCGGTGGTCAGTGTGATGTCGTCATGCATCGAAAGGCCTCCCCTGTGTCACCGTTGAACGGTGGCAGGCTAGCCCAGAAGAGATGTTCACCCGCACCCTGTCGGGATGGAAAGATGGTCTCCATGAGCTCCAGCGACGAGACCCCTGCCGACATCCAGGCTCCGGTAGGCACTGACCAGGCCACCCGCGACATCGCCGAGGTCGCGGCCGTCGAGGTCATCACGACCGCCGCCGTGCACCTCATGAGCGCCGCCGCCGTGAAGTGCGGGCTGGCCGAGGGCGAGGACGCCGAGGAGCTCAAGGACCTCGACGAGGCCCGCAAGCTGATCACGGCGCTGGCCGCGCTGGTGGTCGCGAGCGCGCCGGACATCGGCAACCAGCACGCCCGATCGCTGCGCGACGGCCTGCGCAGCCTCCAGCTCGCGTTCCGGGAGGCGTCGGTGATCCCCGACGCGCCGGGCGAGGGGCCGGGCGAGAAGTACACGGGTTCCGTCGTCTGATGACCGAAGCTCTCGCCGTAGCGACGCCCGCTCCGGCGCCTGCACCCGGTCGTGGCCGCGGTTCTCGCGTGCTCGCCATCCTGCTGGTCGCCACGATCGCCGTCGGTGCCTACCTGTGGGTGACCACCGTCCGTTGGCAGCGCAACTCCGCCGAGTGGGAGGAGAAGGCCCACGAGTACGCCGAGGAGGTGGCGTCGCTGCAGATGCAGCTCGACGGCGCCAACTCGGAGCTGGCGGCCGCCCGCGACCAGCTGTCCACCGCGACGGCGCGCATCACGGACCTGGCGAACGAGAAGGCCCAGCTCGGTGACGAGAACGTAGCCTCGCAGCAGTACCTCGACTACCAGACGCAGGTCAGCGGGGCCGCGGCCACGGTGGCCTCTGCGCTCGGGCAGTGCGTGTCGGGCCAGGAGCAGCTCGTCGGCTACCTCAAGGACTCCGACCAGTACGAGGCCGCGGACCTGCGCCGCTACGAGCGGCAGGTCAACGCGCTGTGCGCGGACGCCGAGCGGGCCAACGACTCGCTGCAGCAGGAGCTGCGACCGTGACGTCGCCAGCCCGTTCGCTCGCGGGCCGCGCGCTCCTCGTCGGAGCGCTCTTCCTGACCGGGTCGCTGGGTGGCTGCGGTGTGCTGCCGCCCCTGCCTGAGCCGGTCCCGAGCGACATCGTGCCGTCCGCGCCGCCGGACCTCTCCCCCGCGGCCGGCGGTGGCGCCCTGAGTCCTGACGGGTTCGACGCCGTGGAGCGGATGGCGGTCCGTATCCGCAACGTCGGCTGCGAGGAACTGTCGACGGGGTCGGGGTTCGCCGTCGACGATCACACGCTGATCACCAACAAGCACGTCGTCGCGGACTCGAAGGAGCTCGAGGTCAGCACGTACGACGGGCACGACATCACCGTCGGTGCCACGGCGACGGCGGGGCTCGCGGACCTCGCCGTCGTCCGGACCACGGACCCCTTGCCGTCGTTCCCGGAGCTGGCGAAGACCGACCCGAAGCCGGGCGACCCCGTCACCGTGGTGGGCTATCCGGCGGGCGGCGAGCTCACCGTGACGGAGGGCAAGGTCATGAGTACGACACGGGACCCGCTGAACGCGAACCTCGGTGAGGTGCTGCTCACGGACGCCCCGGTCGAGCCAGGCTCGTCCGGTTCGGCCGCGCTGGACGACAAGGGGCGGGTGATCGGCGTCGTCTACGCGAAGACGGCCGACGACAACAGCCTGCTCGTGCCGCTGTCGACGCTCCAGGACATGCTGGCCGACGACACGGCGTTCACCCCGGCGAAGGGCTGTTGACCGCCCAGGCCCCCAGATGACCATGTACCTGCTGCCAGGACGGGTTCCGTCCTGGCAGCAGATACATGGTCATCTCTCGTGGTGCGGCCAGGTCAGCGCGCCGCGCCGATCCGTAGCTCCAGCGAGTCCACCCGGGCCGAGATCACCTGTGACGCCGCGAGCCGGGCGTTGACCTGGCCAAGGACGGTGTCGAGCCCGGCGCGGTCCAGTCCCGGGTCGAGGCCGAGCACCACCGCGACCTCGGCCTTGCGGCCGGGCTCGGCGTGCGCCCGCACCACGTGCTGCACGGGCGCGGCCGCGACCGCGATCTCCGATGCGACCTCGGGGTCCACGGCCAGACCGTCCTCGTGCGGTACCAGCGCCGGGCGCCACTCCTCGCCCTGCGCCAGCGCCCACACGGCGGGGCGTGGCACGAGCGCCGTCGACGGCCCGGCGGGGTCGACGACGATGAGCGCCCAGTTCTCGTTGACCGCCGAGAGAGCGGCGCGCGTCGCCTCGACCGGGACCGGGCGCGCATCGAGCCGCCAGGCCTGCATGGCCGCGACCGACGTGAAGACGGGCAGCGCCCGGCGCCCGTCCGGTGCTTCGAGCGCCACGACGCCCGAGGACGCCTCCTTGTCGACGGTCAGCCCGTCCGGGTTCTGCTCCGCGACACCGAGCTCGGCCAGGACCGGTACCAGCACCCTGGTCTCGGCCAGCCGGGCGACGACGTCGCGCAGCTGGACCGTCCCGGTCGTGTAGCCGGCCAGCAGCCGGGTCAGCTCGGCGTCGGCCGAGCCGTCGTCGTCCGCGAACTGGCTGGACGGCTGGATCGACTTCACTTGGTGACCTCGTCGCCCGCGTGCCCTGCGACTCCGTCGCCCGCGTGCCCTGTGGCCTCGTCGCCCGGGCGACCTGTGGCCTCGTCGCCCGCGTGCCCTGTGGCCTCGTCGCCCGCGTGCCCTGTGGCCTCGTCGGCCGGGCGGCCGGCGACGTCGAGCGCCTCGGGCAGGGTGAACGCGCCCGCGTACAGCGCCTTGCCGACCACAGCGCCCTCGATCGTGCCCAGCGCGCGCAGCGCGGTCAGGTCGTCGAGCGACGAGATGCCGCCAGAGGCGACGACGTGCGCGGAGGTGCGCGCGGCGACGTCGGACAGCAGGTCGAGGTTGGGGCCGCGCAGCGTGCCGTCCTTGGTGACGTCGGTGACCACGTAGCGGACGCAGCCCGCCTCGTCGAGGCGCCCGAGGACCTCCCAGAGGTCGCCGCCCTCCTTGGTCCAGCCGCGTGCGGCCAGCGTGGTGCCGCGCACGTCGAGGCCGACGGCGACGCGGTCGCCGTGCTCTGCGATGACCTTGGCCGTCCAGGCCGGGTCCTCGAGCGCGGCGGTGCCGAGGTTGACGCGCCGCGCGCCGGTCGCGAGCGCGCGCTCCAGCGACTCGTCGTCGCGGATGCCACCCGACAGCTCCACCTGCACGTCCAGCTCACCGACCACGCGCGCCAGGAGCTCGGCGTTGGAGCCGCGCCCGAAGGCAGCGTCCAGGTCCACGAGGTGGACCCACTCGGCGCCGCCGGACTGCCAGTCAAGGGCGGCCGTCAACGGGTCGCCGTACGAGGTCTCGGAGCCGGCCTCCCCCTGGACGAGGCGGACGGCCTGGCCGTCGGCGACGTCGACGGCGGGCAGGAGCACGAGGCGGTCGGTCATGTCTCTCCAAAGATCGTTCTGTTCGATGGGCCGAGTGCTGGAGATCCGCCCTTGCGGGACGCTCAGCAGGGCGAATCTCCACTCGACGGAAGGCTAGGCGAGCGAGCTGACCCAGTTCTCCAGGAGACGCGCGCCCGCGTCGCCCGACTTCTCCGGGTGGAACTGGGTGGCCGCCAAGGGGCCGTCCTCGACGGCCGCGACGAAGCGCCCGCCGTGGTCGGCCCAGGTGACCTTGGGCGGCGAGAAGACCCCCACGGCGTTCTCGTCGTGCCCCTTGGTGAAGGTCTGGGCGGCGTACGAGTGCACGAAGTAGAACCGCTCGTCGGCGATCCCGTCGAAGAGGACCGAGCCTTCGGGCGCCTCGACCGGCGACCAGCCCATGTGCGGCACCACCTCGGCCTGCAGCCGCTCGACGACGCCGGGCCACTCGCCGATGCCGTCGGCACGCTCACCGTGCTCCACGCCGACGTCGAACATGACCTGCATGCCCACGCAGATGCCGAGCACCGGTCGGTTGCCGGCCAGCCTGCGGCCGACCACCTCGTGCCCTCGGACGGCCTTGAGCCCCGCCATGCACGCCGCGAACGCACCGACACCCGGCACCACGAGACCGTCGGCCTCCTGCGCGGTGGCCCGGTCGGCGGTCAGCGTGACGTCGGCGCCCACCCGTTCCAGCGAGCGCACGGCGGACCGGACGTTGCCGAAGCCGTAGTCGAGGACGACGATCCTCGCGGCCACCTCAGGCCCCGTCCGTGCTGTCCGGACCCGGCTCGCCCTTGCCCATGCCCTTGCGTGCCTTGCGCGCGGCGGACGTCAGCATCCGCACCGCCTTGAACTTGCTGATCGAGGTCGAGCCGACCACGCCGTCGAGGTCTGCCACGCTGGTGGCGCCCGTCAGCAGGTCGACCACCTCCTCGGGAGCACCGCCCAGCACGAGGCCAGGGGCGAGCTCGTCGCCGCGGACGCCGTCGGCGAACCGGACCGCCGTCAGCTGCTCGCCCGTACGGGTCACCAGGACGAGCGGGACACCCCGCACCAGCTGGGAGACAGCCGCGGCGGCCTGCTCTGGCGCGTCACCAGAGAGGTCCTTGAGCACGCCGACGGCGCCGACGGCGGTGGGTACCGCGTCGAGGTCGAGCTGCGCGAGGGAGCTGGCGGCGGCGAGCGGCTCAGCGCCGGCGATCTGGGTGATGAGCGCGGCGAAGTCCGGCTCGCCGCTACCGGTCAGGGACGACAGGTCGTCCGGGATCTCGAGGTCGTCGAGATCGAAGTCGGGCAGGTCGTCGCCGGTCGGCGTGCTGCTGCTGCTGGACCCGTCGTTCTCGGGCCTGGTGCTGTCGGACATGGCTGCTAGAGCGCACCCTTCGTGGACGGGATGCCGTCGACCCGGGGGTCCACGGCGACGGCGGCGCGCAGCGCACGCGCCAGCGCCTTGAACTGAGCTTCGACGATGTGGTGCGGGTCCCTGCCTGCGAGCACCCGCACGTGCAGGCAGATGCTCGCGTGGTGGGCTATCGACTCCAGGACGTGCCGCGTCAGCGAACCGGTGAAGTGGCCGCCGATGAGGTGGTACTCCTGGCCGGCGGGCTCGCCCTCGTGCACAAGGTACGGCCTGCCGGACACGTCGACGACCGCCTGGGCCAGCGCCTCGTCGAGCGGTACGAGCGCGTCGCCGAACCGAGAGATCCCGGCCTTGTCGCCGAGCGCCTGACGCAGCGCCTCGCCGATGCTGATGGCCACGTCCTCGACCGTGTGGTGGACGTCGATGTGGGTGTCGCCGGTCGCCTGCACCCGCAGGTCGATCAGCGAGTGCTTGCCGAGGGCGGTGAGCATGTGGTCGTAGAACGGCACGCTCGTGCTGATCTCGGTCCGCCCTGTGCCATCGAGATCCAGCTCGACCAGCACCTTCGACTCGGAGGTGGCGCGCTCGACGCGTGCAGTCCTGCTCATGCCTGTTCCTCTCCCTGCACCTGCAGGACCTCGGTGAGCGCCGCGCGGAACGCGGCCATCTCTGCGGACGTGCCGATCGACACCCGCAGCCAGCCGTCGGGGCCGGTCTCGCGGATCAGGACACCGCGGTCCAGGAGACCCTGCCATACCGCGTGCCGGTCGCCGAACGTGCCGAACAGCACGAAGTTGGCGTCCGTGTCGGCCACGTCGAACGGGAGGCCGCCCGGGAGCCGCTGCTCGCGCAGCCAGGCGACGCATCTGTCGCGCTCGGCGCGCAGCGTGGCGACCTGCGCCATGAGGGACTCGCGGTGACGCAGCGCGGCGCCCGCCGCGGCCTGGGTGATGGCGCTCAGGTGGTACGGGAGGCGCACGATCCGCAGCGCGTCCACGAAGTCAGCGGACGCGACCAGGTACCCGACCCGGGCTCCGGCCGCTGCGAACGCCTTGGACATGGTGCGGGACACGGCGAGGTTCGGGTACCGCTCCAGGAGCGCCACCGCCGACGGCGTACCAGGACGCCGGAACTCCGCGTACGCCTCGTCGACCACGACGACGGGGTGCGCCCCGTCGATGTCGACGCCGAGCGCGGCCTCGCACACCGCCTCGACGGTGGCAGCTGGCAGCGCGGTGCCGGTCGGGTTGTTGGGGCTGGCCAGCAGGATCACCGACGGCCGCACCTCGCGGATCGTCTCGGCGGCGTAGGCCGGGTCGAGCGTGAAGTCGTCCTCCCGTCGGCCGACCACCCAGGCCGTGTGCGTGTCGCGCGCGTACTCGGGATACATGGAGTACGTGGGCGCGAACGACAGGGCCGTGCGGCCCGGGCCGCCGAAGGCCTGCAGCACGTGCAGCATCACCTCGTTGGACCCGTTCGCCGCCCATACGTCGAGATGCTCCAGGCTGACGCCGGTCTCCACCGCGAGATAGTCCGCCAGGTCCCGGCGCAGGTCCGTCGCGTCGCGGTCCGGGTAGCGGTTCATCCCGCGAGCGGCGCGCGCCACCTCCTCTGCGATGGTCGCGACCACGTCCTCGCCCGGCGGGTACGGGTTCTCGTTGACGTTCAGCAGCACCGGGACGTCGAGCTGGGGCGCGCCGTAGGGCTTCTCGTCCGCCAGCTCGGGGCGTAGCGGCAGCCGCACCGAGGGCGCGGGTGCGCTGTGCTTTGCGCTGTGCTGGTCGACGGCGTGGGTCATCACCGCACCAGTCTACGAACCGCGCGGCACGGACCTCGTGTGAGTCCGCCCACCGGGCGAGTGGGCATCGTCACCGCACGATCACCGCACACCGAGCACGAACGGGTACACGGCGGCCGCACCGGCCTGGCGGAGCAGCCGGGCCGCGACCGTGAGCGTCCAGCCGGAGTCGGTGTAGTCGTCCACGAGCAGGACGGTGCGGCCCGGCAGACCCCGGAGCGCGCCCTCGCCGAGCTGCAGCTGCAACCGACGGGCCACCCCGGCGAGCCGCATGGCGGAGTTCACGTCGTGGCGGCCCGGCTCCTCCTGCCCCGCTACCGGACCGATCGCGCCGATCATCGGTACGCCGAGGTACTTCGCCAGCCCGGTGGCCAGGTGGTACGACAGCTGCGGCCGCTTGATGGACCGGACCGCCACGACGGCCTCGATCACCAGCGGGCCGGGCTCCGGGGCGCCCGTGCCGGGCTCACCGTCGTCGGCCTCGGCCCCTGCGGGCACGACGACCGGGCGGAGCGCGCTCCACTCGTCGAGCACCCGCGCGGCGGCCCGGCGCAGCGGTACCGGAAGCTCGCCGTCGCTCGCCGTCGGGGCGAGCAGCTCGCGCAGCGGGCCGGACCAGCCGAGGCCGTCGAGCCGGGCGACGGCCCGCCCCGGCTCGGCCAGCTCGGCCGGCGCGATCTTCCCCTTCAGGTCCAGGCCGATGGACGCCAGCCCGGTCGGCCACATCTTGCGGGTCTCGACCTCGACGCCCGGGCGGTCCATCTCGGCGCGGGCCGCGGCGACCGCCTCGGTGTCCGGCGCCTCGGGCAGGTCCACCGCGCTGCACCGGTCGCACCGCCCGCACTGCCAGCCCGGCGTCAGCTCCGGGTCGTCGAGCTGGGCGCGCAGGTACGCCATGCGGCAGCCCTGGGTGCCCACGTAGTCCACCATCGACTGCTGCTCCGCGGCGCGGTTGGCGGCGACCCGGGCGTACCGCTCGGCGTCGTACGACCACGCCTGTCCCGTGGACTCCCAGCCGCCGCGCACCCTCCGGACAGCCCCGTCGACGTCGAGCACCTTGAGCATGGTCTCCAGGCGGGACCGGCGCAGGTCCACCTGCGTCTCCAGCACCGCCGTCGACATGGTGCCGCCGTCGCGCAGGGCGTCGAGCGTTGCCCGAACCTGCCCCTCGGCAGGGAACGCCTGCTCGCCGAACCAGTCCCAGATCGCCTTGTCCTCGACACCCGGGAGCAGCACCACCAGCGCCTGGTCGACACCACGGCCGGCACGGCCCACCTGCTGGTAGTACGCGATCGGCGAGGACGGCGCGCCCAGGTGCACGACGAACGCCAGGTCCGGCTTGTCGAAGCCCATGCCCAGCGCCGACGTCGCGATCAGCGCCTTGACATCGTTGTTCTTGAGGTCGGCCTCCAGCTGCTCGCGCTGCGCAGGCTCGGTCCGGCCGGTGTACGCGGCGACCCCGAGGCCGTAGCCGCGCAACTGCTCGGCGACCTGCTCCGCCGCCGACACGGTGAGGCAGTAGACGATGCCGGAGCCCTCGATGTCCTGCAGGGCCTCGGCCAGCCACGCCACGCGCGTGGGCTGGTCGCCGAGCTCCAGCACGGCCAGGTGCAGCGACTCGCGGTCGAGTCCGCCGCGCAGCACCAGCACGTCCTCGTGGCTCGCGCCGTCCGCGTGCACCGCGAGCTGCTCGGCCACGTCCTGCGTGACGCGCTCGTTCGCGGTGGCCGTCGTGGCGAGCACGGGGATGCCGGTGGGCAGGTCTGCCAGGAGCGTGCGGATACGCCGGTAGTCGGGCCGGAAGTCATGGCCCCAGTCGGAGATGCAGTGCGCCTCGTCGATGACCACGAGCCCTGCGTCGGCGGCCAGGCGCGGAAGCACCTCGTCCCGGAAGGCGGGGTTGTTCAGGCGCTCCGGCGAGCACAGCAGCACGTCGACCTCACCGCGCGCTATGGACGCGTGCACCTCCTCCCACTCGGTCATGTTGGCCGAGTTGATGGTCACGGCGCGGATGCCCGCACGCGAGGCCGCCGAGATCTGGTCGCGCATGAGAGCCAGCAGCGGCGACACGATCACCGTCGGCCCCGCGCCACGGGCGCGCAGGAGCCTGGTCGCGACGAAGTACACGGCCGACTTGCCCCACCCGGTGCGCTGCACCACCAGCGCCCGGCGGCGGAACGCGGCCAGCGCCTCGATCGCCGTCCACTGGTCGTCGCGCAGCCGGGCGTCGTCGCGGCCGACCAGCTCGCGCAGCGCGCTCTCTGCCTCTTCCCGCAGCGAGGCGCCTGGCGTGGCGACCGTGACCGGCCGCTCGACCGGCTCGGGCGTGACGGGCGGCGCGACGGGCGCGGCCTGCGCGACGGGTGCAGCCTGCGCGACGGGTGCGTCCGGTGCCAGATCCGGTGCGGACGCGAGCTCCGGGGCCGGCGGTGCGGGGATGGTCGCGGCCCCCTCGTCCAGCAGGCCACGCAGCATCTGGAGCTTGGCGGCCTGCGCCTCGGGCGTGTTCCGGGCGGAGGGCGGGGGCGCCGGATCACCGACCTCGGTCAGGAACGCTGCGTCGTCCGGCGGCTCCTCCACGTTGAAGGGCAGATCTGCGAAGGGGTCCTTGGTCACGTCATCGATCCTAGAAGGCGCCACCGACACCGCGAGCGAGTTATCCACAGATTCGCGCCGGAGATCCCTAGAATCTCAGCCCGTGACCTCCACCACGAACGCGCCCGATCCGCAGGCGGACCAGGAAGCGCGCCGCGCGGACTTCCTGGCCTACTACGACGCAGAGGCCGCGGACCGCGCCCGCCGGCCGATCCCGCCATGGCGCACGGCCGCACGGGAGGAGTTCCTCGCCCTGCTCGCCGACGAGCGACGGCACACCGTGCTGGAGATCGGCTGCGGCCCGGGCCTCGACGGCGAGGCGATCGTCGCGGCAGGCTTCGAGTACACGGGGACGGACCTCTCCCCCGGCATGATCGAGGTCGCCCGGGCGGCGGGTCTGGACGCGCGGGTCGCGTCAGCGACCGGCCTCCCGTTCGACGACCACACCTTCGACGCCGCATGGTCCATGAGCACGCTGATGCATCTCGACGACGCCGAGCTGGACACTGCGCTGGCCGAGATCACGCGCGTGCTCGTGCCCGGAGGGGTGTTCGCCGTAGGGATGTGGGGCGCGCAGGAGCTGACCGTCGGCGCCCTGGCCGAGCCCGACCAGGACTACGGGCCACCGCGCTACTTTCACCGCCGCACCGACCCGATGGTCCACGAGCGCCTCGGCGAGCGCGGCGAGGTCGAGTCCTGGTGGACACGGCCGAGCAGGCCGGACAGCGGCCACCGCTACCAGTACGCCGTGGTGCGCACTCCCGGCGCGGGCGGCTGACACCTGGCCCGCAGGGCACCGCGACGCGTCCTGCCCGTCGTCAGCCCCGGGAACTCCGGGGAGGGCTGAGGCTCGGCCCTCCCCGCCATCGCTACCGCCCCTGCAGTGCCTTCACGTTGTCGCCGAAGGTCCAGCCGCGGGACCCGTCCCAGTTGATGGACCAGGTCATGAGGCCCTTGAGCGCCCCGTCGTACGACCCGTACGCCTGCGACACGAGCGACGGCGCCATGTACCCGCCGCCCGCGCCCACCTGGGCCGGCAAGCCCGGCACCTGCTTCTCGTAGGGCACCCGGATCGTGGTGCCCTGGATGACGAGCCCGTCGTCGAGGCAGTCTGTCTGCGCCCGGAACCCTTCGACGGTGCCCGCGGCGTAGGAGTTGCCGGAGCAGTCGTACATGCTCCCGTTGTAGTACTGCATGTTGAGCCACCAGAGCCGGCCGTTGTCGGCGTACTTCTTGATGATGGGCAGGTACGAGCCCCAGATCGAGCCGTAGACGACGCTGCCGCCGGTGACGTACGCCGTCTCGGGCGCCATGGTCAGCCCGAACCCCGCGGGCATGCCTGCGAGCACCCCGTCGATGATCCGGATCAGGTTGGCCTGCGACGTCGACGGCTGCGTGATCGAGCCGCTGCCCGTCAGGCCCGTCTCGATGTCGATGTCGATCCCGTCGAAGTTGTGCTCCCGCAGGATCGGCACGATGGTCTCGACGAACCGGTCCGCCACCGCCTGCGAGGACAGGTCGATCCCCGCCGTCGCCCCGCCGATCGACATCAGGATCGTCAGGCCGCTCTCCTTCGCGGCGCACATCTCCTCCGGTGACGGCACCTGCACGCCGGAGTCCATGCCGTCCTCCCACAGGACCGTGCCGTCCGGCAGGATCACGGGGAACGCCAGCGTCGCCACGTTGTAGCCGTGCTGCGTGATCCGTGCGTCCGTGATCGGGATCCAGCCCATCCCTGGGTGCACGCCGTTGCTCGCGCCGTCCCAGTTCTCCCAGTAGCCCTGCAGCACCTTGCCCGACGGGCGCGGCCGCTGGCTGCAGTCGGTCGGCGTGGGCTCAGGGTCAGGCGTCGGGTCCGTGGGATCCGGCTCGGGGTCCGGCGTCGGGTCCGTGGGGTTCGGGTCCGGCTCGGTGGCGCACGCGCCGTCGTCGGTCCACAGGCTCGGCGTGGCGTCCGGCGTCCAGCCGGCGCCCACGTGCGCCGTGTGCCCAACGAGTGCGGTGTAGCCGCGGCCCAGGTGGGTCACGCGGTCGCCGGCGGCATAGGTGCTGCCCTCGGCCCACGTCGGAGCGGCGCAGTCGGCGGCCGCCTGGGCGACGGGGCCGGAGTACGCGACGACGGCGGGGATCGCCGGTCCGGTGACGAGCAGGGCGGCGACTCCGGCCGCCAGGAACGAGGTACGCCGTCTCATGACCACTCCTTCGGGGACACGGGCATTTGTCAGGAACGCTAGCCAAATGCCGTGCGGCGGGGAATACGGGGAACCCACACCTAGACTCGCGGGGTGATCCGACTCAACCCCGAGCAGCTCGTCTTCGTCACCGAGCGCCACCTCGCGACCCTCAGCACCCTGCGTCCCGACGGGACGCCGCACGTGGTCCCGGTCGCCTTCACCTGGGACGCCGACGCCGGAGTCGCGCGGATCACCACGAACCGCACCTCGTACAAGGCGCGCAACGCGGTGCCCGCACCCGACGGCGGCGCTCCGCGTGCCGCTCTCTGCCAGGTGTTGGGCGGCCGCTGGATCACGCTCGAGGGCACCATCGCCGTCAGCACGGACGAGGCAGAGGTCGCCGGCGCCGTCGAGCGGTACGCGCGCCGCTACCGCCAGCTGGAGCCGAACCCGGAGCGCGTGGTGCTGCGCGTGACGGTCGACAAGGTGATGGCCTCGACCTATATGGCGTCCTGACGGTCAGCCGACCTGGGCCGTCTGCTCTCCGGCGGGCATCAGGACGCTCACCACGTCGCCGCGGACCAGCTGGCGGCCCCGGCGCTGCTCGACCTCGCCGTTGACGCGCACCTCGCCGTCGGCGATGAGGTCGCGGGCCTGCGCGCCGTCCTCGGCGAGGTCGGCGAGCTTGAGGAACTGGCCCAGCCGGATGACGTCGTCCCGGATCGGGACCTCGGGAACAGACTCGGATTCGAAGGCAGAGTTGGACACCACTGCATTGTCTCCCGACTGCCGCCATAGACTGGCAGGGTGATCCAACGCATCGACCTGCGCGGCCAGTCACTCGGGCGCCGCGCCCTCCTCGACGTCCTACCCCGTGCCGAGGTCGGAGTGGACGAGGCCGTCCATGTGGTCGAGCCGCTGCTGCGCCAGGTGCGCGAGGGCGGCGCGGCCGCGCTGCGCGAGATATCGCTGCGGTTGGACGGGATAGCGCCCGAGCACCTGCGTGTTCCCGCCACGGCCCTGACCGACGCCCTCGACAGCCTCACACCGCTGGTGCGCCGTGCCCTCGAGGAGTCGATCCGCCGCGTCCGCCGGGTGCACGCCGAACAGCTCCCCGCCGACCACGTGACCGACGTCGCACCTGGCGCCGTCGTGCGGCAGCGCTGGATCCCCGTCCAGCGGGTGGGCCTGTACGTGCCCGGTGGGCTCGCGGTGTACCCGTCGTCGGTCGTGATGAGCGTCGTCGCGGCGCAGGAGGCGGGCGTGCCCGGTCTCGCGGTGACGTCCCCGCCGCAGAAGGACAACGGCGGGCTGCCGCACCCGACGATCCTCGCGGCGTGCGCGCTGCTCGGCGTGGGCGAGGTCTACGCCGTGGGTGGCGCGCAGGCGGTGGCGATGTTCGCCTACGGGGCCGCGGGCACCGAGCCGCAGGACGGCGAGACGCTGTGCGAGCCCGTCGACGTCATCACCGGACCGGGCAACGTGTACGTCGCCGCGGCGAAGCGGCTGGTGCGGGGGATCGTCGGGATCGACGCGGAGGCCGGCCCCACCGAGATCGCCGTCCTCGCCGACGCCACCGCCGACGCCGGGCACGTGGCCCTCGACCTGATCAGCCAGGCCGAGCACGACCCGATGGCGGCGTCCGTGCTGGTCACCGACTCGGTCGAGCTGGCAGCAGCGGTCGAGGCCCGGGCCCAGGACCTGGCGTCCGCCACCAAGCACTCCACGCGCGTGGCGCGCGCCCTGGAGGGCCCGCAGTCCGCGATCGTCCTGGTGGACGACATCGACGCCGGCGTGGCCGTCGTCAACGCCTACGGCGCGGAGCACCTCGAGGTCCAGACGGCCGACGCCGCCAGGGTCGCCTCGCGTGTGCACAGCGCCGGCGCGATCTTCGTCGGCCCGTGGTCGCCGGTGTCGCTGGGCGACTACATGGCCGGGTCCAACCACGTGCTGCCCACCGGAGGCACCGCGCACTTCGCGAGCGGCCTGGGCGTGCACAGCTTCCTGAAGTCGGTGCAGCAGGTCGAGTACACGCGGGACGCCCTCGAGGAGCTTGCCGACCGCATCGTCGCCATCGCCAACGACGAGGACCTGCCCGCGCACGGCGAGGCGGTGCGGGGCCGCTTCCACTGACTCCTGCTGTCCCGGCTGCTCCGATCTCCTTCGAGGCCTAAGTTTCTTCGCTCTGGCGGGTCCCAAAGCGAAGAAGCTTAGGCCTCGAAGGGGGTTGGTGGCCGGGCAAGACGGCGAGGGCCGGATCAGGGCACCGCCGCGGAGCCGGGAGCGGGTGAATCCTGTGCGGAATCATTGACACGGACTCCTGACCTGCGAAGGAATAGCGAGCACTGCTGGAGCTCGTTCCATCGCTGCCGTATCGAGGGAGCCGTAGATGTCTCACCGGTCCAGAACGTCCATGCTCGTCATAGCGGCCGTCACGGCATTAGCGACGTTAGCCACGCCGGCGGCCGTCGCCGTGCCCGCCGCCCCACCCGCAGCGGACAAGGTCGATCCGCGGGACGCCCTCGCCGAGAACCTCGTACCGGCCGAGACCACGCCACAGCCCGGCGTCGAGCGCACGCCGGCCATGCAGAAGCTGGCGCTCGGACGCGGGAAGGCGGAACGCACCTACCTGATCCGGCTGGCCGACGCCGCGGTACCCACCTACGACGGCGGCGTCGCCGGCCTGGACGCGACCGCGCCCCGGTCCGGCCGGACGCTCGACCCGTCGGCTCCCCGCGTCCGTGAGTACACCGAGTTCCTCGAGGCGGAGCAGGGCGACTTCGTCACCCGCATGGAGCGCACGGTAGGGCACGACGTCGAGGTGCCGTTCACGTACCAGTACGCCGTCAACGGTGTCTCCGCCGTCCTCACCCCGAAAGAGGCGGCCGAGGTCGCCAAGGACCCGGCCGTCGAGCACATCGCGCTCGACAAGGAGCACGAGCTGCACACCGACTCCGGCCCGGTCTGGAGCAACGCGGACGCGCTGTGGAACGCCGTCGAGGAGCTGGGCCTGCCCGAGGACTACCAGGGCGAGGGTGTCGTCATCGGCACCATCGACACCGGTATCCACCCGAGCAGCCCGTCGTTCGCCGAGACCGGCGACGACGGCTACACGCACACCAACCCGCTCGGCGCCGGCAACTACCTGGGCGCGTGCGACCCGGCGAACACCGACCAGTACGACCCCGACTTCCCGTGCAACGGCAAGCTGATCGGCGCCTACGGGTTCCTCACCGCCGACGACCGGAGCGCCCTGGACGAGGACGGGCACGGCTCGCACACCGCCTCGACGTCCGGCGGCAACGTCGTCGACGACGTGACGCCCACCGCCCCTGAGGGCACGAACCCGCCGACGTTCGACATCTCGGGTGTGGCCCCGCACGCGAACGTGATCAGCTACCGCGGCTGCTGCACCTCCGCGGGCCTGACCGCCTCGATCGACCAGGCCATCGCCGACGGCGTCGACGTCATCAACTACTCGATCGGCTCGTCCTCGCCATCGGACCTGTGGAACGACTTCGACGCGCTCGGGTTCCTCAACGCGCGCGCGGCGGGCATCTTCGTGGCGACCTCGAACGGCAACGACGGTCCCGGGTTCGCCACGACCGGCTCCCCCTCCGACGCGCCGTGGATCACGTCGGTCGGCGCCTCGACGCACAACCGGCACGCCGTGAACTCCCTCACGAACCTGACCAGCGACGGCGGCGACCTCGGCGACCTCACCGGGAAGTCTCTGACGGGCCCCCTGCCGGCCACCGGGATTGTCGACGCGGGCGCCCTGGGCGACCCGCAGTGCACCACGACGACGGGCCATGAAGCGGACTACGCCGACAAGATCGTGGTCTGCGCCCGCGGCGGCAACGGCCGCGTGGAGAAGTCGGCCAACGTGGCGGCACAGGGCGCCACCGGCTTCGTGCTGACGAACGACGAGGCCAACGCCGGCTCCCTGCTCGGCGACGCGTTCGTCGTCCCGGGCGTCGCCGTCGGGTTCGCCGACGGCGAGACGCTGCGGGCCTGGCTGGCCGAGGGCTCCGGGCACACCGCCGCGATCTCCGGCACCACGTTCACGCAGGACGACGCCCTCGGCGACACGATGTCCAGCTTCTCCTCGCGCGGCCCGAACCGGGCCGTCGACACGATCGTGCCGTCCATCACCGCCCCCGGCGTCGACATCCTCGCCGCGTACGGCGTGGCCGACGGCGCGTACGACCACGTCGAGTACGGCATCATCTCGGGCACGTCGATGTCGAGCCCGCACGTGGCCGGCGCCGGAGCCCTGCTCACGCAGGCCCGCCCCGACTGGAGCCCGGCGCAGCAGCAGTCGGCGCTCATGACCACGGCGCGCACCAGCGTGGTGGACTTCGACGGCTCCCCCGCCACCCCGTACGAGCAGGGCAGCGGCCACATGGACATCGGGCTCGCCGCGCAGGCGGGCCTGCTGTTCGACGAGACCCACGCCAACTACCTGGCCGCCGACCCGGAGGCGGGCGGCGACCCCAAGACGCTCAACCTGCCGTCCTTCGCCGACTCGCAGTGCCTGGCCACGTGCTCGTGGGAGCGCACAGCACAGGTTCCGCCGTCCGCCCCGGCAGACGTCACGTGGACAGCGTCGGTCGACTCCGACGAGGGCCTGACCGTGTCGGTGGACCTGGCCGACGCCGCCGTGTCGCCGGGTGACTCCCTCGACCTCGCCGTCTCCGCCGACGTGGTGGGCGCGCCGGAGGGCGAGACGCTGTTCGGGCGCATCACGCTCACGCCGAGCAACCCGGACGTTCCGGTGGTGACCCTGCCGGTCGCCGTCGTCCCGGCTGTGGCGATCCTGCCCGCCGAGGTGGAGATCACCACCCGGCGCGACGCCGGCTCGCAGGCCGTGACCGATATCAGCTCCATCGAGGTCACCGACTTCACCGGCTCGGTGCGTGGCCTGGTCGAGGCCGACCTCCACGAGGGCTCGCTCAGCCAGGACCCGACCAACGACTCGGCCTTCGACGACCTGAGCCAGGTGCACGTCACCACGCTGGAGGTGCCCGACGGCGCGGCGCGGCTCGTGGCGGAGGTCGCCGAGGCGGAGGCGCCGGACCTCGACATGTTCGTGGGCACCGGGGACACGCCGAGCGCGGAGACCCAGATGTGCGCCTCCACCACGTCGGCCTCGGCAGAGGCCTGCGACGTCCCCGACCCGGACGCCGGGACCTGGTGGGTGCTGGTCCAGAACTGGGGCGGCAGCGAGGACCAGCCAGACGAGCATGTGCTGGCGACCGCAGTGGTCCCGTCCGAGGATCTCGGCAACGCGGGCGTGGCCGGGCCGGAAGGCCAGGTGCCGGCGGGCGAGCCGTACGACGTCCGCGTGCACTGGGACCTGCCCGACGCCGCAGAGGGTGACCTGTTCTTCGGCACCGCGGTGCTCGGCACCTCGCCGGACAGCCCCGGCGACATCGGGGAGATCCCCGTCCGCCTGTCCCGCGTGGCCGACGACGTGACCAAGACTGCTTCGGTGGAGTCCGCAGGTGTGGGCGACACGATCGGGTACGACCTCACCGTCGAGCCCAACGTGACGCCGGAGGACCTCACCTACACCGTCACGGACACCGTGCCCGAGGGGCTGAGCATCGACCCGGAGTCGGTGACCGGCGGTGGCGTGGTCGACGGCCAGACCATCACGTGGGAGGTCGACATGCCCACCCCGGTGGGCGTGGCGGGCGCCTACGAGGCGTCGACGCCCGACACGGAACCGCAGTGTGCCGCGGCGGCGGGGTTCGTGGACCTCGAAGCAGCGGGCATCGGATTCGCCGCTCTGGACGGTGACACCGTCGCGATCGACGCGTTCAGCGAGATCGGTCCCTTCACGCACTACGGCAGCGCCTATCCCGGCCTCACCGTGGGCGACGACGGGCTGATCACCGTGACCGGCGGGTACGGCGGGGACCCATGGACTCCCCAGGAGCTGCCGGCCACCGCCGCCCCGAACGGCGTCATCGCGCCGCTCTGGTCGGACTATCAGCTCTCGCTGGAGAACGGGCGCGGCGTGCGGCTCGCTACCTCGGGCGGACAGGTTGCCGTGGCGCAGTGGGACGACCCCTTCCCGTACGGCGGCGACCCTGCCGACCTCTCGAACTCCGTGGGCACCTTCCAAGCCTGGATCTACAAGGACGTCAGTGACTCACGGCCGGAGATCCGGTTCGAGTACGGCGACATCGGCACGCTTCCGGCGTCCGCCACGATCGGCGTCGAGGACCTGGGAGGGACCCTCGGCACCGCAGTGACGAATGCGGGCAGCCCTGCCGACGTCCTCGCTGACGGTGCCACCATCTGTTTCGACTACGTGGCGCCCGACGTCGAGCCGGCAACCCTGTCGTACGAGGTCACGGTGGATCAGGACGCCACCACCGGCACGTACACCAACTCCGCCGAGCACGTCACGTCCGACCCGTACGCCGCGCCCGTCGTCGCGTCGACCGACGTCACCGTGACCGGCCTGGCAGCGCCCGCCTGGGGGGCACGCACCACCTACCGGGCAGGTGAGTCGGCCTCGTACGACGGTGCGGTGTACGTGGCCCAGTGGTGGAGCAAGGGGGATCGCCCGAGCGCCTCGCCGTGGGGCCCGTGGGCCGAGATCGGCGCCGAGGTCGTCTGCGAGTCGGACACCTACCAGGCCTGGACCAGCTCGTGGATCTACACGGGTGGCGAGACGGTAGCGCACGACGGCCGGCTCTGGGAGGCGCGGTGGTGGACCCGCAACCAGGAGCCGGGAGCGCCGTGGGGCCCCTGGGAGGATGCGGGCGCCTGCTGACCTGACGGCCGACGAACACGACGTAGGGCGCCTGTCCGGAAAACGACAGGCGCCCTACGTCCCCTGCCGGAGCTCTGATTCACGATGAACCAGTGCCTGGCCTACCCAGAAATACTGCAATCCTTACTGTGGGAACCACTGCCGACCGGACGCCTAGGACTGCCGCGCCTGCCAAACGCCCGGGCGAACTACATTGACATGCCTTGATCCTCACGCCGCGTTCGCCGGACGCCGTTCCTTGCCCTAGTGAGGCTCTCGCCGGGTCTGCGGCGTGACACGGTAGCCGGATGTCTCACGGGGATCATTACGGTCGTCGCGGCGATCATGGCGGCAGTCATGCCGGTCTCCACAGCGAACGCAAGCGAGTCCTATCCGCCGGTCACCATGGCCGAGGTTCGGTCCGGAGAAGATCAGTCGATCGCAGCACCGGCGGACGAGCAGTCGGATGCGCTCCTCGCGCACTTTCAAGGCGGTGTGCTCTCTTACGGTGCAGCACTGGAGGACCCCGCCGTCGACCCGGAACTGCTGCATAACTTCGCTGTCGTGCATCTAGGATCCGGTGGTGCCATCACCGACATCACGCCCAGGCAGCGCCTCGAACTCCAGCTCGTCAGCGAAGACTTTTACAGCAACGTTGACAAGATCAGCCGTGATGCGTTCGACATCACCGACCTCAGCAACGGCGACTTCCAATACGTGGTCGGTGGCGAGGTCTACACCGCGTCCGTCGACACCGAAGCGGGTACCACAACCATCACCGACCCCACCGGCACGGAGACGGTGGTCGAGAATCCAACCGCTGGCGCCTCGAACCAAGCGATGGCCGCTGGTGCTGCGTGCTGGGTTCTCGTGTGGGCCGTTGGGGTACTCCATCAATACGCTTGGCAAGTTGCGGTGGGAATAATATTTGCTGCAGGCGCACCGGGCGCCGCCGCCATGGCCTTCATTTACAGCATGGGCGTTTCCGTATTCTTCGCCTGGGTGAGCAGCAAGTGCTAGCAGCCAACTCGTCCTAACCCACTCAAGGCATGACCGTTTTCCGCGCCCAGCGTGGAAAACGGTCATGCACGATCTAGTGTGCGGACTATGTTCTTACAGATCCCGAAATCCCTGGAGAGCCCATGAACAACCGCGTTATTGTGCGTGAGCTCACGGTGGCCCTGTGGGTCGTCACGGTGGGGACGATTGCTGCCGCGATGGTGCTCGCCGCCATCGACCGCCTCCTGATCGCGTCAGCCGTGTGCTTCCTTGGCGGCCTTCCGGTCGCCCTCATTGCCTGGGGGATCGAGCGTCGGACGCCTCCACGCAGCAGCGCCGAGAAGCGCGCCATGGGACTGCGGCTGGGTTTCAGGGGCGCTACCGTCGGAGCGGCCTCGACCACGGTCGGAGGGGTCCTGCTAATTGCCATCCCAGAAGCCGTCGGACACCTTCCAGAAGTCCTGTTGTCGTTTGGTGCGATGTTGATACTCAGCGGAGTGACCGCCCAGCGATACTCTCGACCTCAAGGGTGGACTGCAGCCGAGGGCAGCAGCAGCGCTGAACAAACAGATACTGCGCCGGCCGATCGGGGTGTGAATCTCCTGCTCGTCCGGAAAAACCGCTACGTGGTTGCCTCGTGGGCTGCCGTCGTGAGCGCGCTCGCAGGATGGTCGGCACTCTCCGACCTAGCCCCCCGCCCACTCATCGGAGCCTCGGTGCTGCTTCTCGGAGGGCTACCTCTGGCGGCGCTCGCGCTCACCTCCCGGCGGGCACGGGATCAGGAGAGCGATACCTGACGAGACCGGGGCGGCCGACAAACTCCGCCCTCATGACGGTGGGCGACGCGCGTCGCGCGAGGTGAAGCTGTCCACCTGTACCCCGGGGGCACCGCGTCAGAACCCGTACGGCAGGATCCGCGGCATCTCCGTGCCATGCCGCCCGGCGTCGTGCACCGCTCGCAGCACAGCCAGCTCGTGCGGCACCACCGGCTCCGGCAGCGCGACGAACGGGAACCAGGCCAGGTCGGCAGCCTTCTCGGGTTCCTGGATCGTCGGCGTCCCGGTCCAGCGGGTCACCTCGAACATGAAGTCCACGCGCTGCTCGATCGCCGGCCCGCCCGGTTCCCCCCGGTGCAGCACCGTCAGCGGACGGACGTCCTCGGGCGCCACGACCACCCCGAGCTCCTCGTGGGCCTCACGCACGGCGGTGTCGATCACCGACTCCCCCTCCTCGACGTGCCCCGCTGCCGCGCAGGCCCAGAACCCGTCGCGGTAGCCGGTGCCCTGCCGCAGCTGGAGCAGCACCTGCCCCTCACGCCGGAAGTACAGGTACGCGGCGGGCACGAGGGCGAAGCGTGCGTGGTCACCATCGCGATAGCGGTCCGTGTCGGCCGGCGGTTCCGGGACGTGCCGGGAGGTGGTGCCCGGAGCTTTCGTCATGAGAGGCAGCCCTGCCCGAGCAGCGCCTTGAGGTCACCGAACAGGGCCGGCGACTTCTCCACCCGCAGGCTGTCGGAGGCCCGCACCAGCGTCTTCTTGCCCGGCTCGGCCACGACGACGTGCACCTCCGCCGAACCCGGGTGCGTCGCGAGCACCTCCCGCAGCTTCACGATGACGGGCTCGACCGCCCGGCTGTGCGGCACTGTCACGGCCAGCGGCGAGTCGGACCCGACGGTGATGTCCGGCAGGGCCACCTCCATGGCCTGTAGCTGCATCGACTCGTCGCGGCGGCGCACCTTGCCGCGCAGCACGACCACCTGGTCCTCCGCGAGCATCGTCGAGTACGCGAGGTACGTCTCCCCGAAGAACATCACCTCGACGGCGCCCTCCAGGTCCTCGACCGTCACCGCGGCCCACGGGTTGCCGTTCTTGCTCATCTTGCGCTGCACCGAGGTCAGGAGGCCCGCCACGGTCACCACGGAGTTGTCCGGCCGGTGCTCGTCGGTGAGGAGCGAAGCGATCGAGGTGTCGGCGGCCCGCTGCAGCACGTGCTCCAGCCCGGACAGCGGGTGGTCGCTCACGTACAGCCCGAGCATCTCGCGCTCGAACTGAAGCTTCTGCTTCTTCTCCCAGTCCGGCAGGTCCGGGACCTCGACGGAGAAGCCCATGCCCGCCTCGTCGTCCGAACCGCCGAAGTCCGCGAACAGGTCGAACTGGCCCTCTGCCTCCTTGCGCTTCACGCTGATCACGGAGTCGACGGCCTGCTCGTGCACCACGAGCAGCGAGCGCCGCGTGTGCCCGAGCGAGTCAAAGGCCCCCGCCTTGATGAGCGACTCGATGGTGCGCTTGTTGCAGACGGGCGCCGGGACCTTGTCGAGGAAGTCCTGGAACGACGTGAAGGCGCCCTTGGCCTCGCGGCTCTCCACGATCGCGTCGACGACGTTGCGGCCGACGTTGCGCACGCCGGTGAGCCCGAAGCGGATGTCGCCCTTGACCGCCGTGAACTTGGCGGCGGAGTCGTTGACGTCAGGCGGGAGAACGGTGATGCCCATGCGACGGCACTCGTTGAGGTAGAGCGCCATCTTGTCCTTGTTGTCGCCCACCGACTGAAGCAGGCCGGCCATGTACTCGGCCGGGTAGTTCGCCTTGAGGTAGGCGGTCCAGTACGCGACGAGGCCGTAGCCGGCGGAGTGCGCCTTGTTGAAGGCATAGCCGGCGAACGGGACGAGCGTGTCCCAGACCGCCTTGATGGCGGCGGCGCTGTACCCCTTCTCCTTGGCGCCCTTCTCGAAGTTGACGTACTCCTTGGCCAGCACCTCGGGCTTCTTCTTGCCCATGGCCCTGCGCAGCAGGTCGGCCTGGCCGAGCGTATAGCCGGCCATGATCTGGGCGGCGCGCTGCACCTGCTCCTGGTAGACGATCAGGCCGTACGTCTCGTCCAGGATCTCCGCGAACGGCTCCACGACCTCAGGGTGGATCGCCTCGATCTTCTGCTGCCCGTTCTTGCGCAGGGCGTAGTTGATGTGCGAGTTCATGCCCATCGGCCCTGGCCGGTACAGGGCGATGACGGCGGAGACGTCCTCGAAGTTGTCGGGTCGCATCTGCCGCAGCAGGGAGCGCATGGCCCCGCCGTCGAGCTGGAACACGCCGAGCGTGTTGCCGCTGGCGAGCAGCTCGTAGGTGGCCTTGTCGTCGAGCTCCACGTGCTCGATGTCGACCGGGTCCTTGCCGTTCATCACGATGTTCTCGAGCGCGTCGTCGAGGATCGTGAGGTTGCGCAGGCCCAGGAAGTCCATCTTGATGAGGCCTAGGCCCTCGGACGTGGGGTAGTCGAACTGCGTGATGATCGCGCCGTCCTGCGGGCGCTTCATGATCGGGATGATGTCGATCAGCGGGTCGCTCGACATGATGACGCCGGCCGCGTGGACGCCCCACTGCCGCTTCAGGCCCTCGATACCGCGTGCCAGCTCGACGACGCGCTGCGCCTCGGGGTCGGTGTCGTGCACCTGGCGGAACTCCGACGCCTCCGAGTACCGCTCGTGCTTCGGGTCGAAGATGCCCGACAGCGGGATGTCCTTGCCCATCACGGCGGGAGGCATCGCCTTGGTCAGCTTCTCCCCCATGGCGAAGGGGAAGCCGAGCAGCCGCGCCGAGTCCTTGACGGCCTGCTTGGCCTTGATGGTGCCGTAGGTGACGATCATCGCCACGCGGTCGTCGCCGTACTTCTCCGTGACGTACCGGATGGCCTCACCGCGCCGACGCTCGTCGAAGTCCACGTCGACGTCGGGCATGGAGACGCGCTCAGGGTTGAGGAAGCGCTCGAAGATGAGGCCGTGCACCAGCGGGTCCAGCTCGGTGATGCCCATCAGGTAGGACACCATCGACCCGGCGGCCGACCCGCGCCCAGGCCCCACGCGGATGCCCTGCTGCTTGGACCAGTTGATGAAGTCGGCGACCACGAGGAAGTACCCAGGGAAGCCCATCTGGATGATGACCCCGACCTCGTAGTCGGCCTGCGTGCGCACCGCGTCCGAGTACCCGTTCGGATACCGGCGGAGCAGCCCTGCCTCGACCTCCTTGATGAACCACGAGATCTCGTCCTCCCCCTCGGGGACGGGGAACCGTGGCATGTAGTTGGCCGACGTGTTGAACGAGACCTCGCACTGCTCGGCGATGAGCAGCGTGTTGTCGCACGCCTCGGGAAGCTCCTTGAAGACCTTCCGCATCTCGGCGGCCGACTTCACGTAGTAGCCCGTCCCGCCGAACCGGAAGCGGTTCGGGTCGTCCAGGGTGGACCCGGAGTTGATCGCGAGCAGCGCCTCCTGGCTGGTCGCGTCCTCCTCCCGCACGTAGTGCAGGTCGTTGGTGGCCACCAGCGGCGCACCGATCGTCTTGCTCAGCTCGATCAGCTGCTTGGTCACCCGGGTCTCGATGTCGAGCCCGTGGTCCATCAGCTCGACGAAGTAGTTCTCCTTGCCGAAGATCTCCTGCAGCTCGCCCGCCTGCCGGACCGCCTCGTCCCACTGGCCCAGCCGGAGCCGCACCTGGATCTCGCTCGACGGGCAGCCGGTCGTCGCGATGAGCCCCTCGGAGTACCGCTCCAGCAGGTCCCGGTCCATGCGGGGCCACTTGCCCATCTGGCCCTCCAGGGAGGCCAGCGACGACGCCCGGAACAGGTTGTGCATGCCGGTGTTGTTCTTGCTCAGCAGCGTCATGTGGGTGTACGCACCACGCGCCGAGACGTCGTCGGACTCCTGGCCCGCCTCGCCATACCGCACCCGGGTCTGGTCGAACCGGCTGGTGCCGGGCGTGACGTAGGCCTCGATGCCGATGATCGGCTTGATGCCCGCCTTCTGCGCCTGTGCCCAGAACTCGTGCGCACCGAACAGATACCCATGGTCGGTCGTCGCGATGGCGCTCTGCCCCTGCCGCCCGACCTCCTCCATGAGGTCGCCGATCCGCGCCGCGCCGTCCAGCATCGAGAACTCGGTGTGGACGTGGAGATGGACGAAGTCGTCGCTCTTCGAAGCGGTGGCGGTCGGCATGCCCACGAGTCTAAGAGCGGTCACCGACACTCCTGCCCAGCAACGCCGAGCAGAAGGTCACATCACCGGTACGCGCCCCGCACGACTTCGAGAGCCGCCTCCAGATCGGCCGGGTAGTCGGACTCGACCTCGACCCGCCGCCCCGTCGTCGGGTGCTCGAAGCCGAGCCGGTGCGCGTGCAGCCACTGTCGCGTCAGCCCGACCTTGGAGGCCAGCACAGGGTCCGCGCCATAGGTCAGGTCGCCGACGAGCGGGTGGCGCAGCGCGGCGAGGTGCACCCGGATCTGGTGGGTCCGCCCGGTCTCGAGGCGCACCTCCAGCAGGGAGGCCGCCGACAGCATCTCCAACGTCTCGTAGTGCGTCACCGACGGCTTGCCGTCCGAGACCACCGCGAACTTCCAGTCCGAGCTCGGGTGCCTGCCGATGGGCGCGTCGACGGTGCCCGACGTCGGGTCGGGGTGGCCCTGGGCGAGCGCGTGGTAGATCTTGTCGACGGTGCGCTCCTTGAAGGCACGCTTGAGCCCGGTGTACGCGAGCTCCGACTTCGCCACGACCATCAGCCCTGACGTCCCGACGTCGAGGCGGTGCACGATGCCCTGGCGTTCGGCAGCGCCCGACGTCGACACGCGGTAGCCCGCCGCCACCAGCGCGCCCACCACGGTCGGGCCGGTCCAGCCCGGTGAGGGGTGCGCCGCCACGCCGACCGGTTTGTCGATCACGACCAGGTCGTCGTCGTCGTACACGATGCCCATGCCGGGTACCGGCTCCGGCACCACCTCGACGGCGGGCCGCTCCTCCGGCATGTCCACCTCGAGCCAGCCACCGGGGAGCACGCGGTCCGACTTGCCCACCTGGCGCCCGTCGAGGTGCACGGCACCGGCTTCGGCGAGCTCCGCCGCCCGGGTCCTGGAGAGGCCCAGCATGCGGGCCAGCGCGGCATCGACGCGGTCGCCCGCGAGCCCGTCGGGGACGGGCAGCGTCCGTAGGGCCATCAGGCAGGGTCGCCCTGGTCGCCGCGGGGCGAGTCGTCGTCCACCTTGTCGGCCGGCTCTTCGTCCGTGTGCCGCTTGCCGTCGAGGCCGATCCCCCGCAACGACATCCATGCGATCAGCACCGCGGCGGAGACGACGGCGATGTCGGCGACGTTGCCGACGAAGAAGCCCGCGTAGTCGATGAAGTCCACGACATGGCCGCGCGCGAACCCGGGCTCCCGCGCCAGGCGGTCCACGAGGTTCCCGAGGGCGCCGCCGAGCAGCAGGCCGAGCGCGACCGCCCAGCCGCGCGACCCGATCCGCCCGATCGCCCGGACGATGAACACCACGACGACGGTCACGACGATAGTCAGGATCCACGTGTAGCCCGAGGCGATCGACAGCGCCGCTCCTGGGTTGTAGATCAGCCGGATCCCGAGCAGGTCGCCCAGGACCGGGATGGTGGGCGCGTTCGCGACCAGCGCGGACTCGGCCCACCACTTGGTCAGCTGGTCGGCGGCCAGGACGACGGCCGCGAGCACAGCGGTCCAGATGATCAGCACACGGCTGCCCGAGGGCGGGGGCGTGGCTGCTGCGGGATCCGTCTCGCCGCCGGCCACGGCGGAAGGTTCAGCGGGAGTAGACATCAGGAAAAGTCTCCCATGCCGCGGGCGGTACCGGGTCCGCACGCCCGGTGGCCGGACGTCTGGGCGGCCACGTCCGCGCCACCGGCGGGATTGGCAACGTTCGGCAACTGATTCTTGATCAAAAAGCGATATGGCCAGACAGAGCAGTGGGGCCCTTTCCCGAAGATCCGGGAAAGGGCCCCACCTGATGCAACATTACCTTCGTGTCACCGCACGACGGCAGTCAACTGACGAATGAGTCAGTTGCAGGCGACGACGAGGCAGTTCTCGTTCAGGATGCCACTCAGGATGTCGCTCAGAACCTCGACCTCGACGTCGTTCAGGACGTTGATCGACTCGTCGCCGACCCGGTCCTCGTCGTAGTCGACGTCGACGTCCGTGTCGTCACCGTGGTGGCCGTGGCGGTCCTTGTCACCGTGGCCGTGGCCGTGGTCCCAGTCGTCGCCGTAGCCGCCGGTGGTGAGCACCGGGGTGGTCGTGGTGCCGAGCACGTCGGTCGCGCTGTGGACCGTCTCCGTCACGCTGGTAGCGTCGATCGTGTCGAGCAGCTCGGGCGTCTCGCCCAGCGCGCTCGCACCCGATGCCGCAGCGACGACCATACCGGCCGACACAACCACGGCTGCCCCTGCACGGCAGGCTGCACGGAATCCTCGGATCATTGTGTTTCCCCCTCGAATAACTCAGTCGGAATTGAGGTGAACCACACATGTGTGTTTCACCTGGATGAGCATCTGACGGGAGATTCACCCTGTCAATCGGAACGTGGCAGGGGCAGAGGCACGGGAATCAGACATTCCAGGACCGAACCCCACACTATTGCGGTAGGAATACCCGTAAGCCGGACATCACAGGGTTGATATCGGGAATTCGGGTCGCTTGTCTTCGCCACTGTGACCGGGCGTCCGAACGGCATCCGGAAGCTCGATCGATCGCTCGCGGGCCTGGCTTGGTGGGCCTGCCGCGCACGCGCTACCAGCCCGGCCGTCCGGGCAGACGTCAGCCCGTACGCAGAGCGATAGCGCACAGGTCCACCACTCGGCTCGAACTGGTCTGGACGACCTGGTCGAACCGAGTGATGGACCTGTGCGCTATCTGCCGAAGCTTGTCTATGACCGGCGACGACGCCGGTCAGGACGCGACCCGATCACGAGCCTCTCCACCGCCGTGGCCAACGGACTCAGGCCCCGCGACGCTCCTCGCGCGCCTTGGCCTCGACCGACAGCGTGGCCCGCGGGAAGGCCTGGAGCCGTGCCTTGCCGATCGGCAGGTCCGTGACCTCGCACGTGGCGTACGTACCCTTCCGGATACGGTCGAGCGCGTGGTTGGTCTGGTCCAGCAGGTCACGCATGTTGTTGACGAGCGTGAGCTCCTGCTCGCGCTCCAGGGCGCTCGAGCCGTAGTCGGCCTGGTCGTCGCCGGCGCCGTCGCCGGAGTTCCGCAACAGGTCGGACAGCTCGCGGTCCGCCGTCTCCAGCTCGCGTTCCAGGCGCTCCTTGTCTTCGAGGAGGAGCGCGGCCAGCTCTTCGGCCTCACGCGCCGTCCAAGGTTCTTCGCCTTCACGGACGGGAAACTTCTTCACGTCACGCGTCAGGTTCGGGAACTCTTGCTTGATCGCGGCTCGCGTCGCAGTCGAGATCTTGGTCATGAATTCCCCTTCACGGTCGCCCCCGGTGGTCAAGTGCACGAAGCGTAAGCACAAGCAGCCAGACGCACAACGGGGCACGCCGACGTGGCGTGCCCCAATCATGGGTGCGTCTGGCGCATCGCGCGCGGCGGCCGGGCGTGAGGTGGGGACGCCCGGCCGCCTCGCTCGACGAGTGCTGCTGTCAGATGCCCTGGGCCATCTCGGCCGGACGGCCTGACCGCTGGCTGTTCTGCGGCGGCAGAGCCGAGCCGCGCGCGTCGAGGTCACCCAGCAGGTTCTGCAGGAAGCTCTTCAGACGCGTGCGGTAGTCACGCTCGAAGACGCGCAGCTCGTCGATCTTGCGCTCGAGGAGCGAGCGCTCCTGCTCGAGCTGGGAGAGCGTGCGGTGCGAGGCCTCCTCGGCGTCGCGCACGATGCGCGCGCCCTCGGTCTTGGCCTCCGTGATGAGGCGGTCGCCCTCCTCCTGGCCCGAGCGCACGTAGTCGTCGTGCAGCTTCTGCGCCAGCTGGAGCATTCCTGTCGCGGACTCCGGCTCCGGACCGTTCCCCTTGAGCCCTGCAGCAGGGCCCGCCGGCATGACCGGCGCGGCGACGGGCGCAGACTGAGCGCGGGCCGGGCTGGCAGCGTCGTTGCGCGAGAGCTCGGCGATCCGCCGCTCGGCGGCCGCGACCTTCTGCCGGAGGCCCTCGTTCTCCTCCTGGACGTTGGTCAGGGTCCGCACGACCTCGTCGAGGAAGTCGTCGACCTCCTCGACGTCGTAGCCTTCGCGGAACTTCGTCGCGGAGAACTTCTTGTTGAGGATGTCCTCTGCAGTAAGCAGTGCCATCGTGTCACCTCGAAAGTTAGAACGTAGGAACGCAGAACACGGACGCCGGCGCTGCCAAGCCGCGCGCCCTCCGCCGAAGCCCACGGTAGCGGACGACATCGGCGCGGGACACCGGGAGCACCCCCGGGCACGATTTCCTCACAGAGTGTGCCGTGTCACCCCAGGCCGTATCCATGCATCGGTCAATGTTTCCGCGGACCTCGCCACCTGCCGCCGACCAGGCACGCATCGAACCAGCACAGATTCAGCACGTGACCGGTCCGCACTAGAGCTGACCGACCAGTGACGAGAGCAGCGAGACGCCGAAGAACAGGACGATGAACGCCAGGTCCAGCTGGACCTGGCCCAGCCGCAACGGCGGGATCAGTCGGCGCAGGAACCGGAGAGGCGGGTCGGTGACCGTGTAGATCGCCTCGGCGATCACGAGCAGCACACCACGAGGCCGCCAGTCCCGGGCAAAGAACTGCACCCAGTCGAAGATGAGCCGTCCGATGAGGAACAGCAGGAAGAGCCACAGGAGGAAGCCGATGAAGTCCCAGATCACAAGGAACAACCTAACCTGTCCCGGCTGGGAGTAGCGCGAACTGCCCGGCTGTGCGCCCTGCGAGTCCGACGGCCGGCACACGGAGACACCCGCGCGCGGACACGAGTGAGGGGCGGCCGCCGCGGCGACCGCCCCTCAGTCATCGTCCCGATGTGTCGGGCTCAGCTCTGGTTGTAGAAGCCGCCGCGTCCGTTCGGCTTCTCGGCGGGAACCTGCTCCTCGGCCGCGATCTCCACGTGCTCGGGCGAGAGCAGGAAGACCTTGTTGGTCACCCGCTCGATCGAGCCGTGCAGACCGAAGATCAGGCCGGCGGAGAAATCGACCAGGCGCTTGGCGTCGGCGTCGTCCATGTCGGAGAGATTCATGATGACGGGGGTTCCGGCGCGGAAGGCCTCGCCGATGCTCCGCGCGTCGTTGTACGACCGCGGGTGCACCGTCGTGATCCGGCGGAGGTCCGAGGAAGACAGCGCCTCACGCGGCACGCCGTCGCGGTGCAGCGGCGTGACCTGCGCGTGCCGGTGATCCTCCACGTTTTCCTCCAGGCCCTCGTCGTAGTCGTCGAGGTACTCCTGCTCGCCCTGATCGTCGGCGAGGCCCAGATACAGCATGGTCTTGCGAAGTGCTCCGGCCATCGCTCTTTCTCCGTTCGTCGCCTGCTGCGCGTCCTTCTGTCTCGGTGTCCAGCGGGCCCGTACAACAGGTCCGACCTTGACCCCTGGTCGAGGTCGCCTTGACAAAAGTAGCCCGGCGCAATCCGACCCGGAAGCGCGACACGCCGTGCCACGAACAACTTTGCCAAAGTTGTTCAGCGATTGCTCGCTAAAAACGACATCAGTGTAATTTCGCAGGTCAGAGCGTTGTTATCGGCGTGTCGCAGACACCGGAACGGGGCAGGTGGCGGTCAAATGAGCGCGATGATGCCAGCTTGCCGTCCTGTTGTGGTACCTGCCGCACTGGCCCGGCGGTGCGAGAACAGGTCCGGGTCCTCGAGCGTGCAGCGCTCGACGCGCATCGCCTCGACACCACGGGCGGCGAGCTGCGCGACCACCCCGGACGGCAGGTCCAGCCCCGGCGTGCCCTCCCTCGTGGTCGCGAAGGTCGCGGGCACGGCCGCGGCGACCTCGTCGCGCATCGTGGCAGGAACCTCGTAGCACCGTCCGCAGACCGCCGGCCCCACGACGGCGCGCACCCGCGCGGGGTCGGCACCCCGCGCGACGAGCGCGTCCATGGCGCGGTGCACCACACCGGACAGCACACCGTTACGGCCGGCGTGCGCCACCCCGACCACCCGCGCTCCCGGGTCGGCAAGGAGGACCGGCACGCAGTCGGCCACCAGGACGCCGAGGCCAAGGCCGCGCTCGGCGGTGACGAGCGCGTCGGCCTCCCCCGCCGACGCCGGTGCCCGGCGGGCTGCCCACCGGGTGCGCTCGGCAGGACCGAGCTCGAGCACGCGGTCGCCGTGCACCTGGGTGGCGAAGGCGACGGGCGCGCCGAGCCGCTCGGCGGCCAGGGAACGGTTGACCGCCACGCGCTCGGCGGAGTCGGACACGTTCAGGCCGAGGTTCAGGCCGCCGCTGCCCGACGTCGACCACGGGGCCGGCGACACGCCGCCCGTGGCGGTCGTGAAGAAGGCGTGCACCCCGTCGCCTAGATCGACGGGGTGCACGCCTGCAAGGGTCCGGGTGTCGCTCACGTGTGCGAGAGTACCCGGCGGACAAACTCCGAGCCGGTCACTTCAGGAAGTCGGGGACGTCCAGGTCCTCCGAGGTGCGGCGAGGGTTCTCGTCGTACAGCGGCGGGACCTCGACACGCTCACCCTGCTCCCGGCCGACCTCCTGCCGGTTGAACGAGCCCTGCACCACGACGGCCGGCTCGTCCAGCGTGCGCGGCACGTCGTCCGAGCCCTCGTCGTCGATCACGCGGGGCAGCGTCGACACCGGCGACGGCTGCTGCGTCGGCGGGACCGACGGCGGCATCCCGTTCCCGCCGACGTACTCGGGTGCGCGGCGCGCCGCGTCCGACACGTCGGGCAGCGGCACCGGCGCCGTGGCCGGGCTCCGGGTCGCCGCGGGGGCGGGGGCGGCGACCGCGCCGGCCACCTGACCGAGCGCGCGGTTGTCCTTCCGCTCCTTGGGCAGACCACCGTCGAAGCCCGCGGCGATGACCGTGACGCGGACCTCGTCGCCCAGGGCGTCGTCGATGACCGTCCCGAAGATGATGTTCGCCTCCGGGTGGGCGGCCTCCTGTACCAGCCGCGCGGCCTCGTGCACCTCGAAGAGACCGAGGTCGCTACCACCCTGGATCGACAGCAGCACACCGTGCGCGCCGTCGATCGAGGCCTCGAGCAGCGGCGACGATATCGCCAGCTCCGCTGCTTGCACCGCGCGGTCCTCGCCCCGTGCCGAGCCGATACCCATGAGCGCGGAACCGGCACCCTGCATGACCGACTTCACGTCCGCGAAGTCCAGGTTGATCAGGCCGGGCGTGGTGATGAGGTCGGTGATGCCCTGGACACCGGAGTGCAGGACCTGGTCGGCGGAGTGGAACGCCGCGATCGCGGACACGTTCCGGTCCGACATCGACAGGAGCCGGTCGTTCGGGATGACGATCAGCGTGTCGACCTCGTCGCGCAGGTTCTCGATACCGCTGTCGGCCTGCACCGCGCGGCGGCGGCCCTCGAACGTGAACGGCCGGGTCACGACCCCGACGGTCAGCGCGCCGAGCGAGCGCGCGATGCGCGCCACGACGGGTGCGCCGCCCGTGCCGGTGCCGCCGCCCTCGCCCGCGGTGACGAAGACCATGTCGGCGCCACGGAGGACGTCCTCGATCTCTTCCGCGTGGTCCTCGGCGGCCTTCTTGCCGACCTCCGGGTCCGCGCCGGCGCCGAGGCCGCGCGTGAGCTCCCGGCCGACGTCGAGCTTGACGTCGGCGTCCGACATCAGGAGTGCCTGTGCGTCAGTGTTGATCGCGATGAACTCGACGCCCTTGAGGCCGACCTCGATCATGCGGTTGACGGCGTTCACACCACCGCCGCCGATACCGACCACCTTGATTACTGCCAGGTAGTTCTGCGGAGTTGCCACGTCGTCGCCTTTCGATTCGGGTCCCGAGCCCCGACTCTCATCCCTAAGACCTTCAAGTTGAGGTAGAGGGTTAGAGTTATGTCAGGTTGCTGCTGTGTTCGACGGTAGGTGTGCCGCCGTGGTGTGTCGACGACATCGTCGCGCGTGTCGCGCAACGATGCACGCGAGAAATTACATGGATGTCATTTTTGGTCCCGACAAGCTCGAACAGCGGCGGACCCGGTATCAGTTCGTGACCGGCAGGCCGGGCGACGACACGTCGATCGTCTTCGCCGAAGGCTCTGCGCGCAGCAGCGTCTGCGCCACCTTGGTCTTGAGCTCGACCTGCGCTCCGCTCCCCCACCGGATCACGCGCCCGTCCGACAGCGTGGTGCGCACGTCGTCCTGCGTCGCCGCGCTCACCGTCTGGATGTCGGCGGTCAGTCGCGGTGGCAGGGCGCCCAGCACCTCGAGGGCCGCGTCCATGGCGCGGCGGCCGGCCGCACCGTCGGCGAGCGAGACCACGATCGAGGGCAGATCGTCGGGAGCGTCCTCGGCCGTGCCCACCCGCACTCCCTCTGCGTCCATCAGGGCGTAGACGTCGCCCGCCTGCGGTACCGCCGCCACCGGCTCCCTGGACGTGAGGACCACTGCGAGGCCGTCCGGCCAGGACCGAGTGATCTCCACGTCCTTGACGGCGTTCATCGCGAGGATCTCCTCGCGCAGGTGCACCGTGTCGATCCGGGGCAGCGGCACGCCCGCCTCGTCCGTCACGGCCTCGCGCACCTCCCCGACGTCGACGGTCGTGCCCTGCCCGGAGATCCGCACCTGCTCCGGGTCGAGCGCGAGCAGCGGCGAGAAGAACGCCACCCACACCAGCCCCGCGGCGGCCGCTACCGCCGCGACGGTCCAGCCGATGCGCCGCCACACGCGGTAGCGGGCCATCGCCGTGCGCTCGGCGAGGCGATCGGCCAGCCGGTCCGAGACCACGTCGTCGCGGGTGCCCGACGGCGCCGGGCGGCCCGGGCCGGGCCGGGCCTGCGGGCGCTTCGCCGGTGCCGAGGGCAGCTGCCGCACCGGCTCGCCGGCCGGAGGCCGCTGGGCAGGCACTCTCGTGCCGGGGGCCGTGCGGCCGGGCCGGGCCGGCGCAGGGGCCCGCTGGGCGGGCTCCTGCGCCGGGGCGCCTCGGGCAGCAGAGCCCTTGGCCTCCCGGCCCTTCTTTCCTTGCTGTGCCGGACCCTGGCCTGCGGGGCGCGGCCGTGCCGTGCCCGCGGCGCGAGGACGCGCGGGCGGGCGCATCAGTCCTCGCCCAGCCCCGAGGTCGGGGCGACCGTCGAGTCGAGACCCGCCACACGGCCGGTCAGGCGCGCCAGGACGGCGGGGCCGAGCTGCGTCACGTCACCGGCGCCGACCGTGAGCACCACGTCACCCGGTCGGGCGAGATCGGCGATCGCGTGCGCGGCATCGAGGCGGTCCGGCACCGCGTAGGCAGCGCCGTGATCGGTCATCAGGTCGACGATCGTGTTCGCCGTGATCGACGGGTCGCGCTCCTCGCGGGCCCCGTAGATGTCCGTGACCACCACCTCGTCGGCGGCGGACAGCTCCTTGGCGAAGCTCTCGGCGAAGGTCTTGGTGCGCGAGTACAGGTGCGGCTGGAACAGGACGAGCACGCGGCCGCCGTCGGCGATCTCGCGCGCCGCCGTGAGGACCGCCCGGATCTCCGTGGGGTGGTGCCCGTAGTCGTCGATGACGCGCACGCCGTCGGCGGTGCCCTTCTCCTCGAAGCGGCGGCCCGTGCCGACGAACGCCTCGACACCGGCGACTGCCTGCTCGGGCGCGACGCCCAGCTTCACCGCGACGATGACGGCGGCGGTCGCGTTGAGCACGTTGTGCTTTCCGGGGACCGAAAGCCGCATGGGGATGCCCGGCACCGTGCCGGACACGCCGGCGCCGTCGGCCACCTGCTCGTTCGTGCCGAGGATGTCGCCGCGCAGCACGGCCGTGGTGCCCTCTGCCGTGGTCGAGATGTCCGTGACCCGCACGCGTGCGGTGTCGTTGGTGCCGTAGGTGATGACGTGGCCGCCCGTGGCGCAGATCGTGGCGCCCACCGAGAGCGAGCCCTCGTCGTCGGCGCACGCGATGAGCCAGCCGTCGGACACCAGGCGACGCGCGAACCGGATGAACGCACCGTTGAACGCCTCCGGCGTCCCGTAGTGGTCCAGGTGGTCCGCCTCGACGTTCGTCACCACCGCGATGGTGGGCGTGTAGTTCAGGAACGAGCCGTCCGACTCGTCGGCCTCGGCCACGAGCACGTCGGACGCACCCAGGTGACCGCCAGGCGTCGACCCTGTCGCGGTGCGCACGGTGCTGCCGATCGCGTACGACGGGTCGAGGCCCGCCTCGCGCAGGATCGTCGCGATCATCGCCGACGTGGTCGTCTTGCCGTGCGCGCCGGCCACGGCGACACCGCGCGACCCCTCCATCAGGGCCGCCAGCGCCTGCGAGCGGTGCAGCACGTTCAGGCGGCGGGCGCGTGCGGCGGCGAGCTCCGGGTTGTCCTCGTGGACGGCGCTGGAGATCACCACGGAGTCCACCCCCGTGAGATGGGCCGGATCATGGCCGACCCACACCTTGACGCCAGCGGCGCGCAGGGCCTCCAGCGTCTCCGACTCGGCGGCGTCCGAGCCCTGCACGGACACACCGCGTCCGGCGAGCAGCCGGGCGACGACGGACATGCCCGCCCCGCCTATGCCGATCATGTGCACGCGTCCGAGCCGTGCGACCTGACCCGTCATCTGATCCGTGACCGTGGTGCTCATGACCTGACCTCCGTGGTGTCGGTTCCTGCTGACCGTACGGCTTGCTCGACGAGATCGACGACGCGTGCCGCGCCGTCGCTGGTGCCGGCCGACCGTGCGGCCTTCGCCATGACACCGAGCCGCTCGCGGTCCGCGAGCAGCGTAGGAACGTTGCTGGACACCCAGTCGGGTGTGAGGTCCGCGTCGTCCACCAGCAGACCACCACCCGCCTCCACCAGCGGGGCCGCGTTGAGCCGCTGCTCGCCGTTCCCGATCGGCAGCGGCACGTAGACGGCGGGGATGCCGAGCGCCGCGTGCTCGGCCACCGAGCCCGCGCCGGAGCGGCAGACCACCAGGTCCGCGACCGCGTAGGCGAGCTCCATCTGCTCCAGGTACTCGCGGACCTGGTAGCGCCGGTCGTCGAGGGCGGGGACCGCCGCCAGCGTCTCGCGCACCTCGTCGCTCTTGCCCTTGCCGGTCAGGTGCAGCACCTGCGCGCCCGCGGCGAGGATCTGGGCCGCGGCACCGGACACCGCGCGGTTCAGGTTCAGCGCACCGAGGGAGCCGCCCGTGACGACGAGGGTCGGCAGCGCCGGGTCCAGGCCCAGCTCCGCGGCGGCCCGGGCACGCGCGCCCGGCGCGTCGGCCTCGCGCTCGTGCACGAGGGCCGCGATGGCCTGTCGCAGCGGCAGGCCCGTCAGGACTCCGCCGCGCAGGGGCGTGCCCGCGAACGTGAGACCCACGCGGGCCGCCCACCGAGCGCCGAGCCGGTTGGCCAGACCCGGCCGGGCGTTCTGCTCGTGGATCACGATCGGCACGCCCTTGCGCTTGGCCGCGAGGTACGCCGGTGTGGCCACGTACCCGCCGAAACCGATGACGGCCTGCGCGTCGATCTCGTCGATAGCGTCCTCCGCCACCTTCACGGCGGCGGCCAGCCTGCCCGGCAGACGCAGCAGGTCAGGGCTGGGCCGGCGCGGCATGGGCACGCGCGGGACGGGCCGCAGCTCGTAGCCACGTGCGGGCACGAGCTCGGCCTCAAGGCCGGTCGTGGTACCGAGCGCGAGCACGCGCGCGCCGGGCTCCCGGCGTCGCACCTCGTCGGCCACCGCGAGCAAGGGGTTCACGTGTCCCGCGCTACCGCCACCGGCGAGCACCACCGACACAACTGCTGAGCTCATCATCACCTTCTCGTCGTCGCCCGGACGTACGTTCCGGGCGGATCGGTGCGCTGGGGCCCCATGAACGCGACCTGAGGTGCCGGATCTCGCCATGGATGGAGCCACCGTGCACATTTCTACCGTCTACGGACCGCGCCGCCCAGCACAGCCAGTGACTTGCGGACGACGCTACCGCGTGCAGCCAGTGCCTTGGCAGCCCCGGGCTCCGTCCGGGCGAAGGAGATCACCATCCCGAGGGCGGCCATCGTGGTGATCAGCGCGGAACCGCCGGCGGACACCAGCGGGAGCGGCACGCCGATCACCGGCAGGACGCCGATCACCACGCCGATGTTCACGAAGGCCTGACCCACGACCCAGCAGCCGACGGCGGCCGTGGCGACCTTGACGAACGGGTCGGTGTGCCGCTGGATCACCCGGCTCATCGCGAGCCCGAGCACGGCGATCAGCGTCAGGACCAGCACCGTGCCGAACAGGCCGAGCTCCTCGCCGATCACCGCGAAGATGAAGTCGTTGTGCGCCTCGGGCAGATAGCTCCACTTCTCGCGGCTGCCGCCCAGGCCTACCCCGAACAGCCCGCCGGTACCCAGCCCGAACAGACCGTGCAGGGACTGGTAGCACTCCGACGCCTCGTCGCACTCGGCGCCGTAGGTCGCGATGATGCGCTGCAGCCGGTCCCCGCCGTCCTGCTGCAGGATGAACACGTAGCCCACGACGAACGCCGCCAGTGCGCTGCCGAGAGCCATGAAGGACAGGGGCACGCCCGCCACGAAGAAGGCCCCCGCCACCAGGAGGCCCATCACGAGCGCCGTGCCAAGGTCTCCGCCGGCGAGCACCAGGCCGAGCACCACGACCGCGCCGGGCACTGCCGGCATCATCGCGTGCGACCACCTGCCCAGCAGCGGCTGCTTGCGGCCCAGCACGGTGCCGAGCCAGATCGCGAGGGCGAGCTTGGCGAGCTCGGACGGCTGGAACGCGAACGAGCCGAGCGGAAGCCAGTTCTGCTGACCGTTCCTGATCTCGCCAAGGAAGATGACCGCCACGAGCAGGGCCAGCGCCACCGCGAGCCCCGGCAGCGCGAGCCGCTTGTACCAGCGGACGGGCAGGTGCGCGGCGGCGACCAGCACGGGCAGGCCGATCAGGGCGTACTGCGCCTGGACGAGGAACGCCGCGTACGGGGACTCGTCCGCTGCGATCGACGTCACCGTCGAGCTGGACAGCACCATGATCAGGCCGATCACGGTCAGCAGGCCGGTGGTGCCCACCAGGAGGTAGTAGCTGGAGACGTTGGAGTTCCAGGTCACGGGCTGGTAGGACCCGCGGCTCGTACCCGTCGTGGCCATCCCCTACCCCTCCTGCGGCTCGGCGAGCCCTCCGGCTCAGGTGGTGAGCTCACGCACCACACGTGCGAACTCCTCGCCGCGCTGGGCGTACGAGACGAACTGGTCCTGAGAGGCGCCCGCCGGGGCCAGCAGAACGGTGTCTCCCGGCTGTGCCAGGTCCCGCGCTGCGGCTACCGCCCGGCGCATCACGGACTCAGTGTCACCGGGATCTATCACGACAACCGGGATCTGCGGGGCGTGTCGGGCAAGCGTGTCGGCCAGCGGACCCGGGTCGGCCCCGATGACGACGGCGGCGCGCAGGCGGTCGGCACGGGACGTCACCAGCTCGTCGAACGTGGCCCCCTTGGCCAGTCCACCGGCGATCCAGACCACCGTGCCGTGGGCGAGACCCGCCAGCGAGGCGGCAGCGGAGTGCGCGTTCGTCGCCTTCGAGTCGTTCACGTACGTGACGTCGTCCGCCGTGGCCACCCGCTGGATGCGGTGCTCGCTCGGGCCGAACGACCGCAGGCCGTCGCGGACGGCGGCGGCCGGCACGCCGTGGGCACGGGCCAGCGCGGCGGCGGCCAGGGCGTCCGCGACGATGTGGGTGGGCACCACACCGTTCTGGTCGCCCAGCTGCTTCAGGTCGGCGAGGGTGCCGAGCTCTGCAGCGCTCTTGCGGCGGTCGGGGTCGTCGTCCGCGGCGTGGAAGGCGCGGTCCACGAGCACGTCGTCGACCAGCCCGAGGTCGCCGGGGCGGGGCGCGCCGACCGCGAAGCCGACGGCGCGCGCGCCCTCGACGACGTCGGCCTCGCGTACCAGGTCCTCGGTCGTGGGATCGGCGACGTTGTAGACGCAGGCCACCCGGACGCCTCCGTAGACGCGGCCCTTGTCGCGCGTGTACGCGTCGACCGAGCCGTGCCAGTCGAGGTGGTCGGGCGAGACGTTCAGGACCGCGCCGGCCTCAAGGGACATCGTGTGGGTGAAGTGGAGCTGGAAGCTGGAGAGCTCCACCGCCACGACGTCGAGGGCCGGGTCGAGCGCCGCCTCCACGAGGGAGCGGCCGACGTTCCCCACTGCGGCGGTGCGCAGGCCTGCCGCGCGCAGGATCGCCGCCAGCATCTCGACGGTGGTCGTCTTACCGTTGGAGCCGGTGATGCCGAGCCACGGAGCAGGCTTGTCCGACCCCGCACGGTCGACCCGCAGGCGCCAGGCGAGCTCGACCTCGCTCCACACGGGAACGCCAGCGGCCAGCGCCGCCGCGACGACCGGGTGGTGCGGCGCGAAGCCCGGCGAGGCGACCAGCAGGTCGGTCTGCGCCAGCACCGCGGCCGCAGCGGTGTCGTCGAGACCGGAGTGGTCGGCGTCGTCGGCCTTGTCGTCGACGGTGACCAGGGTGGCCACCCGCGGCTCGAGGACCCGCTGGAGCGACCGCCCGGTGACACCGAGCCCCGCCAGGACGACCCGGGCCCCGGCCAGGGGGACACGCGGCTCGACCGTGCCGTACAGGTTCCCGGACGCGCCAGGGCCTTGCGTCACGAAGCGACCCACTCGGCGTAGAAGATGCCCATGCCCAGGCCCGCGAGCAGGCCGGCGATGAGCCAGAACCGGATGACGATCGTGACCTCGCCCCACCCGGACAGCTCGAAGTGGTGGTGCAGTGGCGTCATCTTGAACACCCGCTTGCCGGTCATCTTGAAGAACCCGACCTGGATCACCACGGACGAGACGATGAGCACGAACATGCCGCCGATGATCACGGCCAGCAGCTCGGTGCGGCTCAGGATCGACAGGCCGGCCAGGGCGCCGCCCAGGGCGAGCGAGCCGGTGTCGCCCATGAAGATCTTGGCGGGGTTCGCGTTCCACCAGAGGAAGCCGACGCAGGCGCCCGTGACGGCGGCCGCGACGATCGCGAGGTCCTGCGGGTCGCGCACCTCGTAGCAGCGTGGTCCCGCTGTGGCCAGGAACTGGCACGACTGGTTGAGCTGCCAGATGCCGACCAGCACGTACGCGCCGAAGGTGATGATCGAGACGCCGGTGGCCAGACCGTCCAGGCCGTCGGTCAGGTTCACCGCGTTGGACCAGGCCGACACCAGCAGGTTGGCCCAGATCACGAAGAGGATGACGCCGAGGGTGGCACCGGCGAACGCCAGGTCGATCTCGGTGTCGCGCAGGAACGAGATCTTGGTCGACGCAGGGGTGCGCGAGTTCTCGTTGGGGAACTGCAGCGCGAGCACGGCGAAGGAGATGCCGACGATGCCCTGGCCGAGCAGCTTGGCCCGCGCGGTCAGGCCCAGCGACCGCTGCTTACGGATCTTGGTGAAGTCGTCGAGGAAGCCGACCAGGCCGAGACCTGCCATGAGGTAGATCGCGAGCAGCGCCGACACGCTCGGCAGCCGCCCCGACACGAGCATCGAGGCCGCGAACCCGATCAGGGTCGCCGCGATGATGACGACGCCGCCCATGGTGGGCGTACCGCGCTTGATGAAGTGCCCCGTCGGGCCGTCCTGGCGGACGAACTGGCCGTAGTTCTTGTGGACCAGGAACCGGATGAAGACCGGCGTGCCCAGCAGGGCGACGAGCAGCGCCACTGCGGCGCTGACCAGGATCGCGATCACTTGTTGTTGTCCTTAGGTGTCAGAGCCATCGACAGGTGGTCCCCGAGCTCGGCCAGCCCGGCACCGAGGGACGACTTCACGAGCACGACGTCGCCGGGCTCCAGCGACTCGTCCAGCATCGAGCGGGCGGCCGCCAGGTCGGGCACGAAGATCGACTCCGACCCCCAGGACCCTTCCTGCATGGCGCCCTCGTGGATGTGATAGGCGCCGTCGCCGACCACGATCAGCTGCTTGATGTTCAGCCGTACCACGAGGCGGCCTATCTCGTCGTGCGCGGCGCGCGCCCCGTCGCCAAGCTCGAGCATCTCGCCGAGCACCGCGACCGAGCGGCGGGTGCGGCCCGACATGACGGCGAGCGTGCGCAGTGCGGCCTTCATCGAGTCGGGGTTCGCGTTGTACGCGTCGTCGATCACGGTGACGCCGTCGGGCCGCTCGGTGACGGCCATCCGGTGCGGGCTCAGCGCGGTGGCGCCGGAGAGCCGCCGCGCGACGTCGGACGCGGTCACGCCGAGGCGCAGCGCCACCGTCGCGGCCGCGAGCGCGTTGCTGACGTGGTGCGGTCCGACGAGCTGCAGCGCGACGTCGGCGCGTTGCTCGTCGGCGCCGTCGGCCCTGGCGACGCGCAACGTGAAGCTCGCGCGGCCGGCGGGGTCGACGGTGATGTCCTCCGCACGGACGTCGGCCGACGGGATGGTGCCGAAGGTCTGGACCGTCGTACCGGGCATGGCCCGGCCCGCCATGGCGGTGACCCGCAGGTCGTCGGCGTTGAGCACCACGGTGCCGCCGTCGACGACGCCCTCGACCATCTCACCCTTGGTCTGCGCGATGGCCTCGACGCTGCCGAAGTGACCGACGTGCGCGACACCGACGGCCAGCACGACGCCGACGTCGGGCGGCGCTATGCGCGTGAGGTAGGCGATGTTGCCGATCCGGTCGGCGCCCATCTCGAGCACCAGGTAGCGCGTCGCGGTGGTGACCCGCAGCACGGTCAGCGGCAGGCCGATCTCGTTGTTGAACGAGCCCTTGGGGACGATGATCGCGTGCTCACCGCCGGCCTCCGGGCCGAGGAGCTGGCCGAGCAGGTCCTTGGTGGTGGTCTTGCCGACCGAGCCGGTCACGGCTACGACCCGTGGCACGACCGCGCCGTCCGCTCGGCCCCGTACCGTCGCGAGGACGTGCCGGGCCAGGTCGCCGAGGGCTGCCTGGGGGTCGTCCACCACGACGGTCGGCAGACCGTCCAGCGCACGGGCGGCGAGCACCAGTGCGGCGCCCGCCTCCACCGCGGTGGCCGCGAAGTCATGTCCGTCCACCCGCTCGCCCGGCAGCGCCACGAACAGCGCACCGGGCCCCGCCTGACGCGAGTCCACGATCACCGCCCCCGTGACCGTCACGTCCGGGTCCGCGTGCAGCCGCCCGCCGGTGGCTGCAGCGACCTGCGCCGCAGTCAGCTCGATCATGCCTGTGGTGTCCTCTCCTGCATGGGGTCCTGCTCGGGTCTACGTACCGCTGCTGGGGCTACACGTCGTGCTGAGGTCGCACCGTCCGGGCCGCCAGCGCGGCGCGCGCCTCGACGCGGTCATCGAGCAGATGATCCACGCCCGCGATCTCCTGGACGGTCTCGTGCCCACGGCCCGCGACCAGCACGGTGTCCTCCGGATCAGCTGCGGCGATCGCCGCGCGGATGGCCTCGGCGCGCGGGGCGACCTCGTGGACCTCGACGGTACGCGAACCACCGCCGTCCACGGCCTCGACGGTCCGCTCGGGCGCGGCGCCAGGGCCTGTGCCAGCGAGCACCTCGGCGCGCACCTTCGCCGGGTCCTCGTCGTGGGGGTCGTCGTCGGTCACGTAGACCACGTCCGCGCCGCGGACGGCGGCGGCACCCATGAACGGCCGCTTGCCGGGGTCGCGGTCGCCCGTGGCGCCGAACACCACGGCCAGCCGGCCGGACGTCGTCGGGCGCAGGGCCGCGAGGCTGAGCTGCAGCGCCTCCGTGTTGTGCGCGAAGTCCACCACCACGCGCGGCGCGGTGGCGAGCACCTCCATGCGCCCGGGGACGGTGGCGCTCAGGCCCTGGCCGGTGGCCAGCGCCTCGGTCACGTCGCGGATGTCCGAGCCGCCCTCCAGCACCATCGTCACCGCGAGCGCCGCGTTGGCCACGTTGTAGCCGCCGGGCAGCGAGGTGGAGGTGCGCAGGGTGCGCCCGTCGCGGTGGGTGAGGGTGAAGGCCGACCCGGTGCCCGACGGCGCGACGTCGGTCACGGTCCAGTCGGCGGCCTTGCCGGGGAGCGTGGTGAGTGTCGCGACCGGGATCTGCGCGGCCTCGGCCATGCGCTCGCCCCACATGTCGTCGACGGTGACGACGCCCCGGCGGGCGCGGGCGGGCGTGAACAGGTCGGCCTTGGTGGCGAAGTACGACTCGAAGTCGCCGTGGAAGTCGAGGTGGTCCTGGGTCAGGTTGGTGAACCCGGCCACGCCGAACACGACGCCGTCGACGCGGTGCTGCGCGAGCGCGTGGGAGGAGACCTCCATGGCGAGCGTGCGCACGTGGTCCTCGCGCATCGCGGCGAGCAGGGCCTGCAGGTCCGCGGCCTCTGGCGTGGTCAGGACGCTCGGGATGACGCGGTCGCCGGAGCGGGTCTCGACGGTGCCGATCAGGCCGCCCTTCCAGCCGAGCGCCCGGAGCAGGTGGTCGAGCTGGTAGGTCGTGGTGGTCTTGCCGTTGGTGCCCGTGACGCCGAAGGTCATCAGGTCGGCAGCGGGGTTGCCGAGCACCCAGGCGGCGACCTGGCCGAGGAAGGCGCGGGGATCCTCGTCGGCGACGAGCACGGGGACGCCCGCTCCCTCGATCAGCTCGGCCCCGCGCGCGTCCGTGAGGATGGCGGCCGCACCGCGCCCGACGGCGTCGGCGGCGAACTGCGCGCCGTGCGCGCGGGCACCGGGGACTGCCACGAAGAGGTCTCCCGGCCTGACGACCCGGTTGTCCGATGCCACGCAGGTGACCGCGGCATGGGCGGGATGACCTGGGGCGATGGTGAGGCCGAACGCGGCGGCGAGGTCGGAGACCTGGCGCGCGGTAGTGGCCGCCGGGCGGATCCGGTCGAACGGGGATGTCACGGAGTAGAACCTACCGCGTCCGAGGGGAGGGGCCTGTCGCGTCTGTGCGACTCGCGTGGCGGTTGTGGGGCGGTCCGGGTCTGTGGGCCACGTGATGGACTTCTGAACTACTATTGAAGTATGACCGCGCTGCATGACGACTCCGTCCCGTTCTCGGACCTCCTGCGCCATCCGACAGAAACGGCAGACCGTCTCCGGACGTCGCGCGCGGTCCGGCTCCGCCGGCGCGGCGCGGGTGATCTCGTACTCATGTCGGCAGACCGTGCTGACGCAGAACACGAAGTTATCGAGCTCGTGGCCCGGCTTCTCGTCACTATCGCCCAGTCCCAGCGAGCCAGCCTCGCCGACCTCCTCCCCGGAGCGCTACCGTGGATGCGGTTCCTCCCGCACGCCGATGCGGAGACGATGACCGCCGAGTTCATCGATGCCGCCGAGGCCGCGGCCGCTCTGGGCAACACTGCCGCGATCAACCGCCTCGTCGTCGAGTGGCGCCACACTGCCGAGGTGCACGCCGACCCCGACCTTCGACGGGCCCTTGCTGATCCGGAACTGGGTGACTTCGGCCCCGTCGACCGCCCCACCGAAGGATGAGCGCGAAGCGAGGCGACCGGGCAGCTCCTCCACCACACCTGGGCGGGTACACGATCAGGTTCGCCACGAACGACGCCGCCAAGGGCTGGGAAGATCTCTGCCGCCAGGCACCGTCCAACGTACGCACGGCCTTTGACGCGATCGAGTCCACACCGCGCCCCAACCCGCCCACAAGCCGACAGCGTCTGCTGGATCAAGTTCGCGAGCACGAGCCATCCGAAGCTGACGGACTGACCGCACGTTCGGGACCCGCGCTCGGGACCGGGGGCTCCCACGCCTGACCTCTCCGGCAGAGGGCGGCCGACCGGATTCCGCCCGGCCGGCCGCTCTCTGCCCCCGCACTACCGCGCCAGGAGCTCCGGCAGCTCTCCGTCCACGAGCCCTGAGGTGTGCAGGTGGCAGGCCACCAGCCGCCCCTCCTCGGCCTGCGCCGTCCGCCCCAGCACGGGCAGCTCGACCCGGCACACGTCCATGGCGTGCGGGCACCGCGGCGCGAAGGGGCACCCCGGGGGCCGCTTCGACAGGTCGGGCGGCGCACCGGGGATGCCGGTCAGCTCCCTCCGCGGCCCGTGCAGCGGCGGGAACGACCCGAGCAGCCCCGCCGAGTACGGATGCCGCGGCTTCGCGTACACGTCCCGGGCCACCGCCGTCTCCACGATCTCGCCCGCGTACATGACTGCGATGCGGTCGGCGACCTCGACCAGCAGGGACACGTCGTGCGTGATGAGCACCACGGAGAAGCCCAGCCGCTCGCGCAGCTCCATCACCTGCTCGAGGATCTGGCGCTGCATCACGACGTCGAGCGCCGTGGTGGGCTCGTCCATGATGAGCACCTGTGGCTCCAGGGCGAGCGCCATCGCGATCATGACGCGCTGCCGCATGCCGCCGGAGAGCTGGTGCGGGTAGGACCGCAGCCGGTCGGCAGAGATGCCGACGAGCCGCAGCAGCTCGGCCGCCCGCTCCCTGGCCTCCGCCCGGCGCGTGCGCGGCCGGTGCGCCAGGATGCCGTCGATGAGCTGCCGCTCGATCCGGTACACCGGGTTGAGCGAGCTCATCGCACCCTGGAACACGATGGCGATGTCGCGCCAGCGGGCGGCCCGCAGCTCGGCGTCGGACAGGGCGAGCAGGTCTGCCCGCTTGCCGTCCCGGCCGGTGAGCCACACCTCGCCGCCCGTGATGAGACCGGGCGGCGGCAGCAGCCGCGTCGCCGCGTAGGCGAGCGTCGACTTGCCGCACCCCGACTCCCCCGCCAGCCCCAGCACCTCGCCGCGGTTCAGGGTGAGCGAGACCTCCCGGAGCACGTGCGTCGGGTCGTCGCCGAACCCGTAGTCGACGCTGAGGTTCCGGATCTCCAGCACGGGGTCCGACGGCGTCGCCGCCGGTGTGGGTGTGCTGGTCTGCGTGCTCGTGTCCGTCGGGCTCATGTCCGTGCCTCCCGCACCACCGGGGTGAACCCCACGCGCGGCCGGATACCCCGGCGACGCAGCGAGCGCGCATGCTGGCCGGTGGACCGCAGGCGGGGGTTGACGATCTCGTCGATACCGAAGTTGACCAGCGTCAGGGCCATGCCCAGCAGGGCGATGCACGCACCCGCCGGCACGAACCACCACCACGCGCCACGCTGCAGCGCGAGGTTGTTCTGCGCCCAGAACAGGATGGTGCCCCAGTTCCAGTCGCTGACCGGTGTTATGCCGATGAACGACAGCGTGACCTGGGACAGCACGGCGAACAGCACCGTGCCGACGAATCCGGAGGCGATCACCGCCGTCAGGTTGGGCAGCACCTCCGCGAGGATGAGGCGCCACGTGCGCTCCCCGTTGGCCCGGGCCGCCTCCACGAAGTCCCGCTTGCGCAGCGACAGCGTCTGGGCGCGCAGCACGCGCGCACCCCAGGCCCAGCCGGTGGCACCGATGACCAGGGCGACGGTGAGCCCGCCGGCGGACGGCAGCTGCGCGGCGATCAGGATGATCAGCGGCAGCTGCGGGATCACGAGGAACATGTTCGACAGCGCGGACAGCGACTCGTCGCCGATACCGCCGACGAAACCGGCGGTCACGCCGACGAGCACCCCCACGACGGTGGCGCTCACCCCGGCGACCAGCCCGACCACCAGCACGCCGCGCGCGCCGACGACGATCTGCGACAGGATGTCGCGGCCGGTGTGGTCGGTGCCCAGCCAGTGCGCCATGGACGGCGGGCTGAGCAGCGAGTCGCTCACCTGGTTCGGGTCGTACGGCGCGATCCACGGGCCCAGCAGGGCGAGCAGCGTGAAGAACGCGAGGATGACCAGGCCGGTGATCACCTTGCCGTTGCGCAGGAACATCAGCCGGTTGTTCATCGGTCCTCCGTCCGGGTGCGGGGGTCGAGCAGGGCGTAGGCGAGGTCGGCCACCATGTTCGCCACGAGGACGGCCAGCGTGATGACCAGGAAGCAGCCCTGCATCAGCGGGTAGTCGTGGGTGGAGACCGCCTGGTAGAGCGTGTAGCCGATGCCCTGGTAGGAGAAGACCATCTCCATGATCAGCGTGCCACCGACCACGAAGCCCAGGGACAGGGCGAAGCTGGAGACCTGCGGCAGCACCGCGTTGCGAGCCGCGTAGCCGAGCATGACCTGGCGCTCCGGGAGGCCCTTGGCATGCGCGACGGTGACGTAGTCCTCCGAGGAGACGGTCACCATCATGTTGCGCATCCCGAGCACCCAGCCCGCCACGGACGACACCACAACGGTGAGAGCGGGCAGGAAGCCGTAGTAGATCACCGAGCCGATGAACTCGCCGGTGAACGCGGGTACCAGACCACGGTCGTAGCTGCCGCTGGACGGGAACCAGCCAAGGTTCACCGAGAGCACGGCGATCGTGATCAGACCCAGCCAGAAGTACGGCACGGCCTGGAAGAACGTCGCGACCGGCAGCAGAGAGTCGGCCCAGGTCCCGCGCCGCCAGCCGAGGATCGAGCCGGCCAGCGTGCCGATCACGAACGCGATGACCGTCGCGACGCCGACCAGGCCCACCGTCCAGGGCAGCGACTGGTTCACGATGTCGGCCACGGGCGTGGGGAAGTGCGTGAACGACAGGCCCAGGTCGCCCCGCAGGAGCATGCGCCAGTACTCGACGTACTGCTCCCACAGGCCCAGGTCCTGGTCCAGGCCGAACAGGACGCGCAGCGACTGCTCGGCCCCGGAGTCGATGCGACCCTGCATGCGGCCCAAGAGGGCCGTCACGGGGTCGCCCGGCAGCATCCGGGGGATGAAGAAGTTGATGGTGATCGCCGCCCACGCCGTCAGCGCGTAGAACACGACCCTGCGCAGCAGGAACCTCATGCGGCGACCTCCCCGACGTCGGGCCGGTCGTCCCGGTCGCTGTAGCCCCAGCAGGCCGCCGACCGCCCCGGCGCGACCTCGATCAGCGCCGGCGTCTCGCTCCGGCACAGGTCTCTCGCGTACGGGCAGCGCGGCGCGAAGCGGCAGCCGGGCGGCGGGTCCACGAGACTCGGCGGCTCGCCGCCGGTCCCCTGGTCCCGCACGGCCGCCGCGCCGGCGCCCGCCAGGTCGTCGGGGTCGGGGGCGGACGCCACGAGCAGCCGCGTGTACGGGTGCAGCGGCTCCTGGGTGACCGACTCGCTGTCCCCGTTCTCCATCACCTGCCCCGCGTACAGCACGGTGGTCCGGTCGGCGAAGTAGCGCGCGGAGGCGATGTCGTGGGTGATGTACAGGATGGCGATCCCGAGCCGGTCGCGCAGGTCCGCCAGGAGGTTGAGGATGCCCAGGCGGATCGAGACGTCCAGCATCGAGACGGGCTCGTCCGCGAGCAGCACCTCCGGCTCGGCGGCGAGCGCCCGCGCGATGGCGATGCGCTGCCGCTGCCCGCCGGACAGCTCGTGCGGGTAGGAGTCGACGTAGCGCGCGGCGGGCGTGAGATGCACCCGTTCCAGCAGCTCGGTCAGCGCCGCCTCCAGCTCCGCGCCGCGCAGCTTGCCCCCTTCTGTCTGACGACGGTGCAGCCGCAGCGCCCGGGTCAGCGTGTAGCGCACGGGGTGCACCGGGTTCAGGGAGGCGAACGGGTCCTGGAAGATCATCTGCACGCGTCGCACGTACGCGCGGAACGCCCGCCGGCCGCGCACCCGCGCGTCGGTGCCGTCCAGCAGCACCTGCCCGCCCGTGAACGGGATCAGCTGGGCCAGCAGGCGGGCGACGGTGGACTTGCCGGAACCCGACTCCCCCACCACGGCCAGTACCTGGCCGCGGTGGAGCTCGAGGTCCACGCCGTCCACCGCGTGGATCGCCCGGGCGGGCGGACGCCCGTTGACGCGGCGTCCGCCCGCCCGGAAGTGCCCTGCTCGAAAATGTTTGGTGAGGCCGTGCGCGGCCAGCACCGGTGTGCTCTGACTCATCAGCCGTCCGCAGGCTCGAGGTTCATCAGGATCTGGGCGGCCTGCACCCCGGTGGGCTGGGGCTGGTTGTACGGGTCCTCCTCGGAGGGCCAGCCCACGTAGTTCTGCGTCGAGTACTGCGCGGTGGCCGGGCGGGTCCAGATGGCGATGCCCGGCACCTCCTCGACGAACACGTCCTGGATGGTGGCGAGCGCCTCGGTGCGCGTCGCGTCGTCGGAGGCGGCGGCGTAGTCGGCGAGCGCCGCGGTGGCGTCGTCGTTCCGGAAGCGGCCGAAGTTCCAGGTGGCCGGCTCGCCCAGCTTCGCGTAGTGCGCGCCGTCCATGATGTCCGAGTACAGGTCCCAGGGGGTGGCGCCGCCGTCGGTCCAGTGCAGGGTGGCCTGGAAGTCGCCGCCGGGGATGATGTCGGCGAACCAGCCGTCCTGGTTGACGGGGTTGACCGTGGCGGTGGCGCCGAGCTCGGCGGCCGAGTTCTTGATGAGGTCGAGCGCCGTCAGGTAGTCGTTCCAGCCGGCGGGGTTCACCAGCTCGAACGTGACCTCCTCACCGTCGGGGTCGACGAGCTTCTCGTCCTCCCACGTGTACCCGGCGTCCTCGAGCAGGGTGCGGGCGCCCTCGACGTCGACCGCGAACTCCTGGCCGGCGTACTCGGGCGACAGGAACTCCTCGCCGGCGGGCAGCGGCAGGCCGGTGACGCTGGTGAGCGCCGGGTTGACACCGGACGTCGCGACGTCGACGAGCTGCTGGCGGTCGATCACCATGTTGAGCGCCTGCCGGAACGCCTTGTCGTCGAACGGCTTGGTCTCGTTGTTCAGGTAGAGGACGTCGATGCCGAGGCCGCCGGCGGCGTACTGGTTGTAGTGCTCGGGGTCCTGGGCGATGTAGACGTTCTCGAAGTCGGCGATGAACGTCCAGCCCCACTGCGCCTCACCGGTGGTCAGCGCCGTGGTCAGGGCGTTGTTGTCGTTGTACGACGAGTAGCGGATCTCGGGGACGGCAGGCTCGCCGCCCCAGTAGTCGTCGCGGGCCACGACGGTGGCCGCCTGCGGGGTCCACGAGTCGAGCGTGTACGGGCCCGTGCCGACCGGGTCGGGGTTGGTGTCCGTGGTCGGGTCCTCGACGTCGGCCCAGACGTGCTCCGGCACCATGACCAGGTCGTAGAGCTTGGACTGGTTGACGAACTGCCCTGCGGTGAACGCCACGGTGACGGCGGCGCCGTCGGTCTCGACCGTGTCGTAGGGCAGGGCGCCGGTGTTGAGCGCCTCGAAGTCCTTGCGCAGCTGGATGGAGAACGCGACGTCGTCGGCGGTGAACTCCTCGCCGTCCGACCAGGTGACGCCCTCGCGGGGCGTGATGACCGCCTCCGTGTAGTCCTCGTTCCACTCGACGCTCTCGGCGAGCCAGGGGGACGGCTCCTCCGACGGCCGGGCCTGGTTACGCATCATGAGCGGCTCGTAGATCGTGAAGGCGTAGCCGAGCGAGAGCGCGGACGAGCCGGTGGCGAACGGGCTGTGGTTCTCGGTCTGGACGCCGTTCGGCATGCCGACGGTCAGGGTCTCCCCGCCGCCGGCCTGGGTGGCGCTTCCGCCTCCTCCGCCGCTGCAGGCCGTGGCCAGCAGGGCGATGGCTGCCGCGGCTGCGGCCGCGGCGACGTGCTTGTGGATCCTCACGGTGTGCCTCCTTGCACTCCTCCCGCGCGTGCGGGACGGATGGTGGGTGATCACTGGGTTCCGGCGCCGGGTTCTTCCCCTGGCCGGACTGTCAGCTCGTTGGTCAGGCGCAGGTCCGCGACGGACCTGCCGGTGCGCAGCCGGTAGGTGCCCGGCGGCGTGGTCCAGCCCTTGGCCTGCGGGTCCCAGACCTGCAGCGCCCGAGCCGGGACGGGTACGCGGACGGTGGCGCTGCCCATGGCGGGGACGTCCGCCGCCGCGAAGCCACCGAGCCACCGCACCGGGCGGCTCGGCCCGCCGTCGGGCGCCTCGACGTACACCTGGACGACCTCGCGGCCCGCGCGCCGGCCGGTGTTCCGGACGGTCACGTACACGGTCAGGGTCGCTGCGGCGTCGTGCGCCTCGCCCCAGGCGAGGACGGCGTCCTCGTACTCCCAGGTGGTCCAGCCCAGGCCGTGCCCGAACGGCGCGGCCGGGGCGGGCCCGGCGGGCTCCGCCGCCAGCCGGCGTTCCCAGGCCCGGTAGCCGATGTCGGTCCCCTCGGCGTAGTCGACGACCCCGTCCACGGGCCGCGCGTGCGGCACCGGGACGTCCTCGAACCGCGCGGGGAGCGTCCAGGGCAGTCGCCCGGACGGCTCGGTGGCGCCGGTCAGGACGTCGGCGAGCGCCGTGCCGGCCTCCTGGCCGGGCAGCCAGCCCCACAGCACCGTCGGCACATCGTCGAGCCAGGGCAGCAGCACCGGCGCGCCGGCATTGACGACGACGACGGTGCGCGGGTTGGCCGCCACGACGCGGCGTACGAGCTCGTCCTGGTTGCCCGGGAGGTCCAGGTCGGGGCGGTCGTAGCCCTCGGACTCGACCTCTGCGGTGGTGCCGACCAGCACCACCGCGACGTCGGCGGCCGCCGCGGCCGCGACCGCGGCGGCCAGCTCGTCCTCTGCCGACGGGCCCGGCAGCCGGTGCACGAGCGCCGCGCGGACGAAGTGCCCGTAGCCCACGGCGTGCACCACCTGGGCGGTCACGTCCAGCGCGGCCGTGCCGCTCGCCGTGGCGAGCGCAGCGATCGGGTGGTTGTGCCCGGAGGACAGCACGATGCCCTCGTCCACTCGGGTGCCGCCCGCGGCGACCTGGGCGCCGTCGATGCGGACCTGGTGCACGCCGACGGTGCCGACGCCCAGCTCGTGCTCGCCCGGCTCGTCGAGGCGGACCTCGGCGCGCAGCCGGACGGCATCGGCGTCGGGCCGCACGTCGTGGAGCCAGCCGGTCCACTCGTGGGCCGTGTGCTCCTCGAGCGTGCTGCCGTCGGCGGCGAGCAGCGTCACGTGCAGCCCTGGCTCGCCCGTCACCGAGTCGGTGCACCGGTCCACGTCGAGCTCCGGCGGGTTGTGCAGGGCGCGGGCGCCGGCCAGCAGGCTCACCTCAGAGCCGTGCGGCAGCGCGGCGCGCAGCTCCTCGGCGGGGTACGTGAGGCGGTCGGGGTGTACGAACGACGACCCGCCGCCCTGGAAGAAGGGCTCGACGGCCGATGGGCCGAGCAGCGCGACGCGCAGCGGGCGGGCCCGGTCGTGCACGAACGGCACGAGCCCGGCGTCGTCCTTGAGCACGACGACGGAGCGGGCGACCAGCTCGCGCAGGAACCGCTCGGCGGGCGGCTCGGTGGTGGTCACCGCGGCGAGGTCGATCGCGGCGTGGACGCCGGCCGCCGTCGCCCCGGCACCCCGGCCGGCACCGTCGTCGGGCAGCGCGAGCCGGCCCGTGCGGCGGGCGAGGCGCAGCAGGCGCAGCACCTTGTCGTCGAGCTCGGACTCCGCGACCTCGCCGGAGCGGACGGCGTCGAGCAGGCCGTCGCCCCACGCACCATCGGGCCCGGGCATCTGCAGGTCGAGACCACCGCGGACGGCCGGCACCACGGACTGGGTGGCCACCCAGTCGCTGACGAACAGGCCGTCGTAGCCCCACTCCTCCTTGAGCAGGTCGACCACCAGCGGCCGGTGCTCCAGGAGCCGGGCCGAGACGCCGCCGGTGTCGGCGCCGTTGTAGGCGCCCATCACGGACCACGGGACGACGTCGCGCACCAGGCGCTCGAAGGGTGCCAGGTAGGCCTCCCGCAGCGTCCGCTCGTCGAGGCGCGCGAGGTAGCGCGTGCGCTCGGTCTCGGAGTCGTTGGCGACGTAGTGCTTGACGCACATCCCGACGCCCTGCTCCTGCGCGGCGCCCACGAGCGCCACCGCGATCTCGGCCGTGAGGTGCGGGTCCTCGGAGTAGCACTCGAAGTGCCGCCCGCCCACCGGCGTTCGCTGGAGGTTGACCTGCGGAGCGAGCACGACGTCGACGCCGTGCCGCTTGGCCTCGGCCGCGAACAGCGCGCCGGACCGGCGGGCCAGGTCCAGGTCCCAGGTGGCGGCCAGCGCGGACGGCGCCGGGAACATCGCCGACGTCCCGCCGCCGGGCCCGCGGACGCCGACCGGGCCGTCGGACATCACCACCGGCTCCAGCCCGAGGCGCGGCACGGCCGTGGTCGCCCACATGGAGGCGCCCACGACGAGCGACACCTTCTCCTCGGCGGACAGTTCGTCGAGGAGGCGGAGCAGCTCGGGCTCCGTGGCGATGGCCTGGGTGGTAATTGCCTGCGATGACAACGTGATCTCCGTTCAGCGTCGGACGGCTGCCACGCATTCAACCACACTTACTAACTGGTTAGTAAGCCCGTTCACCCGTATCGTATGGGCATGTCCGAAGCGACCGAGCAGGCTGCCCCGAAGGCCAAGCGACCCACCCGCGCCCACCGGCGGGAGGAGATCCTCGCCGCGGCCACGCGGGTGTTCGGGTCCAAGGGCTACCACCAGGGCTCGCTGGTCGACGTCGCCGCACAGGTCGGCATCACCCACGCCGGGGTGCTGCACCACTTCGGCAGCAAGGACAAGCTGCTGTGGGAGGTGCTGGAGTACCGGGACCGCGTGGACGTGCAGCACCTGGAGGGCAAGCACATCCCCGGCGGCCTGGACCTGTTCCGGCACCTGGTCACCACGGCACGGCTGAACGCCGACCGGCGCGGCATCGTACAGGCGTACGCGGTGCTCACCGGGGAGTCCGTCACCGACGGCCACCCGGCCTCCAGCTGGGTGGCGCAGCGGTTCGCGGTGCTCCGCGGCGAGATCTCGCAGGCGGTGCGCGACCTGGCCACCGAGCGCGACGTGCGGCTGCCCGACGGCGAGGCCGAGCGCGCCGCCAACGCCGTCATCGCGGTCATGGACGGCCTTCAGCTGCAGTGGCTGCTCGACCCGGAAGCCGTCGACCTCGCCGAGGCCACCCGGTTCGCTATCGAGTCGGTCCTGACCGCCACGCTGGGCAGCCCCGTGCAGATCGCGAGCGCCTGATCGACGCAGGGCTCACCACTCGGTCCTGAGCTGCCGATCGTTGTTCTTGCTGGGCGGCACGTCCATCTTCTGCAGCGTGAACCCCATGATGTCGCTGAACACCGGAGCCGCGACGTCACCGCCGAAGATCGAGGTGCTCGGGCTCTTGAGGAACACGGAGACGGTGTACCGGGGATCGTCCGCCGGGGCGACCCCGATGAACGAGGCCATGTACGTCCAGCCGTCGCCGGCAGGCATCTGCGCGGTGCCGGTCTTGCCCGCCACCCGGTAGCCGGGCACGACGGCGTTGGTGCCGGTGCCACCGTCCTCGGTCACGGCCTCCATCATCTCGACGACGGTGTCGGCGGTCTCCTCCGAGACCACCCGCTCCCCCGGCTCGTGCTCGGCAGGTGTCACCGTGCCGTCCGGGCTCGTGGTGCCCTTGAACAGCGTCGGCGCCATCCGCACGCCGCCGTTCGCCACCGTCGAGAACACGCTGGTGGCCTGCATCGCGTTGACGGACAGGCCCTGCCCGAACAGCACCGCGTACTGCGTGCGGCCGTCCCAGTCGGCGACGTCGTCCGGTGGCATGAGGCCTACCGACTCGCCCGGCAGGCCGAGCCCGGTCGGCTCGCCGAAGCCGAACTCCTGCAGATAGTCCTGCCGCTCCGCCAGCGGGATCTTCTCGCCCACCATGACGGTCCCGGTGTTCGACGACTGGGCCAGGACACCGGTCAGGGTGAGCCGCTGCACCGGGTGGTCATGGGAGTCGTGGAACGTCTGGCCGTTGGGCGTCGTGTAGGTGTCGGGCACGGTGAACCGGCTGTCCGGGTTCCAGTAGCCACCCTCGAGGGCGGCGGCCATCGTGATCACCTTGCCCGTCGACCCGGGGTCGAACACGTCCTTCACCGCACGCGACCCGCCCGCGACCGCCGCAGTGGACCGGTCGTTCGGGTCCACCGCTCCGGAGTCCGCGAGCGCGACGATCTCGCCCGTGCGCGCATCCTGGACGATCGCTATGCCGTACTCCGAGCCGGACGTGCGCTGCGCCTCGTCGATGGCGTCCTGCGCCTTCCACTGGATGTCGTGCACCAGCGTGAGCGCGACGTCGTCGCCCGGCACGGCCGGGACCGACTCCTGCCCTGCCGCCGGGATGCGCAGGCCGTCGAGGCTGCGCTCGTACGTGTCCGAGCCAGCAGTACCGGACAGGATGTCGTCGTACGCCGCCTCGATCCCGCCCCGGCCGGTCTGCTCGTGGTCGACGAAGCCCACCAGCGAACCCCCCACCGTGCGCGACGGGTAGGTACGCCGCGAGGTGAGGTCGGTCCGGATGTACGCACGGATCTCGAGGTCGGAGATGGCGCGCTGCGCCTCGGGCACCACGTTCTTGGCGAGCACCTCGTAGCGCGAGTCGCCGACGAGCCGCGCCGCCAGCTCGTTCTTCGGCAGGTCGAGGATCGGCGCGAGCAGCTGGGCGATGCCCAGGGCGCCGTCCTCCACCCTCCTTCCGTCGACGTGCGGGCGTCCGGTGCCCCTGAAGTCCTTGATCGCCTTGGGATCCGCGACGACCGTGTAGCGGTCGACCGAGGTCGCGAGCGTCACGCCGTTCGCGTCGGTGATGTCGCCACGGTGCGCGGGGGTCACCGCGGTGGCCGTGCGCGCCGCCTCCGCCTTCGCGGCGAGGCTCGGCCCCTCGATGAGCTGCACGTGGACGAGCCGCACCAGGAACACGAGGACCACCACCACGGCGAGGCCGACCAGCCAGCGCTGCCGCACCTCCGGACGGCCCGGACGGGGCGGCAGCGGACGCGCCACCCGGGACCGCGCGGGCCGGGCCTTGGCGGGCGGCGTCCGCCCACCCCGGGGTGCCTGAAGACCCAGCCGGGCGCTGGTCGCACGTGGCTGGGTCTTCGTGGACGGCTGCCGCTCGGGCTGCGGCTTCTGCGACCTGGCTTGCCGGGGCTGAGGCTTTCCCGCCTGGACGCCGCCCTGCTTGCGCCGCGGAGCCGCTGCTTGCTTGCCCTGCCGGGCAGGCTGCGCGCGCGGCTGGCCAGCACGTGGTCCGGCAGCGCCCCCCGACGGGGTGCGCTGCCGGCCCGAGCCCGACGCCGGCCGGGTCATCGGTCTGTCCCCCTCACCACCTTGCCGGTACGGAGACTGACCATGGTCGGGTTCTCCGCCGGCACCATGCCGAGGCTGCGCGCCTTGTCCGGCAGGCTCGTCTCGGCGGCGCTCAGGTCCTCCTGGAGCCCCTGCACGTCCTGGGCGGTCTGTGCGACCTCGCCCTGCAGCTCAGACATCTCGTAGGACCCGCGGGCCAGCGTGGTGTTCAGCACCAGCACCGCGACGAGCGAGACGACCATCAGGGTGGCGCACAGCACGAGGAACGGCACGCGGCTCTTCGAGCGCAGCGGCGCGCGGACGACGTCAAGGCGGCTGCCGCGCTGTGCGGCGCCCCCGGAGACAGCGGTCAGCGGAGCCCGGCGGGTGCGGGGCAGCTCGGCCGGACGGGCAGCGCGGGCCGTCGCAGCAGTGGAAGCGCTCATCGGCGGTCCTCCTTCGCGGTGTGGTGCTTGGTGGTGCGGTCGATCAGGTGGTCGGGTGTGGGCCGCAGACGCCGTGCGGCACGCAGCCGGACCGACGCGGAGCGCGGGTTGCGCTCCAGCTCTTCGGCGTCGGCCTCCTCGGCGCCCCGGGTGAGCGGCTCGAGATACGGCTTGTGCGTCTCCGGCTCGACGGGCAGCCCGGCCGGCGCGGACGACGTCGTGCCCTGCGCGATGGCGCGCTTGACGATCCGGTCCTCCAGCGACTGGTACGACTCCACGACGATCCGGCCACCCACGGCGAGCGCCTCGATCGCGGCGGGTACGGCGCGCTCGAGAACCTCGAGCTCGCCGTTCACCTCGATCCGCAGCGCCTGGAACGTGCGCTTGGCCGGGTGGCCGCCCGTCTTGCGGGTGGCGGCGGGGATGCTGGCCCGCAGCAGGTCGACGAGCTCGCCGCTACGGTCCCACTCCCGCTCCGCCCGACGGCGGACGATGTTCTTCGCGATCCTGCTCGCGAAGCGCTCCTCGCCGTACTCCCGCAGGATCCGCGCGAGGGCACGCTCGTCGTACGTGTTGAGCACGTCGGCCGCGGTCAGGTCCTGGGTGGAGTCCATCCGCATGTCGAGCGGCGCGTCCTGCGCGTACGCGAAGCCCCGCTCGGCCTCGTCGAGCTGCAGCGACGACACGCCGAGGTCCATGAGCACGCCCTGCGCCGCTCCGCCGGCGTGCTCGTCGACGACGGAGACGATCTCGTCGTAGACGGCGTGCACCGGCGTGAAGCGGTCGCCGAACCGGGCCAGCCGCTCGCCCGCAAGGGCCAGCGCCTGCGGGTCCCGGTCGATGCCGATCACCCGGGCCGTCGGGATCTGCTCGAGGACGGCCTGGGTGTGGCCACCCATGCCGAGCGTGCAGTCCACCAGGACGGAGCCGGGCTCCGTGAGCGCCGGTGCGAGCAGGTCGACGCAGCGCTGGAGCAGCACCGGGAGGTGGCGGTCGGCAGCGTCGCTGCGGTTTCCGGGACGGCTGTCGGTCGCGTTCATCGGTGTCTCCTCTCGTGCCTCGTGCGTCGTACCCTGCCGTACTGCTGAAGCTGCCGGACCGGCCTGCAGGGCCGGCCGTCCGGTCAGGTCTCCCTCCGCACGGTTCCGGCGGCGGGGAAGTGCGCCGGATCCTGCGGGAGGAGGCCTGGCCGTACGGCCACCTGCCCCGCCTGCCTAGAAGCTCAGCCCGGGGAAGATCTCCTCGGCCTGATCGATGTAGTCGGGTTCGGTCTGTTCCTGATATGCGGACCAGGCCGGTGCGTCCCACACCTCCACGCGGGTACCGACCCCGATCACGACCACTTCGCGGTCCAGGCCGGCGTACTCGCGCAGGTGTGTCGGGATGGAGACCCGCCCCTGCTTGTCCGGTACTTCGTCGCTCGCTCCCGCCAGGAAGTTTCGCGTGTAGTCCCGCGCAGCCTTGCTCGTCACCGGCGCCTGCCGGATCTGGGTATAGATCTGCTGAAACTCATCCATCGGGAGAAGAAAGAGGCACCGCTCCTGCCCTTTGGTCATGACCAGACCACTGGACAGACGCCCCCGAAACTTGGCAGGAAGGATCAGTCGGCCCTTCTCGTCCAGCTTCGGGGTGTACGTACCGAGAAGCAGGCCCAGACCCGCGAAACCTTCTGCCATCGCAGTCATGGGCCAACACCTCCTCTCGCTCCCGCACACTCCACGCTACTCCACTTTCCACCACCACACTGGGAAAAACGATGGGGAGAACTACCCACCGGCCCTCAATGCGCAGGTCAAAGAGGTAAAGAGCAGGTGGAGGAAATTCATGTCCGGCGTGGTGTGGAATGTCGGACCAACCAGCGCTGAGCCGCGCTCTCGTCAGCATCCCCAGACCTGGCAGGGAGCCGATCCGGCAGGGCAAATCCAGTTCTGGCATCTGTGAAGACCGCGTGATGCAGACAACAGAGTGCTTTACATCTCTACTACGCTGGACCAGCCGGGCAGCGCCTACCGCCCCGGTCCCGACCCGGTGCGTCCACGCGCCAGCAAACCGGCCTGTCAGCTCGGCCCTCATGGAGGTCTCCCCCTGTGCACACGGAACCCGCTCCGCCCGGCCTCGCGGACAACCACTACAGCGGCGGGCCCGCCGCACAGGCAGCGCCCGGGCCGGGCGCGCTCGACGAGCTCGTAGAGACCATGGCCCGTGTCCGCGGAGCGGTCGAGTCGGTGGTGACGGGCCGGCCAGGACTGGCCGACATCACGCTCGCCGTCCTGCTCGCCGAGGGCCACCTCCTGGTCGAGGACGTACCGGGCGTCGGCAAGACGACGCTCGCCAAGGCGATCGCCCGGAGCATCGACTGCCACGTCGGGCGCATCCAGTTCACTCCCGACCTGCTGCCGAGCGACCTGACCGGCGTCAACATCTTCCGTACCAGCAGCCACGAGTTCGAGTTCCGCCCCGGTCCGGTGTTCAGCAACATCGTGATCGGCGACGAGATCAACCGCGCCTCCCCCAAGACGCAGTCCGCGCTCCTCGAGTGCATGGAGGAGGGCCAGACCACCGTCGACGGCACCACTCACCAGCTCCCCCGGCCGTTCCTCGTGGTCGCCACGCAGAACCCCGTGGAGATGGAGGGCACCTACCCGCTGCCCGAGGCGCAGCGTGACCGCTTCATGGCGCGCATCACGGTGGGCTACCCGGACGCCGACGCCGAGATCCTCATGCTCGACCGGCAGGAGACCAGCGCTCCGCTGGCGCACCTGCAGCCCGTCACCGACGGACGCTCGATGCTGCGGTTCTCCGGGGTCGTGCGGTCCCTGTACGCGTCGCCGTCGGTCAAGCGGTACGTGGTGGCCCTGGTCGGGGCGACCCGCGAGCACGCCGGGCTGCGGCTGGGCGCCTCACCTCGCGCGTCGCTCCAGCTCCTGCGGGCGGCCAAGGCCATAGCGGCCATGGCCGGCCGTGACCACGTGCTGCCCGACGACATCCAGCGGCTCGCGCGGCCCGTCCTGGCCCACCGGCTCATCCTGACCACCGAGGCCCGCCTGAGCGGCGTCACCCCCGAGACGCTCGTCGACGAGATCGTCCAGCGCACGCCCGTGCCCGCGCTCGAGCCGGCCGACCGGCGTCAGTTCTGAGCGGCCAGGGCGACAAGCACATGAGATGGCGTGACACGCTCGCACGGATCAGCAGGGTCCGGCTGACGCCGCGCGGTATCGGAGCGGCCTGCCTGGGTGGTGCGCTGATCCCCCTCGGGCTCGTGCTCACGCTGCCCGACCTCGTCGGGCTGGGCGCGGCAGCGCTGCTCGCCGTGACGGTGGCCTGGGTGGCGATCGGCACCCAGCGGCTCGAGTCCGGGCGCGGCGCGCTGCACGTGACCCGCGCGGTGACCCCGAATCCCGTGGTGCGCGACCGGACGGCGGACGTCAGCCTCCTCGTCGCCGCACACCAGGCCAGCGGTGCGGCGTACGAGCGGCTGTCCCGGCTGCGACTCTCCGAGCAGGCGGCACACGAGCTCGCGGGCCACCAGGGGATCCGCGCCCGCGTGTCGGCGCGGGCCGACCGGATCACCGTGCACTACTCGCTGACCCCCACGCGGCGCGGGCGCTGGTCGCTCGGCCCGCTGCTGACCACCCGGACCGACGTGTTCGGCCTCGTCCGCGCGACCCAGCCGCTCGGCAGCGCGACGCACGTGCCCGTGTGGCCGCGCACCGTCGAGCTCGCCGTGCGCACCCGGTCGGTGGGCGACGTCGACCACTCGGCCACCGGAGCGCGGCTGCAGTCGAGCGACGACTCCGTGCTGCGCGAGTACGTGGCGGGCGACGACCCGCGCCGCGTCCACTGGGCGAGCGCCGCTCGCCGGGGCCAGCTCATGGTCCGGGCGGACGAGAGCGCCGGGGTGCGCCCGGTGACCGTCCTGCTCGACCGCTCGCTGCTCCCGCACCGGCAGGAAGCCGGCAGCCCGCGTCGCCCCGCCGCCGTGGACGACGGCGAGTGGGCGGTCGAGCTGGCGGCCTCCATCGCCACGTCGTTCCTCGACGCCGGGCACCCCACCCGCCTGCTGACCACCGCCGTCGCGCCCCGCCTCGAGGGCCTGCGGTTCGCGACCACGCGAGCGAGCCGGGCAGCCCTGCTCGACGCGTGCGTGGACATCCGCGGGCACCGCGGCGCCGCGGAAGGGCACCACGCGACGAGCACCACCGCGCGTGCGCTCCGGCTCGCCCGGACGGCCGGCGAGATCGTCATAGCGGTGCTCGGCCCGCACGACCCCGACGCCCGCCACGCCCTCGCCGCCCTGGGCGTGGAGGGGACCTGCTGGGCACTCCTCGTCTCGCCACGGGGCCCCGGGTTCCAGCACGAGCTGGACGAGACCGCCGCAGAGCTCCGCGCGTCCGGCTGGCACGTCAGCACCTCGGAAGCCCGGACCGATCCAGAGCGCGCCTGGGCTCTGCTCGCGGAAGGTGCCCTGTGATCCCCGCCCACCGCGGACCGCTGGTCCGCACGGTCGCCTCCGGCGTCCTCGTCGCCATCGCCGTCATCGCGTCCATGCACGCGCTCACCCTCGTCATCGACCCCGGACCATGGCTCACCGCCGGCACGACCGGCGTCGTCCTCGTGTCCGCGACCAGCTGCCTGGTGCGGTACTTCCTGATCCGCGCGGCCGTCGACCGCGCGGCCGTCCGCCGGGCCGCCGGACAGGGCTTGAGCGCCGACCGGGCCGCCGACCGCGCGTCGGGCAGTGCGTCGTTCGTCGCGACGGCGGCCGGTGTGGTGGTCGCGTTCTGGTTCGTCCTGGCTCGCTACGGCGGACCCGGCCAGCGCTTCGAGCCGTTCGTCGGGCCGGACTCCTTCGACCAGGTCATCGAGCGGTTCCGCCAGGCCACCGAGACCATGAGCACGCAGGTCGCCCCGGTCGGCCCTGGGGAGGCCATCAGCATGGTCGCCGTCGGCGGCACCCTGCTGGTGCTGCTCGTGACGGACTCGCTCGCCGGCGCCCGGATGCCCGGCTTCGCCGGCGTGCCCCTGCTGCTCCTGTGGACCCCGCCCCTCACCCTGATCGGTGAGGTCCAGTGGCCGGTCTTCGTCATCAGCGTGACCATGATGCTCCTGCTGCTCACGGTCGACCCGGTGGGTGTGACACCCGGCCGGCACAGCGAGTCCGACTCCGCGGCGGTCCGCCGCGCACAGCGGTTCCGCTCCTGGATCACCGCGGCCACGGCCGCGGCGGTCGCGGCGGCGTCGCTCGGCGTCGCCACGGGCACGGCCGCGCTGCCCGCGCTGGCCGGGACGTGGAACCAGCTCATCTCCACGCCGTCCGACACGGTCGAGCTGTCCTCGGAGCTCGACATGCGCCAGCCGTTGAGCGCGCGCTCGTCCAGCACCGTGCTGACGTACACGACGGGCGAGGACGAGACCGTCGGCCCGCTGCGCGTCATGACCCTCACGGCGTTCGACGGCGTCCAGACCCGCCGCGCGGTGCCCGACGGCGGCCTGCCCGAATTCGACTCGTCCACGGTCCTCGCACCCGACGGCGAGAGCGCGGTCGGCGAGGGCCGACAGCTGGACATCGAGATCGGCCGGCTCACCGGCACCGAGCTCCCGCTGCCGCTCGAGCCCCGCTCGGTCGACGTCGGCGGCGACTGGGGCTACGACGCGATCCGTGACGAGGTCCGCGGCCCCGACGGCACCGAGCCCGGCTCCGAGTACAGCGTCACCGTCCTCGACCGCGAGCTCACGCCGGAACGGCTCCGCGCCGCGCCGACGTCCGGGGACCCCCGGTCGGCCGGCTACACAGAGGTGCCCGACACCGAGCACCGGGACCAGATCGCCGCCTACGCGCAGGAGGTCGCCGGAGACGCGCCCACCCGGTTCGACGCGGCCGTCGCGCTGCAGAACCACCTGCGCTCCGGCGAGGGCTTCGTGTACAACCCGGACGCCGACTACCGTGGCTCGACCGACACCGTCTGGGACTTCCTGCAGAACAAGGAGGGGTACTGCACGCAGTACGCCCTCTCGATGATGGTCATGGCACGCAGCCTCGACCTCCCGGCCCGGATCGGCATCGGCTGGCTGCCCGGCCGGCCCGACGGCCAGGGCGGCTACCGGGTCACCGGCCAGGACTCGCACGCCTGGCCCGAGATCTACTTCCCGACGGTCGGTTGGGTCCGGTTCGAGCCGACGCCCCAGGTCCAGACGGGCCCCCTGCCGTCATACGCGAACCCGGGTCTCGGCAACCTCCCGAACGCCTCACCCACGCCCACGCGGGCCGACGAGGTGCCCACGCAGCAGCCCACCCAGGCACCCGAGCAGTCGGACCCCGCCGCCTCGGCGGCAGGCTCGTCCGAGGACGGCGACGTGACCGACCGGACGCTGCCCGGGTGGGCCTGGGCGGTGGCGGTGATCATCGGGCTCGGCGTGCTCGGTGGGGCCGCATGGCTCCTGCTCCGGCGGCGCACGGAGGCGGAGGTGCTCGATCCGGAACGGGCCTGGTCCCGCGTCCTGGCCCTGCTCGCGGAGCAGGACGTGCGACTCGGCCCGTCGGTCACCCTGCGCAGGGCTCCCGCGTTCATCGCCGACGAGGTGCGCACCCGCACGGGCGCGCCCCTGCCCGACGACACGGCGGAGCGCCTCACCGCACTCGCCGGAGCCGCCGAGGAGGAGCGCTATGCCCGCCATGCGACTCCGCCGACGGCCGCCGAGCTCGAGGAGCTCACCGAGGCGATCAGCACCGAGCTGACGGAAGCGCTGGCCCGCAAGCCCTGACCAGACCGTCCCCTGACCAGCCTGTCGAGGGCGCGCGTGACACAAAGACAGGAGCCGGGCCCCGTGGGGCCCGGCTCCTGTTCGTGTGGCTGTGTCAGTCACGTCACGTTGTGCCTGTCACGCACACGGACCCGGTGGTCCGCCTTCGAACCACCGGTGTCGATCGATCGGCCGGGCGGCCTACTGACCGCCCTGGTTGCGCCGGTTCTCCCAGCGCTCCTCAAGACGGGCGAGGAAGCCGCCGGAACGGCCACCACCCTGCCGCTTTCGGGGCTTACGTGCTCTCCCCTCGGGCGGCTGGACCGTGCCGTCTTCGCCGACGACGCCGACCGGGCCGTCCTGCCGCTTCTTGCGCGGTCCGAGGAACGCGAAGACCACGCCCGCGAACATCAGCACGAAGCCGATGGCACCGAGCCAGGTCTGTGAAGTCGCCGCACCGACGACAAGAAGAAGCAGACCGACGACAACGCCGGCCCCGGACAGCACATAGCGCAGCGCGTTACCCCGACCTGTGGACTGAAGCGTATTAGCAAGCCGCGGGTCGTCTGACGTCAGAGCACGCTCCATCTGCTCCAGCACCCGCTGCTCGTACTCGGACAGAGGCATCGAGACCCCCGGATCTCGCAAAGGAACAGTGTCCCTTCCAGGATAGGACGACCCGGCCGTCGTTGGTAGTCGACATCCCGGGCATACCAGCGACTATAGGGGCAGATCAGTAAAGATGCGTGCCGTTCTTGTGATGTACACCCAGGTCGATCGCAGTTTTTCCAAACTTCTCACGCACCGCGTCGAGCGCGAGCTCCGCCTCCCGCTGTGCCCCGGAGCGCGGATCCACCGATTCTTCGAGCGTCGGCTGCTGCGCGGATCCGCCTCGTTGCTGGAGATTCTCGGCCCGCACACCGACCAGCCGCACCGGCAGCCCACCCAGGTCCACCCCCGCGACGAGCTCGCGCGCGACGAGGTAGATCTCTCGTGCGACGTCCGTGGGACCGTCCAGTGTTCGCGATCGGGTGAATGTCGCGAAGTCGCTGGAGCGAACCTTCACGGACACCGTGCGCGCCATCACGCCCTGGTGCCGCAGACGCGCGGCGACCCGGTCGGACAGCTCGAGCACCCGCCGGCTCACCGCCACCGTGTCGTCCTGGTCCGTGCCGAAGGTGGTCTCGGCTCCGATGCTGTGCTCACGGTGCTCAGGCACCACGGGGCGCGGGTCGCGGCCCCACGACAGGTCGTGCAGGTGGGCGCCGCCGACCCGGCCGACGGCGGTCTGCAGGCTCGCCAGGTCCGTGTGCGCCAGCTCGGCGACCGTGGTGATGCCCCACGCGGCGAGGGACTTCTCCGTCTTCTCCCCGACGCCCCACAGCGCGCCGACGGGCAGCGTGTGCAGAAAGTCCACCGTGGCCTGGACGGGGACGAGCATCAGGCCGTCCGGCTTGGAGTGGGTCGAGGCCAGCTTCGCCACGAACTTGTTCCGTGCGATCCCCACCGAGGCGGTCACACCGTGCTCGGCCTCGATGCGACGGCGCAGCGCGGCCCCGATCACCGTCGGCGGACCCAGCCGCCGACGGGCGCCGCTCACGTCGAGAAACGCCTCGTCCACGCTGACCTGCTCCACGAGCGGAGTGACCTCCTGGAGCAGGCCCATGACCGAGCGGGACACGTCGCGGTACAGGCTGTGGTCGGGCCGGACCACGGTGGCCTGCGGGCACAGCAGGCGCGCACGCGTCATCGGCATGGCGGACCGCACACCGAACGCGCGTGCCTCGTAGGTGGCGGCCAGCACCACGCCGCGCTCCTGGCCGCCGACGATCACCGGCAGCCCGCGGAGCTCCGGCCGCCGGGCCAGCTCGCACGACGCGAAGAACGCGTCCATGTCCAGGTGCAGCACCGAGCAGCCGGACTCGTCCGACCCCCAGTCTCGTCTCGCCGCCGCTGACCGCGGCCCCTTGCTCACGACCGTGCTCCGTCCTTGCTGTAGCTCAGTGCTCCGAGTCGTGCGGAGCGGACACCGTGGCCGACCCCGCACGCGTCCGCTACGACGCCTCTGGCACCAGGGTCAGGCGCTGCGCCGAGAACCCGGCGTGCGGGTCCACGAGCATCGCCACCTCGTCCCGGAAGTCCTCCGCGCAGGCGAGCAGCTCGTCCGCCCGCGCCGGCTCGACCTGCTCCGGGCGGCCGGCGTCGACCGCCGCACGCAGTGGCGCCCCGGCGGCGAAGTAGCCGGACCAGGCCGCCAGGTCCGGCTCGGCGTGCGCGAGCATGTCCCACACCGTCCGCGCACCGGAACGCGCCGACGGACGCCCACGGAGCGCCACGACGGCCGCCGCCGAGCGGATCGCCGCGAGGTGCGCATGGACGAACCGGTCCCCCGGGTCGGCCGAACGCGCCGCCTCGGCCAGCTCCGCGTCCGCCTTGCGCAGCAGCGCGCTGACGCCCGGCGGGACCGCGCGCGGCACGAGCATGCGCGCCGAGACAACGTCCCGCGCGCCCTGAGAGTGCATGCTGCCCATCTCGAACCTCCGATCGAACCCCTTGTGCGACACTATCGAACATACGTTCTATCCTGTCAAGCGCTCCGGGGACCCGGGAGACACTGTCCTCATGGCCCGCCGCTCCGCCCGACGCCGCCCATCCTCCTCCGCACCACTGACACTCCCCGCAGAGCTGCCCGCCGGCCCGGTGCCGATCAGCACCGGCACCGCAGAGGTGGTTCGCGACCCCGACTTCCCGCAGCGGGTGACGCTGCACGTCAACGGCGTGCCGAGCTCCAGCCTCGACCTCGCGGACCCGGGGTTCCTGGACTTCGAGTACATGCAGCAGATGGCCGCCTTCGTGGCCCTGCTGCCGCCCGGCCCCCTCCGGGTGCTGCACCTCGGCGCCGCCGGCAGCGCCTTCGCCCGGCACGTGGAGCACGAGCGGCCTGGCTCTCGTCAGCTCGGGGTCGACCTCGACGCCCGGCTCCTCGAGCTGGTCCGCACCTGGTTCGACCTGCCGCGCTCGCCCCTGCTCCGTCTGCGCGCGGACGACGCCGGCCGCGCCCTCGCGTCAGCGCGGGACGCGTCCTACGACGTGGTGGTCCGCGACGTCTTCGCCGGCGACCGCACGCCCGCACACCTCGTCGGCACCGGGTTCGCCGCGCAGGCCCACCGCGCACTCCGCCCCGGGGGCATCCTGCTGGTGAACTGCGCCGACAAGCCGCCCCTCGCGACGGCCCGGCGCGAGGTCGCGAGCCTCGCCATGGCTTTCGGACCCGGCGCGGCCGCCTCCGGCCGGCTCGCCGCCGTCGCCGAGCCAGGGATCCTCAAGGGCCGGCGGTACGGCAACCTCGTCCTCGCAGCCGTCCGGGAGCTGCCGAAGGACCCCCCGGCGGGCAACCAGGAGGGCCAGCGGCCGGGTGGCCCACAGGACGGCGCACAGGGCCCTGTAGGGCACGACGAGGACACGGTGCGGCCCGACCTCCGCGACCCCCGGCTGGGACGCGCCCTGCGCACGCTGGCGGTACCGGCCACGCTCCTCGCGGACGACGACGCGGTGGCGTTCGCGGGCACGGCGGCGCCGCTCGAGACCCCCGAACCCTGACCGGACACGAAAGAGGCCGCCCTCCCGAGGGAGGACGGCCTCTGACGAGCTACTTCACAGCGGGACTACTGCTTCCGCCTGCGGACCCTTGGGCCCCTGCGTGATCTCGAACTCGACCCGCTGGGCCTCCTCGAGAGACCGGTACCCGTTGGACTGGATCGCGGAGTAGTGGACGAAGACGTCAGCGCCGCCGCCGTCCTGGGCGATGAACCCAAAGCCCTTCTCCGCGTTGAACCACTTCACAGAACCCTGCGCCATGCTGTCCTTCGACCTTCCGTCCGGGATCCGGCGGCGGGCCCGTTGCCCACCCCCGTGCCGCAATGCTTTCCCCGCTTGCTCACGACACGCGGACGTGGCCTTGGTAACTCACTGCAACGTGCGCCAGTGTGGCACGGACCACTCAGATGTGCCACGGAACAGGCACATTTCTGCCGCAGATATGACACATCGGTCCTCAGATGCCCGGTTCGAGCGGGTGCTGGTGTGCGTCTCACCCTCCGACTTGGGCCGGAACTGTGCGGCCCGACCCGGGATCCGGCCCTGGAGGCTAGTCGCCGTTCTGCTGAGCGAGGAACCGCTCGAACTCGGCGCCGAGCTCCTCCGCGCTGGGGATCGGAGTGGTCTCGGCGAGCAGGCTCGGACGTCCGACGGAGCGCGCGAAGGCGTCGTACTGCTCCTCCAGCGCCTGCACGACGGCCGCGACCTCTGCCGACTCGGCGACCTGCTTCTCGACCTCGATCTTGGCGTCCGTCGCGGCCTCCTCGAGAGCCGGGACCGCCAGGTCGAGGCCCGTGGCCCGCTCCGTGTGGCGCAGCGCCACCACCGTGGCCGGTGGGTACCGCGACTGCGAGAGGTAGTGCGGCACGTGGACCGTGAAGCCCATCGCGTCGTGCCCTGCCTCGCCCAGCCGGTACTCGAGCAGCGCCGCCAGCGAGCCCGGCACCTTCACGCTGCCGAACCACGACGTGTAGTCGTCGACCAGGCCGGGCCGCGTCGCGTGCGCCGTCAGGGACAGCGGGCGGGTGTGCGGCAGGCCCATCGGGATGCCCTGGATGCCGACCACGAGGCTCACGCCGAACCGCTCGACCAGCTGGACCACCCCGGCCACCACACGTTCCCACTGCAGGTCCGGCTCGGCGCCGTGCAGCAGCAGGAATCCGGTGCCCTCTGCGTCGGTCACGTGGTCGATCGCGAGATAGGGCGCCTGGTAGTCCGCCCACCGGTCGGAGTCGAAGGTCATGGTCGCCCGCTTGGAGCGGTAGTCGAGGAGCTGGTCGACGTCGAACGTCACGAGCCGCTCGACACGAAACGCGTCGACGAGGTGCTCGACGGCGAGATCGCCCGCGCTGCCCGCGTCCACGAACCCGCGGACGGCGTGCAGCAGTACAGGCCCGTCGGCGCTTCCGGGCACGCTGCGACCCAGCGTGCGCCCGACCGCTGCTTCGTCGACGTCGTAGATGCCCTGGGGGTCAAGCACGTGCGCTCCCTCGCTCGTCGGAGTGGTTCCGCGATCACCCGGACACACCGTCCAGGTTCTCTGCTCAGGTCCAACATCACGACGGCCGGGTGTCTTCCCGTTACGCCCTCAGCGTCGTCACCGAGTCATCGTCACCGAGTGATCGTCACCGGGCCGGCCACCGGGGTCATCGACCGGGCAGGCGCACCACGGAGACGAAGAAGTCGTCGATCTGGCGGACCACGTCGATGAATCGGTCGAAGTCCACCGGCTTGGTCACGTACGCGTTCGCGTGCAGCGAGTACGAGCCCACGACGTCCTCCTGCGCGTCCGACGTGGTGAGCACCACTACCGGGATGTGCCGCAGCATGGGGTCGCCCTTCGCCACGGCGAGCACCTCCATGCCGTCCATCTTCGGCAGGTTGAGGTCGAGCAGCACCAGGTCGGGTGTGGGGGCCTTCGCGTACTGGCCCTGCTTGCGCAGGAACTCGAGCGCGCTGACGCCGTCGCCGACGACCGACACGTTGTTGGGAACGCGGTGGTCCTCGAACGCCTCCCGGGTCATCAGGACATCGCCCGGATCGTCCTCCACCAGGAGGATCTCCATCACCTTATGACCGCTCACGCCCGTACCTGTCCCCTGGATTCGGCAGCGACGGGACCCTTCGTCGCGCCCGCCGTCGGCCCTGGTCAGGCCGCCTCATCCGAGCGTAGTCGACTGCGCGCGTTCGGTCGAAAGGCGGCCGCCCGTCGGCTGGCCCTGCCGCCGGGCGAGGGTGAACCGCACGATGGTGCCACCGCCGGCCGCCGGCTCGATCCAGATGCGGCCCTTGTGGTACTCGACGATGCGTTTCACCAGGGAGAGGCCGATGCCGGTGCCCGGGTACTGCTCGCGCGCGTGCAGCCGCTGGAAGATGACGAACACCCGCTCCGCGTACTGGGCGTCGATGCCGATGCCGTTGTCGACCACCGAGATCTCCCAGTGCGCGCGCATGCTCCGCACCTCGATCCGGACCATGGGCGCGCGCCCGGGGTCGCGGAACTTCAGCGAGTTTCCCACAAGGTTCACGAACAGCTGCTGCAGCAGGGCGCGCTCGCCGTGCACCTCCGGCATCGGGTCGTGGACGATCTCGGCGCCCGTCTCCTTGGCCCGCTCGGACAGCTCGGACAGCACGGTCGTCAGCACCCCCTCGAGGTCCACGTCCTCGCGCGGCACACCCGTCCGGCCCACCCGGGAGAAGCTCAGCAGGTCCTGGATGAGCCGCTGCATGCGCTTGGCGCCGTCCACGGCGAACTCGATGTACTGGTCGGCGCGGTCGTCGAGCGATCCGCCGTACCGCTTCTGCAGGAGCTGGGTGAAGCTCGCGACCTTGCGCAGCGGCTCCTGAAGGTCGTGCGACGCCACGTAGGCGAACTGCTCCAGGTCCCGGTTCGAGCGCTCCAGCTCGCGCGTCTTGTCGCTGAGCAGGTTGCGCGCGTTCTCGACCTCCTGGTGCGAGAGCCGGATCTCCTCCACCTGGTGCACCAGGTCCCGGCGCATCGTCTCCACGTGCATGGCGAGCAGTGCCACCTCGCCGGCGCCGACGGGCGTGATCTCGCGCCGGAGCTCACCGCTGCTCACCACCCGCACGGCGGCGGTCAGCTCGGTCAGCGGGCGGATCACCCAGGACTCCAGCGCGAGCCACATCATCGTGCCCATGAGCACGACGACGAAGACCAGCGTGATCACCGCGCCCAGCAGCAGCTGCTCCCAGACCGCCCGGGTCGCCACGATCTCGTCCCGCTGCGCGCTCAGCTCCGCCAGGTAGTGCACGACGGCGGCGCGCGCGCTCTCGTACAGAGCGTCCCCCTCCGCGGTGGTCGGTGCGGTGCCGAGGAGCTCCGTCCGGCACGCCGTCTGTCCGGCGGGCGCCGTCTCGACCGCCGCCACCACGGGCTCGGCGTACTCGTCGAACCAGGCGTCCGTGCGCAGCTGCGCCTCCTGGTAGGCCAGCGCGACCTCGGCATCGGGCTCGAGCTCGCGCCGCTCGACGTCGGCGAGGAGCGTGATGCGGCCGCTGGACCCCACCGCGCGCGTCCAGGGCTCCAGCGCGGCCTCGTCGCACGTCGCCCGGTAGGCACGCAGCGACGCCTCGGCGTCACCCAGCGCCAGCGACGCACGTTCCCCGTCGACCAGCGCCCGGTAGTACGGCCCGTCCGCCCGTGCGTCGAGGCCCCGCGACTGGATCAGGGCGAGCACCGCCACGGCGAGCGCGATCACGAGCATGGCCGCCACTGCGCCGAGGAGCCGCGCGAGCCGGCTGCGCATGGACACACCGGTGAACCGGTGCTCGGCGGGCACGAGCGTCATGCCCGCGACCACTCCACCGAGTCGGCGAGCGTCGAGGTGCGTTCGGCAGGGCCCGTCGCGCCGGCCCCTGCCCAGCCGACGAAGAGCAGCGCCGCGTCGTCGACCAGCGGTCCGCCGTGCAGCTCGCGCACGCGGCGCAGCACGCGGGTCACCACCTCGTCGGTGCCCTGGTCCATCTCGCGCTCCACGACGCTGCGCAGCCCGTGCGCGCCGAGCCGCGGCATGCGTCCGTGCGCGCTGGGCGGCAGGATGGGCGTGCCCTTCGGGTCGGCGCCGACAGCGGCCTCCACGAGCCCGTCCGTGTAGAGCACGGCGGTCCACACCTCGGGCAGCTCGACGGTGTGCGCCGACCAGCCGCCGTCCACGGGGATGCCGAGGGCGCGGCCGCGGCGCGCGGAGGACAGCTCCTCGCAGTGGTGCGTGACCAGCGCAGCGGCCTCAGCCGAGGTCCTCGGCACCACGAGCAGCGGCGGCAGGTGCCCGGCGAGATAGACGTCCATGCGCCCCCGGTCGGGTGCGATCACCACCTGGCAGATCGTGACGAACACCTCCGGTCGGCCGCGCTCGGCCAGGAGCACCCGTTCCAGCAGCGGCAGGACGTCGTCGGCGGGGGTGTCCGCCAGCACGAGCGTGCGCCACGCGGTGCGCATCGCGGCACCGAGCGCCGCCTCGTCCGGACCGTGCCCCGCCACGTCGCCGATGACCGTGACGAGCGTGCCGTCGGGGCGCTCGACCGTGTCGAAGAAGTCGCCGCCGAGCAGGCCGTTCCCGCCGGGCAGGTAGCCCACCATGACGGAGACCCGCTCGTCCGTGACCAGCTCCTTGGGCAGCAGAGCACGCTCGAGGCGGGTGGTCTCCGCCGCGCGCACCTCGCTGCGGTACAGCGCGATCTGCTGGGCGGCGGACCGGCGCCGCAGCGTCGCGTACCTGAGGCAGCGGGCGAGGCCGTCGCCGTCCACGTCGCCCTTGACCAGGTAGTCGTCGGCCCCGTTGGCGACGGCTGATGCGCCAAGGTCGTGTGCCGTGTTCCCCGTCAGGACGACGACGGCGGGCTGGACGGGCAGGACCTCGATGCCCTCGATGATGCGGCGCAGGGCGCCAAGACCCTCGGCGTCGGGCAGGCCGAGGTCGAGCAGCAGGCAGTCCACCGCCACCATCGACAGGAGCCCGAGGGCCTCGTCGACGGACCGGGCCCGATGCAGGTCGGCTCGTAGGTCGGCCTCCACGTCGGCGTCGGCGAGCAGCTCGCTCACGAGGAACGCGTCGGCGTCGTCGTCCTCGACGAGGAGGACGGAGATGGGCCCGTCGATCCACGACGGGCGCGCTTCGAGCCCGGGCCCTCTTCCGGGCCCCGCAGTACCTGCCCCGCCGAGTGCCATGGCGGCGATCCTATCCAGCGAGATGACGCTGTGTCAGCGGACAGGCCGACAGGTGCGCGATAATGGTCGGCCGGTTGATTGCGACCGATGCATTTTCGCTGGTGAACCACGGAGGTATGGCGTGACGGGAATCGCGGGCGAGCTCGCCCACGAGCAGGCAGTCGTCGACACGATGTACGTCCGGTTGGACACCCTCAGGGGCACGACCGCGGACCGTCTACGGGACGTCCGCCTGGCGGGTTCCACCGGCACGCACCAGAACCGCAGCGAACGGGACGCGTTCGCGACGCTCTACGAGGACCGGGCCGCGCAGCTCGACGCCGTCGAGGACCGGCTGGTCTTCGGCCGCCTCGACCTCTCGGACGGGTCTGCCGACGGCACCGTGACCCGGTACGTCGGGCGCATCGGCCTGACCGACGCCGAGCACCGCTCGATGCTGACCGACTGGCGCGCCCCGGCCGCCGAGGCGTTCTACCGGGCCACTGCGCTGCACCCGGCCGATGTGCGCCGGCGGCGGCACCTGGTGACGAAGGGCCGGTCGGTGACCGGCCTCGAGGACGAGGTGCTGGACCTCGACAGCGAGATCGACCCCGACGCGCTCTCCGGCGAGGGCGCGCTGCTCGCGGCGATGGCCCAGGGTCGTACGGGCCGGATGTCGGACATCGTGGCGACCATCCAGGCCGAGCAGGACCGCATCATCCGCTCCGACCTGTCCGGCGCGCTCGTGGTCCAGGGCGGCCCGGGAACCGGCAAGACGGCGGTGGCGCTGCACCGTGCCGCCTACCTCCTGTACGCGCACCGGCGCCTGCTGGAACGCTCCGGCGTGCTCGTCGTGGGCCCGTCCAGCGCGTTCCTGCGCTACATCGACCAGGTGCTCCCCTCACTGGGCGAGACCGGTGTCGTGTCCACGACGATCGGCGACCTCGTCCCGGGGATCCGCGCGACCGCCGTCGACGAGGGGCAGGTGGCCCGGCTCAAGGGCCTGCTCCTGTGGCGCAAGATAGTCCGCCGCGCGGTGCGCGCCAGGGAGCGGGTGCCCGAGCGGGAGGTCGCGGTGCGTGTCGAGGGACATGACTTCGTGATCCGGCCGAGGGACATCGGCGACGCGATCGCGCGCGCCCGCCGCACGCACAAGCCGCACAACCTGGCGCGGGGCGCGTTCGTGCGCGACATGCTGGACCGCCTCACCGACCAGTACCGCGACTTCACGGACGCGCCGCTGTCGGGCGAGGACCGCGCGTCGGTGTTCGAGGACCTCCGCTCGGACCGCGACGTCCGCGTCGCGCTGAACATCGCGTGGCTGCCCATCACCCCCGAGAGGCTGGTCAGCGACCTGTACGCCAAGCCGCACCGGCTGGCCGAGGCCGCGCCGGAGCTCACCGCGCGCGAGCGCCGCCTCCTGCAGCGGGACGCCGGAGCTCCGTGGACGGAGTCCGACGTGCCGATCCTCGACGAGGCGTACGAGCTGCTCGGTGAGGACGACTCCGTGGCCCTGGCCGAGGCCCGCCACCGTGAGGCGGAGCAGGCGCGCGAGGTCGAGTACGCCCGCAGCGTGCTCTCCGCGACCGGCGCTGGCGACGGCCTGGTCGACGCCGAGACGCTCGCCTCCCGCTTCACGGCGACCGGGCCGTCCCTGACGACTGCCGAGCGCGCAGCGAGCGACCGCGCCTGGACCTACGGCCACGTGGTGGTCGACGAGGCGCAGGAGCTGTCCCCCATGGCCTGGCGGTCGCTGGTGCGGCGGGTGCCGACCCGGTCGATGACCATCGTCGGCGACGTCGCCCAGACGTCCTCCGCGGCAGGTGCGCGCGACTGGGACCGCATGCTCACCCCCCTGCTGCGCGACGGATGGCGGCTGTCCGAGCTCACCGTCTCCTACCGGACGCCGTCCACCGTCGCCGACACCGCCCAGCGGGTCGCGCGGGCCGCCGGGCTGCCCGTCTCGGAGCTGCGCGCGGCGCGCGACGTCGAGGACTCCCTCGTCGCGGTGCGCACCACCGCCGGCCCGGACGGCCTGCCGGACGTCTCCGCTGTGGTCGCCGAGGCGCTCGGCCTCATCAAGGAGCTCGTGGGGCCCGACGCCGGCCGGGTCGCCGTCGTGGTGCCAGGGGCAGGGGTCTGGCAGCTGGCCGAGGCCGTCGCCGAGGCCCTGCCTGGCGCCGTCGGGGCCGCGGAGGCCGCCCGGCTGGCGGCACAGCGCCCGGAGGACGCCCAGGTCACCGTGCTCGCACCGCGCCAGACCAAGGGGCTGGAGTTCGACGCCGTCGTGCTGGTGGAGCCGGCCGCCATCGCAGAGGGCGCCGGGGGGACCAGCGACCTCTACGTGGCGATGACGCGTCCGACGCAGCGGCTCGTCGTCGTGCACGCCCGAGACCTGCCGGAAGGCTTCTGCGACCGCGGGGCGTCCCAGTAGGCGGAACGTGGCTGTTGCTTCCGGGAGACCTGGCGCACCATGGGCTCGTGCAGCGAGCCCTTCTCCTCGAGAACGTCCATCCGACCTCCGTGCCGATCCTGGAATCGGCCGGGTACGAGGTCGACTACCGCAAGGGTGCCCTTGACGAGGACGAGCTGATCTCCGCCCTCGACGGCGTCCAGCTGCTGGGCATCCGGTCCAAGTCCGAGGTGACGGCGCGCGTGCTCTCCGAGGCGACGAGCCTCGTCGGCGTGGGCGCCTTCAGCATCGGCACCAACCAGATCAACCTGACCGCTGCGGCCAACCGGGGCGTCGCCGTGTTCAACGCGCCGTTCTCCAACACCCGGTCCGTGGTGGAGCTGGCCATCGCCGAGATCATCGCCCTCACCCGCCGGATGACGGAGCGTGACCGCTCCCTGCACTCGGGCGTGTGGGACAAGTCGGCCGAGGGCTCGCACGAGGTGCGCGGCCGCACGCTCGGCATCGTCGGCTACGGCAACATCGGCTCGCAGCTCTCCGTGCTCGCCGAGAACCTCGGCCTCTCGGTCATCTTCTACGACACCGCGGAGAAGCTGGCGCTCGGCAACGCGCGCCGCGCCGAGACCCTCGACGAGCTGCTCGAGACGTCGGACATCGTGACGCTGCACGTCGACGGGCGCTCCGGGAACGCAGGCCTGTTCGGGGCCAAGCAGTTCGCCCGCATGAAGCAGGACGCGATCTTCCTCAACCTGTGCCGTGGGTTCGTGGTCGACGTCGACTCGCTGGCCGAGCACATCACGTCGGGGCACCTCTCGGGCGCCGCCGTCGACGTCTTCCCGGCGGAGCCCAAGAAGCGCGGTGACGCCTTCGAGTCGGTGCTGCGCGGCCTGCCCAACGTGATCCTCACGCCACACGTGGGCGGCTCCACAGAGGAGGCGCAGGAGTCGATCGGCCAGTTCGTCGCCAAGAAGCTCAGCGACTACGTGACCACCGGCTCGACGATGCTCAGCGTCAACCTGCCGAACCTCCAGCTCGAGCACACCGGCGTCGGCCGCATCAAGCTCCTGCACCGCAACGTGCCCGGCGTCCTGGCCACGGTGAACCAGATCTTCGCCGACCACGGCGCCAACATCGAGGGCCAGATGCTCGCCACGCGCGGCGACATCGGCTACGTGGTCACCGATATCTCCGACGTGACGGAGCGGGGCGCCTCGAAGAAGCTCCAGGCGCTGGACGCGACGATCAGGCTGCGCATCCGCGACGCCTTCGACCGCCCGGAGTTCCCCCCGGGCCCTGCGGCCCGCTGACCGGCGCAAAGTCAGCCGCGAGAACGACCTGGGGTACCGATTCCGCGTGGAGTCGGTACCCCAGGTCGTCCTCGAGCCAGACCGTCCGGGCAAACAGTCAGCGGAGTACCGACGGCGGGATCTGGTAGGCCGAGAACGCCTCCGCGACCTGGGTCTCGTCCAGGCCGTAGCGCTCCAGCGTGTACGCGTGGGGGCGATGGCCGGTCCGGTCGAGCGACGCGGCGAGGTTGGCGTCGTCGGTCTCGCTCCACGGGAGGTCCAGGCGGTCGAAGACCCCGTGCATGACCGTCTTCGGGTCCGCGAGCAGGTCGTCGTAGACGACGTCGACGACCGCGTCGTCGGGCACCTCCTGGCGGAGCTTGATCGCGCGCTCGACGCCGCCGGCGGAGATCCCCAGCCACTCCTTGCCGATCCGGTCCAGGTCGATGCGGCCGGGCTTGATGTACATCATGTGCGTCGCCTCGGCCATCGAGCAGCCGGAGGCGACGGCGGCCGCGGGAGCGCGGTGCGTCCAGACGAACCGCGCGTCCGGGAAGGCCCGCAGGATCTCGGGCATCCGCCACAGGTCCATCGGGTGCTTGAGGACCCAGTGTGCCGGGGCTTCGCCGGCGGCCATGACCTGCAGTGCGGCACGGAGGAACAGGAAGTCGTCGGTGAGGTCGGCGCCCGCCACGTAGTCGAGGTAGCGCGGTGCTGGTCCCCACGTGGCGTACATCTCGGTGTGGGCCCGCAGCATGAAGTCCTCCTCCTCGCCGTCGGCGATCAGGGGGTGCAGGTGCGCCCACCCGGGGCTGACCTTGCCGACGACCGCGTACCGCTTGCGTGCCGCCGCGATCAGCTTCTCGCGCTCCGCCGCGGGGCGCGGAAGGCCGAGGTTGTTCATCTCCCACAGCTTCGGGCCCCGGTTGCCCGGGCTGCGAGCGATCAGGTTGTAGGTCAGCGTGGTGCCGGTCCTGGGCAGCCCGACGACGAACACGGGAGCCGTCACCGGCTCGTCCCGCACCTCGGGGTGGTTCGCCTGGATGTCGTGGACGGCAGCCCGGTTGCGGAGCCGGTCGCGGATCTGGTCCTGGGTGCTCATCCAGCCGAGACCGCTCAGGTCCGGGTTCCCGGCGTGGTCGGCGAGGAGCAGGCGCAGGCCGTCGACCTCGGCCAGGTCGTCGGCGCCGAGCGGCACCCGGCCACGCTGCACCTCTTCGAGCAGGCGGTCGAAGACGGCGTCGGGATCCTTGCGGGTGCGCATACCCGGTGCGAGCAGCACGTTGAGGAGTCGGAGCAGCGGTGTGGCCTTGGACATGCCGCACATCCTGCCGAGACCGCCGCCCGGCGACAAGCACCCTCGCACGGCTGACCCGTATCGTGACCCAACTGGTGGCGCCACCCGAGCATTCGTCCGTTAGCATCCCGAACGAGGACTTGTACCCGGCGTCACATGGCCCGGTTCAGGGCGCCGACGAGAGGGGAACCGTGACCGCACGACCGCCGTCGGAACCGCTGGTGCGGCTGCGCGACACCACCGACCGCACGCTTCTCGTGGAGACCACCACGGCAGCCGACGCGAACGCCGTGTACGAGCGGCTGCGCGAGCGATGGGGCTCCGTCGCCCCGGTCGACCTGGAGCCAGGCGTACCGGCGTGGCTGGTGCTCGGCCACAACGAGGCGGTCGGCGTGCTGCGGGACGACCGCACCTTCATCAAGGACCCCTCGATCTGGCACGGGCATGCCGAGAACCTGCTCGGCCCGCAGTCGGCGCTCCATCTGATGCTCCCCCGCGCCCCGAAACCCACGCTCGCCGACGCCGACGGCGCCAAGCACGGCCGCATGCGGCCACCCGTCGACGAAGCGCTGTCGCAGGTCGACGAGACCCGCACGGCCGCGATCACCCGTCGGCTGTGCGGGATGCTGATCGACCGGTTCGAGGACCGCGGACGCGCCGACCTGGTCGCCGAGTACGCAGCGGTCGTCCCGTTCCTCGTGCTGTCCGAGCTGGACGGGCTCGAACCAGGGCAGGCGCAGCGCCTGCAGGAGATCACCCGGGCGATCTTCGAGTCCGGCGCCGCGGCCCGTGAGCGGACCGCCGAGCTGCTGGAGATCGTCACCGGGCACATCGTCCACAGCAGGAAGCTCGGCACCCAGGACATCGCGGGGGTCCTGGCCGTGCACGAGAACTTCGAGAGCGACCTGGAACGGGCTCAGACCCTCACCGCCATCACCCTTGCTGCCAACGAGGCGCTGATGGCCTGGATCGCGCAGACGCTCGCGCTGGTCCTGAGCGACCCCCGCTTCTCCCACCGCGTCTCCGGGGGCCGGCTGCACATCGACGACGCGCTCGACGAGGTCCTGTGGCGCTCGACGACGAACCCCAACCTCATGCCGAGGTTCGCCACGCGCGAGGTGACGATCGGCGACAAGCTGGTCGAACGCGGGGCGGCGGTGATCGTCGGGGTGCATGCGGCCAACCACGACCCGCTGGTCCAGTCCGCCGATCCGTGGGACACGGTAGGAAACCGCGCCTACCTGTCGTTCGGCGCGGGCCCGCACCGATGCCCCGCACCGCGTCTCGGGCGCGTCATCGCGCGGATCGCGGTCGCGGAGCTGCTGCAGCGCCTGCAGGTGACCCTCGTCGGCGACCCCGAAAAGGTCGAGTGGGCGACCAGCCCCTGGATGCGCTTCCCCGCTCGGCTGCCGGTGACCTTCCCGTCTCCGCTCAGCCAGCCGTCGCCAGGGAGCTGGCCCTCCGGGTCGCCGGAGCTCGCGCGGTAGGCCTTCGGAGCGACCCGGACCGTCAGGCCGCCCGGACCGCGGCGAGCGCGTCCGCGAACACGGCGTCGACGGTCTGGTTGTCGTCGATGACGGCACCCGCCTCGTCCGGCTCCAGCGGTTCCAGGGTGTCGAGCTGGGACTGCAGGAGCGACGGCGGCATGAAGTGGGTCCGGCGCTTCATCCGGTCGAGCAGGACGTCGAACGTCGAGTCGAGATGCACGAAGAACAGACCGGCATAACCCTCGCGCAGCCAGTCGCGGTACGGCCGGCGCAGTGCCGAGCAGGCCGTGACCGAGAGCTCGCCGGCCGCGTCGACCCGAGCGATCTCGTGGGCCAGCGCCCGCAGCCACGGGCGCCGGTCGTCGTCGTCGAGGGGGATCCCTGCCGACATCTTCTCGATGTTCGCCGGCGGGTGGAACGTGTCGCCCTCGACGAACAAGCCGCCGATCGCCTCCGCGAGCGCGCGGCCGACGGTGGTCTTGCCCGTCGCGGTGACGCCCATGACGACGAGGTGGCGCGGCTGGCTCATCCGGTCACGAGCCAGAGCAGCGCGGCGATCAGGAAGATGGCGACGCCCAGCGTCGTCTCCAGCACGGTCCAGGTCTTGAGCGTCGTCTTGACGTCCATGCCGAAGAACCTGCTCACGAGCCAGAACCCGGAGTCGTTGACGTGGGACAGGACGGTCGCACCCGCGGCTACCGCGAACACCAGCAGCGTGATCTTCACGTCACTGAGGCCCTCGGCCGCCACCTGTGCCGAGATCAGTCCTGCCGTCGTCGTCAGGGCGACCGTCGCGGAGCCCTGCGCGACCCGGAGCACCGTCGCGATGAAGAACGCCTGCAGGAGGATCGGGATGCCCAGGCCGGACAACGACTCGGTGAGCGCCGAGCCGATGCCGCTGGCCCGGAGCACCCCGCCGAACATCCCGCCGGCACCGGTGATGAGGATGATCGAGCAGATCGGGCCGAGCGAGTCGTCCAGGATGCTGGTCGCCTGGGCCATCGAGAACCGGCCGCGGGACAGCGCGGCGAGCGCGACCAGCACGGTGATGAGCAGGGCGATGGGTGTCTGCCCGATGAGCGTCAGGGCGTTCGCCCAGGCCGCGTCGTCCGCGATGGTGCCAGCCGTGACGAGGGTGCTGACGACGGTGTTGAGCGAGATCAGCACCAGGGGCAGGAGCAGGATGAGCAGGACGGTGCCGAACCGGGGCGGTGCCTGGGTGGCGGTGGCTGTCGTCCCGCCGCCCGTTCCGGTGCCCCCGTCAGCGTCCTGGTCCCGGCCGCCGTTCATCCGGCCGAAGACGGCGTCGGGGACGTCGACGCGGTACCGGGCGCCCAGGTAGCGGGCCACGTAGTGGACGCCGAGGAACCAGGCGCCGACCGCGACGGGCACACCCATGAGGAGTGTGAGGCCGATGTTCCCGCCCATCAGGTCCGCGGCAGCCACCGGCCCGGGGTGCGGTGGCACCACGGCGTGCATGACCGCGAACGCCCCGGCGGTGGGCAGCCCGTAGCGCAGGATGCCGCCACCGAACCGTCGCGCGACGGTGAAGATGATCGGCAGGAACACCACGAGGCCGGCGTCGAAGAAGATCGGGAAGCCGAAGATGAGCGCGGCGACGCCGAGGGCGAGCGGAGCGTGTTTCTCACCGAACCGGGCGATGAGCGTGTCGGCCAGGACCTGCGCGCCGCCGGTGGTCTCCAGCAGCCTGCCGACCATGACGCCGAATCCCACCAGCAGCGCCACCGAGCCCAGCGTCCCGCTGAACCCGCTCAGCAGCGCATCGGGGATGTCCGCCACGGGGATCCCTGCGGCGACCGCGGTGAGGAGGCTGACAAGCACGAGCGCGACGAACGCGTGCAGCTTGAGCTTGATGATCAGGAACAGAAGCACAGCGACCGCCGCCGCTGCGATCAGAAGCAGGGTGCCTGCCCCGTAGACCGGCTCTATCTCGGTCATCGCCGTCTCCTCGCGGTCATTCCTTGGTCCATCATGATCGTCCCGACAGTAGCAGGGCAGATCGCGGCAGCAAGGCGGCACGACCGGGTGTCTTGCCAGGTCGCTGCCGTGCGCCGTGGGCCGACCGACGTCAGCCCGCCGGCGCCATGGCCTCCGCGCGCCCCTCCGCGCGGGCCCGCTCGAGCAGCCGGTCGAGCCGGGCCCTGCGCACGCGGAGCGCCCGGCGCACCGCCCACGCGACGAGCGTCAGGGCGAGCAGCACCAGGAGGTGCGGCAGCGGCAGGGCCCACGCGGTGTCGGCGAGAGTCACGTCGGCAGGCACTGGCACGTCCGGGCCGCCCTCCGCCATGGCGGCGCTGACGACGGCCTCGACGCCGAACGGCCCCACTGGCCAGACACCCCGCACCGTCACGGTCACCTCGCGGCGGCCGCCGGGCAGCACCTCGAGCGTCTCACCGGTGGGTGCGGCCGCGGCCGGACCGCCGAACGTGCTCTCCGCGCGGACCTGCGACGTGGTGCGCAGCGCGACCGCCCCGTCGTTGACGACGGCGTACCGCACCACGAGCTCGCCGGGTTCGAGCAGGCCACGCCCCTGGGTGAAGGACGTGTCGAGCAGCTTGGCGTCCATCGAGGCGACCACCTCCCCGGGGGTGCGGAGGTTCACGCGGACCCCGACCCGCGACTCGACCTGCATCTCGCCGCCCGACAGCACCGAGGCGGCGACGCCCGCCGGGTGGTCACCGGGTACGGCGTCGGCCGGCGACGTGACCTCGAAGGGCACCACCTCGGTCTCCCCCGGTCCGACGACCACCTCGGAGGGCACGGTGATCCACGCCCCGCCGTCGGTGGGCGGGACCGCCGACGGCCGCATGTCGAAGCTGCCCCGTTCGGTCAGGTACCCGTCGTTGGCCGACAGCGCGAACGTCACCTCGTCCGCCGAGTGGTTGGTCACGGCCACGCGCTCCGTCGCTCGCTCGCCGGGCTCGAGCTCCAGGTCGACGACGCGACGCCCGTCCGGACCCGACGCGTCCGCCGGCACGACCGACCAGGTGACACGGTCGTCGTCGGCCGCTTGCGCCGGGGCGGACACCGGCACCGCCGTCACCACCAGTACCGCGGCGACGAGCCCCACAACACCCCTGACCACGCTGAACACGAACATGCAAAACCCTCCGGAGGACTTCGTTGAGTGCTGAATATCTGCGGTCTTTCGAACCGATCGAGCGCAAATATCCAGCACTCAACGAGGTGGTGGCTCAGCCCTCGAAGAGGGAGAGGGTCAGGACCGACGAGTACTCGCCGGGGGGCACGTCGGCGGGCGTGCGCAGCGTCAGGTCCGCGGTCACGTCCCACGGACCGGCCTCGGAGCCGGCCGCCCACGTGGACAGGAGCAGCTCCTGGCCCTCAAGACCGACGGCGGCACCGCCCGAGCCGTCCGGGAGCACGCTGGACACCGGCTCCCCCGCCGCGATGTCGCCCGACGGCGACGGCGTCAGCAGGCGCGGCGCCCAGCCGAGGTACTCGGGGCCGATCGGCTCGCGCCCCTCGGCGGTGAACTCGCTCGCCTGGCCGACGACCGCCCAGTACGAGCCCTCCGGCACGTCCTCGGCGTCGCGGGTGTCGGCGACCGTGACCGTGGGCAGGCTGCCCACGAACTGGCGGGCCTCTGCGTCGGAGCCCTCCTCTGCGAGGACGACGCCGTCGTTCGGCGCCACCGACATGCTCAGAGCGCCCGGGGTGTTGTCCTCGATGGTCACGGACAGGCCGACGCCGGTGTCGTCGCCCTCCGCGGCCATGGCGGTGGTCGCCAGGCCGCCGACCGTCGCGACTGCCAGGCTCGCCGCTGCCGCTGCGATCCGCTGGGTGGTGTGGCGGTTCATCATGGTGTCTCTTCTCTCCGTGGTTTCTGGTCAGACGCAGGACAGCGCGGCGAGCGCCAGGTCGTGCCGGACAGTGACGGCGGAGCCGTCCACCGTGCCGGTGGCGGTCACCGACGCGGTGGCCTCCGGTACCGCCGCGGCACGGGTCGCGAACGACTGGTACGCGCTGTCGCCCGGCTCGACGCCGGTCACCTCGCGCGAGCCGTGCTCGGTGGTCAGGACGACGTCGACGGGGACGTCCGACGCGTTGACCGCCCGGACGGCGACATGCACGGTGCCCGCCACACAGCGGGCGGAGGCCTCTGCGGTCACGGGCAGCTCGGCCCCGGCGGCGGGCAGGGTCAGCGACCTGCGCTCCTCCGGGTTGCCCGCCGCGTCGGTGGCCGCGAACTCGATGACCTGTTCCGTGTCCGTCAGCGTCCGGGTGAACGGCCCGGTGTAGGTGCCCCAGAACGTTCCCGGCCCCTCCCACTGGATCCGGTCGACGCCGGAACCGTCGCCGTCCGTGGCCTCGAGCGTGATCTCGACGCTCGAACCGAGGTTCTCGACGCTCGCGGTGGTCACGGGCGCCGTGGTGTCCACCCGCAGGTCCCGCTGCGCCTCGCCGACGTTGCCTGCCGCATCCGTGGCCAGCACGCGCACGGTGTGCGTGCCGTCGCCGTCCAGGGCGAACGGTCCCGTGTACGGGACCGGCTCCCCGCCGTCGACCGCCACCTCGACCCGTGGCTCCGGGTCCCGGTTGTCGCTCACCCGCACGGTGACCGTGACGGGCCGCACGTACCAGCCGGACGGCGCGGCGACCGGCTCTGCGGTCAGGGTGACCGAAGGCGGGGTGGTGTCCCCCGCCGTGTCCGGCTCGAGCACGAACACCACGGCCTCCGCCGGCACGTCCGTGCCCTCGACGTCGCCGGCGACGAAAAACATGCCGCCCGCCGCCGCGTAGCCGGCCGCGTCGACGTCGTCCCAGGTGACCGGGATGCGGCTGTCGCGCGAGTCGTCCTCGTACTGAGCTGTGGCGGTCGGCGGGAGCAGCGGCGCGGTCCCTGCGAGGGTGACCACCGCGACGTTGTCGACGGCGGCAACGGGGCCTGGGTCGCCGTCCCTGACGTACACCGTGCCCTCGACCGGCTCCACCAGGTCGGGCGACGTGCCGGAGACCGGGAAGGACCCGGCCTCTGTGACGTCGTCCGCCGTCACGTCCGCCCAGGTCACCGCGACCCGCACGACCCGGCCATCCTCGTAGACGGCGTCGATCCGTGCTGGTAGCTCCGGCAGCACACCGACCTGCGTCGGGACGTGCACCGGTGTGTGGTCGATCGGGCCGAACGGGTCCTCCGGGTCCGGCTCGACGACGCCGCCCGTACCCCAGACCTCCCACTCGGACACCGCGATCGCCGAGTAGGTCTCCTCCGGGCCGCCCGCGAGCGCCTGGAACGTGGCCCGCAGCCGGGTGGTCGTGACGGGCTCGAAGCTGGTCTCGTTCAGGCCTAGGCGGTCCGTGGGGAAGCCGCTCGGCGCGGGCAGGTCAGCGAACGCCTCGGCGTCCTGGTCCCAGTACTGGATCGTCCAGGACGTGGGCACGCGCACGTTGTCGCCGTTGGGCTCCGTCCCGTCCGACCAGAACCGCACGGCCGACCGGTCAACCCGGACAGGCACCTCCCACGTGTGCTCGAGCCACTGGCGCGCGGGGCGCGGGTCCTCGCCCCAGGTCGCCCAGGTGTCCTCGTGCGACCCGCCGGTGCTGACGCCCGCGCCGTCGTTCACGGCGGCGACGCGGTTCCAGGAGGCGGTGTAGCTGGCGCTCGGCGTGGCGAGGAGCGCGACGTTGGCCGGCTCCGCCGCGGTGGCTCCGGCGGCCGTCGTCGGAGCAGCTGACGGCACCGCGACCGCGGAGCTCAGGCCGGTCAGGGCGAGGACGAGCGCGCCGAGGACGGAGGTCGCGCGGCGTGCGACGGCTGTGCGTGGTGTGGTCATGCCATCCTCGCCTTGCCCGCGGTCAGCAGGACGCGCTGGGCGTCGCGCCGGCTGATCAGGCCCTGGTCGGTGAACTGTTCGGTGGTGCTCTGCACGCGGGCGAGGAAGTCCCCCCGGGTGGCGAAGCCGCCGTCGGCCCAGACGGCGTCGAGCAGGGTGGTGCCGTCGGGGCGGGCGGCATTCGCCACCCCGCTGTCCAGGCCCGCGAACACGACGCGTGGCTCCGTGCGGCGCACGTACATGTGGTACGTGGTGTGGTTGCCGGACCACGCGGGTTCAAGGACGCGGTCCCCGAGCCGGAAGTAGCCGTCGCCGGTGGCCTCGAATGCGCTGTCAGGGGTGCCGTCGAGGCCCATGTGGCTGTAGAGGGAGATGTCGAGGTAGCTCGTGGCCGGGTCCCGCACGAGCAGGACCGTCGGGCCCCACTCGATGCTCTGGACGGCAGGGTCGTCCACGGTCGGCACGGCGCGGACGCTGAACGGCATGTCGACGTCGACCACGTCGCCGGACGCCCAGGTGCGGGCGATGCTCACGTAGGTGCCCGGAACCGCGTCCAGGTCCTGGACCGCGCCGTTGACCTGGACGGTGAATCCCTTGCGCACCCAGCCGGGTACGCGCAGGCGCAGGTCGAGCTCGCCGGAGCCCTCGAACGTCAGGCGGGTCGAGCCGGCCTTCGGGTACTCGGTCTCCTGGACCACCCGCAGGCCCCGCTCCGGCCAGTCCAGCGTCGAGGCGAGGTAGAGGTTGACGTGCAGCGCGGTGCCGTCGGCGGACCGGAGGTACACGGTGTCGGCGTACTTGACGTGGTTCTCGAGCCCTGTGCCGCCGCAGCAGGTGCCGGTGTTGCCGTACTCGCGGCGGGTGCCGGGATTCACGCCGTACATGTACGTGACGTCGGGGCTGGTGTCGGACTGCGTGTCCCGCTTGGAGCCGACGATGTGGTTGAGCAGGCCGCGCTCGTAGTACTCCAGGTACTTCGGGTCGAGCGTGTGCAGGTACAGCAGCCGGGACAGCTTGAGCATGTTGTAGGTGCCGCACGTCTCGGCGTTGCGGGCCCCGATGTCGCCGGCGACGGTACTGGGCGGGCCGAACAGCTCGCCCTCCCCGTGCCCGCCGTGCGCGTAGGTGCGGCCGGGCACGACCATGCCCCAGAACCCGGTGACGGCGTCGAGGTAGCGCTGCTCGCCCGTCTGCTCGTAGGCCTTGAGGTAGCCGGGGAACTGCGGGATGTGCTGGTTGGCGTGCTTGCCGTTCAGGGTGTCTGTGCCCTCGGCGCAGGCGTCGACCAGCGGGGTCAGGTCGAACTTCCGGGCGGTGGCGAGGTACCGGTCCTCCCCCGTGATCGCCGCGAGGTCGCACAGCACCTCGTTCATGCCGCCGTACTCGCCCGCGATGTAGATGCCCCACATCCGCGTCAGCTGGTCGGCGGGCAGCGGGTCGAGCCGGCCGGAGACCCAGTCCGCCATCGGCGTCAGGATCTCCAGCGCCTGGTCGCTGTCGGCGACCTGGTAGGCGTCCCGCAGGCCGGCCATGATCTTGTGGCACGTGTAGTAGGGAGCCCAGATCTCACCGTACGGCGCGTACTTCTCGAGCTGGCTGAACTGCCACTCCCCGTACGCGGCAAGGAAGCCGGGGTGGCTGAACCGGCCCGTCGCCGCGAGCGCCGCCTGGACCTCGCCCAGCCGGGCGACCACCTCGTCGACCTTGTCCTTGAACACCTGCTCGCCGGTGGAGGCCCACGCGAGCGCGAGCGCGGACAGGAAGTGCCCGCCGTAGTGCCCGCGCAGCAGGTTGGCGGTCTGCACGTCGGCCCGGCCCGGGTAGTCGTCCGGCCCCCAGGCCTCCTCGTTCTCGTGGCCGAAGCCCTCCCAGCCGCCGGGCGGGTTGGCGCCCCACGTGTCGAGGCCGGCGTTGCGGCGGAAGACCGCGAGGACCCGGTCCACCGGATAGACCCGGAGCAGGTGCAGGAGCTGGTCCTGGGACCGGGTGGCGACGCTCGGCGCGAGGGTGACGTCGGCGAGCGGGAACGGTGTCGCGAGCCACCGGTCGGAGACGGCGGACCGGTCCAGCAGGCGCAGGTAGCGGCGTGGCAGGCGTGCGGCGGCCTGCTGCGCCGCCACGGGCGGGGCGGCCGAGGCCACCCCGCCGGCGAGGCCGAGGGCTGTCGCGCCCCCGGCGAGGCCGGCTGCTCCGATCCGGAGCAGCGACCGGCGCGAGACGCCGGGGGTCTCTGGTGAACCGTGCATGGTGGTCCCTTCCGTCAGCCGCACGTGAGTGCGGGGTAGTCGACGCTCGTCTCGGAGGTGCGGCCGGCGCCGTCGTCCGCCGTCACGGTCGCGGTCCCTGCGTCGACCGAACCGGCGCGGGCGGCGAACGACTGGTAGGCCGCCGCGCCGGGTTCGACGCCGGAGGCCTCCTTGGTGCCGAAGGCGGTGGCGAGCGTGACGTCGAGCGGGCCGTCCTCGTCGTTGACCGCCCGGACCGCTAGCGTCACCTTGCCGGCCAGGCACCGGGGTTCGGCGGTCGCGGTGACCGCCGGTCCCTCGGCGGGGTCGCCCAGCACGGTGAGCGTGAGCGTGGTCTGCGTGGTCCCCGCCTCGCTCACGTAGTCGGGCAGGACGAGCTGCCCGGTGATGACGTGCACGCCCGGCTCCTGGACCACCGACTCGTCGAAGTCCCACACGACGCCGATCGCCTGGTTGTCGCGCGACCCGTCGTTGTACGACACGGCCACCCGGGTGGGCAGGTCCGGCAGCTCGCCCACCTGGACCTCGCGCTCGAACTTCTCGGCGCCCTGGATGGCGATGCCGTCCTGCGCCGTCTCGGGTCGCACGTACACCCGCGCCTCGGCGAGCAGCCCGTACTCGGCGTTGGTGCCGTGGACCACGAACGGCTCGACGTTGGTCTCGGCGACCATCGCCGGCGTGATCTCCTGCCAGGTGAACGGCAGCGTCCCGCGGGTACCGCCCGAGTAGACGACGTCGAGCTGCGCGGGCAGCTCCGGGACGACGCCGGTGGTGGTCCGCAGGAGCACCGGGCTCGCCACCGAGTCGACCGTGTCGCCGTTGACGCGCCAGCGCAGGACGCCGGTCCCCGCGCCGCCGGTCTGCACACCCCAGATCCTGACCCGCAGCGCGCTCGCCTCCACGGGCTCGAAGGCGAGGTGGTTGTACTCGTTCCGGGCGAGCGCGTCGCCGTACGACTCCCCGTCCGCGAGCGTGACCGGGCTCCACGTCTCACCGTCGGTCGTGTACTCGACGGCGTAGGTGTCGGCGCGCGGGGTCCTGGTGCCGCCCGTGTCGTCGTACCAGAAGATGTCCGTCGAGCTGACCTGGACCGGCGCGCTCCACGCGTACTGGATCCAGGCGGCCTGCGCCTGGCTCGTGCCGTTCTGTGCCTGGCCCCAGGTGCCCCAGCCGTTGCCCGCGCCGGGGCTCGAGCTCGCCGGCGTCGACTCGGCGTTGACCCGCTGCGGGTTCTCCCACGGGGAGGCGCCGCTGGTCGTGATCGTGGCGAGCCGCCCGAACTCGGCGGTCGTCTCGCGTTCCGCGAGCGTCACCGTGACGTCCCTGGCGGTGGTGAGCTCTCCGTCCGTCGCGCGGAAGCGGAACACGTACTCGCCCGGGACGGTGCCGGTCACCCGGGTGGTGAGCGCGCCGTCGTCGGCGAAGATCACGCCGGCGCCGTCGGGCGCCGAGACGGTCTCCCAGCCGTAGGTGAGCTCGCCGTCGTCCGGGAGCCCGTCGTCGGTGGCGGTGGCCACGAGCTGCGTGGACAGGTTGCCGTCCGCGCTGTCGTCGAACGTCGCGCTGACCGACGGCGGGTCGTTCACCACCGGAGGCACCGGCCGGCCGGAGTCGAACGCCTGGATCTCGGAGATCGCCGTCCAGTGGCCGGACGCGTTCGTGAAGGCGACCCGGACGCGGTCCGTCGTGGTGGTCGGGAACAGCGCCTCGTTCAGCTTGGGCCCCGGGACCTTCGGTGCCTTGGCCTGCTCAGGGACGGCCGTCCAGCCCCCTTGGCCGTCCGGAACCTGGATCGAGTAGCGCTGCGGCTGCGCGTACCCGCCCTCCTGGCGGTCGCTGACGAACCAGACCTTGACATTGTCGACCGGCACCGGCTCGCCGAGGTCGAGCTCGACGTAGCCGGTGTCGCCGTCGGTCCCGTGGTTGCCCCAATAGGGCTCGTTCGCCGTCACGCCGTCGGTCACGGCGTCCAGCGACACGGGCCGTTCGGTGGCCGCGATCGCGCCCGGGGTGTGGTTCATCGAGCTGCCGGAGTAGCCGGGGGTGTGGAAGTTGCGCCACGGCGTCGGGCGGGCGCCGTCCTGGGTGGCGGACGAGCTGAACGTCGCGCCCTCGGCGAGGTTCGCCGACTCCTCGGTGAGGTCGATGCCCGCCGTCTTCAGGTACGACACGACGCGCTCGTCCTCGATCGGGGTGTCGACCGCCGTCGGCAGGTCGGTGCCCTGGTCGGCGACGACGACGGCGCCGATGCCCGCGTCGGCCTCGACCACCTCGTTGGCGGCCGGGTCGTACACGAAGGCGCCGATCTTCTCGGCGGACACCTTGCGCTCGCCGTCGACGAATAGCGAGTAGCCGGCGCCGAGACCGTAGTGCGTGCCGTCCGGGTCCCAGACGACCGACACGTCGTGACCGTGGTAGCGCAGGTTGTTCACCATGAAGTGCTCGTAGCCGAGGTCGATCGGGGAGAGCTCGAGTCTGTCGTCCGAGCGCGGCTGGAGGCCGCCCATGTCCTCGACGAAGATGTAGCTCATGTTGCCGAGCATCACGTGGTTGGGGTTGTTGCGGTTGTAGGTCTTCGTCTCCGCGTCCCAGCCCGAGTAGTACTCGGCCTGGTTGGCCACGCGCGCGTCACCGTTCGGATAGATGCTCCATGCCATCCAGTCGAGCAGCTTGGCCGCGTACTCCGGGGTGATGTACCGCTGCTCGGGGTCGTAGTGGCGCAGCGCCGAGCGCACGCCGCGGTACTGGACCGTGAAGTTGATGTTCGAGAAGTTGTTGGAACCACCGATGTCGAACTTCGCCCGGTCGTACTGGTTGGCCGTGTAGAACGGGAAGATCGGAAAGTTGTCGCCGTAGCGCAGGAACCGGAACCCGTCGACGTACTTCTCCCACTCGTCCTCCGGGATGAGGTTCTGCGCGTAGACGTCGTAGAGGTTCGACTCCTTGGCCGGGATCAGGTCCCGCTCCGCCTCGGGCAGCGGGTTCGCGCTGCCGCCCGACGACGCCGCCGACGTCGCCCCGTGCGAGGTGCCGGCGAGGAACATCTGGGTCTCCTCGCTCCAGAGGTTGTCGAGCACCGCCTGCTGGATGCGGTCCGCCTCTGCGGCCGTACCGGAGACCTTCGCGGGGTCCGCGCCGGCGATCTCGTAGAGCTTGCTTGCCGCGTCGAACGCGCCCCACACGTACGCCGACTCCGGCCGCTCGATCGTGCGCGCCCCGGGAGCGCCCGCGTTCGCCTTCGGGTAGCCGAAGGTGATCGCGTCCGAGTCGTTGCCCGGCATGTAGTTGGTGTCGTACGCGATCAGGCCGTCGTCGTTCCCGTCGTAGTGCTCGAGCTGGCCCACGCCGTCCTGCTCGAAGTAGTGGGCGAACCGCTCGGCGACGTCGGGGCCGCCGCCGTGCACGTTGTACGCCTCCAGCCCTGCCGTGCCGAGGTACTGGGAGTAGTGGTTGTTCCAGCTCGTGTGCCCGGGGCTGTCGAGCAGGGCGGACGACCCGGACAGCTCACCGACGTTCAGGACCTGGCCGTACGCGAGGTAGGGGTTACGGATCCACTTGGTGTCCTGCAGATGCATCGGCTGCGTGAGCACCACCGAGTTCTGGTACAGGTGCACGCCCTCGATGGTGGTCGGGTACTGGTACACGTAGCCGGGCTCGTTCGCGTCCAGGCTGTTGTACCGCTCGCCCCACCAGCGGTACACGATCGCCTTCTCGATGGCCGGGTCGGGCACGTCGATGTACGGGATGTCCGCCGCCCACCGCTCGTTGAACGCGGTCACGCCGGTCCGGAACGCGGCGCTGGGTTCCATCGCCGCGAGGTCGCGCAGCTGCGCCTCGCCGTCGGGCAGGGCGTCGGAGTAGAGGCCGCCGACCACCGACAGGTCGATCGACCCGCCCGCCGGGACCGTGACCTCGCGGTCGAGGGCGCTGCCGCTACGGGTGAAGCCATCGGCCTTCAGGCCGACGGTCACGGACGACCACGGCGTGTCGACCAGCCCGTTGTTGGCGCCGCTGGTCAGGGTGCGCGTGCCGGTCAGCTCGTCGTCGGCGTCGGCAGCCGACCGGGCGACCGGCGACTGGGCGCGGACGGTGAAGGTGACGTCGCTGCTGCCGGGATTGGTGAACGTGAGCGCCGACAGCGCGGTGTTGTCGTGGGTGATGAGCTTGCGCAGGTCCGCGGTCACCCCGGTCGAGCCGATCGAGTACCGGGCCTTGGCGTGGCTGGGCGCGTTGAACCTGGCGCCGCCCTCCTCGCTGACGGTCTGCCCCGGAACCGTGATCGTGTAGAGGTCACCAAGGTTGTTCGGCCCGCCGGCGAACGCGTTCCCCGCGAAGCCCATGGTGCTCCAGCTCGACCCGCCGCGCAGGTAGAGCGTGCGACCGCGGGTCTGCAGCACGGCGTTGCCCGCCGTCCCGCTCACGCCCAGGACGCGGTCGAGGTAGAAGTCGGTGCCGCCTGCGGCGACGTCGGCGTCGAAGATCGACTGGTACATGCTGTCAGCCGTGTACGGGACACCGGGGTCGAGCGCGGCCTCGACGGTATCGAGGTTGCGGTACACCGGGTCTCCGATGTCCAGGGAGTCCGTGAGCCCGTCGGTGTAGACGCCGACGTCGCCCTCGTTCCCCGGCAGGACCGGCGACGCCGCATGAGCGGCGGGCGGCAGCAGCGCCAGGCTCCCGCAGGCGACCAGCGCCGCCACCGCGGTGGCTGCGACCGCGCCCCTTCGTGTTCGTGCCGACATCACATGTCCTCTCCGTCGACGGCCAGGCAGTCGGACGGACGGCGCGCCGCTCGGGCGGAGGCTGCGCATCGCTGCGCTCCCCACCCCGGCTCGCGTTGGTGTCCGCCAGGTGGTTCCCGCCGGCTCGCTCGCCATCGAGGAGCCCGGCGCGGACCAGTGAAGCATCACCCGGCGGCTCCGGCAATGGTTTTCGGTGTTTTCGGTGCACGATCACCCGTGCGGCCCGTGCACACGCCGAAAACTACCGAAACCCATTGTTGGCGGCACCAGGCTGTGGCAGGGTCGGCGCGTCAGTGCGGCAGTGCCACGACGAAGTGCCACGACAGGAGAACACGCATGAGACAGATCCGAGCAGGAAGGCCGGCCACGGCAGGCGCCCTCGCGGCGGTCCTCGCCGCCGGGCTCGCCGTGACGGCCGTGCCGGCGACGGCGCAGACGACCGATCCGGTCGGCATCACCAGCACGCAGAACCCGATCCTGGCCGACGGGAGCTACTACTCGGCGGACCCGGCCCCGGTGGTCGTCCCGGCAGGTACGCCCGGCAACGAAACCGGCGCGGACCAGCTCTACGTCTACACGGGCCACGACGAGGCGGGACCCACGCGCAACGACTTCGTCATGAACGAGTGGGGCGCGTTCGTGACCTCGGACGTCGACGCCGGCGAGTGGACGCACCACCCGTCGCTGATGCGTCCGGAGGACGTCTTCTCGTGGGCGACGCCGGGGCGTGCCTACGCGGGCGAGGTCCAGCAGGGCGTCGACCGCCGGTACTACTGGTACGTCCCGGTGCACGAGGCGGCCAGCGGCGCGAGCGACAAGTTCGGCATCGGCGTGGCGGTGTCGGACTCTCCCACCGGGCCCTGGACCGACCACGCGGGCGGGCCGATCGTCTCCCAGCGGCTCCCGGCCCCCAACACGATCCACAACATCGACCCCACGGTGCTGGTGGACGGCGTGGGCGAAGCCCGCCGCGTGCACATGTACTGGGGCAGCTTCGGCAACCTGCGCCAGGTCGAGCTGGGGCAGGACATGAAGACCCCCGTCGGCGACGTCCGGCCTGTCACGGGCCTCACCGGGTTCTTCGAGGCGCCGTGGCTCTTCGAGCGCGACGACACCTACTACCTGGCGTACGCGGGCAACGACGCCGGTCCCACCAGCCGGTGCACGCCCGCGAACTACCACGCGTGCATCGCGTACGCGACGGCGCCGTCGGCCGAGGGCCCGTGGACCTACCGGGGCACCGTCCTCCCGCCGGTCTCGTCGACGACGAGCCATCCCGGCATCGTCGAGCTGAACGGCGAGTGGTGGATCGCCTATCACACGGCCGACGCCGAGGGCGGCAACCACTTCCGGCGCTCGGTGGCGATCGACCCGATCGAGTGGGACGACACCCAGGACCCGCCGCGGATGCTGCCGGTGACCACCACTCCGCCGAAGCAGCCCGACCGCACGCCCCGGGCGAACATCGCGCAGGAGGCACGCGTCACCGTCTCGAACGACCCGGTGCCGACGCAGTACTGGATCAAGGCGCTCAACGACGAGATCGTGCGCCCCAACCCGCTGCCGCCGGACATGTGGGGCACGTGGACCGGGAACAACCCGCCGCAGCAGTGGGTCCAGTACACCTGGGACCAGCCGGTCCGGGTGTCCGGGTCGCAGATCGAGTTCTGGAACGACCAGCCGAAGGGATCGGGCGTCGGGGTGGCGGCCCCGGACGCCTGGCGCCTCCAGTACTGGGACGCCGACGCGGACGCCTGGACGGACGTGCCGGGGGCCGACGGGTACCCGACCGGCACCTCCGGCTTCCAGCCGACGTCTTTCGACGCCGTGACCACCACCCAGCTCCGGGCGGTCTTCGACGCGTCGACCAACGGCTCCACCTACTCCGGCGTCGCCGTCGAGGAGTGGAAGGTCCTGGCCGAGCAGGCCGACGACGTGACGCCGGAGCGGATGACCGTCGAGGTGGGCGAGACGGAGCTGCCGGGCACCGTCACGGCGACCTACCCCGGCGGGCACACCCTCCGGGTACCTGCCTACTGGGACGCGCTCGCTGCCGAGGACGTGGCCGCACCGGGTGAGATCACCGTGGAGGGCTCGGTGCTCGGCCACGCCGCGGGCCGTGTGACCACCACCGTGACCGTCGTCGACCCGGCCGACACCGCGGGAGACGAGACGCCGCCGGAGGTGACCCTCACCCCGATCGGCAGCGCCGGGAGCGACGGGTGGTTCCGGTCCGCGGTACGCACCCGCGTCGCGGGCACCGACGACGGCGGTGGCCGGGTGGTCCTCACGACCTCGGTCGACGGCGGCGACCCTGTGGTCACCGATCCCGTCCGGTACACCGACGTCGACGTCGCGGGCGACGGCGAGCACACCGTCACGGCGGCGGCCGCCGACCGCGCCGGCAACGTGTCACCGCCGGCCGAGCTGGACGTCCGGATCGACGCGACGGCTCCGCGGAGCACGGCGGCCCTCGACGAGCGGGCCCGCACCGTCTCGGTGACCGCCACGGACGGCACCTCCGGCGTCGCGCTCATCGAGGTCGCGGTGGACGGCGGGGCGTTCGAACCGTACGAGGGGCCGGTGCCCGCCGGAAACACCGACCGCCACGACGTGCGCTACCGCGCCGCGGACCGGGCCGGCAACACGGAGCCCGCCCGGACGATCACGATCCCCGCCGACCTCAGCGGGCCACTCACCGGCAACGTCGCACCGCTGGCCACGCCGACGGCGTCGTACACGGCCGGCTGGAACTCGGTGCTGGCGCTCAACGACGAGCTGGACCCGGCGAGCCCGCCGCAGGCTCAGCTCTGGGGCACGTGGTCGGGCAGCAACCCGGCGACCCGGTGGGCCCAGTACTCCTGGCCCCGGCCGATCAGGCTGACCGCCGCGGAGATCAAGTTCTGGGCCGACCAGCCGCAGGGCACCGGCGCGGGCGTGGCCCGGCCCGACTCCTGGGAGCTGTCCTACTGGGACGAGACCGCGCAGGACTGGGCGCCGGTGGCCGACCCGTCGCCGGGCGGCACGAGTACGGACCAGCTCAACCGCATGACGTTCGAGCCGGTCACGACCTCACGCCTGCGGGCGACGATCCACGCGAACGGCGACGGGACGTCCTACTCGGCGGTCGCGGCGACCGAGTGGCGAGTGCTCGCCGACGATCCGGGTGCGGGCGGGCCCGCCGAGCCGGCGGTGACGGTCACCGCAGAGGCACGCTGCCTGGCAGGCAGCGCCACCCTGGCGGTCCGTGCGGTGAACGACCACGACAGCGCGGTGGACGTCCGGATCGGCACGCCGTACGGCACCCGCGAGGTCACGGCCGTCGCGCCAGGACAGGCCGCGTACCAGTCCTTCGCGACCCGCGCTGGGCAGGTCGAGGATGACAGCGTCACGGTCCGGGTCACCGGCGAGGTCGACGGCGACGCGGTGACCCGCGAGATCACGGCTCCCTACGTGGGGGTGAGCTGCTAACCCGATGTGATCGGTAAGACGTCAGGAGATCGGCAACTCGGGTTGCCGATCTCCTGACGTTTTACCGACCACCCGTGTCGGGGGTCAGAGCGCAGGTAGCCAGACGCGCATCGTTGCCGGGCCGCGGTTGGCCCAGTCGTGGTATGCGACGAGCGGCACGTCGCGCAGCTCGGGCCGGGGCCGCGGCGCCGCGTCGTCCGTCGCCGCGTAGGGCCATCCGCCGTCGCTCGCCCCGAGGATCCCGGCCCGGACGTACACCGTGCCGTCCACCTCCCACGGCGGGACCGAGGCATCCACCACGACGTCGTCCACGCCGTCGCCCTCGTCCAGGTCGACCGACTCGAGGCACAGCACCTGCGGGCCGCGCTGGACCGCCACGCAGCCACGGACCGCGTCGATGTGGGGGTCGGGCACGACGAACCGCGGGGCGGCGTCGAGATCCAGCGTCACGACGGCACCCGAACGCGGGCCGGGCACCTCGACGAAGCCGGGGCCCACCACGCGGTCGGACCCGTCGTCCACCCGTACCCGGGCCGACGGCGACCAGGACGGCACGCGCAGGGTGAGCGTCCAGTCGCCCGACGGCGCGTCCACGACGTGCACCTCGACGCGGCCGTCGTCCGGGTAGCCGGTCACGACGTCGAGCGCCACCTGCTCCCCCGACGGGAGCGTCGCCCGGATCTCGGCCGGCGCGTACTGGTGGAGCTGGACCCCGCCGTCGTCGACCGTCGCGACGTAGGCGGCAACGCTCGCGAACGTGCGCGCCACGTTGGGCGGGCAGCAGGCAACCTCGAACCACGGTGCGCGCAGCGACGCCTCGGCGCGCTTGCTCACCTCGTCCGTGGCCACGTGCTCGGCCGGGACCCGCTGGTGCAGCGTGTTGGCGTAGAAGAAGGACCGCCCGTCGTGGGCCGGGGAGGTCGCCACCACGTTGGTCAGCGCACGCTCGATCGCGTCGGCGTACTGGGCGCCGCCGCGCGCGAGCAGCAGCCGCCACGACACCATGACCGAGCCGACGCTCGCGCACGTCTCGGAGTACGCGCGGTCCGGGGGCAGCACCCAGTCGTCGCCGAACGCCTCGTCCTGGTGGTGCGACCCCTGCCCGCCGGTCAGATAGGTCCGGCGCGCCTGGGTGCGAGCCCACTGCCCGGCGACGGCGTCGAGCAGCTTCTCGTCCCCGGTCTCGACCGCCACGTCGACCGCGCCGGCGGCCAGGTAGTTGGCCCGCACGGCGTGCCCGTGGAACACCTCGGCGTCGCGCACCGGGACGTCGTCCTGGTAGTAGGAGCGGCCGAACTCGATGTCGGCCAGGACGCCGTGCCCGCGCCGGTCGAGGAACAGCGCCGCCTGGGCGAGGTAGCGCGGCTCGCCGAGGGCGCGCCCGAGCTCGGCAAGGCCCACCTCGACCTCCGCGTGACCGCAGATCCCCTGGTTGCCGTCCGGACCGAAGGTCGCGCACACGTGGTCGGCGCTGCGCCGCGCGACCTCGACCAGGAGGTCGCCGGGGCGCCCGGTGCGGGCCCGTGCGGCGGCCGCCTGGTAGAGGTGGCCCTGGCAGTAGAGCTCGTGCCCCCACTCCAGGTCGGTGTAGCGGGGCTCCTGCCCGGGCCTGCCGAACCTCGTGCCGAGGTAGCCGTCCGGCTCCTGGGCGGCGGCGACCCTGCGCACCATCGCGCCGAACCGGTGCTCCAGGTCGGCGTCGGGCCGTCGGCCCAGCTCCCAGGCCATGGCCTCGAGGAGCTTGTACACCTCCGAGTCGCTGAACTCCCGGCCGCGCCGGCCCGCCGCCGGCCCGCCGGCAGCCGCCAGGTCGAAGTTGCCGAGCCAGCCCTCCCGCTCGAGCCAGTGCTCGATGTGCGCGAGGGTGGCTGCGGCGTTCACCTCCTGGCGGCGGGCCCACGGGCCACCGGTGATGCGTACCTGGTCGAGGCCGAGTGGTTGGAGCCGCCCGGTCGAGGGCACGACTGGCGCGGGCGTGGCCGCGCCACGGTGTCCGGTCGGAAAGAGCATGCGGAGACCTCCGAGAGGGGTGGACGGACGAACTGGGGGTAACGGACGGTCAGCCCTTGAGCGCCCCGGACATGAAGCCGCGGACGTAGTGCCGCTGGAGCAGGAGGAACAGCACGACGCACGGCAGGGCCATCACGACGACGCCCGCCTCGGTGGCTCCGTAGTCCACGATGCCCATGACCTGCGCACGGAGGTTCGCCACGGCCAGCGGGAGCGGGATCTTGTCGGAGTCCGAGATGAGGATGAGCGGCGCGACGAAGTCGTTCCAGGCCGCGAGGAACGCGAACAGGCCGACCGTGATGACCCCTGGCTTGACCGCGGGCAGCAGCACGGTGCGCAGGGCGCGGAACGACGAGCAGCCGTCCACGAGCGCCGCCTCGTCGAGCTCCCGCGGGACGGCGTCGAAGGAGATCCGCATCATGAACGTCGCGAACGGGAGCTGGAACACCGTGAGCACGAGCGACAGGCCGACCAGCGTGTTCTGCAGGCCTACGGCGTTGAGCATCACGTACAGGGGGATGAGCAGGGTCGCGTACGGCACCATGAGGATGGCGAGCGTGAGCAGGAACAGCACGTCCCGGCCCGGGAACCGGAAGCGCGAGAACGCGTAGCCGCCAAGCACCGACGCCGTCAGCGTGAAGAGCACGGTCATGCCGGACACGAGCGTGGAGTTGAGCAGGTACTGGGGCAGCCCCGCCTGGTACTCCATCAGGGTGACGTAGTTGCCGAAGCCCCAGCCGTCGACCTGGCTGCTGCCGGGCTGCGGCGCCACCGACGCGACCCCGGCCCAGATCAGCGGGAAGACGAAGACGAGGGCGAGCGCTCCGGTGAGGACCCAGTACGGGGTCCGCAGAGCGATCCCGGCGAGGCGAGCCCGTGGGGCGACAGGGCGCCGGCGGGGCTGCGGGCGGGCGGAGGTCGGTGCGGGTGCGGTCATGGTCATGTCAGTCCTCCCGGCCGGTGCGCATGGCGCGCAGCTGGGCCACGTTCACGACGACGAGCACGACCAGGACGACGATCGACAGCGCGGCAGCGACGCCGAGGTCGTTCTGGCCCTGGAAGGCCACGTTGTAGATGAGCTGGACGACCGTGAGCGTGCTGTTGTCCGGCCCGCCCTTGGTCAGGATGTAGAACTGGTCGAAGGCCAGGAGCGAACCCGTGACGCACAGGACCGTGCAGAGGGCCAGCGACGGGCGCAGCAGCGGCAGCGTGACGCTCACGAAGGTCTGCCAGCGGTTCGCGCCGTCCATCCGAGCGGCTTCGAGGACCTCGTGCGGGATGCCCTGGAGCCCCACCATGAGCAGCAGCATGTAGAAGCCGGCGAACCGCCAGACCACGAGGAACACCGTGGACCACAGCGCGCTGTCCGGCGTCCCGAGGAAGGTCACCGGGCCGTCGGCGAGGCCGAGCGTCTGCAGGACCGGCGAGAGCGGGCCGACCTGTGGCGAGTACAGCGCGTAGAAGAGCAGCGAGGCGGACGCCAGCCCGAGCGCGCTGGGCACCAGGATCGACGTGCGCAGCACGGCGGTCCAGCGGCTCGACTCCTGCACGAGGAGCGCGAAGCCCAGGCCGAGGCCGATGAGCAGCACGGTGGCGATCACCGTGTACTTCACGGTGAAGACCACCGAGTCCCAGAAGTACCGGTGCCCGACGGCGTCCAGGTAGTTCTGTGGTGCGTTGACCCCCTGGTTCCCGGACAGCAACGGCCAGTCGGAGAGCGACATCTGGCCGACGAGCAGGACGGGGATGACAAAGAGGCCGATCACGAGCACCGCGGTCGGCGCGGCGTAGGCCCAGCCGTGCAGCGCCCGGCGCCGCGCTACGGCGGCGAGGGCGGGTCTGGTGGTTCTCACGGGTCTGACGGACGGGCGGACTGAAAGGTTCGCGGGCACGGGGTGGCTCCTCGTTCACTTCGGTACGTGGTCCCGCCGGCCTCTCCGGCGGCGGGACCACGCAGACGGACGTCTGCGGGCGGCTACTGCGCCAGCACCGCGGTGATCTCCTCGTTGTCCGTCTCCACGGCGCCGCCCTCGCCGAACACCTCGTTGCGGACCATGGTCACCCACGGGCTGCCAGGAGCGTTGAACGCCTGCTGGAAGTTGATCGCGAGGGGCGTGCGGCCCTCCGACGCGATCTCGTTGACCGCCAGGACCCGTGGGTCCTTGGCGGAGTACTCGTTCTCGGCCAGGTCGCCCCGCGAGACGACGTCGCCGTTCTTCGCGAGCACCTCGACCTGCGCCTCCTCCGACATGAGCCAGGACATGAAGTTCCACGCCTGGTCGGCCTGCTCCGAGTCCTTGGAGATGCCGATGCCGTCGCCGCCCACGAAGGTGGACGCCCCGCCGTCGGGCCCAGGGATGGGGGCGACACCCACCTCACCGAGCGCCTCGTCCGCCGTGGCGAGCATGGTGGCGGGGAACGGCATCACGCCGACCTCGCCCTCGAGGAACGGACCGGTCCACGTCGCGCCGGTCTCCTCCTTCGACCCCTCGCCCACCGCGCCGGACTGCACGAGGTCCTGCCAGACGCCGTACACCTCCTGCGCGGCGTCGCCGGCGAGCAGCGACTCGGTGCCCTCGGCGTTCATCACGTCCTCTCCCCCGGCCCAGACCTGGGGGAACCACGTGAAGACGAGGCAGCCGCCGCAGTTTCCGCCGAAGTAGGTGCCGGACACGTCGCCGCCGAGCCCGTCGACCGCCTTGGCGTGGTCGCTGAACTCGGCCAGCGTCGTCGGACCCTGCTCGGGGTCCAGGCCGGCCTGTTCGTAGAGGTCCTTGTTGTAGAACATGACCGACACGTCGAGGACGAACGGCAGCACGTGCTGCCGGCCGTCCAGCGTGCCTCCCTCGAGGTGGCCCTTGTTGATCTGGTCGGCGTGGTCCAGCTCGCCGACGGCGTCGGTCACGTCGGCGAAGAGGCCCTGCTGCACCCAGTTGGGCACGTACACGATGTCGGCGGCGAAGAGGTCCGGCAGGCTGTCGCTGCCCGCTGCTGCGCCCACCTTCGCCACGTAGTCGTCGTTCGGAACGACGGTGAGCTCGACCTGGTTCTCGTGCGACGCGTTGTACGCCTCGACGAGCAGGTTCGCCTGCTGCTCCAGCGGTGCACGGGTCCAGAGCGTGAGCTCCGTGCCGTCGTCGACGCCCTCGGCGGTGACCTCCGCCTCCTGCGTACCGCCGTTCGCGTCCGACGCGCTGCAGGCGGCGAGCGCCGTGCTCGCCAGCCCTGCTGCGAGGAAGGAGGCAACGAGCCTCGCGCTCGCCCTGCGGTGGGTAGCCATCATCAGTCTCCTTGACTTCGTCGTCAGTCGGCCGGTTGGTGAGCGGTGGCGCTCCATTGCCGAAACCGCCCGAAAAGGCTTTCTGTGACAGTAGACTGGGCGCCACACCACGTCAAGGACGAACAGCCGTCACGATTGTGTTACACCTTTTCGGTAAGGTTCGGCATCGACTTTCCAGGAGGAAGCCATGGCTTCGGCCGAGACCCCGCGCACCGCCACCCTGACCGACGTCGCCCGCCTCGCGGGGGTCTCGATCGCCACCGCCTCCAAGGCCATCAACGGTCGCGCCCAGGTCCGCGCCGAGACCCGCACCCGGGTGCTGGAAGCCGCGGAGCAGCTCTCGTTCGCTCCGAACGCGGTGGCGCGCGGACTGCTCCAGGGCCGGACCGGCACCGTCGGCCTGCTCACGTCCGACCTGGAAGGCCGCTTCTCGATCCCCGTGCTGATGGGCGCGGAGGACGCTTTCGGCGCCGGCCAGGTCTCCGTGTTCCTGTGCGATGCCCGTGGCGACGCGATCCGGGAGCAGCACCACATCCGCGCTCTGCTGTCCCGCCGGGTCGAGGGGCTGATCGTCGTCGGGTCCCGGACCGATCCTCGGCCACCACTGACGGGTGACCTCCCCGTGCCCGTCGTCTACGCGTACGCGCCCTCCGAGAACCCGGCCGACATCTCCATCACCGCCAACAACGTCGAGGCGGGCGGCCTCGCGATCGACCACCTGCTGGCCTGCGGCCGCCGTCGGATCGCGCACGTCACGGGCGACGCTTCCTACCAGGCCGCCCAGGACCGCTCCAGCGGGGCGCAGCAGGCCATGCGGGACGCCGGCCTGGAGCTCGTGGGAGGGCGCACGTTCTTCGGGTCGTGGAGCGAGGGCTGGGGCCGCGGGGTGGCCAGCATGATCCTCGACCAGTACCCGGACGTGGACGGCTTCTTCTGCGGCAGCGACCAGATCGCCAGGGGTGTCCTGGACTCTCTGCGCGAGTCGGGGCGGGACGTCCCGCGTGACATCTCGGTCATCGGGTTCGACAACTGGGCGGTACTGACGACGAACACCCGGCCGCAGCTCACCAGCGTCGACATGAACCTGGAGCAGGTGGGCCGGATCGCCGCGCGACGCCTGTTCGAGGCGATCGAGGGGCGTGCGGCGTCCGGCATCGAGGAGCTGCCCTGCCGGATCGTGACGCGGGAGTCGTCGATCCCGGTTCCTTGATACACCTCGGAGCGACTCACGAGATCCGCCGCCGGCGCGAGCCGCGGGCTGTCCTGCCAGGCGATGTGCCCGGCGTGCAAGGTCGCGGGTCAGCTGACGACGGCCACCAACAGCTGGTCGAGCACACGGTGGGCCGCGTCCCGCGCGGCCAAGCTCTCCGGCCGTTGAGCCACCCACGTTCGAGCTCGCGCTGCTCGCCCACGACCACACCACGGTCCCGCACGGCTACCGTGCGCTACCGCTAGGTGTGGTCGTGAACCTCAAGGTCGACGACGTCGATGAGGTCCACGCCCGCCTGACAGGCCGCACCGGCCTCGAGACGCTCCTGCCGCTCCGGGACGAGGAATTCGGGCAGCGGCACTTCATCGTCGCCGCACCCGACGGCGTGCTGCTCGACGTGATCCAGCCGATCCCACCCACGCCCGACCACGCGGACGCGTACACCGGCCGCTGAGCATCGGCCGGGCAGCCCCCACGCTGCCGCACCGCCGGAACCGTTGGTCAGATGTCGTTCGGCAGGACCGGGTCGGCCAGGAACTTGTCGATCGCCTCAGTTGTCGGGAACTCCGTGACGTCCGGTCCGGAGAACAGGTTCACCAGCGAGTACGCGATGTCCCGGACGGCCACGTTGGTCTGGTTGGAGGCCTCCCGCAAGAGGTCGAACGCCGCTTCCTCGGCCAGACCGTAGATGACCATGAGCACGCCCTTGGCCTGCTCGATATCGGCCCGCCGCTCCGCCGATGCCTGGATCGACGCCGTCGCCTCACGCGCCGCCGCCTCACGATGTGACTCGGTGACGTCGATGAAGTACCCGAACAGCTCGGTCACCCGGCCCGTCGTGGGATCACGCCGCCCTTGACCGGTCACGGCCAGCGTGCGGGTCCTGCCTGCGGCATCCACGATGCGGTGCACCGAGCTGAACGGCTGCCCTGTCTCGGCCGCACGTCGCAGGACACCGTCGACCCGGGCCCGGTCGTCGGGGTGCTTGTGCGCGAGCATGAGAGGCGTCGTCGGCACGATGTCACCCGGCTCGAAGCCGTGCATCACGTAGACCTCGTCCGACCAGGCCCACTCGCCTGTCGCCAGGTCGAGCCGGTACCGCCCGACCGGCTGCCTGGCACCTCCGGCGAGCGCCTTCTCAATATCGTTGTCCATCGGCGGCTGGCCGGGGCCGGGTTTGGTGTTCACGGGGGTCCTCTGGGGGCTGAGTCGTACGGCCGATGCCCCTACTGACGGGGGCACAGGACCAGGTGGTGGTCAGAATAGCCTGACGTGGCCGTCCGGATCGCCTGCCGACCAAGTCGCACCGCGCTTTCCCCAGGTACGGCACGGGACACGACAAAGGCCGCCGACCTGGCCAGATACCAGGTCAGCGGCCTCCACCGAGGATCAGCCGGACTTGCGGCGGAACATCTTCTGTTCCGCAGGAAGCCGCCGTTGTCACTCGCGAGGCGCGTTTCGAATCCGTGCTGTCGGCCGAGTTGGACGGCCAGAACGGCTAAATTCCGCCGTTCCCGGACTGGAAGACCCAGAGTGCCACGCCGACGCGACAGTGGGCAACCGTAAGCGTCGATGGGTGCTGCAAGTGTGTCATTCCGCGTGTCAGGCGGGCACGGAGGCGGGCAACTGTGTCACGAACCGTGTCAGCCAACTGTCTCCGGCGGCGAGCGTCCGCGGCGCCAATTCTGTTCCGCTCCCCCAAGCCAAGAGCTCGCACTCAGGAACGGGACCATCAGAGCGTTAGACCCCCTGGGCGCCGAAACCTCGTCGATAGACCCGACCGGGCCCGAGAATGCTGGGCTTCAGACGTTGAACTGTGCATTGTTGCCCTGACCTGCTGGTTCGCTATCAGCCCGAGGGCTGTGGGGGAACCATGGGGGAATCAGAGCTGCGTTACCGCTCCCCCACCGATGAGGATCAGCTCGACAGCGGCGGGTTCTGATGATGTTGGCGTCGCGAGGTTGCGGCGCCAGATGGACACTACGCCAAGAGCCAGCGGAGCACAGATTGCAGAACGACGAGCGTTGATGAGGCCAAGCGTCCTGGCGACCTTCGCCGTGCCGATCTCCTGATTCGGTCCGAGTGGTTCAACAAACGGTGCAGTGCCTCGTCCGGCGAGATGACTCTCACGACGTCGGGGTTCCGGTCCGACATCGGATCGCGCGATGCGCCGAGTCGGACGCCGACCCCCCCTCCCCCGACGCGCCCGGCCGGGAGTCGCGGGTGTGTTCCTGTTGCTCGACTCAGCACCCAATGGAAAGCACACCCTGCTGGATCGGCTCTCATCGTAGCGCCCCACATGCACTTCCGCAGGTCAGAGCCTGGCGTGGCCGGCGCTTGTCAGGAGCACGGCGTGGGTCGACCGTGCTCAGCCCCCATCCGTCCGTCACCTATCCGTGCAGCGGTCCCCCTGCTCGCCTCGACGCAGGACGGGTCGTGGCAAATTGTCGCCCGTGGCCGCGTATCCGGTGGCGGGGTCACCGGCGTGCACCCAGTGCTTAGGTGGAGGTACATCCAGGTGACCTCGGATACCTTCGGATCATGGCAGCCGGTCGCGACGACATCCCAGCGCATATGCGGCGCGACCTCCTAGTCGAGGCTGGTCATCGATGCGCGATTCCTACCTGCCGACAGGTGCCCGTCGAGCTCGCGCACATCGTGCCGTGGTCAGTCGTCAAGAACCATTCGTTCGACAACCTCATTGCACTATGCCCAACATGCCACGCTCGGTACGACGCCCCCAGGTCGCCGATCGATCGGCAAGCAATGAAGCAGTACAAGGCGAACCTCAGCGTCATTAGCCAGCGGTACGGAGACCTGGAACGCCGCGTGCTGCTCCACTTCGCGGATCGACCTGACAAGGACACGATCGATCTCCTTGGCAACTTAGAGATCCTGCTCATGTACCTCATTCGGGACGGATTCCTTGAGCCGTTGCCTAGGAAGTCCGCGATGTTCGTAACGCCGGGAATGATGGAGCAGCCGTACCGGCTGACGGCCGAAGGCCGCGCATTCGTTCAACGCTGGCTCGCCGCCGAGCCGCTCGGCAGCAGTTGAGCCCATGTCTCGTGGCGGGCATGACCGTGGTCTCGGTCGAGTACCGGCTCGCACCGAGACACCCCACCCGGGTCCCGTCGAGGACTGCTACGCGGGTCTGGTGTGGGTGTCGGATCACGCCGAGGAGCTCAACATCGACCCGAACGCATCGTCGTCGGTGGGGCGAGCGCCGGCGGTGACCTCGCGGCAGGCGTCACTCTGATGGCACGTGACCGCAACGGCCCGGCGGTCCTGGCCCAGCTGCTCCTTACGCCGATGGTCGACGACCGCAACGACTCGCCGTCTGCTCAGCAGATGCGCAGGGTCGGCATCTGGGACAGCTCCTCGAACAAGACCGGATGGAACGCGCTCCTTGAGTACGTGACCCCCGCCCTGGAGATCCTCAACTCGCACATCGAGCTCGAGGGCCGGACCATCGTCGACACGATCGCAGACAACGCCGCCTACGGCGGCATGATCCTGGGCGGCAACCCGACCCGGCCCGCCCGGGTGGACCTGCGGCGAGTCTCCGCCCTGCTCTATCGCAACGAGACCATCGAGGAGACAGGGGTCGCCGCCGGGGTACTCAACCACCCCGCCAACGGTGTCGCATGGCTCGCCAACAAGCTCCACCAGCACGGGGCACGGCTCGAAGCCGGCGAGATCATCCTGTCGGGCTCGTTCACCCGGCCGATGTGGGTAACCCCCGGCGGCAGCGTCCTGTGCGACTACGGACAGATGGGAACCCTTACGTGCCACTTCGTCTGAACCTGACCTTCCGCACCGCCCTGACGGACGCAACCCGCCCGCTCGCCGGGATGTGGGTCTGCAGCGGCAGCCCGCTCGTCGCCGAGATCTGCGCCGGCGGCGGCCTCGACTGGCTGCTGATCGACATGGAGCACGGACCCAACGGGCTCGGCTCCGTGCTCGCCCAGCTCCAGGCGGTTGCCGCCTACCCGCCGGTACCCGTGGTGCGCGTGCCCGCCAACGATCCGGTGACCATCAAGCAGGTGCTCGACCTCGGCGCACAGAACCTGCTCGTCCCCATGGTGGCGTCGGCTGACGAGGCGCGCGCCGCCGTCCAGGCTGTGCGCTATCCACCACGCGGCCACCGCGGCGTCGGCTCGGCGCTCGCCCGCTCGGCCCGCTGGAACCGGGTCGACGGCTACCTCCCCTCCGCCGACGAGCACGTCTCCCTGTTCGTCCAGATCGAGAACGTCGCCGGAGTCGAGGCGGCAGCCGAGATCGCTGCCGTCGACGGCGTGGACGGCGTCTTCGTCGGGCCGTCGGACCTCGCGGCCTCGATGGGGTTGTTGGGACAGCAGACTCATCCGGACGTGATGGCTGCCGTGCTGCGCACTTTCGATATCGTGCGCGGCGCCGGCGTCCCGGTCGGGGTCAACGCGTTCGACCCGGCCGTCGCTGACGCCTACCTCGCGGCTGGTGCCTCGTTCGTGCTCGTCGGTGCAGACGTCGCGCTGCTCGCCCGGGGCTCCGAGGCACTCTCAGCGCGCTTCGACGGTTCGGCCGTTCCTCGGCGTGCCAGCTACTGACACTCGTCACAGGACCGCTTCCGGTCAGGACCGTATCCACGGCCGTGCGCGGAGGTGTCCGTCAGACGAAGATGTCGGCGGCCAGCACGAGGAGGAGTGCAACGACCGACAGCGTCGACTGCCCCAGCGTGTAGGTCTTGAGCGTTCCGCGGGTGGACAGCCCGAAGAGGCTGCGCAGCATCCAGAAGGCGTTGTCGCTGAACTGCCCGCCGAAGATCCCGCCGGCACCGGCCGCGAGGACCACGAGCACCGGGCTGAGGCCGAGCCCGTCGACCAGCGGGGCGATGATGCTGATCGCGGTGATGCCCGCGACGGTCTGCCCGCCGATGGCCATGCGCATGACCGCGGCGACGAACCAGACGGCCAGCAGCGGCAGGGCGGAGTTCGCCTCGAAGAGATTAGCCAGCACGTCCTGCATGCCGGTGCCAGCGATGATCTGACCGAGTGAACCCGACACAGCGGTCACCACGAGGATGGTGCCGACCGTCTCCAGCGCCTTGTTCACCACGTCGGCCTGGCCTGCGAGCCCAGACCGCCGTGTAGTGATGACCAGAGCGGTGAGGGCCCCTGCGAAGAGCGCGATGACGGGGCTCCCGACGAATTCGACGACCGCGTTGTCCACCCCCGCCAGGGGCGCGACGATCGCGGCGATAATGAGCACGAGCACCACGAGCACCGGCGCCAGGGCGACCGCCATGGACGGCAGACGGGTGTCCTCAGCCTCGACCTCGATCTGCTCGTCGACGACCTCCTCGTCCCGAGCGGCATCCCACCACCCCAGACGCTCCATCGCCCCGACATAAAGGAAGATCGACACCGCGACGGCGGGGACGGCGACAAGGAACCCTGGCACCAGCACGTCGCTCGGCGAGAGGGAGAGCGTCCCGAGGTACGCGAGCATTGCGGCGCCGGGTATGACGAGGGCGTTACCCGCAGCGAGACCCATGGCTACCGGGCCCGCCAGCGACGCGACGGGCCGGCCCGTGATCCGGGCCACGCGACGCGCGATCGGGGCGACGAGGACAAGCAGGACGTCGAAGTAGATCGCGGGGGTGAGCGTGGAGAGCGTGAGCCCGAAGGCGTACGGCGATCCCCTGGTCCCGAAGATCTTGAGGATTCCGCGCACAATCCGTTGGACCGCTCCGTAGCTCGACATGAGCAGGCCCATGATCACACCGAGCGAGATCAGCAGGCCGACCTCGGCCATGAGGGATCCGAAACCCTCGTTGATCCCGGCGACCACGTCGGCGGCAGGTACGCCCGTGGTGAGTCCCAGGACGATCGTCCCGAGGAGCAGCGCGAGCGCCGGGTTGAGCTTGAGCCGGACGATCAGCAACGCGATCGCCACGAAGACCAGAACGAAATCGATGATCAGCCATGCTGCCGACATCATCGCCACCTGCTTCCGGGGTGGGGGCCGCGCGAGCGGCCCCGGTCTGAAGGAGCTCTGAGGGTCGGGGCGACGATGGATGCTGCAGGGCGGTCCGCCGTTGGACGCTTTCGACTCCTCAGATGACTCGCACCGTAGCGGGCGTCCGATACCCGGGTCAACTCCGTGACCTCCACCAATTATGAACGAATTGTCCGCATCAACGACCGGCTCAAGTCATCAGATGACCTGTTAGGGTCCTTCGAGAGGTCGTCAGGACAATGCTGGCGGCGTTCGAGCAGAGGAGCGAGATGAAGATCGACCGGGTTGAGACGTTCGTGCTGAAGGTGCCCCTGGGAGCTGAGCGCTTCTATTCCTCGCAGGCGGAGTTTCCCGAGCGCAACAGCCTGCTGGTGCGACTCACCACCACCGATGGTGTCGTGGGCTGGGGCGAGGGCGGTCAGTACGGCCCGGCCGAACCCGTGCAGGCGGCCGTCGACGCCGTCCTGGGCCCGCGTCTGCTCGAGCTCGACACCACCGACCCTGGGGTGGTGTGGGAGCACCTTTATGCCTCGACCAGGGACTACGGCCAGAAGGGCACGTACATCGAGGCCATCAGCGCGATCGACATCGCGCTCTGGGACCTCACGGGCAAGTACCTGGGCGTGAGCGTCTCGACCCTGCTGGGCGGGCGGTTCCGTGAGCGCGTGCGCGCCTACGGCACGGGCGGCTACTACCGGCACACCGGACTCGACCCGGCTCGCGATCTTCCCGCGCTGCAGGACGAGGTGTCGCGGTACGCCGAGTCCGGGTTCTCCATGCTCAAGATGAAGGTCGGCCTGCTGCCCGTACGCGAGGACGCCCTGCGCGTCGCCGCCGTCCGCGAAGCCCTCGGCGACGACTTCAGCCTGCTCGCCGACGCCAACCACGCCTACACGTCCAGCGCTGCGATAGCCATGGGTCGGGTGCTCGAGGAAGCCCGGTTCGAGTTCTTCGAGGAGCCTGTGCCCCCGGAGGACCGCGCCGGGTACGCCCGGGTGCGCGCCGCGATCGACGTACCCGTCGCGGGTGGTGAGGCCGAGTACACGCGCTACGGGTTCCGCGACTTCATCACGGGTGGTTGCGTGGACATCGTCCAGCCCGACATCTGCGTGGCCGGCGGTATCTCCGAGGTGCAGCGGATCGCCACGCTCGCCTCCACGTACAACCTGCGCACGGTGCCGCACGTGTGGGGCAGCGGGGTCGCACTGAGCGCCGGGCTGCACGTCTGCGCGACGCTCCCCCTCACCCCTTACGGGTACAGCGCCGTACCGCTGCAGAACGAACCCGTCATCGAGTTCGACCGCACCCCCAACCCGCTCCGAGACGATCTCCTGGTCAACCCGGCCATCCTTGAGGACGGGCACGTCGCCGTGCCTTCCGGACCTGGCCTCGGGATCGAGGTCAACATGGAAGTCGTCGAGCGGTACCGGACCGCCTGACCGCCCGCACCCACCCCACGAGGAGCATCACCATGAGCACCCCGCCCCTTTCCGGCCGCGCCGCGCTCGTCACGGGCGGCGGCGTCGGTATCGGCGCCGCGATCGCCCGCGCGCTCGCCGAGGCCGGCGCGAGCGTCGTGGTCACCTACCGCACGCACGTACCGGACGACGACGTGCTGGCCGCGCTCGGGCGGGGCGGCGGCAAGCCGCTCGCGGTCCAGGTCGACGCGACGTCAGAACCGGAGGTCCGCCGCGCTGTCGACGCCGCTGTCGACCACCTGGGACGGCTGGACGTGCTCGTCAACAACGTGGGCGGGCTGGTCGGCCGGGCGACGCTGGCAGAGCTGGATCTCGAGCGTTGGCGCACCGTCCTGGCCGTCAACCTCGACAGCATGTTCCTGTTCACCCACCACGCCGTGAACCACCTGCCACGGCACGAAAGCGGGCGCGTGATCAATGTCGCCTCGCTCGCCGGGCACACGGGCGGCCACCCGGGCGCGCTCGCCTACGCGACCGCCAAGGCCGGCGTGCTCGGCTTCACGCGGGCGCTCGCCACAGAGCTCGGCCCGCAGGGAATCACGGCGAACGCCCTGGCCCCCGGCTTCATCGAGGCGACGCCGTTCCACGACACGTTCACGACTCCCGAGTCCAAGGCACGCACGGTGGCCGGAATCCCGCTCGGCCGCCCTGGCCGCCCGGACGACGTCGCCGGAGCCGTGCGCTGGCTGGCTTCCGACGATGCCGCGTTCGTCAGCGGAGCCGTGATCGACATCAATGGTGCCCAGCACTTCCACTGAGCGTGGTTCGACTCGACCGGGTCGGGAGCGGGCCAGATGGCCCGAGGTGCGCGGCGGCCCAGGCCGGACGACTTCCACCCACAGCACGGCGCAGCGGCGTCCGAGACGATGCCGGTGTTGAGACCCGTCATGCCAGTCTCGAACCGTTCGATCATCCGTTGCCCGCGGGCCAAGTCAGGGGTGTAGACGTAGGAGACGCGCCGTACTCGGCGTCGTTCGCTAGCCGGATGGCCTCGTCCTCGTCGTCGAACGGCACGATCGCCAGCACCGGGCCAAAGATCTCCTCGCGGAGGATCGCGCTCCTGCTGCACGCTCGACAGTACGGCGGCGACGAAGAACGAGCCGGACCGACCCAGTGCCGCACCACCGGTGTGCAGGCCGCGCCGCGGCTCTCGACCTGCCGGACACCCGCCGGGCGTCCGCGCGCTCAGCCCGCCATGAGCACCGAGTCGAGGAGACCAGGGAACCGGCAGTCGAGGTCTTCCCTGCGCAGGTCATTGTGAATCGCCGTGCCGCGGTAGCGCTGTGTGATGACCCCCGCTTCGCGCAGGACCCGGAAGTGGTGGGTGGACGTCGATTTTGTCACGGGCAGGTCGAACGCGATACACGCTTGCTCGGAGTGCCCGTCGGCGAGCTGCGACACGATCGAGCGCCGGACAGGGTCGGCAAGGGCGGACAGCACGCCGTCGATCGTGATCGCGTCGCGCCCAGGGTGCTCAAGGATCCGAACCACCATGTTCTCCTCAGTTAGCCGCAAGGTTTCTTGGTATGGTACCTATCATACTACGATCTCCAACGTACTACGGCTGGTGCCGTACAAGTCGGCTGACCGAAAGACCCGGGCGTGACCGTGAGTTTCATCGTGCGTCCCGTTCGTCGAGCACCCCCACCGCAACCAGGAAGCGACACATGACTCGCGCACTCTTCGACCCCATCACCATCCGCGGGCTTGAGGTCCGCAACCGGATCTGGATCCCGCCGATGTGCCAGTACGCCGTCGATGCGCAAGACGGTGTCCCCACCGACTGGCACCTCATGCACCTCGGATCACTCGCTCGCGGGGGCGCCGGCGCTGTCGTCGTCGAGGCCACCGGTGTCGTCCCAGAGGGGCGCATCAGCCCCCAGGACCTCGGCCTGTGGAACGACACCCAGCGCGACGCGTTCCAGCGCGTCACCGACTTGATCCGCTCCCAGGGCGCCAAGGCTGGCATCCAGCTCGCGCACGCCGGCCGAAAGGCGTCCACCTGGCGCGAGTGGGGCTCGCACCCCGACGGAAACGTCCCCGCCGAGCACGGCGGCTGGCAGCCCGTCGGCCCCTCCCCCATCGCATTCAGCGGGCTCGCCGTACCCACCGAGCTCACGACCGATGACATCCGAGAGGTCGTCGATGCCTTCGCCGCAGCGGCACGCCGCGCCGTCGACGCCGGGTTCGACATTCTCGAGATCCACGGCGCTCACGGCTACCTGCTGCACGAGTTCCTCTCCCCGCTGTCGAACCAGCGCGCCGACGAGTACGGCGGGTCGCTCGAGAACCGCTCCCGCGTGCTCCTCGAGACCGTCGACGCCATCCGTGCCGAGGTGGGGCAAGACGTCCCGCTGGTCGTTCGCCTCTCCGCCACCGACTGGATAGAGGGCGGCTGGGACCTGTCGCAGACCGAACGTCTGACAGCGTGGCTCGGCGAGCACGGCACCGACCTCATCTCGGTCTCGACCGGCGGGAACGTCGCCGACGCCCGAATCCCGGTCGGACCCGGCTATCAGCTCCCGTTCGCGACCTCCATCAAGCAGACGACCGGGCTGCCGGTCGCCGCTGTCGGGATGATCGACAACCCGTTCCAGGCGGAGCAGATCGTCGCGCTCGGGCAGGCAGACGTCGTCCTCGTCGGCCGTGAGTCGCTGCGCGATCCCAACTTCCCGATCCGCGCAGCCGAGGCCCTCCGCTACGACCTGCCGTATAAGCCCGCCCAGTACGAGCGCGCGTACCGCTGACCCGGACCCGTCGGCCGGCGAAGTGAATGCGCCGTGCGCGAACACGCGCCCGACGCAGCCCCATGACAGCCTCGACCGGCTATCCCGCCGAGCGGGGCTGTCGCACGACGGCAGGTCTTGCGGGCTGGGACTTCAGTTCGGCCTGGACGGTGCGCACATGATCGCCGGCCAGCCGGCCAGCCCGTTCGGGATCCCGCTCGGCGATGGCCTCCGCGATGGCCACATGGTCCGCGTGCGCACGTTCCTGGCGGCCGGGCATGCCGATGACCTTGAGCGAGTACTCCTCGTGCTGCGCCGCGAACGAGTCCCATACGAGCAGCAACAGCGGGTTGCCGCTCGCCTCGGCTACCTGCCGGTGAAAACGGCCGTCGAGCCGGACGAACTCTTCCTGGGTCGCCTCCGCGTCGCCGGCAGCGGTCAGGATCGACTGCAGCAGCTCCAGGTGATGGTCGGTCAGCCGGCGAGCGGCCAGCTCGGCGGTCGTACTCTCGATCGCGATACGCACCTCGAACAGGTCGCTCATCGTGTACCCGCCGGCCAGCGTCAGGTCGAGCGGGCCAATCCGGCTGGACCGGTCGCTCGTCACGTACACGCCGCTACCGTGCGTGCTTCGCAGGTAGCCCGCCGCTGCAAGCGTACGGACCGCTTCGCGCATCGAGCTCCGACCCACCTCGAACCGCTGCGCGAGCTCCGGCTCCGCAGGCAGCTTGCTCCCGACCGGGAACTCACCGGCGACGATCAGTGCCTCCAGCTGGTCGGCCACCCGGTCGGACAGCCGCTTGCGCGGGACTCGATGCTCACTCGTGGCCAACTCGATTCGCTCCTGTGCACTCGACGACGCCTAGGTGAGTTTAGCGCGGGTTGCCTACGGGAAGGCCCGGCTCTCTGGGCAGAGACGAACGGCCACGGAGCCGTACGAACGAGCGCTGCGCCAACAGCGCCGTACCGCCCGGGGCAGGAATCCTGAGCTGTTACAGAGTCCTCTGATCTCTTCTGGCACCCCGCTACAGAGTGAGCCTAGCCTGTGGACGGCGCCACTTCCTCGCCTTCTGGCGCATAGTGCTGCAGCTCCTTGCAGAATCCCACGCCATGGAAGCCCTTGACGGCAGCAGTACAGGAGCCGACGGTGGCGGAGACTGCACCGTCGCCTACTCACAGGGATCACTCAGCGGTGAATGGCGCGTGGAGAACTCCCGCGACATGCAGGAGCAGGTCGAGGCGGCGGGATGCACGTTCATCCAGGCCTCGGCGAACGACGACGTCGCGAAGCAACTCCAGGACGTCAACGACCTGCTGGCTCGCAAGCCCGACTTGCTGGTCGTGGCACCGGTGCAGTACGAACCGCTGGCGCCCGTTCCGGGCCTGGCCGACGCGGCCGGAGTGCCGCTCATCGTGGTCGACCGCGAACTTCCCGGCACGCCGGGCGAGGGCCAGTACGAGGCACTGATCACGATCGACTTCGTCGAGTCCGGCAGGAAGGTCGCGGAAAGCATCGTCGCAGGCCTCACCGAGAAGAACGGTGCTCCCAAGGGGCGCATCGTCCACATCACCGGCACCACCGGCTCCTCCCCCGTGATCGATATGCAGGAAGGCATCGACGAGGTGCTGGCCGACAACCCAGGCATCGAGATCGCCGGCTCCTGCGACGGTCTGTACGCCGCCGAGCCTGGTCGCAAGTGCATGGAGGACCTCCTGCAGCGTTTCGACGCCGGCACGATCGACGGCGTCGTCGCGGACAACGACGAGTCCGCGCTCGGAGCGATCCAGGCGATCAAGGCCGCCGACAGGACCGAGCTCTTCCCCTGGGTCTGGGGCAAGGACGCCCAGCGCACCGGGCTGGAGGCCATGCTCGCCGGCGAGATGTACTACACGATCTCGACCCCGCCCCAGTACGGCGCTATCACGATGGAGACCTGGCGCGCGGCCCAGGAGGGCACGCTCGAGGACACCAAGATCCTGCTGCCCAAGACCGAGTACCAGATCGGCACCAAAGACGCGACCGAGCAGATCAAGGCCCGGATCGAAGAGCTCCGCGCCCAGAACCTGAACTGCTGCTGACTCATGACGGAACACATGGACTCAGCAGTGCCCGACGCGCTCGTGCGGATGGTGGGCATCACCAAGAACTATGCGGGTGTGGCAGCCCTCAAGGGTGTCGACCTCGACCTGCGTGCGGGCGAGGTGCACTGCCTCATCGGCGAGAACGGCGCGGGGAAGTCGACCCTGACGCGCATCCTTACCGGTGCGGAACAGCCCACCCAGGGAACGATTGAGGTCGCCGGGCATACGCACAACGAGCTCCGGCCGGCTGCGGCCCATGAGCTGGGGATATCAGCGATCTACCAGGAGACGGACCTCGTACCCGACCTCACGGTCTGGCAGAACATGTACCTCGGCCATGAGCCGCGCACCCGGTACGGCACTCTCGACCGGCGAGGCATGCGCCGATCGGCGCGCCATGTGCTCGACGATCTCGGCGTCGGCCTTGCGGTGGACCTCCGCGTGGCCGATCTCTCGGCCGCGAACGCCCAGCTGGTGCAGATCGCCAAGGCGCTCACACGCGAGAACCGGGTGCTCATCATGGACGAGCCGAGCGCGGTGCTCAGTGACCACGAGCTGTCCGGCCTTTTCGGGATCATCCGCACGCTGTGCGACCGGGGCATCGGCATCATCTACATCTCACACCGGCTCGACGAGGTGATCCAGCTCGGAGACCGCGTGACGGTGCTGCGTGACGGCCGGGGTGTGGAGACCACGGAGGTCCGGGATACCTCGATCCCGGCGATGATCCGGTCGATGGTCGGGCGCGACCTGACCGACCAGTTCGGGAAGGTGCCCGCCGCACGCGAGACGGTGGCGCTCTCGGTACGCGGCCTGACGGCCGCGGGACGGTTCCAGGACGTCTCCTTCGACGTCCGACACGGTGAGATCCTCGGCATCGCTGGACTAGTCGGTGCGGGGCGGAGCTCGCTCCTGTCGGGCATCTTCGGCGACCTGTCCCCCGACGACGGAGAGGTCGCCGTCGAGGGACAGCGGCTGGCCGGCGGTTCGGCCCGGGCGGGCATCGCCCACGGGATCGGGCTCGTGCCAGAGGACCGACGTGGCGCGGGCCTGGTCCTGGGCCGCTCGGTGCAGGACAACGTCACCCTCCCCTCGATCGACTCGCTCTCCTGGGGACCGTTCCTGCGTCCCGGTGCGATGCGTCGTGTCACCCGGCGCTTCATCGACGACTTCGCGATCCGGACGCCGTCACCCGCTCAGCCCGTGCGGTTCCTCAGCGGCGGCAACCAGCAGAAGGTCGTCCTGGCCAAGTGGCTCGCTCGCGGAGTCTCCGTCCTCCTGCTTGACGAGCCGACAGTCGGTGTGGACGTAGGGGCCAAGAGCGAGATCTATGCCCTCATGAACCGGCTGGCCGAGGACGGTGTCGCCATCGTCATGGTGTCCTCCGACCTGCCAGAGGTCCTCGGGATGAGCGATCGGGTGATCGTCATGTCCGAGGGCCGAGTCACCGCCGAGCTCTCCCGCAACGAAGCAACCCAGGAGGCAATCATGGAGGCTGCGGTCCCCACGTCGGCGGCGGTCGCATGATGGGCGGCACGACCACCTCGTCGCCTGGCGACCAGCGAGCCACGACCGAGACCACCAGCGGAACGTGGTCACGGGTCGCCGGGCGCAGCAGGCGCATCCTCGGAGAGCACGCCGTGGAGACGCTTTTCGTGGGCGTCGTCCTGCTCGGGTTCATCGCCAGCCCGAACTTCCTGACCACCTTCAACGTGAACAGCATCCTGCAGCAGGCGGCGGTGCTCGGCATCCTCGCGGTCGGACAGGCAGTCGTCATCATCTCGGGCGGCTTCGACCTGTCGGTCGGGTCCGTGGTCGCGCTCAGCACCATGGTCACAGCCTCGACGATCGCCGAGTTCGGGCTGCTCTCCATCCCTGTGGCCGTCCTCGCGGGCGGTGCGATGGGAGCGGTCAGCGGCCTCGCCGTGACTTGGGCACGGATACCGCCGTTCGTGGCGACGCTCGCCGTGCTCGGTATCGCGCGCGGGCTTGCGTTCACGATCGACAACCAGGGCATCGTCATCAGTGACGCCCAGCTGGTCGCCTTCCACGCGGCCCATGTCGGCCCAGTGCCGCTGGTCGCCCTCGTCTGGCTGGCGATCGTCGTACTCGTCCATCTCCTGCTGCGGTTCACCCGCACCGGCACCCACTGGTACGCCGTCGGAGGCAATCTCGAGACTGCCCGGCTGGCCGGCGTCCCGGTGGCGCGGGTACAGCTCAAGGCGTACTTGCTGTCGGGGTGCCTCGCCGGCCTGGCCGGCGTGCTGTTCGCCGCCCGATCCAGCAGCGGTAGCCCGGGAATCGCCGCGGGCTGGGAGCTCGACAGCATCGCCGTCGTCGTGATCGGCGGTGTGAGCCTGCTCGGCGGGGCCGGCAACGTGCTGCGAGTCGCGCTGGGCGTGCTGATCTACCTGATGCTCGCCAACGTGATGAACCTGGTGAACGTCGACACCTATCTGCAGAACGTGCTCAAGGCGGTGCTGATCCTGTCCGCCGTGACGATTCCCCTCTTCGTGCAGCGTCGAGGACAGGCAAGGAGAGCCTCATGAGCGCACCGAACGCAGGCGTCACCGCCCGGCCGGGCTCCAGCAGCGAGACCAAGGGCAACCTGCCGACCAGCGACGAGCACGCCGCGCGTGTGGCCCGCATCCGGTCACTGCCGGGTGGCCCGATGCTCTGGGTTCTCGGCGCCCTCGTCGTTGTCTCCGTAGTTCTCACCGATGGTGTCTTCATCCGACCGTCGAACCTGACAACCGTCCTCTTCCAGAGCTCGGTGATCGGTGTTCTCGCTCTGGCCCAGGCCTTCGCCGTGCTGTGCAAGGGCCTCGACCTGTCCGTCGGGGCGACGGCGATCCTGGCAGCTATGGTCACCGGTGGGGCAAGCTCGGTCGAGGCGACCTTCATGCCGCACCTGCCACTGCCCCTGGCGATCCTCGCCGGTCTCGCGGTGGGCCTGTCCGTCGGCGTCCTCAACGGGCTCGTGGTCGGGTTCACGCCCGTCCCGCCCTTCATCGTCACCCTCTCGACCTATCTGCTGGTCGTGGGCGTCACCTTCCTTGCCACGGGCGCAGCGCCGGTGACCGAGCCAGACGAGCGCATCCAGGGGTTCGGTGACGCGAACGTGCTGTTCGTGCCCGCGCCCGTGCTGGTCTGGGTCCTCTTCATCGTCCTGGCCTCCGTCCTGCTGGGCCGGACGAAGTACGGTCACATGGTCTACGCCGTGGGAGGTAACGAGACGGCCGCGCGGCTGAGCGGCGTGAGCGTGCCCCGCGTGAAGATCATAGTCTACGCGACAGCCGGCTTGTTCGCCGCGGTTGCCGGGATGCTGTTCCTGGCACGGACCGGCACGGTGCTGCCGTCAGACGGGGAGAGCTTCATGCTCGACTCGATCGCCGCGGTCGCCGTCGGCGGGCTGAGCCTCGCAGGCGGTGCCGGGCGTGTGCGCGACGTCGTGCTCGGCGTGCTCGTGCTCGCGGTGGTGGGGAACCTCCTGAACATCTTGGGCGTCTCCCAGTACCTGCAGACCGCGGTCCAGGGCGTCATCATTCTCGTGGCCGTCGGCGCGACCCTCCGGCTCGGACGGCGCAGTGGCGCCACGCCCTGACGCCAGGTGGCCCCAGTGCGCGGAGTGCACCACCGCAATCCCCGCACACCACCCCCTCCAGCTCATAGGAACAGTGAGGCAGGCATGACCGTCCGACCGACAAGGGGCATCGACGAGCTCGTCGAGCCCACCGCCGAGATGGAACAGATCGTCACCGGCTGCGTCTTCACCGAAGGCCCGGTGTGGCTGCCCGACGGGGCGTTGCTGTTCAGCGACATCACCGCCGACCGGCTCATGCGCTGGAGTCCGGACGTCGGCCAGTCGGTCGTCCGTTCGCCCAACGGCAAAGGCAACGGAATGACGCTCGACAACGAGGGACGGCTGATCGTCTGCGAACATGCCACGAGCACCGTGACCCGAACGGCTGTTCCACTCGGCGAGCGCGAGGTGATCGCCGCGCACTGGTCAGGTGCCGAGCTCAACAGTCCGAATGACGTGGTGGTCATGCGTGACGGCGGCATTCTGTTCACCGACCCCAGCTTCGGCCGCACCTTGCCGACCGTCGGAGTGGTCCGGGACGTCCCGCAGCAGCACCGTGGCGTGTACCGGATACCTCCGGAGGGTGGCGAGCCACAGCTGCTCGTCGCCGACGTGGAGCAGCCGAACGGCTTGTGCCTCTCCCCCGACCAGTCTGTCCTGTACGTAGGCGACACCGTCCGCGCACACATCCGCTCGTTCGACATGGCCAACCGGTCTGGGCCGCTGCGGGACGCCGGATTGTTCGCGGAGGGCATCAGCCTCACCCCTGCCCGCGACGACGCCTATGTAGACGGCATGAAGGTCGACGAGCTGGGCAACGTCTACGTCACCGCACCGGGCGGCATCTGGGTCTACACACCGTCCGGCGAACGGCTCGGGACGATCGAGGTTCCCGAGCAGGCGGCGAACCTGAACTGGGGCGGCGACGACTGGAAGACCCTCTACATCACCGCACTGACCTCGGTGTACCGGATCCGGACGACGGTTGCTGGCAACCGCCCGGCCTACATGTGCTAGACCGCGCACGACCGGGACCACGGGTCCTCATCAGCACGCACCTCGTCCTCGAACCTAGGAGTAGAACAGCATGACAACCAAGACCCGGACAGTGGTCGTCACCGGCAGCGCAGCGGGCATCGGCCAGCACATCGCCGCGGATTTCGCCCGTAGCGGGGCGCGACTGGTCCTCGCCGACGTACAGCCGGTCGACGAGACGCTGACGTTGGTACAGGCGGCGGGGGCCGAGGCCCACCACGTGCACTGCGACATCACCGACGAGGGCAGCGTGCGTTCCTTCGGCGAGCGTGTCGCCGAGATCTGCGGCGGCTCGCTCGACGTCCTGGTGAACAATGCGGGCATCAACGGCGAGGCACAGCTCGTACAAGACATGCCGCTGGCGAGCTGGCAGCGCACCATCGCCACGAACCTCACCGGGACGATGCTCGTGACCCGCGAGCTGATCCCGCTGCTCGCCGCGGACGGCGGTGGCCAAATCGTCAACATCGCGAGCAACGTGGCCCGTCGTGGGCTTCCGTACCGCGCCGACTACGTGGCCAGCAAGTGGGCGCTGCTCGGCCTCACCCAGACGCTCGCCCTGGAGCTCGTCGAGGATGGGATCCGCGTGAATGCCGTATGCCCGGGACCTGTCGAGGTGGACAGGATCGAGAAGGTCATGCAGTCGCACGCCGAGGCCGAAGGCAGGCCAGTCGAGGACGTGCGCCGCGAATGGGAGGCGGGCAGCCCGATGGGTCGCTTCATCGAGCCGGGTGAGGTCGCCGCAGTCGTGAGCTTCCTCGCATCCGACGAGAGCAGCGCGATGACGGGGCAAGCCTTGAACGTCACCGGCGGCCAGATCATGACCTGACTCCGCCAGGCTCACTCAGCACCTTCCTTCTGCCTCCGGGCAGACCCGAGAAAGGAACCCATCCATGCGGATCTCGAGAGTTCGCGCTGCCTACGTCGCCGCCGCCGCGGCAGTAGCCCTTGGCACGGCGCCGTTGCTCACGGCGGCTTCGGCCACTGTGCCCGCCACCACCACCGAGCAGGCTCGGACAGCCCCTGACAAGGGCAAGAACGTGCTGCGGGCCGGCGCCGCGCGCATCGATATCTCGCCGGCAGCCGATCCCGAGTTCCCGGCGCTGGACGAGTACGACCACGAGAAGCTCTTTGTGCGCGCCATCGTCTTCGAGAACAAGGGCAAGCGCGCCGCCCTGATCGGCGCCGACCTCAGCGGCATCGCCGACCCGGTCTGGCAGGACGCCGTCAAGCGGGTTGCCGGGGAGCTGAAGACACCGGTTGAGAACGTCATAATCTCCAGCACCCACACCCACAGCGACCGACCGCCGGGAACCGTCGAGAACCCGGGTGGTGGCCGCTACGGGCAGGACTTCGTCGGCGACGTCATGGTGCGGGCCGTAAAGGATGCCTCCTCGAAGATGGAACCCGCCCTGATGGGTTACGGCTCTGGCGACGCCTACCTCAACGTGAACCGCGACACCATCAACCCGGCCACCAAGAAGTGGACCCAGGCGGCGAATCTGGACGCGGTGACGGACACGGAGCTCGCCGTGCTGTCGTTCGTGCGCCCCGACGGCTCACCCATCGCGGCCTACCTCAGCTATGCGATGCACCCGGTCAACGCCTACCTCGCCGCGCACACCACCGGCGACTTCCCCGCCGCGACCAGCAGATACATCGAGAAGGCATTCGGCGACGAGATGGTCGCGGTGTACAACCAGGGCGCCGCCGGCGACCAGAACCCCCGCTCGCTCCGGGCCGGGACCAACATGCTCGCCTCACGCAGCGGCGCGGAGATCACGGGCTACGAGCTGGTCCGGGAGGACATCGAGGCACCACTGCGCAGCAGGCCGGGCCGACCGGCGGACACCCAGGTCCTGCGGGACCTGTTCCGCTACATCGATTCCCTGGGCGTGGTCCTCGGCGAAGAAGCCATCCGCGTGATGTCGACCACTACAGAGCACACTGCCACACCCGAGATCTGGGGTACTGCCGACAGCGTCACCTGCCCGGGCCGCACCCGTCTCGACGACGCTCGCGAGGGCGTTCCCGGAGAGTACACCGACGGACCGGACGTCACTCTGCGCACCGGTCTGCTCGGTATCGGTGACGTCGCCCTGACCACGGTCAACGCCGAGATCTACACCAAGATCGGGTTGCGCGTGAAAGAGGAGTCGCCCCTGACCAAGACCATGGTCGTCACCGTCAGCGGCGGTCACGCCCCCTCCAGCTACGTCCTGGACAACGAGTCCGAGTACCACCAGACGTTCCAGGCGTTGACCTCCAAGCTTCAGCCCGGCTGCGCCGAGAACGGACTCGTCCAGAGCGTGACCGGCCTCGTCGAGCAGTACGCCGACCAGAGCCGCTGAGACCGCTCCGTGACGCTGGGAACGCCATCGCGCGACCAGCGTCACGACGGTGTTTTTCCAGGACTATCAGCTCCTTGATCAACGCGAACGTGTCCATCGGACCGAAACGTTCGCTGTTCTCCCTGAACCAGGCAGGCTGCTCGCCGGTCACAGTTACCTGGACGGTGTAGTCGCCCTTCGGCAGACGAGGGCCGCGATCTACCGATCCCGCGTTCACCGGCACGGTCGTCCGGGCGGCGAGATCGGTCCGGAGGACCCGTTCCACGAGTCCATGCGGGGTTCGGGCCTGGCGTGGGCGCCGATGGAGAGTGGGTCAACCGCCGTCGACTGCCAGCCCCCCCGCGAGTCGACCGCCGTGCCGCCAGGCCTCTCACCTCGACGTCAGGTCGTGGACAGCCCGAAGCGCCAGTCACGAGGAGAGCGGAAATCTCGGCACCCGTAGACGGGACTGCTCGTGCGCCTCCATTGCTCCACCTGCTAGGGCCTGGCCCTGGCGGGCACAGCTGCTCCGCACTCGCTTGATCGCGGCCTGGCTCAGCTGCAAGCGTTCCTGCGGCGTCTGCCGCCTGCGTTCTTCGTTCATTCACATCAGCACCTTCTCGACGATGAGGAGAGATCCGATCAGGATCATGGCCGCGCCGGAGGCGCGCGTGACCACCCGAACTGCAGTCGGCCGGGTAGTCAGCACGCGCCGCGCGCCGTATCCGGCGAGGAGATAGACGACAGCGCAGCCGGCGATGTGGACCATCCCCAGAATGATGGAAGTCGTGGTCGACCGCGCGCTGCCTCTCTAGTTACCCGCACCGAATGCATCGCGCACGTCGAGAAGGCCAGCGGTTTGTCCATTAGTTCGCGTCCGGCGGATGCGTCACACACACCAGACCCGCGAGTGCGACCGTCAGGCCGACCTCGATTGGACGCCTTCGTAGAGCGCGGACATCACCGGGCCCCGCGACTGATCGGGGGGCGAAATCCACAACCAATTCGAAGCAGACGCAGAAGTTGATCTCCGCCCCCTGCTTGCCGTCGCGTCACGGCTGCTCGGCGCCCAGGTCCTGCTCTATGTCGGCTGCCGCCTCGACAGACGTTCAGCCGGGGACCGATTCAATGTCGGTGGCTCAACATAGGGTCCCTGCTATGGAACTCGCAGGGTTCATCGTAGGAAGCCTTGGCCTGCTCGTCGCGAGCCTTTCTGTGGGCTGGCAGGCGTTCGCGTGGGTGTATGACGGCCGACGTGTACGGGTCGCTCTCGTCCACGGGCTTCACTCTGGCCGTCTCGCAGCTACCGGCAAGGTCGGGGGTGACCGCCAGCCGAGAAGGCTCGACCAGTTGGCATCCGGCGGATTCGCTGGCGAGGAAGTAATCGGCATCGCTGTGACGAACGTCGGACGAGCGACAGTCAGGATCGACAAGTACGGCGTGGCACTGGTTCGAGGTGGGGTGTCGTTCCATCCGCTCGGCAACTCCATCGGACCGGATCTTCCGTTCCGTCTGCCTCCGGGCGAGACCGAGACCTGGTACGCGCGAATGCAGGACGCCTGGAAACTGATCCACGCCACCAAAGGGATCCATTCAGACGTCAGCCCGGACGTGCGAATGTTGGTCACTCTCGGCACAGGCGACGATGTCAAGACGCGGCACTCAGTGATCGTCCCGAGACGGTCTTGAGATCCGAAGCGATTCGGCCGTTATGCGGACCAGTAGGTCTAGAAGACGCGCACCAGACCCCAATGACGACAGACGCGATCGTGCTCCATCACGCAGAAGCGAAGTACTTCTCCGTGTGACTTCTGGGGTGCGGGCACTCGAGCAGGTCAGACGTATTCTTGCTGGTTAGAGCACCGAGCGTATTCCCGGGACTCCCGTATCCAGACATCGCTGGACGTACCTCAGCGTATCAACTCGTGTCACATTCGCGTCAGGATCCAGGGGTTCGGGATCCGGATCGGGACATTGACACGAATCGAGCCCCTGACCTGCGCGGACACCGGCGGGCATGGCACGAATGGGGTGCTGACCTGCGACTTCATGAGAGTGCCCCACGTCGGCAGCATTGAGGTGCCCAGTCGCGAGCCTCTCGTTTCCGGCTCGGCGCCAGCGCCCGTGCCATCGTTGGCCCATGCGAGTGCAGCGCGGAGTGACCGTAGCGGGGATCGAGCCCGGCGTCGCACGCGCACTCGCGCGCGCCTGCTTGGTCGACTGGACGCGCACCGAATACATCGCGCACGTCGTCAAGGTCGACGTCGCGGAGGCCGACCGGCTTCTCCACCAGCTCGAGTCCGGTGGGTACGTCACGCACCAATCCCTCGAGTACGACGGCGAGCCCGAAGCGTGGTGGAACACGACACTTCTTGGCAGCGGCCTGGCCGGAGCCTCGTTCCTCAAGCCGATCAACCGCGCAAAGGCAGAGGCGCTTCTCGCCGGCGTGCTAGACCGAGCAGCGTCGTACAACTCCGATCCAGGCAAGCCTGTGTGGATCGAGAGGATTTCACTGTTTGGCTCGCTACTGGACCAGGGAGCCACAGACTTCGGAGACATCGACCTTCACGTCGTGCTGGAGGACCGCGCCGAACATGACGCCGCTGAGGCAGCTCTCGCCTATGCCCGTGCATCGGGCAGGACCTTCCAGAGCTGGATCGACAGACTTTTCTGGGCCAAGACCGAAGCCAAGCAAATCCTCAGGAACCGCAGTGGCTACCTCAGCATCCACACTGAAGACCTCAACGACGTCACGGACCGGATGCGGGTCGTGTACGAGCTTGAAAGGGCTGATCGGGGTTGACCGATACAGCCGGATGACGTGGAGAGCGGCGCGGCTAAGCAAGACGCATCCACGGTGCAAACCGTGGAAGTTCCCCTGACCAGTTGAGTCCCTGATAGTGGTGTAGCGCGGTCGCCGGGATCGTCGTTTTCGACGAGACGTAGTGCGGCCACCGCGTGATCCTTCGAGAGCAACCCTTCACAGCAACCCTCGAACGGAACCATCACGATGACCGCACCTCATATTGTTGAACTGTGCATACCGGTCCTGACCTGGGGGTTCATCCCTGGCCGCGAGCGGCTGGGACTCCACTGGGACTTGGGACCGGTTGAGGCTTCGAAGTCGCCGACCGAGGATGGCCGACGTAGCGAGTTGCCCGGGTGGGACTGCTCGCCGATGCGCGCGACGATCGTCGGGCACTCGTCCAGGGTAACGGTGATGTCGGGACGGGCTCGAGGCTGGCCCGGTTCGAGGTCGGGGCTCGTGCCGGGATGTTCGTGCGCGCGTCCGGAGCGAAGTAGCTCAGGTCGGTCTCGGTGATCCCGTGCCGCAGTGCAAACACACCTGGAGCGGTCGGCACGCTGTCTGGCTGACGAGCGGCGCGACGTCGGGTTCCCTACGACCGCCGTCGTGCTGCGAGTGCGGCCCTGTGGGCCAAAGATGGCCCGTACTCGGGGAGGTGTTGCCGTGCGTACGTTCGGCGTGGAAGAAGAGTTGCTGGTGGTCGACCCGGAGACGCGGCGACCGCTCGCGTGCGGCGAGAGTGTGGTGGAGCAGGCCGGGTCGACGGGGCCGCACCGGCTGACGGTGGAGATCCAGCAGGAGCAGGTCGAGGTCGTCGGACCGCCCTGCGCGACGCTGACCGAGCAGCTGACGGTGATCCGCCAGGGCGGCTTCTGGCCGACGAGGCGGTCACGTCCAGGCAGGCCCCAGCGCCGCCAGTTGCGACCCTCGAAAAGGCAGGGCAGCGTGGGGGCAAGAGCGCTGCTCTACCTAGGGAGGACACGATGGGCACGGCTTGGGACCCCTGGAACTTCACCGACCGCACCGGGCTGGAGACGGCAGATCGCAATCTGGTCGGGTTCGAGGTGCACGCCACCGACGGGGACATCGGCAAGATCGACGACGCCAGCATCGATGTGGACACCAGCCACGTGGTGGTCGACACCGGCCCGTGGATCTTCGGGCAGAAGGTCATCCTGCCGGCCGGGACAATCACCCGGATCGACTGGGACGCGCAGATTGTCCACGTGGACCTGACGAAGGACCAGATCAAGGACTCCCCGCCTTTGGAGAACCGCAGGTGGGGGCAGGACGTGGCCTACCAGGATCAGCTGGGGGGCTACTACGGCGGCCTGTACAGCCGAGGTATCTGAGCCGTCCGAGCCGCTCGCTGATCGGCCGCGATCTCGCACACGATCTCGGCTGGCCGGTGTGCTGTGTCCGTGTCGAAGTGAAGCACTGAGGAGGGAACGCCACCATGGCTAACGACGAAGAGACCGGCAACGTCACGGGAACCAAGGACAAGGACTACAACATCCTGTGGTTCACCCAGGCGTGCCTGGACAACGCGCTGCGTTTGGAGATCTACATCCAGGACGCCGAGCGAGACAACGACACCGAGCTCGCGGAGCTGTTCCGCCGTGCCCAGGGCGAGAGCCGCAAGGGGGCCGAGCAGGGCAAGCGACTCCTGCTCAGCCGGCTCAAGGGCTGACGACTCGAGCGCGGGCCGCCACCAGACGGTGGTCGGCCCGCGCGGCGGTTGGCCCGCCCGCCGCCCCTGTCTGGTGAGCGCGGTGCCCTCCCTCGGCGCCTGTTCTGACGCGCGGGCGCGCGGGCTGGGTTACCGGAACGGGTCGAACGGTGAATGTGACCGCAGAAGGAGAGCGATACCACATGCCGAGCGACGCGAGACCCTACGTAGATCGCCAGGAGGCCGGTCGTGCGCTGGCCGGTCGCCTGGCCGGGTACGCGGACCGCAGGGACGTCGTCGTTCTCGCGCTGCCCCGCGGTGGCGTGCCGGTCGCGGTTCCCATCGCCGAAGCACTGGGAGCCCCGCTGGACATCGTCGTGGTACGCAAGCTCGGGCTGCCCGGGCAACCCGAGCTGGCGATGGGCGCGATCGCAGGCGTCGGTGGCGACGTGGAGGTCGTCCACAACCAGCGGGTGCTCACCCAGGCGCAGATTTCCGAGGCGGACTTCGATGTCGTCTACCGGTCGGAGCTCGAAGAGCTGCGTCGGCGGGAGAGCGTCTACCGGGACGGCCGGCCGGCGACCGCCGTCCGCGATCGGGTCGTCATCCTGGTCGATGACGGTGTTGCCACAGGGTCGACCGTACTGGCAGCTATCACCGCGATCCGCCACCACGATCCCGCCCGCGTGGTGGTCGCGGTCCCCATCGGTTCCTCCAGGGCGTGTACGGAGCTTGAGCGCGAGGCCGACGAGGTCGTCTGCGTCCAGACGCCCTCGCCCTTCTACGGCGTCGGCCAGGGATATCTAAATTTCCGTCAGACGCAGGACGACGAGGTGCGGGCCGCTCTGGCCGGCGCCTCCGACAGCACAGGAAGGTCGCCTTGATGAGCGTGGCCGAGGACATCCAGCGTCAGGCGGGCCCGTTGCGCTCGGAGGCTGATCTCGACCCGTTGATGGACCGCGTCGGGGACGCGTCCTACGTGCTGCTCGGTGAGGCGTCGCACGGCACGCACGAGTTCTACGACTGGCGTGCTGCGATCACCCGCCGGCTCATCAGCGAGAAGGGCTTCAGCTTCGTCGGCGTCGAGGGCGACTGGCCGGACTGCTACGGCGTCAACCTCTCCGTCATCGGGTCCAGCGAGGCGCCAAAGGACCCCGCCGATGCCCTCGCCGCGTTCGAGCGCTGGCCGACGTGGATGTGGGCCAATGACGACGTAGTGGGCTTCACCCGATGGCTGCGGGAGCACAATCAGGCGCTCCCGGACGCGCAACGGGTCGGCTTCTTCGGGCTCGACGTGTACAGCCTGTGGGACTCGCTGTACGCGACGCTGGACTACTTGCACGAGCACGAGCCGGGCAACGTCGACGCCGCGATGGCCGCCCTGGACTGCTTCGGTCCCTATGCCGAGGACCCGCAGGCCTACGCCCGTGCGACCCGGCTGGTCCCGGCGAGCTGCCAGGACGAGGTGGTGGCCATGCTCGCAGACCTTCTCCCCGGCCGTTCGCCGCAGGGCGTGGCTTCGCGCGACGAGCGGTTCAACGCGGAGCAGAACGCTGCGGTCGTGGCTGGCGCGGAGGCCTACTACCGGGCGATGGTTGGCGGCGGCTCGTCGTCGTGGAACGTGCGCGACCGTCACATGGTCGAGACGTTGGACCGTCTCATGACACATCACCGCGGCCGAGCCGATGGACGGCCGGTCAAGGCCGTCGTCTGGGAGCACAACACGCACATCGGCGATGCGCGCCACACGGACATGGCAGTTGCTGGGATGGTCAACGTCGGTCAGCTCGTCCGGGAGAGGTACGGCGAGCAGGATGTCGTCCTGGTCGGCTTCGGCAGCCACCGTGGGACGGTGACCGCCGCCGGTCAGTGGGGCGCACGCACCGAGACGATGACGGTGCCCGAGGCGAGGGCAGGGAGCACCGAGGCCCTGCTGCATGAAGCACTGGCGGAACCGGCAGCCTTGTTTGTCTTTCCCGACGACCTTCCGGACTGGCTGCGCGAGGCGCGCGACCACCGCGCCATCGGTGTCGTCTACCACCCGGACGCCGAGCGGTGGGGCAACTATGTGCAGACGGTGCTCGGCCGTCGCTACGACGCCTTCTGCTGGTTCGACCGCACCCGCGCGCTGTCACCTCTCCGCGGCACCCGTGTCGCGGCCGGAGAGATGGAGACCTGGCCACATGGACGCTGAAGCACGTGCTGTCCGCCTCCCAGCCGACGGCGGGGCGGTCGACGGGGACCTCGTCGTGCCTGCCGTGGTTCGTGGCGCCGTGGTGTTCGCCCACGGCAGCGGCAGCAGCCGGCACAGCAGCCGCAACCAGTATGTCGCGGCAGGACTGCACCGGGCCGGTTTCGCCACCCTGCTCATGGACCTGCTGACCCCGCACGAGGAGCAGGTGGACCTGATCACCCGGCAGTGGCGGTTCGACATCTCCCTGCTGTCTGCGCGGCTCGTCGCTGCTGTCGACCATCTCGGGACCATGGAGGAGACTGCCCGCTTCCCGATCGCCACGTTCGGGGCCAGCACAGGCGCTGCTGCTGCGGTGCGCGCAGCGGCAGCACGACCGCAGCAGATCCACGCTGTGATCTCCCGTGGCGGCCGACCGGACCTCGCCGGCGACGATCTCTCGCGTGTCAGGGCACCCACGCTGCTCCTCGTGGGCGGTGAGGATCACGTAGTGATCGAACTGAACGAGCAGGCCGCCGCGCAGCTCGCAGCAGACCACGAGTTGAGGATCGTGCCCCGAGCCACCCACCTGTTCGAGGAACCGGGCGCTCTGGACGAGGTCATCACGGCGAGTGTCGAGTGGCTCGAACGCTGGATGCCGCAGTGAACAACGTCGCGTACTGATCAGGAGTTCTCTCTGTTTAGGCGCGGTCGGTGACCTCGGCGGAACATTCGACCGCACCACGCAGCAGTACACCGAAAACGTCGTAATCCTCGCCACCTAGCCCAGCCGCTCTCCACCAGGCGCGCCGCAGCCGGTTCCCGGCGATCCGTCAGTCCCGGCCCCGGACGGCCGGTCGAGCCGCTGTCACGGGGCCACCCCGGGCGCACGGCGTATCGAGATCCCGGTGGTGAGCTGTGTCGGGGCGTCCATGCCCGCGTCGTCGTCGACGCCCATGACCACCCTCACACTCACCCTCGGAATGGCCGTGGCCGTGGCCGTGGCCGGCGGGGTCGGCGCAGCGGACCGGTTCCTCCTGGACACCCTCGTCGCACGCCACCACCAGGCACCCCTGCGGGTTCTACGCCCGCGCCCGAGATGCACCCGAATCCCACCGGCGACGATGATCCTGGAGAGGTCCCGGCCCGGAATGAGGACAGCAACCCGGACCAAAAACTCGGCGACGAGTACGGTCGGGACCTGAACCTCCATCACCTGACGAGTTTGCTGGGCGACCTGGCCCTCGCGGACAGTGACAGCTAAACGGCCTCCTCACCTCCCCCGCAGTTCCCGGAAATCCGGGATGACAACGTCCTCGAACCAGTTGTCGACACGGCCCGGCCGGTCGCGAGAATCTCGTCATGAGACTCGGACTGGGCAAGCGTGGTGTGTGGTAGGCATGGTCCGCAGATTCGTCGGCGCCGCCAAGACTCTGGACCGGCACCTGACCGGCAGCGCGCTGCTACCCCACCAGGCCATCCTTACGCTCGACCTCATGGTCGGCGCGCTCGCACTCGCCCTGCTCGTCGCGTTCCTGTTCCCGCTCTGGTCCGCCCATAGGTGGCTGACGGCGGCACGACCCAGCTCCGGTTCAGACTGCTCGGCTCCATCGCTGTTCCACCCGGCGACATCTCACGGGCACGTGCATTCACGCCGACTGCAGCTCGTCCGCAAAGACCGGAGTCGGGGAGGACCGATGTCCATGACTGGCTCGAACAAGCGGCATATCACAGCCATAGTGCGATGAATCCTCATCAACGGTAAAACTAGGCCCTAGCCGGTCGAAACCGGACGCTGTGCGCACAGGGGGCAGTTCGCGTGACCATCACAGGTGATCTCAGTATCGACGACCTGTGCGCCGTGCTTGACGTCGATGGCCAGACCAACGTCTTCATGGTCGACGCCCCACCGTCCAACCTGGCCCCCGATCACGACGCATCCCCCACCGCTCACGTCCGCGGCATCAACGAGCCACAGTGCCGCTTAACACGTGCCGCCATGCACGACTACCTCACAAGACGCCTCCCGCCCCGCCGCGTGCACCGCTTGGAAGTTCACATGGATGGCTGCGCCAAGTGCATCCGCGTCTTCATCGACATCCGCGAAGCCTCCTGGACACGTCGCAGTCCGGCCAACTCCTCAACACTGACCATCACTCGGGCCGGCCCCACCGAAGACCTCGTCGGCACGGCGTTGGCCACGACCTACGAGCACTACGAGAACCAGTCCGAGGCCGCGTGGCAGCACTGACGCGAGCGGGTGCTGGGTTGGGTGGCGCGTGCAACACCGCTCACCCAAGATCGCGGCGTCGGTCGACAGGTGAGCAGCCACGAGGCGCTCGCCCGGCGACTGGGTACGGTCGACGCGGTGGTCATCGGCCTGGGGTCGATGACCGGAACCGGGGTCTTCGCCGCGATCGCACCGGCCGCTCAGGCGTCCGGGGCGGGCCTACTCCTTGAGTTGGCCCTGGCCGCTTTCGTGGCATACGCGAACGCCACGGCCTTGGCTCAGCTAGGGCGTGTCTCCCATATGTGTGGTGAGGTGCGCGGCAGACTCGGGACGTGACGTCTTCTCGATACCAGTCGCTGACCGATGAGCAGTGGGAACTGATCGAGCCCCTGCTCCCGTCGAACACGGGCCGGCGCGGACACCCGTTCTGGAACAACCGTCGCGTGGTCGAAGGGATCGTCTACCGGTACGGGACCGGGATCCCGTGGCGGGACCTGCCCGTCGAACACTTCGGATCCTGGCGCACGGTCTGGAAACGACACCGCCGGTATGCCGGAGACGGCACCTGGGACAACGTGCTGTCCCGGCTGCTCGCTCAGGCCGACACGGACGGAAAGATTGACTGGACCGTGTCGGTGGACGCCACGATCAACCGGGCCCACCAGCACGGCACGAACACCACACGCCCGGAGCAGGACACAGGGGGCGGTCTCGAACTACACGAACCTCCCCACTGACTTCGTCCACAGCCCGCTGGGCGGGGACCGCGAACCGGCAGGTCACGGCATCGGTCACTCCCGTGGCGGACTGAGCACCAAGATCCACCACGCGGTCGACGGACGTGGCAGGTCGCTGGCCGCGGTGGTCACCGGCGGGCAACGTAACGACGGCGCGATGCTGCTCGAGGTCCTGGCCGACATCCGCGTCCCGCGCACCGGGCCGGGCCGACCACGCACCCGCCCCGAAGCGGTGCTCGCGGACCGGGCCTACGCCACCGGCCCGACCGCAAGCACCTACGCGGGCGGGGCATCAAGACCGTGATCCCCGAGAAGAAGGACACGACCGCCGCCCGACAGCGCAAGGGCTCGGCCGGCGGGCGACCACCGGCCGACCGGATGGTGCGGCGGCATGGCTGTGGAGAGCACCACGCTGCCGCGCTTCGACGCTATGGCTACGGCGGCTCCCGTGATCTCCGGTGGCGATCCGTTTGTGCCCGGCCTAGCGTGACGAGGCGCGTCGTCTGCGGACGCTCACGGCGTGAGTCTCGAGAAGTGGGATTCTCCAGCCGGATCGGCGGTGTATTCGCCGGTCACGAGTGGTTGAAGAGGAGATCGCCATGAGTGACAGCTCAGCGAAGTCCCGCCCGCGGTTCCACCGCGCCTACTCCTTCGGGATCGTGACGGCCGGGTTGTTCCTCGTGTCGTGGGCCGGCCAGTTCGTGTTCCAGGCGATCGCGGTCCGGAACGAGGCCGACCAGCACGGCTCGTCGTTCTCCTGGTCGGAGTTCTTCCCTCAGTTCCTGTCCTCCACGTTCGAGAACTGGCAGTCGGAGTTCCTCCAGCTCATATGGCAGGCAGCCGGTCTCATGCTGTTCTACTTCTGGGGGTCGTCGCAGTCTCGCGAGGGCGAGGAGCGGGTCGAGGCAAAGGTGGACGCACTTCTGGAGGACAGGGGTATCGAACCCGCACGATTCGTCCGCGACATGCGGGCCCGAGCGGACGGCAAGAGCTAGTGACGCCGCCGCGTACGTCGACCGGCGCGGTTGAGGGCCAGGTGGCGGACGACCGTTCCCTCCGACGGTGCGAGCCCAGAGTTTGCGCGGCAGCGAGTGGGCGCCAAGGCGTCAGACGCCAAGTGTGCTGCTCTCTGGGCAGCGAGGGTCAGACTCCGGTCACTGCCGGTCGGGGATGACGCAGCAGGTCGAGCAGATAGCTGGGGGACGAGGCGACGGCGCGGGGCGCTGTACGGGAGTGAGCGACGAGCCACCTGGAGAGGTCTCTCAGTGGGACGTTGCTGTTGTTCGAGTGGTGGCGCAGCACCTTGAGGGCCTCCTCGTCGTCGACGCCGAGCACCTGCCCAACGGCGGCCTTGGCCTGCTCGATGTCGCGGCGGCTGCGTGCCGCGGCGCGGATGGCGGTGTCTGCCTCTGTGGCGGCCAAGCGGCTGACGCTGCGGGTCAGGTCGAGGAAGTATCCGACTAGCTCGACCACGTCACCACTGTCGTCGCGCTGGCCTTTGCCGACGATCGAGACGACGTGGTCGTGGCCGTTGGCATCGACGATGCGGTGCGCGGTCGCGAACGGCTCGCCGGTGCGCCAGGCGACCTCGAGCACGTGTCGGACACGCTCGCGGTCATCGGGGTGCTTGTGCGCGAGGATCATGGCGGTGGTGGGGTCGACTTCCGCCGGTTCGAAGCCGTGGATGCGGTAGGCCTCGTCGGACCACCACCATTGTTCGGTCGCCAGGTCGACGCGGTACTGGCCTGTCTGTGTGTGATCACCGAGTGCCAGAACATGTTCGAGCGGGACGTCGTGCAAGGGCTGGTTCATCAGTCCTCCGTCAACAACATTGCGCGACGGCCCTTTCCTGACCGCACGGATGACTATAGCAGTGGGCGGCAACGAGGACGGCACCGGCGTTCTTAGAGATCGGCGGCCGGGGTGTGTGCGTCATGGTGCAACGGTTCCACCGCGGGCCGCCGGCGCGCTTCTAGAGGTGCGTGAACATCGGCTCGGCGATGGGCGCGTCTCCACACCATGGCGTAGGCGAAAGGCCGGATGGCCTGCCTCCGCAGTTTGGTACCCACGACTAGGCCACTCCGGTCTATTCGGATCAGGCGACGTCGTCGTCCAGGAAGTGCTGTGCGAGGTCGGTGCCGGCTGGTCGAGCGACGGCATCGTGCTCGGTCAGGTCTTGCGCGGAAAGGGCGCCGCGCGGGAACTCTCGCGTTACGTTGGAAAAGGTCCAGAAGCGGCTGCCGATCAAACCCGTCAAGGTGTTCCGTAGGGGCCCAGTTCTTCAGCTGCACGCTCAAGCCGTCCCCCGCCGACACCGAGGCGTCGGTTCGCTTGCTGTCTGACGCCTCGTGTCCGTCAGATGTGCAGGGCGTCAGCGCCGCGGTCGAGGTTGATGATGAGCGCGCCCGCCACGAAGTAGTCGTACTGCGACGAGCGTTGGGCCTCGCGGACGGCCTCACGAAACTCTTCGAGCGACTCGTCGAGCCGGCGAACCGCATCAGCCGCTGCGCCGGCCTCAGGGTCGCCCTCCTTGTCTCGGACCTGAGCCGAGTGCACGGCGGAGGCGAAGGCGCGCAGCGTGCCAGCGAGCTCCGGTCGTAGCTGCTGCCCGAGCGCTAGGTCGTTAAGCCCTTCGCTCTCCCAGACAACGAGCAGGCGCACGATCTCCTCGACCACTTCTGCCGAGGTCCCGAGCGCACCGGCGCGGCGCGTCTGGGACGCCATCCAGCCTTTGTTGCGCCGTGCCCGCCGGTTCGCGCGCGATGCCTCACGTGTCTGGGCCACCGCCGCACGCGCGCTCTCGATGGTCGGGTACAGCCCCTGGCGGCGGCGTTCCCACTCGTCGTGATCCAGGGGCCCCTGCTGCTCGAGCCAGTTCGCCAGGGACTCGACCTGCTCGGCGACCCCGCTGCGAAGGCGGCCGAGCGCGAGCTCCGACGGGGTGAGCGGCAGGGGCGGGAACAGCAGGTTGACGCCGATGCCGATCGCAGCGCCCACGACGATCAGCCCCGCGTAGGAACCGATGTAGTCCGCATCACCGCTGCCGAGGATGAGCACGAAGATCGCGGACATGACGGTCCAGCTGCCCATGTCGCCGAAGATGCGCCAGCCCACGCACAGGAGCGCGATGCCCACCACCACGGTGAGCTCCAGCAGTCCGGGAAGGGGCAGCAAGGCCACACCGCGGGCGATGATCGCGCCCACCAGCACCGCGGCGACCGACTGGAGGGAGTCATGGACGGAACGCACGACGGTGCTGGTCGTGGCGAGCACGGCCCCCAGCGGCGCGTAGTACGGGTAGTCGGCGAACGGCGCGGGCGCGACGAGTCCCACGGACCAGGCCAGGCTCGCCGCGAACGCTCCCTTGACGGCGAGCGCCCATCGCGGGTGGCTGAGCCAGGCGCGGTGGGCGGCCGCGACGACGCCGCGCGGCCGGGGCACCGTCAGCGTCTGCCGGAACTCGACCACGTCTACGCCTCGCACGGCTCAGGCGTTCGGTTGTGCCTCGGAGATGTCGGCCAGGGCCGACATCGGGTCCCGCTCGGCTGCGAGGTCGCCGATCGAGACGATCCCGATCGGTACGTCGTCGTCCATCACGGGGATCCGCCGGACGGCGGCGGCGCGCATGAGCTCGACCGCTACCTCGACCGGGACGTCGGGCCCGACGGAGATCAGATCCTCGCTCGCCACCTCGCCGACCATCGCTTCGAGCCCGAGCCCTTCGGCCAGGCCGCGGACGACGAGGTCCCGGTCGGTGACGATGCCGACGGTCGTGGTCCCGGCCTGCACGACCAGTGCGCCCACGTCCTGTGCGGCCATCGTCCGGGCGGCGGTCTCGAGCGTCTCGGACATGCCGATGGTGGTCGGCTCGGGGGTCATGACATCGGCGACGGTCTGCTGCGCCATGTCGCGCTCCTTCCCTCGGTGCGACGTCCCTGGGGTAGGGCCGACGGTGGGCTGCTTTGCCGACTTTCCCACCGTGCCGCGCTGGGGCAACGCTCGCATCCTGTCGGTGCGGCTCGGCATCATCGTCGCCGCAGCGGACCGTCTGAGCGCTTCGCTCCAGGTATCGCGAATCCCCCGGAGCCTTCTCCCGCCCGCGCCTGGTGCGCGAGGTGCTCCAGGACACGAGCAACTGCAGCGGGACGAGCACGAAGAACACCGTCACCCTCTCTGCCCAGGCGACGTCGGCGCTGAGGAGGGTCGTCGGCAGCGTCGAGCCCAGCGCGACGGTGACCACGAAATCGAAGACGTTGAGCTTGGCGAGCGTGCGAGGGGCAGAGCGCTGGAGAGAGTCCCACTGCTCAAGGCTCACACCGCGAGCGCCGGGAAACGTCGCTCCCGGTCACGCTAGGCCGGAGACGGTTCGCCATCGCGGTCACGGGAACCCCGGAACCGCACACCGAACCAATGCTTCCCGCAAGGCGTCACCTGACGCCGGTGGCGGGCCTCCTCTGGATGCGAGTGCAAGACGACCTCCGTAGCGTCGAAGTGCGGCGGCGTGGTGCTCTCCACAACCGCGCAGCCGCACCACTTGAAGGAACACCGGGGGCGTCGAAGCACGCAGGGTGGTCGAGGTCAGGCTCATCAGACGCTGGGCTCAGATCGGTCACTGCCTCGGGGACGCCATCCGTATACGACGGCGTCGCGAGCCTCGAGCGACGGTACCTGCAGTGACCTGGGCCCCGGCGCCGTGCTGCGCCCTCCGCAGGTCCCGCCCACCCGCAGCCGTGCCGACCCACGAGAGGACAACCGGATGCCCGGACTTGAGCGCCACCACCGGTTGGCAGGCGACCGGCCGACGATGGAGGACGCGCGCGTCACGGTCGTCGTCGCCAGCCGCAACCGCCGTAAGGAACTGCTGCGCAGCCTCGGCCACCACCGGGCCCCCGTGGTCCTGGTCGACAACGGGTCGACCGACGGGACTCCCGACGCGGTCCGCCGCACCCACCCCCACGTGGAGGTGGTCGAGCTTGGCGAGAACCGCGCCGCGGCCGGACGAACGGTCGGGGCCTTGCGCGCCTGCACCCCGTTCGTCGCCTTCGCCGACGACGACTCGTGGTGGGCGCCGGGGGCTCTACGAGCGACGGCGGACGCGCTGGAGGCCGCGCCGCGCGTCGCCCTCGCGAACGTGGACACCTTCGTGGGAGACGAGGAGCTCCCCGACCCCTTCTCCGCCGTGCTCTCCGCGTCCCCGCTGCCACATCGGGACGGGACGCTTCCCGGCCCCCGCATCCTCGGATTCATGGCGTGCGCCGTGATGCTCCGTCGGTCCGCGTTCCTCGAGGCGGGCGGGTTCGACGACGTCATCCGGTTCCCGGGCGAGGAGGAGCGCCTGGCGTGGGACCTCACCGCCCGCGGCTGGGCGCTGGTGTACCTGGCCGGTCCCGCCGTCCACCACCACCCGTCTCCGCGGCGCGACGCCGCCGAGCGCCGCCAGCGAGGCCTGGCGCGGTCGCGGGTGCTCACCGCGGCGATGCGCCTGCCGTGGGACGCAGTGGCCGAGCGCGTCACGGCGGAGTTACGGGCGGGAGCTCCAGGGCGCCTCGGCGTGCTCGACGCCGTCGCCCGGCTGCCGCAGGCCGTCTGGCGTCGGCGGCTGCTCCCACCCGACGTACTGGCTGACATCGAGATGCTCAACCGCGTGACCCCCGATGGCGTGAGGGAGCCGACGGTCCCCTGACCAGCCGGCGCCGCCGTCCACTCCCGGCTTGCCCCTTCGTCCCTGGAGGACCCCATGACCCGGCAACCCGACGCCCGCATCGGCGTCGTCGTCATCACGCACAACCGGCGAGACGAGGTGCTGGGCGCACTCGCCCGGCTCCGCGAGCTGCCCGAGCAGCCTCGCGTCCTCGTCGTCGACAACGCCTCCCACGACGGGACCGCGGACGCCATCCGCTCCCAGCACCCGTGGGCGGAGCTCGTCGCCAGCCCCACGAACCTCGGCGCCGTGGGCCGCAATGTCGGCGTCGACCGCCTCCACACCCCCTACGTCGCGTTCTGCGACGACGACACGTGGTGGGAGCCCGGCTCCCTGCGCGAGGCGGCCGACGTGCTTCAGGCGCACCCGCGCGCCGCCGTGCTGACCGGGCGCATCATCGTGGAGCCACGCGGACAGGAGGACCCGATCGTCGCCGAGCTGCGCCACTCGCCAGTACCCACAGCCGCAGACCTGCCCGGGCCCGCGCTGGGAAGCTTCCTCGCCGGCGCCTCCGTCGTCCGCCGGGACGCGTTTCGCGCCATCGGAGGATTCCACCCCCGGATCTGGCTCGGCGGCGAGGAGGAGCTCCTCGCCGCTGACCTCTCCGTGGCCGGCTGGGAACTGTGCTTCCTCGAGACCATCGCCATCCACCACCACCCGTCCAAGGTCCGCGACCCGCACCGCCGACGCCGGGACGGCATCCGCAACACGCTGTGGTTCATCTGGTTGCGGCGTCCCCTACCCGCCGCGCTGCGCCGGACATGGAACGTCCTGCGATCCCTGCCCCGCGACCGCGTCTCCGCGGCCGGCATCTGGCACGCGCTCCGCGGCGCATCATGGGTCCTGCGGGAGCGCACGCCGCTGCCCCCGCACGCCGAGGAGAGGTTCCTCGCGCTCGAGGACGCCCAGCGGTCGTCGACGGCTCGCAGCTACGTCAGCTGAGCCCGCGATTCACTGGTCAGCTTCCGTAGGGCGTGTTTTTGCCGATGGGTGCACCTCCCGGTGGAGGCCGTACGCGGGTCGCGGCGCTGCGCTGTACAGGACGCGGGTTCAGCGCGGAGACGACCGCGGGACCGTGGGAAGCCGCTCACGTCTGGTGGCCACTGGTCCGTTCCAGACCCCGTCCGTCCCGGAGGCCGCCCGCTACCTCTCGGGCCACGTCGCCCAGCTCCACAGCAGCGAGTATCTGCGACCGGCACAACTACCCAACGGGACCGTCCTGGTCGTCGGTGGCGGAAACTCGGGCTATCAGATCGCGTTGGAGCTGGTCCACAGCGGCCGAACCGTGCACCTGTCACGGGGCAGCACAACGTCAGCGTGCCGCAGCGCCCCTTGGGCCGCGACCATCCAGGCACTGTGCCCCCACGTCGAGGGACACAAGACAGGCACGCCGGGTCAGTTCAACTGAGCCGGAGCGCCCCTCCCCCGCTGACCACGATCGGCCAGCCCTTCCACGACCTGAGAGTGCGTGCCATCAAGCACCCGCTGTCGCTGCGCGCGGACCCGGGACCGTGCGACGGGTGCTGCGCGGTGGCTTCGACTTCGACGTCAGCACGGAGCCGGTCAGAGGTTGGCGTACATCTGCACCGCGACGCGGTCGAACCGGCGTGCCGCGGCAGCGTGCAGCACTTGCCCGAACCGGGCGAGCACGTCGGCCGGCGCGATTCGGTAGACGGTCAGCCGTGCAGCTTCGGCGTCAGGCCCGGTCCATCCGGAATGCAGGTCGGTGACGGCGCTCACGCGTTCGGCCGGCCAGGTGGCGTGCGGCCTGGCGACCATGTCGGCGCCAACCGGCTGCTCCCCCACCGTCGCCAGGACCTCCGGTGCCGTGCCGAGCAGGACGTACTCGACCACCAGCTCAACGACCTCCGACACCTTCAACGGTGCGAGACACTCGCGCACTGCTTCCGCCACCCGCAGCGAGCGGCTCCCGGCATCATGAGCTCGACCAGGTACGTCCGGTTCAGAATGGTATATACCGGATTTTAAGGCACGGTGAGTGGTGGCGATCAGGGGTTGGCGTACATCTGCACGGCGCGGTCGAAGCGACGCGCCTCCGGGTCCTGGCGTGCGATGGTCCATTACAAGACCCCCATCGGAACCCGAACCACTGCGTGAGCAGCATCCAGGGTACTGCGATCGCAGGGGCCAGAGCGGCGGAGATAGTAGCGGCATACCCCGACCGCTACTGGATGGCCGGACCCGAGGTGCTCGGGCAAGCGACGGACGACCCGCGTCAGGACCGGGACCGGGACACGGCTCAAGCAGAAATGAGCCGCGCCCCCAGTGCACCAGACAGACTAGATACACGCCGGAAGGGGCCCCGGCATTGGCACACGAACGCCCCGGGAACTCGCGGCACCGGAGTCCAGGGACCGACGCCCGGGCCGGGCAGCCTGAAGCTGGACCCAAGGCTGCGCTGATTGCGAGTCGCGAGGTGCGTTCTTACCGTGAAGACGAAAGCGGCGACGTGGCCCGACGGTAGCGGCGCCTCATCGGATCCTGAGAAGAGACGCCATGAAGACCAGCGAGATGCTCGAAACCTATCCGAAGTCGATGAACCTGGACCGCACGCTGCTGGCGAGCGCGATCGAGACCATCGTCGAGTGCTCCCAGGCGTGTACCGCGTGCGCGGACGCGTGTCTCAGCGAGGACACGGTGGCTGACCTGCGCAAGTGCGTCCGGACCAACATGGACTGCGCCGACGTCTGCGACGCGACCGCTCGTGTGCTGTCGCGGCACACCGGCTATGACGCGAACATCAGTCGCGCGCTGCTGGAGGCATGCATCGCCGCGTGCAAGGCGTGCGGGGACGAGTGCGAGCAGCACGCGAGCATGCACGAGCACTGCCGGGTGTGCGCTGAAGCATGCCGCACATGCGAGGCCGCCTGCCGGGAATTGCTGAGGACCATCGGCTGACCTCGCTCATCTTCCCGGGCGGAGGTCGAGCCGGCGCAGCAGTGCCTGGTCGAGATCTGGTCCTGCCGCCGACCCGGAGCCGATCACCGTGAAGCGGCTTGCTCCGTTACTTCTAATCTGCCTTCCCTGCGCCACCTGTCCGATCCCAATGCCGGGCAAGCTGCCAGGGCGGCAGGCGTCAGCCGAGAACGTGGTCGCTAGCCATATAGCAGTCCGCCTCGCCACGGAATCGACGTCGACGTGACGCCCGAGATCAGATGGCGCCCCTCCCTGGCCGATACCGAGCCGCTGTCCGTCGCGAATGGTGCCGCTGGATAGACCCGGGTCAACCGCGCAGTGCTGGATGGAGAGCCCGGTCGCGGGCAGCCAGACCCAGGTAGCCGCGTTCGTGTCGCTGGTGCCCAGAAGTCCGGCCAGGGATCGGGCAGGGCATCGTCGCGGCGAACTCGAACCGCCGACAGCCACGGTTACGCGACGACGCCTCGTGTAATCGGCGCAACTTGGACATGCTTCTGTGTTGGTGAGTCCCGCGACCGCAAGACCGTTGAGATTCTGCGGTTCACGGGACCCGCCGTCGAGTCTGCATCGGTAGGGGTTTGATCGCAACCAGACAGGACCCGGCACGTTCAACGCACCAGGTAACCGCGTCCCGACGACGAGCATGCGTGGCCGGGATCGCGGTTGCCAGTGGGCGTGTTCTGCCTAGCGTGGAACCAGGCCCAGAACACGGCCGGCACCCGCAGTGCGCGCAGCGAGACGCAAATCGCCGAGCACGGCAGCAGCCCCGCCCGTAACCACGGAGGTACGCCATGACAGCACGCGAGAAGGTCATCGACTGGTTGAACGACGCCCACGCGATGGAACTGGCCCTGGAAGAAGTCCTGGTCCGCCACGCGAAGGACGCCGAGGGCGACCCAGAGGTCCAGACCCGCATCGAACAGCACGCCGAGGAGACCCGGCGACAAGCGCAGACAGTACGCGGCTGCATCGAATCACTCGGCGGCGAGGTCTCCGGCAGCAAGGACACCGTCGCCAAGATGTTCGGGACGATGCAGGGCATGGCCAACCGGCCCATGCACGACACCATGGTCAAGAACGCACTCGCCGACTACGCCGCCGAGCACTTCGAGATCGCCTGCTACCGAGCTCTCATCGACGCATGCGACCAGATCGGCGCGGAAGATGTAGCCATCCGCCTGACCGACATCCTGCGCGAGGAAGAAGCCATGGCACGCTTCCTCGAACAGAAGCTGCCGGGCGCGGTACGCAGCGCGCTCGCTGACGCCATGTAGCCCGGCGGCAAACTAGGACAACGCGGTTCCTCCGTCGAGATCGCCCGCACCAGAGCCATGGTGATGCCCCGAGCCGAACTCCCGTGCCTGTATGGCCTTCATGCGGCCCTAGTTCGGCCGTCATGGCTGGCCCCGGCCGGCGTCACGCTAGGACCCACAGTCTGGCTCGATAGGCAAACCGTCATGGAGAAAGAGCCCTCGCTCTACGACTCACTGGGCGGGATGCCCGTCCTGCGCCGACTGAGCGACGCTCTATATGAACGGGTCGTTGCCGACGAGTCGCTGGCGCCGGTGTTCGCGAACTTCAACCAGCGCCACGTCGAGCACGTCGCCGTCTGGCTGGCCAGGTGTTCGGCGGCCCTGCGCAGTTCACGACGTCGCTCGGCGGTCACCGGCCATGCCGCACAGCCACCTCGCCCTCGGGATCCGCGACGAGCAGCGCCAGCGCTGGCTCCAGCCAATGTCCGTAGCCGTCGACAAGACTTGGAGCCAGCAAGGGTTGCAGACCTGGCGCTCGACGGCGGTCGCCGACCGGCACGTCATGACCGGCACCTGGCCACCCGCGGCACCCGCATCAGCGAGGTGGACGTCCGCGACTCGACGATGGCATTCGTCCGCGACCGCGCGGGACGACCGCGGCCCACAGCGGACACTCGAGTAGAGCGGTGTCGCGCCCGTGGGTGCACCGCTGTGCGGGTATGGACCGTGCCGGGTGGTCCGCCGTCGATTCCCGGCCCCGCTACAGTGGCCGGCCGCCCGTCACACCGATGCGGTCCCCGGTGATGTAGCTGGACTCCTGGGACGCGAAGAACACGTACGCCGGCGCCAGCTCGGCGGGCTGGCCGGGGCGGCCCAACGGCGTGTCGCCGCCGAACTGCTCCACCTTCTCCTCCGGCATCGTGGCGGGGATCAGGGGCGTCCAGATCGGCCCGGGCGCCACCGCGTTGACGCGGATGCCTTCCGGCGCGAGCTGCTGCGCCAGCCCCTTCGTGAAGTTGAGGATCGCCGCCTTCGTCGTGGCGTAGTCGAGCAGCTGGGGGCTCGGCTCGAACGCCTGGATCGACGTCGTGTTGATGATCGACCCACCCTCGGGCAGGTGGTCCAGCGCCGCCCTGGTGATCCAGAACAGCGCGTAGACGTTGGTCTTCAGCACCCGGTCGAGCTGGTCCGTCGTGATGCCGCGCAGCCCCTCGTCCTGGGACATCTGGTACGCGGCGTTGTTCACGAGGATGTCGAGCCCACCGAGCCCGTCCACCGCGTCGGCGACCAGCCGACGGCAGAACTCCTCGTCCCGGATGTCGCCCGGCAGCAGCACGGCCTTGCGGCCCGCGTCCTCGACCCAGTGCGCCGTCGTCCTGGCGTCCGGCTCCTCCTCCGGCAGGTAGGAGATCGCGATATCGGCGCCCTCGCGCGCGAAAGCGATCGCGACCGCTCTCCCGATACCGGAGTCACCACCCGTGATCAGCGCCCGCTTGCCGTCCAGCCGGCCGGATCCCCGATAGGTGGACTCCCCGTGATCCGGCTCCTGCGACATGTCGCCCGTGCGACCCGGCGGCTGCAGGTCGTCCGCAGGCTGCTCCGGTCGCGGGTACTGGGTGCTGGGATCCTGCGGCGTGGTCTGGTCCGACATGTCCAACTCCCCCGTCGACGTCAAGCGGAACATCCATGTCAATGTCCGAAGTCGTCTGCGTAGGTGACCTGCATGTTCGGACTCTGTGCACACGAGTGCGATCTGCCGGCGTGTCCGTACAGGTGTGCATGACCGGTGCGTTGTTCCATAGTCCTGTGCACGACGAGACGGTCGACGATGACCTGATTCCGGAGCGCGGTCTGTTGACCGTCTCCGATGAGGTGTGGGCGCTGGCGGTCCGCCGAGCCGAGGCGATCGGCCCGCTGGCGAAGGCCGGAACGGCCGGCGGGGAAGCGGTGGAGGCTGTCGCCGAGCAGCTGGGTATTTCGCGGCGGCAGGTCTATGTCCTGCTGCGGCGGTGGCGCGAGGGACAGGGCGTGGTCTCAGACCTGATCCCGGGTCGCTCCAGCGGCGGCCGCGGCGGGGAGCGACTGCCGGCCGAGGTTGAGGCGGTGATCCGGGAGGCGCTGCGCAAGCACTACCTGACGCGGCAGCGGAAGAAGACCGCAGCAGTCCACCGCGAGATCACGCGGACGTGCCGCACCCGGGGCCTGCCTGTTCCCTCACGCGGCGTGATCGTGCGCCGCATCGACGCCCTTGACCCACACGCCGGGACAGCGGCCCGCGAGGGGCCAGACGCGGCCCGGTCGCTGGAGTCAGCCGGTGGCCGGGTGCCGCCGGTGACCGGCGTCCTTGAGCAGGTCCAGGTCGACCACACCGTGGTGGACCTGATCGTGGTCGACGAGCGGCACCGCCTGCCGATCGGCCGGCCGTACGTGACAGTCGCGATCGACGTTTTCTCTCGGTCCCTCGTGGGCCTGGTGATCACCTTGGAGGCGCCCTCGTCGCTGTCGGTCGGGCTGTGTCTGGCGCACATGGTCACCGACAAGCGGACCTGGCTGGAGCGCCTCGGGATCGAGGTGGAGTGGCCGATGGCCGGCAAGCCCGGCGAGCTGTTCTTGGACAACGCCGCGGAGTTCAAGAGCGAGGCCCTGCGGCGGGGCTGTCAGGAGCACGGCATCACCTTGCGCTACCGGCCCCTGGGACGCCCGCACTACGGCGGCATCGTCGAGCGGGTCATCGGCACGCTGATGGAGATGGTTCACGAGCTGCCCGGCACGACGTTCTCCAACCCGGCCCAGCGTGGCAGCTACGACTCCAATGCCAAGGCCGTGCTGACGGTCGCAGAACTGGAGAAGTGGCTGGCCCTGGCGGTGGCGAGCTATCACGGCGAAGTCCACGGCACGACCGGGCAGACCCCGCAGGCCCGCTGGGCCGCCGGCAATGCCGCGACGTCTGCGGTGACGGTGGCCAATGAGAGCGTGTTCCTGGTGGACTTCCTGCCGGTGTTCCGCCGAACCCTGACCCGGACTGGGTTCGTCATCGACCACGTGCACTACTTCAGCGACGCCCTCAAGCCGTGGATCGCCCGCCGCGACCGACTGGGCCGGTTCATGATCCGCCGCGACCCGCGCGACCTCAGCCGCATCTGGGTCCTCGATCCCGAGGGCGGGTCTTACCTGCCGGTGCCCTACCGGACCCTGTCGTACCCGGCGGTGAGCGTGTGGGAGCACCGCGCGGCACTGCAGCGGCTCCGCGACCAGGGCCGAGCACAGGTGGACGAGGGGGCGCTGTTCCGGATGGTCGAGCAAATGCGCACCGTCACCGACACCGCCCGCTCCACCACGCGCAAGGCCCGCCGCAACGCCGAACGCCGCAACCAAGCGGGCCCCGCGTCCCCACGAGCCAAGCCCACCGTGGCGCCGCCGCCCGGTGACACTCCGGCCCCCGTTGACGACACTGCCGGCGCCTCTGGCTCGGGTTCCGTGGTTCCATTCGAGGAGATCGAGCAGTGGTGAGCGAGAGCCAGAACTGGACCGGCGAGGAGGCCGCGGGTGAGAACCTGGATCATCTGCACGCCCGCACCCGGTCGGTGGCCCGGCTACCGGCGGAGGAGCGGCTACGGCACGTCCGCGCTGACCGGTGGATCGGCTACTCCCGCGCCACCGCGGCCCTCGACCGGCTGGAGACGCTGTACGCGTGGCCGGGCAAGCAGCGCATGCCGAACCTGCTGCTGATCGGCCCGACGAACAACGGCAAGTCGATGATCATCGAGAAGTTCCGCCGCCTCCACCCGCCCACATCTCACTCCGATCGTGAGCAGATGCCGGTGCTGGCTGTGCAGATGCCCTCGGAACCCTCGGTGATCAGGTTCTACGTCGCGCTGCTGGCCGCGATGGGAGCACCGCTGCGCACGCGCCAGCGCCTGGCCGATCTGGAGCAGGCCGCGCTGTCGTTGCTGCGCGCGGTCGAGGTGCGGGTGCTGGTCATCGACGAGCTGCACAACGTCCTTGCCGGGCGCGGTGAGGCCCGGCGGGAGTTCCTCAACCTGATCCGGTTCCTGGGCAACGAGCTGCGCATCCCGCTGGTCGGGGTCGGTACCCGGGAGGCGTATCTGGCGATCCGCTCCGATGACCAGTTGGAGAACCGCTTTGAGCCCTTCACTCTGCCGCGGTGGGAACCGGATGAGGAGGCGCGTTCGCTGTTGGCCAGCTTCGCCGCTGCCTTTCCGTTGCGCCGCCGCTCGACCATCGCCACCGAGGACATGGCCCGCTACCTGCTCACCCGCAGCGAGGGCACCATCGGCGAGCTCGCCCATCTGCTGACTGACGCTGCAGTGGCCGCGATCGAGTCCGGCGAGGAGGCGATCAACCAGCGCACTCTGCTCATGGCGCCTTACGTCGGTCCCACCGAACGACGGCGGATGTTCGAGCGCGAACTCGCATGAGGCGCCGCTGGCCGCTCCACCCGCCACCGCGCGACGACGAGGCGCTGTCGTCCTGGGTGACCCGGCTGGCCGAGCTCTACAGAATGGAGGTCGAAGAGCTGCTCCGGCATGACCTCGCCCCACCTGGAACCGACCCTCCCCTGCGGAAGCGCGGCGCTCTGGACCTGGACCCACCGGCCGCAGTGCTGCTCGCGTTGGCCGAGCGCACCGGCGTGCCCCTCGGCGACGTGCACCGTCTGACCATCGCCGGCCAGGTGCCCTGGCTCCTGGACACGCTCGACCCGGAGCCGGAACCGGGGGCGGCGTTCGACACCTACGTCCACCAGGACTCGGTGCTCCTTACCACCAAGGAACGACGTCGCCAGCGGGTGCCCGGCTGGCGGGCCTGGGTGCCCACCGCCGAGCCCCTGCGCCGAGCCTGCCCACTCTGCATGGCTGCCGCGCCGGTCTTCACCCTCGTCTCCCAGCTCCCGTTGACGCTGAGCTGTCCCAAGCACGGCTGCACACTGGTGCCGACCATCGGCGCCGCGGGGACGTTCCTCGCGTGGCAAGAGGCGAACACCCAGGCCACGGCCGCACCGGAAGCCGTCATCGCCATGGACCGGCGCACCCAGCAGGGCCTTCGCACAGGCACGGTCACCGTGCCCCGCCGCTCTGTGCACGTCGGCGTGTGGTTCCGGCTGCTACGCACGCTCATCGACGAGCTATCCACCCCCGTCTCGACGCTGCGGACCCGCTCCCGGCGCACCCTGCAATACATCTGGCGGACGACCGGCCAACCCGTCCGCGCCGGCCTCGTAGGTCGCTGGTGCTCGTACGAGGCGCTGCCCTGGAACCAACAGCAGATGTTCCTCGAAGCCGCGGCCACCGCCCTGCATCTGGTCCAAGCCGGCGAGGTCGCCGCTCACGGCACCCTGGCACCGCTCCTGACGCCCGAGCCCCACCGGCCCGTTCCCGACGGCACGCCACCGGCCCCTGCACCGCGTGATTACTGGAAGGAGGCCAGAGACGCAATGAACGGGTCGATCGCCCTCGCACAGGACGACCCCGCCGCAGGCAGGCAGTTGCTGACCATCCTCACCTCTATGACCCGCAGCGAGGCGAGTTTTCAGCGCACCCGCGAGGACCTGATCGCCCTCGGTATCCCCGGCAAACACCTCCCATCGACGCTGGCCGAGGTGCGTGCTCGCGAGACGCAGACCGGCCGGAAGACTGCTGTCACATTTGACCGACGCAGCCCCTTCGCGTGACTTAGAATAGGTGATTGGTTACGTAACACGCGCGTCCGGCTTGTACGCCCAGTCGGTGTTGTCATGTAAATGGTCGTATACGTGATGGAGTCGGAATGCTGGTGGGGTACGTGCGGGTCTCGAAGGCCGACGGGTCGCAGACCACGGACCTGCAACGCGACGCGATGGTCGCGGCCGGCGTGGACCCCGAGCGGGTGTATGAGGACCACGCCTCCGGCGCCAAGGATGACCGGCCCCAGCTGGCCGCCTGCCTGAAGGGGCTGCGCGAGGGGGACACGTTGTTGGTGTGGAAGCTGGACCGCCTCGGGCGGAACCTGCGCCACCTGGTCACCATCGTCGATGACCTCACCGCCCGGGGCGTCGGGTTGCAGGTCCTCACGGGGCAGGGCGCGGCCATCGATACCACCACGGCCGCAGGCAAGCTCGTGTTCGGAATCTTCGCCGCCCTGTCCGAGTACGAACGGGCCCTGATCTCCGAACGCACCGTCGCCGGGCTGGCCTCCGCCCGCGCCCGGGGACGCAAGGGCGGGCGCCCGTTCAAGATGACCCCTGCCAAGGTCCGTCTCGCCGCCGCCTCCATGGGCCAGCCCGACACCAACGTCGCCGCCTTGTGCAAAGAGCTGGGCATCACCCGCCAGACCCTCTACCGGCACGTCTCACCCTCCGGTGAGCTTCGAGACGACGGCAAGAAGATCCTCGGCCGCCGGTAGAACGATGCCATCCGTGTCGGTGCCGTATGCCGGCCCCGTCCCGGCGACACTCACCGGACGGGGCAACCGGGACGCCGGGGCCGGGCGCTCGTGCGGTGCTGGTCGTAGATGTGCGCGCATCCCGGCGCCCGTTCGTCTTACGGGACGTCGGATCGGGTGACGAGTGTGCCCGCGGGCCACGTCATGCACAGCGCAGCACCGGAAGTTACCTCACCGTGTCGCTGGACTCCCGCGGGAGAACTTGCCCAGGGCGACGGGCTGCGGAACACCCGGCCGGCGTCGGTAGCGACTCTTGACCGGGGCAGAGTCGTACGCGAGAGCCAGAACGCCAGTGGCGGCAGCGAGCGGAAGCCCCCGGCGATGCCCAATGTCAGGGCGCGGGGACGGGGACCGGGTGGCGCCGGTCAACGGATTCGCTGTCTGGACTATGAACGTGCGGGTCGCCGCTCGGTTCAGCCGGACACGGGCTGCGGGGCCTTTGCGAACTGCTCGACGATCGCGGGGCAGAAGGCCGGCAGGTCCTGTGGCCCCCGACTGGTGGTGAACTGGCCGTCGACGACGACCTCCTGGTCGACGACCTCCGCTCCGGCGTTGCGCAGATCGGTGCGCACGCTGGGCCAGGACGTCAGCCGGTGCCCGCGCACGACGTCGGCCTCGACCAACGTCCAGGGACCGTGGCAGATGCTGGCGACCGGCTTGCCGGTGGCCACGAAGGCCTTGACGAAGTCGACCGCGTCGCTGTTCGTGCGCAGCTGGTCGGGGTTGACCGTGCCGCCCGGCAGCAGCAGCGCGTCGTAGTCGTCGACGGAGGCGTCTTGCACCTGCTTGTCGACCGGGAAGGTGCCGGCCGAGACGAGGTCGAACTGCCGCGCCTGGATTTCGCCGGAGTGGATGGAGAGCAGCTCGGTCGTCGCGCCGGCGCCGTGCAGCGCGCCTTGCGGCTGCTCAAGTTCGACGCGCTCGACGCCGTCGGCGGCGAGGATCGCGATCTTCTTGCCGTGCAGTTCCTGTGCCATGGGAAGCCTCCAAATCGATTCGAGTACAGGACGGGCGGAAGCCGGGCGAGGTCACCCGCCGGGCCGGAAGACCGCTCGGACGCAGCCGTCGTCCTTGTTCTTGAACATCTCGTAGCCGCGCGGACCCTGGTCCAGCGGCATCACATGGGTGGCCAGGTGGTCGGTTTTGAGTTCGCCGCGGGCCATGTGCTCGAGGATGCTGGGGATGTAGCGGTGTCCGTGTTGCTGGGCGCCGCGCAGGGTGAGTGCTTTGTTCATCACCGCACCGAGGGGGAACTTGTCCACGACTCCGGCGAAGACGCCGAGAGTGAACACGGTTCCCCCCTTGCGGCAGGCATGAATGGCATGGCGCACGGCGGTGGGGCGGTCGGTCTGCAAGCGCAGCTGCTGCTTGACCTGGTCGTAGAGGTAGCCCGGGCCGTCGCTGTGGGCCTCCATTCCCACCGCCTCGATGCACACATCCGGGCCGCGGCCGCCGGTGAGTTCGCGTAGCTCGACCGCGATGTTGGTCTGCTCGTAGTTCAGTGTCTCGGCACCGATGTGCTGTTGGACCTGCTTGAGCCGGTTGTCGAGCCGGTCGATCACGATGACGCGTTCGGCGCCCATCAGCTGCGCCGCGGCCGCAGCCATCTGCCCGACACCACCGGCGCCCCACACGGCGACCACGTCGCCGGGTTTCACCCCGGCCTGATCGGCGCCTGTCCACCCGGTGGGGGCGGCATCGGAGGCGAACAGGGCCGTCATGTCATCGACGCCGTCGGGGACGGCGAACGCCCCCTGGTCGGCGTAGGGAACGCGGATGTAGTCGGCGTGGCTGCCGGCGTACCCACCGAGGGCGTGGGAGTAGCCGAAGCAGCCGCCGGGAGGGTAACCCCACAGCGCCTCGGGAATCGCCGGATTCGGGTTGCCGTTGTCGCACAGCGAGAACAGCTTGTTCTGGCAGTACCAGCACTTCCCGCAACTGATGAACGAGCAGACGACGACGCGGTCGCCGACCTTTGTCCGTTGCCATTAATCCTGTAGTCCGTGCCATAAATCTTGTCGCCCTGCCACGGGACTTGTAGTCCGTGCCATAAATGGCTCTTCGCAGATGAGGGTGTAGCGACGTCGGTTTCCGGATAGGGGTCGAGGTCTTCCAGGATGGAAGTTCTCACACTCACCGTCCGAAAGACCTCGACGTGTCCCACGCTACCTTCGCCGCGCCCGATCTGACCATGTTCTGCCGACTCGACGAGCTCGGCCTCGTCGCCGTCGGGCAGCACCTCGAACCGGATCGGGCGGTGATCGAGTGCCGCGTCGCCGAGCCGGATCCATGGTGTCGCAAATGCGGGACCGAGGGCGTCCCGCGCGACACCGTAATGCGCCGATTGGCACACGAGCCGTTCGGGCACCGGCCGACAACACTGCTGGTCCGGGTGCGCCGCTACCGATGCGATCACTGTCGACGCGCGTGGCGGCAGGACACGGCGAGGGCGGCACCGCCGCGAGCGAAGATCTCTCGCGGCGGGATCGAGTGGGCGTTGGGAGCGATCGTTGTCGACCATCTCACCGTCTCCCGGGCCGCTGCCGGTCTCGGAGTGTCGTGGCATACCGCGAATAGCGCGATCATCACTGAAGGCAAGCGCCGGCTGATCGATGACCCCGCACGGTTCGACGGGGTCACCACGATCGGCGTCGATGAACACGTCTGGCGGCACACGAGGTTCGGCGACAAGTACGTGACTGTGATCATCGATCTCACCCCGACACGGAATAAGACAGGCCCGGCGCGGCTGTTGGACATGGTCGAAGGACGTTCCAAAGCCGTGTTCAAGCAATGGCTCGCTGGTCGTCCGAAACCCTGGCGGGACGGGATCGAGGTCGTCGCGATGGATGGGTTCACCGGGTTCAAGACCGCGACCGCCGAAGAGCTTCCCGACGCGGTCCCGGTGATGGACCCGTTCCATGTCGTCCGCCTCGCTGGCGACGGATTGGATCGCTGCCGGCAACGCGTCCAACAGGCCACTGTTGGGCATCGTGGCCGCGCTGGCGACCCGCTCTACAAGGCCCGCCGCACCCTCCACACCGGCGCGAACCTGCTCACCGACAAGCAGCACGCTCGACTCGAGGCCGTGTTCGTCATCGCGGAGCACGTGGAAGTCGAAGCGACCTGGGGCATCTACCAGCGCATGATCGCTGCCTACCGGGAACCCGACAAGCACAAGGGGAAGGCGATGATGCGATCCGTCATTGACTCCGTCACCAGCGGTGTTCCCGCCGCGCTGGTCGAGATCCGTCGCCTCGGACGAACCCTGAAGCAACGCGCCACCGACGTACTCGCGTTCTTCGACCGCCCCGGAACCAGTAATGGGCCCACCGAGGCGATCAACGGCCGTCTCGAGCATCTCCGCGGCTCTGCTCTCGGCTTCCGAAACCTCACGAACTATGTTGCCCGCAGCCTGCTCGAAAGCGGAGGATTCAGACCCCACCTACACCCTCGATTGCGATGAGCC